>NZ_FOMG01000006.1 GCF_900112485.1 Clostridium uliginosum
CAAGGAATCAAAACGAGAAAATATCCTTGGAATTTATGATTCCTAAGAATATTTTTTAAATAAATATTTGTAAAAATTAGTTATTCAACAACCTATTAAATAAAATAATATGAAGGCATTTTCAAAAAAATAAAATGTTTTAAAAATTGCAAAAATTTAATGACTTAGTTCAACTTTGTAGCAAAAATAATAAATGAGAGGATGAATTAGTTTTGTACAAATATAAATTAATAATGACAGGTGGAGGAACAGCCGGACATGTAACACCTAATTTAGCATTAGTACCAGCATTAAAGGAAAATGGATTTGAAATAAAATATATTGGAAGCAAGGATGGAATAGAAAAAGAGATAATTAAAAAAAATCATATACCTTATTTTGAAATATCATCAGGAAAATTAAGAAGGTATTTTGATATTAAAAATTTCTCGGATCCATTTAAAGTATTAAAAGGGGTTGTTGATGCTAATAAAATTTTAACTAAAGAAAAACCAGATGTTATATTTTCTAAAGGCGGATTTGTAGCAGTTCCTGTTGTTATTGCAGCATACTTAAAAAAGATACCAGTAGTAGCTCATGAGTCAGATATGACACCAGGATTAGCTAATAAATTATCAGCACCTTTTTGTAATAAATTATGTGTAACATTTAGAGAAAGCTTAAAATTTATAAAAAACAATAAAGGAGTTTTAACTGGAAGCCCTATAAGACAAGAAATACTAAGTGGTAATAGAAATAGAGGAAGAGAGATTTGCGGATTTAAAGATGATAAAGAGATTTTATTAATAATGGGTGGAAGCTTAGGTTCTAAAATAATAAATGAAGAAATAAGAAGAAATCTAAAATTATTATTAAAGGATTTTAATGTAATTCATATTTGCGGAAAAGGAAATATAGATAATGATCTCTTAAAGGTAGTAGGGTATAAACAATTTGAATATGTTACAGAGGAACTTCCAGATTTTATGAAAACTGCTGATTATATAATATCAAGAGCAGGAGCAAATTCAATTTTTGAATTTTTAGCATTAAAAAAACCAACATTATTGATACCACTTTCAAAAAAAGCAAGTAGAGGAGATCAAATTTTAAATGCTAATTCTTTTAAAAAAGAAGGGTATGCATTAATGTTAGAAGAAGAAGAAATTAAAGAGGATGTTTTATATAATAAAATTATAGAATTAAAGAACAGAAAGGATGAACTTATTAATGCTATGAATAGCGAAAAGGCAAAAGATAGTATAGATTCAATAATAGATGTTATATTAAATAGTATAAAAAAATAATATTACACTTATATAAGAAAAATTTGTATATTTACTTAGAGATTGAACAATCAAACCTTGCAAAAAAAAATATGTGATATATAATAAAGTATGTAGGTTCATTTTATTTTATGAAGAAAGTTAATTATTTAACGAAAGGATGAGGTGCTATTTTATGAAAAAGGTGTCAATCATTTATTGGAGTTGTGGTGGGAATATAGAAATTCTTGCTAATATGATGGCAGATAGCGCTGAAGAGGCAGGTGCAGATGTAACTTTAAAACATGTTACTGATGCAACAATTCAAGATGTTTTAGATGCAGATTCTGTAGCATTTGGAAGTCCTGCAATGGATGAAGATAATATAGAACAACAAGATATGCAGCCATTTCTTGAAAGTTTAAGAGATTTACCTATTAAGAACAAAAATTGTGTTTTATTCGGAACTCATGGATGGATTCAGGATACGTTTATGAAATTATGGGCGCATACAATGAAATCATATGGGCTTAATTTGCTTGGAGAATTAATAGTAAAAGAGACGCCAACAAAGGAACAATTGGAATATGCAACAATTTTAGGTAAAAAACTTGCACAATGATAAAGTTTGTTTATTAAGGTAGTCATTAAGACTTACTTTTATAATATAATTTTAAATTTAGTTTCTAAATTTAAATTTTTAAATAATAGAAAGAAGGGGTCACGCGATGAGAAAAATGAAAACTATGGATGGTAATACTGCAGCAGCTCACATATCTTATGCTTTTACAGAAGTTACTGCAATATACCCAATCACACCATCATCACCAATGGCAGAACATGTTGATGAATGGGTTGCACAAGGAAGAAAGAACATATTCGGACAACCAGTAAGAGTTATGGAAATGCAATCAGAGGCAGGAGCAGCTGGTGCAGTTCATGGTTCATTACAAGCTGGAGCTTTAACAACTACTTATACAGCTTCACAAGGTTTATTATTAATGATACCAAATATGTACAAAATATCAGGTGAAATGTTACCTGGAGTATTCCATGTATCAGCAAGAGCATTAGCTACTTCATCATTAAACATTTTTGGAGATCACCAAGACGTTATGGCAGCAAGACAAACTGGTTTTGCAATGCTTGCAGAAGGATCAGTTCAAGAAGTTATGGATTTAGCTCCAGTAGCTCATTTAACAGCTATTAAGACAAGAATTCCTTTCTGTAATTTCTTTGATGGTTTTAGAACTTCTCATGAAATACAAAAAATTGAAGTTCTTGAATATGACGAATTAGCAAAATTGGTTGATTGGGATTCAATCGAAGCTTTCAGAGCTAGATCATTAAATCCAGATCATCCAGTAACTAGAGGAACTGCACAAAACGCAGATATCTATTTCCAAGAAAGAGAATCTGTAAATAAGTTCTATGACGAACTTCCAGACGTAGTTGAAGGATACATGGCTGAAATAACTAAGTTAACTGGCAGAGAATACCACTGTTTCGATTATTATGGTGCACCAGATGCAGACAGAATAATCATAGCAATGGGTTCAGCAACTGATGTATGTGAAGAAACTATAGATTACTTAAATGCTAATGGACAAAAAGTTGGTGTTGTTAAGGTAAGACTTTACAGACCATTCTCAATAGAAAAATTAATAGCAGCTATTCCAAACACTGTTAAGAAGATTGCTGTTCTTGATAGAACTAAAGAACCAGGTGCTGCTGGAGAACCATTATACTTAGACGTTAGAGATGCATTCTATGGTAAAGAAAATGCACCAATTATTGTTGGTGGTAGATTTGGTTTAGGATCTAAAGATCCAAATCCAGGACATATTGCTGCAGTTTATGCAAACTTAGCAAAAGAACAACCAAAGAATGGATTTACTATAGGTATAGTTGATGACGTTACAAATAAATCATTAGAAGTTACTGAAGATATAGATGCTACTCCAGAAGGAACTACAGCTTGTAAGTTCTGGGGATTAGGATCAGATGGTACTGTTGGAGCAAACAAGAGTGCAATCAAGATTATTGGAGATCATACAGACATGTATGCTCAAGGATACTTCTTCTATGATTCAAAGAAATCAGGCGGAATTACAGTATCTCACTTAAGATTTGGTAAGAAAGCAATTAAGTCACCATACTTAATTAATAAAGCAGATTTTGTTTCTTGTTCGAACCAATCATATATCCACAAATACAATGTAGTTGATGGATTAAAGCCAGGTTGTACTTTCTTATTAAATACTATCTGGAGCCCAGAAGATTTAGAAGAAAAATTACCAGCATCATACAAGAGATTTATAGCAAACAATAATATTAAGTTCTATACTTTAAATGCTGTAGCTATAGCTCAAGAAATAGGTCTTGGCGGAAGAATCAACATGATAATGCAATCAGCTTTCTTTAAGCTAGCAAAAATCATCCCTGTTGAAGATGCTATTAAGTACTTAAAAGATGCAGTTATAACTTCTTATGGTAAGAAGGGTGAAAAAGTTGTTAATATGAACAATGCTGCTATCGATAAGGGCGTTGAATCAATAGTTGCTATAAAAATTCCAGAAGCTTGGAAGACAGCTAAGGATGCAGAAACAACTGATACTAAGAAGAAGTCAGACTTCGTTAAAGATATAGTTATTCCAATGAACAGACAAGAAGGAGATAGCCTTCCAGTTTCAACATTCATTGGAATGGAAGATGGTACATTTGAAGCAGGTACAGCAGCTTTCGAAAAGAGAGGAATTGCTGTAAATGTTCCAGAATGGGATTCAGAAAAATGTATCCAATGTAACCAATGTGCAATGGTATGTCCACATGCTGTAATCAGACCTGTTCTTTTAACAGAAGCTGAAAAGAATGCTGCACCAGAATCATTAACAGCTGTAGCTGCTAAGGGATTAAAGACAGAAACACCTTTATTCTACTCAATGGCAGTAGCACCTTTAGACTGCTCAGGATGTGGAAACTGTGCTCAAATATGTCCAGCACCAGGCAAGGCATTAATTATGAAACCACAAGAAAGTCAACATAATAAAATAGAAGCTTGGGATTATTCAATGGACGTAGTAGCTCCAAAAGCTAACCCAATGAACAAGAATACAGTTAAGGGTAGCCAATTTGAACAACCATTACTTGAGTTCTCAGGAGCTTGTGCAGGTTGTGGAGAAACTCCATATGCTAAGCTTATAACTCAATTATTTGGAGATAGAATGATGATCGCTAATGCAACAGGATGTTCATCAATCTGGGGTGGATCAGCACCTTCAACTCCATACACAACTAACCACAATGGACATGGTCCAGCATGGGCTAATTCATTATTCGAAGATAATGCTGAATATGGATTAGGTATGTACCTAGGAGTTAAGGCTATAAGACAAAGAATAGCTGAAAATGCTGAAAAAGCAATAGCTGCTGGAATCGAAGATGAAGCAAAAGCTGCTCTTCAAGATTGGTTAGATAATGCTCAAGAAGGAGCTGGCACTAGAGATAGAGCTAATAAAGTAGTTACTGCTTTAGAAAAATCTAACAACGAATTAGCTAAGGTTATCTTAAAAGATAAAGAATACTTAGTTAAGAGATCACAATGGATCTTCGGAGGAGATGGATGGGCTTACGACATCGGATACGGTGGAGTTGACCATGTATTAGCTACTGGAGAAGATGTAAATATATTTGTATTTGATACAGAAGTTTACTCAAACACTGGTGGTCAATCATCTAAATCTACTCCAACTGCTGCAATAGCTAAATTTGCTGCAAGTGGTAAGAAGACTAAGAAGAAAGACCTTGGTATGATGGCTATGACTTATGGTTATGTATATGTAGCTCAAATTAATATGGGAGCTGATAAGAACCAAACGCTTAAAGCTATTGCAGAAGCAGAAGCTTATAAGGGACCATCATTAATCATAGGTTATGCTCCATGTATCAACCATGGTATAAGAATAGGTATGGGTAATAGCCAATTAGAAGCTAAGAGAGCTACTGATTGTGGATACTGGTCTATGTATAGATTCAATCCAGAATTAAAAGGAACTAAGAATCCATTCTCATTAGATTCTAAAGAACCAACAGCTGATTTTAAAGAATTCTTAATGGGAGAAGTAAGATATGCTTCACTTGCTAAGGCATTCCCAGAAGCTGCTGATGCTTTATTTGAAAAGACTCATCAAGATGCTATGGAAAGATTAGAAGGATACAAAAAGTTAGCTAATCAATAATAGTATTTAATTAAATTAGAGATATAAATATAAAGGATGATCAGAAATGATCATCCTTTTTTATATATCTGAATGGAACTCATTAATTTATTTAATAAGGAACATTCAAAAAATAATAGACTAATATGTCTGTATATTAAGATATAATGTGTTGGCTAAACTTGTTTGCTTGTCTGACATCAAATATACTACGCATTTTTAATCTATTATTTTCTTTTATATATCTAACTTCTACTCAGATGTATGAAATTTAAAAAAAATTTATTTTAAGGGTTTTAATTTTAGTCATTTAAGGGTAGAATTAATATGGAGATTAACACATATATAATTCTAGGCAAGTGTTATACATAAACAAATGCAGTTGTATATGTATTTAATAAGGAGGTATA
The DNA here is from genome assembly GCF_900112485.1 of Clostridium uliginosum. Taxonomy (GTDB): domain Bacteria; phylum Bacillota; class Clostridia; order Clostridiales; family Clostridiaceae; genus Clostridium; species Clostridium uliginosum. The sequence continues at coordinate 5,872 of NZ_FOMG01000006.1, forward strand.
AATTAAATTATGGATAAAGATTTAGAAAAATGCGGATGTGGATGCGCAGAAAATGAAAATAGTTGTGGATGCGAAGAAAATAGCTGTGGATGTGGTGAACATGAACACAATCATGATCACGAATGTGGCTGTGGAGATCATGACCATGAATGTGGTTGTGGATGCGAAGATGAAGAATCTTTCGTTGTAGATTTGGAAGATGATAATGGAAACATCGTTTCATGCCCTATAATTGATGTTTTTGAATTTGAAGAAAAAGAATACATCTTAGCTCAAAATCCAGAAGAGGATTCAGTTTATCTTTTTAGAACAGAAGGAGAAGAACTTGTAGTCCCAGAAGAAGAAGAGTTTGATAGAGTATCAGCTTATTATCAAGAAGATGTAGCAGGACAAGAATAATATAATATTTATATAATTCCTTTAGGCTTTAGCAGTTTGCTAAAGCCTATTGTTAGGCATATGCAAGAAAATAACAAGTCGAAGATGCAACGTATATTTTGTGACAGACAAGGAGGTAAGATTAGTTAATAGCTGTGACTATTAACTGATTTTACCGACACAGTATGACACAAAATAGACTAACATACTGACTTGTTATTTTTTTGAATATGCCTTATTTACAAGCTCATGTATTAATGTTATATTTTATTGTATATGGAAGTGATAAATGTACATATTTGAACTATTAGTTTATTTAATGTGCCTAAATTGACAACAAGAATTGTCAATAAACTCAAGTAGGATATGATAATTTAAATATAAAAGTAAGATAAATTATTATTATATATATATGTTCTATATAAGTTACTAACGATACTGGTGAGTCATAACATTTGTAAATATTCTAAGATTTATATTAATGAACAAACTTTATTGGAACTTATATATTTAATGAAGAGATATCTTATAAAATTATATAAACAATTAAGGAATTTTAATTTGGAACAATGAAATAATAAAGAAGTTATAATAATTTATAAAACGATGGAGGAGAATGACATGCAATTATGTAAAAAAGCTGAAAATATTAACCCATCAATTACTTTGGAGATTACAGCCAAAGCAAAGGAATTAAAAAAAATGGGAGTAGATGTAGTAAGTTTTGGAGCTGGAGAGCCCGATTTTAATACTCCACAAAATATTATTAATGCTGCAATAAAAGCAATGGAAGAAGGAAAGACAAAATATACTCCAGCGGGAGGAATAGTAGAATTAAAAAAAACCATATGTGATAAGTTTAAAAAAGATAACAACTTAGACTATAAGCTAAATCAAATAACAATATCAACAGGAGCAAAGCAATGCTTAGCAAATACTTTTATGTCTATATTAAATCCGGGAGATGAGGTTTTAATTCCAGTGCCATATTGGGTGAGTTATCCTGAATTGGTGAAATTAGCTGATGGAGTACCTGTCTTCGTAGAAACTTCTAAAGAAAACAATTATAAATATACAGTTGAACATCTAGAAAGCATTGTTACTGATAAGACAAAAGCGATATTAATAAATAGTCCTAATAATCCAACAGGAACTATATATCATGAAGAAGAACTTTTAGAAATAGCGCATTTCGCTAAAAAACATGATTTGTATATAATTTCAGATGAGATATATGAAAAATTAATATATGACGAAGAAAAACATATAAGCATAGCAAGCTTAAATGAAGATGCTTATAATAGAACAATAGTTATAAATGGATTATCAAAAACTTATTCAATGACAGGTTGGAGAATAGGTTATGTAGCAGCTAGTGAAAAAATTACTAAGCTTATGACTAGCATTCAAAGTCATATGACATCAAATGTTAATTCAATAGCTCAATATGCAGCTTTGGAAGCATTAACAGGACCAGAAGAAGAACTTGAAAAAATGGTAAGAGAATTTGAAAGTAGAAGAAACTTTATGATAGATAAGTTAAGCAAAGTAAATGAAATATCTATTATAAAACCAAGTGGTGCTTTTTATGTAATGGTTAATATAGAAAAATATTTAAACACAACGTTTAAAGGAGAAAGTATTAATAATTCGCTTGATTTTACTAAAGTATTACTAGAAGAAGAGAAAGTTGCAGTAATACCAGGAGCCGGATTTGGATTAGACAATTATATAAGATTATCATATGCAACATCAATGGATATAATAGAAAAGGGAATTGATAGATTATCTATATTTTTAAGTAAAATTAAATAGATAATGTTATGTGTTGATATGTTCATAAAAATAAAAACCTCTTGTTTTGAACATGAGGTTTTTTTGAACAAATTTTATTGATATTTTAAGGATTGAAAGATACTTGGGCACATTTTAAAAAATAATAGACCAGTATGATTGTCTATTTTACGTAATAAGGAAGTTCGACTCGTATACACTCGCTGAGTAAGTGATCACACAAAATCATAGGTTGCACGGTGTGAAAGTTCGAAGAACGAAATATAAAATTTCGATTCTCACTTTTGGCTTTCTACTCACGTCAGCAAATTTAGCTAATAGCCGGTCATTAACCGAATTTGCCTCATTGTATGACACCAAATATACGACGTAATTTGGTCTATTATTTTCTTTCATGTGCCTTAATTTAAGGAGAAAGAAAATAATTATGAAGAAAATTGCAATATTTGATATAGATTACACAATCACAAAAAGAGAAACTCTCATGGAATTCTTTAAATATTCTATAAAGAAAGATTTTAAGAATATAAAATTTTTACCTAGAGCTTTATATTGTGGAATAATGTATGGGATAAAAAGATATGATGAAAAAAAGGTGAAAGAAAAATTTTTAAAATTCATAGATGGGACAGAAGAAAAGGAATTAGGCTATATTGTGGAGAATTTTTATAAAGAAAGCCTAAGTAATATATTATATAAAGATGCTCTTAAAATGATTAAGAAGTTAAAGAATGAAGGATTTGATATTTATTTAATATCTGCTTCACCAGAATTTTATATAAATAAATTTTATGATATTAAAGAAGTTGATAAAGTAATAGGAACTAAATTTAGTTTTGAAGATGGAAAATTCATAAGGAAAATGGACGGAGAAAATTGCAAGGGTGAAGAGAAAGTAAGAAGACTTAAAGAATTTCTTGAAAAAGAAAATATAGATGTTGATTTTAAAGAATCATATATGTTTTCAGATTCTTTATCAGATAAACCTTTATTAGACTTAGTTGGAAAGCCTTATTTAATAAACTATAAAAAAAACCACGAAATTGAAATTCTGAAGTGGAAGTAATTATGTAATTTGATTTCAAAGATTAAAAAAATACGCTTTGTTTTAAAACCGTGTTGATATTGTTATATAAAGCTCATGGACGGTGAAATTTACTTTAAGAACTCTAAAATTAATATTAGTCCTATTAATGCATGCTCCCAATCAAAGATTGTGACAAGCAATTAATAGTACAAATATTCATTAAGAGTTCTACAAAGCAAATTTCAATGCCAGTTCGCTATTATATAACAATATCAACACTCTGTTAAAACATAGCAAAAAAATAAAATAATTTAAATTTAAAAATAGGAGATGTTATTTTTGGATGTTATTGGTGAATTTTTAATTGAAAATTCTATGGCTAAAGAAGTAAGAACAATAAATGAAATAAATAAAGATAGTAAGGTTGTTTATGAAGTTTTAAGAATAATAGATAGAAAGCCACTTTTTTTAGAAAATCACTTAGCTAGGATGAAAAATTCTTTTAATTTAATAAATATAGAGTATTGCTTAAATGATGATGAAATAGTAAAAGATATAAATACATTAATAGAAAAAAACAATAAAATAGAAGGAAATATAAAGATAACTTATAATGTAAGTGAGAAGTTATTAAGAATTTTTTTCATAAAACATTCATACCCAAGTGAATTAATGTATGAAAATGGAGTTAAAACCATTTTGTATTTTGGAGAAAGAGATAATCCTAATGCAAAAATAATTAATCAAAGTTTTAGAGACAAAGTTAATAATAAAATAAAACAAAATTATGCTTATGAAGCTATTTTAGTTGACAGAAACGGATATATAACAGAAGGAAGCAAATCCAATATATTTATGGTGAAAAATAACATCATTTTAACATCTCCTGTTAAATCAGTACTCCCTGGAGTTACAAGAGGGGAAATAATTAAAATAGCTAATGATAATAATATTGAAGTTAGAGAAATAGAGTATAAATATTCAGATATTAATAAATTACAAGGAATGTTTATATGCGGGACATCTCCTAAAATACTTCCAATAAATAAAGTAAATGATATGGATATGAATAAAGACAATAAAATTATCAGGAAGTTAATGGAATGTTATAATAATGAAATAGACGACTATATTCGACTAAATTAGATAGAAAATACCCAATTAATAAGGAATATTGACAAAATAGGATATATAAAATTATTTTACCATATGGTATACTAAGAAAAACAATTATTTTTTATAGGAGTTGAATTTTTATGAGTCTCTTATTTTCTGCTACTACATTAGACAAATGCCTTGAGAAGGCGTCTAGTGAGTTACAGGTTTCAAAAGAATGCTTAAAATATACTATTATTGAACGAAAAAATACGTTTTTTAGAAAACAAGTTAAAATAGAAGTTTCGCAATGTGATGTAATTAATAAAAGTATTGATACAATAGTTACTGAAAAAAATACAGATGAAATGCAAGAAACAATAGAAAATGATATATGTACTAATACAATAGATATTAAAGAAGAAAAATTACAAAGTGGAATTAAGGTACAAAATGGAGAAATAATAATTTCTGATTGTGACTATGTAAATAATAATTATGTAACGTTAGAGTCTTGTTTTGGAATTACTCTTTTTGTTAATGAACAAGAATGCAAGGGAACAGTAGTAGTAAGAGGTATTGATAATATTGAGAGTAAATCTATAAAAGAAGAGGCAACTAGAAAAGTTCATATATCTACTTCTGAAGATGGTATGGAGGCGTATATAATAATACAATATACTCCAGAATATCATTATGAATTAAAAGACAAGCCATGCTGTGACAATCTTGTTCTTGAAGCAAAAAAAGTTGCAGGGAAATATCCACCTAAATATACTTTAGGTGAATTACAATTACTATTAAAGGATAATAAAATTGTCCATGGAATAATAAAAGAAAATTTAGAAGAGGTATGTGCAAAAAACAATGAAGAAAAGGTGTTAATTGCTAAAGGGGATTCAGTTGTAGAAGATATTCCTGATACTATTAACGTATTTTTTGAAACAAATAAGAAAAGAATATTAAAAGATGATGATGAAAAAATAGATTACAGAAATATGTATTCAATTTCAACTATAAAGATAAATGAAGTTTTAGCGGAAAAAATCACAGGTAAAGATGGAAAAGATGGAAAAGATATATTTGGAAAAGAAATACACAGGATTCATGCAAAAAAAATACCTATAAAAACAGGAGAAGGATGTATTCTTAGAGAAAATAAGATATTAGCAACCATAGAAGGTAGACCTTCATCTAAAGCAGGTGTTTTTTGTGTTAATAAAATTTATAGCATAGATGATGTTGATATAAAAAGTGGAAATATACATTTTATAGGAGATGTAGAAATAAATGGTAGTGTAAAAAGTGGAACAGAAGTTAAAGTAGGAAATTCAGTTATTGTTAAGCACAATGTAGAAGATGCAAATGTAATAGCTGGTGGGCAGGTTACCATTTTAGCTAATGCATTAAATTCTACAATAACATCAGGAGCTGAAGATATTAATAAGAAAAAGTATTTAGAAATATTAAAACAGTACGATAATACAATAGAGGAATTAATTGATTCTGTAAAACAGATAAAAGATAAAAAACTTTTAGGCGTAAAGAAAACTGATGGAGAAGTTATTAAGCTATTAATAGAAAACAAATTTAAAAGTATTCCTCGTTTGTCCATGCTTATTATAAGTCACAATTTAAGTAATGGAATAAGTGAAAATGAAATATTATATTTTATTAGAGATAAACTATTAGGTCTTGGACCAATTAAAATAAAAAGTTTCTTTGAATTACATGACTTTCAGCAGTTAATAAAAAAAGAAATGAATACATTAGGAGAAGAAACAACTATTCCTACAGACATATATGTAAGTTATTCTCAAGATTCCAAAATAAATGCTTCAGGAAATGTATTTATAACCGGTAAAGGTCAATATGTTTCTCAAGTAACAGCTTTGAATAATATAGAATTTACACAAAGCGGAGCAGTATCTAGAGGTGGCATATTATGTGCTGGAAATGAAATAAAAGTAAGAACAGTAGGGAGTATAGCAGGGGTAGTTACTAGATTAGAGGTTTCTAAGAAAGGAATTATTACAGCTGATGTAGCTTACCAAAATACTACTTTTTGTTTTGGAGAAAAGCAAGTTGTATTAGATGTAGCATCCCGTGATGTAAAAGCATATTTGGGTAAAGATGGAATGATAACTATTGACAAGTTTTTATTATAGGAGGAAAAAGATTATGGCAAGTAATGAAATGAAGATATTAATTTTCAGCTTAAATGATGAACACTACGCAACGGATATAAAGGATGTAGAAAGAATTTTAGGATACGAAGAACCAACAGTTCTTCCAGAAGCACCTTCATTTGTAAAAGGAGTGATAAACTATCAAGAAAGTATTCTTCCAATAATAAGTTTATCAAAAAAGTTTAACTTTGGAGAAGATAAAGATACCGAAAATAGAAAAATTATAGTTGTAAAAAGAGACGATAAAAAGTTTGGAATTATTGTAGAAAATGTTTATGAAGTTAAAGATATTGATAATGACTTAATAGAAGTCTCTCCGCCAATTACAGCTTCAATATCAAGAACATATATTAAGGGTCTGATAAGATTAGGAAATAATATAGTGATTCTTTTAGATTTAGATAAGATCTTGTCTTTAGAGGAAGAGCAAAGTATATTTTAGGGGGGAAAAATGGAGAATACAGACGTAAAAGTTGGAATAGCAGATTTGAATTTAGTATTATCACCAGGAAAAATCATGACTATAGGTTTAGGATCGTGTATAGGTATAGCACTGTATGATAAAACTCTAAAATTAGCTGGATTATCACATATAATGCTTCCAGATAGCACTCAATTTAAAAGTGTAATTAATCCAATGAAATTTGCAGATCTTGCTATTCCTATTTTGATTAAGAAGATGGAAGAAAAAGGTTGCAGGAGAAGAAATTTAATAGCAAAAATTGCTGGAGGAGCTTCTATGTTTAACTTTTCTGATAAAAGCATGGTAGGTGATATAGGCAAGAGAAATGCTATAGCTGTAAAAAAATCATTAGGTGATTTAAGAATTCCTATTATAGCAGAACAAGTAGGTGGGAATAAAGGAAGAACAATGATTGTAGAGGCTTTAGATGGTAAGGTTACACTGAAAATTGTTGGAATTGGAATTGTGGAATTGTAAAGAGGTGATAGATTTGAGTAAAATAAAAGTTGTTGTTACTGATGATTCAGCATTTATGAGAAAGCTAATATCGGAGATGATAGATGAAGAAATAGATTTTGAAGTTATAGCAAAGTTTAGGAATGGGAAAGAACTTGTTCAAAAAGTAGATCAATATAATCCAGATATTATTACCTTAGATTTAGAAATGCCTGAGATGGATGGATTAACAACGCTTAAAGAATTAAATAAGATGGGTAAAAATTATTCTGTAATTATGCTAAGCAGTGTGACATCAAAAGGTTCAGAACAAACCATGGAATGTTTGGAAAATGGAGCAATTGATTTTATACAAAAACCTTCAGGAAGCATATCACTTGATATAAAGAAAATACAAGAAGACTTAATACAAAAAATCAGAAGTATAGCTACAAGAAGAAATATTAGTAACAAAACAAGAAGAATTTCAAGTGTAGCTACAGCAAGCGTAGCTTCAACAAGCAGTTTAACATATGATACAAAATCTAAAGAAATAAAGAAACATGAACATATTAATGTAACTAACGTTAAAAATAAAAAAATTGATGCTGTAGTTATTGGAGCATCTACTGGAGGGCCTAAGGCACTTCAACAAGTATTAACTAAGTTTCCAAATGATATTGAAGTACCTATATTTGTAGTACAACATATGCCACAAGGATTTACCAAAGCTTTTGCTGAAAGGTTAGATAGACTTTGCAATGTTAGAGTTTTTGAAGCGGAAGAAGGAATGAAAATTTTAAATAATACAATATATATTGCAAAGGGTGGATATCATATGACTGTTGGAAAAGATGGCAAAATACATTTAAATGAAGAGCCAGCTATTTGGGGAGTTAGACCAGCAGTAGATAAGCTTTTTGATTCTGCAATAAAAGTATATGGGGGTAATTTAGTATCAGCTGTTTTAACAGGTATGGGAAGAGATGGAGCAGATGGAACTAAGCACATAAAAGATTATGGTGGGGTCACAATATCTGAACATGAATCAACTTGTACAATTTATGGAATGCCAAAAGCAGCATTTGAAACTGGAAAAGTAGATTTAGTTTTGCCCCTTAATAATATAGCACAAGAAATAACAAAGATTGTAAAAAAACATTAGGAGGGAAAATATGGATTTTAATGATTTTCATAAGTGGGTTCACAGAGAATTAGGAATAAATTTATCTGCTTATAAGCCTGATCAACTTAATAGAAGAATAGATAGTTTGATGAGCAGAGTTGGTATAAAATCACTAGATGAATATACAAAGGTGATAAAGTGTGATAGCGAACAAAGACAAAAATTCTTAGATTTCATTACAATAAATGTTACTGAATTTTTTAGAAACCCTGAGTTATTTGATGATTTAGAAAAGAAAATCAGCACAGAGTTATTACATAATAACCCAAATTTAAAAATTTGGAGTGCAGCATGTTCGATAGGCTGTGAACCATATACTATAGGTATGATTCTAAATAGGATATCACCTAACGGAAGACATACTATAATAGCAACTGATATTGATAATACAATTTTATCTAAAGCTAAGCTTGGAGAATACACAAATAATGAAATGAAAAACATAAAAAGTAATGATTTAAATAAGTATTTTGAGATTAAAGATGATAAATATTATATAAGTAATAAAATTAAATCTATGGTTACATTTAAAAAACATGATTTGATTTTGGATAGATATGAAAATAATTTCGATCTTATTATTTGTAGAAATGTTGTTATTTATTTTAATAATGATACTAAAGCAGAAATTTATAAAAGGTTTAGTAATTCATTAAAAAAAGGTGGTTTTTTATTTGTAGGAGCTACAGAAAGTATTTATAATTATAAAGACTATGGTTTCGAAAAAGCAGCTACATTTATTTATAAAAAGCTTTAAGGAGGGGTAATAATGGATACATCTCAATATATGACCATGTTTTTAGAGGAATCTTTAGATAATCTTCAAACATTAAATGAGTCACTTTTAGATTTAGAACAAAATCCAGATGATACTGATAAAGTTAATGCGATTTTTAGAGTGGCACATACAATTAAAGGTATGGCTGCAACTATGGGATTTACTAATGTTGCAGAATTAACCCATAAAATGGAGGATGTATTAGCTAAATTTAGAGATGGAGAATTAAAAGTAACACAAAAGGTTGTAACTGTTTTATTTGATTGTCTAGATACATTAGAAAAGATGATTGATAATATACAATCTGGAGTAGATGATAAAATTGATATAGAAAGTATAATTAATTCTTTAGAAAATATAGCACTAGAAGGGAAAACAGATAATAATGAAGAGCCTTTAGTAGAGATTCAAGATAAAGAAGAGCAATCTGGAGATTGTGAACTTAAATTAAATGAATATGATATATCTGTAATAAAGCAAGCTAAAGAAAAGTCCTTTAATGTTATGGAAATAAAAGTTTATTTAAGTGAAAATACATTGCTTAAATCAGCAAGAGCTTTTTTAATAGTTAAAGATCTTGAAGATCACGGTGAAATTTTGAAATCAGAACCTTCAACAGAAGAGATTGAAAATGAAGACTTTGATTTAAAGTTAAGCTTTATACTAATAACTAATGATACTGTTGATGAAATAATTGACTTAGTAAATGGAATTTCAGAAGTTGTTAAAGCTGAAGTGTCTATGATAGAAATTAATATTGATGAAATCACACCAAAAGAAGTTCAAGAAAAAGTTATAGAAGATTCTAAAACTACTGCACTTAAAGAAGCTGAGGTACATAAACCTGCAGCAGAAAATAAAGTAAATAAGTCAAATGCTGTAAAAAAAGAATCCAAAAAAGCTCATCAGTCAGTAAGAGTTGATTTAGTAAGAATTGATAATTTAATGAATATGGTTTCAGAACTTGTAATTTATAGGACAAGACTTGAACAAATAGTAATTGATCATAAGTCACAAGAATTAAATGAAACACTAGAACAAGTTGGAAGAACAACATCTGATCTTCAAGACTTAGTAATGAAAATTAGAATGTTACCTTTAGATACTGTATTTAATAGGTTCCCAAGAATGATAAGAGATGTTTCAATAGAATTAGATAAAGAAATTAATTTTATTATAGAAGGTGCAGAAACAGAATTAGATAGAACAGTTATAGATGAAATTGGAGAACCACTAATACATCTCTTGAGAAATGCAGCAGATCATGGCGTTGAATCAAAAGAAGAAAGAATTGCAGCAGGAAAGAATCCAGTTGGAACAGTTAAACTAGTTGCATATCAAGAGGGAACAAAAGCATTAATTAAAGTAATAGATGATGGTGCAGGAATAGATGTTGCTAGAGTAAAAGCAAAAGCTGAGCAAAAAGGTATAAATACAGATGGATTATCAGATAATGATATTAAAAATTTAATTTTTGCTCAAGGATTTAGTACTAATGAAGTAGTAACAGACATCTCAGGTAGAGGAGTTGGAATGGATGTTGTTAAAACAAAAATTTCGGCACTAGGAGGTACTGTAGACTTATTTAGCAAACAAGGTGAAGGTTCAACTTTTGTAATTAAACTTCCACTAACACTACAAATTATACAAGCTTTACTTGTAAAAATTGGAGAAGAAACACTTGCCATTTCACTAGGTTTTATAGATAGAGTAATCGACTATAAAGAAGAAAATATAAAGACAAGTAATGGTAAGGAAGTTATTATTTATAGAGATAATGTAATTCCATTAGTAAGATTAAATGAAACATTAGATATAGAGGCTGGCGAAACTGAGAAGAAATTTGTTATAATAGTCAATGTAGGAGACAAAACAATAGGATTACTAGTAGATTCATTACTCGGACAACAAGAAATAGTAATAAAACCATTGGGAGAAACATTAAAAGGATTAGATCAATACATTGGAGCTACAATTTTAGGGAATGGACTTGTTACATTGATATTAGATGTAGGTGCATTATTATAACTATAATGTTATAGGAGGTAAAAAATGGAAGAAACTAATTTTAATAGTATGCAATTAGATGCATTAAAAGAAGTGTCTAATATTGGAGCAGGAAATGCTGCAACCGCTCTTTCTATAATGATATCTGAAAAAATTGATATGACAGTGCCAGCAGTAAATATAGTACAACTTGAAGATATTATTGAATTAAATAGTGAAGAAGAAGTTGCTGGTATTGTTATTAGAGTACTTGGAGATATTACAGGTAATATCCTTTTAGTCTTTGATGGCAATAGAGCTAAGGATATCATAGAAAAATTAACAGGAATGAGAGAAGAAGTTATTGGTGAACTTGGAAATTCTGTGTTATGTGAAATAACAAATATAATTTCAGCTTCATATATGAACGCAATAGCACAGTTTACTAATCTTCATATTATTCCATCCGTTCCAGCAGTTGCATATGATATGCTTAGTGCTATATTAACCACAACTTTTGCAGAATCTTGTCAATATGCTGAAAATATACTTGACATCGAGACTGTTTTCTTAGATGATACACAAGAGGAGATTGGAGCACATTTTTATTATGTTCCAATGCCAGGTTCTTTAGAAAAAATATTAAAATCAATTGGAGTAAATTAATTTTGGAGGTAAGATTATATGGCTAAAGTTTTAATCGTAGATGATGCAGCATTCATGAGAATGATGATAAAGGACATACTTGAGAAGAATGATTTTGAAATAGTAGGTGAAGCTAGTAATGGAGCAATTGCTGTAGAGATGTATAAAAAAGAGAAACCAGATGTTGTTACAATGGATATCACAATGCCGGATGTAGATGGTATTGAAGCCGTTAAACAAATAAGAGCATTTGATCCTAATGCAAAGATAATTATGTGCTCAGCAATGGGTCAACAATCAATGGTTATGGATGCAATAAGAGCAGGGGCAAAAGATTTTATAGTGAAACCATTTCAAGCAGATAGAGTATTAGAAGCAATCAAAAAAGTACTTGCCTAAAACAAGTATGGGGGTGTATTAAATGCAAATAGTAGTATTTAAGTTAGGAAATGAACACTTTGCAGTTGAAACTGAAAGAGTTCAAAGTATTAATGACATAATGGGAATCACTAGAGTACCAAAGGCTCCTAGTTATATTAAAGGATTAATAAATTTAAGAGGAAGCATAAAATCACTTGTAGATATAAATTTACTTTTAAATGTTAATTCTAGTACTGAACAAAACAACATAATAATTTTGACTGTTAAAGATGAAGAAATTGGAATATCAGTTGATGAAGTTGATGAAGTTTTAGATATAGATGAAAAAAACATCCAAAAATTAGATGATAATAATGCACTTGATTATATAAAGGGCATAATAAATTATGAAGATAAACTTTTGACAATAATAAACATTGATAAATTATTAAATTAAAAGATGAAATGAGGGGTAAAGAAAATGGCAGATGTTTTATCACAAAGTGAAATAGATGCCTTGTTATCTGCCTTATCTACAGGAGAATTAGAATCAGAGGCTGTGCCTAAAGATGAAGAAAGACATAAAATAAAACTTTATGATTTTAAGAGTCCTCAAAAGTTCTCAAAAGATCATATAAGGACTCTTGAATTAATTCATGATAATTTTGCTAGAATAATTTCTAATTACTTAACAGGACAAATAAGAAAAAATGTTAAGGTTAGGATAGAAACTGTAGAACAGATAACCTATGAGGAATTTATACATTCTGTACAAAATCCTACTATCATAACAATGTTTAGGATGCATCCTTTAACGGGTACAATAATATTTGAAACAAATCCTCAACTGTCATTTCAAATAATAGATATTTTGCTTGGCGGTAGTGGGGATAGAAAAGTTGAGAGCAAGGAATTTTCAGATATAGATAAAAATATAATTAAGCAAATTACAAGTGGAATGATAAGCAATTTGAAATTAGCTTGGGAGGATATTTTAACTGTTAATCCAGAGGTTGAAGGAATAGAAACTAACCCAGCAATAAACCAAACTCTGGCACCTAATGAGCCGGTGGCATTAATTACATTTTCAGTAGAGTTTGGAGAACATAGTACATTTATGAACATATGTATTCCCTATTTAAGTATAGAAAAAGTACTAGATAAATTAGTAGTACAATATTGGTTCCAAAATGATGATGAACTGTTAATGGCTGAATCAAGAACTAAAATAGAAGAAGGCATTCAAAAAGTTGATATCGATGTTGTAGCAGAACTAGGAAGTACACATTTAATAGTAGATGATTTCTTAAAGCTTACAGAAGGTGATGTTATTAAACTTGATAATAAGAGCTCATCTCCAATAAAGGTATATGTAGGAAATAAAGAGTGCTATTATGCTAAACCTGGTATAACAGGGAAAAATATTGGTGTTGCTATTTTAGATATAATAGACAAGGAAGTGAAAGAGTATGAGTAATAGTTTTCTATCACAAGAAGAAATAGATTCACTCCTAAATGGAGATGATGATAAAGATAAAGAAGTGAAAGAAACTGAAGAGGTGAATGAGGAAGGCCAATTGACTGACATTGAAAGAGATCTGCTAGGAGAAATAGGAAATATATCAATGGGGTCAGCGTCAACAGCTCTTTATCAAATTATTAATCAAAATGTAACAATAACAACCCCTGTAGTTTCATTAACAACATTAAGAGAATTAAAGGATTCTTTTGAAACTCCAAATATTGTTTTAGATGTTGAGTATACAGCTGGAATAGTAGGTAGAAATATACTAGTTATAAAAACAGTAGATGCAGCAGTTATTGCAAATCTTATGATGGGTGGAACTGGAGAAGTAGCAGAAAATGTAGAATTATCAGAAATTGAAATTAGTGCAGTACAAGAAGCTATGAATCAAATGATAGGTTCGGCAGCTACTTCAATGGCTACAATGTTTTCAAGAAAAATTGATATATCTCCACCATCATCAAAATTATGGCAGGAAAGAGATGAACCTATTACAGAAACATTACAAGAAGAAGAAAAAATAGTAAGAGTTTCATTTAGAATGATTATAGGTGACCTTGTAGATAGTAATATAATGCAAATATTACCAATGGAAACTGCAAAGAAAATTGTATCAATAATGATGGGCAAAGAAGATAGTGATGAACCAAGTGTACAAAGTCAATCTTCACAGTCTACACAATCTACATATGTTGAACAACCACAAGTAGTTTCAGCACAAGAGCCAGTTCATTATGAGCAACCACAAATGCAACAAACTACAAGTTCTATGTATGAAAAGCCAATTATTGAGACTCCACAGGTAAGGCAACAACCAGTTGAAGTACATGCAGCAGCTTTTGAACCATTAGTTCAAGGATCAGCTTCTTCTGTACCTAAAAACATAGACTTAATATTAGATGTTCCATTAGATATTTCAGTAGTTTTAGGTAGAACTAAAAAAAATATTAAAGACATATTAACTTTAAGTACTGGTTCATTAATAGAATTAGAAAAACTTGCAGAAGAGCCAGTTGAAATATTAGTTAATGGAAAGAAAATAGCATTTGGAGAAGTAGTTGTAGTTGATGAAAATTTTGGAGTAAGAATAACTAATATAGTAAGTAGTGCAGAAAGAATAAGATCACTAAAATAATTAAGTACCCACAAGCTGGGTGCTTTTATTTTTAAATTTTTCACCCATGTAGTGCTAAATTATTGCACCATATGGGTGCTTTTTAATAAAGATAAGGTATTATTTTCTTGTAAATGCCTAAACTTAATATATAAATGTACGATAATAAAATTAGATAATAAAAAATGGAGGAGAAATAAATGAGTATTAACAGAATTAATGCACAAACAGTGGCTAATATATATAATACAAATTCAAATAAAGTGATAAGTAAAGTAAATAAAAAAGAAGAAACAGACAGAATTGAAATATCTTCACTTGGAAAATCTCTTAAAGATTATTCTTTAGATAATAATATAGATAATACAAAGAAAGTAGAAGAGATAAGAGAAAAGATTGTTAATGGAACATATTCAGTAGATGCGAAGTTAACTGCTAGAAGTATATTAGATTCTATAAAGGAGGGGAAAAGCTAAAGTATGATAAGTAATATTACCCAAATAGTAAAAATTGAAAATGATGCATTAAAAGAATTGTTATTACTATTAGATACACAATATAAGATGATAATGGATAAGGATGCATTTGGATTAGAAGGTTTAGTTGATAAATTAAATGAATGCAATAAAAAGATTGCTGCGGAAGAGATAAATAGAAGAAAACTGATTGGCAAAGAAAGCATGATAAAAATTGTAACTGATAGTGAAAATGAAGATCTAAAGAAAAATTATGATGAGATAAAAGATACATTAGATAAGATAACAATTAGAAAAGAAACAAACGAAGTTTTATTAAAGCAAGAAATAATATTTAATACAAAAATGTTAGCTTTAATGAATCCGAGTAGAGATATAAAAACTTATAATTCATATGGGAATTTAAGAAAATAAATAATATATAAGTTCCAATAAAGTTTGTTTATTAATATAAATCTTAGAATATTTGTAAATGTTATAACTCATCAGTATAGTGAGGAACTTATATAGAAAATTTATGATATATATGCTTCTAATTAGATATTGTTAATTAAAGATATAATTTTCTATAAAAATCATATAAAAGATTATAAATGTATTAACTTAATTAGAACATATATATTATAAAAGATTAAAAAAATAAATATAAAAACAAGGATGGGGAAATTATAGATAACAAGGATGTTATGGAGCGTGAAAGGGAGATTTTAAATGGCAGGATTATTTGATACTTTTACAGTAGCAAAAAGAGGCTTAAATGTACAACAGGGTGCAATTAATACAACGTCTCATAATATTGCAAATGCAAATACTGTAGGATTTTCAAGACAAAGAGCAGTAGCGACAACAACAAGACCTTTTGGAGGCATGTCAAAATTCGATACCTGTTCAGTAGGACAAGTTGGTACAGGAGCTGAAATATCATCAATAGAAAGAATCAGAGATTCATTTATGGATTACCAAGTGAGAGAGCAAAATGGAAAGCTTGGAATTTCTCAAGTTAAAGATAAATCCTTAAATGAAGTTCAAGGTATATTTGGAGAACCATCTGACTCTGGGATACAACAGATATTAGGAGAATTTTATGATTCATTTCAAGAATTAGAGAAAACACCTGAAAAATCAGCAGCAAGAACGGTAGCACTTCAAAAAGCTTCAACTTTAGCAGATGGGTTGAACAACATATACACACAATTAGAAAATTCAATTTCTAATGATCAACAATTATTACAAATTAATATTAAAGATGTTAATAGTTATTTAAATCAAATTAATGAATTAAATAAGCAAATCTCAAGTGTATGTGCAGTAGGACAAAAACCTAATGATTTAATGGATAGCAGAGATAATTTATTAGATCAATTAAGTAGCAAATTTGGTATAACTATTGATAGAAAAGACAGGGAAGCAATAGATCTTAAAGCAGATGGATTTCAAAATTCAAAGAATCCAATAAATAATTTAGTGAATTCAAGTCCAACTGATGACAAGTATACTAGATTTTCTTATGTTAAGAGTGCTGATGTTACAAAAGATAAAGATGGGAACCCAACAGGAGAGGTAATATTAAAATATTATCCATTAGGAAATTTACAAGTAGAACCTAAAACTATTACAATTACAGGAGATCCTAAAAAAGCACAAGAAACTGCAGATAATTTAATTCAAAACAGAATTCTAATAGCAAATAAAAATGGAATAGTTTCAGATAAAGATGAAAATGAAATTACATCTATGACATCATTTGATGATATAAATAAGAAAGTATTTCAAACATATAAATGTGATCCTGCTACTAATAGTGTTAGTATTGATGCTAACCAAATAAAAGGTGAAATTGCAGGAAATCAAGGCGTACAAAATAATGTAAAAGATTATATGAAAAAATTAGATCAAATAGCGGCAGCACTTGCATATTCAGTTAATGCAATTCAAACAGGAAGTTCAGATGGAACTAAACAGATTACAGATATACTTGTATTTACTAATGGAACAGATGAAAATGGAATTAGTGCAAAAAACATAACTCTTAATAAAGCATTATTAGAAGATGTATCTAAATTAAATTGTGGAGCAACTTCTGAAAAAGGAGAAAGAGCAGGAGAAAGAGCTTTAGCAATTGCAAAGCTTAGAGATTTAAAAATTAATATGGCTAGCATTAAAGATATTGATAATAGAGAAAAGTTTTTTAAATCAGATTGTTCTGGAATTAGTTTTTCAAGTGCTGAAAATATAAGTTTACAAGCAAGTAAAGAAGGAACAACCATAGATGCTTATTTTAGAGACATAACAAATACACTTGGTGTAAATGCAGAAGCTGCAATTAGAGATGTTGATACTGTAGGTAAGCAACTTCAAGATTTGCAAATGCAAAGACTATCAACTTCAGGAGTTTCATTAGATGAAGAAACAACAAATCTAATTCAATTTCAACATGCATATCAAGCAAATGCTAAGGTGATTTCAACAGTAGATGAACTGTTAGATGTAGTAATAAATGGTTTAAAGAAGTAGATTGAGAATTAAAATTTATGATTTAGTATGAACTATTAGATAAAAATGTTTAGATAAAAATTAGGAGCGTGAATAATATGCAAAGAATAACAACAAGCATGTTGTCTTCAAATTATCTGAGTAATATGAAGATGAATTTAAATAATATGCAAACTCTTCAATCACAATTATCTTCAGGTAAGGAAATAAATAAACCTTCAGATAACCCATATAAGGCATCAAGAAGTATGCAATTGCATAGTGAAATTACAGCGAATAAACAATACAATGAGAATATAAAAGATACAACTAATTGGTTAGATACAACAGATACAGCATTAGGTCAAGCAGGAAATGTGTTTGGTAGAGTAAGAGAATTATTAGTATTAGCTGGTAATGGAGCTTACGGAGTTAATGAAAAAAAAGCAATTCAAGCTGAAATAAAACAAAAGGTAAATCAAGTATCTGAAATCTTAAATACTAACTTTGATGGAGCTTATATATTTGGTGGAACTAAGAGTACATCTAAACCGGTTATGGTAAATGATAATGGAGAACTTTGTTATGCAGATAAAGACGGAAATGCAATAACTAACGCTGATGATGGAATGAAAATTGATTTATCAAAAAATCCAATTAATAGTAGCATTGTACCTAAAAATAATAAGAGTATTGGAGAAATTGTTAAGGATAAGGTTACTAATAAAGTAACAATAACAATTAATGATTCTACGTCTACGCCACCTGCACCACCTACTAATAAGGTTATCAATCTTAGTGATGTAGGTACTGGAACTCCTCCTGCAACTGTAGAATCATTATTTGAGAATACTTTAGCACCAACAGCAGGAGCAGAATTTACAACAGATGATGTTAAAAAGGCACTATCTTCTTATAATTCATTAGATCAAATTAATGCCAATTTAAATGTTGAAGTATCCCAAGGTGTTTTAATTAACTACAATAAGACTGCAACAGATGTAATGCAGGGGAATGGAACAAATATTATGGATACTTTAAATAAGATAATTTATAATTTAAATCCTTCAACTACTCCTATTGTACCACCACATACAGAAGCTCCTGATATATCAAAAATAACTGGAGAATGTATAAAAGAAGTAGATGATATAACAAATAATTTACTAGAAAAAAGATCTCAAGTTGGAGCTATGACAAATAGAATGGAGTCAGCACAATCTAATAATGAAGCAGAAAATTTAAATATGACAGATATCTTATCAAAAACTGAAGATATTGATTTTACACAAAAGATGATGGAATATTCAGTAATGCAAACTATATATATGGCATCACTTCAAACCAGTGCTAAAGTACTTCCAACAACCATATTAGACTACTTAAGATAGGAGAGGATAACTGTGGTATTTGTTTCAAAGATTCATGGAAAAATCGAATACGGAGAAGAGAGTATAATTAATTTTAAAAAAAGTATCCTAGGCTTTGATGAGAAGCTTAAGAACTTTATACTTTTGGATTTAAAAGAATGTGAACCATTTAAATTACTTCAATCATTAGATGATAATGAAGTAGGGCTTATAGTAATCTCACCATTTGAGTATTCTAAAAACTATGAAATTGATTTAAAAGAGAATTTAATTAAAAGATTAGAAGTAAAAGATTCAAAAGAGGTTATGGTACTAACAACAGTAACGCTAAATTCAGATCCTAAGAAAATTACTACTAATTTGCAGGCACCAATCGTTATAAATATTTCTAATAAATTAGGGGAACAAATAATATTAGATAATGCAGATTATGCAATTAAGCATCCTTTAATGAAGGAGTGATATTATGTTGATTATTACTAGAAAAAAAGGTGAATCACTAATGATAGGTGATGATATAGAAATAACTATAGCTAAGTTGGATGATGGAAGTGTAAAACTTGGAATAAATGCACCTAAAGATATAACAATATTAAGAAAAGAATTATATGAAGAAGTAAAACAGGAAAATAAGGAAGCTATGAAAATTAATATGGATTTATTAAAGAATATAAAGAAAAAATAAAATTAATATATATGTTGAAATTAAGTTTTTACATGAAAACGCCTTTTGGACTAAGTGTGCAAAAAGAATTTAATTGTAGAATAATTAATACAACATATACATGTAAAAAATAATTTTATAAATAACAATATTTCACAAAGGATAAAATCGAAAATAGCTAAATTATTTAAAAATAAGAAGAACAACAATATTATTAATTGTTAATATAGTAATTTTAAATTTAGGAGGAATTAATATGGATATTAATGTTGTAAGCCAAGGGAATACACATAATATGCCTTATACAGTAGATGTTAATTCGAATAGGGATGTAATTATAAAAGAAGTTGATAAGAGTGAGTCAATAAATAAAGAAGATTTAGATAAGGCATTGTTAAAGCTAAATAAGTTTCTTGATGATGAAAAAGTACATACTGAATATTCTGTACACAAGGACTTAGGAACAATAATGATAAAAATAGTAGATGATAATACTAAAGATATTATTATGGAGGTTCCGTCTGAAAAGATCCTAGATATGGTTGCTAGTATGTGTAAACAATGTGGAATATTTGACAAGAAAGCTTAAGGAATCTTCAATTTACTTTTCTATTTCAGATGCCTAAGGGGGATATATAAGTGGAGTTTATATTAAACAAAATTGATACTGATATTAGAAACAAATTAAAAGAAGAAACCAAAGATGATAAAGTGCATAATAGCAATGGAGTAAGCGTAGCAAAGGATTTAACGAATAATAAAAAAAAGAAAGAAAAAGAACAGTCTAAAAATAATCAAAATAAAAATAGGTATCTTACAATAGATGCTATTAAGAGTGAAAATAGACAATTAAATATTGAGGCTGAAAAATTAGAAGCAACTTTTGAGTTAAAAGTTAAAGGAAGAGTTTTAGATATAAAGAAATAGGAGGATGAACAATGTATCCTAATGGTTATAATGTTTATAAAAGTAATAGTGTTAATTATGCATCAAAAGATCAGTTATTATTAATGTTAGTTGATGGAGCAGTTAAATTTGCTAAAATAGCAAGACAAGCTATGCTAGATAAAAATATAAAAATGGCACATGAAAATATAGTTAAGACAGAAGACATATTTACTGAACTTAGAGCATCGCTTGATACTAAAGTAGGAGATTGGGCACTGCAAATGTTTAATGTTTATGGTTTTATAAATGAAAAACTTTTTGAAGCAAACATGAAAAAAGATGTAAAAGTATTAAATGAGGTTATACCACTTATTGAAGAAATAAGAGATATATGGTATGCCGCAGAAAAAAAAGCGAAAAAAGCATAATAAGGAGTGAATTAAAATGAGAATTACAGGACTTAGTGGATCAGGACTAGATATAGATACAATGGTAAAAGACACAATGAAGCCTTATCAAATGAAAGTGGATCAAACAATACAAAAACAGGATGTTACTAAAATTAAACAACAATTATATAGGGATGTAATGACCCAATCAAGTGATTTTTTTAATAAATATCTAGATATATCAAAATCAGATAGTTTATTATTATCAGGTAACTATAAATCAGTTGCATTTACATCTAGTAACGACAGTGCAGTAACTGCAACGTCAAGCAGTGAAGCAATTCTTGATAATTATAATGTTAAGGTAACACAATTGGCAGCTAAAGCATCAACTACTTTAAAAGATACTGTTGGAGTTGGACAACAAACATTAACAACTAGTGCAGGAGTTCCTATTACATTTAATGTTGTAAATAATCTTAGTACAGCAAAAGATAATGCTACAGCAACAATAGACAATTTTAATAAAGCAATAGAGAATGCTAAAAAAGGTAGCTTAAGTGCTGATCAATTAAAATCTTTAAATATAACTGGTAAATACAGTGACTTTAGTAAAGGTATAGTTTTTACAGCTAATGATTTTGGACAAGGCGATTTTACAATTGATGGTAAAGACGGTGCAGGAACACCTTATACTACTCTTAAAGCAACAGATAAATATCTTAATGCAACAATAACAAATAGCAAAGGTGATCCTTCTTATAATATTACAAATGATAATAAACTTACTAGTAACACAGCAACTATTGATGGAGTTACTTTTACATTTAATAATATAACAACAACAGATGCTACATTAACAGGTAAAAGAGATGTTACTGAAATAAAAGATAAGATTGTTAAATTCGTAAATGATTATAATACTCTTATAAAAAATTTAAATACCACTATAAATACTAAGCATGATAGAAGCTATGATCCTTTAACTGCAGATCAAAAGAAGGACATGAAAGACACTGAAATAACGTTATGGGAGGGAAAAGTTAAAGCAGGACAATTATACAAGGATTCTGATATTTCACGTATTACTGATAGTTTAAAACAATCAATGAGAACTTTAATAAGTGATAGCGGATTAAGTCTTGAACAAATTGGGATAAAACCTGTAAAAGATTATTCAGGAGTCAATAATGGAACATTTACTATAGATGAAGAGAAACTTACTAAAGCATTAGGAGATAATACTGAGAACGTGGCGAAATTATTTACTACAAGTTCTCCTACAAAAGAAGAATTAGATGCTTTGCCAAGTGACGAAGCGAGAACAAAAAGAAAAAATCAAACAGGTATATTGTCTAAATTAAAAGATACTATGAATCAAGAAATAATGAGAAGCGATTCAGCACTTGCTATGAAAGTAGGTATTGAAGGGACATCTACATTTACAAATAATACTCTTACAAAAAGTATATCTGATTACGAAAATAAAATAAAAGATATGCAAAAAGATTTAGCAACAAGAGAACAAGCTTTGTATTCTAAATATTCTACTCTTGAAACTATGATGAATAAATTTAATTCACAACAATCATCTTTAGCCTCACTACTTGGAAAATAATAGTTATGAATTTTAATGTTTTTAATGAATACAAAGAAATAAATTTGAAAATTATAAATTTAATAAAAGAAGATAAAGAGGATGTTGCTTTATTAGAAAAACGTGAAGAAACTATAAAGAAATTTATTTTTTTAGATATGGAAAAAAGTAAGTTTAGAAAAATATATGAAGATATGGGTTTAAGAGAGCTTGATAGGGAATTAGAAAATGCTTTAAAAGAAAAAATGATATCTGTTAAAAATGATATAAAAAAATTAAAAGCTGGAAAAGAAGCTAATAAGGGATATATAAATATAAATAGAAATTTGAATTTCTTTTCAACTAAAATTTAAAATATATTAGTTTTATAACTAGTATAAGATAAAGCGATTATTATCTTTAGATGGAGTTTTCTTAATAGAAATACCATATTGATCTGAAGCTTAGAAGAACTTATGCAGTAGCGTACAGCAGCCGTTATTTCTACTTGTAGAAGTGGAGATAACGGCTATTAGCTATAGGAAAAAAGGAGATAAGATTATGGATATAGGTGCTATGTCAATATGAATAGCTCAAAGTTCACTTAAAGTAGCGACCCAATTATCAGTTATGAAGCTTGGAATGAATTCAGAAGAGAAAATGTCAGCTCAAATGACAAAAATGATAGATAATATGTCGGTTGAATCAGGAAAAAGTATAAATTTAGATATATTTGTTTAAAAACGCTAAAGTTATATATAAATTAATCGAAATATGTAATATGAGAGTTTATTGATTAGTAAAATAATTTAAATATAAATAAAAAAATAATCAAAAAACTCTAAAGTATTAAAAATATAATACGAAATATAAATATAAACAATAAATAAAAACATTTTAAAAAGTTTTAAACCTTAAAGTTATAAGCTTTAAGTTTTAGATAAATAAAAAATAAGGACATGGATGTCCGTTTAAAATCAGGGAGGAATTTATTATGATTATCAATCACAATATGAACGCAATGAATGCACAAAGAAACATGGCTACTAACATTGGAACAGCTGGAAAGTCAATGGAAAAATTAAGCTCAGGTTTAAGAATAAACAGAGCTGGAGACGATGCAGCAGGATTATCAATTTCTGAAAAAATGAGAGGACAAATCAGAGGATTAGATCAAGCGTCAAGAAATTCTCAAGATGGTATTTCACTTATTCAAACTGCAGAAGGTGCTTTAACTGAAACTCACTCAATTCTTCAAAGAATGAGAGAATTATCAGTACAAGCAGCTAATGATACTAACGTAACTGCTGATAGAACTGCTATCAAAACAGAAATGGATGAATTAGTTAAGGAAGTTGATAGAATTGGAGACAAAACTACATTCAATGAACAAAAATTACTTGATGGTACTGCAAAGAGTTTAAAATTCCAAATTGGTGCTGATAAAGGTACTAGCATGACTTTAAAAATTGCAACTATGAAATCTGGAGCATTATCAGTAAATGCACTTGCTGTAGATACATTCACTAAGGCTGCTTCTGCTGTTGCAAAAGTAGATGCTGCTATTAAAACAGTATCTGCTGAAAGATCAAAACTTGGAGCAAACCAAAACAGATTAGAACATACTATAAATAACTTAAACAATGCTTCTGAAAACATTCAAGGAGCTGAAAGCAGAGTTAGAGATGTAGATATGGCAAAAGAAATGATGTCATTCTCTAAGAATAATATTCTTCAACAAGCTGCTCAAGCAATGTTAGCTCAAGCTAACCAACAACCACAAGGTGTACTTCAATTATTAAGATAATATTAGTAGGTTAGTGAAAAAAGTCGACTTATGTCGGCTTTTTTTTTATAAACTATGGTTTTAGTTAAGACATTATATTATAATTATAAATATAAATATAAATATAAATATAAATATAAATATAAATATAAATTTAAGGAGAATGTATTTATGTTAAATAAGAATTTGATAATTTTAAAAGAGTATTATCAAGATTTATATGAAAAAATTTCAAAACAAGAAAATCAAAATAATTTGCAAGAAGTTAAAAGTAAAAATGGAATGATAAACTTGCTAGTTGATGATGAAATTTGGCTTCATAGTAGATACAATCCTGAAAATGAAGCTTTAAAATGGATTAATAATATTAATGTTAAAGATGAAGATACAATTTTAGTTGTTGGATTAGGTTTAGCATATTATTTAGATAATTTAGTAGAAAAATATAAAGAAAAAAAATTGATAATCATAGAACCTAATATAGATATATTTAAAAAAATGTTAAAATTTAAGAATATTACGGAATATTTAAAATCAGAGAATATTGTTTTTATAGTAGGTATATCTCCATATATTATTAGAATGTTAATTTCAGATTATTTAAGTGAAAACAAAATTAAAAAAGTGCATATTGCAGAGATGTCTATTTATAAAAAAATAAATAATCAATATATAAAAGAAATGTATGAAGAAATAGATAAGGGATTATTTAATTTAAAAGCAAATATAGCAACAGAAATAGCATTTTCAGAGATGTGGTTAAATAATACAGTAAGGCTTTTAGATTG
Source organism: Clostridium uliginosum (assembly GCF_900112485.1). Lineage (GTDB taxonomy): Bacteria > Bacillota > Clostridia > Clostridiales > Clostridiaceae > Clostridium > Clostridium uliginosum. Next base: position 31,256 of record NZ_FOMG01000006.1, read on the forward strand.
TATTAAGGAAATACCTAATGTTAATGTTATGAAAGAAGAATTTAAAAACATTCCAGTAGTAATTGTTTCAGCAGGTCCATCATTAAATAAAAATGCTGAATATTTAAAAGAAATATATAACAAAGCTTTAATAATAGCAGTAGGATCTGCAGTTAATATATTAGAGAAAAAGGGTATAACTCCACATATTATAATGGGACTAGATGGACAAGAAATGGAAGCTAAACTTTTTCAAAGTTTAAAAAATAATGATTCTATATTTGTATTTGGATCTTCAGTTCATTATAAAGCTGTTGAGTGTTATAAAGGTTTAAAAATGTCTTTAGTTTTAAATAATGATATTACAATGATTGAATTGTATAAAAGGCTAGGATTAGGAATTGATACATTTTCAAGTGGACCTTCAGTATCTAATATTGCTTTAGTCCTTGCTCATTACTTACAATCACCTCATATACTACTTATAGGGCAAGATTTAGCTTATACCGATAATAATAGATATGCTGATGGTGGAATTCATAATCATAATATTATAGATGAAAAACTTGGTGAAAAAAAAGGATATGAAAAGAAAATAGATATATATGGAAATGAAGTTTATACTAAACATGATTTAATAGGTATAAAAAATTGGTTTGATGATTACATAAAGATATTTGATAAAGACATAGATGTTTGTAATTGCAGTGAGGCAGGTCTTGGTATAGAAGGTGTGCCAAATATTAGTTTTAAAGAGGCTATAAATAAATTCTGTACTAATGAATTTGATATATATGAAAAATTAGTATCATTATCAAATAAAGGTAACTCTATTGAAAAAGATAAATTTAATGATTTGATATCAAGATATAAGGACGAGATAGAAGAATTAATTAAATTATCAAAAAAAAGATTAGATAAAACATATAATTTAAAGCGAAAATCTAAAAACGAAAATTTTTCTAGTGAATTAAGAAAAATTTTTGAATTATGTGATGAAATTGAAAATTTTGAAACTTTTAACGTGTTTATTGGACCTACAGGAAGACTTTATATAGATACTGTTACAATTAGTACAGATCGTAAATTAGATAAATTAAATAATATTGATGATAAAAACAAAGCAATTATAAATGGATTGATATTACAATATGAATATGTTCATAAATGCTTAAAAATAGTAAAATTTGCATTTGAAAAGAAGGATATAGAATATACTTCATAATATATAAATAAACTTTGATTTACATTATTATAAATTTAAGATATTAGTTGAGGGAAAATGCATATGAAAAAGAAAATTTTAGTTTTACAACCAAATTATGTAAAAAGATTTAAGTGTACTGGAAATGATTGCGAATATCATTGTTGTCACGGATGGAAGATTGATATAGATAAGAAAACATTTAAAAATTATAGGAAAATCAGTAATACCCAAGCTATTAAGAAGGTAATAAATAAGAATGTTATAATAAATAAAGATGGTATAGGGAATGATCAATATGCAAAAATAATTTTAGATAATAATAAAATATGTCCATTTTTAGATAAAGACGGATTGTGTACAATACATATGGAATATGGAGAAAATTACTTATCTAAAACTTGCAATCAATATCCAAGGATTATAAATATTGTTGATAATATGATTGAAAAATCATGTCATATATCTTGTCCAGAAGTAACAAAACTATTATTTAACGAACAAGCTATAAGCTTCGATCAATTTGAAGATGAGATAGATATAGACACATATTCTGTTTGTATGAAATTAGATACAAATTGTAAAAATGAAATAAATAAAAATTTTTGGAAACTAAGAGAAGTAAGTATAGACATGCTTCAAAATAAAAATTTTAAATTGCATGAGAGAATTTTTATTTTAGGACTTATTTTAGATAAGGTACAAAAAGCTATAGATAATGGAGAATCAACCAAAATTAATAGTATAGTAGATGAGAGTTTAAAAAAATATTGTAATCAATATATAAAAGAATATATTGATAATATAAAATTTAAATATACAGTTAAGTTTGATTTAATTAATTCAATATGCAATACCAAAATCAAAGATAAAAATGTCCTTGAAGATTATAATAATTTGTTCTTAAAGTTTTTAGAGGGAATAGATTATGATGAAAAAAATCCAGAGTACATTATAAAAAGTTATAAAACAGGTTATGAAGATATATACAAGCCTTTTTTTGATGATAAAGAATATATTTTAGAAAATTATTTTGTTAATGATGTTTTTTTAAATTTATTTCCAGTAAGAAGTGGAGACAAGATATTTGAAGAATATTGTATATTAGTAATTAAATTTGCTGTAATGAAAATATTTTTAGTAGGAATAGGAAAATACTATAAATGTCTTGATGATGATAAAGTTATGAAAATATTATATTTATATTCAAGAAATATTGAACATACAAAAGGATATATAGATAGTATTTTAGAAGCAATTAAGGAAGATAACAATTTAAATATGGCTTTTTTGAGTTTATTAATTAAAAATTAATATTAATAAAAAAGTTGAAATTTATAAAAACTTTAATCTTTTTAAAATAAATATAATAATTAAAATATATTTAAATAAATCATAAGATGTTTAAATTGAATATAAGATAAGGAGAAAAAATTATGCTAAATAATAAAGTAGTATTAATAACTGGTGGAACAGGCTCTTTTGGAAAGAAGTTTACGGACATGGTTTTGAAGGAATATAATCCTGAAAAAATAATTATATATTCAAGAGATGAATTTAAGCAAGATTTAATGAAAAAGGATTTTTCTATAAGATATCCTAATAAAGCAAATAAATTAAGATTCTTTATAGGAGATGTAAGAGATAAAGACAGATTATATAGGGCATTTAACGGTGTAGACTATGTTATTCATGCAGCAGCTATGAAACAAGTGCCAGCTTGTGAATATAATCCATTTGAAGCTATAAAAACAAATATTCATGGCGCTCAAAATATAGTAGATGCTGCAATTGACTGCAAAGTAAAGAAAGTTGTTGCATTATCTACAGATAAGGCTGTTAATCCTATTAATTTATATGGAGGAACTAAACTTGTTTCAGATAAATTATTTATTTCAGCAAATGCTTACTCTGGAGGGGATGGAACTATATTTTCAGTAGTTAGATATGGTAATGTTGCTGGAAGCAGAGGATCGGTTATTCCATTTTTTAAGGATTTAATAGAATCAGGTGTAAATGAACTGCCAATTACGGATTTTGAAATGACTAGATTTTGGATTACGCTAGAACAAGGTGTAGATTTAGTTTTTAAAGCATTAGAAGAATCAAGGGGAGGAGAAACGTATATTTCTAAAATTCCATCTTTCAAAATTACTGATTTAGCAAAGGCTATGTTAAGTGAGGTTAAGATGAAAGAAGTAGGGATAAGAGAAGGAGAAAAGTTGCATGAAGTAATGGTGACTAAAGATGATGCTAGGAATACATATGAATATGAAAAGCATTATATTATATATCCTCATTTTGATTGGTGGAATTCTCAACAATTTATGACACCAGGTGGTAAGAAGATTCAAAATGGATTTGAATATAATTCTGGGACTAATACAGAATGGCTTACAGTAGGTGATTTAAGAAAAGAGATGCTTAAATTAAAAATATATGATTCATATAAAATTAATAATATAGATTTTAATGAGGTTACAATTACTAAATAAATATATATATATATATATATTGTAGGATGATTTATTCATGAATTTACCAATGGGCACTCAAAACTATGTAGATTTATAAGTACAACACATATATACTATTATCTAAATTATTAAAAACACTTAAAAATTGTTATAAAAGGTAGTGAAAAAGGTGAAGGTAGTTTGCATTATACAAGCTAGGGTTGGTTCGACTAGGCTTCCGGGAAAAGTATTAAAGCAAATTTGTGGAAAAACAGTATTAGAACATGATATTGAAAGATTAAAAAAAGTTAGAAATATTGATGAGATAGTAATAGCAACAACGCTGTTAGAAAAAGATAATGCAATTGTAGACGAGTGTGAAAGGTTAGGAGTAAGCTATTTCAGAGGATCTGAGCAAGATGTATTATCTAGATATTATTATGCGGCAAAAGAAAATAAAGCTGATGTTGTTGTAAGAGTTACAAGCGATTGTCCTTTAACTGATAGTAAGGTTAGTGAAAAGATAATTGATTCTTATCTAGATAATAAGGAAATATATGATTATGTAAGTAATACAATTGAAAGGACTTATCCTAGAGGATTAGATACAGAAGTTTTTAGTTTCAATGCACTAGAAAGAGCTTTCAATGAAGCCATAAGTACTAGAGATAGGGAACATGTAACTCCATATATTTGGGATAATAATACAATATTTAATATTTTTCAATACAAAAATAAAGAGGATTATTCCAATTTGAGATGGACCTTGGATACTGAAGAAGATTATAAGTTGATTTCTATAATATATAAATATTTTTGTGATAAAGAATATTTTTGTATGGAAGATATAATTGCATTAATGAAAGAAAAACCAGAATTAGAAAAAATAAATATAGATATAGAACAGAAAAAAATAGATGATGATTTAATTCTAATAAATGCAAATAAAGAGCATTGCAAATTAATCTATGAATGGAGAAATGATAAAGAGGTAAGAAAAAATTCATTTGATACTGCAAAAATTTCCTATGAAGAGCATGTAGAGTGGTACGCTAAAAAACTAAATGATTCTAATTGTAAAATTTATTTGTTAGCTAATAGTAATAAGAACATTGGTGTAGTAAGGCTTGAATTAAAAGATGGAGAAAATACAATTAATTATAATATAGAAAAAAATAGTAGGGGTAAAGGATATGGATATAAGATTTTATTAGAGCTTGAAAAAGAATTAATAAAAAATCAAAAAACCATGAAACTTACTGCATATGTTAAAAGTGAAAATATATTTTCTCTCAAAATATTTAATAAATTAAATTATGAAATTATTAAGAGAGAAGAAAATATAATCAAATTACAAAAAGTAATAGGAAAATGATGTTGTAATTAAGTATAACAAATAATATAAGTAGTTTAGTGGTAAATTTATTGAATTTGTAAATGAGTCTATTATAGGAAAAAACACATAACTATATTTTTCAAAAGACTCTAGATAATTTTGTGTGATTAATAAATTTATTATTAAAATATTACTGGAAATTTTGATTTTCAGTAATATTTTTTATCTTTAGTAACTACTTAAAGTATATTTTATATTTATATTATTGGAGATTAAAATATCTAATAACTTTAAAAAAATTATAAAAATACCTATATCGAATCTAGGTAACGATGATTACCTAATGAGTTAACACCAATACTTGAATATATTCAAAAGAATATTAATAAAATAATAGAAAGTTAAAGAGGAGGTAAAATGGCTAAAGAACATTGTATTACAGAATCTGCACATAATAGTATATATGTTGAAAATAAAGAGAAAAATAATTATGAAAACAGAGAATTTAATATATATTTTTCAGAACCCAATGAGGGTATAAATTCAGATACAGGTTTATTATTACTTATTGCTGGATTTGGTGGAAATGCTAGTTCAAATGTTTACAAAAAGATGAGAAATGAGATGGCAGATAAATATAATTTAGTTACAATACAATGTGATTATTTTGGATGGCAATTTATGCAACAAGCAGATAAAATCATTGTTCCAAATTTTTATAGAGATCAAGTTTTTACTGAAGAAGATATGAAAAAGATATATAAATCTGGCAAACTTGATTTTGATGAGTTTGTTAATCAAGGAATAAAGTATGGTTTGGATGTTACAGTTAATGTAGATTTATCAGATGAAACATTAAATGATTTTAATGATATGGGCATAATGCAGGCAATAGATAATATTACTGCTGTATTGAGGGTAATGGCGATATTATATGATAATAAATATGAGTTTAATACTAAAAAGGTTATTATATATGGTCATTCTCATGGTGCATATTTATCATATCTATGTAATGCTTTTGCACCTACACTTTTCTCATTAATTATTGATAATTCTGCTTGGATATATCCTGAGTATTTAAAAACTAATAGATATTTAGTACATAATATAGATAAATTTAAAATAAATTTAAAATTTGATTATTTAGCAAAAAAATTACATATAGACAAGGAACTTTTAAATTTACAACACATATATTCTAATTTTAAAAATACATGTAAAATAATATGTTACCATGGTGTTACAGATAATCTTATAAGTAATTTTGAAAAAAAAGATTTTTGTAAAATGGTAGAGAACTGTCAATATAATGAAATATCTTTAGACAAAATTGATGGATATATATTTAAATCAACTAATCATGGTTTAGATGCGGATTTTCTTAAATTATTCCATTTTGCATATAATAAGGTTAAAATGGACTTTAAAAGAAATAATTTTATAGATTTACAAAATAATGTAATTATAAAAACTAATAATGGGGAATATTTAATAAATTATGATGATATTTTGCCTTATTTTATACAATTAAAATAATTATAATGTAATATTAAACAATTATCAAAGAGATGTAATAATAAGTTAGACAGTTTAGATAATATAAGAAAAGATAAAAGAGTAAAAATATTTGAAGACTATTCACTGCATAGAAAAACAAAAATCAAAATTTTATAGTTAGTGAAAAACCAAAATGTTTAATAGAGATAGAAATAATAGGAGATGATAATATGAAAGATAAAATTAAAATAGAAAATAAAATTATAGCAGAAAACAGCCCTGTTTTTATAATAGCTGAAATGTCAGCTAATCATCTTCAAAATTTTGATAATGCAGTAAAATTAATAAAAGAAGTTAAAAAAGCAGGTGTAGATGCAATAAAGCTTCAAACTTATACACCGGATACTATAACTCTTGATTGTGATAATAAATATTTTCAAATAAGACAAGGTACCATTTGGGATGGGACAACATTACACAAATTATATAGAGAAGCGTATACTCCATGGGAATGGCAACCTAAGTTGAAAAAAATTGCAGAACAAGAAGGATTAATTTGTTTTTCTTCACCTTTTGATAAGACAGCAGTAGATTTTTTAGAAGAAATGGATGTTCCAGCATATAAAGTAGCATCTTTTGAAATTAATGATATACCATTAATAGAATATATGGCTTCTAAGGGAAAACCGATGATAATTGCAACAGGCATTGCAACACTTTCTGATATTGAAGAAGCTGTTAATGCATGCAAAAGAGTAGGGAATGATCAAATAATTCTTTTAAAGTGTACAAGTGCATATCCTGCACCACTTGAAGATGTTAATCTAAAAACAATTCCAAACCTTGCAGAAACTTTTAATGTTATATCAGGGCTTTCTGATCACACATTAGGAATAGAGGTTCCTATTGCATCGATAGCACTTGGAGCAAAAGTTATAGAAAAGCATGTTACATTATCAAGAGCAGATGGAGGACCAGATGCTGTATTTTCATTAGAACCAGATGAATTAAAGCAAATGGTTGAATCAATTAGAAATATCGAAAAAGCTTTGGGAACAGTTACTTATGAATTAACTGAAAAACAAAAAAAGTCAAAAGACCATTCTAGGTCGTTATTTATAGTAAGGGATATTAAAGCAGGCGAAAAATTCACAGAAGAAAATATTAAATCTATAAGACCGGGATTTGGACTACCACCTAAATATATTAATGAAATTTTAGGTAAAACTGCTGGTAAAGATTTATATAAAGGTTCTCCACTAGAATGGAAATATATTAAATAAGGAATGATCATATGATTAAATTTGCAATAAGAGCAGATGGTGGATCTAAAATAGGCATGGGACATATAATGAGAACATTGGTTTTAGCTAAGGAATTAGCTAAAACCAATGATGTTTTTTATATATGCAAAGTAAATAATCCTTTAAGTGACAAGTATAAGCCTGGAATAGATAAAATTAAAGCAGAAGGCTTTGATGTGATTTGTATTAATGAAAATAATATACTAGAAGAGTTAGAAAAAATAAATGCGGATTGTTTAATAACTGATAGCTATGATGTTGATGAAAATTACTTTATGCAAACTAAGCATTTATTTTATAAAACAGGATATTTTGATGATATGAATTTGTATTATTTTGATGTTGATTTTATAATTAATCAAAATATAAATGCTGAAGATTTTAAATATAATGTAAATAATGATACTAAATTAATGCTTGGATGTAAATATTTAATGTTAAGAGAAGAATTTAGGAATGTATTAAAAAAACATACACATAAAAAGGTACATAACATAATGATTACTGTAGGAGGAGCAGATCCTAGTAATATTACAGGGGAAATTTTATCTTGGGTTAAAGATTTAGAATATACATTTCATGTAGTTATAGGTCCTTCTTTTAATAGTGAATATAAGCTTGAAAAACTAAGGAATGAAAAGGTAAAACTTTATTATAATGCTGATATGTATCAAATAATGAAAAAATGTGATATGGCTATATCTGGATGCGGAAGTACATTATATGAATTAGCAGTTTGTGGAGTTCCTACTATAGGGATAGTAATAGCTGATAATCAAAAAGCTATAGCTTGTAGGATGCATGAAAAAGAAATAATTATTAATGCTGGAATATGTAATCAATTAGAAAAGTATAGTTTTACAGAACACATAGAAAATATGAGTAATAATTATAATTTACGAAAAAATATGAGTTTAAAAGGTTCAGAACTAATAGACAATAAAGGTATTGGACGAATACTAAGCATAATTGAAAGTATATAAAATTAATTGGAATTATATAGTTAGTTAATTTTTATGTAGGTGTCATTTGAGATAATTATTAAAGATATATATTTTTTAAACGATAATATCTAAGAAACTATTAAAATTATTTAATAAATTATATAATTACAAATATTTGGAGGTATATCATGGAGGATAAAATAGAAGCACTTAAGATGGCTAGTGAATATATAGTAAACTTAAAAATATCAATATTAAAAACTGTTGAATATCTACAAAGCTCAGAATATGAAAAAGGATTAAATATGTTAGCATCTATTGCAGATGGCTTAAATTGGTTATCAATAGTAATTGAAAATACAAGGGATGTACAAAATGGTAAAATTTCATTAAGTGAGCTTAATAATAAATTAAGTGAAATAGTCGAAGCTATAGAAGATAAAGATAATGTATTAGTTGGAGATTTATTTCAATATGAATTACTTCCTATTATTGAGAAAGCTGAACAAATAATTAATAATTCTATAACAAATTAGAATTTAATATGAACAAATATAAAGGCATCAGTTATAATAAATAATTATTGATGCTTTTTATATTGTAAAATAAAAAATAAATATACTTAACTGTATAAATGTTTATAAAATCAATAAAACACCATAACTGTTATAATTATGTACAACTATAAAGATTTAAGTTTTTTAATCGATAATTAAATAAATTAAAGTGGAATGAGATGGTGATAAAATGAGATTAAATCCTAATATGTTTTCATTAAACATATATAAGAATTATAAAAATAAACTTGCAGATAATTCAAAAGCAATTGGAAATATAAGTTCGGGTATAAAACTTAATAAAGCTAAAGATAATCCTAACAAAATAAGTCAAAGTGAATCGCTTAAAATACAAATCTTAAGTAGTGCAGCAGTTAAGAGAAATATAGAAGACACTAATTCTATGATTCAAACTTTTGATAGTGCAATGGGAGAAATGAATGATAGTTTATTACGAATGAAAGAATTAACAACACAAGCAGCAAGTGGGACATTAACAACTAGTGATAGAGATGCCATTCAATTAGAAATAGATGGACTTAATAAACATATTGATTATATGGCGAATAATACTGAGTTTAATGGAATTAAGTTAATTAATGAAAATGGAGCAATAACTTCCACTGTTGGGATTATGCAAGGAGAGTCTACATCTATTCCTAAATATGATCTTACAAGTACTGCTTTAGGCATAAAAGGGATGGATATAACAGATCCTTCAAATATTAATTCAGCAATGACTTCTGTAGATAACGCAATCAATCAAGTGTTAGGAGCAAGAGGTGACTATGGAGCTTTACAACTTAGATTTGAAAGTTCAGGTGAGAATATGGATGAAAACAGTATTTCACTTCAAAAAGCTCAAAGTAATATTGCAGATGCAGATATAGCAGAAGAGATGATTAAGTTTTCGCAAAGTCAAATCTTAATACAATCTTCAATTGCATTAATGGCACAAAGTAATAACTTCCCTCAAGATGCATTGAAAGTTTTACAAAATATTAAATAATTTGAGTTTTAGAGAAGTGAAACAAAGGGGCTGTTGCTTAAAATGATTTTTTAAATCATTTTAAGCAACAGCATATTTTTATATTAATCCTTATTTCCGTTTTAATTTATCTTAATTTTCTATTATTATGCCAGGTATATTATTCTCTTTGGTAGTCAGAATCAGCCACTATATTTTCAAACTTTTTAGGTGAATTTTCTTGTGACTTTTCAATAAATTCTTCAACACTATCTATAAATCTTTGAATCTGAGTTTTTCCTTTTTCATTACAATTTACAAATTCTATTTTAGCTTCAAGTTTTTTATTATCTAAAAACACTTCAATTTCTATTTTACAACAGCCCTTTTTGCTTATTTAACTCAAAATATGTTTGTATTAGTAATAAAAACAAATAAATTATGTTATTTATATGTAAAAGAACAAAAATAGTAATATTTTGTTTTGAAAAATAATGGAAAATGGTATATAATATAACCACAATAGTGTCATACAATTTTATAGGCAAAACTAATGAAAGTTAGTGACGCAAAGCTATAGGGGCTAAGGATTAATCTATGCTCGCCAGTTGCCAAAGGGTATAATATACTTTTTTGTTTTAATTGATTATAATTAATTGATTTAGTAAAATAACTACTCTTTAAAAGGGTAGTTATTTTACTATTTATTATATAATTGGGAAAGCAATAAGCCTCGTCAATGGTTATACATTTAATCGAAAGTGTTCATTTGAGAAAATTAATTTTCGATAATTTACGAAATTAATATGTTAAAAAGCTAATAAGAATGTTCTAAGTATATCAATAAATGGAATTAAATGGTTTCAATGTGCGATATTTATAAAAAAATTACATATTATTTAATAAAATGTCGAAATATTGATAGAAAAAAGTCAATATTTATACTATGATTCAAGTATAAATAAAAAAGATATCCCCGATAGATTGACAAACGCGATTGAATCGTTTCCATATGCAATATTTGTAGAAAATTACATAAATTTTATAAAAAGGTCGAAATATTTATGGCGAAAAGTTAATAATTATTTTATAATTAAAGTATAAATGAAAAAATGATGAAATTAAGTAATTATAATGTTAAAATATTTAGAAAGAACAAACACACATTATTTATAAATTTAATTAATTGGAGGGCTAAAAATGATTATACAATCTGTTAATTCAAATAATACATATGATTTGCTAAAAGATGGAATTAAAGCTTCAGATCTTAGGGGACAAGCAATCGCAAATAATATAGCTAATATAAATACTAAAGGATACAAGAAATTTAATGTAGTGTTTGAAGAAAATTTAAAAGCAGGATCAGATGCAACGAAATTTTCGTTAAAAACAACCAATGATAAGCATTTAAAAGATGATGAAAAAATTGGTAATAATATATCTATAGAAAAAGAGAATAGCACTAGTATGAGATCTGATGAAAATAATGTAAATTTAGATCTTGAGAAGGTTAATCAAGCTGCTAATACATTAAAGTATAATGCTTTGATAACTCAAATAAATAACCAATTTAATAATTTAAAAACTGTTATGAAATAAAAAGGAGGTAAATATAAATGAATGCATTTAGTTCTATGCAAATAAGTGCAACAGGTATTTCAGCAGAAAGATTAAGGATGGATACTATAACTTCTAATATGGCAAATGCAAGTACAACAAGAAGTGCTGATGGTAGTGGTCCTTATGTTAGAAAAATAGCTGTATTTCAAGAAGCTCTTGATGAAAACAGAAACAGTGCGGGAGTTAAGCCAGTTAAGATAGTAAAAGATAATTCTCCACTAAGAAAGGTATATGATCCAAACCATCCTGATGCAGACAAAGATGGTTATGTTACTATGCCTAATGTAAATGTATTAAATGAGATGGCAGATATGATGGTTTCTAAAAGAGCATATGAGGCTAATGTTGATACATTAACTGCTCTGAAAGGAATGTTTTCAAAAGCATTAGAAATTGGAAAGTAAGGAGTGATGAAATATGAATATTAGTAATAATTTTGATCAAAGCCAAGTGTTGTTCAATAAAAAATTTGGAGAGGTAAATGATAACAAGGTACAAGATAATCAAAATAGTAGCTTCACAGATACTTTAAAAGACTGCATTAATCAAGTTAATAATCAACAAGTTCAAGCTGATTCAGCTAAAAGTAGCTTTGTTAAAGGTGATAATGTCAGTATTGATGAAGTTATGATAAAAGGAGAAGAAGCTAGCTTGGGATTGCAATTTTTAGTTAAAACTAGGGATCAATTGCTTGATGCATATAAAGAATTAACTAGAATGCAGTTGTAATTAAAGTAAGGAGTGCTATAAAAGAATGAACAAACTTTTAGAGAGAGTTAAAGTTGTTTGGGATAAATTTAAATCGCAGAGTAAAAAGATAAAAATTGCGATAATTGTAGCCTGTGTTGCAGTGTTGATTGCTGTTGCAAGTACAGCAATTTACACATCTTCAAATAAGTACCAAGTTTTGTTTTCAAATCTTGATCCAAGTGATGCACAGGTTATACTAGCTAAGCTAAATGAAAGTAAGATTACAACGAAGATTCAAGGGGACACAATTTCAGTACCAAAAGACAAAGTAGATGAATTAAGGTTACAATTAGCACCAGAGTTGAAGGCTGGAAGCAAGGGTTATGAACTTATGGATAGTGGAAGTTCTTTTGGTATGACAGATGAAGAATTTAAGATTAAGAAATTAAGAATGCAAGAGGGAGAGTTAGAGAAGACTATAAAAAGTTTCTCACAAGTTGAGAGTGCAAGGGTACATATTACTCCTTCTACAGATTCAGTTTTTGTTAAGGAAAATACACCAGGTAAGGCTGCAGTTTATTTGAAAATAGCAGCAGGAAGTAAAATAAATGAAGACCAAGTTAAGTCTATAGTTGCTCTTGTATCAGGAAGCACAGAAAATGTTCCTAAAGAAAATATAGAAGTTATAGATGATAAGATGAATTTGCTTACAAAGGGAATTAATGATAATGCAAATGCGGGAGCAAGTTCAGAAACAATAGATAAACAACAAGCATTAGAAAAAACTTATGAAGATAAATTGCAAAAAGAAATAATTAATTTATTAGAACCGGTTATTGGAAAAAATAAAATAAATGCAACAGTAAATGTGGATTTAGACTTTGATTCTAAGCAAAAGACTCAAACAGTCCTTGATCCTAATAAAGTTACTGTAAGTCAGGAAACAATAAAAGAAGCGAACAATGATGGAACAGGAGGCACAAATAGTTCAAGTCCTGTTGATAACAATATTAGCAATACTGTAAATAATACTGCAAATACAAGTTCAAAATCTACTAAAGATCAACAAAAAAATAATTATGAAATTGGTAAAACTGAGACTAAGGTTATAAGTGCTCCAGGAGAAGTTAAAAGGATGACTGCATCTGTTGTTGTTGATGGAAATTTAGATGCTGCAACTCAAAAAGCAATTCAAGATTCAGTATCAAATGCTATTGGATTTAATTCTGTTAGAGGAGATCAAGTTTCTGTATTAGGTATGAATTTTGATCCTAAAATAAAGGATGACGCTCAAAGTGGCGTAGATGCACTTAATGCAGAAGTTAAGAATGCACAAATGACTAAGTATATTATTATGGGAGTAATCGGATTAGGAATTCTTATAGCTATAGTTTTAATTTTACTTTTAAAGAGGAAGAAGAAACAAAAAGCAGAAGAACAACTTTTAGATGTTGTAATTGGAGAAGAGTTAGAGCCTAAACAGCCTGAAACGTTTGAACCAATTGACTTCGAGACTCAAAGTAAGAAGACTCATATGGAAAGTGAAATTAAAAAATATGCTACAAGTAAACCAGATCAAGTTGTTGAAATTATTAAGTCTTGGCTTACAGAAAATGAGGGGCGATAGCTATGGTAAAAGATGGTGTTAAATTAACTGGAGTACAAAAGGCAGCAATACTTTTTATAACTCTTGGACCAGAAGCTTCATCTGGAATATTGAAAAAATTACCAGAACAAGATATTCAAAAGATATCTTATGAAATTGCTAATACAACATCTGTTACGGCAGAACAAAGAGAAGAAATATTAAGTGAATTTTTAGAAATAAATAAGGCAAGAGAATATATTATAGAAGGCGGAATGGACTATGCCAAGACACTATTATCAAAGGCATTGGGTCAACAAAGAGCTAATGAAATATTAGAAAAAGTATCAGAAGCTACTTCTCAATATAGACCATTTGCTATTGCAAGAAAGGCTGATGCGCATCAGCTTTTAAATGCAATAAGTTATGAACATCCGCAAACAATAGCTTTGATATTATGTTATTTACAAGCAGAAAAAGCAGCTCAAGTTATGGCAGAATTGTCTGAAGAAACTCAAGCTGAGGTTGCTTACAGAATAGCTACAATGAATACTACATCACCTATGGTTGTTAAAGAAATTGAATCAGTATTAGAAAGTAAGTTATCTTCAGTTGTGAGGACTGAAATGACAAGCTTAGGTGGTGTTGAAACATTGGTTGATATATTAAATCAAGTTGATAGAACTACAGAAAAGAATATTACTGAAGGACTAGAAAGAGAAGATGGAGAACTTGCTGATAAAATTAAAAGTTCTATGTTTGTATTTGAAAACATTCTTACTCTTGATGATGTATCTATTCAAAGAGTTCTTAGAGAAGTTGAGGTTAATGAATTGGCTCTTGCACTTAAGGGATGCTCTGAAGATGTTGCAAATGCTATCTACAGAAATCAATCTAAGAGAGCTGCTGCTTCACTAAAGGAAGACATGGAATTCTTAGGACCTGTAAGACTTATGGATGTAGAAAAAGCACAACAAAAGATTGTTTCTATAATTAGAAGGTTAGATGAAGCTAATGAAATTATAATTTCAAGAGGTGGAGAAGATGCAATCATCGTATAGTGTAATTAAAAAAAAATGTACTTTAGATGGAGAAAAAAAGAAAATAGCTACTGAATATTGTATGGTAAATAAAGTAGAGAAGATTGATGAAGAGATTATTGAAGAGACTGAAGAAAATCTATCAAAAGATGATTTGGAAAAATTGTTAAAGAGATACGAGGAAATTGGACAAAAAATAATTAGAGACGGGAATAATGAAAAACAAGCTATTATTTTAAAAGCTACCATGCAAGCACAAAACCTAGAGAAAGAAGGATATCAAAAGGGATATGACCAAGGGATTAAAAATGGATATGATGATGGATATAAAAAAGCATTTGATGAAAATATAGAATTAGGTAAAGCAAAAGCTCAAGAGATTATAAATACAGCAGAGGAACTTTTAAGTTCTGCTAATGAAAATTATGCAAAATATCTAGAAGATAAAAAATCCGAGGTAATAAATCTATCCTTAGAAATAGCTAAAAGTATACTAAAAAAAGAATTAAATCATGAAGACTCTATGAATTTAATAATTGAACAAGCTATTGAACTTTCAAAAGGAGAGGAAAACATTATATTAAGATGCAATTCTATGCATGTAGAAGAGCTTAAGACTCAAGTTCAAAGATGGAAGATAGCATATTCTATAAAAGATCAAATATTTATACTTAATGATGACTTTATGGAACCAGGTAATGCTGTTTTGGAAAAACCTAGTGGCAAGGTAATGGTAGGGATTGATATAGGAATGGAGCAAATTAAAAAGGAACTATTAGGTTAGATTTGGAGGCTTTAATGTGTTAGACATAGATTTTGATCAATTAATTAAAAATGTTAATAATACATCTCCAATGTATAGCGAAGGTATAGTTAAAAAAGTAATTGGACTTACTGTTGAAGTACAAGGAATTAAGGCTTTTGTTGGAGAATTGTGTATTATATACAATGAACAAAATGTTCCTATAAATTGTGAAGTGGTTGGATTTAAGAATGATTTTGTTGTATTAATGCCTCTTGATGAATTAATAGGTATTGCTCCGGGGTGTAGAGTAGTTCCAATGCGTAAACCTCTATGTGTTCGATGTTCAGAAAAACTTTTGGGAGAGATTATTGATGGACTTGGAAATCCACTAAATGGTGAACCGCTTGTTGATGGAGAAGATTATTTACTTGAAAATTCACCACCAGATCCTTTAAAAAGAAGCAGAATAAAGGATATAATGCCAACTGGAGTTAGAGCAATAGATGGTTTTTTAACTTGTGGAGATGGACAAAGAATTGGTATTTTTGCTGGTAGTGGAGTTGGTAAGAGTACTACCCTTGGAATGATAGCTAGAGAAGCTAAGGCTGATGTCAATGTTATTGCTTTAATTGGAGAAAGAGGAAGAGAGGTCCTAGAATTTATAGAAAAAGATTTAGGACCAGAGGGAATGAAGAAGTCAGTTGTAGTTTGTGCTACATCTGATAAACCTGCACTAATAAGAATTAAAGGTGCTCTTACAGCAACAGCTATAGCAGAATATTTTAGAGATAAGGGTAAAAAAGTTATATTGATGATGGACTCAGTTACAAGATTTGCAATGGCTCAAAGAGAAGTAGGTCTTGCAATTGGAGAACCTCCAGCTACTAAAGGATATACACCATCAGTATTTGCAAAGCTTCCAAAGCTAATGGAAAGATCAGGAACATCACAGACTGGTTCAATAACTGCATTTTATACAGTGCTAGTTGACGGTGATGATTTTAATGAACCAATAGCAGATGCAGTTAGAGGAATATTAGATGGTCATATTGTATTATCAAGATCACTTGCTCATAAAAATCATTACCCTGCAATTGATATATTAAATAGTGTAAGTAGACTTATGACTTCCATAGCATCAAAAGAGCATATACAGGCTGCATCTATGGCAAGGGATCTTTTAGCAACTTATAAAGATTCAGAGGACTTAATAAATATAGGTGCTTATGTTAAAGGAAGTAATAAGAAAATTGATTTAGCTATTGATTATAATGATGTATTGGAAGATTATTTACGTCAAACGGTTAATGAAAAAGCTAATTTTGATGATAGCATAAATAACTTGACAACTATGTTTAAGTAATAATATTTATTTTAAAGTGGTTAATGTTATGAATGAACAATTGCTAATTATTCATTCAAAAGAAGTGGAGGCATGAACTTTGGCTCAAAGGTTTAAGTTTGGATTAGAAAAACTTCTTGAGATAAGGCTAGAAAAGGAAGAAGAATGCAAGAGATTATTTACTGAAGTTCAAAAAGAAAAGAAAAATGCTGAAGAAAAGTTATATGATTTAAAAGATAGTTATGATAAATATAAGGGCATAAAACCTGAAGAAGACATAATATATCAAAAGTTAAAAAGGTATTATCTTTTAGGAGTGCAAAATGGAATAGAACAAACTGAAAAAGAACTTGTTATAAAAACTGAAAAAGTTGATGAAGTGAGAAAAGATTTAATTGAAAAACAAGTTGATAGAAAAACTGTTGAAACTTTAAAAGAAAAGCAATTCTCAACTTATACAAAAGAAGAGGCTAGGGTTGAACAAGTTAACCTTGATGAAATAGCCCTTTATTCATATATGAGAAATTCTATTGAAAGGAGGTGAAAATAAATGGTAATGATGAATGTAAATTTAAACACAAACAGTAATAAAATTTCTTCCAAAAATGATGCAAGACTATCTTCAAGTGCTAGTAAGGATTTTGTAAATAATAATGATAATTTAATTAAAACTTCAGATAAGAGAACCTTAATACAAAAGAAGGATGATTCAAAATTTAAAGATGTATTAGATTCAAAAGCTAACTCTAAAATCGAAAAAACACAATTAAAGAGTAGTGATACTGAAAAAGATAAGATCAATGATGTAGTTAACGATACTGATCTTCAAGATAAAATTGAAGAATTAAAGGAAGAGATAAAGAAGCTTCCTAAAGATGATGTTACCCAAATGCTAAATAATATATTAAATTTACTTGCTAAGGCAAATCAAGATGATTTAAATGTAGTTAATAATGAATCATTAAATTCAGATGTTTTAAATTCAGTAGTTGAGGGTTTAAAACAAAACAGCAATGGAAATAATGAGTTAGCAGATCTTATAAACAAAATGCTTGAAAATACAAAGCAAGATTCTTTAAGTGATGTATTAAATAAGGATACTAAAAATTTAGTACAAGATTTATTAAATCAATTAGGAGCAAATATTGGGAAAGATACTGAAACAAAAACATCAACTAATAAAGTTAAAGATTTAATATCACAAATATCCGACATCATTGGTAAGACAGAAGGTAAGGAAGAAAAAGTTGTAAATTTCCAAAGTTTATTTAAAGATTTTTCTCAAAGTAAAGATGATGGATTAAGTAAGCAAACTTCTAAAGATACATTAACTGATACTACTAAAAATACATCAGCAGTATCAAAGGAAGATGATTTTTTAAATAGTCTAGTAGATGATAGCAAAAAAGATAGTAATTTAAGTAAAATTAATTTATTTGCTTCAAGAAATGTAGATGTTAGAGGAGAAGCTGTAAGCCCTACTGAACAAGTTAGTGTTAATAAAGCAACAATTGGAGATGACTTAATTAAAAACATTAAGTTTATGACTACAAATGCAATGAAAGAATTAACAGTAAAGATTACACCAAGAGAATTAGGTGAACTTACAATTAGTTTAGTTCAAGAAAATGGAATAATGAAGGCTAGTGTAAAAGCTAATTCAAAGGAAACGTACGAACTTCTTTCTCAAAATTTAGTGGAAATGAAAAAAGCTTTAGGAGAGCAAAATATTAAAATTGCAGATGTAAACATAGAGCTTTATCAGGATGATACAACTTTCTTTAAAGATCAAGGATTTAATAGAGAACTTTCACAAGAACAAGGAAAAAATAAACAAAATAATGAGACTTCAAATGTAAATCCAATTGAAATAGATGATGAGAAAACGGAAGCTATTAATGATAGCAATGTAGATTTTCTTGCATAGGAGGTGAAAAATATGGCGGTAATAGATGCAAATACAGCTGTTGGAAAAAATGATGCAAGCGGTATAATAGCAAGAAGTAATAAGAGTACAACACAAGCAACAACTGATAAAGGAACTCCAATTATAAATGGAAAGAACAGTGGATTTGATAAGAATTCATTTTTAAAAATTCTATCAGCTCAATTGTCTAATTTAGATCCAAGCGCTAATCAAGATTCAACTGCATATGTTACACAAATGGCTCAATTTGCAGCTATGGAACAAATGTATAATTTAAATGATACAATGTCTACCTTTGCATATCAACAATTAATTGGTAAAGGGGTAACAATGGATGTTCCAGATAATGATGGAAAGGCCTATACAGGAATTGTAAGAGGAGTATCAAAAGAGGCAAGTGGTACTTACTTATCAGTAGAGGTTAATGAAAATGGAAAAAATGTATATAAGAAGTTTGATATTAAAAAGTTGCAATCAGTTTTAGGAATACCAGATTATACAAGTTCTAATATGCTAGTGAATTCGGATTTTTCGGCAGCATCAGCACTAGCTAATGATAAAGATAATAAGGTTGTTATTGCTGACACTGATAAAGATGGTAAAACAATAATAATAAAAGGAACTATAAAAAGTGCTTTTATAGATAATGGAGTAGTTAAGGTAAGAGTTGAAACTATAGGGGCAGATGGAAACCCAGGAGAAATTAAGGTGTATCCTTATGGATCTATAATGAAAGCTGGAAACTTAACAGATGAAGATATGAATGTTAAGGTGGACGATACAACTAAAACTGATTCATCAACTAATACTCAAAGTACAGGAACTACATCTCAAACAGGAAGTACTAGTTCAAAAGATAGTTTAGCGAATATTGATGAAAACCTTAAAACATTAACTTCAATATTAGGAAAATAAAATGAATTATAGAATTATTAATGGACAAACCTATCCTGTAGGAAATTTTGGACTAATTGAGAATGTACAATCTAATAAAAGTATAAACAAAAATGTTAATACAAAAGATAAGACAAATAGTTTTAAGGATGTATTAAATAATGCTATAAGTAAAGAGCAAAGTTTTACAATATCTAAACATGCAGAATTAAGACTAAATGAGATTAACTTTACAAAAGAAGATATGAAAAACATCGAAAAAGGATTTGAAATCGCAAAAGATAAGGGCTCAAAAAATACTGTTATGTTATATAAAGATGTTGCTTTAATTGCAAGTGTTGAAAATAAAACACTAATAACAGCGATTGAGAAAGAGAGAGCGAAAGATAATATATTTACGAATGTAGATAGTGTGGTAATTTTATAAGGCTGGACCTAATTAAATGGATGCCTACAACTTACTGAACGACGGAAGTAAGTTAG
The DNA here is from genome assembly GCF_900112485.1 of Clostridium uliginosum. GTDB lineage: Bacteria > Bacillota > Clostridia > Clostridiales > Clostridiaceae > Clostridium > Clostridium uliginosum. The sequence goes on from NZ_FOMG01000006.1 coordinate 51,832, forward strand.
AACAAACTATGATTTGGAGGAAAGTTTATGTTAAGATCAATGTATTCTGGAATAAGCGGAATGAAGGTTAATCAAACAAAATTAGATGTTATAGGTAATAACATAGCAAATGTAGGTACAACAGGGTTTAAATCTTCAAGTGCAAGATTTAAAGATATGCTTTATCAAAATGCAGGAGAAGCAACTTCACCTACATCAGTATTAGGTGGTACAAATGCTAAACAAGTAGGACTTGGAGCACAATTATCAAGCATTAACAAAGTAATGGGACAAGGTAATGCTCTATCAACAGGAAGAAGTTTAGATGTATGTGTTGATAAAGCTGGATATATCATGGTTAGTAGAGGACCAGAAGTATATGTAAAAGAAGATGGAAGTGCTGGAGCAGGTGGTAGTATAGGAATAAATGCTGATGAAAGTTTAATGAGCGGAGGAAACAATGAAATTTTATACACAAGAGATGGTAATTTAACTTTAGATAAAGATGGAAATCTATTAACAGCAGGTGGATATAGGATTATGGGATATTTACTACAAGATAATGTAGGAGCAACAGTTGCTGCGGATGGAACTGCTTCAGGTGGTACACCAGGACGTGCAAGTGTAACTGAAGGTGCAGATGGAAAAGTAGTAGCAAATTATGTAGATGCTGATTCTAAGACATTACAAGCAGTTGGTATTGGAGCTCAATTACACACATTAAAGATACCAGATACAGTAAAAGGAAATCCTTTAGGCGCAGATGGAAAACCAGATACTAGTAAAACTATAGATATTCCAGTTAAAAGTTTTTCAATAGGAACAGATGGAATTATTACAGCTGTACTTGGCGATGGTAGTAGAACAGCACTTGGACAAATTGCTATGGCAACATTTAAGAATCCAGAGGGATTAACATCAATAGGAAGTAATTTATTACAAGGTTCATCTAATTCAGGTCCTGAAATAATAAAAACACCTGTAAGAATTAAAGGTGATACTAAATCAACAGACAATAGTAAAGGCTTTGGTGATTTAATTCAAGGCGCTTTAGAAGGATCTAATGTAGATTTAACAGAACAATTTACAGATATGATTACAGCAACAAGAAGTTTCCAAGCATCATCTAAGATGATCACAACAGGAGATGAAATTCTTCAAACAATTACAGGCTTAATGAGATAATTTATCCCATAGATAGCATCCATAACATTCCAACTTATATAAGTTGGAGATAACGGCTGCACGGTCTTGGATAAGTTCTTCTAAGTTTGAGATAGAGAACATTTATATTAAGAAAACTCCATATTAAGCTTAGAATCACTTTGTTAAAAGAGGAAGATGACCTCATCTTCCTCTTTTAATAACAATTTATAATGCTAAACTAATGATAAAATTTACTCTAAGGTAAAAAATATATTTTATTAGAAACTAAGATAAATCTTTTGATACATTGTTAATTGTACAGTGTAATTTTTATATTGATAAGGAGGGATTTCATGATTGAAGTAACTGGAATGAATAATAAATCTTTCATACTTAATGACGATCATATTGAAAAAATAGAAGAGATGCCAGAGACAATAATTACACTGAATAATGGCAAGAAGTACATAGTTACTGAAAGTATAAACGAAGTTAGATCTAGAATTATAAAATATAAAAGAGAAATTTTTATTCATGGTGTATAGGAGGCATTAATAATGAAGAAGACAGACGTTATGACTGCTGTAGGATTAGTGTTAGGAATGGGATTAATGACTTATGGTATGGCAAGTGGAGGTTCAGGTGCAAGTAACTTAAAGTTATTTTGGGATTTATCATCAATTGCGATAACACTAGGAGGATCAATTGCAGCAGTAATAATTGTGTATCCGTTAGATGAAATTAAAAAAGCAGGTAAATTGTTTGCTCAATCATTTAAAGAACCAGCATCTTCAGGAATGGAAACAATAAAACAATTTGCTGATCTTTCTAAAAAAGCAAGAAGAGATGGTTTATTATCTTTAGAAGATACTATAGCTGAATTAGAAGATGACTTTTTAAAACAGGGATTACAAATGGTGGTAGATGGAATAGAACCAGAATCTATTAAAGAAATATTAGAACTTGATATATGTGAGATGGAGTCTAGACATAAATCAGGAGCGGGAATATTTTCAGCTTGGGGAGCTTTTGCTCCAGGATTTGGTATGCTTGGTACCCTTATAGGATTAATACAAATGCTTGCAAATCTTACTGATTCAAGTACAATAGCATCAGGAATGGGCAAAGCGCTCATAACAACATTTTACGGTTCGCTTATAGCAAATATATTTGCCTCACCAATAGCACAAAATTTAATGCTTAAAAGCCAAAAAGAATGTACTATGAAAGAAATGATGCTTGAAGGAATACTTTCAATTCAATCTGGAGTTAATCCTAGAATTGTTGAAGATAAGCTTATAGCATATTTATCACCACAAGAGAGAAAAGTTTATGCACAAAGTAATTTAGAAGACAATGCAGGAGTTGCATAGATATGGCTAGAAGAAAGAAGTCAGATGATAGTGGTGGATTAAGAGGTGATGAATGGCTAGGAACATATTCTGATTGTGTTACACTCCTTTTAACTTTTTTTATTTTACTTTATGCTATGTCAAGTGTTGATGCTCAAAAAGTACAATCAATATCACAAGCCTTTGTAACTGTTATGTCAGGTAAATCAGGAGACACATTTTTAGAGTATAATATGTATAATGGAAAGGTACCTATAATTGGTGGTGAATCAGATGTTCAAGGTATGGTTGATTCTGGAGCTTTGGGAAAAGGCAGTATGTATCAGGAAATAAAAGATTTCGTAGAAAAAAATGAGTTAACAGGAGCAATGGATATTAAGAACGATAGACGTGGCATTATATTGGAACTTAAGGATAATGTTTTATTTGAATCTGGAAAAGCTAATTTAATTCCAGGGAGTAAGGAAATATTAGAAAAAGTTAATGCCCTAATGGAATCTTTGCCTAATTTAGTTACGATAGAAGGACATACAGATAATGTCCCTATTAGTAATTCCAAATATGCAAGTAACTGGGAATTATCAACTGAAAGAGCTGTAACAGTAGTAAGATATTTTGTAGAAGAAAAAAAGCAAGACCCTTTAAAATTTAGTGCGGCTGGATATGGTGAATTTAGGCCTGTAGAAGAGAATAATTCTGAGGAAAATAAAGCGAAAAATAGAAGAGTTAATATTTTAATTGAGGCGAGTAATAATAAGGAGTGATAATAGTGGCTGATAAAGAAAAAGAGAAAGAAGTAAAGGTTAAATCAGGTGGAATGAAAAAGGTATTATTGATAATAGTATTGCTATTAATTGTAGGAGGGGGAACTTTTGGAGCAACATATTATATGTTTATGCAAAAAGGAGGCGCCGAAGCCAATGCCAAGCCGGTTATAAAAGAAGTAGTTCCAGATCCAGTTTATGTTGATCTTGGAGAAGTTACAGTTAATTTAGCAGATGAAGGTGGAAAAAGATTTTTTAAAGGACAAATATCTGTAGGATATGATGCTACATCTAAGGATGCAGCAGAAGAATTAGTAAAAAAGAAGGTTGCAGTAAGAGATGCAACATTATTTTATTTAAAATCTTTAAAAGTTGATTTTATAAATAATCCAAACAATGAAAAAGAAATGAAAAAACAACTTGCAGAAAAAATCAACGCACAATTAGTAAAGTCTAAGATTATTGATGTTAGATTTGATAGTATTCTAACTCAATAGGATGGAGAATACAATGGTATTTGATTTTATAAAAATGTGTATATATTTATCAATAATTTTAGGACTAATATTTTTAATGTTTAGATTACTAGGTAGTAAGATTAATCAAATTAATGATAAAAAATATATGAAAATAGTAGATAAATTACAAGTAACAAAAGAAAATAGCCTTATAGTTGTTAAAGTAGGAAAAAGAGGTTATGTGATGACTAGTTCATCATCTCATATGGAAAAATTAGAAGAGTTATCAGAAGAAGAAATTAATATAATTGAAGAAGATAAGAAAAAATTACTATATGAAACAAGTGAAGTTTATAATAAATTTTGCTCAAATCCTAAGGATAAGTTTTTAAATATAGTTAATAATATAAGGGCAAAAGGAGACAAGCATGAAAAATAATAGAAAAAAAGCAATATTAATATTAATAATAGCTTTTGGAATTATAGCATTTTGTGGAATAGATGCATATGCTGCTCCAACTAATGTAAATTTGCCAAAAGTAAATTTATCTATTGGAGATGGGACAACTACTCCAACAGATTACGTGAGTAATATCAAAATATTGATATTTTTTACAATCCTCTCAGTGTTACCATCTATAGTAATAATGCTAACATCTTTTACTAGAATAATTGTTGTTTTTTCATTTGTAAAAACTGCTATGGGAGTGCAACAGGCAATTCCAAATCAAATTTTAGTAGGATTAGCATTGTTTTTGACAATATTTATTATGCAACCTATATATAATCAAATTAACACTAATGCACTTCAACCATATTTAGAACAGAGCATAACTCAGGAACAGGCTATTGAAGTAGGATCAAAGCCATTAAAGGATTTTATGTTAAAACAAACTAGAGAAAAAGATTTAGATTTATTTGTTGAAATTAATAACACAAATACAAAAGAATTAACAAGAGAAAATATTCCATTTACAACATTAATTCCAGCATTTGCAATAAGTGAATTAAAAACAGCATTTCAAATAGGATTTTTAATATATTTGCCATTTATTGTAATAGATATGGTTGTAGCAAGTATACTTATGTCCATGGGAATGATGATGTTACCACCGTCTATGATATCATTGCCTTTTAAATTATTATTATTTGTAATGGTAGATGGATGGTATTTATTAGTAAAATCTTTAGTTATGAGTTTTTCGTGAGGTGAAAAGGATGAGTCAAGCATTACTAAATGGTATAATTAAAGATACAATAATAGTTGCAGTAAAGTTATCAGCACCAATACTTATTGTAATATTAATTGTAGGATTAATTATAAGTATTTTACAAGCAACCACCCAAGTTCAAGAACAAACACTAACTTTTATTCCAAAGTTAATAGCATCAGCAATAGTTGGAATATTATTAAGTAGCTGGATGCTTCAAACGCTTATGTCTTTTACAACAAGAATATTTGATTTAATAACTAAAGTTACAAGTTAAGGGGGGTAGATTATTTGATAGATACAGTCTACTTTCTTGCTTTATTTTTTATATTTTTAAGATTAACTGCATATTTTGTCGTAGTTAATGCATTTTTTCCTAGTGGAACTCCACAGATTTTAAAAGGAACTTTATGCTTAATTCTTTCTTTTGGAGTATTAGGCGGAGTAGATTATGGAACTATAAATGGTATAAGTGGTACATATCATTTGGTATTTTTCGCAGTGAGTGAAATAATGACAGGAATAATATTGGGTATTATTACAAATCTAATATTTGAAGTAGTAAAATTTTCAGGAAGTTGGATGGACATACATGCAGGTTTTGCAATGGTATCTGTATTAGATCCAACGACACACACACAGTCTACATTGTTTGGAAATTTTTCGTATATGATATCTATGATGATATTTTTTATTGTAGATGGACATCATATAATTATAAAATTACTAATTGAAAGCTTTAATATAGTACCAATTGGTAAAACTATTGTTTATCAAGAAACTATGCTAGCTGTTATTTACACTATTAGTAATTATTTTGTTTTAGGAGTGAAAATAGCAATACCTATGGTATTGATAATTGTTATAACAGATTTATGCTTGGGGTTAATTTCAAGGACAGTACCTACAATACCAGTTATGATATTTGGGTTACCAATTAAAAACATGTTGGGATTTATTACATATATAATTTTATTACCTATGATGTTTAAAGTAATTACTACAGCTATATATAATTTACCAAGTGTTTTTGAATATATATCTAAAGCAGTACCAGCAGTACCTTTAGTTTTAATATTTGCAGATGATAAGACAGAAGAAGCAACACCTAAGAAAAAATCAGATTCTAGGAAAAAGGGACAGGTAGCGAGAAGTAAGGATGTTTCAGTTGCACTTACAATGGCGATATGCACATTTACAATTTCTGGCTTGTGGAATACTTCAGTTAACACATTTAAAGAAACAATAATTTATTTTTTGGGATTTCCTGGATTAGATAATTTTAGTCAATTAACTTCTAAAAATTTTATGATAACAGCTATTATTAAAATAGCAACAGTAGCATTACCATTTGCAATTTCTATAATGATAGGAGGCATAGTTGCAAGTTTTCTACAGACTGGTTTTATGTTGACAAAAGAGCCATTAAAGCCTTCACTTGGAAAATTAAATCCAATTAAAGGATTTAAAAATATGTTTTCTAAAAGAACTTTGGTTGGGTTAATGAAGAACTTAGCAGTTGTAACACTTATATCAATTTTTGCTTATAGATATGTTGAAAAAAATTATCCTAATATAATGAACATTTCTAATCTTTATTTGCCTTCGTTAGGAAATGAAGTAAAAGATTTAGTGGTTGGAATTTTTATGCAAATAACGTTTGTATTAATTATTATAGCAGCCATAGATTATTTTATGCAATTTAGAATGCACAATAAAGAATTAAGAATGACTAAACAGGAAATTAAAGATGAATACAAGCAATCTGAAGGAGACCCTCAATTAAAATCTAAGATTAAACAAAAGCAAAGAGAAATGGGAATGAGAAGAATGATGCATTCTGTTGCAGATGCTACAGTTGTAATTACAAATCCTACTCATTTAGCTATTGCTTTAAAGTATGAAGAAGGTGGAGATATGGAAGCTCCCAAGGTTGTTGCAAAAGGAGCAGATTATATTGCTCTTAAACTTAAAAAAGTAGCGCAAGAAAATAATGTTCCTGTTATTGAAAATAAAACGTTAGCAAGAATGATGTATGAAAGAGTGGAGATAGATAAAGATATACCACAAGATTTATATCAAGGAGTTGCAGAGATTTTAGCAATAGTATTGAAACTTAAAAACAAAAACTAGTTTTAGGCACATTCCAAAAAATAATAGACCAGTATGCTTGTCTATTTTGCGTCATACTGCGTCGGTAAGTTATCCTAATAGATAAGCTATGAGCATAACTTACCTCTTTGTTTGACACGAAATATACGATGCATCTTTGGTGTATTATTCTTTTGAATGTGCTTACTTTAAATAAAGGATGGGATAGGATTGGGATTAGGCAACAAAAAGCTCGATATAAAGAATAATTTAGATGTAGTAGTAGCAGGAGCTGTTATATGTATAGTACTTATGATGATAGTACCTCTACCAAAGGCAGTACTGGATGTACTTTTAGCATTTAATATAACATTATCAGTAGTTATTATTATGATAACTATGTTTACAACCGATGTTTTGCAGCTTTCTGTATTTCCAACATTATTACTAGTTACAACATTGTTTAGATTAGGACTTAATATATCCTCAACAAGGCTTGTATTAAGTGAAGGTGATGCAGGAAAAATCATTCAAGCTTTTGGTGAATTTGTTATAGGTGGTAATTATGTAGTTGGTATTATTATATTCTTAATTATAGTAATAATTCAATTTATAGTTATTACAGCAGGAGCAGGAAGAGTTTCAGAAGTATCCGCTAGATTTACACTTGATGCTATGCCAGGTAAGCAAATGAGTATTGATGCTGATTTGAATTCTGGATTAATAGATGAAATTATGGCAAAAAAAAGAAGGCAAGATCTACAATCAGAAGCAGATTTTTATGGTTCTATGGATGGTGCATCTAAATTCGTTAAAGGAGATGCAGTAGCGGGACTTATAATTACAGCAATAAATATAATAGCTGGTATTATCATTGGTGTTATGCAAAAGAATTTAAGCGTAGCAGATGCAGCACAAAAGTATGTACAATTAACAATTGGTGATGGACTTGTAAGCCAAGTTCCAGCATTGTTAATATCAACAGCTTCAGGTATATTAGTTACACGTTCTGGAAGTGCTGAAAATTTTGGTAAGTCATTATCAAAACAATTAACAGGATTTCCAATTGCAACATCAATAGCTAGTACGGTAATGTTATTTTTAGCATTGGTTCCTGGTATGCCTAAGTTTCCATTTTTAACAGCGGCAATATCAATGGGTGTATTATCATATATGCTATATAAAGAAGAAAACAAACAACAAGAAAAAGAATTTGTTTCAGAAGAGGAAGAAATTATTGAATCAGAGCGTAAGGAACCAGAAAATGTTATGAATTTAATTTCAGTAGAACCAATGGAGGTTGAAATTGGTTATGGACTTATTCCTTTAGCAGATGAAAGTTCTGGTGGAGATTTATTACAAAGAATTGCTTCTGTTAGAAGGCAATGTGCTATTGAGATGGGGATTGTAGTTCAACCTATAAGAATTAGAGATAATCTTCAATTAAAAACTAACGAGTATGTAGTAAAAATAAGGGGTACATCAGTAGCGTCTTCAGAATTAATGCCTAGTATGTTACTTTGTATGAATCCTAGCGGAGAAGTATTGGAAATACCTGGGATAAAGACTTTTGAACCAACTTTTAAATTACCAGCGGTATGGATAAATAAGGATCAAAGAGAAGAAGCAGAAATTAAAGGTTTTACAATAGTTGACCCAACAACAGTTATGGTAACTCATTTAACTGAAACAATTAAAGCTCATTCTTATGAGTTGCTTGGAAGGCAAGAAGTTAAGCTTATTGTTGATAACTTAAAGGAAAAATACAGTGCTGTTATTGAAGAGCTTATTCCAGATTTGATGACAATAGGAGAAATTCAAAAAATATTACAAAATCTTTTAAGAGAAAAAGTGCCAATAAAAGATATGGTTACTATAATGGAATCATTAGCTGATAATTCTAGAAATACAAGAGATATAGAAGTGTTAACTGAATATGTTAGATTTGCACTTGCAAGAACTATTTGTAATCAAATGATAGATGAAAATAATGTTATTACAGTAGTGACATTAGATCCTAGTATTGAAGAAATTATTGGTAGTAATATTCAAAAATCTATTCAAGGATCATTCCCAACAGTTGATCCGGAAACAACTACAAATGTACTTTCAAGTATAAAAAATACTATTGAAACAGTTTATTTTAATAATAATCAACCAGTTATTTTGGTATCACCAAACATAAGAGCTGTGTTTAAAAAGTTAATTGAGATGGTATTTCCACATGTTATGGTAATTTCATTAAATGAGATACCAAATGATGTTGAAATAAATAGTGGAGGAGTTGTAACTATTTAATGATTATTAAAAGATATCTTGTAAGTAATATGAATGAAGCATTAACAAGAATTAGATATGAATTAGGTAAAGATGCAATTATAATAAGTCAGAGAAAAGTTAGGAAACCAGGTATCAAAGGATTATTTTCTGGGAAATTAATTGAAGTAACAGCAGCAGTTGAAAATTCGTCAGATGGAAAGAAACCTAATGTAAAAAAAGAAGAAAATTTTGAAGATTCATTAGCGAGTATAAAAAGAATAATGGAAGATAGAGTAAAAACTGTTGATACAAAAGAAGTTATTTTAGAAAAAGAAAATGAAAAAGTTGCATCAAAACTTAATGTGAAAAATCAAAAATTAGAAACAACATATGATAAGACCTCTCAAGGAGATTTAGAACAAGATTCTATGTATAAAGAAGTAAGTGAGATGAAAAAACTTTTAAATAAGGTTATAGAAAATACTTCTAAAGATGAGGATAAGAAAATTAACCCTTTAGAAGAAAAATTGAATGATATGGATATAGATAAAGAGTTTCAAACAGAGCTTATAGATAAAGTAACTGCTTCTTTAAATGAAGGAATAGAAGAAAAAGAGATTTTAAGAGAAATTTTTGAAAGTTTAGTTTTGGAATGTGAAGAAGAAATCAAAGGAAGAGTTGTATTAGTTGGACCTACAGGGGTTGGAAAGACTACAACTATAGCAAAGCTAGCAGGAAAACTTGCTCTTGTTGATAAAAAGAGGGTAGGCTTGATAACTGTTGATACATATAGAATAGGTGCTATAGATCAACTTAGGACTTATGCTGAAATAATGAATATACCTTTTAAAGTAGTTATTACAATAAAAGAAATGCAAGAAGCTATAAATTATATGGAGAATTGTGATGTAGTGCTTATTGATACTACAGGAAGAAGTAGTAAAAATGCAATGGAAATTTCAGCATTAAGAGCTTTTATAGAAAAAGCAAATCCACACCATGTTAATATGGTAATAAGTGGAACTACAAAAAATAAGGATATAACAAGCATATTAGAAGGTTATGTAGATCTAAATTATGATAATATTATAGTTACTAAATTAGATGAAACTACTGCTTATGGATCTTTATACAATATAATAAAGCGAGCAAATAAACCTATTAAGTTTATAACAACAGGACAAAATGTTCCAAATGACATAAGGGTACCAAATAAAGAAGAAATAGCTAGATTCATATTAGGGGAGGAAACTTTATGTTAGATCAAGCTGAAGCTTTAAGAGAATTGGTAGTCAAAAATGATGTTCAAAATACTCAATTAAAAACTAAAATTATAACTGTTACTTCGGGAAAAGGTGGAGTTGGTAAAAGTAATTTTGTTGTGAATTTAGCAATAACACTTCAAAGCAAAGGAAAAAAAGTGTTGATTTTTGATGCAGATTTAGGCATGGGAAATGATGATGTTTTAATGGGAATTTATCCAAAGTATAATATATTTGATATTGTATTTACTCAAAAAAGGATAGAGGATATAATTGTATTAGGACCTAATGGAGTTAGTTTAATACCAGCAGGATCTGGTTTAAACAAGGTGGATGAATTACAGGAATCTGAAAGAAATTTGTTTTTAGAAAAATTAGATTCATTAAATGGATTTGACTATATTTTTATGGATACAGGAGCTGGAGTTAATAAAAGTATTTTATCATTTATAGCAGCTTCAGAGGAGCTAATTATTATAACAACTCCAGAACCCACATCACTTACAGATGCATATAGCTTAATAAAAGCAGCTGATCATTTTAAGATAAAGAATCATGCAATGGTTATTGTTAATAAAGCTTTTACTTTAAATGAAGGGTTAGACGTTTATAATAAACTTCAAAGAGCAGTAAATAAGTTTTTAAAGCTTAACTTAGAATACTTAGGGTGTATACTAGATGATAGAAAGGTATTGCAAAGTGTTAGACAACAAAAACCTTTTGTAATAGCGTATCCTAATTGTGATGCATCGAAATCAATAGAAAATATAGCAATGAGAATTTTAGGCCAAAATATGAAAACTTCAGTAGGACCTAAAGAACTATTTAAAAAATTATTTAATATATTTTCATAGGGGGAAAAAGATGCAGAAGTTTGAATTAAAAGTTAATGATAGAATAGAGGTTTTAATACAAGAAAAAGCATATAAAAGTATAGTTCAAGATATTGGAGAAGATTTTATAAATATAAATTTACCAGTTAATAATGGAGAATATTTAACATTAAGGATAAATGATAAGATAGAAATTAATTCTTATATTAAAGGTGGAAATTGTTTTAATTTTTATTGTAATGTTATAGAGCGAGGTAGGGAAAATAATATAATATATTATAAGCTCTGTAAGCCTTATAGTATAGCAGAGATACAAAGAAGAGATTTTGTTAGGGTAGATTTGTTAAGTGCTATCAAATATAAAAATATTACTGGAATTACGAAAGAAAAAATAGAATTAATACCATATAACAAGGCTTTGATGGTAGATTTAAGTGGTGGAGGAATAAGATTTAAAACAAAAGAAAAGCTTAAAAATGATGATTTAATATTAATAGAGTTAGTATTAAATGAACAAGTAAACTATTTAAAGTCACAAGTTATAAGATCTGAAAATTCACTTGATAACGAATATATTTGTGGAGTAAAATTTTTAGAAATTAGTGATAATAAAAGAGAGAAAATTATTAAAGAAATTTTTAGAATAATGAGAAGGCAAAGAGAAACTTTATAAAGAGGAATACGAGAAAGAAAATAAATCATAGAGGGGTTAGATTATAATATGGCTAGCTTACAAGATGCAGATGTAAAAGAAAAAGTAGTACGAGAATATATTCCTTTAGTAAAATATATTGCTTCTAGGGTTATGGTTGGGAAGAATAAATACATGGAATATGAAGATTTAGTTAGCTATGGAATAATTGGGCTTATGGATGCGTTAAGTAAGTATGATCCAACCAAAGGTATGAAATTTTCATCATATGCTTCTATTAGAATTAAAGGAGCTATTATAGATCAGATTAGAAAATGTAGACCTATTCCGAAAGGAGCCATGGATAAACTTAGTAAATACAACAATGCAATTGATTTTTTGCAAAAAGAACTTCTGCGAGAACCTACAATAATAGAAATAGCAAAATATTTGGAGTTGTCAGTGAATGAAGTGGGGCAGATAGAAAATTACATTAATCACATATCAATGATTTCTTTAGAAAATGTAATATTTTCTGATGATGAAGATATAAATCTTATGGGGATTATAGAAGATAAGAATAGTCCTAGTCCAGATAGCTGTTTGCAAGAAAAGGAACAACTGGAAGTTCTAGCACAAGGAATAGAATTGTTAAAAGAAAAGGATAGAATGGTTTTGAATCTATATTATTATGAAAAATTGACTTTAAAGGAAATAGGATCAGTATTATCAGTATCAGAATCTAGAGTTTGTCAATTGCATGCTAGAGCTATTAATAATTTAAGAGAAAGTATGAAGAAACTACATTATATAGATTAAAGAGGCGGGATAAGGATGCCATTAATATTAATAATAATTGGCATTATTTTAATAACTTATAACTATAGTGCCATTAAAAAAAATAATACATCTTTTAAAAATACCTTATATGAAGAAAAAGAAAATTTAAATGATTATAAGATGCAAATAGGACTTTTAAGAAAAGATATAGCTGAAAGTTTAACAGAACTTCAAGAGGAAATTAAAAATATAAAAATTAACTTAAATATGACTAATGATATTGAAGAAGTATACGAAAATAAAAATAATGTCTTAAATCATGTTGATGATTTAATTGGAGATACTGCTCTAGATAATGAAAATTTATTAACAACGCAAGCTGATAATAATTTCAAACAAGAGGAAAGTGAAGGAGTAATTTCAGACATTAATTTTGAAGAAAAAGTCAAGGAAAAATCAAGTAAGACTTATAGTATACAAGATTTAATAAAACAAGGATTAAATGATGATGAAATATCCAAACAATTATCTATTAGTAAGGGGGAGATATTATTAGTAAGAAATTTATTCAGAATTTGAAAAAAGTAATATTTCTTTTTTCTGATAGAAAAATTCTCTTTGGTATTGGAATAGGACTTGTTTTAGGAGTTACATTTATGTTTGTATATGAATACAACATAAGTATTTCTGATAGTCAAATAGAAGAAAAGGCTAGAAATCTTGGAATGCATTATAGTAATGAATGTAAGGCATATTCAATAAAATAACAGACCAATATGCTTGTCTATTTTGCATCATAATGCGTCGGTAAGTTTAGTTAATAGCGAACTATTAACTAAACTCATCTCCTTGTTTGACACCAAATATACGATGCATCTTTGGTCTGTTATTTTATTTTATGTGCCCAAAGCTATTTTAAGAGAGGATGAGAGTAAATGATAAGAGGTCTTTATACTTCTGTATCGGGATTAATAACATTACAAAATGATGAACAAACGGTTACTAATAATATAGCTAATGTTAATAATAATGGATATAAAAAGAATGTTTTAACAAAGCAAAGTTTTGAAGATGTTATGGTAACTAATAGACAAAATATGTCTGGTAATAAACATGTTGCTAATAAACTTGGAAATTTAAATTTAGGTGTAAAAGTTAATGACATAAAAGCTATTTTTACACAAGGTAGTTTTAAAACTACAGATAGCACGACTGACTTTGGGATTGATGGAAGAGGATTCTTTACAGTTCAAAGAGGTAATGAACGTCTTTTCACAAGATGTGGTGAATTTAAGGTTGATCAACAAGGATATTTAATAACAACTAATGGTGATAAAGTTTTAGGAAAAAATAATACAACAGGTGCTGAAGAACCAATATATGTAGGCTCTGATAAATTTTCTTTAGATAGTAATAATACCCTTCAAAGTACTACAGGCGGTTCAACTTATACTTTATTAACTGCTGATTTTAAAGATTATAATGAGTTAAAGCAAGTTGGAGATAATTATTATTATAAAGCAAATAATCCTATTTATAATGCAAAAGTTAATGTACGTCAATCAGTACTTGAAACATCAAATGTAAATCCAACTGAAGAAATGGTAAAACTTATAGAAATAAAAAGACAATTTGAAACTAATCAAAAATTTGTTAGTATGCAAGATGAGACTATTCAAAAAGCTGCAAATGAAATAGGTGCTGTAAGATAAAGGAGAATAAATTATGTTTAATATATTTAATACTGCCAAAAGTGGTATGAGTGCATATCAAGAAAAACTTGATTACCTTTCAAATGATTTAGTTAATACTTCAACAACAGGTTATAAAGCTACAGACGTTCAATTTAATAATCTTTTATCTGAATCATTAGATAGAAAAGGGACTCCGATTGTAAATAAAAGCGCTGTAAATGGAACTGGAGTTAGGCTTGGTATGGATTATAGAAAAGATACTCAAGGGAACCTTTTAAGTACAGGTAGTAAAACTGATATAGCTATAGAGGGAAAAGGATATTTTGCTTCAGTGCAAGGAGATGGATCTATTGCGTATACTAGGGATGGAAATCTTAAAATTGATTCTAATGGAGCATTAGTTGATACTAAGGGAAATAGAGTCTACATACAATATGAAGCTGGTATGGCAGAGGGAACACCAAGACTTTCAAGTGAAGATGTATCTATAGACGAAAATGGTGGGATATCAACAAAAGTTGATGGAAATTATGTTAAAGTTGGACAAATACCTGTATTTACAGCTATTGGAGATAAAGCATTTTTAGCTTTAGGTAACAACTATTTTACACCTACTGCAGATGCACAAATAACACAAAGTACTGGTTATTCTATACATCAAGGCTTTTTAGAAGGTTCAAATGTTGATACATCAGAAGTATTTACAGATATTATAAGTACTCAAAGAGCATTTCAATTAAGTTCAAAAGGAATAACAACGGCAGATGATATATGGGGAATGATTAACAATATGGCAAAGTAAGAATTATAATTTTGTAATACTATACTATTACAAAATTATCTACTGTACGTATTTTTAATATATATGTTCTAAAAATAATTGTTCATTTAAATTTATTCAGTGTCTCTAGTATTTATTTAGAGATGCCTATAATTCTACAATTAATATAAAATTATATAGAAAAGACTGCATAAAAATTATATTTATACAGTCTTTTGTTTAGTTATCTTTAGATAATATTGCAGTAGTTAGTGGTGGTATTACTTGTTTCTTTCTTGATAATACTCCAGGTAAGAATGCCATTGAATTTTCTAATTTAATGTTGAATGTTTTTTCTACATATTGAGGCTTTTTACCTTGAACTAGGATTTGTGATCCTTCGTTTAGTATATCAGTTAGAAGTAACATTACTACATCAAAGTTATTATCTTCAGATTGTTTTTTCATGTAAGTTAACATTTCATCTTTTAGTGGCATAAATCCATCTATATCCATAGTGTTAACTTGAGCCACTCCTATTTTACAGTCTGATATGCTAAATGGTTTGAAATCTTGATTAAAAATTTCAGATACTGTTTTTCCTTTTAAGGAAGTACCAGCTTTGAACATTTCTTTTGCAAAATCTTCAAGATTTATTTCAGCTATTTCAGCTAATCTATCACAGATTCTTTTATCTTGATCTGTAGAAGTAGGACTTCTAAATAATAAAGTATCAGAAATAATTGCACCACATAAAAGTCCAGCAACTTGTTTAGATGGTTTTATGCCATGTTCAAAATAGCACTTAGCAACTATAGTTGATGTACTACCAAGTGGTTCATTTCTAAAATATATTGGACTATTTGTTTGAATATCAGCAACTCTGTGATGATCTAAAATTTCTAAAATTTCAGCCTCTTCTAATCCATCGACAGATTGACCTCTTTCATTATGATCTACTTGGATGACTCTTTTCTTATGATCGGATATAAGATGATATCTTGAAATAGTGCCTACAACTCTACCTTCTACATCAGTTACAGGATAACTATTATATCTGGTTTTTACCATAATATCTTTAATATCTTCAACTAAATCATCAGTTGAAAAAGAAATTAAATCTTTTTTTGCCATTACATAATTTACAGGTATACTTTGAATTATTAATCTTGAAGCAGTAAAAGAATCATGAGGGGTACTTATTACAGTAACTCCATTTTCTTTCGCTTTGGCAAGTAAGTCATCTGCTAAAGCATGAGAACCAGTGATTATAATTAATGAAGTTTTTATATTAATTAATTCTTCTTGAACATCATGTCTATCACCTACAATAGCAATATCACCTTCATCAATTATTTCTTTTAAACTATCAGGTTGCATTGCTGTAACAGTAATTTTGCCTGGAAATTTTTTAACAGTTTCATTTATGTATATTGGTGTAGCGCAAAGAGTATCGATTATGTTATTTATAGAAGTTTTACTTTTTGCTAAAATATTATTATCCCATATATCCATATAGGATGATGTTAAGTTTGAAATTGAAAGTACACCAACTAACCTATCATTACTATCAGCAACAGGTAATGACTTAAGATGATTATCTCTCATTATATTCCAAGCCATTTTTAAAGAAAGATCTGGATCAATTGGATTAAGGTTATCTATTTTTAAATCTTCTACCTTAAGTTTTACAGTTTCTAAATATTGGGGAGCTTCAACATTAAAGTAATCTAAAATAAACTGTGTTTCTTGGCTTACATTACCTAGTCTTACAGGTACAGCTGGAAGGTCACTAGTTTTATTTTTTAATTCTGCATATCCATATGCAGCACAAATCGAATCTGAATCAGGATTTTTATGTCCAGTTACATAAACTACATTTTTCAAAATAGGTCCTCCTTATTTAGGCATCTCCCAATAAATAACTAGTCAGTATTCTTATCTTTTTTGAATTATACTGTGTCAGTAAAGGTAGCTAATAACAGTAGTATTAACTTCCGTCACTTTCTTGTCTAGTTCAAAAAATCCTAAGAATATTTGACTAGTTATTTATTTTACAATGCCTTATATAAAATTATAGTATATATTTTACTTGTAAAATTCAATAATGTAAAGTTTATAACTGATTTAGGTATCTCGAAAAAATAATTAGGCATATGAAAGAAAATAACCAGTCAAAGATGCAACATATATTTTGCTCCACACTTTAGGCAGATGAAAGAATATAATAGAGCAAAGGTGCATCGTATATTTGGTGTCAGACAAGGAGGCAATTTCTGTTAATAGCGAGCTATTAGCTGAATTTGCCGACGTAGTATGACGTAAAATATACATGCATACTGGTCTATTATTTTTTTGAATGTGCCTTATTGATATATACTATCATAAAATTACATCTTTTCATCTAGCACAAAATATATAACACATACTTAATCGCTATTTTTTTTAGATGCTTTAAAAAAATCATCATAACTTTTATAAAGGAAAATATATATAGTTATATGAGGATAAGGCATATTCAAAATAATAAGTGAGTATGGCTAAGAAGAGGGAGGGTAATTTGTGATACAGGAAAAGGAACTAATAAAGGGACTTAGTACAAAGGAAGCAGAGAAAAGAATTAAAAACTTTGGGCTCAATGAACTTCAGCATAAAAAAAAGACATCAGCCTTTAAAATATTTCTTTCACAATTTAATGACTTTATTGTTTGGGTGTTAATTGCAGCAACAATAATTTCAGGAATAATTGGAGATAAAGCAGATGCAATTACTATACTAATTATAGTTTTTGTTAATGCAATATTAGGGTTTGCTCAAGAGTTTAAAACAGAGAAGTCATTAGAAGCATTAAAAGATTTAGCAGCGCCAACGTGTAAAGTCCTAAGAGATGGAAGCATAAAAATCATTAATTCTATATATTTAACAATTGGTGATGTAGTTATTGTAGAAGCTGGAGATAGAATACCAGCGGATGGTATGTTTATTGAAGGAATAGGAATAGTTGTAGATGAATCATTATTAACAGGAGAATCAGTAGGCGTTGATAAAGATTCAAATAGAAAGAATAGTAAAGGGTATATGGGTACAACAATAGTTAAAGGAAGAGGTCTATTTAAGGTTGATTCTATTGGAATGAAAACTGAAATGGGGAAAATAGCACATTTACTTCAAAATATTGAGGAAGAAAAATCTCCTTTAAATAAAAGATTAGATTCACTTGGTAAGGTTTTAGTTATTATTTGTTTAGTAGTATGTTTCATTGTTACTGGAATGGGAATACTTCGTGGAAATGATATAACTGAAATGTTTTTACTTGGAGTAAGTTTAGCAGTAGCTGCTATTCCAGAAGGTTTAGCAGCTATTGTAACAGTGGCATTAGCACTCGGAGTATCGAGAATGCTAAAAAGAAATGCCTTAATAAGAAAGCTTCCAGCAGTAGAAACACTTGGATGTACTTCAGTAATATGTTCTGATAAGACAGGAACTCTAACTCAAAATAAGATGACTGTAAAAGAAGCTTATTTAAATGGCAAAATATATGAATTAGATAAAGAAAAACTAAATGATTATACTAAATTAATGAAAGCGCTTGTTTATTGTAATGATTGTAATTATGATTTTTCTAAGAAAAATATGAAAGAAGTGCTTCATGGGGAGCCCACAGAAACTGCGTTAATAAATATGTTTTTTAAGGATGTAGCACCTCTTAGGGCTTTTGTATCAAATATTGAAAGAATATATGATATTCCTTTTGATTCAACAAGAAAGATGATGTCAGTAATAGTTAGGGAAGATGGTAAAGAATCTTGTTATGTTAAGGGAGCACCAGAGAGACTTATAGATAAATGTTCATTTATATTAGAAAACAATAAAATAAAGCCATTAACATATCAAAAGAAGAAACAAGTTTCGTCTTTTATTGAAGCAATGTCATCTAGAGCTTTAAGGTGTATAGCATGTGCTTATAAGGAAGAGGGATTAATTAAAAATGATAGGTTAGAAGAAAATCTTATATTTGTAGGAGTTGTAGGAAGCATTGATCCACCAAGAGAAGAAGCTAGAGATGCAGTTCTTAAATGTAAACTTGCAGGAATAAAACCTGTTATGATAACGGGAGATCATAAAAACACAGCACTTGCAATTGCCAAAGCTTTAAACATATGTAATAGTGAGGATCAAGTAATAACTGGAGAAGAAATTGAGAAAATAAATGATGATGAACTAGGTAAGAGGATAAATAAAATAAGAGTATTTGCTAGAGTTTCACCAAATCATAAATTAAGAATAGTTAGGGCATTTAAGAAAAAAGGTAATATAGTTGCTATGACAGGTGATGGTGTAAATGATGCACCAGCAATAAAAGAATCAGATATTGGAATAGCAATGGGAATATCAGGGACTGATGTAACTAAAGAGGCATCATCAATGATTCTTATGGATGATAATTTTTCAACAATAGTAGCAGCCGTTGAAGAGGGTAGAATAATTTATGATAACATAAGAAAGTTTATAAGGTATCTTTTATCTTGTAACCTAGGAGAAGTGTTAACAATGTTTTTAGCAACATTATTTTATCTTCCTAATCCATTAAGTCCAATACAAATTTTACTTGTAAATTTAGCTACTGATGGCCTTCCAGCCATAGCACTAGGAGTTGATCCAGCGGATAAAGATATAATGAGACAAACTCCAAGAGAAAAGGATGAAAGTATATTTGCTAGGGGATTAGTAGAAAAAATAGTAGTTAGAGGAACATTAATAGGAATATGTACATTATTATCATTTATGATAGGTAGATATTATGGAATGAATTTAGAGACTTGTAGAACTTTAGCATTATGTACATTAGTAATGTCACAATTAATACATGTATTTGAATGTAGATCAGAAAGACACTCTATTTTTGAAATTAAACTATTCACAAATCCATATTTAGTCGGAGCTGTATTAATATCAATAATAATGATTACAAGTGTTTTATATGTTCCATTTTTAAGAGGAATATTCCATACAGTACCATTATCTATTAGCCAATGGTTAATAGTAATGTTTTTCTCAGGAATAATAGCTCTAATAAATAGTGTATATCTCTTAATAAAAACTAAATAGATTAGCCATACTGACTCGTTATTTTTTTGAATATGCCTAAGGCTAAATAGATGGCATACAATTGTTAAAATTGCATGCCATCTATTTATTCAAACAAGATTTAATATATATATGTTCTAATTAATCTAGTTCATATTTTTATGTGTTATCTAAGATATAACATATTTTTAAAATTTAGATGAACAATCTTTTGTAAAACTTATATATAAAAACTATCTTCTCATTTTAGTAGCTTGTTGACGTGATCTTTTTATTTGACTATGATCTACAGGTACTAAATCTTTTTTTGTAGTAAGATTTAATACATTCATTATTTGAACTGCTTCAGTAGTATCTTTTTTCTTGATTTTTTCTCCCTTAATACCCATAATCATAACTTTATGACCTTGAGCTATAGAAATAAATTCAGGTTTCTTAAACCATCTATTTTTTTTATAAAAACATTTAACTACTGATTTACCTACTTCAGGTTTAACAATAAGTTCTACTAGCATTGTATTAAATATTAAATAACTCTTTTCAATGATTTTCACAGATAAAATTGTCCCAGCTGTACTTGTAATTCTATCTCCATATTTTTCAAGATAAGCATCTTGAAAATATTTACTAAATTTTCCGCTAAATTTTTCTTTTAAACTCATATGAATTCTCCTTTTTGTTAATGATTTATTTATTAAAAAATTATCCTATTATATCAAGCCTATTATATCATAATATTTAATGAATTTATAATACAAACATAAATTCATTAAATATATATGTTCTAATTAAGTTAATACATTTATAAATACTCTAAGATTTATAAATGTATTAACTTTATTGGAACTTATATATTATTAAAAATTTTACTGCACATGTTTTTTATATTTAGGAAGTATTTTATATTAGGCATATTAAAATATTTAACAAGTCAGTATGCTAGTCTATTTTAAGTCATACTGCGTCAATAAAACCAGCCCATAGATTGCTATGAGTTAATTTCATCTCCTTGTTTGACACCCAATATACGTCGCATCTTTGACTTGTTATTTTTTTTAATATGCCTTAGTTTTAAATTATAAAAATTATTAAATTAAAATTTACAGAATAAAGTTGAAATATATAATATACTCAGTTACAATATAATAAAATAGAATAACGTTGCTAGGGGTGCCATTTTTTTGGCTGAGAAGGAAAATATCCTAACTCTAATAACCTGATGTGGTTAGTACCATCGTAGGGAAGCATAATAATTATATATTTAATTGTATTTTTAAGCTTGCTTTACGCAAGCTTTTTTTTTATATACAAATGCTAAACTAAGGTAGTTTTCACACCAAATAACAATAAAGAATTTTACATAATATAAAAGGAGGAATTTTAAATGAATTACACAACTCAAATGGATGCAGCTAAAAAAGGTATTATTACTCACGAGATGAAAGTTGTATCAGAAAAAGAAAATATCGATGTAGAGATTATTAGAGGATTAATTGCAGAGGGCAAGATTGTAATACCAGCTAATAAAAATCATAAGAATATTAGTGCAGAAGGCGTTGGACAAGGCTTGAGAACAAAGATTAATGTTAATTTGGGAATTTCTAAAGATTGTCAAAATTTTGATTTAGAGTTAGAAAAGGTTCGTACTGCAATTGAGATGAAAGCTGAAGCAATTATGGATCTTTCAAACTATGGTAAAACAGAAGGTTTAAGAAAAAAAATTATAGATATTTCACCAGCTATGATTGGAACAGTTCCAATATATGATGCTTTAGGTTTTTATGATAAAGAATTAAAAGATATTACTGTAGATGAGTTTTTTGATGTAGTAGAGAAACATGGAAAAGATGGAGTAGACTTCATAACAATTCATGCAGGAATCAATAAAGAAACTATTGAAACACTTAAGAGAAATAAAAGACTTACAAACATAGTATCAAGAGGTGGATCATTATTGTTTGCATGGATGGAATTGAATAAAAAAGAAAATCCATTTTATGAATACTTTGACAGATTATTAGATATATGTGCAAAATACGATATGACTATTTCATTAGGGGATGCTTGTAGACCAGGATCACTTAATGATGCTACAGATGCATCTCAAATTAAAGAATTAATAACTTTAGGTGAATTGACAAAGAGAGCATGGGAGAAGAATGTTCAAATTATAATTGAAGGACCAGGACATATGCCATTAAATGAAATTAAGGCAAATATGCTTCTTCAAAAAAAATTATGTTATGGAGCACCTTTTTATGTATTAGGACCTTTAGTTACAGATGTAGCTCCAGGATATGACCACATTACATCAGCAATAGGGGGAGCAATTGCAGCAACTTATGGTGCTGACTTTTTATGTTATGTAACACCTGCAGAACATTTAAGATTACCTAATTTAGAAGACATGAAAGAGGGTATTGTTGCAACTAGAATAGCAGCTCATGCAGCAGATATAGCTAAAGGTATTCCTAATGCAATTGATTGGGATAATGAAATGAGTGCAGCTAGAGCAGATTTAGATTGGGAAGGTATGATTGGCTTATCAATAGATCCTGAAAAAGCTAAAAGGTATAGAGAAGAATCAAAGCCACATGATGCAGAAACATGCACTATGTGTGGAAAAATGTGTTCAATGAGAACAATGAAAAAGATATTAAATGGAGAAGATTTAAATATAATTAGAGATTAGGCATACTGACTTGTTATTTATTTTAATGTGCCTTAAGGCATCTAAAAAAATAATAGTCCAATATTTCTAAGATAGCACACAAAAAATGGTAGATATAATTTGCTATGGATACTAGTGAAGTATACTTAAGAGTTTTATTATTTTTAAGGCAAAATTTTGGCAAACTTGCATATAATAAAATAGTGCCAAATTTTAAATCAGAAATAATAAAACGTTAAAGTAAAATTCATGATGTATAACATTGCAAATATATCTACATTTTTAAGTATAGATGAAATATAAGGGAAGAGGAGACAAAAAATAGAGATATGAATTCCTTTAGCGGCTAGTACTCAAAGTTTAGTATTAGCTATATTTTAGTTTGATAGAAAATAAAAGAAACAAGAAAAATTTTCTATAGACACAAAGATGACATAAATATGTTTTATACTGAATTTATAAGTTAGGGCAAAATATTTTTTTAATATATAGTATAATGACATTATATGTTGGGTGTTTAGGGGGAGATTATAATAGATATTAATATAAGACAAATTTGTGATGCAACTATAGATAATTATATAAATGCTAAAGAAAAATTGAGGTATGATGGGGATTATATTAACCATTTTTCAGCATTGCTTAATGGATATAACAATACAAAGATTTCATTTAATGAAATTAAGGAGATAAGAAAATTTATAAATGATAATACATCGAGGATGTCTCCATTTAGAGGAGATATTTTATATATACTATCTTTTTTAATATTATCTAATGATAAAAATGCAAATAAAAATAAATTAGTGCTTGATATAATAGATGTATTTGATTTATTGGTAGCGGAAAATTTTAAGGCTTCTGAGTATTTAATTTTATCTGCATATTCAATAGTACGATATGTAAACTTGGAGAGTAGAAGTGATATTATATATAAAACTAAGAGTATTTTTAATACTATAAAATCAAAGTATGGAAATGTAACAAAAGAAGATGATTATTTATTCTGTACTTTGTTAGCTATAAACTGTTCTGAATTTAACTCAATGACAGAATATATGGAATTGGTTTTTGAATATATGGCTGACTTAGATTTATTTTCAAATAATGGAGTTCAAGGATTGACTAATACAATATTATTAAACAGTGATGAAAATGCAGTATGTAAGATAGAAGAACTTTTAATTGCTTTAGAAAAAAATAATTTTAAGATAAGTCATCAATTTGTATGTGTATTAGGAGCTTTAGTGAAAGATCAAGATTTAAGAGAAAGTATGAATAATATGAGGGAAGTTGTAAATTATTTGTGCAGTGAAGAAAGTGAGTATGAATTCTATATAGATAAAGGATTCAGAGATATGATTGCACTTGTAATTGTTTTCATGAACAAAGGAGATAAAAATGCAAAGTATATAGATGAGTTATTGGCATTTAGCACATACTCATTTTTAGTAAGTAAAAATCAAGGAGTTTTTAATGAAATATTAGCTTAGGCATATAAAAGAAAATAACAAGTCAAAATGTAACTGATTTTTTATTTTGGCTATGTTTTAAAATATCAACATTCACTTAAAACATTCATTAGAATAAAAAGTAGTAAAATTTAATGATTAGTAATATAATTTTTAACTTAAATAACTAGCGTATTGCTAGTTATTTTTTTGAAATGTCCATAAATAAAAAAAAGTATATCTATTTTATGAGTTGAAGAATATTAATATTATATATTACTAATTTAAGGAGGAAACTGCTTTTGAAGATTTCAATAAAGTTTAAACCTTATAAAAAACTTCAAAGTGGATATAATTTATGAAAAAAGAGTTAATTCCAAGTGAAGTTATTTTTAATTGTTCTTTTAAAGAATTATCAGATAATGATGATTTTGCTGAAATACCAGAAGTAATATCAAGATTAAACGATATAAAGAGGGCTTTGAAAATTAAAAAAGATGGATACAATCTATACTATATTGATTCATTTTCAAAGGATAAGTTAAATAATTTAATTAAATATGTTTCTAATATATATGAGGAAGAGGATTCACCAAAGGATATATGTTATGTAACAACAGACAAGCCATTATCTCCTAAAGTATTATTTTTGCCTAGCGGAAAAGGAAGCTTGTTAAAAGAAAAAATTGAAGAAATAAAAGATGAGTATTTTGAATGTATAATGAATTTTTATAATGGTTCTTCTGATGTAGAAAAAGAGAATATAATTCAAGAAATAACTGAAAAAAGAAATAAGTATATATCTAATTTAATGGATACAGCAAAAGCTCATAATTTTGATGTTAAAGCGACAAGTGGTGGATTTGTTTTTATTCCTTTAAAGGAAAAAGGAAAGGAAATGACAGAAGAGGAGTATGATGAGCTAGAAAGTGAAAATCAAACTACTATTCAAGAACAAGTATCAGAACTTAAAAAAGAAGCAAAAGAGGTTTTAGAAAAGTTAACAAATATTGAGAAGGAATCCATAGAAAAACTAAAAAAAATTTATACGAGATATCTAAAACGTGATATGAAAGAAAGTAAGGATGATTTATTATTTGAATTTGTAACAGATGATGGAGTATGCATGTATCTTGCACAGATGTTTGATTGGTTTGAAGATGAAATAGTTTCATGCTATACAATAAGTTTAGAGGAAGATGACAAGGAAATAGATGAAATATTTATAAAATATGAAGTTAATGTTCTTGTTGATAATAAAAACAATCCACATCCAAAAGTAATTTTTGAAGAAGATCCGACTATAAATAATTTAATTGGTAACATTGAATATAAAAATAATAATGGAATATATACAACTGATATATCATTAATAAATGCAGGAAGTTTATTAAAAGCTAATGAAGGGTGTTTAATATTAAGATTAAGCTCTTTAATAAATAGTGGATATAGTTATTATTATTTAAAGAAAGCATTAATGATGGGGAAAATAGATTATAACTATACTAAGAGTTATTTAGATGTTTTATCTATAGAAGGATTAAAACCAGAGGAAATTCCTATTAATGTAAAGGTGATATTAATAGGAGATTATCAAAGTTTTAGTTTGCTTTATGAAAGAGATGAAGATTTTAAACGATTATTTCCATTAAAAGTTGAAGCTGATATAGAATTAAAATGTAATGATAAATCAAGAACAGCAATAGCATATGCTATTAAAAAGAAGGTAAAAGAAGATAATTTGTTAGATATAGATCAAGAAGCTATGGAAGAAATATTTAAATTTTTATCTAGAATTATAGGTAATAGAAATAAAATTTCTGTTGATGATTATTATATTAATAATTTATTATATTTATCTAATGATAAAGCAAGTACAGAGGGAAGACTCACAATAAGTAGAGATGATATTATTTATACTTGCCATAATGATAAAGAAAAAATTCAAGATGAAATATTAGATGAATATAAAAGTAATAAGATATTAATATCAATTAATGGTGCGAAGGTTGGTGCTATTAATGCTCTAGCTGTAATTGGTACAAGCCTTTATAACTTTGGTAAGCCTATGAGAGTAACTTGCTTAGCACTTAAGGGAGAAGGTAGAATAATTGATGTTCATAAGGAATGCAAATTAAGTGGAAATATTCATGAAAAATCTATTGCTATATTAAGAGGATTGGTAACTAATTTGTTAAGTCCATATGAAGGATTGCCAGTAGATTTTCAATTGAGCTTTGAACAGACTTATTCAATGATAGAAGGAGATAGTGCTTCAGTTGCAGAAGTAATATGTATTCTTTCTGCACTTAGCAAAAGACCTATAAGACAAAATATTGCAGTTACTGGTTCAATTAACCAATTTGGAGAGGTTCAACCAATTGGTATGGTAAATGAAAAAATTGAAGGATTTTTTAAAGTATGTGAAGGCTTAAATGACATGGATGATAAGGGAGTATTAATTCCTAGCATGAATAAAGATGAATTGATTTTAAGTAGTGAAGTAGAAGAGTATATTAAAAGGGGTGCATTTCACATTTATACAATGGATACATTAGAAGATGCAATCGAGGTTCTTATTTTAAAGCAAGGTGAACCTGTTAAAGAATTTTTTAAAACTATTGATGATGAAATGCTCAAATATAAAAGTGCTAAAAGAAAAAAGTAAAATTGTATCAGTTTAAGTAAGATGTTTTAGGGGTATTAAGTAGCTTAATACCCCTATTTTTAGTATCTAAAAGTATAATACGAATAAGGAATATGAAAGGAAATAGCTATAGATTAATAGTTATATATTCAAATTTGTTACAGTAAATTAGAATATTTAGAAAAAAATGTAATAATTGATTTGACGTTGAATAAAATAGTATGTTAAAATATGGTAAAGGCTAGTGAGGAATATTAAGGAGGAGGTGAATTACTCTAAGGGAAGTTTTAGAGTAGTAGGATATGAATTTAAAGTTTGAAAAACATGATGATATTTTAATTATTACTTTTATTGGAGAGTTGGATCATCATAGTGCTGAAGAGGTTAGAGTTAAAATTGATGATAGAATTGATAGAGATAATATAGAAAAAGTAATTTTAAATTTTTCAGGAGTTAGCTTTATGGACAGCTCTGGTATAGGAGTTGTCGTTGGAAGACATAAGAAAATATCTAATAAAGGAGGATCTCTTTGTATTGCCAAGGTTAGTGGAAATGTCAACAAAGTATTTGAATTAACAGGTTTATATAAGGTAATTAAAAACTATAATACTGTAGATGAAGCAGTAAGATGCATTTAGATGGAGGGGTTTATCGTGTATGATAATAAAATGAGTGTGGAATTTGTAAGCAAATCTCAGAATGAAGGTTTTGCAAGAGTTGCTGTTGCAGCATTTGTTTCTCAACTTGATCCAACAATTGCTGAAATAACTGATGTAAAGACAGCAGTATCAGAGGCAGTAACTAACTCTATAATACATGGTTATGAAAATAGAACTGATGGATTAATTAGAGTTGAGGCTGAAATTTATGATAGAGAGATAACTATTTCAATAATAGATAATGGTAAGGGTATTGATGATATACCAAAGGTCATGGAACCATTATATACATCACGTCCTGATTTAGAAAGATCAGGAATGGGTTTTACTGTTATGGAAACATTTATGGATAGTTTAGTTGTGGAAAGTGAAAGTGGGAATGGTACAAGGGTGATAATAAAGAAGAAATTTGACACAGTGAGTTAGGTGAAATAATATGGAAAAAGGGAATTTTAGAAGAGAGGAATATAATTATAATGATAATTCGGAATTATTACCTTTAGCTAAAGCTGGAGATTCTGAGGCTATGAACAAATTAATTGAAATGAATTTACCATTAGTATCATGCATTAGTAAAAAATTTTTAAATAGAGGATATGAGTATGAGGATATATTTCAAATAGGATCTATTGGATTAGTTAAAGCTATAAATAATTTCGATTTAACTTATAATGTTAAATTTTCAACTTATGCAGTACCTATGATTATAGGAGAAATTAAAAGGTTTTTAAGAGATGATGGAATGATAAAAGTAAGTCGTAATGTGAAAAGTTTAGCGAAGAGAATACATTTTGAGAAGGAAGAATTAACAAAAAGACTTAACAGGACACCTACAATAGATGAACTTGCGGAGTTTTCAGGCGTAAACAAGGAAGAAATTGTTTTTGCAATAGAATCTGCAACAAGTCTACAATATCTTTATGATACAATCCACCAAGATGATGGAGCACCAGTTTTATTAATAGATAAGCTTAGTGAAAAAGGTGAAGAAGATATTGGAATGATTAACAAAATAGCACTTAAAGAAGCTTTAAGAAGCTTAGATATGAAAGCAAGACAAATAATTATACTAAGATATTTTAAAGATAAGACTCAGGTACAAGTTGCTAAAATGCTTGGTATAAGTCAAGTGCAAGTATCTAGAATTGAAAAAAAGGTACTTTTAAAAATGAGAGAGAAACTAGAAGATTAAACTTAATCATATGAAAGAAAAATTTAATCAATGCATAATAAAGCATAGGAATTCCATGTTTAATTGTTCATAAAAATAAAGTCACTATTGAGTATAGTGACTTTATTTTTATGGAATAAATTAACGGAGTTAAATTTTATAAATTAACAAATAATAAAAATACATGAATGTATTTGAAATAAAGTAATGCCTAAAAAGGAGAGCGATAAATTTGGTTAAAAATGAAAAATTAATAAAGAAAAAATATGAGGATATGGCAAAGCAGGTTGAGCCTAAGCCAAAGATAGCGCAAAATTGCGCTAAAGCTTTTTTTGTTGGAGGTGCAATCTGTACTGTAGGACAATTTATAAATAACTATGCTTTGAAATTAGGATTTTCAGAAGAGCAAGTTATAATAATGGTACCTATAATAATGATTTTTCTTGGAGCATTATTAACCGGAATAGGAATATATGATAAGATAGCCCAATTTGGTGGAGCTGGAACTGTAGTACCTATAACAGGATTTTCTAATGCTATTGTTTCTCCAGCTATAGAATTTAAAAAAGAAGGTTTTATCTTTGGAGTAGCATCGAAAATGTTTACAATTGCAGGGCCGGTTCTTGTATATGGAATAGGATCTTCAGTAATTATAGGAATTGTTTATTATATAAGTTCATTATTTTAAATACTAATTTTGTTTATATGAGAGAACCTTTAATAATTTGCAAGGAACAATTAGTATATCCTTCACTGAAAATTATAAATTGATTTTAAATATTAAGGTAGGTGTAGATATGAAAACAGATGGCAAGAAACTAGGGAAGCAAACCGTAAAGTTAGAAAATCCTCCTAAAATAATCTCTGCTTATTCAATAGTTGGACCTAAAGAGGGGGATGGTCCTTTAAGGGAATGCTTTGATCAAATATTAAATGATGATACTTGTGGTAAAGATAGTTTTGAAAAAGCTGAAAGTGAAATGATGTTTACAGCTATAACAGAAGCTTTATCTAGAGCCAAACTAAAAGAGACGGATATAGACTACCTTTTTGCAGGTGACTTATTAAATCAAATAATTTCTTCAAGCTTTGCAGCTAGAGAATTTAGTATTCCATTTTTTGGGCTATATGGTGCTTGTTCAACTATGTCAGAATCTTTAAGTTTAGCATCAATAATAATGGATGCTGGATGTGCTAAGTATGTAGTTGCTGCAACATCATCACATTTTAGCTCGGCTGAAAGGCAATTTAGGTTTCCACTTGAATATGGATCTCAAAGATGTGGGACTTGTCAATGGACTGTAACAGGATCTGGAGCCATGGTGTTAGGACATGAAGGAAATTTCCCAGAAGTAACCTATATTACAACAGGCAAGGTAAAGGATTATGGACAAAAAGATCCTAATAATATGGGAGCAGCAATGGTACCAGCAGCAGTTGATACTTTAGTAAGTCATTTTAAAGATACTGGAAGAAAACCTAGTGATTATGATATTATCGCAACAGGTGATTTAGGTAAGGTTGGTAAAGAACTTGCTGACAAGTTAATACAAGAATATGGTTATGACATAAGAGCAAATCATATGGATTGTGGAGAAGCAATTTTTAATGGACAATTACAAAAGACTGATGCTGGGGGAAGTGGATGTGGATGTTCTGCAGTTGTATTTACTGGATATTTATATAAAAAATTAATGCGTAAAGAGATAAAAAGTGTTTTATTAGTTTCGACAGGTGCACTAATGAGTCCCACTTCATCGCTACAAGGAGAAACTATTCCAGGTATAGCTCATGCGGTTGCTATAGAGATGAAGTAAGTTAACTACAAATTAATAAATAATATATAAAAATAATAATTATTTAGATAGGAGAAATACATATGGATTATATAAGTGCTTTTATAGTTGGTGGAGTTATTTGTATAATAGGACAAATATTAATGGATACAACGAAATTAACTCCAGGTAGGATATTAGTTTTATTTGTTACTATTGGAGCAATATTAGGTGCTTTTGGATTATATGATAAATTAGTTGATATAGGAGGTGCAGGTGCTACAGTACCTCTTCCTGGCTTTGGTAATTCATTAGCTAAGGCAGCAATAAAAGAAGTAAAAGAGGTTGGAATATTAGGAGCTTTTACAGGTGGAGTCAAAGGAACAGCTGGAGGGGTTACAGCAGCAATTTTCTTTGGGTATTTAATGGCTATAATATTTAATCCAAAAACAAAAGAATAGAATTAACTTTATTTTTGGTGTATTAGCATTTATACTATAAATAAGAGAAGTATACAATTTTTTAGAATAAGGCATCTTCACAAAATATATGCTACATATTGGACTGTTATTTTTTTAGATGCCTAAGATATTATTAAAGGGTAATAAACAAATATTTTTTATGTTTAGTTTATTGTTTTTCTTAATTTCTAATTAATTAGTTTAGATGGGGGGATTTTTTGAATAAGTATTGTAATAATGCTTGGATTGAAGTTGTAGAGATGCTAAATAGTGATCAAGATAAAGGACTTAATAGCATTGAGTGTGATGCAAGAAGAGAAAAATATGGTACAAACAAAATTGATTTACCAAGTGGAAATAGGATATCTAGAAATATAATAAATATAATTAAACAGGTACATATAATAATCTATTTAATAATTACAATCTTATTATTTATGTTAAAAGCTAATAATTATAAGTATATTATATTAGCATTTTTAATAATAAATATAGTAGGAATTATAGGTTATAATATTAAGCGAGACAAAGAAATAGGAATTTTAGAAAAATTAAATTTTGCAACTTCAATTGTAATACGAGATGGTATTGAACAAGTTATAAAGTCTGAAGAAATTTTAATAGGTGATATAGTAAAATTTAAGAAAGATTCAGCAATTCCAGCGGATATAAGAATAATAAAAGCTATCGATATAAAGGTTGATGAGAAAAACATAACAGGAGAGACTTTTTATAAAGAAAAGTTTGAAAGTAAAATAAGTGGATCAATAAATTCTCTTGGAGAAATGAATAATATTCTTTTTAAAGGCTCCTTAATAAAAGCTGGAGAAGGTGAAGGAATAGTAATTTCTACAGGAAACTCAACTCAGCTTGGGAAATTACTTGCTATGCTAACTTATGCAAGCAATAGAAAACATACGTTAGGAGATAAACTTCAACGAAAATGGGGTAAATACTTATTAATTTATTTTGCTATTCTTATTGTAAGTGTAATATTCTTTATTAATAAAGGAAAATATCCAAACCAATTAGCAAGTGGTCTTTTTGTACTTGGATGCTTTCCAATTTCTGTGACTTCTGTACTAGCCTTTAAATGTATATTGAAAAAATTTTCAAATCAGGATATTCATATAATAAATTTTTCAATTATTGATTTGATAAATGATATTAATATAATATTTTTAGATAAAATAGGAGCAATTACTAAAGAACAAATGGTAGTAAATAAAATATTTACAAATGATGAAATAATTTATTCAAAGAATGTAGAATATACAAAAAATATAAATATTCAAAGGATAATAGATATTTCTTTATTGTGTAATAATTCAATTTACAATGTAGAAGATAAGAATGCAAAAGGTGATTTAACAGAAATAGCTTATTTGCAGTATGCAGCTAAAAAACAGATATATAAATCTATTTTAGATAATAAAAATCAAAGAATAACTGAAATACCAATGGATTCAGATAAGAAAATGTTAACAATTTTAGATAAGATGAAAAAAGGGTATAGGGCTAATGCACGTGGAAATTTGGATTCAGTGTTAGAGAGATGCACTCATATTATGATAGATGGATTAGAGAAAGAGCTTAATGAAGAAGATAAAATAAAGATAAAAGATATTGATATAAAATTTTCTATAGAAGGTTTAATAACTCAAGCATTTGCATATAGAAATTTTAGTTATGAACCATCCACATCAGAAAATATAGAAAGCAACATGGTGTTTGTTGGAATTATTGCATTAGACAATCCTCTTCAAGATAGTATAGAAGAAAAAATAAGAGAAATAAAAGATAACGGAATAGTACCCATTTTATTTACTGAAGAAAATAAGGTTAGTGCTATTACTACAGCTAAAAAAGCGAAGATTATTTTTAAAAATGAGCAGGTTGTGTCTGGAATAGAATTAGATTCATTAAATGAACAAGAATTAAAAGATTTATTAGGAAAGGTTAGAGTGTTTTCTAGAATAAATCCTGAAATAAAATCCCAAATAATATCGTTTTTCAACAAAGATGGATATAAAGTTGCAGCAGCAGGAGAGACATTAGGAGATTTACCATCGTTAAACTTATCAAATGTAGGAATTGCAAAAGGAAATCCTCTTTTGATAGTAAAAAAAGTTTCAGATGTTTACATAAAAGAAAATTATTTAGAAGGTTTCTTTAAAATAAAAGATTTTTCAAGGAAATTTTTTGATAATGTTAACAGAACATTTCAAGGGATTTATACTATAGTTCTTGCAGAATTAATGCTTTTATTAGTTAGTATGATAGGTGGATGTGAAGATGTGTTAGGAGTCTTTAATATCATTTTTATAAATGTAATTTTATTTGTACCATTATCATTAATATTAGTGTTAAAAGAAGGCAGAAGTATAAGAAATAAAGAGATGATAGGGAGAGCAGTGATTTTACTTTCATCAACTATATTCTCAACATATATTGCAAATGAAAGTGCTAAAAATTTAATAGCTTTAATGGTCTTATCAATAGGTTCACTGCTATTCATTACAATAAATAGCAATATTTCTTTTAGACGGGTATCAATAGAAAGAAGGCTTGTGATAATTTCATCTTTCTTAATTGGACTAGCTATAAGTGCTATTTTATTAACTCAGGAAATTATTTTAACAAAAGTAGTATTAATTAATTTAGGTATTACTATAATATCTTTAGTTGTATTTGAAATTTTATTTAAAAGATGGCAAAACTCATTAATGAGGTGAGTTTTTTGGTTTCAAAGAAAATTGAAGAAGTTCATAATCCAATAGTATATATGTTTATAACGTTAGCATTAAGTTCTATTTGTTATGGATTATATTATGATTTTAAGAAGCTTACAACTTTTATTGTAGGCTTCTTTTTTATAGCATTGATTTATTATTGCGGAATTAATTTTACTTGTTTAATGAGTTTATTTTTTGCAATTGGATTGTTTATTAATATTTCTTATTATAGCATCGACTCAGATATAAATTCTTCTATTAGAATAGTCAAAAGGGATAGTTATGGAATTACAGCTTCTTACAAAGGCAAAAAAATGTTTTTAGAAACTAATGATAATAACTTAATAGTTGGAGAAAAGTATAATATAAGTGGTAAAGTTGATAAAACTCAAGATAAAAGTAAAGGTATAGTTGGAAAAATTTCGCCTAGTAATATAACTAAATTAGAAGGGGACTTTATAACTGACCTTTATAGAATTAAAAATAAAGTGTATAAGATGTTAAAGGAAAATTTAGGACAAAGAAAAGCAGGGCTAATATCTTCAATTGCTTTTGGATATTCAGATTATTTAGACAACGAGGACAAAGAAGATATGAAAAACTTTGGAATAATTCATGCTATTAGTGTTTCAGGACTACATGTTGCTATAGTTTACGGATTTTTAAAAAAATTTTCAGGCGATAAAGTAGGATTATTAATTACAATAATATATGTTATATTTACTGGATGTAATTACTCAAGTATTAGAGCCTTTGTAATGCTTGCGTCATTAGAAGGGAGTCATATTCTAAAAAGAAATAATAATTCACTTACAGCGCTTTGCCTTTCAGCTATGGTGTTAATATTAATGAAGCCATATAGTATTTTTGAAATATCATTACACCTATCATATTTAGCAACCTTAGGAATAATACTTTTCAATAAGAAATTTAATAGATCATTATATAAGTTGCCTAGAAAATTAAGAGAGGGGCTAAGCATTACATTATCTGCTCAAGTTTTTACTTTTCCTTATCTAATTTTAATATTTAAAGATTTTTCAATTAATTTTATTATTGGAAATTTATTATTAGTACCTTTTGTTGACATCATAGTTATATGTGGTAATTTATTACCTATCATGTATTTATGTCCTACATTATTTGATTTTTGCAGTTATATTAATTTAATTATTTTAAAAGGATTTGATTGGAGTTTATATAAGTTAAATGATTTTTCATTACCTATGTTTTATGGAAATGAATATGTAGCAAATTTTTATATGTTTTTACTTATAAGTTTTTATTTCATAAAGAAAGGTCATAAGAAATTTATTTATTTGCCAGCAATATGTATCTTTATAATAAGCGTACAAATATATAGCCCGATACCTAAGATTACATATTATAATGAAGGTGCACTTTTAATTACTTATAAGGGAGATAGGGTACTTCTTACAAATAAAACAAATATTGATTTAGATAGATTAAAGAAGTCTACGATGGCTAATATAAGCTACAGAAATAAAAAAATAATTAAGATACAAGATACAGCAAGTATTAAAGAAAGCGGAAAAGATTATATTTTAGATGTTGGAAATAAGAAATATATGTTAAGGATGACAAGTAATAAAACTTCTTATTTGGATTGTGATATAATAAATTTTAAAGATGGAAAGATAAATAAAATTATTATACTAAGAGATAAAATTGTTTTAAGTATTTAAGGCACATTCAAAAAAATGATGCCTTATATATCTTAGTACGTCTTATATAGACGATTAAAGATGATGAAAGGCGGATTTCTTTGATTAATTATGAGGTCTTTGAAAGAGAAATTGAAAAAGGTAATATAAAAGACTCCTATATATTTTGTGGATTGGATGAAGAACTTATTAAAGATGGAATAAATTCAATTATAAAAAAAACAATAGGAGAAGATAAGGATAATCTTAATTTAATAAAGATAGATGGGATGAAAACAAATTTTGATGAAATAATGAATGCATGTGAGACATTTCCACTTATGAGCGAAAAAAAAGTTGTCTTTGTATATAGGGCTAATTTTTTAAGGGATAAGAGTGATGAGGCTTCAAATAATATATATAAATATATTAATGATTATGTATCTAATCTACCACCATATACTATTTTAATAATGTATTATTTATTTAATGATAAAAGAGAGAGAGCAAATAAAAATAAGAAAATAAATTCTTTAGATAAATTAATTACAGTAGTGAATTGTGATAAGTTAAGAAGAGATGCTTATATAAAAAAGATAAGTGACATATTTAAAGATAAGAACAAAGAAATTGGAAAAATTGAACTTATGTACTTTAGTGAGAGGGTACAAAATAATTTTGATATAATAAAAAGAGAAATTGATAAACTTATATCTTATACTGAAGGACGAGAGATAAAAAAAGAAGATATTAATTTATTAATTTCAAATACTGGAGAAGAAGATGTTTTTGATCTAGTTGAATTAATAGCACAAAGGAAAATTGAACTTGCTATGGATATAATGAAGGATATTTTACATAAATCTGATCAACATATGTTAATAATAAGTAATTTAGAAAGACAATTTGAAAAACTTTATGAAATAAAAATAGGATTAAATGAAGGTAAGAAAATACACGATTTTATGTCACAACTTAAATTACCTCAGTTTGTGTGTGAAAAATTAGTTATGCAAAGTCATAGGTTTACAGAAAAGCAATTATCAGGCATCATTAAATTATGTGTTAATACAGAAAAGAATTTAAAATCTAGTGGATTAGATAAAACAATGGAAATGGAGTTGCTTCTTATTAATACATTAACAGTAAAAAAATAAAAAAGGGCAAATAAATAACCCACCAATTTGGTGGGTTTATCAGATTACGCCATAGCGTTTAACTTCGCAGCTAATCTTGACTTCTTTCTAGCAGCCATGTTCTTATGAACAACTCCACTTGAAGCAGCCTTGTCTAATGACTTAACAACTGATGTAAATGCAGTTTTAGCTTCTTCAACACTGTTAGTGCTTACTGCAGTTTCAAACTTCTTGATTACAGTTTTTAATGCTGATTTAATCATTCTATTTCTTAAAGTCTTAGTTTCAGTTACTTTAATTCTTTTTTTTGCTGATTTTATGTTTGCCATTCTTGATTCACCCCCTTAAATTTTTATAGGGCCCCCTGCAGTTTCTGGGGATATCTGCGTAGTATTTAATTTCAACAAACCTTATTATAGCATTGAAAGTTATGTAATTCAAGTATTAAATTCAAACATATAGGAAAAATAATATGGAGTAAGGCATTGTAAAATAAATAACTAAATTTATAGTGAGGTGTAATTATGATAAATGTTAGAACTGATTTAGCGATTGAAGCAAGAGAAATGTATATAAAAAAACATAGTAAAGATATTGATGGAGTTGTTATTGAAGAGGAACAAGATGGAGATATTAAGTTCACCACAGTAAAAGTAAAAAATGAAGAAGGTGCTAAAAAGTTAGGCAAATCTATAGGGAATTATATAACTATAGACATTCCTGAATTCACTATTTATGATGGCGAGATAATGGATGAGGTATCAAAAGTACTATCAAAGGTGGTTAAAAGATTAATTCACGTTAATGAAGAAAAAACAGCATTGGTTGTTGGATTGGGGAATTGGCAGGTAACTCCTGATGCATTAGGACCTAAGGTAACAGAAAAAATAATGGTTACTAGGCATTTGCAAGTTGTAATGCCAGAAGCAATAGATGATTCTGTAAGACCAGTATGTGCGATAGCACCTGGAGTTTTAGGTGTGACAGGAATTGAAACAGGAGAAGTAATTAAGTCTTTAGTAGATAAAGTTAAACCAGACTTAGTAATATGTATAGATGCATTAGCTTCAAGAAGGGTTGAGAGATTAAATAGAACAATCCAAATTTCAGATACAGGAATATCACCGGGAGCTGGCGTTGGTAACAATAGAAAGGAAATAAGTGAAAAATCTTTAGGGGTAAAAGTAATTGCGATAGGAGTACCAACCGTTGTGGATGCTGCAACTATTGCAAATGATTCAATAGATTTAGTTATAGATGAATTAATAAGTCAAGTTTCTTCCGGAAAAGAATTTTATAATATGTTAAAGGATATTGATAAAAATGAAAAGGTGGCACTTATAAAAGAAGTATTATGTGCTCATGTAGGAGATCTAATAGTTGCACCTAAAGATGTGGATATGATAATAGACTCACTTTCTAAGATAATAGCAAATGGAATAAATATGTCATTGCAGCCTAATATGGATATGGAGGACATTAATAAGTTTATAGGTTAAGGAATTGTAAAATAAATAACTAGTCAAAGATTCTTAGAAATTTTTGAATTAGACAAGGAAGTAAAGGCAGTTAATACTACTATTATTGGCTGTCTTTACTGATGCAGTATAGTACAAAAAGGAAAAAAAGACTGACTAGTTATTTATTTGGAGATATTTAAGGCATGTTCAAAAATAATTTTAGTAAAAATTATAATAATTATGTAAATCCCTTAATATAAATATAAGAGAAGCAAGGGGGGATTAACTTGTATAGGCTTATAGTAGGAGAAAAAAAATTTAAAAATAGTAATAAAAGTAATAAATTAAGCTCCGAAGTTAATATAGGGTTATTAAGTTTAATTATTTTAGTGTTAATATTTTTTATTAGAGTTGTAGGAGTTTTAAAAAGCAATAACGAAAGAGGAGGATTTGCATATGTTCAATTATTAAATTTAGGTATGCCTATAGTGCAATCTCAAATTTATAAAGAAGAAAGTTATGCAGAAAATAATTTATCTTTAAAGAATATTTGCTTAAAAGCAGTTGGATTAGATGATATAACTTATAAAGGCATAATAGAAAGTGAAATAGGATTATTTAATAAATCAAATAATGAAAAAAAAGGGGCTATATTAACATTTAATCAATTTAACTTAAATGAAGATAGTATTTCTAAAACTTCTCCAAATGAAGCAACCTTAAGTACTAAAATTTATGATTCCACTTTAAAGAAAGAGCTAAATGCAACAAAGCCAGAAGTTTTAATATACCATACTCACACAACAGAAAATTATTCAGAAGCTTCTTCAGATACAACAGATGAAAATGCAAATGTAGTTGGCGCTGGAGATGAACTTGCGAAAGAACTTGAAGAAAATTATGGTATTTCAGTCATTCATGATAAAACAAATCACAGTGTTTCTTATAATGATAGTTATAAAAGATCAAGTGAAACAGTTGATAAATACCTAAATAAATATGGAGACTTTAAAATTATATTAGATTTTCATAGGGATTCAGTTAATGATAAGGCAGCTATGACAACTCAAATAGCTGGAGTAAATGCAGCGAAAGTTATGTTTGTAGATGCAGAAAACAGCACTAGGTATGCAAAAAACAAGGAATTAAATGAAAAGGTGTTAAATAAAACAAATGAGATTTTCCCAGGTCTATCAAGAAAGATATTTACATACCATAGAGGTATGAATGCATTTAATCAGAGTAAAAGTGATGGATCTCTTCTTTTTGAGATGGGTTCAAATGTAAACTCTATTGAAGAAGTAAAAGTTACATCAAGATGCATGGCTAGGGTTATTGCTGAAATTTTAAATAGATAATTAAGGTTCATTTTTTACATGGCTAATTGAATATTTATTTCCAAAGTTGACAATCCTTTAGATAAGTTATATTCAAAAAAATCTAAGGGGTGGTCTTATTGAAGAAAGTAAGTAAATCTTATATAATAAAAAAAATTTTACCAGCATGTTTATTGCTTATTTTTGTTTTTTTAGGATTAATTAAAATAGACATAATTAATACTAAATCTTTATCTCCTTTAGGAAATACAAAGCAAAATTATGAACTAGTTAGTGGAGAATTTGGAGAAGATTTTTCTAATTTTATAAAAGATAATGCATGGGCTAAGATTTATAAAGAAAAGGGAGAAGATACATTGGTTAGACTTGGAAATAAAGA
The DNA here is from genome assembly GCF_900112485.1 of Clostridium uliginosum. Classification (GTDB taxonomy): domain Bacteria; phylum Bacillota; class Clostridia; order Clostridiales; family Clostridiaceae; genus Clostridium; species Clostridium uliginosum. Next base: position 91,686 of record NZ_FOMG01000006.1, read on the forward strand.
TTTTAGGATTACTAATAAATCTATTTTTACTAAAGGAATAGAAGAATTGTTTAATAAAATAAAGTATGGATTTGTAGGCGCTAAACAAACACTATATCATTTAAAGGATAAGGTTTATCATATTCAAGAAAATAACTAATCAGTATAAAAGCGATTAAGTTAAATACTTATTTTGGTAGTAAGTTAGATTAGTTATTTTATTTCATGTGCCTTACTAATTCATTAGATAAATTTTAATAGCAATTCTAAATATATATATGTTATAATTTAGGCACTTGAAAAAATAAGGAGCCAAATAGACAAGAATACTGACTAGTTATTTATTTGGAGATGCCTTAAATGTATTAGTTTATTTAATTACAATGGGGGTGAATAGGCTGTCTTGACAGGACAGTTATATATATGAAAAGTGAAAGACAAGAACATATCAGAAATTTTTCAATAGTAGCACATATTGACCATGGTAAGTCAACACTTGCAGATAGATTGCTTGAGACAACTGGAACCCTAACTAAAAGGGAAATGGACGAACAAATTCTAGATAATATGGAAATTGAAAGAGAAAGAGGAATAACAATAAAGTCTCAAGCAGCGAGACTTGTATATAGACGAGAAAATGGAGAGGAGTATATATTAAATCTAATTGATACTCCAGGACATGTAGACTTTACTTATGAAGTTTCAAGAAGTTTAGCAGCTTGTGAAGGAGCCGTATTAGTTGTTGATGCTACTCAAGGAATTCAAGCTCAAACTTTAGCTAATTGCTATTTAGCATTAGATAATAATCTAGAGATTGCACCAGTTATAAACAAGATTGATTTACCATCAGCAAGACCTGAAGAAGTAAAGCAAGAAATTGAAGATGTAATAGGGATAGATGCAGAAAGAGCACCTATGATTTCAGCTAAAACAGGACTTAATATAGAACAAGTTTTAGAATCAATAGTTGAAAACTTACCAGCTCCAAATGGAGATGAAGAAGCACCTCTAAAAGCATTAATCTTTGATTCTTACTATGATAGCTATAAGGGAGTTGTGTGCATAGTAAGAATTCTTGATGGAAAAGTAAAACCTGGTGATAAGATAAAACTTATGGCCACTAATAAATTTTATGATGTGGTTGAAGTTGGGGTATTTATTCCAAGTGTATTACAAACAGATGGATTAAGTGCTGGTGATGTTGGATATATAACAGCATCTATTAAAAATGTTAGAGATGCTAGAGTTGGAGATACTATAACGGAAGCAAATAGACAAACAGAAAAAGCTTTACCTGGATATAAACCTGCTATACCTATGGTGTATTCAGGAATTTATCCAGTAGATGGAGCAAAGTATGATGAATTAAAAGAAGCATTAGAAAAATTACAAATAAATGATGCAGCATTAAACTTTGAGCCAGAAACATCTATTGCGCTAGGGTTTGGATTTAGATGTGGATTTTTAGGATTATTACATATGGAAATAATTCAAGAAAGAATAGAAAGAGAATTTAATTTAGACATAATTACAACTGCACCATCAGTTATATACAAGGTAATTAAGACAGATGGAGAAGTTTTAGAAATTACAAATCCTACAAACCTTCCATCTATGACAGAAATAGATTATATGGAAGAGCCAGTAGTTAAGGCAGCTATTATTACACCTACAGATTATGTTGGTGCCGTTATGGAGCTATGTCAAGAACGTAGAGGGACATATATTGATATGCAATACATAGAGGAAACTAGAGCAGTTATAAATTATGATATTCCGTTAAATGAAATAGTATATGATTTTTTTGATACTTTAAAATCAAGGACTAGGGGATATGCATCATTAGATTATGAATTTAAGGGATATATAACAACAGAACTAGTTAAGCTAGATATAATGTTAAATGGTGATGTAGTTGATGCACTATCTATGATAGTACCAAAAGAAAGAGCATACCATAAGGGTAGAGGAATAGCTGAAAAGCTTAAAGAAATAATTCCAAGACAATTATTTGAAATTCCAATACAAGCTGCAGTTGGAGCTAAGATAATAGCAAGAGAAACTGTAAAAGCTATGAGAAAAGACGTTTTAGCTAAATGTTATGGTGGAGATATTTCAAGAAAGAAGAAACTACTTGAAAAGCAAAAAGAAGGTAAGAAGAGAATGAGACAGGTAGGTTCAGTTGAAGTTCCACAAGAAGCATTTATGGCTGTTTTAAAGGTAGATTAGATTAAAAAATTAAATCAAGGACATAAGTAGAGCCTAATTTACTAAAAATTAGGCTTTTTCTTATTTTAGGAGGATAAAAAAATGAAAGAAATATCCTTATATATACATGTTCCATTTTGTAAGCAGAAGTGTTTATATTGTGATTTTCCTTCGTATTCAGGAAAAGATAAATTAATGAGCTCATATGTTGTGGCCTTAAATAAAGAAATTTTGCAAAAGGCAAAAACATATTTAATAAGAAGCATATTTATTGGTGGAGGAACACCATCTTATTTAAAAAATGAGGATTTAAAAAGTCTTTTGCAAACGTTAAATAAATTAGATTTAAAAAAAGATTTAGAATTTACTATGGAGTGTAATCCAGGAACTTTAGATGAAAGTAAATTAAAAATTATGAAGGAATATGGTGTAAATAGAATAAGTATAGGACTTCAATCTATAAAAAATTCTATCTTGAAAAATATAGGAAGAATACATAGTTATGAAGAATTTAAAAATAATTACTTTTTAGCTAGAAAATTAGGATTCAATAATATAAATATAGATTTAATGTTTGGACTTCCAAACCAAAGTATTGATGATTGGAATACCTCTTTAGAGGAAGTAGCGATGCTTAATCCAGAACATATTTCAGCATATAGTTTGATAGTTGAAGAAGGAACAGGCTTTTATAATTTATATGAACAAGATAAGTTAAATTTACCTTCAGAAAATGATGAGAGAACAATGTATTTAACCACAAAACAAATTTTAGCTAAGCATGATTATGTCCAATATGAAATATCAAACTTTGCTAAAATTGATAAAGAGTGTTATCACAATAAAGTTTATTGGCGTTGCAAAGAATATTTAGGATTAGGGGCTTCAGCTAGTTCTTTTGTTGATGGAAAAAGAACTAAAAATTTAGATGACATTGAAGCGTATATATTAAATATAAATAGTAGAAAAGATGTTGGGAACGAAATACATTTAAATAATATTAATGACAATATGGAAGAATTTATGTTTATGGGACTTAGAATGATGTGTGGAATAAATGAAAATGAGTTTAAGAAACGATTTAATATGGATATAGATGAGATTTATGGAGAGGCTATTAATAAAAATATTAAACAAGGATTATTAAGGCGTAATGAGGGAAGAATAAGATTAACTTCACACGGAGTAGAAGTTTCTAATTGGGTAATGAGTGATTTTATAATATCATAAATCAAGAAAATCAAAGATAATTTGAGAAAATAAGAGATAAATCAGTGAAATTCGCAGTAAAACAACTGAATTTAAGAATATCAAATATAAATAGAATTGACAAAAAACATGATAAATAATATATTTAAAACATAGTCATTAGCACTCGAACATAGTGAGTGCTAACAAAAAGAGGTGAGATTATGACTATTGATGATAGAAAAATAAAAATACTTCAAGCTATTATCAATGATTATATTCATACTGGAGATCCTGTAGGTTCTAGAACTATTGCAAAAAAATATGAATTAGGAGTTGGTTCTGCAACAATAAGGAATGAGATGGCTGATCTTGAAGATATGGGATATTTAGAACAACCTCATGCTTCAGCAGGAAGAGTACCCTCTAGTAAGGGATATAGATTATATGTTGATAAATTAATGGTAGATCAGTTATTAACACCTGAAGAAGATATGCGAATAAAACAGTATATTGTTGATTCCGCAATGTTAGAAGTTGATAAGATAGTTAGACAAACAAGTGCTTTATTATCTGATCTTACTAATCTAACATGTGTTGTTCAAACCCCTTCAGTTAAAAAAAGTTTTATTAAATCAATTCAATTAATAAAAGTAGATAATCATAGTTTAGTATCCGTAATTTTAGCAGATACTGGAGTTATAAAAAATCACATGATTAGAATTAATCAAACTCCAACTATTGAAGAATTGAATAAAATAAATGCGATGATTAATAAAAGATTAGTTAATCTTTCTATAGAACAAATTAATCTTGAGGTAATTAATCAATTGAAAGAAGATTTGCATGGATATGATGAATTATTTAATGCACTTTTACCAGCTTTATATCAGACATTAAATGTATCAAATTCTTCAGAAGTAATTATGGAAGGTACAACAAATATTTTTAATTATTCAGAATACAATGATATTGAAAAAGCAAAAGAAATGCTTTCTCTTCTTAATGATAAAGAGTCAATAATGGATTTATTCCAAACAAGTGAGGATATTACAATTAGAATAGGAGAAGAGAATTATAGGCCACAAGCCAAAGAATGTAGCATAATATCAGCAGAGTATTCTTTTAAAGATAGACCAATTGGTACTATTGGTTTGATTGGTCCAAGGAGAATTGATTATTCAAGAGTTATAGCAATAATGGCTCAAATTGTAAAAGAATTAAACAATATTTTAACAAATCAAAATATATAGTTATAAAATTAAAGAGAAGAGGTGTAGTTTCAAATAATGGAACATAATGAAGAAAAGTTAGAAAATGATATAGTAATTGAAGATAATGCTGAAGAAGCAAAAGAAGAAATTTTAAAAGATCAAGAACCCCAAGAAACTTCAAAAGAAGATTTAAATAAAGAAGGGGATGAACTTGATGTGCTAAAAAAACATAAAGAAGAAAATAAAAAGTTAAAAGAAGAATTAGAAGCTTTAAATGACAGACTTTTAAGACTTACTGCTGAATATGACAATTATAGAAAAAGAACAACAAAAGAAAAACAAGGTATATATGGAGATGCAAGTGTAGATGTATTAAAAGAAGTAGTGCCTATCCTTGATAATCTTGAAAGAGCTGTTGAGGCTAAAGGAAGTGTTGAGGACTTAAAAAAAGGTGTTGAAATGACAATAAAAGCGTGCAAGGATTCTTTTGAAAAACTTGGCGTTGAAGAAATAGATGCATCATCAGAGTTTGATCCCAATTTTCATCAAGCAGTAATGCATGTAGAAGATGAAAACTTAGGAACCAATCAAATAGTAGAAGTTTTCTTAAAAGGATATAAAAAAGAAGATAAAATTATTAGATATACAGTGGTTAAAGTAGCTAACTAAAATAGTCTATTAAAATAGCTATTTAGAATATAAAAGTAAAAAATTAGAAATAAACTAAACGAAATTTTAGGAGGAATATATTATGGGAAAAATTATAGGAATTGATTTAGGTACTACTAATTCATGCGTAGCAGTTATGGAAGCTGGAGAACCAGTTGTTATAACAAATGCAGAAGGAGCAAGAACTACTCCATCAGTAGTTTCTTTTCAAGCAAATGGAGAAAGATTAGTAGGTCAAGTTGCTAAGAGACAATCAATTACTAATCCAGATAAAACAATTATATCAATAAAAAGACATATGGGAACAGGTTATAAAGTTGCTATAGATGATAAGAATTATTCACCACAAGAAATATCATCTATGGTACTTCAAAAAATAAAGACTGATGCTGAAAGTTATTTAGGGGAATCTGTAACTCAAGCAGTTATCACAGTACCAGCTTACTTTAATGATGGTCAAAGACAAGCAACAAAGGATGCAGGAAAGATTGCAGGACTTGAAGTATTAAGAATAATAAATGAACCAACAGCAGCAGCTTTAGCTTATGGTTTAGATAAAATGGATTCAAATCACAAAATCTTAGTTTATGACTTGGGTGGCGGTACTTTTGATGTATCTATCCTTGAACTTGGAGATGGAGTATTCGAAGTATTAGCAACTAATGGTGATACAAAACTTGGTGGAGATGACTTTGACGAAAAAATAATGAATTATATAGCTGATACATTTAAAGCTGAAAATGGTATTGACTTAAGAACTGATAAGATGGCACTTCAAAGATTAAAAGAAGCTGCTGAAAAAGCAAAAATTGAATTATCAGCATCAACACAAACAAATATTAATTTACCATTTATTACAGCTGATGCAACAGGTCCAAAGCATATAGATTTAAATTTAACAAGAGCTAAATTTAATGAAATTACTCATGATTTAGTTCAAAGATCAATTGAACCAATGAAAAAAGCATTAAGTGATTCTGGACTTTCTATAAATGAAATTGAAAAAATAATATTAGTTGGTGGATCAACAAGAATCCCAGCTGTTGTAGAAGCAGTTAAAAACTTTACAGGAAAAGAACCTTCAAAAGGAGTTAATCCAGATGAATGTGTTGCAGTTGGTGCAGCTGTTCAAGCAGGAGTATTAACAGGAGAAGTTAAGGATGTATTATTACTTGATGTTACTCCATTAACACTTGGAATTGAAACTGCAGGAGGAATTGCTACTGCATTAATTGAAAGAAATACAACTATTCCAACAAAGAAGAGTCAAGTATTCTCAACAGCAGCAGATGGTCAAACATCAGTTGAAATCAATGTAGTTCAAGGTGAAAGACAAATGGCTGGAGATAATAAGACATTAGGGAGATTTACACTTTCAGGAATAGCAGCAGCACCAAGAGGAATTCCTCAAATTGAAGTTACATTTGATATAGATGCAAATGGTATTGTTAAGGTATCAGCAATGGATAAGGGAACAGGAAAAGAAGCAAATATTACAATTACAGCTTCAACTAATTTAAATGATGACGAAATAGAAAAGGCAGTACAAGAAGCGGAAAAATTTGCAGAAGAAGATAAGAAGAGAAAAGAAAAAGTAGAAGTTGCAAATAATGCTGACCAAATAGTATATCAAACTGAAAAAACATTAACTGAACTTGGAGATAAAGTTTCAGCTGAAGATAAAGCTAAGGTTAATGAAAAACTTGAAGCTCTTAAGGCTATAAAAGACAGTGAAGATGTAGAAGCTATTAAGAAGGCAACAGAAGAATTAACTCAAGAATTCTATGCAGTATCTTCAAAACTTTATGCAGATCAAGGTGGAGATGCAGCTCAAGGAGCTGGATTTGATCCAAATGCAGCAGGTGGAGCTCAAGGAGCAGCACATGATGATAATGTAGTAGATGCAGATTTTAAGGTAGATGAAGATAAATAGTTGTACTAAATCTAGCTATCTAATATAATATAAGGGGGGGGAAGGCATTGCTCGTCTTCCCCTTTTAATGTCTGAATGTCTAAAGTGTAAAATAAAACTAGGTGGTGAACGATAACAAATGGCAAGTAAAGACTATTATGAACTTTTGGGGCTTCAAAAAGGTGCAAGTGAGGATGAAATTAAAAAAGCTTTTAGAAAATTAGCTATAAAATATCATCCAGATAAGAATAAAGGAAACGAAGAAGCTGAAAGTAAATTTAAAGAAATAAATGAAGCATATCAAGTGCTTTCAGATCCAGAGAAGAAATCTAATTATGATCAATTTGGAACAGCTGATTTTAATGGAGGAGGATTTGGAGGATCTGGTGGCTTCGGTGGCTTTGATATGGGTGGCTTTGGTGATATTTTTGATATGTTCACTGGTGGCGGAAGTTCAAGAAGAAGAAATGGACCAGTTAGAGGAAATGATCTTGAATATACACTAACATTAACTTTTGAAGAAGCTGTTTTTGGTGTTGAAAAAGAAATTTCTCTTAATAGAAGTGAAAATTGTGAACATTGTAATGGTTCAGGTGCAGAAGAGGGTAGTAATCCTAAAACTTGTCCAACATGTCAAGGAGCAGGTCAAGTAAGAGTTCAAAGACAAACTCCTCTTGGAAGCTTTGTTTCAACTTCTACTTGCGATAGGTGTGGTGGTACAGGTAGTATTATAGAACATCCATGTACACATTGTAGAGGAAAAGGAACTGTTAGAAAGAACAGAAAGATAAAAGTAAATGTTCCAGCAGGTGTTGACACAGGTAATGTGATGCCTCTTAGAGGACAAGGAGAACATGGATTAAAAGGTGGAAGCGCAGGAGATCTATATGTAAGAATTAATGTTGCTCCATCAAAGATTTTCACAAGAAAAGGAAATGATATCTATATAGATACACATATTTCAATGGCTAAAGCTGCACTTGGAACCGAAATAACTGTTAATACAGTAGAAGGTAATGTGAAGTATACTATACCAGAGGGAACTCAATCAGGTACATTATTTAGACTAAAAGGTAAAGGTGTAGCGAGAGTAAATTCAAGTGGCAAGGGAGATCAATATGTAAAAGTTATTGTTGATATACCTAAGTCATTAACACAAAAACAAAAAGATGCATTATGTGGTTTCATGGAAGCCTGTGGTGAAGAAATAGAAGAAAATAGTTATCACACTAAAAAAACGTTTTTTAGTAAAAAAAAATAAATTATATTATAGACTTAGTGAATAAATATAAAAAATAAGCATAAAGTAATAGTGAGACTTACTAATAAAGGAGTCATCATATATATTGGCTATTTATATCTTGTATCAAACACAAGATATAAATAGCCTTTTGCTGTTATTTCCTTTCATGTGTCTACTTGAAAATTAGTATTTAAATTAATTTCTTGTTCCGTTTTTGTTTTCATAGAATTGCAATATAATTTTATATATGTATAATTATTATGAATGATAGAAGATGGAGTGAATGAACATGAGAATGAGAAAAAAACCATGGGCAAGACCTGAACTTGAAAGTTGTGAGTTTTTTGTTATAAATCCAAAAGAATATAAAGGAAGATGGAGAGAAGAGTTTAAAAATGATAAACCTATATATTTAGAATTGGGATGTGGAAAAGGAACTTTTATGGCAGTACATGGTTCAGAAAACAAAGACATTAATTATATTGCAATTGACATAAAGGATGAAGTATTAGGATTAGCTAAAAGAAACATAGAAGAGGCATATAAAATAAATAATAGAAAATTAGATAATGTAAAGTTAATGGCTCAAGAAATAGGACTTATTAATGAAATATTAGGAGAAGAAGATTTAGTAAGTAGAATATATATAAATTTTTGTAATCCGTGGCCAAAAGAAAAGCATAAAAAAAGAAGATTAACTCATACAAGACAATTAAATCAATATAGAACTTTTTTGAAAGATGAAGGAGAGATTTGGTTTAAAACAGATGATGATGAATTATTTAAAGAATCACTTGAATATTTTGAGGAAGGTAAGTTTAAAATTAAGTATATAACGTATGATCTTCATGAAAGTGAATTTGAAGGCAATGTTCAAACAGAACATGAAAAGATGTTTACAAAAAAAGGAATAAAAACAAAATTTTTAATAGCAACTAAGGGAACTGAAAATAAATAACTAGTCAAGATGATGTAAAATAGACCATCATACTGACTAATTATTTTTTTGAAGCTTCCTAAAGAACAGTAATCAATAGTTATTTTATCTAAAGATACCTAAGGCATATTGAAAAAAGAGAGGATGATAATTTGTGAACAGAATGTGGACTGAAGTTAAAGTTATAACAAGTAGTGAGGCATTAGAACCTATATCAGGAATTTTTTATGGCTTAGATTGTAAGGGTGTAGCAATAGAAGATCCAAATGATTTATTAACAAGAAAACAGGGACCATTGACTTGGGATTTTGCGGATATAAATGTATTAGAACATAAAGGAGAATTTGCTGTTATTAAAGCTTATTTTTCAGATGAAGACAATGTGGAAGAAATAGTTTCTTATACAGAACAAAAAATTCAAGAAATTAAAGACATGGGAATAGATATAGGTAAAGGAATTGTTCAGTGTGAAAAGATAAAAGAGGAAGATTGGGCGAATAATTGGAAGAAGTATTATAAGCCAGCTAATATAACTGAAAAGATAGTTGTAAAACCTATGTGGGAAGAATATACACCAAAAGCTGGAGAATTAGTAGTTGAATTAGATCCAGGAATGGCTTTTGGAACAGGAACTCATGAAACTACTAGAATGTGTGTTGCATCTCTAGAAAAGTACGTAAAGCCTAATACAACTGTTTTTGATGTTGGATGTGGCTCAGGTATACTAGCTATAGTTGCAGCAAAACTCGGAGCTAATATGGCATTTGGAGTTGATTTGGATCCAGTTGCAGTTGAATCAGCAAAGGAAAACGTAGGATTGAATAATTTAGATAATATTAAGATATTAGAAGGAAACCTATTAGATGTTATTGATGGCAAGGCTGATATAGTGGTTGCAAATATAATAGCTGAGATTATTTGCATATTAACAGAGGACGTTAAAAAAGCTTTAAATCAAGGTGGACTATTTATTACATCAGGTATTATTCATGATAGAGTTGAAATGGTTACTTCAAAACTTAAAGAATGCGGATTTGAAGTTGTAGAGATAAATAAAGATGGAGAATGGAACTGTATAGTTGCTAAATTAAAATAAATACTAAGACACATTCAAAAAGGAGGTTTTCAATGCATAAGTTTTTTACTCCTGCCTGTAATATTACAGAAACTGAGGGGAAAATAATTGGAGATGACGTAAAACACATTTATAAGGTTTTACGTTTGAATGAAGGGGAAAAAGTAGTTTTAAACAATTGTGAAGGAAAAGAATATTTAGGAGAAATAGCTTGTGTTGGAAAACAAGAGGTTATTATTAATATTCTTAGTACTTTAGAAATAAATAATGAAAGTAGAGTTAAGATTACTCTTTTTCAAGGATTGCCAAAAGGACAAAAGATGGATTTGATAGTGCAAAAAGGAACAGAACTTGGAATATCTGAATTTGTTCCAACTATTACTTTAAGGGTAGATGTAAAACTTAAAGGCGAGTTTAAAAAGATTGATAGATTAAATAGGATTGCACTAGAAGCATCAAAGCAATCCAAAAGAAGTATAATTCCAAATGTTAGAGAAGCTATTGATTTTAATGATGCTTTAAAAGAATTAAGCAATATGGATTTAGTATTAATTCCATATGAAAATGCAGAAAATTTTGGGATTAAAAGTCTTATGAAACAATTTAATGAACAAGGTAAGGATTTAAGTGCTATAAAAAATATTGGCGTTCTGATAGGGCCTGAAGGTGGATTTGAAGAGGAAGAAATTAATATTCTTAAGGAACAAGGAGCGTATATAATAACTTTGGGAAATAGAATATTACGTACAGAAACAGCAGGATTTGTAGCTGCTTCTTTAATTCAATATGAACTAGGAGATTTAGGAGGAAATATTTAATGAAAGTTGCATTTGCGACATTAGGATGTAGAGTTAATCAATATGAAACTGAAGCAATGACTGAAAAGTTTATAAGAGAAGGATACAGTATTACTGAATTTGATGATTTTGCAGATGTTTATGTTATAAACACTTGCACAGTAACAAATATGGGAGATAAAAAATCAAGACAAATAATAGGTAGGGCAAGAAGAACTAATGAAGAAGCAATAATCGCAGTTGTTGGATGCTATTCTCAAATATCACCTGATGAAGTTTCCAAAATAGAAGGTGTAGATGTAGTTTTAGGGACAAGGAATAAAGGAGATATAGTATACTATGTAAATAAAGCTAGAGATGAGAATGTGATTCAAGTAAATGTTCAAGAAGTGCTTAAGAATAAAGAGTTTGAAGAACTTAATATAGAGGAATATCAAGATAAAACTAGAGCATTTTTAAAGATACAAGATGGATGCAATAGATTTTGTACATATTGTTTAATCCCTTATGCAAGAGGGGCTACTTGTTCTAAAAAGCCTGAAAAAGTACTTGAAGAAATAACAAAGTTATCAGAACATGGATTTAAGGAAATAATATTATCAGGTATACATACGGCATCTTATGGAGTTGATTTAGGTGCAGAGGTAACATTGGTAAGTTTGTTGGAAAAAATTGAAAAGGTAGATGGTATAGAGAGAGTTAGAATTGGCTCGATTGAACCAGGGTTTTTTACAGTTGAAGTCGTAAATAAGATAAAAAGTATGAAAAAATTATGTCCACACTTTCATTTATCTCTTCAAAGTGGATCTGATGGAACTTTAAAGAGAATGAATAGAAAATATACCGCTTCAGAATATGCAGAAACAGTTGAGATATTAAGAAATAATATTAAAGATGTATCAATAACTACTGATGTCATAGTTGGATTTCCAGGTGAAACTGAAGAGGAATTTAATGAAACATATGAATTTCTAAAGAAAGTCAAATTGACAAAGACTCATCTTTTTAAATATAGTCCAAGAAAAGGAACTAAAGCTGCAGAAATGAAAAATCAAATAGATGGAACTACTAAGGATAACAGAAGTAAGGTTTTAGCAGAACTAAATCAAAAAAATGAAGCTGAGTTTATTAAAAATTTACTTAAGAGAGACATGGATGTTTTAATGGAACAAGAATGTCCTAATAGACCAGGCGTGTTTGAAGGATATACAAGAAATTATGTAAAAGCTGAAATACTTAATGCTAATAAGGAAATGATAGGAAAAATCATTAACTGCCATATAGAAGAGGAAAAACAGGAATATATAATTGGCAGAGTTAATTAGTTTTTTGATATAATATTCTAAGGTATTTAAAAGTAAATAAACAAGAATGTTTGATTATAATTTTTCTAGTTATTTATTTGGATATGCCTTATAATGAGTAAGAGAGAAATGAGGAGGTGAGTTTATGGAGAATTGCATATTTTGTAAAATTATAAATGGAGATATTCCAAGTAAAAAGTTATATGAAGACGAACTAGTTTATGCTTTTTATGATGTGAATCCAGAAGCACCAATTCATTTTTTAGTAATTCCTAAGGAACATATAGAGAGTACAAATGATTTAAATCCAAATAATATTAATGTTGTTTCACATATATTTAAGGTTATTAATAAATTGGTAGTAGATCTAGGAGTATCACAAAAAGGATACAGAATAGTAAACAATTGTGGAGAAGATGGAGGACAGACAGTTAATCATCTACATTTCCATGTATTAGCTAGTAGAAATTTGCAATGGCCACCGGGTTAAAATTATAATAGATTTTAATCTAATATGTTGACAGTACTTGTTTTAATATTGTATAATATAACGTGTGTTATAAGCCCATAGCTGAGTTAATTAATTTAAGCTAGCGGAGGGAGGGATAGTAAATGTCAGAAATTAAAGTTGGAGAAAATGAAACACTTGAAAGTGCGTTAAGAAGATTTAAAAAGAAATGTGCTAGAGCTGGGGTTCTTTCTGAAGTTAGGAAGAGAGAACATTATGAAAAGCCAAGCGTTAAGAAAAAGAAAAAATCAGAAGCTGCTAGAAAGAGAAAGTTCAAATAATAATGATTTCTTTTGAAAGAAGGTACAGTAATGCCAACAATTAAGGATAGACTTCAAGACGATTGGAAAGCTGCTTTAAAAGCTAAAGATAAATTCAGAGCTAATGTAATTAGTACAGCTAAAGCTGCAATATTATTAGTTGAAAAAACTGATAATGTTAAGCTTGAAGATGCTGAAGTTATTAACATTTTAGCAAAGGAAGTCAAGCAAAGAAGAGAATCTATGCTTGAATTCGAAAAGGGAAATAGACAAGATTTAGTAGATGAATGTAAAGTTGAACTAGAAATTTTGCTAGAATACCTTCCTCAGCAGTTAAATGAAGAAGAAATAAAACAAATAGTAGAAGAATCAGCTCAAGAAATGGGTGCAAATAGCATTAAGGATATGGGAAAAGTGATGTCAGCTATCAGACCTAAGATTGTAGGGAGAGCTGATAGTAAACTTGTAAGTCAAATCGTTAAAGAATATTTAAATAATAAATAATAAAAGAACTCTTTTTAGAGTTCTTTTATTATTTATTATTTTTTTATGCTTAAGGCACATTTAAAAAGTAACAATTTGGTATGCTAGTCTATTTTGTATAATACTAAGTCGGCATATTCACCTAATAGTCCACTATTAGGTGAATATGCCTTTTTGTCTGATGCACCAATATATATCGCATCGTTGACTTGATATTTTTTTTATGGCCTAAAATTAAATAAATAAAAATATAATGATTTAATGGGAAAATAATATAAGGTATCTAAAAAAATAACAGTCCAATATGTGACGTATTGACTAATTATTTTTTGAAGATGCCTTTTTTAGAAAATAAAGTTGTTTTTGTTATATTTAAAAATATATTAATACTAAAAATTCATGAATTAATTTAGATATTCAATCATAAATTACAATGAAGGAATTTATCTAATATATACCATCTATCGTAATTAAGGCACATGAAAGAAAATAATAGACCAAAGATGTGCCGTATATTTTTCATCAGAGAAGGAGATAAGTTTTGATAATATTAGACTATTAGCAGAACTTACTGACGCAGTATGGTGGGAAATATACAAGCATACTGGTACTTTTTTGAATGTGCCTAAGGTTGATAGAAAAGCTTATATATAAAAGATGAAGTCCTATAATCTTCATGTGGAAAAATTAATGTTAATAAGTAAGTTATTCATATGTAGCTAAGAATCACTGTATGTAGGGGGAAGATATGGAGCATAAGTTTCAACGAGGAAGAGAAAAAATATTTGATAAATTAGATTTCCCAACGGATGTTGTTTTAGATTTACCAAAGATAATTGTTACTGGAAATAGAGAAATAACAATTGAAAATCACAGAGGTATTATAGCTTTTGAAAATAGCATGATTAAAATAAATTCTAGAATTGGTTCAATTACAATAATAGGGGAAGGATTTGAAATACTTTTTATTGGAGACAACACTATTGCTATAAGTGGAATATTTAAAGGTATATCTTATGAGGGGTAAAAATAATGATATTAAATAAATTAAAATGTGGAAAAATAACAATAGAAGTGAGTAGCTTAATACCAGAAAAAATATTAAATTTACTTTGGCACAATGGAATTTGTGCCTCAAAAATAGTTAAAGTAAATATAACTACGGTAAGATTTGAAGTTCCTTTTGTATCATATAAAGATGTTGAACTATTGGTTAAAAAAGCTAATGGGAAAATGAGAGTAGTAGGTAAAAGTGGTATAATAGTGTTATTATTATCGATAAAGAGAAAGATATCTTTATGTGTTGGTGGCGGTGTATTTTTAATAATTTTATACTTATTATCGAATTATATATGGGCTATTAATATAGAAACTAAGAATAATCTATCTCCTTTTGAAGTTAGGCAAGAACTTTCATTAGCAGGAATAAAACCTGGAATTAAAAAATCAGATATAAATGTATATGATATAGAAAAAAAGATGGAAGATTTAAACTCTGAAGTAATGTGGGTGAGGGCTAGGATAGAAGGATCAACTTTAAGTATAGTTGTTGCAGAAAAGGTTAATCCGCCAAATACAGATAAAACATCATGCAATCAAGTAGTAGCTAAGATGGATGGAGAAGTGAAAAGAGCATTCACATTTTCTGGAAATCCAGCCGTAGTTCCAGGAGACATAGTAAAAAAGGGGGATGTATTAATACTACCTATTCAAGGGAAAGAAGGTTTTGAAAAGGAAGTAAACCCTAGTGGTACTATTATAGCTAACACTTTTTATGAAAAGTTAATGGAGATACAAATAAGTGGAGAAAAGCTTGAAAGAACAGGTAAAAAAGATATGGATATTTACTTAAACTTTTGGAATAGAAAAATTTACTTAAAAAAAGCTATAAATGATTTTAAATCTTATGATAAAATAGAAGAAACTGGAGGTCTGTTTAATGAAGTAATATATTTTGAAAGAACAGGACAAAATATAAACTTAAATAGAGATGATACAATTAAAGAATCTTCAGAAAAATTACAAGCATCACTACAAAAAACTTTAACTAATGATGCTAAAATAATAGAAAAGAAAATATCAGTAGAAGATATTTCAGAAGCGAAAATACGAATAAAAGTTATATTTACTGTAGAACAGGATATTGCAGAAAATATATCCTAAGGCATACTTTTTTTATATGTCTAAGACTTTAGTGTAGCGATAAGAAGGTGATTAACATGAAAATGAAAAGAGATGAAAATAAAAACATTGATAGTAGCAAAAGCAATAAGGTTCAAAATATATTACTTTTTACCATAGTTTTTCTTATAGCTTATTTTTTACTTATAACAGTTGTAGCACCAAAGCAATTTACTTTAACAGAAGGAGATATTGCTAGAGTTGATATAAAAGCGCCAAGAGATACAATAGATCAAAAAGCAACTAAAGAAAAAGAAAATGAGGCTATAGAAAAGGTAGATAAACAATATACTGCCAAAAATGAAGTAAGAATACAAGCTGAAGAAAATATTAAGGGACTTTTTGATAAGCTTTTAAACTTAAATGCAACTACTATGTCAGAAATTGATAAGATAACAGAATTAAGAAAAATATCTGAATTTAACTTAACAGAAACTGAGTATAAGGAATTGATAAATACTCCAAAGGAAAATTTAATTGAGTTAGAGTGGCAGGTTGTTAACATCATTGATAGAGTGTATAGCAAAAATATTGAAGAAAACAATAAAGATAATATTAATGCTGCAAAAGAGACTGTTGTTCAAGAAATTAAAGATTTAAATATAAACAATGCATTAATAGATATTTTAAAGTATGTTTCTCAATCACAGATAAAACCCAACTTTTTTTATGATACACAAAAGACAGAAGAAATGATAAAGGAAGCTCAAAAGAATGTTTCTAAAGTAATAATTAAAAAGAATCAAATTATTGTAAAAGAAGGAGAGCCTGTTACAGAATCTCAACTTTTGATATTAAATGATTTAGGTATGTTAGATGATGGAGTATCTGGGAAGTATGTCTATGTATATTTAGCTCTTGCATTATTTTTAGCAGTAATTTTATTTTTGCAATATAACTATATATACGTAAATTATAATGATATTTTTAAAAATAAGAAAAAATTAATTCTTATTAGTTTAATAAACTTAGTATCATTAGTTTTGACAAGAACTATAGGAGCTATATCCCCTTTTCTAATTCCGTTTGCTTGTGCTCCTATGCTTTTGACTTTACTTTTAAACTATAAGATATCTCTTGTGATAAGTGTCTGTAATGTGGCTATTATAAGCGCACTAGTGGAATTTGATCCTCGAGTTATGATTCTAGCTTTAGTAAATGCAGTGCTTGGAGCAATAATATTAAAAAAGATGCAACAAAGAAATGATCTTATATATTCAACATTATATATTGCAATAGTTAGTTCAATACTTACATTTGCTACAGGTACAATATTATCAAGTAATATAAGAGAAATATTTATAGTAAGTGCATTTTCTATAATTAGTGGATTGTTATCAGGTATTTTTGCATTAGGTATTCTACCATTTTTAGAAGGCGTTTTTGATGAAATTACAACTGTAAAATTGTTAGAATTATCTAATCCTAATAATCCATTGTTAAAAAAGTTACTAATGGAAGCACCAGGGACTTATCATCATAGTATGTTAGTTGCAAATCTTGCGGAGATGGCAGCGGAAGAAGTCGGAGCAAACCAAGTAATAGCTAGAATTGGAGCTTATTATCATGATGTAGGAAAAACAGAAAGACCATATTTCTTTGGTGAAAATCAAATAGGAGGAGAAAATCCTCATGACAAGATAAGTGCAAATTTAAGCGCCATGGTTATAATTTCTCATGTGAAAGATGGATTAGAATTAGCTAAAAAACATAATTTGCCTAAGGTAATTCAAGATATTATAATACAGCATCATGGAACTACTTTAGTTAAGTACTTTTATTATACTATGAAAAATAATTCGGAAAATCCAGATGAAATAAATGAGGATGATTATATGTATCCAGGTCCAATTCCAAGCACTAAAGAAGCTGGAATAGTAATGCTTGCAGATGGTATTGAAGCTGCGGTTAGATCTATCAAAGATCCTAGTAGAGAGAAAATTGAGGAAATGGTAAATAACATAATAAAGGATAAGTTGTATTCTAAGCAATTAGATAATTGTGATTTAACTTTAAGGGATATTGAAAAGATAAGAGTATGTTTTCTAAATGCTCTTAACGGTATATATCATCAAAGAATTGAGTATCCAAAAGAAAAAATATAATATTCAGATAAAAATAAATGGGTGATAAGTTAAACAAAGGAGTAGGATATATGATTTATGTTGACAATAGACAAGAAAAAATAGAATTAAGCGATAAGTTTGTTGAATATTTAAAAAATGTAATAAATTTTTCGTTGAAAGAAGAAGGAGTTAATGTGCCATGTGAGGTTTCATTACTATTTGTTGATAATGATGAAATTAAAGAAATAAATAATGAAACGAGAAATATAGATAGAGAAACTGATGTGTTATCATTTCCTATGTTAGAATATCCAAATAAAAAAATATTTAAGGAAATTTACATGGAAAATGACTTTTCTCCAAGTGATTTTGACGGGGATGAATTAGTTATAGGGGATATAGTATTATCTTTAGAAAAAGCACTAGAACAAAGCAAAGAATTTAATCATTCTTATGAAAGAGAAGCAGCATATTTAGTGATGCATTCAGTATTGCACCTTTTAGGATATGATCATATGGAAGAAGAAGAAAAGAATATTATGAGAAGAAGAGAAGAGGAACTTTTAAATGCACTTGATATAAGGAGAGAATAAAAAAGCAGGTGAAGGCAAGATGAAGTTTAAGAAAGTATTAGATAGCTTTAATAATGCTATAAATGGGATAATAGAGACTGTTAGAACAGAAAGAAATATGAAGATACATTTAATAGCTACACTATTTGTATTAGTTGCTTGCTTTTGTTTTGATATAACTAAGTATGAATTTTTAATTTTAGCTATTACGATTACGATGGTGATTGGAGCTGAAATAGTTAATACAGCAATAGAGGCTATTATAGATTTAACTACTAATTATTATCATCCTTTGGCTAAAGTAGCTAAAAATGCAGCAGCGGGAGCTGTTTTAGTTATGGCTATAAATGCAGTAGTTGTTGGATACATAATATTTTGGGATAAATTATCGTACCTTTCTTATAGTTTACTTAATAAAGTTAAACATTCACAGCCATATACGATTTTTATTGTGTTAGTAATAGTGTGTATTGCAACAATAATAGTAAAGGCCATATTTGGAGAAGGAACACCATTAAAAGGTGGAATGCCAAGTGGGCATAGTGCATTAGCATTTTCAATTGCAACAGCAATAGCTTTAATTACGGAAGAACCTACATGTATAATGTTAAGTTATTTAATGGCTTTTATTACAGCACAAAGTAGAGTGGACTCAGAAGTACATACTATAATGGAAGTTGTAGTTGGAGCAATTTTTGGGATTCTGTTAACTATGTTTATATTTGTGGTTTTTAGGATATAAGGCACATTCAAAAAATAATTAGTAGATATACGTTGCCTATTGGACTGTTATTTTTTCTAAGATGCCTAATTTATAATTTAGGCTATGTTTTAATATAGTGTTGATATTGTTACATTTTTGTTCAGTGGGCATTAGAATTGGACTTTTAGAATTCTTAATGAGTATTGTCACATTAGTTGCTTGTCCGAAGCTTGTCTTTGGAGCAAGCTGGAATGGGACTATACTCATTTAGATGTTCTTAAGTTTAATTCTTTAGCCCACTGAACAATATGTAACAATATCAACACGGTTTTAAAACATAGCCATAATTTAAAATGTACAATTAATGATGCTTGCCAATAGTATACATAGCAGGATAAATAGAGTATACTTTTTTATATAAACTATATGCTATTAATAAATACTCATAAATAAAAAATGAAGTCTAATCTTATTTATAAATAAAGTTTAGACTACAGAAGGAGGCAAAATGTTTAAATCAGGATTTGTTACAATTGTTGGTAGACCAAATGTAGGAAAGTCGACTTTATTAAACTATATAATGGGAGAGAAATTATCAATAGTTTCAAGCAAACCCCAAACAACTAGAAATAATATTCAAACAATATTAACAGGAGAAAATTATCAAATAGTATTTGTAGATACTCCAGGAATACACAAACCTAAACATAAACTAGGTGAATATATGGTGAATGCTGCTAAGGACTCTACAAAAGATGTTGATTTAGTATTATTTTTAACTAATCCAGACACAGAGATTGGAAAAGGAGATAAGTTTATATTGGAGTCTTTAAAAGATAAAAAATGTCCAGTATATCTTGTTTTAAATAAGATTGATGAAAGCTCACAAGATAGAGTTGCAAAAAGTTTAGAGATGTATTCAAAGGAATATGATTTTAAAGAAATAATTCCTATATCAGCTATAAAGGGTAAAAATGTTGATGCTTTAATTGACCTAATGAAAGAATCAATGCCAGAAGGTCCTAAGTATTATCCAGATGATATGATAACAGATGTTCCAGAAAAGTTTGTTGTATCAGAAATAGTTAGGGAAAAAGCTTTAAGAACTTTACGTGATGAAGTACCACACGGAATAGCTGTTGATATAATTCAAATGAAGCAAAATCAAATAGGAACTTATCATATAGAAGTAGATTTGATTTGTGAAAAAGATTCTCATAAAGGAATAATAATAGGCAAGAATGGTCAAACACTTAAAAGAATTGGAGAAAGTTCAAGATATGAACTAGAAAGATTTTTAAAAGCTAGAGTTAATATAAAGATATGGGTTAAGGTTAGAAAAGAATGGAGAGATAATCAGAACTTACTAAAGGAATTAGGATATAAGAAAAAATAATTTAGGCATTTAAAAGTAAATATGTCTTAGGAGATGATCTTTCTGGCACTTTTTGAAAGTAAAGCTGTGATTATAAAGTCACAAGACTTCAAGGAAAATGATAAATTAGTTTGGCTTTATACAGAAGAGTTAGGTAAGATTACTGCTATAGCTAAGGGGGCAAAGAAAAGTAGAAGTAAATTTCTATCAATAACTTTGCCTTTATGCTATGGAGAGTATATGTTGTATAAAGGAAGAAATTTGTATACGATTCAAGAAGGGAAAATTATAAATTCTTTTCAAGGATTATTGGATAATCTAGATAAACTTACTTACTCATCTTATTTATGTGAGCTAATAGATATTTGCTCACCTGATGATGAAAAAAATAAACAACTTTTTATAGAATTAGTTATGACACTTTATCTTTTAGATACAAATGCTTTAGATTATGAATTATTAATAAGAGCTTTTGAATTAAAAGTTTTAAAAAATACAGGATATACTTTAGAGTTAAATAATTGTAGTATATGTAAAAAAAAGATAGAATCATCAAACTATATAAGTTTATCTAATTATGGAGGAGTATGTGAGGAATGTCCAAAGGAATATGGATTATATATTTCAAAGGCTGCTTATAATTCTCTAAGATTTCTATTAAATATGAAAGTAGATAAAATATATCGATTAAACTTAACAAATCAAATAAAAAGTGAAATAGAAAAGGTAACAAATATTTTAATTTCAAATAATTATTCTAAGAAACCAAAGAGTTTAGAAATGTTAAAATTCATTAAGGAGTGATTATAAATGGAACAAGTAACATTAGAAAAAGTTGATATGGTAATAGAAAGAACAGGTGTTAGTTATGCAAAAGCAAAACATGCACTAGAAGTTTGTGATGGAGATGTATTAGAAGCTTTAATATATATAGAAGAATTAAATATAGAAGATGAAGATATAAATTATAATATCTATGATGATGAAGAAAGTTGTAATAGATCTTTATCAATAGAGGAATTAAAGAATTGGATTAAAGATTTAATTCAAAAAGGAAATATAACTAGAATAAAAATTAAAAAAGATGATACAGAATTAATTGATATTCCAGTAAATGCAGGCATTGCAGCTAGTGTTATTGCAGTTATGATTCCACCAGTATTAGCAGCTGCTGTTATTGCAGCGATAGCCACTAAAATTACAATAGAGATTACTAAAAAAGATGGTTCGGTTGAAGTGGTAAACAAATATGTATCAAAAGTTTCAAATGATGTTAAGGATAAGGCAACAGATATTGCTGAAAAAATGAAAAATAAAGTAAATGAAGTTAAGGCTAAGGCTAAATCACATAAAGGTGAAGAAAAACAAAAAGTTTATACTGGAGATGACACTGTTTATAGTTATACAGTAAAATTTGATGATGACGATAAATAAAGATGCATAAGCTAGGAAGCAAAATATTTAAGAAAAATAATAAAACAAGGAATATTTTCGAAATTGCCTAATTTTTCAGAAAATTAAGTATACTTATCGAAGAATTACATGATATAATTAAGTTGTGATTAGATAATTCTTGTATTTCATAGAAAGAGGGATAATCTTGAAGTTATCAGATAGACAAGAAGAAATAATTAGGTTAGTTAAAGAGCAGCAACCAATAACAAGTGAAGCTTTGGCTGAAAAGCTAGGAGTTACAAGGGCTGCGATTAGAGCAGATTTATCAATTCTTACAATGATAGGAATTTTAGATGCTAGGCCTAAGGTTGGATATATATATTCAGGGAAATCATCCAATAGCTTTGTTTATGAGTATATAAGCAAGATTAAAGTATATGAAATAATGTCTAAACCTATTACAGTAAAAGAAGAAACAATGGTATATGATGCAATTATTTTCTTATTTCTTAATGATGTAGGAACACTGTTTGTGGAAAATGAGGGAGTTTTGACTGGAGCGGTTTCAAGAAAAGATTTTCTTAAAATTGCAATAGGGGGAACTGATATTCATAAGGTTCCAGTAGGAGTGATAATGACTCGTATGCCAAATATAATTTGTGCAAATAAAAATGATAATGCATATAATTTAGCTAAAAAAATTATTGAACATGAAATAGATAGCATTCCAATTGTTGAATCGTTAGAAAAATTAGACGATAAAGAACAATTTAAGATAATTGGTAAAGTTTCAAAAACTAACATAACAAAATTATTTGTTAAACTAGGTGGTCAAGAGGGTTAATTACTTAACATGGGTAGCTACGAGACTTTTAGTTTCGATAGTAAATATAATTGAGAATGAACGGGGGAATATTGAGATGACAAACAAGTATGTATATCTTTTTAGTGAAGGAAACGCTTCAATGAAGAATTTACTAGGTGGTAAAGGTGCTAATTTAGCTGAAATGACTAATTTAGGAATTCCAGTGCCACCTGGATTTACTGTTACAACAGAAGCATGTAATAAGTATTATGAAGATGGAAAAGTTATTTCAGATGAAGTAATAAGTCAAGTTTATGAGAGTTTAGCAAAGCTTGAAAAAGCTAGTGGGAAAAAGTTTGGAAGTGAGGAAAATCCGTTATTAGTATCAGTACGATCTGGTGCAAGAGCTTCAATGCCAGGAATGATGGATACCATCTTAAATTTAGGATTAAATGATAAGGTTGTTGAAATTATTGCTAGTTTAACTAATAATCCTAGATTTGCATATGATTCTTATAGAAGATTTATCCAAATGTTTTCAGATGTTGTTATGGACATAGAAAAGAGATTGTTTGAAAATAAACTTGAAGCACTTAAAGAAAAAAAAGGTGTAGAATTCGATACAGACTTAACTGCAGAAGATTTAAAGGTTTTAGTATCTGAATTTAAAGAAATATATAAAAAGGAAAAAGGTGAAGATTTTCCACAAGATCCAAAAATTCAATTAACTGAATCTATAACAGCTGTATTTAGATCATGGGATAATCCAAGGGCTATAGTATATAGAAGACTTAATGATATTCCAGGTGAATGGGGAACAGCAGTAAATGTACAACAAATGGTGTTTGGTAATAAAGGAGAGACTTCTGGAACAGGAGTTGTATTCTCAAGAAACCCAGCAAATGGAGAAAAGGTTATCTATGGTGAATATTTAATGAATGCACAAGGAGAAGACGTTGTTGCAGGAATAAGAACACCACTTCCAATATCAAAATTAAAAGAACAAGATCCAGTAATATATGAACAATTTGAAGGAATCGTTCATACATTAGAAAATCATTATAAAGATATGCAAGATATGGAGATAACTATAGAAGAAGGAATTTTATACTTCTTACAAACTAGAAACGGAAAGAGAACAGCACAAGCTGCTTTAAAGATTGCTGTTGATTTAGTTGAGGAAGGAATGCTTACTAAAGAAGAAGCGATATTGAAGGTTGAGCCTAAGCAATTAGATACATTACTTCATCCAGCTTTTTATACTGAAGACTTAAAGAAAGCAGAACCAATTGCTAAGGGATTACCAGCATCACCAGGTGCTGCATGTGGTAAAATAGCATTTACAGCTGAAGAAGCTAAAGATAGAGCAGCTTTAGATGAAGACGTTGTATTAGTAAGACTTGAAACTTCTCCAGAAGATATTGAAGGTATGATAGCTGCAAAAGGTATATTAACAGTAAGAGGTGGAATGACTTCACATGCTGCTGTAGTTGCTAGAGGAATGGGAACTTGCTGTGTTGCGGGATGTGGAACTATCAAAGTAGATGAAGTTAAGAGGACAGTTAAAGTTAATGGAAAAATTTATACTTCTAATGACTTTATTTCAATTGATGGTACTTCAGGAAATGTATATGGTGAAAAAATAAAGACTGTTACCCCTGAAATTTCAGGACATTTTGCAACCTTTATGTCATGGGCAGATGAAATAAGAAAACTAAAGGTTAGAACTAATGCAGATACTCCAAAAGATGCAAAACAAGCAGCAGAGTTTGGAGCAGAAGGAGTAGGTCTTTGTAGAACAGAGCATATGTTCTTTGCTGAAGATAGAATAATGGCTGTAAGACAAATGATTACAGCTAAAGATGAACAACAAAGAAGAATGGCATTAGATAAAATATTACCAATGCAAAAATCAGATTTTATAGGAATATATGAAGCTTTAGAAGGTAAGGCTGTTACAATCAGATTGTTAGATCCGCCTTTACATGAATTTTTACCAAGTTCTGATGAAGATATAAAGGCATTAGCTAAGGAAATGGAATTAACATTTGATGAATTAAAGCTTACAGTTGAAAGCTTACATGAGTTTAATCCTATGATGGGACATAGGGGATGTCGTCTTGCTGTATCATATCCTGAAATTGCAGAAATGCAAGCTAGAGCAATTATAGAAGCTGCAATAGAAGTTAAAGTTAATAAGGGATATAATATTGTTCCAGAAATAATGATCCCATTAGTTGGAGAAATTAAGGAATTAAAATATGTTAAAGATGTTATTAAAAATACAGTTGAACAAGTAATGGAAGAAAAAAATGTTAAGTTAGATTATAAGATAGGTACAATGATTGAAATTCCAAGAGCTGCTTTGACAGCTGATGAGATAGCAAAAGAAGCTGAATTCTTCTCATTTGGTACAAATGATTTAACTCAAATGACATTCGGTTTCTCAAGGGATGATGCTTCTAAATTCTTATCAGATTATTATGATAAGAAGATATATGAACAAGATCCGTTTGCTAAGTTAGATCAAATAGGTGTTGGTGCTTTAATTAAGATAGCAGTAGAAAAAGGTAGAGCTACAAGACCAGATATAAAACTTGGTATATGTGGAGAACATGGTGGTGATCCATCATCAGTTGAATTCTGTCATAATATAGGACTTGATTATGTATCTTGCTCACCATTTAGAGTACCTCTTGCAAGGCTTGCAGCAGCTCAAGCACAAGTTAAAAATAAAAGATAATATAAATTAAGGCACATTCAAAAAAAATACACATTGGATTTTTATCCAATGTGTATTTTTATAATATACATATATTAAATTCCTTTTTTATGGATACTATTAAATTTAAAGAAAATTCATATTGCAAATTACTTCTCTTAGTTGCATTTTTAAGTAGAGTTAAAAATGCAGCTTTATTGCATTTAGAGATATTTTTATAATAATCTCTTGATATTCTCCAATATTTTTGAGGAAAACAAATGTAAGCAACTATATATCTAAGGTCTGAATCTGTAAGTTTACATATTTCATTGTAAGTTCTGATTATTGATAGAGCAAGCTCCATATCCCAGTTTGTATTCTCACGTTTAAGCAATCGACGCATAAAATATGCTAAATCCTTAGCGCAATAATCCATTTTACATTTATCAAAGTCAATTATACAAGGGTCTAAACTTTTAGTGAAGATTATATTTTTATTTACATAATCACCATGACATAAAGATTTGCTTAAATTGTTATTATCAATATTATAGGCTATATCTAAAGAAAGCTTAGCAAGGTACAAATTAATATCGAAGCTAGAAATAAATTCTTTAGAAAACTCATCTTTATATTTAAAAGCTTGATTTGAAATGGTGAGTAGTTGTTCAAAATGTTTTAAAGTTGATATGTAAAAATCATCAATACCTTCTTTATTAGAACTACCTAAAATTGGATGAAAATCTTTTGATATAGAATGTATAGTAGCAAGTTCTTTAATAGAAAGTATAACATGAGTAATATTATCAAAGTTACATTTAACACCCTCTATCCAGGGGGTTAATATAAATAACATATCTGAGTAATAAACAAATCTATTATTATCAATTGTTGGTAGTAAGTTTGGTACGTTAATTCCTTGTCTATAAAGCCATTCATTAGCTGAATATACATATAATAAATCTGGTAAATCATAATAAACTTTTTTTAAACAATAGCTTTTATCTTTGTAATCTATTTTGTAAACAGCTCTTTGCTTAACAGTATCTTTAAACTTAACTATATTAATTTGTGCATTCTGTAAACCATAATATTTCAAAACAGTATTTTTTATAACATCAGGTGATAAATTAGATTTTTCTAATGAAATTAATTCTGGGTTCATAATGCTCTCCTTATAAATTTATTCATTACTATGATATTAATAGATTTTAATAAATATACATAAATAAAGAAATAAAAAATTATAAAATTTCAAATGTAAAGGATAATATTTTGTTGTTTTTGTAAATAATATTTATAGGTTTTAAATAGAGGATTTTAGTGATATATATAGAATAGATAAAGTGGGGTGAGAATATATGAATATAAGGCAAAAAATTGAGAGCTTTCAAAGGTTGACACTTATTAAAGAAGCCTCTTTTTCATCTTCTTCTTTAGGGAGAAACAAAAAAGAAGAAGATGATGATATTCGAACTTGTTATATGGTAGATAGAGATAGAATTATTCACAGTAAATCTTTTAGACGATTAAAACATAAAACTCAAGTTTATATTAAAACTTTTGGTGACCATTATAGGACTAGATTAACTCATACATTAGAAGTGTCACAAGTTGCTAGAAATATTGGTGTTGGAGTTGGATTAAATGAAAACTTAATTGAAGCTATAGCGTTAGGACATGATTTAGGACATGTGGCTTTTGCACATAATGGGGAAGAAGTTCTAAATGAGTACTTAAAAGGTGGATTTAGGCATAATGAACAAAGTGTAAGAGTGGTTAATAAATTAGAAAATGATGGTCAAGGGCTAAATCTTACTAAGGAAGTAATTGATGGTATATTAAAGCATAGTGGTTTAGGAGATAAAAATAATAAGTCTATAACGTTAGAAGGTACTATTGTTAAATATAGTGATAAAATTGCTTATTTAAACCATGATATAGATGATTCAATAAGAGCAGGATTGCTTAAAGAAGAAGAACTCCCAAAAGAAGTAACTAAAATATTGGGTAATTCATCTAAAGAAAGATTAGAAGTTTTAATTAAAAATTTTATTAAAACCTCTAATGAAAATATTAATAATGGAATTAAAGAAGTTGGATTAAGTAAAGAAATTGAAGATGCAATGATTGAGCTTAGAAAATTTATGTTTAAAAATATATATTTAGGAGAAACATTAAAGGTTGAAAGAGATAAAGCAAAATTTATATTAAAAGCAATTTTGAATTATTATAACAAACATCCAGAAGAGATGCCTAAAATGTATATTGATATAGTAGAAAAAGAAGGTTTAGAGCGAGGAATTGCTGATTATATTGCAGGAATGAGCGATGATTATTGTTTAGCTTTATTTAATAAATTGTATGTACCTAAATTAGTAATATATTAGGCATATTCCTTAAAGGTTGAAATGAAAAGAATGGGATAAGATAGTATAATACTATTTTATTAGTTTTAATAATGATTTAAGTATAAAATATCATTAAAATGGGTAAATAAGATTTGTAAAGAAAAAAGAGGTTTACAAGGCAAAAAAAAGAATTAGTACTTTAAAATAAAAAAATAAAAAAATTTTTTTTATGTAATAAGAAGGAAAAGAAGTTATGATGTCGAATATTATATAATTGCTGAAAAAAATAGTAAGGAGGGAGATGTCTCCTTGCAAATTCCAGAAGAAGTTATTGAAAAGATAAGAGAGCAAAGTGACATAGTTGATATTATTTCAGAAAGTGTAAGACTAAAAAAATCAGGCAGAAACTATATAGGTTTGTGCCCGTTTCATAATGATAAAACTCCATCATTTAGTGTTTCTCAAGATAAACAGATATATAAATGTTTTGCATGTGGAGAAGCAGGAAATGTATTTACATTTATTATGAAACAAAAAAAACTTACATTTGTAGAAACAGCAAAATACTTAGCTGATAAATCTAATATTCCTTTAAATCTACAAGGACAGGAAAGACCTCAAGTTTCTAAAAAAAAGGAGATGTTATATAACGTCAATGTAGAAAGTGGAAGATATTATTTTGCAAATCTTCAAAGAATAATGGTAGCAAAAGATTATTTTTTAAACAGAGGAATAAAGGAAGAAACCATAAAAAAATTTGGTCTTGGATATTCAAACGATAGCTGGAGAGATTTAATAAATTATTTAAGAGGTAAAGGATATAAAGATAATTTATTATTAGAGGCTGGATTGGTTTCGAAGAATGAAAAAAAAGGAAACATATATGATAGATTTAGAAACAGGGTAATGTTTCCTGTATTTGATGCAAAAGGAAAAGTTATTGGGTTCGGAGGAAGGGTTTTAGATGATTCAAAACCAAAATATTTAAATTCGCCAGAAACAATAATATTCCAAAAAGGTATTAATCTTTATGGGCTAAATTTTGCAATTAAAAATAGAATAGAAGAGGATTATATAATTATAGTTGAAGGATATATGGATTTAATTACTCTTCATCAGTATGGTATAACTAATGTTGTTGCATCGTTAGGTACAGCACTTACGGTTAATCAAGCTAGACTTTTAAAAAGATATACAAATAATGTGATTATATCTTATGATGCAGATGTTGCAGGACAGACTGCTACATTAAGGGGACTTGAAATTCTTAGAAATGCTGGATTTGAGGTTAAAGTATTAGTAATTCCTCAAGGGAAAGACCCAGATGAATTTGTAAGAAGTAATGGTAAAAATGCATTTTTAAGATTAGCTCAAGATGCATTGCCTTTAATTGAGTATAGAATTAAGAGAGTTGCTGAAGGTGTAAATTTTAAAGATAGAAATAACCTGATAAAATATGGAGAAAAAGTAGCAGAAGTATTAGCAGAATTAAATCCAGTAGAAAAAGATGTATATATAAAAAAAATTTCAGAAGATACTGGAATTAAAGAACAGGCATTATATGACTTACTTTCACAAGTAATGGCAAAAAAACAAAAAGAAAATAATTATATGAATAAAAAGGAATATTTTGGAACAAAATTATATGTAGAGCCAGGATATATAAAGGCTGAGAGGGCATTACTAAAATTAATGCTAAACGAAGAATTCTTTGATGAAATTAAAAGGTGTATAAATCTAGGAGATTTTGTCATAGATTCTCACAATAAAATTTATTCATTAATATTAAATAGCAAAAATGAAGAATCTATTAATATAAATTCTTATATTGAAAGCAGATGTGATGATGTAGAAACTTCGAAAGAATGGATTGCTATAAAAGAACATAAAATTTTAGATTTAAGAAATAAAGATAGATTAATTAGCGACTACTTAAACGAAGTTAAAAGTTTTAAGTTAAAGTTAGAGATTAACAGTTTAAAGAATGAACAAAGAAAGTTGGAAGATAAGGGAATGATTGAGGAATCTATAAAACTTGCAATTAAGTTAACAAATTTATCAGAAGAATTAAAAAAAAGAAGGAGATGTTAATGGTCATGGCAGAAGGAGGCAAAAAAAACATGGAAGAAAAAACAAAAGCAAAGGCTATAAAGGGAAAAGAAGACAAGAACGCTAAAATGGCCATGGTAAAAAATCTTATCGATAAAGGAAAGAAAACTGGTTCTTTAACATATAAAGAGATTATGGATGAGATAGATCACATAGATTTAAATCCAGAACAAATAGAAAAAATATATGAAGTTCTTGAAATGATGGGTGTTGAAGTTATAGGTGGTGGAAATGATGCACCAGAAGTTCAGGAATCACTTGATTTAACAGTTCCAGAGGGAATTGCCATAGACGATCCAGTTAGAATGTATCTTAAGGAAATAGGTAAGGTTCCTTTATTATCTTCAGAACAAGAGATAGATTTTGCAAAAAGAATCGAAGAAGGAGATCAAGTAGCTAAAAAGAAACTTGCAGAAGCTAATTTAAGATTAGTAGTAAGTATAGCTAAAAGATATGTTGGTAGGGGAATGTTATTTTTAGACTTAATTCAAGAAGGTAATTTAGGTCTGATAAAAGCAGTTGAAAAGTTTGATTACAGAAAAGGATATAAATTTTCAACTTATGCTACATGGTGGATTAGACAGGCAATAACAAGAGCTATTGCAGACCAAGCTAGAACAATTAGAATACCAGTTCATATGGTAGAAACAATTAATAAGCTTATAAGAGTGCAAAGGCAATTATTACAAGAATTAGGTAGGGATCCTTTCCCAGAAGAAATTTCAAAAGTAATGGAACTACCAGTAGAGAAAGTTCGTGAAATCCAAAAAATTGCACAAGAACCAGTCTCTTTAGAAACTCCAATTGGAGAAGAAGAAGATTCACATTTAGGTGACTTCATACCAGATGATGAAGCTCCAGCACCAGCTGAAGCAGCAGCATTTACAATGTTAAAAGAGCAATTGATAAATGTACTTGATACTTTAACTCCAAGAGAAGAAAAAGTATTAAGATTAAGATTTGGATTAGATGATGGAAGAGCTAGAACACTTGAAGAAGTAGGAAAAGAGTTTAGTGTTACAAGAGAAAGAATTAGACAAATTGAAGCAAAAGCTTTAAGGAAGTTAAGACATCCATCAAGAAGTAAGAAATTAAAAGATTATTTAGATTAAGCACCTGTAAAAAGGTGCTCTTTTTTTATAAGGGATACATAAATGTACAGTTAAAAGAAATTTATGTTGAATTTCATAAATAATCAATAATTATAAATTGGCATTGTAAAATAAATAACTAATTCAAGATTCTTAGGATTTTTTGAACTAGATAAGGAGGCAAAGTCAGTTAATAATGCTGTTACTATCTGACTTAATATAAGGCACATTCAAAAAGATAAAAATACTGACTAGTTATTTGTTTGGAAATGCCTTAACTAATATATAAGAATTGTAGGTGTAACAATGGAATTAAGTAAAAGATTAAATTGGATTATAAAATATATTAACAAATGTGATGTGATAATGGATGTTGGTACAGACCATGGATATATACCGATTTATTTGATAAAAAATGAAATGGCACAAAGAGTTATTGCATCTGATATAAATAAAGATCCATTAAAAAAGGCGAAAATTAATGCTTCATTAGATGGAGTATTAGATAAAATAGATTTTAGATTAGGTGGAGGATTAAACAAATTAAATAAAGGCGAAGCACAAGGTGTTATAATTGCGGGAATGGGAGCAAACTTAATAAGGGATATATTAGAAGAAGATTTAAATAAGGTAAAAAAGTTGGAGTATTTAATTCTTCAACCAGCTCAAAATCCAGAAGTCTTAAGAGAATATTTGTATAATAATAATTATGAAATTTTATGTGAAGATTTATGTTTAGATGAAGGACAATATTATGAGTTGTTTAAAGTAAGGTATAAAATAGGGCAGAATACAACTTTAGATTCTATATTTTATGAAATAAGTCCAATAATGCTGAAAGAAGAAAATCCTTTATTAAAAGAATATATAAAAGTAAAAATTGAGAAATATAATAAGATAGTGGCCTTTATTAAGGATGGTACAGAATCAGCCCAAAAAAGAAAGAATGAAATTAAAAGTAAGATTAAAATATTAGAGAAGTTTATTTAGGCACATTCAAAAAATAACAGACCAGTATGCTTGCCTATTTTGTATCATATTGTGTCGGCAAGTTTTACGGATAAGATAAGCTATGAAAACTTGTTTCTTTGTCTGATACCCAATATACAGTGCATCTTTGGTATGTTATTTTCTTTCATGTGTCTTAGGAAACAAAATTAAAGGAGAAAATATATGAACACAGTAAAAGATATTTCAAAAGCAATTGAAAAGAGAGCACCTAAATTTTTAAAAGAAGATTATGATAATGTGGGATTAATGGTTGGTGATCAAAACAAAGAAGTGAAAAGTATTCTATTAGCATTAGATTGTACAAATAAAGTACTTAAAGAAGGTATAGATAATAAAGTTGATTTAATAATAACTCATCATCCTTTAATATTTAAAAAACCTAAGAATATAATACAAGGAGATTTATTAGGGGAAAAAGTTATAAATTTAATAAAAAATGATATAAGTCTTTATTCATGTCATACAAATTTAGATTCTGCTAAATTAGGAATAAATGAAACAGTAGTTGAAATATTGGGATTTAATTCAGATCAGATAATTGAAACTTCTAGTATTAAAGGGTTTGAAGATTCAGGAATCGGAAGAATAGTAAAATTAGAAAATAAAATTCAGTTAACAGATATTATAAATACTATAAAAAGCAAATTAAATATAAATCACATGAGAGTTGTTGAAGGTAATAATAAAGTAAGTACATTAGCAATAATTAATGGAAGTGGTCAAGATCTTTTTAATAAAGCAAAAGAATGTGGAGCAGATTGTATAATAACAGGAGATACAACATATCATTTTGCTTCTGACTTCAAAGAGATGGGTATAAGCATAATAGATGCTGGACATTTTTCAACTGAATGGATTGCATATTTGAAAAGTTTAGAATTCTTAAAAGAAGAGTTTAAGGATATTGAATTTATTATATCTGAAAAATGTGAAGATCCTTATAGTTTTATATAAGACACGTTCAAAAAAATAACAGACCCGATATACGACGCATCTTTGGTCTATTATTTTCTTTCATGTGCCTAATACATTAACTAAATTCCATTGTATATGCATATATTAATTTATAAGAATAATTTGTAGGTGGTAGCTATGGGAGATGGTGATAAAAATGATTTTAAAAGAGAATTTAGACATATGTTTAGACATATGAGAAGAACTTTTAATGGAGGCGGTAGATGTAGAAGGGGTTGGTCTCCATTTTTCCCTGGACCATGGTATATGTGTCCTAAACTTGTAGTTGGAGCACTTTTACTTTTGTCATTACTTTTATGTGGCGTAAGCATTTATGGTCTTTTGATAATAGTTTTGCTAATGCTACTGTTCATTTTATTATAGATTAATATATAAGTTCTAATTAATAAAATTCATTGTTACAATTGCTAAAAGTACAAATTCAATTTAAATGAACAAACTTTTTTAGAACATATATATTAAAAAATAATATTTAAAAGAATTAATTAAATTTTTATTTGTAAATTATAAAGAACTATGTTAAGATATATCTTGCGAGCAAAACGTGCAATCGCTGCTGGGCTTGATCCAGGAGAGGAAAGTCGGGGCTCCATAGGGCAGGGTGCTGGATAACGTCCAGTCAAGGCGACTTGAAGGAAAGTGCAACAGAGATATACCGCCTAAGTTTACTTAGGTAAGGGTGGAAAGGTGAGGTAAGAGCTTACCAGCGTGATGGCGACTTCACGGCTATGTAAACCCCACTTGGAGCAAGACCGAATAGAGAGGCATTAAGGGATAGCCCGTCCCGCCTCCGGGTGCGTCGCTTGAACCTATTGGCAACAATAGGTCTAGATAGATGATTGCTTAATACAGAACCCCGCTTACGGCTTGTCTCGTTTAATTGTAAAATACACTAGGTTAATGCCTAGTGTTTTTTTTGTTCACTTTTATTTAATTAAAAAATTTTTAATATTCCTAGAGTAGGTTCGAAATAGATTAAATAATTATTAAATTCACAGTAAATACCATATTTTTTTCGGTAGTTACTTATAGCTTCATTTAAAAAATTTTCTGTAACATCTAAATATTCAGCTAGCTCATATTTGTTTGTTGCTCCATCATTATAAGCATTAATTAAATCTTCTAAACTTATAAGTGTTTCATTACCCCACCTGCGAGCTAGTAACTCTTGTTTTCTATTAATGATGTTATTATCATCAATTATATTTCCAAAAGAAGTTTCATGATGACCTATTTCTTCAACTAAAATACATTTACGTTCAACATTAGTTTCAATATCTTTATTAATAAGTATTTTACTATTTTTATATAATCCCTTAAGATTGTATTTTAATTTTTTATCTTTAACTCTTAACCCCTTATTTTCAGCAATTATAAGTAATCTTTCATATGTCATTAAGTTATTGCCTCAAATTTACCAATCTTCATCATCAAATAAAGCATCTATATAATCTTTTAATAATTTTACTTTTTTAGGAGTTAAATTTTTATCTTCCAAATGTGCAGCTACTGTATCTATTTGTTTTTGTTTTTCTATATCAACATTTTTCTTTATAGGTGTAGTTTTTTCTATAATAGTAGTATTTTCATTTTCAAAAAAGTCATTAACTGATACTTCAAGAGCATTAGCAAGTTTTTGGAGTGTTCCCATTCTAGGGTTTAAAGAAGTTCCGGTTTCAATATCTGAAATTGTACTAGGGCCAACACCACATATATATGATAACTCTTTTAATGTCAATTTTTTTTCAATTCTTGTATTTTTTAAAAAATCACTTATATAGCTCATAACTAATCACCTTTCTTATTATGTTTTGGTTTACAGAAATATAATAACACTTAATTTTGGCAAAGTAAAGCAACCTTGTACGGAAAACCGTATAATATGTAGCCATTAAGAGCTACTTTTACTAGAAAAGCAATAATTTACAATAACTAATTTGTTAAAAATGGAAAAAAAAGATAAAATGTAATTACGGTTTACCGTTAATAAGACGAATGAAATATTTCAAAATAACAAGTAAATATAAAAATTTAATATGTGAGAGGTAAATAAATATTATGTTAGTGTTAAACGAATTAAACTTATGTAAGTTTTATACAAGGTACTATAAATTTAATAATAAAATAGTATCATAAGAAATAATAATATGTTTAATTTGATAAATAGATGAAAAAAAGATGGTATTTTAATGACAAATTTGACATGCGATAATAGTAATATAGAAATAGAAACAAGAAACTACAACATATATTTAAGACATTATATATAAAGCGATGTAATTAATATTAAGAAGATAAAAATAAATATTAATGTATAAAATTTAAAGAAAAAATGAAGATGATTTAGATATAAGGTATAGGGGGAAAAGTTTAATGTTAGAATTAGAACAAGTAAATATATACAAATTTATAGAAAAAGCTGTAAAGGTAGCAATAAAAGAATATGATAAGGAACAAAAAGTAATAGATGAAAAACGGGTATTTCATAATACGAAGTTATTAATGAAACATTATAATGATCTAAAGTCACATATAGTTTATTCAGTAAGTGATATAAATGATATAACTAATAGTGATAAAATAGAATTAGAAAAAGAAGACTATGATGAATTATACATTTTAAGTATAAAACAAAGTAAAGTTAAGACGTTAATAATGATTTCACATGTAGATGTATCATTAGAATTATTAAAAAAAGAACAAAAAAGAAAAGGTGTTATAGAAAAATATTTAGCACTAGAGAAAATCTTTATAGGAGAGAAAACATACGAACAAATAGCAGAAGAATTAAATTGTGGTGTTATAACTGTTAGAAGATGGATAAATGAAATGCTAACTGAATTAGGAATTTATTTATTTGGAATTGAAGGAATAAAGTTAGAATAAAATTCTATGTTTTAAAACATAGTCTGAATTTTAAGGCATCTATAAAAAATATAGATGCCTTTTTGCATGTATATAAATGACGTGATAAATAGATGAAAAAAAGATGGTATTTTAATGAAAGGTTTGACATGAGATAATAGTATTATGGAAGAATGTAAATAAGTAATTAGAAACTAAGAAATAAAGTAATATATATGACGTGATAAATAGATGAAAAAAAGATGGTATTTTAATGAAAGGTTTGACATGTAATAATGGTAGTATGGAAAAGTAAACAAAGATATAATTAATTCAAAATTAAAAACAAGTTAGACATATATTTTAGCATGGCCATGCTTTTAATTTAAAGTATATATAAAGGATTTAAAGTCTTATTTTAAGTAAGGCTTTTTATTATGCTCTTTTTTAAAGTTGCAGAGCTTAAAGAACAATAATACTAATAACTAAAGGTAATTAGTATACAGTTTTTGAGGAGGGGAGGAGGATTAATATTTAAGAAGCAAGCTATGTTTTAAGTGAATATTGATATTAAAACATCAATATTATTTTAAAAAATAGCCCAAAAGTAAAGGAGGTGATAGTATAAATGATTTAATAATTGAAATTAGGAAAATATTAGGTAGAGAATTTCCTAATGTTACTGTATATGACGAAGAAATAAAACAAGGTTTTAAGAAACCTTATTTTTTTGTCAAAATATTAACTTCAAATCAAATAAAAGAACTTAATAGAAGATACAAGAGAAATGTATATTTTGATATAAGTTATTTTAGTGATAAAGAGAGTATAAATTTGGATTATTTTAATATGGCTGATAGCTTATATAAAACACTTGAATATGTAGAAGTTGATAGTAAAAAATACAGAACACTGAATATGAAACATGAAATAGTCGATGAAGTGTTACATTTTATGTTCCAGCTAAAGTTTAACTTATTAAAAAAGATTGAACAAACAGATATGGAAAAATTGGAGGTAGATATAAGTGGAAAATAAGTTTTCAAAAGCACAACTAATAGAATCTAAGCATTTTACACCTAATGAAAAAGATATTTTAAATGCACTACTAATTGATAATGAATATAGCATTAATGATGCAAAAGATGTAATTAATAAATTTTATGATAGGGAGGCTAAATAGATGGCAGGAGGAATATGGGAAAAACAAAACAAAGTAAGAGCAGGTGCTTATGTAAATTTTAAAAGTAAGCATAATGAAGAAGATGTAGTTAATGAAAGAGGAGTAGTTGGATTACCAATATCATTACCCTTTGGTCCTGAAAAGAAAATTATACAAATAAATAATGACACAGATTTATTAAAAATTATAGGAATAGAAAAAGATGAGAAATGTATCGTAATGTTAAAAGAGGCATTAAAGAAAGCAAAAATAGTACTATTATATAGACTTAATGAAGGGGTTAAGGCAAGTAAGACATTAGGAGGTCTAACTATAAGTGCTAAATGGAGTGGCAGTAAAGGAAACGACATAAGGATAGTTATTCAAACTAATATTAATGATCAAACTGCTTTTGATGTAAGTACATTTTTAGGAAACACAAAAGTAGATATTCAAAAAGTTAATAATATTGATGAATTAGCTGATAATATCTTTGTAGAATTTAAAGGTACAGGAGTACTTCAGTTATCATCAGGTATTAAGTTAGAAGGCGGAGAAGATAAAGGTGTTACAGGAAAAGATTATTCGGATTTTTTAAAGGAATTAGAATTATATCACTTTAATACTTTCGCAATACCTTTTGATGATTTGAATACTAAATTAGTTGTAAAAGAATTCGTAAGAAGATTAAGGGAGGATGAAGGTAGAAAGATACAAGCTATTTTACCTAATTTTGGGGAGGCAGATTATGAAGGAATAATATCTGTTAGAAATGGTGTTTATATTAAAAATAATATCCATATTAGTAATGTAGAAGCAACTGCATATATAGCAGCTCTAACTGCAAGTGCAAGTTATGCAACATCTAATACCTATGCTTTATATGAAGGGGCTATTAATGTAGATACTAGATACTCAGATAGTGAAATAAAAGAAATTATTACTAATGGTGAAATAATATTTATTAATAATAATCAAAAGATTTTAATTGAACAAGATGTTAATACTTTAAAGACTTTTACAGATGATAAGAAATCTGATTTTAGAAAGAACAGAGTTATAAGGGCTTTAGATGGAATAAACAATAGAATTAAATCAAAGTGGGAAGAAACTTATATTGGAAAGACAAGTAATAATGAAGATGGCAGAAATCTATTTAAAAAGGATGTACTTAATATATTAGAAACATTACAAGCAGAAGGTGCATTAGAAAATGTAAGTGTAGAAGATATTGAAGTATTTAATGGAAATTCTAAAGATGCTGTTGTAGTTAATGTTAATGCACAGCCAGTAGATAGCATGGAAAAAATATATATGACTGTATTTATATAATAATAGGAGGATGATTAAATGAGTGATTTTTTGAATTTCAGTGATACTTTAAGCGGAACAGAAGCAAAAGGATTTATAACTATAAAGGGTAGGAATGAAGAGTTGTTTTATGCAAAGAAGCTAGAATCTGATGCAGAAAAAACTAAGACAACAGGAAAAACTTTGGGAAGTAGAGTTGAGCAAAATAAAGCAACAGGATGGAAAGGAACAGGAACACTTACTGTTTACTATGTTACATCTTTATTTAGAGAAATGATGATAAATTATATTAAGACTGGTAAAGATGTTTATTTTGATATGACGGTTACAAATGAAGATGCAACATCAACAGTAGGAAAACAAACAGTTGTATTAAAAAAATGTAACTTTGATAAGGTTAGTATGGCAATGTTTGATGTAGAAAGTGAAGTACTAGAAGAAGAAATGGCATTTACTTATGAAGATGTTGATTTATTAGATAAGTTTGGAAAGCCAGTAATATCATAATAAGTATTTAATTTTAA
This sequence comes from Clostridium uliginosum, assembly GCF_900112485.1. GTDB lineage: Bacteria > Bacillota > Clostridia > Clostridiales > Clostridiaceae > Clostridium > Clostridium uliginosum. The sequence goes on from NZ_FOMG01000006.1 coordinate 130,642, forward strand.
ACGTAAAAATAAAGTTTAAGTGGTTTTTAAGGATTTATAAACATGGGTAATAAAGTAATGGATAAACTTTAGACAGTGAAATATAGGAGGCTCAAGAATTATTTAAATCTAAAAACTATAAGAATATGATTAAGTACAACAATAGTGCCAATAATAAAGAGTTTTAAATCAATAGTTAAAATAAAAATTAAAGAGAAGAGAGGAAGATAACAAAATGAATAATAATTTTGAAGATTTTTTAATGGATAGCTTTGAGGAAACACAAGAAACTGAGAGAGAAATAACTTTAGGTGGAAAAAAGAAAATAATGAAGTTTAAACCTATTTCTGCTGATTTAGGAGATAAGTTAAGAAAGAAAAATAGAAAAATTAAATTTGTAAAAGGACAAAGAATAATTGAAACAGATCAAGATAGATATATTTCAGATTTAATAATTGAAACTACAACTTGCCCTGACTTAAAAAATTCAGAACTTCAATCTTCTTGGGCAGTTATGGGAGCAGAACAATTATTAAGTGCGATGAAATCTAAAATGAAAGATGGAGAATTTTCAGATTGGTCAACCATAGTAAGTGAAGTAAATGGTTATGACAAAAGTGTTAATGAATTAGTTGAAGAAGCAAAAAACTAATTCAGGGGGACGATGGTGAAGCAGCATATGCTCATTATGCCCTCCATAAACTTAAAATACTTCCTCATGAATTAATGAATTTATCTAGACAGGAGAAGGCTTTTGTATATGCTTCTATAGATTTGCACGTAGAGAAGGAAAATAAAGAAGCTAAAAAATTAAAGCGTAAAAGATAAAATAAAAGGAGGTGATAGGTATGGCATCAATAGTAGCAGGTATATCAGCTATGGATAGTATAGTAAATCAACAAATAATACAACAAATATCACAGCAGGTATCAGTAACGAATGTATTAAATTTAACTATACAACAAGCAGCAAAAGAAGAAGAAAAGTTAAGCCAAAATATAGGTAAGAGTTCATCGAGTATGGACAATCTTTTAAATAAAGCTAAAGATTTTGGAAAAAACACTGTTAGTTTTAGTGGAGTAAAAGATGGGGTGCAGGCAGTTTTGTCTGAAACATCAAAAATGCAAGATAAAATGCTTTCTGTTCAAGGAATGCTTGGAGATAAAAATGCAGGTGGAGCTTATTTTAATCACCTACAAAAGCAAGCTAATCAATCAGGATTTTCATTTGATGAACTTAAAAATAATGCTCAGTCATTTTCAGGAGTAACTAAAAATACAGAAAGCTTAGATAAATTAGCTAATTTATCAGAGCGACTATCACTTGGTAATTCTGCTGAAGGTATGTCAGGAGCAGGAGATGCTATTAAAGAGATGATGTCTGGTGATGGAGCTTCACTTCAAAGTAATTTTGGATTTAGTAGTGAAGATATAGGTATTTTGCAAGCAAGTAAGGATTTAGATGATTTTACATCTAAATTTGATGAACTTTTAAATAATAACGGTTTAGATTCATCAATGCTTGATGACTTTAATAACTCAGCTTCTTCTCAATTTGATAATTTAAAAGAAAATTTTAGTAGTAGTTTGGCAGAATCAGGGCAAGGTGCATTAGAAGCATTTGCTCCGGTTATGGAAGTAATAAATGAAATGTTTTCTAATGGATCATTTCAAGTATTTTTTGATGTAATATCAGCAGCACTTGTGGGATTAGCTAGTATTATATTATGGATTTGTGAACTGATAAAAAGTAATTGGGGAATAGTGCAAGCAATTTTAATAGCAATAGGGGTATTCTTAGCAACTATTATAGTACCCCAGGTATTAATATTTGCAGCAGCATGGCTTATTGCGAATCTACCTATATTACTTGTAATTGGAGCGATTGCATTACTTATATACGTATTAATGCAGTGTGGCGTGACTACTCAACAAGTATGTGGATTTATAGGTGGAATTTTTATGGTTGTATTTGGAGCTATATATAATAGAGTTGCACTTATCTGGAATATAATTGCAAGTTTTGTAGAATTTTTTGCTAACGTATTTAATCATCCATTATACTCTGTACAAAGATTATTTATAAATATATGGAATTCAATAGCGGATTTCGTAGGTGGTGCTTTAGACTGGATTATAGAAAAAGTTAAGACAATACCATTTTTAGGAGATTTGCTAGGTGATTTTACAATAGATTCTTTAAAAATTGATATTCCAGAAGCACCAGAAGATTATTGGACTGCACCTAGAATGGAAAGTAAAGATTTAGGTAATGAATTTGATTTTGGATATAATTCGGGAAGTAATTTGGTATCAGGCATTGGAAATAATTTGGGGGGTATCACATCTAAAATAGATAATTTTAAAAACGGAAGTAACTTGAGTAATATTGGAAACCAAAGTAATATCCCAACGGATTCTACTAATTCATTGTTAAATCAAGGTGATGGAGCATTAGCTAACAATTGTGTGGGAATAGATGATACTAATTTAAGTAGAAATTCGGCTGACAGTGCTGAAAGTCTTAAAAATATGGATGATACTGTAGATGTTTCAAATGAACATTTAGAAATGATGAGAGATTTAGCAGAACAAGATAGCATTCAAAACTTTGTATCATTAACTCCAACAGTACAAGTTACAACTGGAGACATTAAAGAAGAAGCAGATATTAATAAAATAATATCTAAAATAGAAACTTATATGGAGAATGAAATGAATAATAGTGCAGAGGGGTTGTATGCGTGATGAGCAAGAAATATAAAATGCTATTAAGCATAAACAATGGTGATGAGGGATTTGAATTACCTGTACTTCCAGAAGAAATAGAAGTAAAAGAAAATGGTGATAACAAAACCTATGATGTTATAAACTTAGGAGAAGTAAATGTGATAAATATCCCTAAGTTAACAGAGATATCGTTTAAAAGCTATTTCCCTACAAATAAAGGACCATATGTAAGCACTAAAAAGTTATTTAAACCACATGTTTATATGAATAAACTAAAAGAATGGCGCAAAAATATAGAAAAAATAAGATTTATATTCATTGGAACTACATTTGAAATAAACGATTTATTCTCAATAGAGAGTATTAAATTTACTGAAAAGGGTGGAGAAGTTGGAGATATTTATTATTCTATAGAATTAAAAAGATATAGACCATATTACGCTAAAAAAGCAATTATACAAGAAACTCAAAATGGTGTAGTTATAGATAATTATAATACTCAACTAAGACCTAATGATACAGTAAAAGTGAGAACTCATACTGTAGTTGAGGGAGATACTCTTTGGCATATCGCTAAAAAGTATTTAGGTGATGGAAATAGATATAAAGAAATTGCAGAGATAAATAATATATCTAATCCTGATTTAATATTTCCTGGGCAAGTATTTAATATTCCATAAAGGAGGTTTACATGAAAATAGAATTATTGATTGATGATAAGAAAGGGAATATTTTTGATATTAGCGATCTTGTAAGAGAAGTAACATGGAAAACTAAAAGAAAAGATAGTCCTTCAAGTCTAGATATAAGCTTATTAGAAGACACTAGTATATCAATATCAAATGGAGATATTGTAAGATTCAGAGTTGATAAAGTGAATATATTTTATGGATATATATTTAAAAATGCAGGTGATGAAGGACCAGAAATTAAGTTAAATGCGTATGATCAAATTAAATATCTAATGTATAATGACACCTATGCATTTGCTAATATAAAAGCAAGTGATATAGTTAGTAAAGTAGCTGATAAGTTAGGATTAAGAAAAGGGAGTATTGAGGATACTGAGTATGTTATTCCAATCATTCAAGAAAGTGATAAAAAATTATTAGATATTATTTATAAGGCTCTTGAAAAAACATTAATAGCAAATACAAAAACTTTTGTTTTGTATGATGAGTTTGGAAGCTTAAATCTTAAGGATATAAATAATATGAGACAAGAAATAATAATATCAGATGATACTAATTTAGGAAAATATGATTGGAGTAAATCTATTGAAGAGAGTTACAATAGGATAAAATTTGTTAAAAAAAATGAAAAAACTGGACAAAAAGACGTGTATATTGCCCAAGATAGTTCAAGTATTTATAAATGGGGAAAACTTCAATTTTTTAAAAGTATTGATGATAAATTAAATAAAGCAGAGATTGAGCAAATGCTTGATGGAAATTTAAAATTAAAAAATAAAGAAAGTAAAACCTTAAAGCTAAAGAATGTATTAGGAACTGATACAGAACTAGAAGCAAAGCTAAGAGGGGGAGCAGGAGTGTTTGTTGATATAAAAAGGCATGGTATAAATCAATGTTATTTAATAGAAGAAGCTACACACAAGTTCTCAAAAGATGGACATACAATGGACTTTAATTTAAAGGTGGTGTAACTATGGGAAATATGATAGATATTATAAAACAGGCAAGTGTAAATGCAATTAATGCTGGAGATCCTTTAAACATTGAATTTGGAACTATAATAGACGATGCTTTAACTATAAGAATAGATCAAAAAAGAATATTATCTAAAGAATTTTTTATTGTTCCTGAAAGTTTAACAAGGTATGAAGTAGATTTAACACATTCACATTCAGAAACATCATCATCTCTTGGAAAAATAGTAATTAGAGAGGGATTAAAAAATGGAGATATTGTTATATTATTAATGATTGAAAAAGGAAGTAGATTTTTAATCCTTGATAAGGTGGGAAAGTATGAGTAATTTTAGTGTATTACCCCAAGGTGCTTCATTAAAAGATATTGATAATATAGAATATGTAAAATATCCAGGGAAAACTTATAGAATTAAAAATAATAGAGTATCTGGAATTTGTGATAAAGTAGAAGCACTTAAGCAAACAATATATTTTATATTAAATACAGAAAGGTATGATTATCTTATATATCCTGATAGCTATGGAAGTGAGATTAAAGAAACAATAGGAATGGATAGAGATATATCAGAAAGTGAAATAAAGAGAAGGATAAAAGAAGCTTTAATCCAAGATGATAGAATTGAAAATGTGGATGAATTTATTTTTGAATATGAAAAAGACAGTGTTTTAGTAAAATTCACTGTCTTTTCTATTTATTCAAAGTTATATGAAAGTGTGGTGATTTAAATTTGTTTGAGTTAAAAGAAGAAGAATTATTAAGAGATATGTTAAATAAAGTTACAAATGATTTAGATAAAAGACCTGGAAGTAGTTTAATTTATAATGCATTAGCTCCAGCAGCACAAGAAATAACAAAATTACGCTCTGATATGGATAGATTTTTAGAATATTCTTTTGCATCTTCTAATATACCAAGTGAATATTTAGATAAAAGGTGTAGAGAACATGGGATTACAAGAAAATGTGCTACTTATGCAATTAAGCTTGGAAAATTTTATGATTGTGAGAGTAATTTATTAGATATTCCTATAAACTCTAGATTTTCAATAGATAAGATTAACTATACTGCAATTGAAAAAATTGAAAAAGGAAATTATAAAATGCAATGCGAAGTAATAGGATCTAATGGGAATTATCCAATTGGAGATTTGCTTCCTATTGAATATATTGAAGGCTTAGGTAAAGGAGTTTTAGGAAAAATAATAATCGAAGGGGTAGATGTAGAAAAAAATGAAAGTTTATTTAATAGACTGATAGTAAAGGTACAAACACCAGCTACATCTGGAAATAAGTATGATTATTTAAATTGGGCTTTAAGTGTGAATGGAGTAGGCAATGCATTAATAAAGCCATTGTGGAATGGAAATGGAACTGTAAGAGTATTAATAACTGATATAGAAGGAAGAAGTCCAACTGAAGAGTTAATAAAAAATGTTGTCACTACTATAGAAAAAAATAGACCAATAGGAGCAAGCGTAACAGTTATAGGAATAAAAGAAAGTAATATTAATATTAGTGCAAAAATTATAGTAGAAGAAGGATATAACATTCAAGCAATTAAGGAGAAAATAGTAATTAATATTAACTCTTACTTTAAGAAGATAAGGTTAAAATCAGGCGTAATAAGATTTAATAGAATTGTTAATTGTATATTAGATGTAGATGGAATTGTGGATTATAAAGAAATATCTATAAATAATGAAAAAAAAGATATAGATCTAAGAGAGGATAATATCCCAATTTTAGAGAGTGTGGTGGTAGATAGTGTTACTTAAAGACTATGTACCTTTTTTTATATCTCAAGTTAAAGAAATTTCAAATATATATAATGTACAACAAATAGAAATTGATAAATTAAATTTAGATGTAAAAGATCTACTAAATCAATGTTTTGTAGAAAGTACTACATGGGGAATAAAATATTGGGAAGAGTTTGTTGGTATTATACCAGATAGCTCTAAAAAAATAGAAAATAGACGCTCCAGGGTATTAGCAAGACTAAGAGGAGAAGGAACAACAACTATAGAGGTAATTAAACAAATAGCTAAAAGTTTTATAAATGATATTGAGGTTATAGAAAATAATAAAAATTATAGTTTCGAAGTAGATTTAAAAACGTATAATGCATTTCCTAATATATTAGATCCTCTATATACTGCAATAGAGGAAGTTAAGCCAGCGCATTTAGGAGTGGATTATAAGCTTATTTCTATAGTAGAAAATGAGTTGTACTTTGGAGGAACAAGAGTAACTGGAGAAATTATAACAGTTTATCCATGGACTCCTAATAATATTCAATCTAACTTAAAAGTTAATACACAAATAATACACAATATAGGCTTAGAAAATTTAACAATATATCCAAAGGAGGTAAAATAAATGTCAGAAAAATTTTATACAATATTAACTGCAATAGGTAAAGCTAAGATAGCAAATAGTAGTGTTTTAGGAACAAAAGTAAACTTTGTAAAGTTAAAACTTGGAGATGGGGGTGGAAAGAACTATAATCCAACCGATGAACAAAAAGATTTAATAAATACAGTTTGGGAAGGTAATATAGGAAATATACAAGTTGATAAAGATAATCCAAATTGGATAGTAATAGAAACAATGATTCCCGCAAATGTTGGTGGATTTACAATTAGGGAGTATGGGGTATTTGATGAAGAGAATAATCTATTAGCAGTAGCTAAATGTGCTGAAACTTATAAACCAATATTATCAGATGGAAGTACTAAAGAATTAATAATAAAAATGATATTATCAGTCTCCAATACAGAAAATATTAATTTAAAGATAGATCCAACAATAGTTTTTGCTAAAAAAAGTGATATTGAAGAAATTAGTTCACAATTGAAAGATTTGACGAACAATAAAGCAAATAAAACAGACTTAGAAAAATTACAAAATACAGTTAATAATATAGATTTAAGTGCAACTAAGGTTAATTTAAATCCTATTAGTGGCATGAACTCTAAGAATGTACAGGCAGGTATGCAAGAGCTTTTTACATTTGCCAGTAACGGTAAGAATTCTATTGCTGGCAAGGTTGGGAATGTAAGTGGTAGTAATACACATTTAGAGATAGCTAATGAAATTCAAAATGATAAAAATACTATGGTCAGTAATCTATCTAGTAAAGGTGTTAGTGCTAATGGAAATGAAGCTTTAGCTAGTTTGGCTAGCAAGGTAGGAAATATAAGTATATCAACTTTAGGCGGAGTAGAATATGCTACTGGTGTTTTAAAAAGGGACAGTAAAAATAAAGTCATTGGTTTCGCTACAGTGCCATTTAAACCTAATTATATCATTATATCATGTATATACCCTGACTCTAACTATACAGAGATACTTGCATACTATATGGATTATACGCCACTAGATGTTCTCAGTGGAACTTTTTTTAATTTTAAGAGAACTGATTATAGTAGTGAACATGTGGATTTTGGTCATACACAAGTGGGTGGAAATAACTATGTAGTAGCTGGCAAATGTATAATTATCACAACTGATAACGGGTTTAATTATGATATATGTGCGGGCTGGGATGGTATAGTATCTTGGAAAGCTTATAAACTTTAATTGAGGAGGAATAAAAATGAAAACATTAATAATTTATGATAATACAGGAAATATATTTTTACAGATGGGTGTTTCTTATAGAGTGCCAGAAGGTGGTATACAATATTTAGAAACAGAAATACCAGAAGGCAAGCTAATTAAAAATATAGATATTTCTGTAACACCACATAAGCCTGTTTTAGAGGATATACCAAAATCGCAAATCAAATTGTTGCAGGAAGAACTTGCACAAAATACAAAGGACATGGCTAAGAAAGACTTGCAAATGGAACAATTACAAAAAGATTTAGCTGATTTAACAAAACAAATAGCAGGAGGTAAATAATATGAATTGGTTTGAAAAAGTAAAAAGATACTATAATTGGGGCTGTTACAACAATGGAGACACTTGGGATTTTGTAAGTTATAAGAAAATAACTACAGAACAATATAAAGAAATAACAAGTGTAGATTATAGCGAAGAAAGACCAACAACTGTTACACAATAGGAATATTTGACGAAGTAAATAATTAAAAATACAAGGCAATAAATTAGGACTTTTAAAGAGTCTTTTTTTTATTGCCATAATTTTAGAAAGGAAGTGATAGATGAATGAAAAGTTAGTTAAAGATAAATTTGAAACTTATGAAAGAAGGATTAATAATCGCGGAGAAAGACTAGACAAATTAGATCAAGATAGCAGAGAACTTAAAACAGTAAATAAATTAATTATTTAGGAGGAAAAAATATGGATATAAAAATCAAGGATTTAACACAAGTAATTCCAAATTCAAATGATTTAGTTCTGATTAGTCAAAATGAAAATGTAAGAGGTTCAACTGTAGAAGAAGTAAGGGATAAGGAATTAAGAAAAGAAGTAGAAAATGCTAGAGGAATATACGCTAATTTAGACGATAGGTTGGATGAAATTGATACGTCAGTGTTAGCTTTAGAAAAGAAAATTGATCCTATAGATTGCGGAATGTTTTAAAGATAATTAAGTCAAATTAAATGAAAGAGAGTGATATATAATGGCACAAACATTAAAAATTAAAAGAGGAAATAATGCAAATTTACCAAGTTTAACACTAGAAGCTGGGGAACCAGCCTTTGTATTAGACACAGGAAAACTTTATGTAGGTAATGGTACAAATAAAGTTTTAATTAATCCAGATATACCATCAAATTCACAAACTACTGATAAATTAAAAACAGCTAGGACAATTGCATTAAGGGGAGATGTTATAGGAAGTGTTTTGTTTGACGGTAGTAGCGATGTAACAATAACAACAACAGAAAAGGCATCTGGAGTTACACCAGGAACCTATTGCAAAGTTACTGTTGATACAAAAGGAAATGTAATTGCAGAAGAAAAGTTAATTTCATCTGATATACCAAGTTTAACATTAGCAAAAATAAGTGATGCTGGAACTGCTGCAAGTAAAAATGTAGGCACAAGTTCAGGAAATGTACCAATCTTAGATTCTAATGGAAAATTAGAGACTAATATATTACCTGCTTTAGCTATAACAGACACTTTCCCAGTAGATAATGAAACTGAAATGTTGGCATTAACAGCACAAAAAGGTGATGTTGCAGTAAGAAAAGATTTAAATAAATCTTTCATTTTAAAGCTTGAGCCACCAACTGTATTAACAAATTGGCAAGAATTATTAACACCTACTGATACAGTATTAAGTGTTGCAGGTAAAATTGGTATAGTTACTCTTACATCATCTGATGTAGGACTTGGAAATGTAACAAATGAATCAAAAGCAACAATGTTTACAAATCCAACTTTTACAGGTATACCAGTAGCACCAACTCCATCTGCTGAAACTAATACAACACAAATAGCGACTGCTGCTTTTGTGAATTCCGTAGTAGCAAATAAAACAAGTGTATCTGGAAATGCAGGGACAGCTACAAAATTAGAAACAGATAGAACTATAGCCATAGCTGGTGATGTAGTTGGTTCAGCTAGCTTTGATGGTTCATCTGACATCTCAATAACTGCAACCATAAGTAATATGGATGGTGGAACATTCTAATAAAGAGTATAAAGAGGAGGAAAAATAAATGGCAAATAAAATACAAATTAAAAGAGGATTAAAAGTTAATTTACCAGTTCTGAATGTAGGAGAACCTGCATTCACAACTGATACAAAAGAATTTTTTATAGGAGATGGTTTAAGTAATATTGAGTTTGCTAAACAATCAAACTTAGAAACAACTAATACACACTTGAAGGAAATAGTTAAGAAACAAGATAAGTTTACAGAGAATTCAAATGGAAAGCTTTTGTATAATGGTGTTAAAGTAGGAGCAACAAAAGCAAGTGAATTAGAATTAGAAGCTATAGCAGGAATGTCAGCTAAGAATGTACAGGCTGGAATAGCAGAGGCTTTTCAATATGCCAGTAATGGAAAAACTACTATTGCTGGCGTAGTTGGTGGAGTGACTGCTAATAATACGTATGCAGAAATAATGAATAGAATTCAAATAGATAAAAATACTATGGCAAGTAATCTTAACAACAAAGGTGTAAGTGCCAATGGAGTAGAAGCCTTAGCTAGTTTAGCTAATAAAATAGGGAATATACCTATAGGAAGAAAAATTGTTATAGGGAATACACCAACGTTTATGGCTTCAGTATATAATATATCTGGTTTTGATTTTATACCTAGATTTTGTTTTATGTGGGGAAGTAGAATTGATGGCAGACTTGTAATGAATAATTCAATATTTGATGGTGGTAGATTTCATTCAATTACAAGTGTAGTTGATGGAGGGTGTTATTCATATGATATCAATGATAAATATAATTTAGGATATGGATATATTAATATGCCAATTTATTATGGAAAATATTCAACATCAATGAGTTATACTTGGTGTGTTATAGGAGATTAAGTAATTTAAGACCAGCTAATAATAGTCAAGTAAAAAGTTAAAAAATACTTTTTTAAAAAAAGAGTATAAAAAATAAACCATTAAAAAATACGAATGGTTACAAATTTTGGAATGTGATTAAACTACATTGTTTAAAGAGTTATTTTCTAAAGACATTTGTTTATGTATTGATTTCTTAATTCAAACGGCGTTTGATTTCGGAGAACAAGCAAATATATAATTTATAATTTTGTGCATTATAGCCACCAAGGCTACTTTAGCTTTTTTACCTTTAAATTTACCAGACTCATTAATTTTGAATATATTTTTTCAGATCAATTAACACCTTTTTTAGATTTGTTAATAAGAATAAGAAGTATGATGTTCGTTAGAAAGATAAATAGTTCTCTATCAAATGTTACAACTACATTATATAAGGAGGTTAAAATTTGTATAAAGAAAATATTTTTAAAACAATAATTGCAACAGTAGGCACATGGTTTACATGGTTATTTGGAACATGGGATACGGCAATAGGAGTATTAATACTTTTTATGATATTAGACTATGCAACAGGATTTTTAAGAGCCTTTATAAATAAAGAATTAAGTTCAAATGTTGGGCTTAAGGGGATAGCAAGAAAAACAGTTATATTTGTAGTACTTATAGTAGCAGTCGCATTAGATAGGCTTTTAGATACTGGAAATTGGCTATTTAGAACTATGGTTTGTTATTTTTATATAGCAAATGAAGGATTAAGTTTATTAGAAAATTGTGCAGGGTTAGGGTTACCAGTTCCAGATAAAATTTTAGATGCATTATCACAATTAAAAGATGGAGAAAAGAAAAAAACTAATTGATTCGAGCACATTTAAGTCGTATATTTCATATTATGTAATATAAGGCACACTTAAAAAATAACAAGTCTATCTGCCAAGCCTATTTTCCATTATGCTGCGTCAGCAGATTGCCATAATAGGCCTGATATGAAACCAATCTGTTTCCTTGCCTGATGAAAAATAATCATGGCATTTTGGACTTGCTATTTTCTTTCGTGTGCCTAAATTCTACGAAAGAAGGTTATATATTATGTCACAATGGAAATGGTGTGTACAAGGTGAAGATGGAAAAGTTATAAAGGGTTGGTATGAAGATGATAGTAATTGGTATTATTTAAACGACGAAGGGATTATGCAAACTGGATGGATAAAAGATAAAGATGGTTCATGGTATTATATGAATGAACAGGGATCAATGCAAATAGGATGGATTCAATTAAAAGGTATTTGGTATTACTTAGAAGAGTCTAGTAATGGCTATAAGGGTAAGTGCTATATAGATTGTACTGCAACTATTAATGGAAAAGAATATACTTTTGATAAGGATGGTAATATGCTTGATAACTCCTTAGTATCTGATAAATGTATTAATTTTATAAAATCATGGGAAGGATTTTCTGCTACACCATATTATGATGAGGTTGGAGTGTTGACATTAGGATATGGAATGACTGGTGATGAAATAAAAGATTTATCTAGTGTTACAGAAAGTCAAGCTAGTGAAATGTTAAAAAATTTAGTTAATAATAATTACGCTAAAGCAATTAAAAACAATTTAGATTCTAAGAGTATAAGTTTAAAGCAAAATCAATTTGATGCATTGGTAAGTTTCGCATATAATTGTGGTATTGGAGCATTATTTAGTTCTACCTTATATAAAAATATAGTTACTGGAGTAAGAGATAAGAATATTATTACTTCTAATTTCCAAGCTTGGAGTAATGGTGGGGGAACAAGACTAGAAGGTCTTTATAGAAGAAGAAGTAGAGAAGCTGATATGTTCTTAAATGAAGACTATACAGGAAATATATAAAAACAAAATCAAGTGATTCTTATATTAGTTCTAATGTATAGTAAAGAAGCTGTCTCAGAATTATCAAGTAAAGTAATAACAAAGAAATAGAAATAACATTTATTAAAGAAGACTAGAAAAATTTCACTAAGATTTTCTAACATTTAAAGTTGTACCCATAAAAGATTGCTCCTAATATATATTAGGACAATCATTTATGGAACAACTTCAAATGAAGAAACTCTAAGCTTATTTTTCAATGCTTCTTCCACAAATGTTATTTCTATTTCTTTTTTGAATATACATCATATCAATAAATGATTTGTATTATGAGATAGCCCTTTTTTTTTGACATTTTGTCTAAATTTGAATAATAGAATATTCATACAATATCAACACTATTTTAAAGCATAACTATAATATTAATTAATTATATTGCAATAAATATGTATTTTGAATTAATGATAAAATTTCATATATCTCAGGATATTCAAACGCTTCAGAGTTTGATAACATTTCTTTCAACTGAGTAACAGTTACCCATTTTAGGTCACTCACTTCTTCTTTTTGTAATTTGGCTTTTGATAAATCATACTCTTGTTTAATAACATAAACATCCCAAATAGTATCTTTACGAAAAACTCTTTTTAACTTTTTTAAATTATCTTTTAAAAGTACAATACCGATTTCTTCGTGAGCTTCACGAATGCATCCATTTAAGCTATCTTCTCTAGATACAATACAGCCAGTTGTCATACCCCAGATACCAGGTAATACTTTTCTATTTTCTGATCTCTTTTGAATCAAAATTTGTGATTTATTATTTATTATCCAAACTTCAGCTGCTAAATGATAATCACCTTCTTTAATTATGTCACCACGTTTCATCACATTACCTGTTTTAATTCCATTAGAATTATAAATATCCCATAACTCCATATTAATTACCTCCTGTGTATTTTATACAATAAATAAATATTTCTAAATTAAATAAAAGATATAATATTATGAAATGATACACTTTAATATTAACACATACAAACATAAAGAAAGTAATACTCAATATATTATGAGAAATTTATTGTTATTTTTTGTATTTTAAACTGAGAGTTTATATTAAAAATATGAATTTTCAGTCTTTTTGCATAGATAAATATTGAAAATTAGAAATATTTTTTTAAAATAGTTAACATTTTGCAGGAAAAAAATGTAATATACTTGCCATGTAAACATTTAAAAATATACTTAGCATAGAAAAATAGAGATAACCAGTTTAAATAAATGAAAACACTATATAAATATTAACAAAATCACAGGATACTATGGAAAATGGCTATTAATTGCGAAAAATAACGTTGTTTAACTACAAATTCAGAGTATAATTCAGTTCATGATTTAAATTTGAATTTAGGGAGTGATCATATGAAATGGGTATCTTTAGCGGTACTTATAGTGGTATTTGTATTAATATCAATTTATGTTGGTAAGTACATGTATAGCATTTTATTTAGAACAAAATCATTTGTAGATCCAGTTATGGACAAGATAGATAATGCTATATATAAAGTAGTAGGAATAGAAAAGAAAGAAATGAATTGGAAGGAATATCTAAAATCACTAATTACAACTAATATAGTAATGTTAGTTTTAGGATTTATATTACTTATGGTTCAACAATTTATAGTAGGGGCGACGAATCCACTATTAGATATGAATTGGCATACAGCATTTAATACAACAATTAGTTTTATGACTAATACAAATTTACAAGATTACACAGGAGAATTAAACTTAACTAATATTTCTCAAATGATTGTAATTACGTTTATGATGTTCACATCAGCTGCAACAGGATTTGCAGTATGTGGAGCTTTTATTAAAGGAATTACAGGACATTCATTAGGAAATTTTTATATGGATTTGGTAAGAATAATAACAAGATTATTATTACCTGTATCAATAATTGCATCAACAATAATGATATGGCAAGGAGTTCCACAAACATTAGGAGCACATAGAGTTGTAAAAACATTAGAAGGTGGAACACAAACACTAGCTTATGGACCAGTTGCAGCTTTAGAAAGTATAAAACATTTAGGAACAAACGGTGGTGGTTTCTTTGGAGCCAATTCATCACATCCATTTGAGAATCCAACTGCAATTACAAACATGTTAGAGATTTTATTAATGATGTTTACACCAGGTGCATATTTTTATGTGTTTGGAAAAGCAGCTAAAAATAAGAAACATGGCGTGGCAATGTTCTCAGCAGCATTATTTTTATTCTTAATGGTTATACCAGTTATATATCATTCAGAGCTTGCTGGAAATGCAACTATGAACAATGCTGGAATAGCAAATGTATTAGGAAATATGGAAGGTAAAGAAGTAAGATTTGGAGTAGTTGATTCATCATTATTCTCAGTTGTTACTACTGCATTTACTACAGGGTCAGTAAATAATATGCACGATTCATTAACTCCAATAGGTGGAGCTGTTCCTATGTGGAATATGATGCTTAACTTAGTATTTGGAGGAAAAGGCGTAGGCTTTATGAATTTAATAGTTTATGCAATGCTTTCAGTATTTATATGTGGACTTATGGTTGGTAGAACTCCAGAATTTTTAAGGCGAAAAATAGAAGGTCGAGAAATGAAGCTCATAGCAGCTACTATTTTAATCCATCCAATTTTAATATTACTTCCAACAGGATTAGCAGCGGCAACAGGACAAGCATCTTTGGATGGATATCATGGATTTTCTGAGATGTTATATCAATTTTGTACATCAGCAGCTAATAATGGGTCAGGATTTGAAGGATTAGCAGATGGAACAATGTTTTGGAATGTATCGGCAGGTCTAGTAATGTTCTTAGGAAGATATACTTCTATGATATTACTATTAGCTTTAGCAGGTTCAATGAAGGCAAAAACACAAGTGCCAGAGAGTTCAGTAGCATTTAGAACAGATAAGCCTTTGTTTGTAGGTGTATTAATAGCAATAATCATAATAATAGGTGCTTTAACATTTTTCCCTGCATTAGTACTTGGACCGGGCGCAGAATTCTTGACAATATCTTGATTGGAGGAATAGGAAATGGAAAATAGTAAAAAAAGTTTTATTACAAATAAAATGATTAAAGATGCTATAAAAGATTCTTTTATAAAATTGAATCCGAAAGATATGATTAAGAATCCAGTAATGTTTGTAGCATATATAGGAATGATAATTACAGCAATTTTAACAGCTGTACCTCAAATAGTGGGAGAAAATGGTAGATTATATAATGGGATTGTCACAATTATTTTATTTGCAACAATAGTATTTGCAAACTTTGCAGAAGCTATTGCAGAAGGTAGAGGTAAAGCTCAAGCTGATGCCTTAAAATCTACTAAAAAAGATACAAAAGCAAAACTTTTAAAGCCAGATGGAAGCTATACTGTAATAAATGCTTCTGAATTACAAAAGGGTGATATAGTTTTAGTTGAAACTGGAGATATGATACCCAATGATGGTGAAGTAATTGAAGGATTAGCATCAGTTAATGAGGCAGCAATAACAGGTGAATCAGCACCTGTTATCAAAGAACCAGGTGGAGATTTCTCATCAGTTACAGGAGGTACTACAGTAGTATCAGATTGGATTAAAGTAGAGATTACTTCAGAACCAGGAGAATCATTTTTGGATAAAATGATTTCACTTGTTGAAGGAGCTTCAAGAAAAAAGACACCAAATGAAGTAGCACTTACAATGCTGTTAATAGCACTTACAGTAATATTTCTTGTTGTTATTGTTTCTTTATATCCAATAGCAAACTTTGTTGGTGTAAAACTTGAAGTATCAACTTTAGTTGCATTATTAGTTTGTTTAATACCAACTACAATAGGAGGGTTATTATCTTCAATAGGTATAGCTGGTATGGATAGAGTTACAAGATTTAATGTTATAGCCATGAGTGGTAAAGCAGTAGAAGCTTGCGGTGACGTTGATGTGATGATATTAGATAAAACAGGAACTATAACTTTTGGTAATAGATTAGCAGCTGATTTTAGACCAGTTGAGGGTGTATCAAAAGAAGAAATGATAAAATATGCATTAATAACTTCTATTAAGGATACTACTCCGGAAGGAAAATCAACAATAGAATTAGGTCAAAAATTAGGTTTCAAAGTAGACGCAAAAGAATATGATAACGCAGAATTTATTGAATTTACAGCTCAAACAAAAAGTAGTGGTATGAATCTTAAAAGTGGAGAAAAGATTAGAAAAGGTGCTGCTTCATCTATCATGGAATTTGTTAAAGAAAATGGAGGAAAAATTCCAGGTGATTTAAAGGGAAAAGTCGATGATATATCTAAACTTGGCGGAACACCTTTAGTTGTAGCTAAAGATGATAAAATTTATGGTGTTATTTATTTAAAAGATACTGTAAAGCCTGGATTGATAGAAAGATTTGCACAGCTTAGAGAAATGGGCATTAAAACTGTAATGTGTACAGGTGATAATCCATTAACAGCAGCTACAATAGCTAAAGAAGCAGGGGTAGATGATTATATAGCTGAATGTAAACCAGAAGATAAAATTGAAGCAATTAAAAAAGAACAAGAAAATGGTAAGATTGTTGCAATGACTGGTGACGGTACTAATGATGCTCCAGCACTTGCACAAGCCAATGTTGGACTTGCTATGAATTCAGGAACTATAGCAGCAAAAGAAGCAGCAAATATGGTAGATTTAGACTCTGATCCAACAAAGATATTAGATGTGGTTGGAATTGGTAAACAACTTTTAATAACTAGAGGAGCACTTACAACTTTTTCAATCGCCAATGATGTTGCTAAGTACTTTGCAATAATACCTGCCATGTTCATGTTAGCAATACCACAAATGCAAAGATTGAATGTAATGGGGCTAGCTAGTCCTAAGTCAGCAATAATATCAGCATTGATATTTAATGCCATAATAATTCCATTATTGATTCCAATAGCGTTAAAGGGTGTTAAATATAGACCAATGAATCCAGAGAAGATATTAAAAAGAAATTTAAGTATATATGGTATTGGTGGAGTAATAGTACCTTTTATTGGTATTAAAGTAATTGACTTTATTGTATCACCATTATTATCCTTAATAGGAATGTAGAGGAGGAGTAATAAATTATGGATGATTTAAAAAAGGGAATAAAGATAACTATAGTCTTTACTGTAATTTGTGGATTAATATATCCATTGTTTATGACAGGAATTGGACAACTATTATTTCCAAACCAAGCAAATGGTAGTGTAATAAAACATAATGGAAAAGAAGTTGGTTCAACACTTATTGGACAACAATACAATGATGATAATCATTTTACAGGTAGAATATCTGCTGTAGATTATAATATTTCAGAAGATGGAAAAGAAATGGATGCAACTTCAGGCTCACAAAACTTAGCAACAACAAGTGATGTTTTGAAGGAAAGAGTTGAAGGGGATATTAAAACATTTTTAGAAAAGAATCCAACTGTATCTAAAGAAAATATATCTTCAGAACTTATATCACAATCAGGATCAGGTCTTGATCCAGATATAACACCTCAAGGTGCTAAAATACAAGTAGATAGAGTGGCAAAAGCAACTGGAATATCAGAAGAAGATTTAAAAAAACTTATTGATAAAAATACAAAAGGAAAATGGCTTGGATTATATGGAGCAGAACGTGTTAATGTACTAGCATTAAATATAGCAGTTGATGACATAACACAAAATAAATAAATATATGATTGATTAATGTATATGAAAGAAAATAACGAGTCAAAGATGCAATGTATATTTTGCGTTAGACAAGGAGACATGTTTGGTTTATAGCACGCTTAGTATGACACAAAATAGACTAACATACTGACTAGTTATTTTTGGAAATTAAGAGATCAATATATAAAATGAGCTATATTTCACGAAAAAATAATTTGTTGTGAAATATAGCTCATTTTTTAATTTGGCTATGTTTTAAAATAGTGTTGATATTGTAATATAAAGGTGAATTCCACTGTCCATGAGCTTTATATTACAATATCAACATTCACTTAAAACATAGCCTTTCATGTGCCTAAGGCACATTCAAAAAAATAACAAGTCAATATGCTAGTCTATTTCGTGTCATGCTGCGTCAGTAGAATGGACTAATAGCTCGTTATTAAACTATTCTACTTCCTTGCCTGACGCAAAATATACATCGCATCTTGGACTTGTTATTTTCTTTCATGTGCCTAAAGTGAATCATAAGGAACTACAATTACTTGAATATCTTTAGCATGCTCTAAAAATTTATTGATAGTAGATCCTCTAAATAGTCTTTGAATTTTATTACGTTTTGGATGTCCTATAATAAGTTGTGTTATATGTTTTTCATGTGAGAATTTTAATAATTCATTAGAAACTGACTTGCCTGTAAGCTGTACAACAGTAGCATTGAACTTTTCAGCTAATAATATATTTTCCTTAAGACCATTAATTCGTTGAGGTGTTTCTTTAGATGACAATAAGTGAGTACAATTTACATAAACGACATAAAAAGGACATTTATATTTTTTGGCGATTCTAGCGCCAAGTCTTATTAGTCTTTTTGATTTAGGGTTAGAAGAAATTGATACCATAACTCTTTCAGCGGTATACCAATTATCATTAATATCATGATTGCTTTTATATTTCTCTAAATCTTCATCTACTTCATCAGCAATTTGTCTTAGAGTTAGCTCTCTTAAAGCAGAAAGATTTCCATTTCTAAAGAAATTTTTAAGTGCAGATTCTACTAAATATGGCTTGTATATATTTCCTCGTTTTAATCTGTTTCTTAGACCTTCTGGAGGCATATCAATGACAACAACTTCAGCTTCAGCAATAATTTTATCAGGTATTGTTTCATTAACATTTACACCTGTTATTTGTTTTACAATATCATTAAGGCTTTCTAAATGTTGAAGGTTTATAGTTGAATAAACATTAATACCTGCATCTAAAATTTCTAATACATCTTCATATCTTTTTTTATTTTTAGAACCTGGTGCATTAGTATGTGCTAATTCATCAACTAAAACTAAATTTGGCTTTCTTTCTATTATTGCATCTACATCCATTTCTTTTAGTATTATAGAGTTATATGTTATTTCTTTTAAAGGTATACAAGGTAAATTTTTTAATTGATTAATTGTATTTGCTCTATCATGGCTTTCAAAATAACCAACAACAACATCTTTTCCTCTTTCAAAACGTCTATTAGCTTCATTAAGCATAGTATAAGTTTTACCTACTCCTGGAGCATACCCTAAAAATATTTTAAGAACACCACGATTCTGTTTCTTATATGCTTTTAAAGCTTCTTCAGGAGTAATTCTTTTCTCACCCATATAAATCCCCTTATTTCAATTTTTTTAATTTAGAAGAGAATTCTTTAAATAAATTCCCTTTTTCTGTTTCACCTTGAGCTATTAGTAAATCACCAAATTGATTATATATTAATGGATCTGTTGATATTTTATTCAAACATAACTTTATATCATTCGTGGTTATCTTTGAAGATTCTAAAGTTATATGGCTTGACTCTGTATTATAATCAGGAAATATTTCACTTAGTACTTTCCTTATGGTATTTGCTGTAAAAGGTTTTTGCAAATATGCCATTGCACCAAGTTTAGTAGTTGTAACTGCATTTTTTATTGTACCAAAAGCAGTCATTATTACTACATTAAAGTTATATCCATCTTTTATAACTTGTTCTAATAAAGCAGTTCCACTCATATTTGGCATTTTAACATCAATAAATGCTATATCTAAATGCGTACTAGAGATTAATTCTAGTGCTTCATTGCCATTGCTAGCACAATAAACTGTAAAGTTCGCATCTCGTAGGCAATGAGATAATAGAAGTCTAATATTTTTAGTATCATCTACTATCAATGCTGTTTTCATATAAAACCCCTCCATTTCATAGATAGATTTATACTACTGTAGTTTATTTTTATTATCAACAAATGATGTTTTAAGCAAATAAGATTATTGTAGACTAAAGCTATAATACAAAGAGGAGAATTGATATAATAGTGAATAAAAGGTTTGATTATAAGATAATAGCTAATTATGGTGATTAGGTAATATTTTATAACTAGAATATAATTTTAATAAGGCATATGAAAGAAAATAATAGGTCAAAGATACGATGGATATTTTTTAAGGCGAGGTGCCCCTTGAGGGCATAAGTTCAACTAAATTTATCTGGAGTATAAAATCCTACATGAAAAATTTCACTTTATGTAAGGGCAATGAAAAAAAGTTTAGCTCATAGCGTATTTATTAACTAAACTTATTGAAATATTATCACGCAAAATAGACTAGCTTACTGACTTGTTATTTTTTGAATATTCCTAAGTAAATTAAGAGGTGTCTAAATATGATAAAAAGCATGAAATTCAAAATATCTTTAATTTTAATAGTTTTTATATTATTAACAATTGGAAATAGTGTGGTATCAATTAGTTATTTTAATAAATTAGAAAGATCGATAGACTTAATAATGGATGCAAATTATGATAGTGTAGTTGCAGCTCAAAACATGAATGATGCATTAGAAAGACAAGATAGTTTAGAACTTTCTTTTATATTTGAAGATAATGAATTTCTATCTTCTGAACATGAATCAAATCATATGAAATTCTTAGAGTGGATATATAAAGCAAAGAACAATATTACAGAAGATGGAGAAAAAGAAATATTAGAAGTAATAGAAAAAAATTACACTGATTATTCAAATAAGATAAAAGATTTGGAAAGTGTTAAAGCAAAAGAAGGAAATGAAAAAGTAAATAGATATTATTATAATAATATTTTCCCATTATTTCAAACATTGAAGGAAGAGTGCAATGAACTTTTAAATATTAACCAGCAGTCAATGCTAAACATGAGGGGAAAATCAAAAGAATTAGCTAATAGTGCGAGGTATTGTACAGTTATTATCTCAGCATTAGTACTTATAATTGGACTTTCAATAATAGGATATCTATTAAAGAAAATTATACATCCTATTGAAGATTTAGCAGTTGGAATAAATAAAATATCAGCTGGCAATTATGAGTATAAAATTCCTTTAAAAAGAGAAAAAGAAATTAATTATATATTAAATGATTTTAATGATATGGCGGAAAAATTAAAGCAATATGAAAAGTTAAATATTAATGAAATTCTAAGAGAAAAACAAAAAGCAGAGGGAATTATAGAAAGTATTGATTTCCCAATAATAGTTACTAATGATGATAATAAAGTAATAATGTTAAATAAATCAGCAGAAAGATTGTTTGATGTTAAAGAAAAAAATACACTTAATAGACATTTTTTAGAATGCATTGAACAAAGAGAAGTTTTTAATATTATACAAAAAGCAAGAAATTCTGTTAAAGAATATAAAGGTTTTAATGATATAGAAATAGACCAAAATGATAATAAAGTATATTTTAGAATATCCGCAAATCCTATATGGTTTGAAAATAATGAAAATATAGCCACTGTTACAATTATGCAAGATATAACTAAATTCAAAGAAATAGATAATATGAAATCAGATTTTATATCGAATGTGTCTCATGAATTCAGAACGCCATTAACATCAATTTGTATGGCTGTTGGATTATTGCTTGAAGAAAATAATGAAGGTAGAGAGTCACAAACAGAGTTATTAACAATAATAAAGGAGGATAGTGAAAGATTAGACAATTTAGTTAGTGAATTATTAGATTTATCGAAAATGGAAGCTGGAAAAATTGAAATGGATATAAAAGATGTGGATATAAAAGATGTTATAAATCAAGTGAAACGTACATTTAAGATTCAGCTTCAAGAAAAGAATATAACACTAAATATTAATACTAAGACAATTACAAGAAAAGCAAGAGTTGATATAAATAAAATATCTTGGGTTGTAGTTAATTTAGTTGGAAATGCTTTAAGATATACAAAAATTGATGGAACAGGAGTTATAGAAATAAAAGCAAAAGAAGTAAATAACACTATGCTAATATCAATTACTGATAATGGAGAAGGCATTCCAGAGCAAGATCAAAAAATAATATTTGAAAAATTTATACAATTAAAAGATAGTAGTGGACAAATCACTGGAAACTCAGGATTAGGACTTGCAATATGTAAAGAAATTATCAAAGCTCACTTGGGGGATATATGGGTTGATAGTAAATTAGGGGAGGGTAGCACATTTTACTTTACACTTAAGTTAGGAGGAGTATTAGATGAAGAAGAAAATACTAATAGTTGATGATGAAAAGAATATAAGAATAAGTCTTGAAAGATGTTTAGTTAGTGAAAATTATGAAGTAGAGTGTGCTTGTGACGGAAATGAAGCATTAACAAAGCTCAGAAGTAAGAATTATGATTTAATCTTAATGGATATTCAAATGCCTAAAAAAACAGGACTACAAGTATTGCAGCAAATAAGAGAAGAAGGAATATCAACAAGGGCAATAATGATGACAGCTTATGGAACTGTTAATATAGCAGTAGATTCAATGAAACTTGGTGCAGTAGACTTCATTAGTAAGCCTTTTACAGTTAAGAAAGTTAAAGCTATTGTTATGGATGTAATTAATAAGCAAACAAATGTCTTTAGAATAGATAAAAGTATAGATGAATATATAAAAGCAGCTAGAGATGCAATAATAAAAAAAGATTTAGAGCAAGCAAGAATTCTTCTTAAAGAAGGGTTAGTTGAAGATACAAGTAGTCCGGAGATACAAAATTTATTAGGTGTTATTGAAGAAAAATCTAATAATAAACAACTAGCTCAAAAATATTATAGAGCTGCATTATCCTTAGATGCAACATATACTCCAGCAGATAATAATCTGAAAAGGACTGTAATGTATAGTGCTATGACAAATAGTATAGATTTAGGATAAGGCATATTAAAATAAATAACAAGTCAGTATGCTAGTCTATTTGGCGTCATACTGTGTCAATAAAATCAGCCCATAGATTGCTATGCGTTAATTTCATCTCCTTGTCTGACACAAAATATACGTCGCATCTTTGACTTGTATTTTCTTTAATACGCCTAAGACATATTAAAATAAATATATATTAGATATATGGTTCATATCATTAGAAAATAGTGATATGAACTTTTTTGATAGATGTGATTTTTTTTGCAACCTTTATATGGTAAAATCAAGTATAATGGAAAACAATGAAATTTATTATTGCTATAAGGCACATTCAAAAAAATATACGACGCATCTTTGGTCTATTATTTTCTTTCATGTGCATAAAATTGGAGGCGCAAATGAATAAGCAAGTTAGACATAAAGAAAAAAGAAGAAAGAAAAAAAAGAATTTTAAACCATTAGCACTTTTAAGGGGAATATTATATATGTGTGTCTTCTTAGTGATAACAACACCTTTTGTATTATTTTTTGGACCATATGATAATACAAAAAAAGTGGTAATATCAACTGTTCTTGCAACAAGACATTCATATTTATTGACTGATTTAATATCTAAAGCAACTTTAGATAAAATGCTAGGGATAGATAATACACAAACTAGTGAGGCTATTTCTCAAAATATCAATAAAATAAATGTTAAATATAAAACTGGAAATGAAATAAATAGATATGATATAAATACTAATAGATTTGATGGATATGTATTGGAAATAAAGAATCCATTAAAGGTTAAGGTTGCAATGACTAAATATTTAGGAAAAATGGGAGAGAAGACAAGCGAAATGGCAGAGGACAATAATGCTGTTGCTGCTATTAATGGGGGATCATTTGTGGATAAATCTTCTGATGGAACACTTTATGCAGGAACTGGAGCTGAACCGGGCGGATTCGTGATTTCAGATGGTAAGGTTGTATATCCTAAATCTGCTGTAAAAGAAAATAATGTTGAAAATGTTATTGCATTTACAAAAGGTGGAGAACTCATAGTTGGAGATCATACACTGGCACAACTTAAAAAATTAAATGTACAAGAGGCTATGTGCTTTAGAAGACCTAATATTATTATTAATGGGGTTAGACAAGTAAAGAACAAAGTAGAAGATGGACTTAATCCGAGAACTGCAGTTGGCCAAAAAGAAGATGGAACAATAATATTCTTAGTTATAGATGGTAGAAAAATAACATCACCTGGAGCTAGTCTTTATGATGTGCAGGAAATTATGATGAAAAGAGGAGCTGTTAATGCAGGAGCTCTTGATGGAGGATATTCATCAACAATGTATTATAAAGGTGACATAATAAATTCTCCTAATGCTTGGGATGGTGAAAGGTCTGTTGCTACAGCATTTTATGTTGAACAGTAGAGGAGTGGATAAGTAATGAAAAAATTAAAAATAATATTAAGTTGGTCTATTATTGCTTTAATATTGCAACATGGCATATTTTTATATGTGGAAAAGGTGTATTTATCTACAGATTTAAATATAGAGGCTAAAAAAGTTGAAGAAGAAGAAAATATAACAGATAAAAAATCAGAAATTGATATAAAAAAAGGCCTAGATGCGGTTAAAGTATCTTCAGATGGACGATATGTTTCTTATTTACAAGGTAATAAGCTTAAAATATTAGACAGTAATAATAATAAAGAAAAAGAGTTTGATAGTAATAATGGTGCAGAGGTTGTGTTTTATGAATGGCTAACCAACCAAGATAATATGATTGTTATTCAGAAAATAAAGGAAAAAGGCACATATTATTTTGAACCAGTATCTTTTAATGCTAAAAAGGGAGAATCAAGGGAACTTGCGGACTTTGATTTAAATAAGGTAAGAATTAAACTTGAAACACCAAAAGATGAGGTAGATAATGTAGTATTTTCAACATCAACTCATAGTTTATATATAAAAGTTAAAAAAAGCAGTGAAAAATGTGACTTATATTATGCAAATGTAATGAATCAATTAAAGAAGGTTAAAAATAATAAAGTTATAGGAGATGTTGTAGTTCCAACTACTAGCACTAATGCAGTAATGCAAGAAGGATCAAATATAACTATATTAAATACCAAAGGAAATTTATCAATACCTAATGTTAAAGCTTCTAAAATATTAGGAACAGATGTTAATGATAATGTATATTTTGGTGAAGTAGCAAATAGTAAGATTAAAAAAATATATTATACTGTTCTATCAGATAAGATTAGAAAATGGAATGAATTAAAGCTTCAAAACCCAGTAGATAAGGAAGATATAATAATTGATTATTCTGGTAAGGTTTATATTAATGATAAAGTTAAAAGTAGTGTGTTAGAATTAGCAAGTAATAAATCAATTAAGTATAAAGGAGAGCTTATTCAATCATATTATAAAGGTGTTATTTCAAGAGTAGACAATAAATTACTAAAAAACAACATACAATAGCTTGTAAATTTTTTTAGTAGTATTGCACAAAAAAACTTGAATAGTTTTGTAAGTTCTTAATATGGAGTTTAAAGGATTACAATTGTACAATAGAAGCATAAGAAACAAAAAAATGAACAAGAAATATTAAGAGGGGGGATTAAAATGGCAGAATTGTCATTAAAACATATTTACAAAATTTACTCAGGTGACGTAGTAGCAGTAAAGGATTTCAATTTAGAAATTGCAGATAAGGAATTTATAGTGTTTGTTGGACCATCAGGTTGTGGTAAATCAACAACTTTAAGAATGGTGGCAGGACTTGAAGAAATCTCTAAAGGAGAGTTATATATAGGCGGAAAATTAGTTAATGATGTGGAGCCAAAGGAAAGAGATATAGCAATGGTATTCCAAAACTATGCTTTATATCCACACATGACAGTTTATGATAATATGGCTTTTGCTTTAAAATTAAGAAAAATGCCTAAGGAAGAAATTGAACAAAAGGTTACAGAAGCAGCAAGAATACTAGATATAGAGCATTTATTAACTAGAAAGCCAAAGGCTCTATCAGGAGGACAAAGACAAAGAGTTGCTTTAGGAAGAGCTATCGTAAGAGAACCAAAAGTATTCTTGATGGACGAACCTTTATCAAATCTTGATGCAAAATTAAGAGTTCAAATGAGAACAGAAATAGCTAAACTCTATCAAAAGTTACAAACAACATTTATATATGTTACTCATGATCAAGTTGAGGCTATGACAATGGGTACAAGAATTGTTGTAATGAAAGATGGTATAATACACCAAGTAGATACTCCTCAAAATATATATAACACACCAGTAAATATTTTTGTTGCTGGATTTATTGGAAGTCCTCAAATGAATTTTATAAATGGTAAAGTAATTGAAAAAGAAGGTAAGTTATATTGTAGTTTTGAAGAAAATAATATATTATTACCTGAAGTTAAAGCTAAAGAACTAAAAAATAAGGGATATGTAAATAAAGAAGTTGTTTTTGGAATCAGACCACAACATTTAGATGATGATGAAGAAGTAGTTAAAGAAAATCCAGCTTCAATTATAAGTGGAAAAGTAGAAGTAGTTGAACTTATGGGTTCAGAGAGTTATATTTATCTTGTAGCATCAGGTAATAATATGACTGCAAGAGTGGATGGAACTACTAAGTTTAAGAATGGAGATTCAATAAAGTTATACGTTGAAAATGAAAACATTCACGTATTTGATAAAGAAAGTGAATTAAGAATAATTTAAATTTTAGACATATGAAAGAAAATAACAAGTCAAAGGTCCGATGTATATTTTGCATCAGACAAGGAGGTATATTAACCATCATAGATGGCTATTAGGTTGATATGCTGACATAGTATAATACGAAATAGAACTAACATACTGACTTGTTATTTTTAAAAGTGTGCCTTATATTGAGGTGAAAGTATGAATGGATTAGCTATTTATTTAGAAGAATTATATAAAAGTTGTGAAATACCATTTGAAGTATATATAAATAACGATATTATATTTAAGACTAATTCGTTACTGCCTCAGAATAGTATAGTGGAAAATAGATTTTCTATTGATAATAAGATTTTTATCATTCAAACTTATAATAAATTTAAAGATTCAATAAAAATTCTTAAGTTTTGTATTGAAAATAAATGTAAAGAATACTATAACACAAGAGAGAAAGTTATAATTTCATTATTAAAAAATGAATATGTGCCTAATGATACACTTGAACAAGTAATGTTTCCTACAAAAGACACATATTTAATAGTTATATATTTAAAAGAAAAAATTTCTGAAACAATAGAAATTTTAAATGATATTTATTTAAATACAGATATTATTATATTAGAGTATAAGAGTTCAATTGTTTTAGTTGGTTTATTTGAAGATATCGAGGAACATATATCTAGCATAACTGAGACAATATATATTAATATATATATAAAATGTTATGTGAGCTATTGTTTCATAAATAATTATAATTTTTTAAAGAGTTTATATGAGGATAGCATATATAAAATTAAGTTGGCTAAAAAGTATAACCTATCAAGTAGAGTATTTAATGAAAAAAGCCTTTTGTTTGAAAGCGTTATAGACAACTTAAGTGAAGAAAATAAACATGATATAGTATCAAAGTTTAATAATGGATTTAGTAAGCTAGATGAAGATACAGTTAATACAATTGAAATATTTTTTAATTGTGATTTGAACTTAAGTGAGGCAGCTAAAAAATTATTTGTACACAGAAATACTTTAATCTATAGATTAGATAAAATTAAAAAATATACGTCTTATGATATTAAAAAATTTAATGAAGCAATATTATTTAAAATAGCATTTTTTATATGGAAAGAAAAGAAATAAAAGTTTTAAATAATATAGGAATCGATACCGAATGATTATGTAATAATATGTAGAAAAAATAAAATCATTTATGGATATACTAAAAGAAAAGAGTGTATAATAGTATTATTACGGAAACGATACCGGTAATTTTCTAATTATTTAGAAAATATCATAGGAGGAATATTATGAATATAGCAGATATTGCAAAACTTGCAGGGGTTGGAGTTAGTACAGTTTCTAGAGTAATTAATAACCATCCAGATGTTAAAGAAAGCACAAGAGAAAAAGTTAGGGAAATTATAAAAGAAAATAAATACATACCCAATAATAGTGCAAGAATATTAAAACAAAATAATACAAAAAATATAGGAGTTTTAGTAAAAGGAGTATTTAATCCATTCTTTTCACAGATGATAAATGTTATAGGTAGTATTATTGATAAAGCTGGATATACGATGATACTTCAGCAAAATGATTATAATTTTTATCAAGATGTTGAGAATCTTATAATATTTATAAAAGAAAAAAAATTACAAGGAGTTATATGTTTAGGTGGCAACTTTATTGATATTAGTGATGATAGCTTTGAAGGAATAGATGCACCAATAGTTTTAACATCAGTTAATACTATTTCAAAAAAAATAAAGAACAATTACTCATCTATAGGAATAGATAATGTTAAAGCTTCTTATGATGCAACTAAGTACTTGATTGATAAAGGACATAAAAATATAGCATTAATTCTAGGAGAAACTAATGATTTAGTAATTAGTTGGTGGAGATTAAATGGATACAAAAATGCTTTAGAAGAGAAAAAAATAAATATAAATGACAGCCTTATTTTAACAGGAGATTATTCATGCGAGGGAGCTTACAAAGAAACTGTAAAGTTATTAGAAGAAAGAAAAGATGTAACTGCAATTTTTGCACTTTCAGATCTTATGGCAATTGGAGCAGCAAAAGCGGTAGCTGATAGTGGATTAAAAGTTGGTGAAGATATTTCAATTGTTGGATTTGATGGAATGGATGAAAGTAAATATTATAATCCAGGAATTACTACAGTAAATCAACCTAAAAAATTAATGGCAGAAATGAGTATAAATTTACTATTATCATTAATTAATGGAAATGAAGAAAATAAACATATCTTGCTTGATACACAACTAATTGAAAGAGAATCTTGTAAAAGTTTAAGGCAGATTAAAGAGTTTTGATGATATAAAGTTAAAGTCTAAAAGGGGGAGAAATAATGGAAAGAAATAGTGGTATTATTATGCATATTGCATCTTTGTCAGGAGATTATGGGATAGGGACATTTGGAAAAGAAGCTTATGAGTTTGCTGACTTTTTAAAAAAAGCTGGACAAAGATATTGGCAAATACTACCTTTGGGGCCTACAAGTTATGGAGATTCGCCATATCAATCTTTTTCAGCATTTGCTGGCAATCCATACTTTATTGATTTTAAGTTATTAGAAGAAGAAGGTTTACTAAACAGAGAAGATTATTCAAAAACTAATTTTGGTAGTAATCCTGAAGATATAGATTATGGAATAATTTTTATAGAAAAAATGAAGATTTTAAGAAAGGCTTATGAAAATTTTAAGATTAATAAACCAGATGATTTGAAAAAATTTAAAGAAGAAGAAAATTTCTGGTTAGATGATTATTCTATGTATATGGCAATTAAAACAAAATTTAATTTGAAGAGTTGGCAAACTTGGGATATGGACATTAAACTTAGGAAAAAAGAAGTTCTAGAACAATATAGGATTGAACTTAAAGATGAAATTGAATATTGGAACTTCTTGCAATATAAGTTTTTTGAACAATGGAGTAGCTTAAAAAAGTATGCAAATGACTTAGGTGTAGATATTATAGGTGATATTCCTATATATGTATCAGGAGATAGTGCAGATGTGTGGGCTAATCCAAAAGCATTTTTGCTAGACACTGAAACTTTATTACCTATTAAGGTTTCAGGTTGTCCACCAGATAATTTTGCAGTAACTGGCCAACTTTGGGGAAATCCTATTTATAATTGGGACTATATTGATCAAACTAAGTACAAATGGTGGGTAGATAGAATGAGACAAAGTGCAAAGCTTTATGATGTGATAAGAATAGATCATTTTAGAGGATTTGAATCTTATTGGTCAATACCTTATGAAGATTTAACAGCAGAAAATGGTGAATGGGTAAAAGGACCTGGAATGAAGCTATTTAGTGCAATAAAAAAAGAACTTGGAGATATTAAAATTATTGCTGAAGACTTAGGATTCTTAACAGATGAAGTAGTTGAATTTAGAAAAGCTTCAGGTTTTCCAGGGATGAGAGTATTACAATTTGCTTTTTGCGGAGATTCTAAAAATCGAGATCTACCTCATAATTATGAAGAAGAATGTGTAGCTTATACGGGTACTCATGATAATAATACATTTAGAGGATGGTTCGAAAAAACTGGTAGTAAGAACGAAATTAAAAATTCTATTAAGTATCTTGGACTAAACAGAAAAGAAGGATATAATTGGGGATTCATACGAGGGGTTTGGAGTAGTAAATCCTATTTATCAATAGCACTAATGCAAGATTTTTTAAATTTAGGAAATGAAGCAAGGATTAATGTTCCATCTACTTTAGGGCAAAACTGGCGTTGGAGAGCTAAGAAAGATGTATTTACTGATAAATTAGCAAATAAAATGTATAAATTAACAAAAATGTATGGAAGGTGCGATTAAAATGAAAAAAGAAGATATAAGAATTGGAGTTAATAGATATTTAAAAGTAAAGTATGGAGTAACATTAAAAGATGCTAAGGAATATGAAATATTTAATGCACTTTCCTTAACTGTATTAGAAGACATAATAGAGGATTGGAATAACACTAGTTGTACTTATAATGAAGGAAGATGTGCAAATTATTTTTCAGCAGAATATTTAATGGGCAGAGCTCTTGGTAATAATTTAATGAACTTAGGATTATATGACGAAGTTAAAGAAGTGTTGTCAGAATTAAATATAGATATAAACAAGATAGAAGAAATAGAAGAAGATGCTGGACTTGGTAATGGTGGTCTTGGAAGACTTGCAGCATGCTTTATGGAATCGTCTGCAACTATAGATATGCCTTTAAATGGATATGGAATTAGATATAATAATGGTTTGTTTAATCAAAATGTTGAAGAAGGATTTCAAACTGAATGCGAAGATAACTGGTTGAAATATGGAGATCCGTGGAGTATAAGAAAAGAAGCAGAAGCTCAAATAATTGAATTTGCAGATATGACAGTTAAAGCTATCCCTTATGACACTCCAATAATTGGATATGGAACTAAGAATATTAATACATTAAGATTATGGAAATGTGAACCAATGAAAGAATTTGATTTTATATTATTTAACAACCAAAAGTATGATAAATCTGTAAGCTTAAAAAATAGAGCAGAAGATATTTCAAGAGTTTTATATCCTAATGATTCAAATAATGAAGGAAAATTGTTAAGATTACGTCAACAATATTTCTTAGTAAGTGCTTCATTAAAAGATATTATAAGAAAACATAAAGCAAAAGTTGGAACCGATTTTCAAAATATTAGTGAAAACAATTTTGTTCAATTAAATGATACCCATCCAACATTGGCTATACCTGAATTTATTAGATTATTAGTTGATGAAGAAGGAGTTAGTTTTAAAGATGCATTAGAATCTGCAAAATCTTTCTTTGGATATACAAACCATACTATATTAGCAGAAGCACTAGAAAAATGGAATGTTAACTTAATAAAAAAATTATTCCCTAGAGTATTAGAAATAATCAAAGATATTGATAAGGAATTAATTAAAGAATTAAAGAAGAAACATTATATTAGAGAAAAAATTAAAGAATTTAGAATTATAGCTGATAGACAAGTAAGAATGGCTAACTTAGCTATATTTGTATCAAAGGCAGTAAATGGAGTTGCTAAGTTACACACAGATATATTAAAAGATAAGGAATTAAATAATTGGTATAAATTATATCCAGAAAAGTTCCAAAATAAAACAAATGGTATTACACCAAGAAGATGGCTTAGACTTTGCAATACTGAATTATCAGCATTTATTACTGATTTATTAGGAAATGAAGACTGGGTTAAACATTTAGAATTACTTAAAGGTTTAAAGAAGTTTGAGAATGATGATGTAGTATTAGAAAAACTTATGCAAATTAAGCATGAAAAGAAAGTTCAGCTAGCAGATTACATCAAACAAGAAGAAGGAATTGAAATAGATCCCAATTCATTTTTTGATATTCAAATAAAGAGATTACATGAATATAAGAGACAATTATTAAATGCTTTATATATTTTAGATTTATATTATAGAATAAAGGAAGATCCAACTTTAGATATACCAAAGACTACATTTATCTTTGGAGCTAAAGCATTCCCTGGATATAGAAGAGCTAAAGCAATTGTTAAATTTATAACTCAAATAGCTGACCTTATTGATAATGATAAAGATGTTGCTGGAAAAATAAAAGTTGTATTTGTACACAACTATAGAGTATCTTATGCACAAAAACTATTTCCAGGTTCAGATTTATCTAAACAAATTTCCACTGCAGGAAAAGAAGCGTCAGGAACAGGTAACATGAAGTTCATGTTAAATGCTACTCCTACATTTGGAACTTTAGATGGAGCCAATGTAGAAATTGTTCAAGAAAGTGGAGAAGAAAATAACTTTATATTTGGATTAAAAGTTGAAGATATAGAGAAAATCAAAGATACTTACGATTCTAAGAAGTACTATGAAGAAAATCCAAGCATTAAGAGAGTATTAGATACATTAATTGATGGTACATTCGATGATGGCGAAAGTGGGGACTTTGAAGATCTTTACAATTCATTATTAGAAGAAGGAGATCAGTACTATTTACTTGCAGATTTTGATTTGTTTAAGCAAGAAGAGGAAAAAGTATTTGCTACTTACAAGGATAAAAGGAACTGGGCTAAGAAGTGTTTTGCCAATCTCTATAATGCAGGAACATTCTCAAGTGACAGAACAATACAACAATATTGCGATGAAATTTGGAACATTAAAAAGACTCCTATAAAATAAATAATATAAATGAGTCGCCTCAAAATAATTTGAGGCGACTTTTCTATGTAATTAATAGTTTAGTAGTAATTATTAATTTTTATTGCTTATTAAATATAGCAGTGCACCATTCATTAGTTTGTATTTTTTCTTCTAGAGTATATCCTTTAGATTCAACTATTTCTTTAACAGAATTAAAACTCCATTCAACTAAGCCAGAAACTAATAGTTTACCGTTACTTTTGATATGATCATTAATATAATCCATAAACATTTCAGTTTCTTCTCCACCTATATTTATATATATCCAATCAAATTTACCATCAATAGTAAAGTCATTATTTAATGCATCCCCAACAAAAACTTCAATATTATTAATATTATTCAAAGAAGAATTAAATGTAATTTCATCTCTTACATCTCTAATATCAAGTGCACATACCCTTTTAGCATATTTAATGCTTGTAGCTAATGATAAAATTCCAGAACCAGTACCTATATCTAAAACGTCTAGATCAGTAAAGTCTTTTGATAAAATATATCTTAATATATCTTGTGTGGTTTCATGAATACCAGTTCCAAACGCTCCTTGAGAGATGAAATTTATTTTTTGCTTGTTAGGAAAATCTTCTTCAGGGGAAGCTAATACCCAAGTATCATCTATATGTATAGCAGGAAAGTTTGTTTCTTCATAATCATAATTTTCTTCAACCATGTTAATTGGATCAAAACCTATAATAGAATTAATTAAGCTCTCAAATGAAGAAAGTTCATACTTTTCTCCATCAAATACTACTTTTAAATCAATAATAACATCTTCTTTTTCTATGTAACCATAACCAAATTCGTTAGTAGTTATTTCTAATGGACTTTCATAAAATACATTAAAAATATCATTAAATTGTAATTTCTCTATGGTATTATCAATGTTTTGAAATGGCATTTTATAAGTAAAAATAAACATAAATAAATTCTCCTTTAAATATATAATATATAGTCTGTTTTAAAACCGTGTTAAAATTGTTACATATTGTTCAGTGTGCTAAAGAATTGGACTTAAGAACATCTAAATGAGTATAGTCCCATTCCAGCTTGTTCCAAAAACAAGTTTTGGACTAGCAATTAATGTGACAATACTCATTAAGAGTTCTAAAAGTCGAATTCTAATGCACGCTTCACAAAAATGTAACAATATCAACACTATAAAAATAGAACGAATGTATAAATTAATTTATTATTTATAAGTAACTTTTTTAGTTAATACGTTAACTACTTAATACATAAAGTACAATATAAAGTTTAACACTAAAAAATAGCTCATACAATATTGAATATTCCTAATATTATATGTAGCATAACTTCTAAATACATTAGCTTATGATATAATAAAAGAGAGTTAAAAACAAGGAAGGAGATTCTTTTTATGAAACAAATAGTGGTACTTGATGGAAAAACTTTAGGGGATGTAGATTACTCTAAGTTAAATGAATTTGGAGAAGTTACATACTATGATTTAACTGTAAAAGAAGAAGTAGCAAACAGAATAAAAGATGCTAACATTATACTTACGAATAAAGTAGTGGTAAATGAAGAAAACTTAAAAGATGCAAAAAACTTAGAACTTATATGTGAAATGGCAACTGGTTTTAATAATATAGATACTAATTATGCAAAAAGCAGAGGAATTGCAGTAACTAATGTAGCAGGATATTCTACAAATACAGTAGCACAACATACTTTTGCTACATTATTGCACTTATACGATAAAATTGGTTATTTTGATAATTATATAAAGTCAGGAGACTATTCAAGATCAGATATATTTACTAATTTAGATGAAACATACAAAGATATAGATGGGAAAGTATGGGGAATAGTTGGTTTAGGAGCAATAGGAAGAAGAGTAGCTAAAATTGCAGAAGCTTTTGGTGCAAAAGTTATTTACTATTCAACATCAGGGAAAAATTCAACTTTGGATTATGAGAGAGTATCATTTGAAGAATTATTAGATAAATCTGATATAATTTCAATTCATGCACCTTTAAATGATAATACTAAAGCATTAATGAATTATGATGCATTTAGTAAAATGAAGGACGATGCTATAGTAATTAATATGGGAAGGGGTCCTATAATTGTAGATCAAGATTTAGCTAGAGCAATAGATGAGAACATTATAGGCGGAGCAACATTAGATGTTTTTGAAGTTGAACCAATACCTGAAAACAATCCTCTATTAAGCATTAAAAACAAAGATAAGATAGTGTTAACTCCACATATAGCATGGGCAAGTGAAGAAGCTAGAGATAGATTATTTGATAATCTAATAGAAAATATTAAAGCATATAATAAAGGTGAAAAAAGAAATAGAGTTGATATTTAATTAGTATATATAAGTTCTAATAAATAATATTCATTGTATTAAAACTTCGTTGAAGTTTTTTCACTAATTGATCATTTAGTATTGAATATTGTTAACTGAAACATATATACATGATTTATATAGCAGAATATATTTAAAAATAGAGTTGATATTGTAGTATAAGGGCGAACTGGCATTGGAATTTGCTTTTTAGAACTATTAATAAATATTTGTACAATTAATTGCTAGTCACAATCTTTGATTGGGAGCATGCATTAATTGTACAAATATTTATTTTAGAGTTCTTAAAGTAAATTCCCTTGTCCATGAGCTTTATACTACAATATTAACTCTTAAAGATATTATGCTAGTATTACATGCTCCATTATTGCACCTAATACTCCGTAATCTTCATTACTTTCTGCTATGTATTTTGCATGTTGTTTCATATCTTCTGGCGCATTTTTCATTACAAAACTGTGTTCAGCTTGATTTAGCATTTCTATATCATTATAGTAATCGCCGAATGCCATAACTTCATCTTTAGCTATATCTAAAGTATCCATTATTTTCTTTAAAGCAGTACCTTTATTAACGGTTTTATTCATTATATCTAACCATAATGGACCAGCAACAACTACATTAAGCTTGTCCTCAAACAAAGGTTCAAGGATTGTATTCGAATTTTTCGCAGATGTTTCTAAATCACAAATAGTAACTTTAATTATATCATCATTAACTTTAGTTAAATCATCAACTACTTCATAATTAACATAATATTTTTTAATTTCTTCTAAATATTCATCAGAACAGTTTTCTATATAAGCACATTCAACACCACATAATACAACAGTAGTATTATCTATAGTTTTTGCTTTTTTTAGTATATCTTGTACAATATCTTTAGACATAACATCTTTAAATATTAATTCATTATTGTGAAATACTAAAGCACCGTTATCAGTTATGTATGATAAGTATTTAGCCATAGGACCAAAATTTGTTTGTAATGTAGCATAAGGTCTTCCACTAGCTATAACCAATTTAACATCTTTTTCTCTTATTAAGTTTAAAACTTCTGTAAAACTTTCAGGTAAATTACTATTTTCATCTAATAAAGTTCCATCCATATCTGTTGTAATTAATTTAATCATAAAATCCTCCTTAAGTGTATAACATATAAGCTATTTAGGCACATTGGTCTATTATTTTTTTGAATGCGCCCTATTTAAATGATATCATAAATGTTAAGTGCTTGAAAGAATTTAACATTAAAGAAACTAACAATAAATTAAAGTTACTTTGAAATGCTTAAATGTAAAAGTTTACTGGACTTTCAAGCCGTTTGATTTATATTTTAAATATGATAGTATAGTATTTGGCAGAGATAAGGTATATCAAAGAAGATAGACTAGCATAATAAATTGTTATCTTTTTTGAATATGTCTAAAACAATAAAGTGAAAAGAGGGATTTTAGTGAAATATGCATTAGATGTTCATACTCACACTTTAGTTAGTGGGCATGCTTATTCAACTTTAATGGAAAATGCAAAGGTTGCTTCAGATAAAGGAATAAAGGTATTAGGAACTACAGAACATGGAGTTAATATGCCTAATGCTCCTCATATATGGTATTTTGGTAACTATAAAGTATTACCAAGAGAGATGTATGGGGTAACTATGCTTTATGGTACTGAAGCAAATATAATTGATTATAATGGTACGTTAGATATGGATGATGAAATATTGAAAAAATTAGATATTGTTATAGGCAGTATTCATCCAGAAGTTTATAAGATAGGTAATAGAGAAGAAAATACAAGAGCATTTATAAATACAATAGAAAACGGACAAATAGATATCATAGGGCATCTTGGAAATCCAGAAATACCAGTAGATTTTGAGGCTGTAGTTAAGAGTGCTATAAAACATGATGTTTTAATTGAAATTAATAATAGTTCTTTTACCACATCTAGGATAGGTAGTAATCATAACTGTAAAGAAATTGCCTTATTATGCAAAAAATATGACGCAAAACTAATAATTAATAGTGATGCACATTTTTGTACAAAAATAGGAGAATTTACGGAAGCTATTAAAATGCTTGAATCCATTGATTTTCCAGAAGAACTTATAATTAATAAGGAACCAGAAGAACTATTAAAACGATTAAAGAAAAAAGGTAAATTAAGTGATTTAGATTTATATAGGTTGTTGAGTAAACAAAAATTGTAAAAAATAAATAAGCCATTCCTTTGTGATATAATGATTTCGCTAAAAACAACAAATACATCACATAAGG
>NZ_FOMG01000048.1 GCF_900112485.1 Clostridium uliginosum
ATGAGCAGCAAGCTTCATAAATAAAGAAATATAGTAAAATTATGGAGAAGGTATCTTTACCTTCTTATCGTCATGCAATCAAATAATATAATTACTAATAATTACATAAAAATATATGTATAAAATTGAAAACTATAAAAAGAGAGCTGTATCATGATTGATTTAAAATATCAATCTGATACAGCTCCTGAAATTTTTAGTTTTATAATACTCTTCTTGCTGCATAAAAATTATACACTGGAGATACTTTAACAACATCACCAGTTTGTGGAGCATGAATCATATTACCTCCACCAACATATATCCCAACATGTCCTGAATGAGGAAATACTAAATCACCAGGTTGAAGTTGATCTCGTGATACAGGTTGTCCTACATTTATTTGCGAATAAGTTGTTCTTGATATATCTGTTCCTGCTGCTTTATTAAATACATATTCAGTAAATCCTGAACAATCAAAATTATCTGCTCCTGTTGCACCATATACATATGCTTTTCCTAAATGCTTATAGGCTTCATTTAATATTGCTTGTGCATTTCCTGCTGAAGGAACATTTCCAGTTGGTTTTGAAGTTGACCCTGAATTTCCTCTGCTAGCGGTAACTACTGCTGCAGCTTTTCTTGCTTGTTCTTCTTCTCTTTGTGATACAATCGTTTTAGCTTTTTCAATTTTTTCGTCAATTTCTTTTTTAATAGTTGGACTCTTGATTTGATTATCTCTTATATTTCTTAATTGAGAAATTGCTGACTTAAGATCATCAAGTGAACTATTAGAATTACTAACGACATCAAATTGTGGTTGAAGTGTTTGTCTTTCTACTTCTGACAAATATTCTGAATCGAACTTTTCTTTTTCAGCCTTTGTTTGAGATGCTAAAGTTTCTTGTTCTTTTTTCTTAACATCTAATTGAGATAAACTCATTTGTACCTCAGAATTAAGCTTGTCTATCTCTTTTTTCTTATCTTCTAAAGAGCTTATTTTCGCGTTTAAAGCATCTCTTTTATCAATAATATCTTTTATTGCCTTTTTATCTTTACCTAAAATTCTAGCCACTGATTCTGCTCTTGAAAAGAAATCACTAGTTGATTCTGATTCAAATAAGAAACTTAAATAACTAAATTCCATATCTCCTGACATGTACATAGCTTTAAGTCTTTCTCCTAAAGCTAAATCTAATTTAGTAATTTCCTCTTTACATTGCTTAATATCTTTAGTTGTGTTATCGATTTGATTGTTGATATTAGTAACTTCCCTCTTATTATTAGAAACAGTTTGTTCTAATGGTTCTATTTGAGTATTTAAATCGTAAATTTTATCTTCAATATTTGATATGTTACGTTCAATTTCTGCATATTTTTGTCTAGTGTCATTTAATTCTTGATTTCCAGGTGTAGCAAAAGCTGGCACTGAATTACCTGCAACAAGTATTGCTGC
The DNA here is from genome assembly GCF_900112485.1 of Clostridium uliginosum. Taxonomy (GTDB): domain Bacteria; phylum Bacillota; class Clostridia; order Clostridiales; family Clostridiaceae; genus Clostridium; species Clostridium uliginosum. The sequence continues at coordinate 1,436 of NZ_FOMG01000048.1, forward strand.
TAGCATTACAGCTAAAACTTTTTTCTTCATCAAATGCCGGTTCGTATGAACCTTCCCTCCTTTATCCTCTTAAATATATCTATAACTCCTTAATTATATCACTTTACATAAGCATGGACAACTTTCCTTAATAAGTAATAATTAAAATTATTCTGTCTTTTTTTCTATATAGTCCATATTCCCCTACTATTCTAAACTATATCTTATATTTTTTAGATAGCTTAGCTTGTATTATAGAAGAAGCAAGCATAACTACTACAAATATACCTAAAAATACATTATCATTATTCTTTAAAAAGCAATTTAAAGCGCCTATAATTATCCCAATAGTACCCAAAATTAAATTGAATTTTCCATTAAATTCTACAAATTTTTCTTTGTCTTTAGCCTGAGTATTATTTATCATTTTCATTTTAAACTTCTTATTTAACATAATAAATGCTCCTATTGCTAAAAACCATCCGCTTGCTATAAACATAACTATTGTAGTTGATTTCATTGTTAATCCTCCTGTTTTGATTCATAATGCTTTAATTAATTTTATCTTTTCTTATTAATATATATGTTCTAATTAAGTTAATACATTTATAATCTTTTATATAATTTTTATAGAAAATTATATATTTATATTAATTTTATCACTATTAAACATATTTTAAAATCCTTTACATAAGTTTTAGTAAATAATGAGATATACATTATAACTTTAATCTTACAAAACTGTAATCAAAGTGTAAAGTAAAATTATTATTACACTGTTTTTATCATGGTAAATTATATTTATGCAAATAAAAAAAATAATAGATTAGTATACTTATCTGATGCAAAGTATGCAATTTATCTTTGATCTATTATTTTCTTTCATTTGTCTTGTAAAACAAATAACTACCCTTTTATATTCATTTAAATTCATATATTATTAAAACATACTAAAAAACATACTAACTAATGGAGGACTAATACATGTTACATGACATAAAAGGAGCTATATTTGATTTAGATGGAACTCTAGTAGATTCCATGTGGGTCTGGGAACAGATAGACATAGATTATCTTAAAGAAAAAGGTTATTTAATGCCAGGAGATTTAAAAAATGAAATCCTTCACTTAAGCTTTTCTCAAACAGCTCTCTATTTTAAAAATAGATTTCAAATTGAAGATTCATTAGATGACATATTGAATACTTGGCATAACATGGCTTTTAATCATTATTCTAATGATGTTAAATTAAAAAAAGGTGCAAAAAAATTCTTACAGCTATTAAAAAAATCTGGTATAAAGATTGGATTAGCAACTAGTAATTCAACTCCATTACTTAAAGCTTGCTTAGAAAATAATGAGATATTTCATTATTTTGATGCTATTACAACTACAGATGAAACATCACAAGGAAAAGATCAACCTGATGTATACTTATTAGCTGCAAAAAAATTAGGTGTTGAGCCTAATAAGTGCATTGTTTTTGAAGATATACTTCCTGCTATACAAGGTGCAAAATCTGCTGGTATGAAAGTTGTTGCAGTAAAAGATAACTTAAGTATACATTCTGAAGAAGAACTTACTAAATATGCGGATAAATATATTAACTCATTCTTAGAATTAATATGAAAATATAAAAAAGCTAGCTAAAAGTATGAATTATTTTCCACTTCGAGCTAGCTTTCGCATATTTATTTATTTTTTAATATCTATTTAACTTTTGGCTATGTTTTTATAGTGTTGATATTGTAATATAAGAGCGACATGGCATTGGAATTTACTTTTTAGAACCCTTAATGAAGATTTGTCCTATTAATTGCTTGTCACAATCTTTGATTGGGAGTATGCATTAATAGGACTAATATTCATTTTAGAGTTTTTAAAGTAAATTCCACAGTCCATGGGCTTTATATTACAATATCAACATTGAATTAAAACATAGCCTAACTTTTAATAAATATGTCTACTTTCTTTCTACTCCATATTTAGCTTCTAGTTCTGATACCATATCTAAATATTTCTTTTGTTGATTTTGTTCTACTACTTGCTTTATAACTGCATCTTTAATTTGATCAAATGGTACATTTATTGCTTCATGTTTTTCTTCCACTAATATTAAATGATATCCAAATTGAGTTTTAACTGGTTCACTAACTGTTCCAATTTCTAATGCAAATGCAGCATCCTCAAATTCAGGAACCATCATACCTTTTCCGAAAGGTCCTAGGTTTCCACCTTGTTCTTTTGATGGACAAGTTGAATATTTCATTGCAGCATCTTCAAAAGATAAACCCTTTGAAATTTCTTCTTTTATCTTTTTAGCTTCTTCTTCAGTCTTAACTAATACATGTTTAGCTGAAACTGTTGCTGGTTTTACAAACATATCCTTATTATCTTCATAATACTTTTTAGCATCTTCATCTGTAACTGTTACATCTGCTAATACTTTATTTATTGATAATTGAGTTAATGCTTCTTTAGATAATCCTGCAATCATATTTTTATATTCTTCAGTTTTATCTAATTCTATTTCCTTACCAAACTTATGCATTAATTCAAAAGCAATTACTTGCTCTACTAATTGCTTCTTGCCTTCTTCTCCTTGAAACATAGCTCTTCTTTCTGGAGGATATCTCATTATTATTGATTCTAAATCCTTATCTGTTATTTCATTGCCTGCAGCAACAGCCCATACTTTATTTTCCATTTAAATTCTCCTTTAATCAAAAAAATTTTATATTCCTCTATATTTTAACAGTATATAAGTTCCCTAACAAGAACAAAAATATTTTAAAAAGTAAAACCATATAGAACATTATAAATATTATTAAAAATGATATACTAAATATGGGTGATGTTATGTTTAAAATACTAAAAAATGATTGGAATGAATATCTGTCTTGTGAATTTGAAAAAGACTATTATATTAAGCTAAGAGAAATTCTTGTGAAAGAATACAAAACTAAAACTATTTATCCTGATATGTATAATATATTCAACGCTCTACATTTTACTCAATTTAAAGATGTAAAAGTTGTTATTTTAGGGCAAGACCCCTATCATGGTCCAAATCAAGCTCATGGATTAAGTTTTTCTGTTAATCCTGGAGTTAAAACTCCACCGTCACTACTGAATATATATAAAGAACTACATACTGACTTAGAATGCTACATTCCTAATAATGGATATTTGAAAAAGTGGGCTGATCAAGGAGTGCTTTTATTAAATACAGTACTTACAGTTAGAGCTGGAGAAGCTAACTCCCATAAAGGAATTGGATGGGAAATATTTACTAACAATATAATTAAAATATTAAATACTAGTAATAAACCTTTAGTGTTTATTCTTTGGGGTAATAATGCTATTAAAAAAGTTGATTTAATAGATAATCCTAAACATTATATTATTAAATCTGTTCATCCGAGTCCATTATCCGCCTCACGAGGCTTCTTTGGTAGTAAACCTTTTTCAAAAGCAAATAAATTTTTAATTGATACTAATCAGATTCCAATCGATTGGCAAATTGAAAATATATAAGAATTAATAATATGCCTTAATTCTTATATATATGTTGTAGAAAAGATCCTTCATAAAAATAGCTAATAGTCGCTTAATTTTATGAAGGATCTTTATTCAATCATATATATAATTTACACTTTGTTTTAAAACCGTGTTTATATTGTTATATATTGTAAAGTGGGCTAAGAAATTGATACAGGAAACTCGACTCATATTCATTCGCTGAGTAAGTTCGAGCAACAAAATATAAAATTTTGACTCTCACTTAAGAACATCTAAATGAGTATAGTCCCCTTTTAGCTTGCTCCAAAGGCAAGCTTTAGACAAGCAGGAAATATGACAATACTCAAGGAAACTCGACTCACATTCGTTCGCTGAGTAAGTTTGAGATACCAAATGTAAAATTTGGACTTTCACTTAAGAGTTCTAAAAGTCCAATTTTAATGTCCACTTTGCAAAAATATAACAATATCAACACTTTGCTAAAACATAGCTATAATTTAAAATTTTTTAGAATATTAAATTCAAATACTTATAGAAACTTTTATACTTTAATTATTTTTGTTTTCTTGAATTTTAGAATAGATTAATGAGCCTATTATTCCTGATACTCCACCAAATGCAAAATAAAAAACTATATTATTAAAAATTGCTCCAACTACTATTCCAATCCCTACTCCAATTGCAATACCATTAGCTAGGTTTTCACATTCTTTATCAGTTAATATTAATTTTTCTAACATAAAACTCATCCCCTATCTATTTAATCTTTTACTTTCTATGTATTTAGTATAAGTGCATTATCTTAAGACTTTCTTAAGTCAAGCTTAACTATTTCTTATTATGATATTGTTGTATCTTACTAGGCACATTAAAATAAATAACAAGTCAGTATGCTAGTCTATTTCGTGTCATACTGCGTCAGTAATATTCGCCAATAACCTGATATGAACTGATATTACCTTCTTGTTTGACATAAAATATACGTTGCATCTTTGACTTGTTATTTTCTTTAATGTGCCTTAAATAAATATCTTTGTTGCATATAAATGTCTTAATCGTTACAAAATAGTTTCAATTCATAATAACATATTGTATTATTATGTTTATTCTATTATATAATAATATAGTATATTATTAGTATTATTAAGGAGGATTTTATGGAATATAAATTTATATATGATAATAAAGACTATGTACTATCTGAAGAAAATTGTGATGGTATATTTTATGAAAGCGAAGAAGAAAATGATGATGTTAAAGATGTATCTTTAGATATGATTTTAACCGCTTTATCTCAAGGTGAAAATATAAATTTCACAAAAGAATATTACTGTGATAAATGTCTTTGTGATAATCAGGAACAATTAAATAAATCTTACTGTTATTTAGAATATCATTTTTATATCTATACAAAAGAAAAACATTACATCATAAATACAATTTGTGAAGAGTATAAAGACACATCATACAATAAACTATTTAGAGCGGGTAAGATTGATGATAGTTATATAGTTAGTATAATTGTTTGTCCTCATTGTTCCACTTATTCTGTAGAAATAGAGCAGTGTACTGTGTAAAAATAATAATCAAAGCCACCATATCAGTGAACTGACCCCAAAACATTAGATTTATGTCTAACATTTTGGGTGCAGTTCACAGTTGGTGGCTTTAATTTTATATAACAAATTTTATTATAATAATAGGCTACGTTTTAAGTAAATGTTGATATTGTAATATAAATCTACTGAACGGTAGAATTTATTTTCTTCCATGTGCCTTAAAGCGTAGTCTAATAATAAATTAATAAAAAAAAAGCACTAACAAATGTTAGTGCTTTTTTTGGTGGCTCGAACTGGAATCGAACCAGTGACACGAGGATTTTCAGTCCTCTGCTCTACCGACTGAGCTATCGAGCCATGTTACCTGGCAACGTCTTATTCTCCCACACAGTCACCCATGCAGTACCATCAGCGCTATAGACCTTAACTTTCCTGTTCGAAATGGGAAGGAGTGTTACCTCTATGCCGTTACCACCAGATACAAGTAGTATTATATCTTGATATTATAATTATGTCAACTGTTTTTTTGATTTTTATTTTAGACTATGTGATAATGATAATATATTATACTAGTATTGGAGATGTTTTTATGAATATAGAAAAATTGTCACAAATATTAAAGGAAAGTGATAATATAGTATTCTTTGGTGGAGCTGGTATGAGTACAGAATCCGGCATTGCTGATTTCCGTTCTGAAAACGGTCTTTATAAGACTTCTAATGGAAAAGGCTATCCTCCTGAAACTATGTTATCTCATGGCTTCTTTATCTCTCATCCAAGTGATTTCTTTAACTTTTATAAAGAAAAAATGATATATACTGATGCTAAACCAAATGCTGGTCATTTAGTTTTAGCTAAACTAGAACAAATGAGTAAACTAAAAGCTGTTATTACTCAAAATATTGATGGACTTCACCAAGCTGCTGGCAGCAAAAATGTTTATGAGCTTCATGGATCAGTTCATAGAAACTATTGCATTAAATGTCATACATTTTATGATTTAGACTTTGTTCTAAATTCAAAAGATATTCCTAAATGTCCTAAATGTAATGGAATAGTTAAGCCTGATGTTGTTTTATATGAAGAGGGCTTAAATGATGATGTTATAAGAGGTGCAGTTGACGCTATTGAGAAAGCTGATACATTAATTATAGGTGGTACTTCGCTAGTTGTTTACCCCGCTGCTGGACTTATAAATTATTTTAGAGGAAAGAATCTTGTATTAATAAACAAAAGTAGTACACCTTATGATTCTAAAGCTGATTTAGTTATACATGAATCTATTGGTGAAGTATTAAGTCAAGCAGTTAAACTTCTTTAATATAAACAAACCTTGGTATTTTTTTTAGAAATTGTAAATATACTTTAAGTGATGAATTTATTCTAGGAGAAATAAAATGAAATTTATAATATTTTTATTGTTTGTTTTAATTATAGGAGCAGGAATAATCTTTTTAATGTCTTATTATGAGCAAAAAATTTCAACCCTGCATCGAGAACTCGTAATTAGTAAAAATCAGTTTTCTAAACTAAAGCTAGAATATAAAAAGTTAGATTCGTTTAAAAATAATTGTTCAATTACCTTTCTTAATCTTGATCAGAACTATGGAATAGTATCTAAAGATTCCATTTTGCACTTATCTCCTAATGAAATATCTCCCATTTTGCAAAAACTAAGCATAGCAATGGAAGTTAGGATTTTAGAGAAAGTTTTATCTGATGATTTTACATGGTACTATATAGCTCTTCCCCTAGAAAGCAATATTAATTCTAGAGGTTGGGTGCTTGAAAGCTGTTTTTCTAACTTATCTTCTTCATCTACTGATGTTATTAAGTGTTAAAAGAATTAGGGTGTTTCAAAAGCATAAAATAAATTTACCTTTTGAGACACCCTAACTTTTTTATTTTGTAAAACAAAATTTCTTTACGTCTTTTATTACGCAATAGAACTTAAATGAAGACTTAGTATCATATATATTAAATATATAATTATTGTCATTATAAAAGGCCAATTAATTATCTTATCCTCTTTTACTTCATAATCATAACTTTTATATCCAATATCATCTTTATCTTCATATTCTATATATTCTTTATAGTAAATCCCATTATCACTTAAAATCCCTTGGCTTACTTTAATTTTTCTTTTTTCATTAATTTTCTTAATCTTTTTAATTAATAGTATTGATAATACTCCAGATATTAATGCTATGATTGCACATCCTTTTAATAGACTCAACTTTTCATTTAAAGGTAGCGTTTTAATAGGCATATCTGTTGCTGTTTCTCCAGTTCCTATTTTATCTTGAAAGAGAATTAAGAGTTTTTGCATTATAACCGATGTTCCATTAATCATAAAGTGAAATGTCATAGATGCAAATATACTATTAGTTACTCTAACTAAATAAGCTAAAACTCCTCCTAAAACAGCTGCATATAAAAATTGTTGTGCATTTAAATGAAACATTCCAAAAAGCAATCCTATTACAACACAAGTCTTAAAATCACTTTTGTCATCATAGCCAGATTGTACTATACCTCTCAACGTTATTTCCTCTGTTATAGCAGGCATAACAGCCATTAAAAGCAACATTGGTATAAATGGTGTTGAAGATATTTCTGTCACAAAATTTCCTATATCATTCTCAAAAAAGAAAGAGGTTATCAGTGAAAATAAACTTACTACTGGTTGACATAATAATGCTAATCCTATTATTAAAAAGAAATCTTTTAAATAAAGCTTATTAAACTTAAAAGTTTGTTTTAAATTAGGTCTAACTATTAAAATATATATTATTGCTGGTAGAATAAATAAAATCATATGATTTGTAAATAATTGTATTCTTAAATCATGTATTCCTATTTTTTTATAAAAATAAAATAGGAAGAAAGGTGCTATTATCTCACCTAACATTATTATTAAAAAATATAAATTTGCTCTAAATGTTTTTTTCATACTAACCCCTTATAAGTCATTATCAATAAATAACAAAACAGTATTCTTATCTAACGAATAATATAATAAGAATTTTGAGCTTATTATTTTTTAATATAACTAAATTTAAAATATTATGTATAAATAATATGGGTTTGGAAAGAATTTATAATGAAGTAACTAACTTCAATATTTAATCGCCTCTCCCCCCATTTTATTTATATACCAATTTTAATTCCTCTTGCTATTTTAAATATAAAGTAGCAAGGGGAATTATTTTTTTATACACTATAGCTCACACTAAAAATCACTTGATCAGATGTCTGACTTAAGTAATCCTCTTCTTACCATATCTAATGCCATTATTGTAGCTTGATTCCTTACTTTATTTCTGTTACCCTTAAATATATATTTTTGTACCGTTACTTCACCATTTATATACATACCTATATAGACTAGTCCTATTGGCTTTTCTTCTGTTCCACCACCAGGCCCAGCAATACCTGTTGTAACAATACTAACATCTGTACCAGAAGTTTTTGCTATTCCTTCTGCCATTTCTTTAGCAGTTTCATAACTTACTGCACCATAATTATCTAATGTTTCTTGCTTAACATGTATTCTGTTATGCTTTGCCTCATTAGAATATGTTACAGCGCCCTCTAAAAAGACTTCTGATATTCCTGGATACGAAACTAATCTACTTGCTATCATTCCGCCTGTACATGATTCTGCAGTTGATATAGTAAGATTTTTATCTATTAAAATTTTAGAAACAACTTCTTCTATTGAATCTTCACCTATAGTATAGATATTATTACCTAGTCTCTTGCTTATCTCTTCTATGATAGGTTTAATTAAACTTAAAGCTGATTCTTCATCCTCAGCCTTCGCGCTTATTCTTAATGTTACTTCTCCTTCTTTTGCATAAGGTGCAATTGTTGGATTCGTTTGCTTATCAATTAAATCTTGAACTTTTTCTGCAACTAAACTTTCTCCAAGACCTATAATTTTCACTACTTTAGAAATTAAAGTAGTGTTTGTTTTATTCTTCAAATAAGGCTCAATACTCTCTTTAAACATGGGTTTCATCTCATTTGGTGGACCAGGCATAATAATCATTATTTTATTGTTTTCCTCTATTATAACTCCTGGTGCAGTGCCATTATCATTTTTAACAACTATTGATCCTTGTGGAAACATACCTTGTTTAAAATTATTTTCAGGCATTACTCTTCCAGTTGATTTAAAGTAATCCTTTATATTTTTAATAGATTCATCATGAGGAATTAATTTCTTTTTAAAATACTTTGCTACAACTTCCTTTGTCATATCATCTTTTGTTGGTCCAAGACCTCCTGTTGTTATAACTATATCACTTCTTTTAAATGCTTCATCAAAAGCGCCTAAAATTCTTTCTTCATTATCTCCAACAACTTGTTGATTATATACATCTAACCCTAACATAGCTAATTGCTTTGCTAAATATTGAGCATTAGAATTAATAATATCTCCTAATAATATCTCTGTTCCTATAGCTATTATTTCAACCTTCATTTTATAACCTTCTTTATCATTTTTTTATAGAATATATAAGCTCCAATAAAGTTTGTTCATTAATATAAATTTTAGAACACTTATAAATACTATGATTTAACTACTATAATGAGGAACTTATATAGAAAATTTATGATATATATGATTCTATGTAGATATTGTTAATTAAAGATGTAATTTATTATAAAAATTAAATAAAAGTTTATAAATGTATTAACTTAATTAGAACATATATATATATAATTTCTAACTATACCTTTTAAGATTGATTAAAAAACATATTCTACTCTAGTTAACTAAACTTACTTTATTCCTTTGAATATACCTTAACGCATTTCTGTATGAGTTATATCATTTTTAAATAATACATTAAATTTATCTTCGTCCCTTATTATTTTGGTCAAAGATGTTTGTCCATATACGCCCTTAAGATCACTTTCAAAATCCTCAAAGTAACTCATTAATACTTTTAGTGTCATTCCATGTGCAACTATTAATATAGTTTTTGATTCTTCTTTTTCTAAAATATTATCTAATATCCTAAAAGCTCTTTTTTGTACATCTAAAAGTGTTTCTCCATTTGGTCCTTTGACTTCTTGGTTGCCTTTAAACATCTCCATCAAAAAATTTGCTTCTCCCGGTTTAGATAGCTCACCTATAACTTTTCCCTCAAATTCACCAAAATGCACTTCTTTTAATTCATTACAAGTAACTATTGGAATATTATTAGGCTCTGCTATAATATTTGCAGTATCAAGAGCTCTTTTTATTGGGCTTGCATATATAATATCTATTTTTTCATTTTTAAGTCTATCTCTTAACTTCTTTGCTTGCAAAATACCATTATCAGTTAGAGGGGAATCCTTACTTCCTTGAAGTCTTTTTTCTGTATTCCACACAGTTTCTCCATGTCTTGTCAAAAATATTGTTGTCATAATTATCCTCACTCTCCTTTGTTTATAATTTTACAATATTTCTTTTATGTTTGCTAGTTATAGTATAACGAATAAGGCACATTCAAAAAAATAATAGACCAGTATGCTTGTATATTGGGTGTTATACTGCGTTAGCAAATTCAGCTAATAGCTCACTATTAACTGAACTTGCCTTCTTGTATGACACCCAATACACGACGTATCTTTGGTCTATTATTTTCTTTATGTGCCTAAATCAAAAATTGCTTTTACTATAAGAAATGGTCTATTACAAATATTTTTATATAAACTGTTATGAAACATTCATGTGACTATAGTATTAATTTAAACTATTCGCCTTGTGTTTCAAGTAGTGCTAATGCTACTGCTCCTATTACTCCTGCATCTGTACCTAAACCTGCTGGAACAATCTTAACTGAAGCAGCCATTGATTTGAAGCATCTCTTATCAACTACTTTTCTTATTGTTTCAAAAACTATATCTCCAGCTTTTGAAACTCCGCCACCAATAATAATTATTTCTGGATCAAAAATAGATACTGAGTTTGCAATAGCTATACCTAAATAATTTAATGCATTATCTATTATATCCTTAGCTACTGGATCTCCTGCAGCAGCTTCTAAAAATACTTCATATGAAGTAATTTTGTCATATTTTCTTAATGATGTTTCAACTTTACTATTAATTGCTTCTTGTCCTCTTTTGGCAATTGCAGTTCCTGATGAAGTTGCTTCAACACAACCAATATTTCCACAATTACATCTAGGGCCATCTGCTGCTACTGTCATATGACCTATCTCTAATGCATTTGAAGTATGACCTCTGTAGATTTTGCCATTTAAAATAGCTCCTCCACCTACACCAGTACTTACAGTAAAAAATAATACATCTTTTGCGCCTCTTCCAGCACCAAACATATATTCACCAATAGCTGCAACATTTGCATCATTATCTAAAAATACAGGTACATCAAATTTCTTCTTTAATGGTTCTACTAAATTAAAATCCTTAAATGGAAGATTTGGTGTATATATTATTACTCCCTTTTCAGCATCAAGTGGTCCTGGTGAACCTATTCCAATTGCCTTTACATCCTTATAAGTTACTCCACCATCTTTAATTACTTTTTCTACTGATTCTATAATTCTATTTAATACAGGAATTTCTCCTTCAACAGCATTAGTTGGAACTGTTGTTTGACTAATTACTTCTCCATTCAAATTTGAAAGGGCAGTACTAATCTTAGTTCCTCCTAAATCTACTCCTATAACAAATGTTTGCATAATTTCAACCTCCACACTTACTACTTAAAATTTCCTTACCGGAAACGATTCTAACATAGATATATATTATACTATATAATTGAGTGTAAAGGAAATCAAATTTATACTCTGTTTGAGTCAACTAAAAGTTGGCAAGAATCTTATTTAATTTATCATCCATTATTTTACAGCGTGTTTTTATTATTTCCCTACCCAAACTTAATAATTAATTGTAACTAATATCACTAAAACTTTT
>NZ_FOMG01000010.1 GCF_900112485.1 Clostridium uliginosum
AATAGGTCGAGGGCTTGACCAATAATTAATTAAGTAAATATATACATTAGAGGAAACTCAAACTTATGTGCAATTTTGAAAGAACAATTCTTTCAATTAATCTGGTGATGATGGCGTAGAAGTAACACTCCTTTCCATTCCGAACAGGACAGTTAAGATCTACAGCGCTGAAGGTACTGCATGGGCGACTGTGTGGGAGACTAGGACATTGCCAGGTAACGGCTCGATAGCTCAGTCGGTAGAGCAGAGGACTGAAAATCCTCGTGTCACTGGTTCGATTCCAGTTCGAGCCACCATGGCGCTATAGCCAAGTGGTAAGGCAGAGGTCTGCAAAACCTTTATCCCCAGTTCAAATCTGGGTGGCGCCTCCAAAAAAACCTTGAAATTTATATTTCAAGGTTTTTTTATTTGATTTAAAAGCAATCTTATTAAAAGATATATTAAATTTATATCCACAAAAAAGTACATAACACACAAAGTTATCCCCAATATATATGTTATTTATGGGGATATAAATATTTATTGGGGATAACTTTTTAATAAAAACATAACACGGTGAAATATTATAAAAAAAATAGAGAGTAGATCCCCTCTATTAGATTTATTATAATTATCGAATTATGTATGGTTTTAATTAAACATATCCTTTTTATATAAAACAAATGCAACTAAAATACATATTCCCAAAGTTAATCCCATAACAATTGAGAATGCATTTGGATTACCCTCAGATAATGGTAAATGTACATTCATACCAAATATTCCACTTATAATTGTAGGGATGGCCATAAGTATAGTGACTGAGGCAAGAACCTTCATTACTATATTTAAGTTGTTTGAAATAACAGAAGCAAAAAAGTCCATTGTACTAGCTAGTATGTTACTATAGATTTCAGTCATTTCTATCGCTTGTTTATTTTCAATAATTACATCTTCTAGCACATCTTTGTCATCTTGATATTTTTGCATTATCTCTAATTTTAACATTTTTTCTAAAGTTATTTCATTAGCTTTTAAAGATGTAGAAAAGTAAACAAGAGATTTTTCTAATGAATGTAATTGTATGAGCTCTCTATTTTTCATTGATTTATGCAACCTTTTTTCTATCATTAAACTTTTTTTATCAATTTGCCTTAAATATAATAAATAATAGGTTGATATTCTATTTAATATTTGTAGTATGAACCTTGACTTTTTAAATGTATAGAAGGATTTAATTTTACAATTTGCAAAGTCTGTTATTATTTTACTATTCTTAAGGCAAATAGTGATTAATTGTTTTTGGGTATGTATTATTGCTAATGGGTATGTATCATATGTTAATGAGTTATCTTCCATTTCAGTAAATGGTATATCCACAATAACTAACATAGCATCATCTTCAGTATCAATACGTGAAGTTTCTTCATCATCTAGTGGAGCTTTTAAAAAATCTAAAGATACTCCTGTTTTTTTAGATATTAATATTAATTCTTCATCTGATGGTGCAATTATATTTATCCAAGAACCATTTTCAATAGTATCTATTACTTTTAAAGTTGGGTCAAATTCACTCGCACTTTTATAAATTTGAATCAATTAAAACACCTCCCCCTATATTTCAATTCTTATTATACTATGATGAATTAGTTTGTAAATAACTTTACCCTATTAGAATAACTTTTAAAATATGAAAATCGTATTAAAACATAGTAAAGAGTAATATAAGTTTAAAATATAGGATTATTTTCAAAATTACCGTAAATATAACAAAATATAAGATAATATAAACATAGCTTTAAATTTAAAAGATTAGTATAATCAAAATATTGTTTTAAATATAAATTATGGAGGAAGATATAAATGCATAGAGAAGTAGTTGTAAGAAGAAAGGCACCTGTTATAGCAGGACTATTACTTATTATTACGATGATGATATATTTACATAATGGAGTAGGTAATTTGCCATTAAATAATATGAGGGTTATTAAGCTAGTTAATGTTTTTATTATTGTTTCAACTATTGGTATAATATTTTTTGGCATAATAAAATGTAAGGTATCATACAAATATTCAATAATCGCTAATAAACTTATTATTAATAAAATTTTTTCTAATCAAGAAACAAACTTAGAGAGTATTAATGTATCAGAAATAGTATATGTAGGTAAAACAGGTAAAAAAAATTACATATCTAAGGAATATATTGTTAAGAATAAAGGAAACCACTTGTGTGGATTAAGTAATACTAAAACTTTTTGTTGCATATATAAAAAGGAAGATCAATATTATAGATTTAATTTTAATCCAAGTGATCAATTAATAAGGAAATTAAACTTAAGCAATAAAATTGTACAAGCAAGTTAGAACTTGTTTCCAAAATACGTAATAGATTTAATATCATAATAAAAGTCTATCAAAAGAAAATCTTTTGATAGACTTTTATTATTTTATAAAGTTAAAAAATTCTGTTTTAACTTCACTAAGCAATGTTTTGTTTTCTATTAAATCTATACCAGTTGAAACAAGAGCTAATGCAGCTATTTTACATTGCTTAAATGCAAACGATGATAAGGTAGCCTTAGCAAAGTCTTTAGTGCCATAGAGCGTACTAGAATCATTTACTATGGATATATATGGGTGAATACATGGAACTTTGTGACTAACAGTACCTAAGCTTAAACCTGCATAGATATCACGAGGGGTACCAATTTCAATTATTCCATTTTCTTTTAAGTTGTGACTAAATAATCTATTTAAAGTTCTATTAGTTATTAATTCTTGATTTGGAGGCTCATATAGTGAAATTGTATTTTCTATTCCTGTTAAATCAGATACATATTGAGCAATTTTTCTGAGCTTATTATCAGCCCATTCTGCAGTTTTAGAATCTTTACTTCTAATATAGAATTTAGCTTCAACTTTTGATGGCAATAATAAAGGAGTATATCCTCCTTTAGATAGAATAGAGTTTATTTCTAAATTTTTTGGAAAACCCTTTGTAAGAGAATTTAATATATTAAAATTTAATAAGACGGCATCTAAAGCAGTATAAGCATTTTTATTTAGAAAACTTAATCCATCTATACCTTTATATTCTATGTTTAGTGGAATTATTGCCGAAGAAGAGCCACTTTCACTGGTTAATATATCGGGATGAGCAACCATAACTACATCTATATCATCAAAGGCACCTTGCTTAGTCATAATTGCTTTAGTTCCACCTAAATATTCACCAGGACATCCTATGACTACAACTGAACCACTAAGCTTGTCAATAACATTGCCTAAAGATAGCGCAGCAGCAACAGATATAGTGCTTAACAGGTTATGTCCTGTAATGTGTCCAGAACCTTCTATAGCGTCATATTCGCATAAATAGCATATTTTAGGATGTCCACTGCCTTTTTCACAAATAAATGAATTAGGAATATCTAAAAAGTTTCTACATACATTAAATCCATACTTTTCTAATAAGTCACAAATATATTTGGAACATTTAAATTCATTATAACTTTTTTCAGGATTATTATATAAGTAATTACATAAATCTTTAAGATCTTGATCACAAGTAGATAAAAATGAATTTATTTCTTCTTTCATAAATTAATCCTCCCCAGTGTTATTTAATGTGCCTAATATTATTTTTGCCAATAAGTAAAAATAATATTTGTATTATTAAAATTAAAAAAATAAATATAAATTCACTTAGATTAAAAACTTATATATAGGTAATAATTAAAATTAGAGGGAAGAAAAATAAAGAGAGGGGAAATAAAATTGATAAATAGAGAATGTTTTTTATGTAGTAAAACAAAACATAATGGTATAATATTAAACGGAGAAAAAATTTGCAAAACATGTGAAGAGGAAATTGTAAATCTTACAAATAATAATCCTAAATATGATTATTATAGAGAAAAAATAAAAACCATTTTATTTAAATAAAATGGTATACAAATATAGATGTACCATAAAGAAAAAATATTATTAATATTGAAATTTTTATTATGATTTATGAGATGTGTTTATTATAGCTATATTTTAATGTATAGCTATTTTTTATTATTAAAAGTTATATATTTTAAATATATATATGTTTTAATTAACAATTTACAATGTAGCATAAATTCTCTTAGGAATTTTTTAATAGTTTAGTAATTCAAATGTATAAACTTAATTAGAATTTATATACAATAAAAATGGGGGAAGTTTATTATGAAAAAAGGTAAGTTAATTATAATAGAAAGTGGTTCAGATGCTTCAGGAAAAGCAACTCAAGCACAAAGATTATATGAAAGATTATTACAAGAAGGGTATAATGTAAAAAAAATAACCTATCCTAATTATGAAAGTCCCGCATGTATGCCTGTGAAAATGTATTTAAATGGAGAATTTGGGAAAAATCCTGAAGATGTAAATGCTTATGTAGCATCAACTTTTTATGCTATTGATAGATTTGCTTCATATAAGATTGAATGGGAAGAGTTTTATAAAGACGGGGGCATAATTATAGCAGATAGATATACAACATCTAATATGGTTCATCAAGCAGTTAAGATGGAGGATGATGAAAAGGCAAAATATTTAGATTGGTTATATGAATTAGAATTCAACTTATATAAATTACCTATTCCAGATTGTGTAGTATTTCTTGATGTGCCACCAGAAATAAGTCAAAAACTTATGAAAGATAGAGTTAATAAATTTACAGGAGAAAAAGAAAAAGATATACATGAGAGTAATAAGCAATATTTAATAAATTCTTATAATAACTCTTTAAAAATAGCAGAGAAATATAATTGGAATAAAATAAAATGTAATTTTGGAAATGATTTAAAAAGTATAGAAGAAATTCACAACGAAATTTATAATAAGGTAAAAGAATACATTTAGTTTAAATTTAACGTAAAAAATAAAAATGAAGTGAATGGATTGCTAAGATAAATATTATTTAGATATAAAAATAATTACATATTTATGTTAAAATAATATATATTAGAGTATATTATTTTAGGGGTGACGAATAATGAAATTAGTTATTGCTATTGTTCAAGACGAAGATGCTTCAGATGTATTAGATTCTTTAATGGATAAAGATTTTAGAGTTACAAAGCTTGCTACTACGGGTGGTTTTTTAAAATCAGGAAATACAACATTAATGGTTGGAGTTGAAGAAGATAAGCTCGAAATAGTTATAGATATTATTAAAGATGTATGTAAGAGAAGAAAAGAGATAGTAGTATCACCAACACCTTTAACAGGTAATGATGGTGGCTATATTCAACAATGTCCTATTCAAATTAATGTAGGCGGAGCCACTGTTTTTGTAGTGGATGTTGATAAATTTATAAAGATATAAGGAGAGTTTAGGCATTGAGAGAAATCATTGGACATAAAAAAATCATTAATGGATTTAATAAAAGAAAGATAAATGATGCTTTTTCTCATGCTAATTTAATAATTGGTGATGATGGAATTGGCAAAGATATAGTAGCAAAATGTCTAGCTAAAGACATTTTAGATGTAAAGGGTGACAGAGAATATGTAGATATTATAAATTATTATCCTTCTTCTAATTCTTTTGGTGTAGATGAGATAAGAAACATTATAGAGGAAGTTAGTAAGAAGCCTTATGAAGGAGATAAAAAAGTCTTAATACTACATAAATGTGATAAGTTCACAATACAAGCACAAAATGCATTATTAAAAACAATTGAAGAGCCACCAATAGGAGTGTTTTTAATATTATTGAGTGAATCGTTAGAACTTATTTTAGATACTATAAAGTCACGTTGTCAACTATATAGACTAACACCATTATCTAAAGAAGAAATATTGATATACATAGAATATAAATATCCTAATTTAAATATAGAGAATAAGAAAGCTGCATTAGCTTATAGTGCAGGCATACCTGGTAGAGTGGATAAATTTATAAAAAACGATAAATTGAGAAATTTAAGAGACTTAATAATGGAGCTATTAAAAGATATAGTAAATAAAAAAGAAAATTTTGTATTAAAATATAAACAATCATTAAACTTTTCAAAAGAAAATCAAGAAGATTTATTAAATATATTAATTTCATATATAAGAGATATTATGTTCTTAAAGGAATTAAATACTAATGATTTAATTGTAAATTTTGATCAATTAGAGGGACTAAAGGATATCTCACTAGGAATGTCTTATAAAAAGCTTAATTGTATGTTAGAATACATAAAGGAAGCTAGGGTTAATTTAAATAGTAATACAAATTATTCAATGACCATAACTGTATTGCTTATGGGATTTGCGGAGGTATAATTTATGATAAAAGTTATTGGCGTGAGGTTTAAAAAAGCAGGTAAAATTTATTATTTTGATCCTGTAGACTTTGCTGTTAAAAAAGAAGACTATGTAATAGTTGAGACTGCTAGGGGCATAGAATTTGGTGAATGTGTTATAGGAATTAAAGAAATAAAAGATGAAGATATAGTATCACCATTAAAGGTGGTTATAAGAATAGCAGATGAAAAGGATATTCAAAAGCATAAGGAAAACAAGAGTAAGGAACAAGATGCATTAGATATATGTTTAAGTAAAATACAAGAACATAATCTTAAGATGAAATTAATAGATGTAGAATATACATTTGATAATCATAAAGTTATTTTCTATTTTACAGCTGATGGAAGAGTTGATTTTAGAGAATTAGTTAAAGATTTAGCAACTATTTTTAAGACTAGAATAGAATTAAGACAAATCGGTGTTAGAGATGAAGCTAAGATGATAGGTGGATTAGGTCCATGTGGAAGATCTATGTGTTGTTCAACTTTTTTAGGGGATTTCGCATCAGTATCCATTAAAATGGCAAAAGAACAAAATCTTTCATTAAATCCAACTAAAATATCTGGAATATGTGGACGATTAATGTGCTGTTTGAATTATGAGCAAAGCACATATGAGAATATAAGAAAGAGACTTCCAAAAGTAGGATCAATAGTTAAGACTATAGATGGAACAGGAGAAGTTATAGGGAATTTAACAGTTAAAGAGAGTGTAAAAGTAAAGTTAAAACGTGGAGACGAAGAAGTAGTAGATTTATATAAGATTGAAGATATAGAGTTAGTTTCTGGAAGCTATGAAGATACAGTTGATGATTCTGATATAAAATTGGAAATTGAATCAGAAGAAGA
The DNA here is from genome assembly GCF_900112485.1 of Clostridium uliginosum. Classification (GTDB taxonomy): domain Bacteria; phylum Bacillota; class Clostridia; order Clostridiales; family Clostridiaceae; genus Clostridium; species Clostridium uliginosum. The sequence continues at coordinate 7,161 of NZ_FOMG01000010.1, forward strand.
TAAGAAATTAATAAAAGAATTAATAAAAGAAGAAAAATAAAGAAAATTATAAATAAATCAACTAATAATTTGCAATGTAACACTTTTATAATAAAATACTTTTAAAAGATTAAAATACATGATAGAATGTAAATGGTTAATTATCATATAGTTATAGGAGGTGTTTTTAAATGGCATTTGTAATTAATGATTCATGCGTTAATTGTGGAGCATGTGCTGGAGAATGTCCAGTTGATGCTATAAGTCAAGGAGATACACAATTCGTTATTGATGCAGATACTTGTATTGATTGTGGAAACTGTGCTAATGTTTGCCCAGTTGGTGCTCCAGTTCAAGAATAATAAAAAAAGATCGTCTAAGGACGATCTTTTTTATTTTGCTTAAAATTATATTAATGATAAGGCATATTAAAATAAATAATAAGTCAGTATGTTAGTCTATTTTGTGTCATAAGGAAGCTCGACTCGTATACACTCGCGAGTAAGTGATTCACATAAAATAATAGTCTAATAAGGGATGTATATTGACTAGTTATCTTTTTGAAGATGCCTAAAAGAATTCATTATATAAAATTAGGCATATGCTTAATTTTATGGTGGAGATAAAAATAGTACTTCATTTTTGCTATCAAATTTTAGTGTATTAGTATCTATTATATTTGAATTTATTTTTCTTATATTTTTCATAGATATTAAGAAATTTTTAGCATCATCTAAGTATAGTGAAGATTTAAATGTATTATAGTGCATTGGAATTATATACTTAGAAGAAATTAATTTACTAATTTTCGAAGCTTCAAGACCATTTAAAGAAAAATGCCCTCCAATTGGAATAAATAATATATCAATATTTTTCAAACTTTGTAAAATCAATTCAGATGGTACATGACCTAAATCTCCCAAATGACATATTTTTAAATTATCTATTTTAAAAATATATATTATATTAGGTCCTCTTTTAAGACCATTATATTTATCATGAAATGATGGAATACCTTCGATATGTACAAAATCAAAATTAAAAACGCCAGTTTGACTAATAATCTTAGTAGTATTAATATCGTTCAAATAAGAATGATCGAAATGTTTATGAGTTATAGTTACAACATCAGGTTGAGGGAATTTATTATTGTAGCCTATAACATCATTAAATGGATCTATCAATATTCTTTTGCCACTACATGTAGTCATTAAAAAACATGAATGTCCATACCAAGTTAACTTCATAAAATAGTTCCCTTCTTAATTTAAATAACAAATTATGATTTTTCAATTATTTATATTTTTAACATTAAAGTTGAAAAATATTCAATTTTAAAATAGAATCAAGTATACTATTTTAAATGATAGTATAAAATAGTATAATTATTATAAAGTCAAAGTAAGTCAAAAGCAAATAATTAAACTGATGTTTAGGTAGGTGAAGTTATGGCAAAACTTTCAGATATAATTGAAGATTTTATAAAGGAAATGTTTAATGATAGTAACAATAATATTATATTTATACAAAGAAATGAATTAGCGGATCAATTTAGATGTGCACCATCACAAATAAATTATGTTCTAACAACAAGATTTACTTATAATAAAGGATATTTAATTGAGAGTAAAAGAGGTGGCGGAGGACATATAGTTATTAAACAATTAGAACAAGATAGTTCTAATATGAGAGAAGAAATAATAAATCAAAGTATAGGATCTACAATAACATATCATAATGCTGTAGACATATTAAACAATTTATTTGAATTAAATATAATTATAGACAAAGAGTATGAACTAATGAAGATAGCTATAAATGATAGAACTTTAATTTCAACGGAAAATAGAAATAAGATAAGGGCAGATATTCTTAAAGCTATGATTATGGTGAGTTTGTCTTAAAAGGTGGGGGATTTATATGTTATGTAAAAAATGTAAAAAAAATGAGGCTAAAATTAATTTGGTAAAGATAGTAAATGGAGAAAAAAATGAAATTTGGTTATGTGAAAATTGTGCAAAGGATATATCAGATATTCCATTTTTAAATTCTATAGATGAGATAACAGGATTACCATTTGAAAGTATATTAACAGGACTTTTAAATAATATTGGAGGTAATAAAGTAAAAGCAAAACAAATTATTTGTCCAAAGTGCAATTTAAGTTATTCGGAATTTGAAAAAAACGGTAAACTAGGATGTAGTGAATGTTATAATGCATTTTCAGATGTTCTACAACCTATTATAAAAAGAATACATGGAAGTATAAAACATATAGGAAAGATTCCTAAGTTCGATGGAGAGGCTCTAATTAAAAAAAGAAAAATTATTAAGTTGAAGCAAGAATTGCAAAATGTAATAAAGTTAGAAGAATATGAAAAGGCAGCAGTTATAAGAGATCAGATTAAAGAACTAGAAACATTTATATTTAAAGATGATTTGGAAGATAAAGTTTTTAATGTAAAGGAGAAAAAGGGCAATGAAAAATTGGATTTATAAACAGTGCAATAATGATGATATAGTTTTAAGCAGTATGATCTCTTTATCTAGAAACTTAAAGGAAGTGCCCTTTTCTAATAAATTAACTACAATAGAAGCAAGAAAAAATGTGGAATTAATATATGATATATTTAAAAATGAAATTATTGATGAAGAGATACATCTTCATCAACTTTGGAATGAAGATAAAGAGATATCTAACAGCTATGTGGATAAGCACTTAATAAGTAAAGAGTTAATTAAAAATAGAGATAAAACAGCATTTATTTTGAATAAAGAAGAAACAATTAGTATTATGATAAATGAAGAGGACCACTTAAGATTGCAATGTATAAGCGCAGGGTTAGACTTAGATGAAGTCTTTAGGAGTATAACAAAACTTGACGACAAAATAGAAAGAAATGCACATTATGCTTTCGATGAAAATCTAGGATATCTAACTACTTGCCCTACTGATATTGGAACAGGAATGAGAGCATCAGTAAATATGCATTTACCAGCATTAACTTTTAGTGATGAAATTGCAAATTTTGCAAAAGGCTTAACTCAAATAGGCATGACTATGAGAGGCATTTATGAAGAGGGTACGAAATCATATGGAAACATATATAAAATATCTAATCAAGTAACATTAGGACTTACAGAGGAAGAGATTATTGGTAATTTAAAGGGAGTAGTATTAAATGTAATTTCTGAGGAAAAGAAATTTAGAGAAGTTTTACTAAGCAAATGTAAATATGAGATTGAAGATAAAATATATAGAGCATATGGAACGTTAAAGTCAGCAGTACTTTTAGGGGCTAAAGAATCTATAGATTTATTATCTAGTGTAAGACTTGGAGTAGAACTTTCTTTATTAGATATTGAAAAAACTAAGTTAAATGAACTATTAATAATTACAAGAGATTCTTCACTCCAAAATTACTTAGGAAGAAAACTTTCAAGTAAGGAACTTAATTATGAAAGAGCTAAAATTATAAAAATAATATTAAAAGAAACCTAGAATATGAAGGAGGGGTTTAAGAATGGAGTATAATAAGCTTACAAAGAGAGCTCAAGCAGTAATATTAGAAGCTCAAAGTGAATCTCAAAATTTTAAACATGGATATGTTGGAACAGAACATATATTATTAGGATTATTGAAAGAAGAGGGATATCAAGCTAAATTATTAAATGAATATGGCATTGATATTGATATGATAAGAGAAATGATTCAAAGATATTTAGGATATGGCGATATACAAATGCCAGAAGATGATATATTGCTAACACCTAGGGCTAAAAGATTACTTGATGAGAGCTTTGTAGAGGCTAAAAGATTAAAGCATAAATATGTTAGTCCAGAACATGTATTGTTAGCTCTTCTTAAACAAGAAGAGGGAATGGCTTACACAGTGTTAAAGAATTTAAAGTTAGATTTTAAAGATGTACAAACTGAAATAATCTCATTTTTATCATCAAACTACAAAGAGGATATATCTGAAAATAAAGACTCAAATTCTTTGAAAACAAAAACACCTATGCTTGATAAATATGGTAGAGATTTAACAGCATTGGCGGAAGAAGGTTTGTTAGATCCTGTAATTGGTAGAGATAATGAAAATCAAAGAGTATTAGAGATTTTATGTAGAAGAATTAAAAATAATCCTTGTTTAATTGGAGAACCAGGAGTAGGAAAAACAGCTGTAATTGAAGGGTTAGCTCAAAGAGTAGTTGAGGGAAATATACCAGAAATATTGAGAAATAAAAGAATTATTTCATTAGATTTAACAGCCATACTTGCTGGAGCCAAATATAGAGGTGAATTTGAGGATAGACTTAAGAAAGTAATGGCAGAAATTATAAAAGATAAGAGTGTTATAATTTTTATAGATGAAATTCACATGATAATTGGAGCTGGAGCGGCTGAAGGAGCAATTGATGCATCTAATATATTAAAGCCAGCATTAGCTAGAGGTGAAATTCAATGTATTGGAGCAACAACCATTGATGAATATAGAAAGCATATTGAGAAGGATTCTGCACTAGAGAGAAGATTTCAAACAGTTACTGTAGGTGAACCATCTAAAAAGGAGACATTAAGTATCTTAAGGGGATTAAGAGACAAATATGAAGCCCACCATAGAGTTAAAATTACAGATAAAGCTTTAGAAGCCGCAGTGGATTTATCAGATAGATATGTAGCAGACAGATTTATGCCAGATAAGGCAATTGATCTAATAGATGAAGCAGCATCCAAAGTAAGAATAAGGAATTTAATTCCACCTACTGATTTGAAGCTTATGGAAGAAAAAATTCATAATATAACAAAAGAAAAAGAAGATTGCATTAGAGTTCAGGATTTTGAAAAAGCAGCAAGTATTAGAGATAGTGAAAAGAAATTAAGAGAAGAATTGGATATTATGAGAAAAGAGTGGAACACTCAAAATTCAGTTCAAGCATTAGTAGTAGATGAAGAAGATATAGCAGATGTCGTATCTGCTTGGACTAAAATACCAGCACAAAAGTTAACACAAAAAGAGAGTGAGAAACTATTAAAATTAGAAGAGATATTACACAAAAGAGTAGTGGGACAATGTGAAGCAGTAAAGTCTATATCAAAAGCTGTAAGGAGAGCTAGAGTTGGGATTAAAGATCCAAACAGGCCAATAGGGACATTTATATTCCTAGGACCTACTGGAGTTGGTAAAACTGAACTTTCAAAAGCATTAGCAGAAGCAATGTTTGGTGATGAAAATAGTATTATACGAATTGATATGTCAGAATATATGGAGAGCAGTTCTGTAGCTAAATTAATAGGAGCACCTCCAGGATATGTAGGATATGAAGAAGGTGGGCAACTAACAGAAGCAGTTAGAAGAAAGCCTTATTCTGTTATTCTTTTAGATGAAGTAGAAAAAGCTCATCAAGATATTTTCAATATATTGCTTCAAATTATGGAAGATGGGAGACTTACGGATGGACATGGTAAGGTGGTAAATTTTAAAAACACAATAGTTATTATGACATCAAATGTAGGAGCTCACCAAATAAGAAAACAAAAAGTGATTGGTTTCAATACAAATATTGATAATAATTCTGAATATGAAAAGATGAAAGATAATGTTTTAGAAGAACTAAAACAGAGCTTTAAACCAGAGTTTTTAAATAGAATTGATGATACAATAGTATTCCATAAATTAAAAGAAGAAGATTTGCTTTCAATTGTAAATTTAATGTTAGATTCTATTAGTAAAAGACTGGAAAATAAAGATATACACTTAAATTTTGAGACAGATAGTAAGAAATTCTTATTAAACAAGAGAGTTGATTTAAATTATGGAGCAAGACCGTTAAGAAGACTTATTACCAAAGAAGTTGAGGATAAATTAAGTGAGGAAATTCTTTTAGGAAATATAAAAATTGGCGATAAACTTAATGTTAGTGAAGCTGATAATAATCTTATTTTTACTAAAATAGATTAGTTATAAAAAAGATGTTAATTTTATTGAAATAAAATTAACATCTTTTTTTATGGTAATATATGAAGACTTAAAAGATAGTATTTTCAATATGTCAAATATGCTAAAATGGAGCATAGAATTAGTTAAAGTAGTTACTTCAGGACACGATAATATTTATTTTATAATAATCTTTATTAATATAAGTATATGTGATAAAATTACAAAAAGATAGATTTTACATTTAAAGAAAAAAACGTGAGAATGATTATAATAGAATAATTAATTTAAAATGTGATTATCCTAGACATATGAGGTGAGGACATGGATAAAGAAATAAAACAAGTAGATTTAGTTATAATTGGAGGAGGTCCAGCAGGATTAGCAGCAGCAATTTATGGAGGTAGAGCTAAATTAAATATTATATTGCTAGAAGAGAAAATTGTAGGTGGCCAAGTAAGAAATAGTTACACTATAGAAAATTATCCGGGATTTGAAAGTATACAAGGAGGTAAGTTAGCTGATATTTTTCAAAAACAGGTTGAATCATTAGGTGTTGTTATAGATGAATTTGATCTAATCCAAAATATAAAAATATCAGATTGTGATAAAACAGTAGAAACTGAGAGTTACATATATAAATCTAAAGCAATAATAATTGCTACTGGAGCATCACCTAAAAGGTTACCACTACCTGAAGAATCTAAATATGCAGGAAAAGGAGTTCATTATTGTGCTATATGTGATGGTGCTATGTATAACGGAAAAAGAATAGCTGTTGTAGGTGGGGGGAATTCTGCATTAGAAGAAGCAATATTTTTAACTAAGTTTGCAGAAAAACTATTTATAATTAGAAGACATGATTATTTTAATGGAGAAAAAACTTTAATAGAGGCAGTAATAAATCATCCTAAGATAGAAGTACTTTTTAATGAAAATGTAGAAGCGTTAAAAGGTGATAATTTTTTAGAACAAGTAGTTCTTAAAAATAAAAAAACAGGAGAACTTACTAAATTAGATTTAGATGCTATTTTTGGATATATTGGTACAGAACCTAAAACTACAGGTTTAGATAAATATTTAATTTTAAATAAACAGGGATATATAGTTACTAATGAAGATATGGAAACAAACATAAAAGGTGTATATGCAGCTGGAGATGTACGTGAAAAAAAATATAGACAAATTACAACAGCTGTAGCAGATGGAACAATAGCACTTTTAAATGCAGAAAAATATATATTACAACAGAAGAAATAATAGATGAATTTAATAGGCAAAAATATTAATAAATAATTTAATATTATGAAAGCCTTAGTATAATATAAAGTTGTTATACTAAGGCTTTAAAATGCATAGAGTTATTTTTTTATATATGTAAATAACATAAAGGTTTATTGAGCAAGTGCTTTTAAGATAGCAGATTTGTCAAATCCAATAATAATATTATTATTAATATCTAATACTGGAACACCCATTTGATTAGATTTTTTGATCATTTCTTCTCTAGCAATCATATCATCTTGAACATTTAAATCTTCAAATTCAACGTTTTGAGACTTTAGATAGTTTTTAACTTTAACACACCAAGGACAAGAATCTGTTGAATACACTTTTATCATAATATCCTCCTTAAACGATAATAATTATTATATAATTATTATAATACTTTAAAGCTAGCATATCAATATAATCCTATATTTTTAACTATTTTATCATATTACCATTTTCTAAATTAGAGTTTAAAACTAAATTAGAGAACTCATGTGAAGAATATGAATTATCAAAACTGTAATTCAAAGTATACTTATTTTTATCCCTAAGTATATTTTTAGAAGGAACAGTAATAGTTGAGAAAAAATCTTTACTTACCATATGATCATCTCCTTAAAATTATATAGATAGTTTTTGTAATAATTAATTATTTATACAATAGTGGTTATGAGACTTAATATATGTATAGTGATATAAATATCTATATGAGATTTAGTAAAATATAAATAAATATATTTGATTATAAATTTTATTAAATGATATAATTAATATTAAAATTTATGTTATTATAAAATTATTAATTGAAAAATATAAATATGGTAATTTTTAAATTATTAAGAGAGGAATTTATATGGCTAAAATAAAATCTGTATATATTTGCCAACAATGTGCATATGAATCTGCAAAATGGTTAGGAAAGTGTCCTTCATGCAGTAGTTGGAATACATTTAATGAAGAAATAAAAGACAGCACTAAAGAAAATTTAACATTAAAAGTTAACAGTATATTACAAAATAATTCTCCTAAGAATATTAGAGATATAAAATCAGGAGAAAATGAAAGATATGATACTGGAATTAATGAGCTTAATAGGGTTTTAGGTGGAGGATTAGTTAAAGGATCTTTAACATTAATTTCTGGTGATCCAGGTATTGGGAAATCAACACTGCTGTTGCAAACTGCAAATAACATTTCGCTCAAATATGGAAAGGTTCTTTATGTTTCTGGAGAAGAATCTGAGCAACAGATAAAAATTAGAGGAGATAGATTAGGGGTAAATAGTAAAGATCTTTTTATAGTATCTGAAACTAACTTGGATGCTATTTCAATATATATTGAACAGATTAATCCTAATTTTGTTATTATAGATTCAATTCAAACCATATTTAAAGATAGTATTTCATCGGCACCAGGAAGTGTTTCTCAAGTAAAGGAGTGTTCTAACACTATTATGAGAATATGTAAAGGTAGCAACATACCCTTTTTTTTGGTGGCTCATGTTACAAAACAAGGAGAGTTGGCTGGACCTAGGGTGCTAGAACATATGGTGGATACAGTGTTGTATTTTGAAGGAGAACGAACAGAGGAATATAGAATATTAAGAACTATGAAAAATCGTTTTGGAACTACTAGTGAAATAGGTGTTTTTGAAATGCAGCAAGAAGGTTTATTAGAAGTATTTGACCCATCTAAAATATTTCTAGAAGATACGAGCTATAATCAGGAAGGTTCTGTGGTAATTGGAATTATGGAAGGAACTAGACCTATCTTAGTAGAAATTCAAGCATTAGTAAGTGAAACTAACGCACCAATGCCAAGAAGAACAGCAGTTGGTATAGATCATCAGAGGTTAAGTTTGATTTTAGCTGTTTTAGAAAAGAAGTTAAAGGTACCTTTTTATAACAAGGATGTGTATGTAAATGTAGTAGGAGGACTTAGTATAGATGGGACTGCTGCGGATTTAGGTTTAGCATTGGCTTTATTATCTAGTGTTAAATCAAAAGAATTTAAATTAGAAAAAACTCTTATTGTGGGTGAAGTTGGATTAACAGGAGAAATAAGACCAATAGCAGCTACTGAAAGATTAGTTAAAGAAGCAGAGAAATTAGGTTTTAAAAATGTAGTAATTCCAGAAAGAAATAAAGATAAAGTTAAAAAGAGTAAGATAAATATAATAGGTATTGGAAGTTTAAAAGAAGTAATAAGTAAGATATTTTAGGAAGAGTAGGTGAGTGTATGAGAATAGAAAAGGGAATGAAAATAAAAAATACGTTAAAGATAATGTGCCCAGGCACTCAACTAAGGGAGGGGCTTGAAAACATACTACGGGCTAAAACTGGCGGATTAATTGTAATTGGAGATAATAAAGAAGTGATGAATACAGTAGATGGAGGATTCACCATTAATTCTGATTATAGTCCATCATATGTTTATGAATTAGCTAAAATGGATGGAGCTATTGTAATTAGTGAAGATTTAAAGAAAATTGTATGTGCAAATGCTCAATTAATACCAGATGCTTCAATTGTAACGTATGAAACAGGAACACGACATAGAACTGCTCATAGAGTAGCTAAACAAACTAATAATATAGTAATAGCTATATCTCAAAGAAGAAACATAATAACTATATATAAAGGTGATATAAAATATGTTTTAAGAGAAAGTAGTGTAATTCTTGCAAGAGCAAATCAAGCAGTACAAACTCTAGAAAAGTATGTAGCTGTACTAGAACGTGTTATTAATAATTTGAATCTTCTAGAATTTCAAGATTTAACTACTCTCTTTGATGTAGTTACTGCTGTTCAAAGAACTGAAATGGTAATGAGAATAGTGGAAGAAATTAATATGTATATCTTAGAGTTAGGTAATGAAGGTAGACTTATATCTATGCAACTTAGTGAGTTAATTAAGCACATAGAACGAGATGGAATTTTATTAATTAGAGATTATTGTAAAGATGAAGAAGCTCATGGTGATATATACGAACAAATACAAAAATTAAGTGCTACTGAGGTTTTAGATTTAGATTCAATTGCAAGGGTATTAGGACATGGAGGAGTACCTCTTATAGATACACTTATATCACCTAAAGGATATAGAATATTAAGTAAAGTCCCTAGAATACCATCTAATGTAATAGATAACTTAATTAAGGAATTTAAGGAACTAAACAATGTAATAGAAGCAGATACAGATGAATTAGACAATGTAGAGGGAATAGGGGAAGCTAGAGCAACGGCTATTAAAAACGGATTAAAAAGAATAAAAGAACAAATATTTTTAAATAAAGAGATATAAGTGAAAGTAAAAATTAAGAATTTTGTTTATTAAACTTACTTAAATAATTGTATATAAGTAAAGTTTTACTTTGTAATAAAAAATTCGGCACTACAACATATGAGTAAGCCGAAATTTTATTTGTTATATAGTAATATTATCTAAAAGTAAATTTTCCTAAGGTATTTATCTTGTTATGCTCTTTAATTAAAACATCATAGAGATTTATATCTAGATCATTACATAACGATGTAAGATAAAAAAGATTATTGCCCATTTCTCTTTCAATAATTTCACGACAGTTTTCACAAAGTTCACCACTTATATGAGTATTTAAACAGTTGCTTAGTTCATCAATCGAATCATCTTCATTTGGTAAAGATTGTTTAGAAGCATTAATATTTATGCAACCACAATTAGTAACAGCTTTTGCAATAGCTCTATTTACCCTAGCACCGGATTCACTATATTTAGTAAGAACATCTAGAATACTTTTATGTCTTAGCAAAGAATCACTTACAGAATTTTGAAAATCATCAAATATTATATCCTTCATACGTCTCAACTCCTTGATAGAATTTAATTTTACTGTAAAGTAATTATAAATATTTTCAGACTATTTTGTCAATAAAAGATTAAGGTTTGAAATATATGTTTATAATACAGAAGAATTGAATTAATTAATAGGGGGATTAAAATTTATTAAACTTAAGAAATTAGTAATTTTAGATAAAGATAGAGTATGATATAATTAATAACAGTTAATATATAGAAACATGTGTTAAATAGCACTTAGATGATAATTTAGAAAGACTTAGGTGTTAATAAGGAAGGAGTGAGTTATTTGTTAAAAAAGATAGTAAGAGGAATTTTTTCTGCAATAGGATTAATGATTGGTTATATTATAGGAAATTCTTTATTAGGAATACCTAATATTCAAGATATAAAATATTTGTCAACTTTCCCTGGGAATATAATATTTCTTGTAATTATATCTTTATTATTTGGAATTATATTATATATTTTTTCTCCAGTTATATATAAATCTATTTCTAATTTAGTTGAGTATATTGAAAGAAACATTCAAAAATTAACATTAATTGAAATTATTTGTGGGGCGTTAGGAGCTGTAATTGCACTAATATTAATGTCATTTATTGCAAAACCAATAAATGGTATATATCCTATTGTAGGACCAGTTTTATTTATATTATTAAACTTAATATCAGCAATAATAGGTGCAGATATATTAATTAAGAAAAAAGATGACATAACAGCATTGCTTGTAAATATAAAAAAACCTGCAACTAAAGAAAAAAAATCAAAAAATAATGTAGTAAAAGGAATACCAAAAGTTTTAGATACATCAGTTATAATTGATGGAAGAATATTTGATATTTGTGAAACTGGATTTATAGAAGGACCATTAGTTATTCCTAACTTTGTGTTAGATGAGTTAAGACATATATCAGATTCTTCAGATTCATTAAAAAGGAACAGAGGAAGAAGAGGACTAGATATATTAAATAGAATTCAAAAAGAACTTTCTATTGAAACACAAATCTGGGAGGGGGATTTCCCAAAAATAAATGAAGTAGATAGTAAGTTATTAAAACTTGCACAGACATTAAATGGCAAGGTAATAACTAATGATTACAACTTAAATAAAGTAGCAGAGTTTCAAGGAGTACCAGTATTAAATATAAATGAGTTATCAAATGCTATAAAGTCAGTGGTATTACCAGGAGAAGAAATGCAAATTGATATAGTAAAAGATGGTAAAGAATCAACTCAGGGAGTAGCATATTTAGATGATGGAACTATGATTGTTGTAGAGAGTGGTAAAAAGTATATTGGAGAAACAATACGGGTTATAGTTACATCTGTTCTTCAAACTGCAGCTGGAAGAATGATTTTTGCAAAACCGAGAGATAATTAAAAATAAGGAGATTTTTCTATATGGTTAGTGCAATAATAGTAGCTGGTGGAAAAGGCAAAAGAATGGGTACTGTTCAAAGTAAACAATATATTAATTTGAATGGTAAGCCAATTCTTTATTACACTATTAAAAACTTTTTAAAAAATGATTTAATAGATAAAGTAATTTTAGTAGTTCCATCCAATGAAATAGAGTATTGTAAAAGAAAAATTTTAGAACCTAATTTGTTAAAAATCGATAAAATAGTAGCAGGCGGTAAAGAACGATATGATTCTGTGTATAATGGATTAATTGAGGCGCAAGGATCTGAAATAGTATTAATTCATGATGGAGTAAGACCCTTTGCGTCTGAAAAGATAATAGAAGATGCTATAAAGCATGCCAAAATGTATGGAGCAGCAGCACCTGGAGTTACACCAAAAGATACTATTAAGATTAAAGATGAAGATAATTTTTCATCACATACTCCTAAAAGAAGTAAGTTAGTAGCTGTTCAAACACCTCAAGCATTTAGATTTGATATGATATATGATTGTCATAAAAAAATAAGAGAAAAAGGTGTTTTGATTACAGATGATACAATGGTTGTAGAGTATTTTGGTAATAAGGTTTATCTTTATGAAGGTGAATATAATAATATCAAAATTACTACACCAGAGGATCTAATTATTGCAGAGTATTTAGTATCAAAATAGTAGGAAGATAATATATTGACAGCGAAATTGCAAAAAGTTATAATGAATTAAGTTAATTGTAAGAATATATAAAAGCAATGATGAAGAATAGTAAAAATCGGTAATCAGAGAGAAAATCCTTGGCTGTAAGATTTTCAAACAGATTTTGAACCAGCTTCTGAGTAATAGGAAAAAACTATCGGTTTAACACCGTTATCATTATTAGAGGACAAAGTTAGGTGGTACCGCGATGGAAAGTTCGCCCTAAGATATATATAGGGAGAGCTTTTTTTGTTATAAAAAAACCACTTCAATATAAAAAAATATGCATTGGAGGAAATTGAATAATGAAAATGTCTAATATGTTAATATCTACATTAAGAGAAGTTCCAGCAGAAGCAGAAATTGATAGCCATAAGCTTATGCTTAGATCAGGAATGATAAGAAAAATGGCATCAGGAATATATAATTATATGCCATTAGGTCTTAAAGCATTAAAGAAAGTTGAAGATATAATAAGAGAAGAAATGAATGAAGCAGGAGCTCAAGAATTTCTAGCTTCAGCTATGATTCCAGCAGAATTATGGCAATCATCAGGTAGATGGGATGCTTATGGTGCTGAAATGTTTAGAGTAAAAGATAGAAATGAAAGAGATTTCTGTTTAGGACCTACACATGAAGAAGTATTTACTGATATGGCTAAAAATGAAATTAAATCTTATAAGCAATTACCAGTTAATTTATATCAAATTCAAACAAAATATAGAGACGAACGTAGACCAAGATTTGGTGTTATGAGATCAAGAGAATTTGTTATGAAAGATGCTTATAGTTTTGATAAGGATCAACAAGGATTAGATGAGTCATATAATAAAATGTATGAAGCATATGTTAAAATTTTTAATAGATGTGGATTAGATGCAAAATGTGTTGAAGCAGATTCAGGAGCAATTGGAGGATCAAATTCAGCAGAATTTATGGTTAAATCAGAAGTTGGAGAAGACGATATTGTTTTCTGTACTGAATGTGATTATGCAGCTAACATTGAAAAAGCAACTGCTAGATTAGAAGAGGTTGAAAAAGAAGAATTAATGGAAGTTGAAAAAGTAGCTACTCCTGATAGTAGAGGAATAGATGAAGTATCAGAATTCTTAAATATATCTTCTAAAAAGACAGTTAAAACTTTATTATATAATGTTGATGGAAAAATAGTTGCTGTATTTGTAAGAGGCGATAGAGAAGTTAATGAAGTTAAAGTAGCTAATGCTTCAAATGCTTCAGGAGACATAGAAATGGCGTCTCATGAAGAGTATATGAATGCAACTGGTTGTGGAATTGGATTTGCGGGACCAATAGGAATAAAGACTGATTTAATATTGGTAGATAAAGAAGTTAAGAATATGTATAACTTTGTAACAGGAGCAAATGAAACAGGATATCATATTAAAAATGTAAATTATGGACGTGACTTTGAAGGTACAGTTGGTGACTATAGAAATGTAGTAGAAGGAGAAGCATGCCCAACATGTGGAGGAAAGCTTACAATTTCTAGAGGAACAGAAGTTGGTCATATCTTTAAATTAGGAACTAAGTATTCAGAAGCAATGGATGCTAAATTTATAGCTGAAAATGGAAAAGAAGCTCCATTTATAATGGGATGCTATGGAATAGGTGTTACAAGAACCATGGCATCTATAATTGAACAACATAACGATGAGAACGGAATAATATGGCCATTAGCTGTTGCTCCATACCATGTTTCAGTAATTGCTGTAAATGTTAAAGATGAAGAACAAGTAAAAATAGCTACTAAACTTTATGAAGATTTAAGAGCTATGGGTGTTGAAGCATTATTAGATGATAGAAATGAAAGAGCAGGAGTTAAGTTTAAAGATTCAGAAATAATGGGAATTCCTATGAGAGTAACAGTAGGAAAGAAAATTGTTGATGGAGAAGTTGAATTTAAAGTTAGAGATGGTGAGATGCAAATAATTAAAATAGATAAGGTTTCCCAAGTAGTAAAGGAAGAATTTGATAAAAACAATCTAAAATTAAAATAATGTAGGAGGCAAGAATTGAATGAGGATATTTAATACTTTAACGAGGAAAAAAGAAGAATTTGTTCCTATTACCCCAGATGAAGTTAAAATGTATGTTTGTGGGCCTACTGTGTATAATTTCTTTCACATAGGAAATGGAAGAACATTTATAATATTTGATACAATTAGAAGGTATTTAGAGTATAAGGGATTTAAGGTTACATTTATTCAAAATTTTACTGATATAGACGATAAAATGATTAAAAAAGCTAATGAAGAAGGAACAACTGTAAAAGAAGTTGGAGATAAATATATCAAAGAATATTATGAAGATGCTGATAAACTTCAAATACAAAGAGCTACAGTTAATCCTAGAGCAACTGAATATATTGAAGAAGTGGTAGAGTTTGTTAAGTCGCTAATTGACGCAGGGTTTGCTTATGAAGTTAATGGCGATGTATATTATAGTACTAAAAAGTTTAAAGAATATGGTAAATTATCTGGACAAAATTTAGATGATTTACAAGCAGGCGCTAGAATTAGTGTCGATGAAAGAAAAAATGATCCTATGGACTTTGCAATTTGGAAAACTCAAAAGTTAGGAGAGCCAGCTTGGGAAAGCCCATGGGGACTTGGAAGGCCAGGATGGCATATTGAATGTTCTTGTATGGCTAAAAAGTTATTAGGAGAAACTATTGATATTCATGCAGGCGGAATGGATTTAGTATTTCCACACCATGAAAATGAAATAGCTCAAAGTGAAGCACTAACAGGAAAGCAATTTGCTAATTATTGGTTGCATGCAGCGTTTGTTAATATTGATAATAAGAAAATGTCAAAATCATTAAATAATTTCTTTACAGCTAGAGAAATACTTGATAAATATGATGCTGATACAGTAAGGTTTTTAATGCTATCTGGTCATTATAGAATTCAAATAAACTTTAGTCAGGATTTATTAGAATCAGCTAAATCATCAATTGAAAGATTATATAATTGCATAAATAATCTAGAAAATTTGATTGATGAAGTAAAAAAACAAGATATGGATGAGGAAGAAAAGTTATATTTAAAATCATTAGATAAATATAGAGATAGATTTATTGAAAAAATGGATGATGATTTCAATACTGCAGATGCAATTTCAGTATTGTTTGATTTAACTAAAGATATTAATAGCAATATTACTATCGATTCATCAAAAGACTTATGCGAAAAATCATTATTAATAGTTAGAGAATTAGGAAAACCACTTGGAATGCTTCAAAAGTCTACAAAACAAGATTTAGAAACTGAAATACAAGCTATGGTTGATAAAAGACAACAAGCTAGAAAAGATAGAGATTTTGCTTTATCAGATAAAATAAGAGATGAATTAAAGTCTAGAGGAATTGTTTTAGAAGATACTCCACAAGGAGTTAGATGGAAAAAGGTTAATTAAGGCATTTCGCAATAAATAACTAGTCAGTCTTCTTGTTTTTTTGAACTATACTGCGTCAGCAAATGCAACTAATAACAGCAGTATTAACTACATTTACTTCCTTGTCTAGTTCAAAAAATTCTAAGAAGCTTTGACTAGTTATTTATTTTACAATGCCTAAAATGAAAAAGGGCTGCAGATTGCAGCCCTTATTTAAAGGAGAAATAGTATGTTAGATGATTTAAAAGTAAGAGAATTTACTAAAGAAAAAGCACGAATGTTGAATCCACTTCAATTAGCATTAATAGGAGATGGGGCATTTGAAATTTTTATAAGAACTTATATTTTAGCGGAAAATGAATCATTAACAGCAAATAAGATTCATGTAAAGGCAATTGGATATGTAAAGGCTAAAGGACAATCGTGTATAATGCACGAAATAGAGCAGCTATTAACAGAAGAAGAGCTTAGCATATATAAACGTGGTAGAAATGCAAAATCACCAACTGTACCTAAAAATGCTGATGTAAGAGATTATAGAATGGCAACAGGGTTTGAAGCATTGGTAGGATATTTATATTTGGTTGGAGATAAAGATAGATTAGAGTTTATATTAAATAAAAGCATTGAAGTGTTAAATAAAGAAGAGGTGTAAACTAATGGGAGAAAAAACAAGGGGTTCTAATAAATCAGAAAGAAACATTAATAATAGAAACAGTAACAAACCTACAAGCGATAGAAACAATAAATATAATACAAATGATAAGAATAATAGATTTAACGAAAATGAAAAAAATAATGTAGATAATGTAGCTGAAAGAGAAGTTAATTTAGAAGAGAGAGAAGATATAATAATTGGTAGAAATGCAGTTATTGAAGCGTTAAAAACCGATAGAACTATAGAAACATTATATTTATCAAATTCTAAGTTAGAAGGATCTATAAATACAATTATTACATTGGCAAAAGAAAATAAAATTTTAATTAAAGAGGTTGATAGAAGAAAACTTGACTCAATATGTAATGGAGCAGTCCACCAAGGGGTCATAGCGAAAGTTACTCCATACAAGTATGCAGAAGTATCTGAAATACTAGATTTAGCAAAGCAAAGAGGAGAAAAACCATTTATTATTATATTAGATGAAGTTGAGGATCCACATAATTTAGGATCAATTGTAAGGACAGCAGAATTGTTTGGAGTACACGGAGTTATAATACCTAAAAGAAGAAGTGCATCAATAAGTGCAATGGTATATAAGTCTTCAGTTGGAGCTATCGAACATGTTAAAGTTGCAAAAGTTACAAATTTAAATTCAGTAATAGATGATTTAAAAGAAAAAGGAATTTGGATTTATGGAGCTGATATAAGAGCAGAAGAATATAGTTATCAAACTGATTTTAGTGGATCATGTGCACTTGTTATTGGAAATGAAGGAAAAGGAATATCAAAATTAACATTACAAAAATGTGATAAACTAATTAAAATACCTATGGTAGGGAAGATTAATTCTTTAAATGCTTCAGTAGCAGGTGGTATAATGATGTATGAAGTTCTAAAAGGACGTTTAAAGTAGGAAGAGGTACATTGTGAAGGTTATTTTTGTTGACGGATATAATGTTATAAATAGTTGGCCCGATCTAAAAATAAAGAAAGATTATAGTTTTGATGGAGCTAGACGATCACTAATAGATACAATGCACAATTATGGAGTTTATAATGAATGTAAAGTAATAATAGTGTTTGATGCCCATAAAGTTCCAGGGAGTATTCAAAAAGTAGAGAACTTTAACAAAAATCTATCAATAGTTTTTACAAAAGATGGAGAAACCGCTGATAGTTATATTGAAAGAGAAGTAAATACTTTAGGAAGAAAATATGAAGTTATTGTTGTTACATCAGATTGGTTAGAGCAACAAACAATTTTTCAAAGAGGTGCAGTTAGAATGTCTTCTTTGGAATTTTACAATGAGGTTGTTGATGTTGAAGAAGCAATAAGAACAAGTAGAGAAGAAAACAAAATTTCACAAAAAAATAGTTTGAGTGATAATATAAATTTGGATATTTTGAAAAAATTAGAAAAAATTAGAAGAGGAAAGTAAAATTCATTGACTAAGGCATTTTTACTAGGTTATAATTGTTTACATAAGGTTACATAGTGAAGAAGGAGAAAGTTGAGCGTGAATATTGGGTGAATTTTTAAAATTTAAAGAAAAATTAGATGAGGAAATAGTGCTAGAATCTAAAAAAGGTAATGTTAGAGCACAAGAATACTTAATTTCAAAATATGAAAATTTCGTAAAGTCAAAGGCAAAGTCTTATTTTTTGATAGGGGCAGATAAAGAAGATATTTATCAAGAAGGTATGATTGGATTATATAAAGCGATAAGAGACTTTAAGCCTGATAAATTAACATCATTTAAAGCCTTTGCAGAACTATGTGTAACTAGACAAATTATAACAGCAATTAAAACAGCCACTAGACAAAAACATATTCCACTAAATACATATATATCTTTAAACAAACCTATATATGAAGAGGAATCAGAGAGAACATTATTAGATGTATTAGCAGGAATAAAAATTTCGGATCCAGAAGAACTTCTTATAAGTAAAGAACACATGGATCATATCGAAACATCTATAGCAAAAGTCTTATCTGATTTGGAATTAGAAGTTCTTATGTCTTACTTAGATGGTAAGTCATATCAAGAAATTGCTTGTGATTTAGACAGGCATTCCAAATCAATTGATAATGCACTTCAAAGGGTTAAAAGAAAACTAGAAAAATGCTTAGATATAAAGTAATTGATTTATATTGACAAACAAAAAGAATAATAGTAAACTTTATAATTGGTATATCAAGAAAATAGTAAGTTTTGAGTGCTCACGTAGCTCAGTCGGTAGAGCGTCGCCTTGGTAAGGCGGAGGTCGTCGGTTCAATCCCGATCGTGAGCTCCAATTATAAAAAAATAAAAAAACACTAGGCAAGGTTTATTAAAGGTAAGAGGAGGAATTTTACAATGTCAAAAGCAAAATTTGAGAGAAGTAAGCCACACGTAAATATCGGAACAATTGGTCACGTAGACCATGGTAAGACAACATTAACAGCTGCAATCACAACAGTATTAGCAGCAAAGGGATTTGCAGAAGCATTTAACTATGCAGATATAGATAAGGCTCCAGAAGAAAAAGAAAGAGGAATCACAATCAATACTGCACATGTTGAGTATGAAACAGCAAACAGACATTATGCTCACGTAGACTGTCCAGGACATGCTGATTATGTAAAGAACATGATTACAGGAGCAGCACAAATGGATGGAGCAATATTAGTTTGTTCAGCAGCAGATGGTCCAATGCCACAAACAAGAGAACATATCCTATTAGCATCAAGAGTTGGAGTTGACTACATCGTAGTATTCTTAAACAAAGCTGATATGGTAGATGACGAAGAATTATTAGAATTAGTTGAAATGGAAGTTAGAGAATTATTAAGCGAATACAACTTCCCAGGAGACGATATTCCAGTAATAAAGGGATCTGCATTACAAGCATTAGAAAACCCAACAGATGAAGCTAAAATAGCTCCAATATTAGAATTAATGGAAGCTGTAGATAGCTATATCCCAACACCTGAAAGAGCAACAGATAAGCCATTTATCATGCCTATAGAAGATGTATTTACAATCACAGGTAGAGGAACAGTTGCTACAGGAAGAGTTGAAACAGGAGTACTTCACGTAGGAGACGAAGTTGAAATCGTAGGATTAAGTGAAGAGAAGAAAAAGGTAGTAGTAACAGGAATAGAAATGTTCAGAAAGTTACTAGATGATGCAAGAGCAGGAGATAACATAGGAGCATTATTAAGAGGAGTACAAAGAGCAGACATCGAAAGAGGTCAAGTATTAGCTGTACCAAATTCAGTACACCCACATACTAACTTTGTAGGTCAAGTATATGTTCTTAAAAAAGAAGAAGGTGGAAGACATACTCCATTCTTTGATGGATATAGACCACAATTCTACTTCAGAACAACAGATGTTACAGGATCAATCAAATTACCAGAAGGAATGGAAATGGTAATGCCAGGAGATCACATCGACATGAAAGTTGAATTAATCACTCCAGTAGCTATGGATGAAGGATTAAGATTCGCTATCAGAGAAGGTGGAAGAACAGTAGGTTCAGGAGTTGTTACTAGCATAGCTAAATAATAAAAGTATGGGACTAGATTAACAAGTCTAGTTCCGTTTAAAGAGATATTGACATTTTACATATTCTATGATATTGTGTAAAAAGTGACGTTTATTAAAGAAAAAATAAGAGAATGAATCTCTTATTGAATATATATAAAACTGGAGGTGCAGTTGTGAGAACAAAAATAACTTTAGCATGCACAGAGTGTAAACAAAGAAATTATGATTCAATGAAAAATAAAAAGAACAATCCAGATAGATTGGAAATGAATAAGTATTGTAAGTTTTGTAAAAAACACACACTTCATAGAGAAACAAAATAGTCAATAATGAGGTACGACATATACTTATTAATTTTTAAGGATGTGAAGATATGTCAGTAAGTAATGATGTGAAAACTAAACAGACTACTAAAAACAGTGGTTTTTTTGGTTTTTTTAGAGAGGTTAAGGCAGAAGTTAAAAGGATAACTTGGCCTTCAAAAGATGAGACGAAAAAAGCATTTGTTGCAGTGGTTATATTCGCACTAATATATGTTGTGTTAGTTGGCGGATTGGATTTTATTTTCAAGAACCTCTTTGAAATAATTCTTAATTTGAAGTAAAAGGAGGTTTAGGTGATATTTAATTCACCTGACAAGTATGAGTGATATAGCAAGATGGTATGTAGTACATACATATTCTGGATACGAAAATAAGGTTAAAGCAAACCTCGAAAAAGCAATTGAAAATAGAAATCTTGAATCATTAATTCATGACATGCAAGTGCCTATGGAAGAAGTGATTGAAGAAAAAGATGGAAAACAAAAAGTCTCATTAAAGAAAAAATTTCCTGGTTATGTGCTTATAAAAATGCTGATGACTGATGAATCTTGGTATGTTGTAAGAAACACAAGAGGAGTTACAGGATTTGTTGGACCAGGATCAAAGCCTGTTCCTCTTACTGAAGACGAAGTTGAATCAATGGGAGTTTTACAAATGCCTGTTGAAATTGACTTAGAAGTAGGGGAAAGTATTAGAATTATCTCAGGACCTTTAAGGGATTCAGTAGCTAAAATACAAGAGATAATTGTAGATAAAAGTAAGATAAAGGCTTTAGTAGATATGTTCGGCAGAGAAACTCTTGCTGAATTAGACTTTAATCAAGTTGAAAAGTTAGTTTAATTAATATAAACTGATTTTAATTAAGTGGGAGGACTAAAAAGTCCGTATATACCACAGTGTAGGAGGAATAACAAAATGGCTAAGAAAGTAACTGGAATGATTAAACTTCAACTTCAAGCAGGTAAGGCAACACCAGCGCCACCTGTTGGTCCAGCTTTAGGTCAACATGGTGTGAATATAATGGGATTCTGTAAGGAGTTTAATGCTAAAACTGCAAATCAAGCTGGGTTAATAATACCAGTAGTTATAACAGTTTATCAAGATAGATCTTTTAGTTTCATATTAAAGACTCCTCCAGCTGCTGTTCTAATCAAGAAAGAATTAGGATTAGAAAGTGGATCAGGAGTACCTAATAAAACAAAAGTAGGTAGTTTAACTAAAGATCAAGTAAAGAAAATTGCTGAAACTAAAATGCCAGACTTAAATGCTGCTAGTGTTGAATCTGCTATGAGAATGATAGAAGGAACAGCTAGAAGTATGGGAGTAACAATTCAAGAATAATTTGTAAAAATAAGTGGGAGGTCAAAACCGTTAATACCACGAAGGAGGCTTATTTATGGGAAAGAAATATATTGAAAGTGCAAAGCTAATAGATAAAAGTGCTTTATATAATCCAGCAGAAGCATTAGAATTAACTGTAAAAACTGCAAAGGCAAACTTTGATGAAACTATTGAACTACATGTAAGACTTGGAGTAGATCCAAGACATGCTGATCAACAAGTTAGAGGAGCAGTTGTATTACCTAATGGAACTGGTAAGACAGTTAGAGTCCTTGTATTTGCTAAAGGAGATAAAGCTACAGAAGCTACAGAAGCAGGGGCAGATTTCGTTGGAGCTGATGAATTAGTTCAAAAAATCCAAGGAGAAAACTGGTTTGATTATGATGTAGTTGTTGCAACTCCAGATATGATGGGTGTTGTTGGTAGAATAGGTAGAGTATTAGGACCTAAGGGATTAATGCCAAATCCAAAATCAGGAACAGTAACATTTGATGTTGCTAAAGCCATTGCTGAAATAAAAGCAGGTAAAGTTGAATATAGAGTTGATAAAACTTCTATAGTTCATTGTCCAATAGGAAAGAAATCTTTTGGTGCTGATAAGTTAAAGCAAAACTTTAACACATTAATGGAAGCTTTAGTTAAAGCTAAACCAGCAGCAGCAAAAGGACAATACTTAAAATCAGTAACAGTTTCAAGTACAATGGGACCTGGAGCAAGAATTAATCCAACAAGAACTTTAGATTAATATTGACTTAACTAATAAAAAGTGATATAATCTATTTTGTTGTGAAAAATAAAATATCTTTTCCATAGACAGTAGGTGCGAAAGCATAAAGTTATAACTACCTACCTAGGTTATATAATAATTAGTTTATTATAGATCTTCTCTGTTTATGGGAAGATCTTTTTTAATAGAAATAAGCAGTTTCAAACTGTGAGGAGGTGGATCATAGTAATGAATAAGAACAGACAACTTAAAGAAGCAAAGGTTGCTGAGATTAAAGAAAAGTTAGAAAAATCAAAAGCTGTTGTTTTTGCTAAGTATCAAGGATTAACTGTTGAAGAAGACACAACTCTTAGAAAAAATTTAAGAGAAGTTGGAGTAGAATATAAAGTATATAAAAATACTTTAGTTATTTTAGCTGCTAAAGAGTTAGGATTAGATGGTGCTGTTGAATACTTAGAAGGACCTGTAGCTATTGCATTTGGATACGAAGACGTTACTGTTGGAGCAAGAGTGTTAAATGACTTCGCTAAAGATCATAAGAAGTTAGAATTAAAAGCTGGTATAGTAGAAGGAGAAATCTACGATGCAGATAAGATTAAACAACTTGCAACAATACCTTCAAAAGAAGTTCTTATTGCAAAACTTCTTGGAAGTATCAAGTCTCCACTATCAAACCTTGCTTATTTATTAAGTGCAGTTAGAGATAGTAAGGAAACTGAATCAGCAGAATAATTAAATTAAAAACAAAATTTTACAAAAAAATTTCGGAGGTGCTATTAAAATGACAAGAGAAGATATCATTCAAGCTATAAAAGAAATGAGCGTTTTAGAATTAAATGAATTAGTAAAAGCTTGCGAAGAAGAATTTGGTGTAAGCGCTGCTGCTCCAGTTGCAGCTGCAGGTGCTGCAGTTGCAGGTGCTGCTGAAGAAAAAACTGAATTTGATGTAGTATTAGCTAGTGCTGGTGCTAACAAAATTAAGGTTATTAAAGCAGTTAGAGAAATCACTGGATTAGGATTAAAAGAAGCTAAAGAAATAGTTGATGGAGCTCCTAAGACATTAAAAGAAGCTGTATCTAAAGAAGCTGCAGAAGAAATGAAAGCTAAATTAGCTGAAGTTGGCGCTGAAGTAGAAGTTAAGTAATTTATTAAATATAAAAAAGGTGCTATATAGCACCTTTTTTAAACTATTTTTTATAAAGCTATATAAAATGTTCATTTTTAAAAGTGGATATTTTATATAGCTTTATAGCTGGTAAATTGTTAATAAAATTTGAATTTTAAACTTATTTAAAATATTGACAATGAAAATTTTATATGATAGTATCATATAATGTACTTATTCATGATAATGGATAAGTGTATATTCATGGGAAAAATAAGTATAATTTAATCAAAAATGGTTATACTGAAAGAAGACGCTGTCCGAAAGCATAAGTCCTTAGGGAAAGTATGCTTTTGGTTATTTTAGTTTATACAAGGGGTGAAAGTTGATGGTACATCCTATTCAAGTTGGAAAAAGAACAAGAATGAGTTTTGGTAAAGTCAAAGATGTTACAGATATGCCAAATTTGATTGAGGTACAATTAGATTCGTATCAATGGTTTTTAAAAGAAGGATTACATGAAGTCTTTGGTGATATTAATCCTATTACAAATTTTACGGGTAATTTAGTACTAGAATTTGTAGGTTATAAACTTGATATGGATAATATCAAGTATTCTGGTGAAGAGTGTAAAGAAAGAGATTCAACCTATGCGGCACCATTAAAAGTTTCAGTAAGATTACAAAATAATGAAACTGGTGAAATTAAAGAACAAGAAGTATTTATGGGTGATTTCCCATTAATGACAGATCAAGGTACTTTTATAATTAATGGTGCAGAAAGAGTTATTGTTAGCCAATTAGTAAGATCACCAGGCGTATATTACAATTACTCTATTGATAAGACTGGTAAAAAATTATATTCAGCTACTGTAATTCCTAATAGGGGTGCATGGTTAGAATATGAAACAGATTCTAATGATATTATCTATGTGAGAATTGATAAAACAAGAAAATTACCAATTACTATTTTAGGTAGAGCTATGGGAATTGGTAGTGATCAAGAATTATTAGATTTCTTTGGTGAAGATGAAAGATTTAGAGCAAGTATAGAAAAAGATAATACTAAGACTAAAGAAGAAGCATTAATTGAAATATATAAGAGATTGAGACCAGGTGAACCGCCAACAGTAGATAGTGCAGTATCATTAATAGACTCATTATTTTTTGATGCTAAAAGATATGATTTATCTAGAGTTGGAAGATATAAGTTTAATAAAAAACTTGCATTAAACTTAAGAATAACAAATCAAATATCAGCAAGTGATGTTGTTAATCCTAAGACTGGTGAAATCATGGTTGAAAAAGGCCAAAAAATCAGTAGATTAACAGCTGAAGATATTCAAAATGCTGGAGTTAAATCTGTTGATGTATTAGTAGATGATAAACTTGTTAGAGTTATTAGCAATAATTTTGTTGATATTACTAAGCAAGTACCTTTTGATGTTTCAGATTTACAAATAAAAGAATTAGTACACTATCCAACATTAAGAGAAATATTAGATAATTTTTCAGATGAAGATAGTATTAAAGAAGAAATAAAGAAAAATATAACTAGACTTATTCCGAAACATGTTATAAGAGATGATATATTTGCAACTATTAGTTACGAATTAGGATTACCTTATGGAATAGGTTATGTTGATGATATAGACCATTTGGGTAATAGAAGATTAAGATCAGTAGGAGAGTTATTACAAAATCAATTTAGAATTGGTTTATCAAGAATGGAAAGAGTAGTTAAAGAAAGAATGACTATCCAAGACCAAGAATCAATTACTCCTCAAATGTTGATTAATATAAGACCAGTTTCAGCAGCTATTAAAGAGTTTTTTGGTAGTTCACAATTATCACAATTCATGGATCAAACAAATCCATTGTCAGAATTAACACATAAAAGAAGATTATCTGCATTAGGACCAGGAGGTCTTTCAAGAGAAAGAGCTGGATTCGAAGTTAGAGACGTTCATCATTCACATTATGGTAGAATGTGTCCAATTGAAACTCCAGAAGGCCCTAATATAGGACTTATCAATTCACTAGCAACTTATGCAAGAGTTAATGAATATGGTTTTATTGAAACACCATATAGAATTATAGATAAAGAAAATGCTATAGCAACAAAAGAGATAAGATACTTCACTGCTGATGAAGAAGATCAATGCTTAATAGCTCAAGCAAAAGAACCGTTGGATGAAAATGGAAAGTTTATTGATTCAAAAGTTACTGTAAGATACTTAGAAGATGTATTAGTAGTTCCTGCTAATGAAGTTGACTTAATGGATGTATCAGCAAGACAAATTGTATCAGTAGCAACAGCAATGATACCATTCCTTGAAAATGATGATGCATCGAGAGCCCTAATGGGATCTAACATGCAACGTCAAGCAGTTCCATTATTAAAGCCACAAGCGCCTATAGTTGGAACAGGAATAGAATTTAAAGCAGCAGTAGACTCTGGAGTACTTCCAAAGGCAAAAAATGCAGGTGTTGTTAGCTATGTTTCAGCGAATGAAATTCGAGTTAAAAGAGATTCAGACGGTGGAACAGATATTTATAGACTACTAAAGTTTAAGAGAAGTAACCAAAGTAGTTGTATAAATCAAAGACCAATAGTAAGCACTGGCGAAATTGTATTTAAGAATCAAGTTCTTTCTGATGGTCCTTCAACAGATTTAGGAGAAATAGCATTAGGTAAGAACATTAGAATGGGATTTATAACTTGGGAAGGTTATAATTACGAAGATGCTATGCTTATTTCTGAAGAGTTAGTAAGGGAAGATGTATTTACTTCTATGCATATTGAAGAATATGAATGTGAAGCAAGAGATACAAAACTTGGACCTGAAGAAATAACAAGAGATATTCCAAATGTAAGTGACGATGCACTTAAAGATATAGACGATAGAGGTATTATAAGAATAGGTGCTGAGGTTAGATCAGGGGATATATTAGTTGGTAAAGTGACTCCAAAGGGAGAAACTGAACTTACAGCAGAAGAAAGATTATTAAGAGCAATCTTTGGAGAAAAGGCAAGAGAAGTAAGAGATACTTCATTAAGAGTTCCTCATGGAGAATCTGGAATAATAGTTGATATAAAAGTGTTTACAAGAGAAAATGGAGATGAATTAAATCCAGGAGTGAATGAACTTGTAAGATGCTATATTGTTCAAAAAAGAAAGATTTCAGTTGGAGATAAAATGGCTGGACGTCATGGTAACAAGGGTGTTATTTCTAGAATATTACCTGAAGAAGATATGCCGTTCTTACCAGATGGTAGACCATTACAAATATGCTTAAATCCTTTAGGAGTACCTTCACGTATGAATATTGGTCAGGTACTTGAAGTTCATTTAGGTTGGGCTTCTAGTCAATTGGGTTGGCATATAGCAACACCTGTATTTGATGGAGCAACTGAAACTGAGATTGAAGAATGTTTAGAAAAAGCTGGATATAATGTAAATGGAAAAACTGTATTATATGATGGCAGAACTGGTGAAGCATTTGATAATCCTGTAACTGTGGGTATAATGTATATTTTAAAACTTGCCCATTTAGTTGATGATAAGATTCATGCTAGATCAACAGGACCATATTCATTAGTTACACAACAACCACTAGGAGGTAAAGCTCAGTTTGGTGGTCAAAGATTTGGAGAAATGGAAGTTTGGGCACTCGAAGCTTATGGTGCTGCGCATACATTACAAGAAATATTAACTGTTAAGTCAGATGATGTTGTAGGTAGAGTTAAGACATATGAAGCTATTGTTAAGGGTGAAAATATACCTGAACCGGGAGTTCCAGAATCATTTAAGGTTCTCATCAAAGAACTTCAAGCATTATGTTTAGACGTTAAAGTGTTAAATGAAGAAAATCAAGAAGTTAGCTTAAAAGAATCCGTTGATGAAGAAATGGCAGATTTAGAGGTTAATGTTGAAGCATCAGAAGATGTTATTGTAAATACTGTTAAAGATACGGATGATACCGATAAAGAAGATGCTGAAGAAACTGATTATGATGAAAATTTCGAAATAGAAGCATTTGAAGGTGAATTAGAACTAGATGATTTTAATGACGAACACTAATTTTGAAGGGAGGATTTACCCTTGTTTGAGTTAAATAATTTTGATGCCATACAAATTGGTTTAGCATCTCCAGAACAAATAAGAGAGTGGTCAAGAGGAGAGGTTAAAAAACCAGAAACTATTAATTATAGAACATTAAAACCAGAAAAAGATGGTTTGTTTTGTGAGAGAATTTTTGGACCTATGAAAGACTGGGAATGTCATTGTGGAAAATACAAGAGAGTAAGATATAAAGGTATAGTTTGTGACCGATGTGGGGTAGAAGTTACAAAGGCCAAAGTTAGAAGAGAAAGAATGGGGCATATAGAATTAGCTGCCCCAGTTTCTCACATTTGGTACTTTAAAGGAATTCCATCTAGAATGGGATTATTAATGGATATGTCACCAAGAGCTTTAGAAAAAGTTTTATATTTTGCATCTTATATAGTAATAGATCCAAAAGAGACTTCTCTACTAAAAAAACAGCTCCTTAATGAGAAGGAATATAGAGAAGCTGTAGATAAATATGGTGAAGATAGCTTTGTAGCAGGAATGGGTGCAGAAGCTGTTCAAGACTTACTTGGAGAAATTGATTTAGAAGCTGGTGCGAGAGATCTTAAGGAAGAACTTAAACAAAGTACTGGTCAAAAAAGAGTAAGAATTATAAGAAGATTAGAAGTTGTAGAATCTTTTGCTAAATCAGGTAATGATCCTAAATGGATGATAATAAATGTAATACCAGTAATTCCACCAGATTTAAGACCAATGGTTCAATTAGATGGTGGTAGATTTGCAACATCTGATTTAAATGATTTATACAGAAGAGTTATAAATAGAAATAATAGATTGAAAAAGTTATTAGATTTAGGAGCACCAGATATAATTGTTAGAAATGAAAAGAGAATGCTTCAAGAAGCAGTAGATGCTCTTATTGATAATGGTAGAAGAGGTAGACCTGTAACTGGTCCTGGAAACAGACCTTTAAAATCTCTTTCAGATATGTTGAAGGGTAAGCAAGGAAGATTTAGACAAAACTTACTTGGAAAGAGAGTTGATTATTCAGGTAGATCTGTTATAGTTGTTGGTCCTGAACTTAAAATGTATCAATGTGGACTTCCTAAAGAAATGGCTTTAGAATTATTTAAACCATTTGTAATGAAGAAATTGGTGCAAGATGGAGTTGCTCATAATATAAAGAGCGCTAAGAGAATGGTTGAAAGAGTATTACCACAAGTATGGGATGTATTAGAAGAAGTTATTACAGATCATCCAGTATTACTTAACCGTGCTCCGACTCTACATAGATTAGGAATTCAAGCCTTCCAACCAGTTTTGGTAGAAGGAAGAGCAATTAAACTTCATCCGTTAGCATGTACAGCATATAATGCTGACTTTGATGGAGACCAAATGGCTGTCCATGTTCCATTATCAGTAGAAGCTCAAGCAGAAGCTAGATTTTTAATGCTAGCAGCAGGAAATATTTTAAAACCATCAGATGGTAAGCCAGTTTGTGTACCAACACAAGATATGGTTCTTGGTTCTTACTATTTAACAATGGATAGAACTGGTGCTAAGGGAGAAGGGATGACTTTCTCAAGTAAAGATGAATCAATAATGGCTTATGAATCTAAAGATATAGAGATCCATGCACAAATTAATGTTAGAGTATTTAAAGAATTTAATGGAGTTATGGAATCAGCAATAATTAAGACTACAGTAGGAAAACTTATTTTTAATGAGTCAATTCCACAAGATTTGGGTTTAGTTGATAGAGAAGATGATGACAAAAAATTTGATTTAGAAATTGATTTCTTAGTTACTAAAAAAACATTAGGAAAAATCATAGATCAATCTTATATGCAACATGGACCTACAAAGACATCTATAATGCTTGATAATATTAAAGCATTAGGATATCATTATTCATCAATTGGAGCTGTAACTGTTGCAGCATCAGATATGATAGTACCTGATGCAAAGTATGATTTACTTAAAGAAGCAGATGAGACAGTAGAAAAAATTGAAAAAATGTATAAAAGAGGATTCATATCAGATGAAGAAAGATATGAAAGAGTTATAGAAAAATGGACTAAAACAACAGAAGATGTTGCAAATGCACTAATGGATAGTTTGGATAAATTCAATCCAATATATATGATGGCTGATTCAGGAGCCAGAGGTTCTAAGTCTCAAATCAAGCAATTAGCAGGTATGAGAGGACTTATGGCAAGTCCTTCAGGAAAAATACTTGAGTTGCCTATTAGAGCATCATTTAGAGAAGGTCTTGATGTATTAGAATACTTTATATCTACTCATGGAGCTAGAAAAGGTAATGCAGATACAGCATTAAAAACTGCCGATTCAGGTTATTTAACAAGAAGACTTGTTGATGTATCACAAGATGTAATTGTAAGAGAAGAAGATTGTGGAACTGAAGAAGGAATCTATGTAGCTGAAATTAAAGAAGGTTCTGAAGTAATTGAAGAATTAAAGGAAAGACTAATAGGTAGATATACTGCAGAAGATATCATTGATCCTAATAGTGCTGAAATATTAGTTACTAAAAATGAATATATGGATCCAATTAAGGCAGAAAAAATTGTTTCATCAGGAATTAAAAAGGTTAAGATCAGATCAGTATTTACATGTAGTTGTAAAATTGGAGTATGTGCTAGGTGCTATGGAATGAATATGGCAACTGCCAAAAAGATAGATATTGGTGAAGCAGTTGGTATTATAGCAGCTCAATCTATTGGAGAACCAGGAACACAACTTACAATGAGAACTTTCCATACAGGAGGAGTTGCAGGATCTGATATAACTCAAGGTTTACCTAGAGTTGAAGAATTATTTGAAGCAAGAAAACCAAAGGGTCTTGCTATAGTAAGTGAGATTACAGGTAGCGTTAGGATTGAAGAAACAAAGAAAAAGAGAACAGTGTTTGTTATGAGTGCTGACGCTGAAGAATGTAGCTATGATATACCATTTGGATCAAGACTAAAGGTATCTGAAGGAGATTATGTTGAAGCCGGTGATGAAATCACAGAAGGTTCAGTAAATCCTCATGACATTATGAGTATAAAAGGTGTAGATGGGGCAAGAAGATATTTACTTTCAGAAGTACAAAAAGTATATAGACTACAAGGTGTTGATATAAACGATAAACATTTAGAAGTAGTTGTTAAACAAATGACTAGAAAAGTAAAACTTCTTGAATCAGGAGATAGTGATCTATTGCCAGGAACAATGATTGATATATTTGATTTTGAGGCAGAAAATGCTAGAGTTAGAGCTTTTGGTGGAGAAGAAGCTAAAGGAGAGCAATCTCTGTTAGGTATAACTAAAGCTTCATTAGCAACAGATAGTTTCTTATCAGCTGCATCATTCCAAGAAACTACTAGAGTTCTTACAGAAGCTGCAATTAAAGGGAAAATTGATCCTCTAATTGGATTAAAAGAAAATGTAATTATTGGTAAATTAATTCCTGCAGGAACTGGTATGATGAGGTATAGAGCACTAAATTTAGATACAAAGAATAAAAATTCAAAAGAAACTAATATTGAAACAATTGAATAATTTAATTTTATTGACATGTGTATATTTAAATGATAAAATACAGTTTGTGTGGTTTTGAAAGCCACAGTATATGATGTTTGTTAATATTATTTCATGAAGACAAAGTAATTTTGTCTTCATGAGTTTTTATCAAATTTTATGTTTGTGTTATAACTGTATGCATTTAGAAGATATTTATAATATAATATTGCATGCAAATAGGTATATGTGTGTTTTATAACTATATTTATGTAGTTACACAAATACTTAATTAACTAGTGTTTATCTTAATTTTAAAATAGATAAATAAATTTCGGGAGGTGAAAAAATGCCAACTATTAGCCAATTGGTAAGAAAAGGCAGAAAAACAACTGCAACAAAGTCAACTGCACCAGCACTTAAAGAGTGTCCACAAAAAAGAGGAGTATGTACAGTAGTTAAAACAACAACTCCAAAGAAGCCTAACTCAGCTTTAAGAAAAGTAGCAAGAGTAAGACTTACAAATGGATATGAAGTAACTGCATACATTGGTGGTGTAGGCCATAATTTACAAGAACATAGTGTTGTTCTTATAAGAGGTGGTAGAATTAAGGACCTTCCTGGTGTTAGATACCATATTGTAAGAGGTGCATTAGATTGTGCTGGAGTAGCTAACAGAATGCAAGGAAGATCAAAGTACGGTGCTAAAAAACCTAAACAAAAATAGGTTTTTTAAGTTAGTTTAGTGCTAATCTTCGCATTTACATAGATTTATAAATTTAGTTTATATAGATGTAAGAGGAAGAGCGCTTTACGGTATTAAAAAAATACCGAGTACCGATGAACTTAAATTTAAATTGTTAAGGAGGGAAGAAAAGTGCCAAGAAAAGGACATATTGCAAAAAGAGATGTATTACCAGATCCAGTATACAATTCAAAAGTTGTTACAAAATTTATAAATAGTATAATGGAAGATGGTAAAAGAGGTATAGCTCAAAAAATCTGTTATGATGCATTTGAGTTAATTGCACAAAGAAGCGGTAAAGAAGCCTTAGAGGTTTTCGAAGATGCTATGAATAATGTAATGCCATTACTAGAAGTTAAAGCTAGAAGAATAGGTGGTGCTACATACCAAGTTCCAATAGAAGTTAGAACAGAAAGAAGACAGACATTAGGAATTAGATGGATGTTAATAGCAGCAAGAAAAAGAGGCGAAAAGTTAATGTGTGAAAGAGTTGCAGGAGAATTATTAGATGCATCTAATAACACAGGAGCAGCCGTTAAGAAAAGAGAAGATACTCATAAGATGGCAGAAGCTAATAAAGCGTTTGCTCATTACAGATATTAATATATATACAAAAACTGTTTTGGCTTGCGCTAAGGCAGTTTTGTCAAATTTATACTTACTAGTTGAGAGGAGGACAAATAAATGGCTAGAAAATATCCTTTAGATAAATTTCGTAATTTCGGTATAATGGCTCATATAGATGCTGGTAAGACAACGACTACTGAGCGTATATTGTTTTATACAGGAATGAGTCATAAAATAGGAGAAGTTCATGATGGCGCAGCTACAATGGACTGGATGGTTCAAGAACAAGAGAGAGGTATAACAATTACTTCAGCAGCAACTACATGTTCATGGAAAGAACACGAACTTAATATTATTGATACTCCAGGTCACGTAGATTTCACAGTTGAAGTTGAAAGATCATTAAGAGTATTAGATGGAGCTGTTACTGTTCTTGATGCTAAGAGTGGAGTTGAACCACAAACTGAAACTGTTTGGAGACAGGCAGATAAATACGGTGTTCCAAGAATGATTTATGTAAATAAGATGGATGCAACAGGTGCAGATTTCTTTAGATGTGTAAATACAGTAAGAAATAGATTAAAGGCAAATGCAGTCCCAATTCAAATTCCAATTGGAAGTGAAGAAAACTTTAAAGGGATGATTGACCTTGTAAGAAATCTTGCTATTATGTATTACGATGATCTTGGAAAAGATATGAGAGAAGAAGAAATTCCTGCTGAATATGCAGAAAAAGCAGCAGAATATAGAAATACAATGGTAGAAGCTATTGCTGAAACAGATGAAGAATTAATGATGAAATATCTAGAAGGTGAAGAAATCACAGAAGATGAATTACATAATGCTTTAAGAAAAGCTACAATAGCTAATGAAATTTATCCATGTATTTGCGGATCTTCATATAAGAATAAAGGTGTTCAACAAATGATTGATGGAGTAGTAGCCTATTTACCATCACCATTAGATATTCCAGCTGTAAAAGGAACAACATTAGAAGGTGAAGAAGCTCATAGAGAAGCTTCAGATTCTGAACCATTATCTGCTTTAGCATTTAAGATTGCTACTGATCCATTCGTTGGTAAATTAGCTTTCGCAAGAATATATTCAGGAGTAATGGAAAGTGGTTCATATGTTCTTAACTCAACAAAAGGTAAGAAAGAAAGAATTGGTAGACTTGTTAAGATGCATTCAAACTCAAGACAAGAAGTTGAAGCATTAGAAGCTGGAGAATTAGGTGCTGTAATTGGTTTAAAGAATACAACTACTGGAGATACTCTATGTTCAGAAAAAGAACCAATCATACTTGAATCAATGGAATTCCCAGAACCTGTTATACATGTAGCTATAGAGCCAAAAACAAAAGCGGGTCAAGAAAAAATGGGATTAGCATTAGCTAAATTAGCTGAAGAAGATCCAACATTCAAAACTCACACTGATCGAGAAACAGGTCAAACTATAATAGGTGGTATGGGTGAACTTCACTTAGAAATCATCGTTGATAGACTTACAAGAGAATTCAAGGTTGAATGTAATGTTGGAGCTCCTCAAGTAGCTTATAAAGAAACAATTAGAAAAGCTGTTAAAGCTGAAGCTAAGTATGCTAAGCAATCAGGTGGTAAAGGACAATACGGTCATGCTGTAATTGAAATGGAACCAACTGAAGGCGAATATGTGTTTGAAAATGCTGTTGTAGGTGGAGCTATTCCTAAAGAATATATTCCAGCTATTGACAATGGTATTAGAGAAGCAGCTTTAAATGGTATTATTGCTGGATACAATGTTATTAACTTCAAAGTTAAGTTAGTACATGGTTCATATCATGAAGTTGATTCATCGGAAATGGCATTTAAAATTGCTGGATCTATGGCATTTAAGAATGCTATGGCTAAAGCAGAACCAGTACTTCTTGAACCTATGATGAAAGTCGAAGTAACAGTTCCTGAAGAATATATGGGAGATGTTATCGGAGACATTAACTCAAGAAGAGGTAGAATGGAAGGAATGGAAGCTGTTAATGGAGCTCAAGTTATTAGAGCATTTGTACCATTATCAGAAATGTTTGGATATGCTACTACTTTAAGATCTAAAACTCAAGGTAGAGGGGTTTACTCAATGGTATTCGATCATTATGAAGAAGTTCCAAAGAGTATTCAAGAAGAAGTTGCTGGAAAGAGAACTAAGTAATACGATAAATACAAATATTGGTATTCATAATAATTATAGAAATGTACTTTAAATTAATTTATATATAGAGGAGGAATTTTACAATGTCAAAAGCAAAATTTGAGAGAAGTAAGCCACACGTAAATATCGGAACAATCGGTCACGTAGACCATGGTAAGACAACATTAACAGCTGCAATCACAACAGTATTAGCAGCAAAGGGATTTGCAGAAGCATTCAACTATGCAGATATAGATAAGGCTCCAGAAGAAAAAGAAAGAGGAATCACAATCAATACTGCACATGTTGAGTATGAAACAGCAAACAGACATTATGCTCACGTAGACTGTCCAGGACATGCTGATTATGTAAAGAACATGATTACAGGAGCAGCACAAATGGATGGAGCAATATTAGTTTGTTCAGCAGCAGATGGTCCAATGCCACAAACAAGAGAACATATCCTATTAGCATCAAGAGTTGGAGTTGACTACATCGTAGTATTCTTAAACAAAGCTGATATGGTAGATGACGAAGAATTATTAGAATTAGTTGAAATGGAAGTTAGAGAATTATTAAGCGAATACAACTTCCCAGGAGACGATATTCCAGTAATAAAGGGATCTGCATTACAAGCATTAGAAAACCCAACAGATGAAGCTAAAATAGCTCCAATATTAGAATTAATGGAAGCTGTAGATAGCTATATCCCAACACCTGAAAGAGCAACAGATAAGCCATTTATCATGCCTATAGAAGATGTATTTACAATCACAGGTAGAGGAACAGTTGCTACAGGAAGAGTTGAAACAGGAGTACTTCACGTAGGAGACGAAGTTGAAATCGTAGGATTAAGTGAAGAGAAGAAAAAGGTAGTAGTAACAGGAATAGAAATGTTCAGAAAGTTACTAGATGATGCAAGAGCAGGAGATAACATAGGAGCATTATTAAGAGGAGTACAAAGAGCAGACATCGAAAGAGGTCAAGTATTAGCTGTACCAAATTCAGTACACCCACATACTAACTTTGTAGGTCAAGTATATGTTCTTAAAAAAGAAGAAGGTGGAAGACATACTCCATTCTTTGATGGATATAGACCACAATTCTACTTCAGAACAACAGATGTTACAGGATCAATCAAATTACCAGAAGGAATGGAAATGGTAATGCCAGGAGATCACATCGACATGAAAGTTGAATTAATCACTCCAGTAGCTATGGATGAAGGATTAAGATTCGCTATCAGAGAAGGTGGAAGAACAGTAGGTTCAGGAGTTGTTACTAGCATAGCTAAATAATAAAATATAAAAATTCTAATTAGAATATAAAAAGAAGGTAGGGGAAAGCGCTTTTCTCTATCTTCTTTATTTTATAAATAAAACTAAAAAAGTTTTTACCTTATAAGTAAGACGATATAATGAATAAATAGAATAGAATTATTAAAATTTAATATAAACTTTTTTATAATAATGAAAGACAATTAAAAACTTAAAAAAAGTAAAAAAAAAACTTGAAAAAGATAATTAACAATAGTATAATAAAGAAGTTGCATAGCATACAGCGATGAGTCAAGAGGTTGCCGGACTTCCGGGTAATTCTTGATGAGTAAGTTTGGATCTAGAATCCGACGACAGGGATTTTATAAATTTGCGACGAGATAGGAAACACCAGGAACAGTTTATAGAATAGCCGCTGTTGTGCGTTAGAAGTAGAGCGTACATGAAAAGGAGGGAAACCAAAATGTCAAAGCAAAAAATAAGAATCAGATTAAAAGCATTTGATCATACAATATTAGATCAATCAGCTGAAAAGATTGTTGAAACTGCAAAAACAACAGGAGCTAAGGTAGTAGGACCAGTTCCATTACCTACTGAAAAAGATGTTGTTACAGTATTAAGAGCAGTTCATAAGTACAAAGATTCAAGAGAACAATTCGAAATTAGAACTCATAAGAGATTAATCGACATAGTTAATCCATCACCTAAAACTGTTGATGCATTAATGAGATTAAATCTTCCAGCTGGTGTAGATATAGAAATTAAACTATAAAGCTGGAAATAAAATAAAATATTGAACTATTATGATTGTTAACAATCCGCTAATTAGTTTGGGAGGTGTAAATACATGAAAAAAGCTATAATGGGAAGAAAAATAGGAATGACTCAAATATTTAATGAAGCAGGAAAAGTTATTCCAGTAACAGTTGTAGAAGCTGGTCCATGTGTTGTTGTTCAAAAGAAAACTATAGAAAAAGATGGTTATGAAGCAATACAAGTTGGTTTTGACGAAATTAGAGAAAAATTAGTTAACAAGCCAGCTAAAGGACATTTTGCTAAAGCAGGAGTTTCATTAAGAAGAACTCTTAAGGAATTCAGACTTGACGACACAAGTGCATATGAAATTGGTCAAGAAATAAAGGCTGATGTATTTGAAGTTGGAGAAAAAATTGATGTATCAGGAGTTTCTAAAGGTAAGGGATTCCAAGGTGTTATTAAGAGATGGAATCAACAAAGAGGACCTATGACTCATGGTTCTAAATTCCATAGAGCACCAGGATCAATGGGAGCTTCATCAGACCCATCAAGAACATTCAAAAACAAGAGAATGCCAGGACATATGGGATGTACTAATATAACAGTGATGAACTTAGAAGTTGTTAAAGTAATAGCTGAGAAAAACTTATTATTAATAAAGGGTGGAATCCCAGGACCTAATAAGGGTAAAGTAGTAATAAGAGATGCAGTTAAGGCTTAATTTCTGAAAGAAAGGAGGAAACAGAATGCCTACAGTAGGTTTATTTAATCAAGAAGGAAAACAAGTTGGAGATATCCAATTAAGTGCAAATGTATTTGAAGCAGAAGTGAATGAACATGCATTACATCAAGTAGTAGTTGCTTTATTAGCTAATAAGAGACAAGGAACTCAATCAGCTAAGACAAGAACTGAGGTTAGAGGAGGCGGAATCAAGCCTTGGAGACAAAAGGGTACTGGTAGAGCAAGACAAGGTTCTATTAGAGCACCACAATGGATCAAAGGTGGTATTGTATTCGCACCAAAGCCAAGAGATTATAGAGTTTCAGTGCCAAAGAGCATGAGAAAAGTAGCTATGAAATCAGCATTAACTAGTAAAGTTAATGATGGTCAAATGGTTGTTCTTGAAACATTAGCTTTTGAAGCACCAAAGACTAAGCAAGTTATAGAAATGTTAAAAGCTTTTGAAGCTAAAAAAACATTAATAGTAACAGCAGAGTCAAATGAAGCTGTTTATAAATCAGCAAGAAATATTCAAGGGATTAGTGTTATCCCAGCAAACAACATCAATGTATATGATTTATTAAAGTATGAAAAATTAATCATAACTAAAGATGCTGTATCAAAAATTGAGGAGGTGTACGCATAATGAAATTAACAAGCCATGATATCATAAGAAAGCCAGTTATAACTGAAAAGAGTATGGCAGCTATGGCAGAAAAGAAGTACACTTTCATGGTTCACGTGGATACTAACAAATCTCAAATAAAGAGAGCTGTGGAAGAAGTTTTTGATGTTAAAGTTGAAGATGTTAAAACTATAAATGGTTTAGGAAAAACTAAAAGAATGGGCGTACATGTAGGTAAAAGAGCAGACTACAAAAAAGCTATTGTTAAATTAAGTGAAGAAAGCAAAGGTATTGAATTCTTCGAAGGATTACAATAGTCCATTAAAGGCCATTATTGGTGAAAACACCAGAGAAGCTGAAAAAAGGAGGGAATTTTAAATGGCAGTTAAAAAGTTTAATCCAATTACACCATCAAGAAGAGAAATGACTATGCCAACGTTCGAAGAAATAACTTCACAACAACCGGAAAAGTCACTTCTTGTTGCATTAAAAAGCAAAGCGGGTAGAAATGCTCAAGGTAAAATTACTGTTAGACATCGTGGTGGTGGAGTTAAGAGAAAATATAGAATTATAGATTTCAAGAGAAATAAAGATTCAGTTCCAGCAAAGGTTGCAACTATAGAATATGATCCAAATAGATCAGCATATATTGCACTTGTTGTTTACACTGATGGAGACAAGAAATACATAATAGCACCGATAGGATTAAAAGTTGGTGATGTTATAGTATCAGGACCAGACGCAGATATTAAACCGGGTAATGCTCTTCCATTGAAGAATATACCAGTTGGTACAGTAATTCATAATATCGAATTACAAAAAGGTAAAGGTGGTCAATTAGTTAGAGCAGCTGGTGGATCAGCACAATTAATGGCTAAAGAAGGCGATTATGCAACTTTAAGATTACCTTCAGGTGAAATGAGATATGTTAGAATAGAATGTAGAGCAACAATTGGAACAGTTTCTAATCCAACAAATGATATAGTTAATATCGGTAAAGCTGGAAGAAAGAGACATATGGGATGGAGACCTACAGTTAGAGGATCAGTTATGAACCCTAATGATCACCCTCATGGTGGTGGTGAAGGTAAATCACCAGTTGGTAGACCAAGTCCAGTTACTCCATGGGGTAAACCAGCACTTGGATACAAGACAAGAAAGAATAAGAAATATTCAGATAGATTTATCATCAAGGGTAGAAACGCTAAGTAGTTTGAAGAGAATAGTAAGTTCTCTTCATAGCTTATCGGCATAAGGTTTTATGAAGGGAGGCAATATTAGTGAGTAGATCAACAAAGAAAGCACCTTTTATACATGAAGGACTTTTAAAGAAGATAGAAGAAATGAACACAAGTGGAGAGAAAAAAGTTGTAAAGACTTGGTCAAGAAGTTCAACTGTATTCCCACAAATGATTGGTCATACAATTGCAGTTCATGACGGAAGAAAGCATGTTCCAGTTTATTTATCAGAAGATATGGTTGGACACAAGCTAGGTGAGTTCGTATTAACTAGAACTTACAGAGGTCATGTAGCAGATAAAACATCAAAAAGAAAGTAGCCTGGAAAGGAGGAACATAAATGGAAGCTAGAGCTATAGCTAAATATATAAGAATGTCTCCAATAAAAGTAGGAGTAATTCTTAATTTAATCAGAGGAAAACAAGTTAAAGAAGCTTTTGCTATTTTAGAATATACTCCAAGAGAAGCAGCAGTAGTAATTAAAAAAGTTTTAAAATCAGCTGTTGCAAATGCAGAAAATAAT
The DNA here is from genome assembly GCF_900112485.1 of Clostridium uliginosum. Taxonomy (GTDB): domain Bacteria; phylum Bacillota; class Clostridia; order Clostridiales; family Clostridiaceae; genus Clostridium; species Clostridium uliginosum. Next base: position 47,611 of record NZ_FOMG01000010.1, read on the forward strand.
TTAGAATTAGATTCTGACAACTTATACGTTTCAGAGGCTTATGTTGGTCAAGGTCCAACACTAAAAAGATTTAGACCTATGGATCACGGTAAAGCATTCAAAATTTTAAAGAAAACAAGCCATATAACAGTTGCTGTTAAAGAAAGAGCTTAGTATAGAAGGAGGGAAACATAAGTGGGTCAAAAAGTAAATCCTCATGGACTTAGAGTAGGAGTTATCAAGGGTTGGAGCGCAAAATGGTATGCTAATAAAAAAGATTTTGCTAATAATCTTGTAGAAGATAACCAAATAAGAAAATTTGTTAAAAAAGAACTTTTTTCAGCTGGTATTTCTAAAATAGAAATTGAAAGAGCTGCTAAGAGAGTTAAATTAAACATATATACTGCTAAACCAGGTGTTGTCATCGGAAGAGGCGGATCAGGTATCGAAGCTTTAAAGAAAAAATTAACTAATTATGTTGTAGGAAAAAACATATTAATCAACATAGTTGAAGTTAAGAGTGCTGAATCAGATGCTCAATTAATGGCAGAAAATATTGCTGCTCAATTAGAAAAGAGAATCTCATTCAGAAGAGCTATGAAGCAAACAATGCAAAGAGCTATGAAGCACGGTATTAAAGGTGTAAAAACTGCATGTGCTGGTAGATTAGGTGGAGCTGAAATAGCAAGAACTGAACACTATCATGAAGGAACAATTCCACTACAAACATTAAGAGCTGATATTGAATATGGATTTGCTGAGGCAGATACAACATATGGAAAAATTGGAGTTAAAGTTTGGGTTTATAATGGAGAGGTTCTTCCAACTAAGAAAGTAGAAAAGGAAGAAGCTAACGCATAGGAAAGGAGGAATAGATCATGTTAATGCCTAAAAGAGTAAAACATCGTAAGGTACAACGTGGTAGAATGAAAGGTAAAGCAACAAGAGGTAATTTCTTAGCTTATGGAGACTATGGTCTTCAAGCAACAACTTGTGGATGGATTACAAGTAATCAAATTGAGGCTGCCAGAATTGCTATCAACAGATATATTAAAAGAGGTGGAAAACTTTGGATAAAGATTTTCCCAGATAAGCCAGTAACAGAAAAACCTGCAGAAACAAGAATGGGATCTGGTAAAGGATCACCAGAATATTGGGTTGCAGTAGTTAAACCTGATAGAGTATTATTTGAATTATCAGGGGTTACTGAAGAAGTTGCAAGAGAAGCAATGAGACTTGCATCACACAAACTTCCTGTAAGAACAAAGTTTGTTACAAGAAGAGATTTTGAGGAAATGGGTGGTGAAGAATAATGAAGGCTAGAGAATTACAAGAAATGAAATCAAGCAATCCTCAAGATTTAACAGTTAAGCTAACTGATCTTAAAGCTGAATTATTTAACTTAAGATTTCAATTAGCTACAGGACAATTAGAAAATCCTATGAGAATTAGAGAAGTAAAGAAATCTATAGCCCAAATAAAGACCATCTTAAGAGAAGACGAATTAAGGGCATTGGAACAGTAAATCTGGAAGGAGGTAAGGCCTAATGGAAAGAGCATTAAGAAAGAAAAGAAGCGGCAGAGTTGTTTCTGATAAAATGGAAAAAACTATAGTAGTTGCTGTTGAAACTAAGGTTAGACATCCACTATATGGTAAAACAATTAAAAGAACTACAAAGTTCAAAGTTCATGATGAAAATAATGAAGCAAAAATTAATGATAAAGTATCAATAATGGAAACTAGACCTTTATCTAAAGATAAGAGATGGAGACTCGTTGAAATAGTTGAAAAGGCTAAATAGGCTTTAAAACCGAAAGGAGGGTAATTCAATGATACAACAACAAACTTTACTAAAAGTTGCAGATAATTCAGGTGCAAAAGAAATTATGTGCATTAGAGTATTGGGTGGATCAAAAAGAAAATTTGGTAATATCAGTGATGTTATCGTAGCTAGCGTTAAAAGTGCAACACCAGGCGGAGTTGTTAAAAAAGGTGAAGTTGTAAAAGCAGTTGTAGTTAGATCAGTAAAAGGATTAAGAAGAGCGGACGGTTCATATATTAAATTTGATGAAAATGCTGCAGTTATCATCAAAGATGATAAGCAACCAAGAGGTACTCGTATCTTTGGACCTGTTGCTAGGGAGCTAAGAGATAAAGAATTTAATAAGATTTTATCATTAGCACCAGAAGTTCTATAAGAGGAGGTGGCTAACTTGAAGGTACATGTAAGAAAAAGTGATACAGTTATAGTTATATCTGGAAAAGATAAAGGAAAAACTGGTGAAGTTTTAAAAGTATTTCCTAAGACAGGAAAAGTTCTTGTTCAAGGAATTAACATAATTAAGAAACATCAAAAAGCTAATAAGACTCAAACTGAAAGCGCTATAATTGAAAAAGAAGCTTCAATTAATAGTTCTAAGGTTATGTTATATTGTAATAAGTGTAAGAATGCTACTAGAATTAGTAATAAAATCTTAGATGATGGTACTAAGGTTAGAGTATGCAAGAAATGCGCAGAAACATTCTAGAATCTGAAAGGAGGTAACCAATATGACAAGACTTCAAGAAAAATACCAAAAAGAAATAATTCCAGCAATGATTGAAAAGTTCGGATACAAAAATATTATGGAAGTTCCGAAACTAGAAAAGATAGTAATTAACATGGGTGTTGGAGAAGCTAAGGAAAATCAAAAAGTTTTAGAATCAGCAGTTAATGATTTAACTTTAATATGTGGTCAAAAACCAATATTAACTAGATCTAAAAAATCAATTGCCAATTTTAAGATAAGAGAAAATATGGCTTTAGGATGTAAAGTTACGTTAAGAAAATCTCAAATGTTTGAATTTGCAGATAAGTTAATGAGTATCGCATTACCTAGAGTAAGAGATTTCAGAGGAGTTTCTGCTAAGGCATTTGATGGTAGAGGAAACTATTCATTAGGAATAAAAGAACAATTAATTTTCCCAGAAATAGAATATGATAAGATTGATAAAGTTAGAGGAATGGATATAATCTTCGTTACATCTGCAAACACTGACGAAGAAGCTAGGGAATTATTAAGATTCCTTGGAATGCCATTTGCTCAATAATAAGGAGGGAAACACTGTGGCACGTAAGGCTATTATTGAAAAGTGGAGTAAAACTCCTAAATATAAAACTAGAGCTTATACAAGATGTAGAATATGTGGAAGACCACATTCTGTACTAAGAAAATACGGAGTATGTCGTATTTGTTTTAGAGAACTTGCTCATAAGGGAGAAATTCCTGGTTGCAAGAAAGCAAGTTGGTAATACACATAATGTAATGAAAGGAGGCACATTAAATGGTTATGACAGATCCGATAGCAGATTTACTAACTCGTGTGAGAAATGCTAATTCTGTAAGACACGAAGTGGTAGAAGTACCTTCTTCAACTATAAAGAAGGCAATTGCAAATATATTATTACAAGAGGGTTACATCAAAGAGATTAATGAATATAACGATGGAGTAGTTCCTATGTTAAGAATAAGTCTTAAATATGGTGCTAACAAAGAAAGAGTTATAACTGGTATTAAGAGAATTTCAAAACCAGGTTTAAGAGTATATTGTAGAAAAGATGAAGTACCAAAGGTTCTTAATGGATTAGGCGTCGCTGTTGTTTCAACTTCAAAGGGACTAATGGTTGATAGAGAGGCTAGAAAGAACGGATTAGGTGGAGAAGTAGTCTGCTACGTTTGGTAGTATTTTAAATTTTGAAAATAAACAGAAATTGTAGTTTGATATATACAATTATGAAATAATACAGGAGGTGCAATTATGTCAAGAGTAGGTAGATTACCAATAGCTATACCTGCTGGCGTAACTGTTACTGTAACACCAGACAACGTTGTTACAGTTAAGGGCCCAAAGGGCGAACTAGTTAAAGCTATGCATAAAGACATAAATATAGCAATTGAAAACAATGAAGTAGTTGTTACTAGACCTAGTGATGATAAAAATCATAGAGCTCTTCATGGTTTAACAAGAGCATTAATTAATAATATGGTAATTGGAGTAAATGAAGGTTACCAAAAGAATTTAGATTTAGTTGGTGTTGGTTACAGAGCTCAATTACAAGGTAAAAAGCTTGTAATGAACCTTGGATATTCACATCCAGTTGAAGTAGAACCTGTTGACGGAATCACATTCGAAACTCCAGCTGCAACTAAAGTAATTGTTAAAGGAATTGACAAAGAAAAAGTTGGCGCTGCTGCTGCAGATATCAGAAAGTGGAGAGTACCAGAACCATACAAAGGTAAGGGCGTTAAGTACGAAAATGAAGTGATTAGACGTAAAGAAGGTAAAACTGGTAAGAAATAATAGGAAGGAGTGAGCTTTATGTTCAAAAAGGCAGACAAAAAAGCAAGTAGAGAAAAACGTCACCTTAGAGTTCGTAAGAAAGTTTTTGGTACTCCGGAAAGACCAAGACTTTCAGTTTTCAGAAGTGAAAAGAATATATATGCACAAATTATTGATGATATAAATTCAGTTACATTAGTAGCTGCTTCAAGTTTAGATAAAGACTTTGGTGTTAAAGGTGGCAACAAAGAAGGCGCTAAACTTGTAGGAGAAATAATTGCAAAGAAAGCTGTAGAAAAAGGAATTACTGAAGTGGTATTTGATAGAGGCGGATACGTATATCATGGAAGAGTTCAAGAATTAGCACAAGCAGCTAGAGAAGCAGGCTTGAAATTCTAATATACGAGGAGGGAAATAAATGAGAATCGATCCTAGTACACTAGACCTTAAAGAAAAGGTTGTTTTTATAAACAGAGTTACTAAGGTTGTTAAGGGTGGTAGAAACTTTAGATTCAGCGCTTTAGTTGTTGTCGGAGACGAGAACGGACACGTTGGCGTTGGAATGGGTAAGTCAATCGAAATCCCAGAAGCAATTAAAAAAGGAATAGAAGATGCTAAGAAAAACTTAGTAAGTGTTGCAATGGTAGGAACAACAATTCCTCACCAAGTAAATGGTAAATTTGGGACTTCAAATGTTCTAATTATGCCAGCTAAAGAAGGTACAGGAGTTATTGCTGGAGGTCCAGCAAGAGTTGTATTAGAATTAGCAGGATTAAAGGATGTTAGAGCTAAATCATTAGGTTCAAACAATCCTAAAAATATGGTAAATGCTACAATAAACGGATTGGATAGCTTAAGAACAGCTGAAGATATAGCTAAATTAAGAGGAAAATCTGTTGAAGAAATATTAGGTTAGGAGGTATTGCAATGGCTAAATTAAGAGTTACTTTAGTAAAGAGCTTAATAGGTAGAAAAAAGGAACATATTGCTACTGCAAATGCTCTTGGACTTAGAAAAATACACAAGACAGTAGAACATGAGGGAACACCTCAAATAAAAGGTATGTTAAAGAAGATTGATTACCTATTAAAGGTAGAAGAAATATAATAATAAGGAGGTGTACTGAATATGAAACTTCATGAATTAAAACCAGCAATAGGTAGCAAAAAAGCGCCTAAAAGACTTGGAAGAGGTACAGGTTCTGGAACTGGAAGAAACGCTGGTAAAGGTGAAAAGGGTCAAAATGCAAGATCAGGTGGTGGAGTAAGACCTGGTTTCGAAGGAGGCCAAATGCCTTTATACAGAAGACTTCCTAAGAGAGGTTTTACAAATATTTTTGCTAAGAAATTTGTTAGTATCAATGTAGATAGATTAAATATATTTGAAAATGGTACTGAAATTACTCCAGAAGTATTACTTGACAGAAGAGTTATAAGTAAAGTATTAGACGGAGTAAAGATTCTTGGAAACGGAAATATAGAAAAATCATTAATAATAAAAGGATGTAAGTTCTCAAAATCTGCAATAGAAAAGATCGAAGCAGCTGGAGGAAAAGTTGAGGTGATTTAAAGTGCTTCAAACTTTGCGTAATGCATTTAAAGTTTCTGAACTAAGGAAAAAATTTTTGTGGATAATAATATTAGTTGCAGTTTTCAGGATGGGAAGTCATATTCCTGTTCCTGGAATTAACTCAGATTATTTGAAAAGTATATCTCAATCAGGTGGTTTAATAGGCTTTTATGATTTGATTTCTGGAGGAGCTTTCAGTAGATGTAGTATATTTGCATTAGGTGTTATGCCATATATTAATGCATCAATTATAATGCAGTTATTGACAGTTGCTATTCCTCAATTAGAACAGCTTTCTAAAGAGGGAGAAGACGGAAGAAAGAAAATACAAAACGCAACTCGTTATGTATCTCTTGGAATATCATTTATATTAGCATTTGGAACATATGCAATGATTTCTAATAGTGGAGCCACAGTAGGAATGAGTATTACTAAAATATGTATTGTTATTTTTTCATTAGTAGTTGGTTCTACATTTTGTATGTGGTTAGGAGATCAAATTACTGTTAATGGAATTGGAAATGGAACTTCTATATTAATTTTTGTTAATATAGTTTCAAAAATCCCAATGACGATTGGTTCAATTATTGCTTCTAAACAAGCAGGAGAGGTAAGTATAATAGAAATTACATTATTTGTAGTATTTTTTGTTGCATTACTTGCAACTGTACTTTATTTTTCATTAGCTGAAAGAAGAATTCCTGTTCAATATGCTGGAAAAGCTGTTGGTGGAAGTAAAATGATGAAAAATCAATCAAGTCATATTCCGTTAAGTATTATTGGATCAGCTGTTATAGCAATTATTTTTGCAATGTCAGTTATGGACTTTCCTAAAACAATAGCAACTTTTGTTCCAAACAAAGGTTGGTCAATGTGGGTTTTAAATAATACAAATTGTATATTTAATCAAAAAAGTTGGATGTATCTTGTAGTATATTCAATTCTTACATTGTTCTTTACTTGGTTCTATACTCAAATTACGTTTAAGCCAGATGAAATGGCTGAAAACTTACACAAATCAACAGGATTTATACCAGGTGTAAGACCAGGAGAGGCAACAACACAATATTTTGAAAGAATTCTTAATAAGGTGTCAGTAATAGGTGGTACATTGGCAGCTATATTAGCTGTAACACCAATTATGATTGATAATTATACACAATTTAAAAATATATCATTTTCAGGAACAGCACTTTTAATAATTATAGGGGTTGCATTAGATTTTACTAGGCAAGTAGAATCACAAATGGTAATGCGCCACTATAAAGGATTTCTTAAATAGATTAGATAAATGGAGATGAAGCCCGTGAAGATAGTATTACTAGGTCCTCCTGGAGCCGGGAAAGGAACACAGGCAAAATCAATTAGTAATAGATATTCAATACCACATATTTCTACAGGAGATATTTTTAGAAAAAACATTTCTGAAAATACTCCGCTTGGAATAGAAGCTAAGGGATATATGGATAATGGACAATTAGTTCCTGATGAAGTTACTATTAATATGGTTAAAGACAGATTACAAGATGAAGATTGTACTTCTGGATATCTATTAGATGGTTTCCCAAGAACTGTAGCTCAAGCAAATGCTCTTAATGAATTTCTTATAAGTAGAGAAGAACAATTAGATACTTCGTTATTAATTGAAGTACCCATTGGATTTATTTTAGAAAGAATGACAGGAAGAAGAGTATGTCCATCATGTGGAGCTAGTTATCATATTAAGTTTAACCCTCCAAATAATGATGGCAAATGTGACTTGTGTGGAAGTGAGGTTATACAAAGAAAAGACGATACAGTTGAAACTGTAAAGGAAAGGCTAGATGTATATGAAAACCAAACACAGCCGCTAATTGAATTTTACAAGAGCAAAAATTTACTTTCAGTAGTAGATGGTACAAAAGCTATTAATGAAGTTTTCAAAGGTATTTGTAAAGTACTAGGGAGCAATGATTAATGATTATCATAAAAAATGATAACGAAATTGCTCTAATGAGAAAATCTGGAAAAATAGTTGCTGAAACATTATTATTACTAGAAAAAAAAGTAAAACCTGGTATAACTACTGCAGAATTAGACAGGGTAGCAGAAGAATTTATAACTAAGCATGGAGCAAAACCTTCCTTTAAGGGGTTATATGGTTTTCCTTCGTCACTATGTATTTCTGTGAATGAGCAAGTAGTACATGGGATACCAGGAAGATATCAATTAAGAGATGGTGACATAGTTAGTGTTGACTGTGGAGCTTTCGTTGATGGATTCCATGGAGACGCTGCACGAACCTTTTCCGTTGGAGAAGTTACAAAAGAAGCTCAGAGATTAATTGATGTAACAAAAGAAAGTTTCTTTCGAGGTATAAAATTTGCTAAAGAAGGAAATAGATTAAGTAGTATATCACACGAAATACAAAACTACATTGAGGCAGCAGGTTTCTCGGTAGTAAGAGACTTTGTAGGTCATGGGATCGGAACGAAAGTTCATGAAGATCCAGAAGTGCCAAATTTCGGGAGAGAAGGCAGAGGTCCAAAATTAGTTAAAGGGATGGTGTTAGCAATAGAACCTATGGTTAATGCAGGAACTTATAGAGTGAAAACTTTAAATAATAATTGGACAGTTGCAACAGTAGATGGTAGTTTATCAGCACATTATGAAAATACGGTTGCAATTTTGCCAGATGGACCAGAGATATTAACACTTATTAAGTAGAAACAGAGTGTTGCTTAGTTATAAATTTGCATGATGCCATTTCATTTGGGGAATGTTAATTTATTACTAAGGTAATCATCGAGGTGAAAAGTTTGCAAAGCAATGACTTGATTGGGAAAATAGTACTTTCAAAAGCAGGAAGAGATATAGATCATTTATATGTTATTGTTAGGCAGATAGATAACAATTACGTATTGTTATCTAATGGAAATACAAAAATAATGAATATGCCTAAGAAGAAAAAACTTAAACATTTAAGTATTTTAGAAAACATAGATGAAGATATAGTATCATCTATAAAATTATGCGATAAAAGTACTGATTTAAAAATTAAGAGATTTCTAAAACTTAGAAGCATTGTTAAGGAGGGTTGATTACCTTATGTCAAAAGATGATGTTATAGAAATGCAAGGTACAGTACTAGAATCTTTGCCTAATGCTATGTTTCAAGTTGAACTTGAAAGTGGCCATAAAATTCTAGCACATATATCAGGAAAATTAAGAATGAACTTCATTAGAATTCTACCTGGTGATAAAGTTACAATAGAACTTTCTCCCTATGATTTAACAAGAGGAAGAATTACATGGAGAGCAAAATAAGATAGAGATTAAAGTTATTTTAAATCTATCATAAGAAATATGAGGAGGGTTAGCTATGAAAGTAAGACCATCAGTTAAGCCTATTTGCGAAAAGTGCAAAGTAATTAAGAGAAAAGGAAAAGTAATGGTTATCTGTGAAAATCCTAAGCACAAGCAAAAACAAGGTTAATGATCAATTTTACAATAAACTTACATTATAGGCGTAAATAATATTGACATTTTCTTAAAAGTCAAATATGATTATATAGTCGTTTAATTAATCAACAATAGATTTTAGGAGCGGCTGCAATAGAAAATCTATTGGCCTAAAATTTTATTATATAATTTTTAAATCAACTTTTATGCATTTCAATTATCAGGAGGTGTAAATTTTAATGGCAAGAATATCAGGTGTTGACCTACCAAGAGAAAAAAGAGTTGAAATAGGTTTAACTTATATATATGGAATAGGTCTATCAACTTCACAAAAAATATTATCTTTAACAGGAATTAATCCAGATACAAGAGTTAAAGATTTATCAGAAGACGAAGTTAATGAAATAAGAACTTATATCAATAAAAACTTAATGGTTGAAGGTGACTTAAGAAGAGATGTTGCTCTAAACATTAAGAGATTAGTAGAAATAGGATCATATAGAGGAATTAGACATAGAAGAGGTCTTCCAGTAAGAGGACAAAAAACTAAGACTAATGCTAGAACTAGAAAAGGTCCTAAGAAAACAATGGCAAATAAAAAGAAATAGTAAGGAGGGAAGGTAATGGCAGCTCAAAAAGTTAAGAAGACTAGAAGAAGAAAAGAGAGAAAGAATGTTGAGCATGGTGCTGCGCACATAAAATCAACTTTTAACAATTCAATAGTTACGTTAACAGATGCAGCAGGCAATGCTTTATCATGGTCAAGTGCAGGAGCACTAGGCTTTAGAGGATCAAGAAAGAGTACACCATTTGCAGCTCAAATGGCAGCTGAAACAGCAGCTAAGACAGCAATGGAACATGGCTTAAAGAGTATCGAGGTTTACGTTAAGGGACCTGGTTCAGGAAGAGAAGCAGCTATAAGATCCTTACAAGCAGCAGGATTAGAAGTAACTCTAATTAAAGACGTTACTCCAATCCCACATAATGGTTGTAGACCACCAAAGAGAAGAAGAGTCTAGTATAACCATAATAGGAGGTGTGATTTAATGGCAAGATATACTGGAGCTACATGCAGATTATGTAGAAGAGAAGGTATGAAATTATTCCTTAAAGGGGATAGATGTTTTACAGATAAATGTGCTTTCGTTAGAAGAAGTTATGCACCAGGACAACATGGAGCAAGCAAGAAGAAGATGTCAAACTATGGTGTTCAATTGAGAGAAAAACAAAAAGCAAAAAGAATTTACGGCATATTAGAAAGCCAATTTAGAACATATTATGAAAAGGCTGAACACATAAAGGGAATCACAGGTGAAAACTTACTTAGATTACTAGAAATGAGACTTGATAACGTAGTTTATAGATTAGGCTATGGTTCATCAAGAAATGAAGCTAGACAATTAGTAACTCATGGTCATTTCTTAGTAAATGGTAAGAAGGTTGACATTTGTTCATATAATGTTTCAGTTAATGATACAATTACTGTATGCGAAAAGAGCAGATCAAGTGAAAAGTTTAAGACTTTTGTTGAAAATCCAAAAACTTTACCAAAATGGTTAGAAGCTAACGTGGATAATTATGAAGGAAAAGTAGTTGCAGCGCCATCAAGAGAAGATATAGATGTGCCTGTTAACGAAACACTTATTGTTGAGTTATACAGTAAATAATATATTTATATTTGTTAGGCAAATTTATCACAATATATGCAAATATAGAATCAGTTGCCCTCAGAATAAGGTTGCCATTTATAAAATAAGGAGGGTTTGTGGATGTTAGAAATCGAAAAGCCAATAATAGAATGTATAGAAGCTAATGAAGACGGTACTTATGGTAAATATGTTGTTGAACCACTTGAGAGAGGATATGCTATTACATTAGGGAATGCCTTAAGAAGAATATTATTATCATCTCTTCCGGGAGCAGCAACTACCTCTGTTAAGATTGATGGAGTGCTTCATGAGTTTTCTACTGTTCAAGGAGTTAAAGAAGATGTTACTGAATTAATTCTTAACATTAAATCATTAGCTTTAAGAATGAATGGTGAAGGTCCTAAAGTTATTTATATTGATGCAAAAGGTCCTGGTGAGGTTACTGGAGCAGATATAAAGACTGATGGTGATGTTGAAGTTGTTAATAAGGATTTACATATTGCAACTTTAGATAATGATGGAAGACTTTATATGGAATTAACAGTTAATAAAGGAAGAGGATATGTTACTCAAAATAAAAATAAGAGTGATGAATTACCAATTTCAGCAATTGCCGTTGATTCTATCTACACACCAGTAAAAAGAGTTAATTTTACTGTTGACAACACTAGAGTTGGTCAAATTACTGATTATGATAAATTAACTTTAGAAATTTGGACTGATGGTACTATAAGGATAGATGAAGCTATTAGTTTATCAGCAAAAATCCTTATAGAACATTTTAAATTATTTATGTCGTTAACAGATAATACTAACGATGTTGAAATAATGATAGAAAAAGAAGAAGATAAAAAAGAAAAAGTCCTAGAAATGACTGTAGAAGAGCTTGATTTATCAGTTAGATCATATAACTGCTTAAAGAGAGCAGGAATAAACACAGTTCAAGAACTTGCTCTAAAATCTATGGATGATATGATGAAAGTTAGAAATCTAGGAAAGAAATCTTTAGAAGAAGTAGAAAGAAAGCTTAAAGAATTAGGTTTATGCTTAAAACTAATCGATGAGTAAGGAGGTAAGTCCATATGCCAGGTTATCGTAAGTTAGGTCTTCCTACAGACCAAAGAAGGGCTATGCTAAGAAATCTTGTTACAAGTTTGTTAAAACACGGTAAAATAGAAACAACAGTAACAAGAGCTAAAGAAACTAGATCTATTGCAGAAAAGATGATTACTCTTGGAAAAAGAGGAGATCTTCATGCTAGAAGACAAGTATTAGCTTTTGTACAAGAAGAATTAGTTGTTAAAAATTTATTTGATAACGTAGCTCCAAAATACGCTGAAAGAAACGGCGGATACACAAGAATCTATAAAAAAGGTCCTAGAAGAGGCGACGGAGCTGAAATAGTAATACTTGAATTAGTATAATTAATATAGGGACTAAGTTTAAACTTAGTCCCTATTTTAACATATAAAAATATAAAACTAATATATTGTAGAGAGGTTTTTTGCCTAGAGAAGGTAAAGAATCTATTGCTTTTTATTGAACTTATACTATTTTAGTATATAATTAACTTAGTTAAAAGATGTATACACACATAAGTAATTGATATAAAACTTTTGTATAATGTATTAGGAATTATAAGGTTATGGAGGTTAGATAATGAATCAGGAAATGATTAACTGTGTTGATGTATCCTTCAAATATATAAGAAATGAAGAAGGAATTAATGAAGAAAAATATGCTGTAAAAAATGTTAATCTAAAAGTTAGGAAGGGAGAATTTTTAGTAATTCTAGGACATAATGGATCAGGAAAATCTACAATAGCTAAACATATGAATGCATTATTAACACCCAGTACTGGTACTGTTATAGTAGATGGACTAGATACAAGTAATGAGGAAAATTTATGGGAGATTAGAGCAAGAGCTGGCATGGTATTTCAGAATCCAGATAATCAGTTAGTAGCAACAATAGTTGAAGAGGACGTGGCATTTGGACCTGAAAATTTAGGTGTTGATTCTGTAGAAATAAGACGTAGAGTTGATGAAAGTTTAGAAAAGGTTGGAATGAGTGAATATAAAAGACACGCACCACATCTTTTATCTGGAGGTCAAAAACAAAGAGTTGCTATTGCAGGAATACTTGCAATACAACCTAAATGTATAATTTTTGATGAACCAACAGCTATGCTTGATCCATCAGGAAGAAAAGATGTTTTAAAAACCATGAAAGAAATAAACAAAAATTATGGTATTACTATAGTATTAATTACCCACTATATGGATGAAGCAGCTCAAGCAGATAGAATTATAGTCATGGATGCTGGAGAGGTTAGGATGCAGGGTACACCTAAAGAAATCTTTCCTCAAGTAGATATGATGAAAAAAATCGGGTTAGATGTTCCTCAAGTTACAGAATTAGCATATGAGTTAAGAAAAGAAGGAATAAATATTAGTGGAGAAATATTAAATGTAGATGAGATGGTGAATGAGATATGTCAATTAAAGTAGAAAATTTAACACATGTATATATGCCTAAAACACCTTTTGAAAAAATAGCTTTAGATAATGTAAATATGGAAATAAAAGATGGTGAGTTTGTAGCACTAATTGGACATACTGGCTCAGGTAAATCTACATTAATCCAACATTTTAATGGTTTATTGGAAGCTACTAGTGGAAAGATAATTATTGACGGTGTAGATATAAATTCTAAATCTATAAATTTAACTGATGTAAGGAAAAAAGTTGGGCTTGTATTTCAATATCCAGAGTATCAGCTTTTTGAAGAAACAATAGAACAAGATATTGCTTTTGGCCCTAAAAATTTAGGATTAAATAAAGAAGAAATACATAATAGAGTTGTTAATTCTATGAAAATGGTTGGACTTGATTATGAAACTTATAAAGATAAATCTCCATTTGACTTAAGTGGAGGACAAAAGAGAAGGGTAGCAATAGCAGGAGTAGTGGCAATGCAACCTACTACTTTGATTTTAGATGAACCTACAGCTGGATTAGATCCTAAAGGAAGAGATGATATACTAGAACAAATAGGTAAACTGCATAAAGAATATAATATGACCATTATTATAGTTAGTCACAGTATGGAGGACGTTGCTAAAATTGCAAAAAGAATAATTGTTATGAATCATGGCAAGTTAGCATTACAAGGAACACCAGCTGAGGTGTTCAAGCAAGTAGATACATTAGAAGAAATAGGATTAGGAGTACCACAAGTTACTTATTTAGTTAGAGAGTTGAGAAAAAAAGGTTTTTCAATTTCAGATAATATATTTACAATTGAAGAGGCTAAAAAAGAACTTATAGGGATATTAAAGAATAATAAAATAGATTAGTATAGTGACTGGTTATTTTTTGAATATGTCTTAGGTGAAGATAAGTAAAGATTTATAATTTATATTTATTTGTATGATTGTAATACAAGATATTATATGAATATTCTAAAACAAAGAGAGGAGGAAATTTGTCAGAACAAGTAAGCATATAAAAATTAAAGTAAGTTAAATAAAATTTATGAGTTTTTATATAGTTTTGACAATGTAATAAATATGTTAAAAGATATTACTATAGGACAATATTTACCAGGAGATTCTTTCATTCATAAATTAGATCCAAGAACAAAAATAATAATATCAGTACTTTTTATTGTATGTTTGTTTATAATAAATAAGTTTATAGGATATAGTTTTATTGTTTTGTTTTTAATAGGAATAATAATAATAGCAAAGATACCTCCAAGATTTATATTTAATGGGTTAAAGCCTGTATTTTTATTAATTGCATTAACAGCAGTATTAAATATATTTATGATAAGAGGTACTACAGATACATTAATATTTAAATTTGGATTTTTATCAGTTTATACAGAAGGTTTAAAAATAGCTGGCTTTATGGGATTAAGGTTAATATTTTTAATAATTGGAACATCATTATTAACATTAACTACATCACCTATAGAGCTCACAGATGGGATAGAAAAGTTAATTAGACCAATTGGTAAGGAAATGGCTCATGAACTTGCTATGATGATGACAATAGCGTTAAGATTTATTCCTACATTGATGGATGAAACAGATAAAATAATGAAGGCTCAAAAGGCAAGGGGTGCAGACTTTGAATCTGGAAATATAATTAAGAAGGCAAAGAGTTTAATTCCTTTATTAGTTCCATTGTTTATTAGTTCATTTAGAAGAGCTGATGAATTAGCTATGGCCATGGAAGCGAGAGGTTATAGAGGTGGAGCTGGTAGAACTAGAATGAAAGTATTGAAGTTTACGTCTAGAGATACAATTGCTTTTGCTATGTTTGGATTGCTTGTATTATGGAGTGCTGTAGTTAGATTTATTTTATAGTTAAGAGGAAACATATGAGAAATATAAAATTGTTAATTGAATTTGATGGAACTAATTTTTTAGGGTGGCAAAGACAAAAAGAAGGTAGAACGGTACAAGGTTGTATAGAGAAGGCTATATTAAAGATTACAGGTGAAGAAAGTTTAATTAATGGTAGTTCTAGAACAGATTCAGGAGTTCATTCTAGAGGGACTGTAGCAAATTTCTTTACTAATAGTAAGATACCAGGAAATAAATTTAGAGAAGCCATAAATACTAAGTTGCCAGATGATGTTGCTATAATAAAATCAGAGGAAGTAGATATGGACTTTCATGCAAGATACTCATCAAAGGGCAAGAGATATTCATATACAATTGTAAATAGATATGAGAAGTTGTCACTTGGAAAACAATATTTATACCATGTAAGATATAAATTAAATGTTGAAGATATGAAGAAGGCTTGTGAATATTTTATAGGAACACATGATTTTAGAGCATTTATGTCACCAGGAAGTTCAGCAAAAACCACAATAAGAACTATTAGTGAGTTTTATATAGAACAAGAAGATGATATGATAAAAATATTTATAAGTGCTGATGGCTTTTTATATAATATGGTAAGGATAATAGTCGGAACATTAATTAAGGTTGGAAATGGAAAAATAAAGATAGAAGACATAGAAGGTATAATTAACGAAGGAAATAGGAAAAAATCAGGGATGTGTGTACCTCCTAATGGTCTAATTTTAGAAAAAGTTTTTTATTAAATATTGCAAAAATTGTTGACACGCCCGTGTGCGTGTATTATAATAAGTTTGTTTGTTAAAACATTTATGTATATAAGATCCACTAGCCCCGGGTCTTGACATAAAAGTGCATACTCAAAAAAGTATAGCACAATGTAAGTTCAGGGAGGGAAAGAGATGAAATCATACATTGCAAAAGCACAAGAAGTTCAAAGAAAATGGTATGTAGTTGATGCTGCAGATAAGCCATTAGGAAGAGTTGCTAGCCAAGTTGCTTCAATTCTAAGAGGAAAAAATAAGCCAACATTTACACCAAATGTTGACTGTGGAGATTTTGTTATAATAATTAATTCAGAAAAAGTTGTTTTAACTGGTAAAAAGTTAGATCAAAAAATGTTAAGAAAGCATAGTCTTTATCCAGGTGGATTAAAGGAAACTCCTTATAGAGAAGTATTAGCTAAGAAACCTGAGTTCGCATTTGAAGAAGCTGTAAGAAGAATGCTTCCAAAGGGTGTATTAGGAAGACAAATGTTAAAGAAATTAAATGTATATAGAGGTGCTGAACATAATCATGCAGCTCAACAACCAGAAGTACTTGAATTAAAGTACTAATACAGTCTCGGGAGGAGGAAATAGAAAATGGCAAAAGTTCAATACATGGGTACTGGAAGAAGAAAGAAATCAGTTGCAAGAGTAAGACTTGTACCAGGTAATGGTAAAGTTGTTATAAATAAAAGAGAAATAGAAACATTTTTTGGTTTAGAAACATTAAGAGTTATAGTAAACCAACCATTAGTTTTAACTGGAACTAAGGATAAGTTTGACGTTTTAGTAAATGTTCATGGTGGTGGATTTACAGGTCAAGCAGGAGCTATAAGACATGGTATAACTAGAGCATTAGTTAAATCAGATGAAGCTTTAAAACCAGAATTAAAGAAGGCTGGATTCTTAACAAGAGATCCTAGAATGAAGGAAAGAAAGAAATACGGTCTTAAAAAAGCAAGAAGAGCTCCACAATTCTCAAAGAGATAATATTTGGAGTAAAAGAAATTCCACAAACACAATGTTTGTGGGATTTTTTTTTATATTAAAATATATAAAAACAGGCTATTTTTTATCTATAAGTAACACACAAGTAACACATAAGTAACAAATATCTATATTAATTCAATTGCTTTTCTAAGTTCTTTTATATCTTTGTAGTATAAATTTTTTCAGTAGTTGTAAAGCGATTATGTCTTAATTAAAATAATTCATTATTTATAAGGTTAACTTGTAGAGAGTTTCTAGATATATTAAATAAATTTAAATGAACAATGACTTTTAGAATATATATTAAAATTTTTTAAATACATATTTAATTATATGTATAACTAACACATAATTAACAAAATGTGCTTAACTAACGATTTATCAATAGTATAAATGCTAAAAGATATAGTATGTATCAATGAAGGCGGAGAGAGTTATTTCTCTCCTTTTTTGTATATCTTAAAGTTTAATATTAAATATGTGGACTTACTTGAATAATCGTAAAATATATAACAAATAATAATTTGTATAAAAGTTTAAAGAAGATGAGGAGGTAAAATAATGAAAATTAAAAGGATTTTGGCAGTGTTTTGTATACTATTTTTAGTATTTGGAATGCCTGTTAAAGCAATAGAGGAGAAATCTCAGCACGTAATTTTAATAGATCCTGGTCATGGAGGTATAGATGGAGGTGCAAAATCTAAAAATGGTACTGTTGAAAAAGATATAAATTTAGCTATAAGTTTAAAATTAAAAAATGCTTTAGATGAAGAAGGATATATTGTATATTTGACCAGGGAAGATGATAATCAATTAGATTCAAAAAAAGTGAATGATTTAAATGCAAGATGTAGAATGAAAAAGGAAAATAATTGTGATGTTTTTATTTCTATTCATCAGAATATTTTCCCTCAAAAAGCATGCTTTGGAGCTCAAGTATGGTATTCAGACAATGATAAAAGTGAGGTCTTAGCTAGTAATATACAAAATATGCTTAAAGAGAATATAAATGATAACAATAAAAGGATTTCTAAACCAGCAAAAAATCAATATAAGATATTAAGAGATGGATATGAAGGTGCATGTGTTCTAGTAGAATGTGGTTTTTTATCTAATTACGAAGAGGAACAAAGACTTAAAAGTGACGAACACCAAAATAAAATAGTTAAAGGAATTTTAAGTGGAGTTAATTTATATTTTGAAGCTTCAAATAATTAATCAATAGTTAGTAATGAATAGTTAGTAATGAACAAAATTATAGTTGTTATGTTAACATATATAAAATTAGCCTCAAATAAGTATGAGGCTAATTTAAATTAATCATTAATTGAGTATCTATATTCGTGGAAATAGGATATGAGGATAAATCTTTAGTAAAGTTTTTATCTGAAAATAATGCAGAATATATTGTGGATTGTTTTGAATCATTATCATTCTCATAGAGAATGATTGCCTTTGAAAGAGAAGTCATTCTATCAAAGTTAGTATCTTTAAAAGTAACATTGTGAATAGAGTTCATATTAGGTATAACATAGATACTTTCTTCGGAGATAGGACTAACTTTAACACTATTGTTAGATGGTGATTTACTTATCAAATTTTTATTTAATATTAAAAATATATTGTATAAGATAAGACCTATTAAAAAAATAGTTAATACATAGATGATAGTGCTAAATATTTTATCTAAATTATTTGATTTCATGATAATACTCCTTAATAATTAAAAGTGTTTATTTTTAATTATAGTAAGGAAAGTCATTAAATATGAGATTTTTGTTCTTGTAAATAATAAAAAATAATTTAAACTATAATTAGTAAAAGATTTAGAGGAGTTGTTAAGATGAGGGAAGTGAATGTAGAGGTAATTAGGGATGCAGTCAAGGAATTATCTATTAAAGCAAATTATTTTTTAGGATCAGATGTTAAAGATGCCTTGAAAAAGTTTAGAAAAGAAGAAACTTGGGAGTTAGCAGGTGATATTTTAGATAAAATAATTCTTAATTCTGAAATTGCAGATAATGAACAAATGCCTATGTGTCAAGATACCGGTATGGCTTGTGTCTTTTTGGAAATAGGACAAAATGTTCATTTGATAGGTGGAAATTTAGAAGAGGCTATTAATGAAGGCGTAAGAAGGGGATATGAAGAGGGATTTTTAAGAAAGTCAGTAGTAGGCGATCCAATAAGAAGAGTTAATACAAAGGATAATACACCTGCTGTAATCTATTATGATATTGTACCTGGAGATAAGATTAAAATTACTCTTGCACCAAAAGGATTTGGTTCTGAAAATATGAGTAAGATAGGAATGTTAAAGCCATCTGATGGATTAGAGGGAGTTAAGGATTTTATTTTAAGTGTTGTTAGGGCAGCAGGACCAAATCCATGCCCTCCAATGATAATTGGTGTTGGAATAGGGGGAACTTTTGATAAAGCAGCATATTTGGCTAAGAAGGCATTAATAAGACCTATTAACATAAGAAATAAGGATGAGTTTTATAAAGACTTAGAAATTGAATTACTAGAAAAGGTTAATAAATTAGGAATAGGGCCACAGGGCTTTGGTGGAAGAACTACAGCGTTAGGATTAAATATAGAAACATACCCAACTCATATTGCAGGGTTACCTGTAGCAGTCAATATAAATTGCCATGCAACACGTCATAAAGAAGTTATAATATAGGGGGGAATAGTGAAAATGCAAATTAAGTTATGTACACCGCTTACGGTTGATAAGACATCAAAATTAAAGGCTGGTGACAGTGTTTTATTAAGTGGGATTATTTATTCAGCTAGGGATGCAGCACATAAGAAATTAACAGAGCTAATTCATAATGAAAAGAAATTACCTATGAATATAAAAGATCAAATTATATATTATGTTGGACCTTCCCCTGCAAAACCAGGGAAAGTTATAGGATCAGCAGGACCAACAACAAGTTACAGAATGGATTCATATGCACCAACATTATTAGATTTAGGTTTAAAGGGAATGATAGGGAAAGGTGCAAGAAATCAAGAGGTTATAGAAGCAATTAAAAGAAATAAATCAATATATTTTGGTGCTATTGGCGGAGCAGCAGCACTTATAGCTAAGAGTATAGTTAAATCCGAAATAATTGCATATGAAGACTTGGGAGCTGAGGCTATAAGAAGAATGGAAGTTAAAGATATGCCATTAGTTGTTATAATAGATTCAGAGGGTAATAGTCTTTATGAATTAGGACAAACAAAATATTTAGAATCAATTAAAGTATATTCGAAAAAATAATAAGTAAGCGCTTGATTAGAAGGCATAAAAAATAGCTTGTGAAACAACAATTTCCATAAGCTATTTTTATGTATATTTAGATATTTCTAAATCCTTTTCCTCTAACTTCTGATATATCAACAATAGTAATAAAAGCAGATGGATCTATATTATGAATAGAAGTTTGTAGTTCAATCATCTGTCTTGATGTAACTATGCAGTAAAGCATTTTTTTTCTATCATGAGTATATTCTCCCTCAGCGAGTAGAGATGTTATACCTCTATGAAGATCAGTAATTACATAATTAATAATTTCTTGCTCTTTTCCTGTTAAAATAAGCAGTAGTTTTTTTGTGTTAAATCCTTTTAACATCTTATCTAAAACTACGCTTTGAGTAAACAATGAGATAAGGGTGTAAAGAGCTTGAGGTAATCCGAAAATAAGTGCTCCTATTACAATAATTATACAGTTAAGGGCAAATCCTAAACTACCAATGTTAAAGTTTGAGTATTTTTTACGTATAAGCATAGTTATAACATCGGTACCGCCAGTAGAACCATTTCTTAAAAACACTAATCCATATCCTATTCCGCATAAAACTCCACCATATATACAATAAAGAAGAATATCATTAACATAAATAATATTTTTAAATGGTTTTGTTAAGATAAGCGATAAAGATAAAGATGTCATTCCTATTGTTGTATATATTGTAAAATCCTTATTGAGTTTCTTATAACTTAATAATAATAATGGAAGATTTAGTATAAATACTATAATACCAGATGGTAAACCAACGGTATATTCTAATATAAGTGCAATACCTGTAGCACCGCCACTTAAAAGTTTAGCATGGGATAGAAACAGATTTACTCCTAAAGATGCAATAAAACATCCTATAAAAATAAACAAAGTATCAATTACAATATTTTTGTATTTATAAAGTTTATTCATTACTTTTCTCCTTTGAAATATATAAGTACAATATAATATTAATACACTTTATAGAGAAAAAATCAAGCTTTTATGTAATATATATGTTCTATTTAATATAATTCATTATTTATATGGTTAATCTCTAAAGAAATAATAGAGATATTGAATAAATTCAAATGAACAATGATTTTTAGAATATATATAATTAGTAAGTTCTTTTATAATGATGTGAGTAATAATTGAAAAAAAAATTATTATAGGAGATAATATTTTTATAAGACATATAAGAGAAAATAACCAGTCAAAGATGTGATCTATATTTTAGTCAGGCTAGGAGGTATATTTGGCTCATAGCTTACCTATTAGCTTATCATACTGATGTAGTAGGACACAAAACATAATACTTATTATTTTTTAATATGCTTAAAGTAATAACGATGAGGAGAAACATATGAGTAGAATTGAATTACCAGGGGAAAAAAAGACTAAAAAAATAATATTAATAGCATTAGTTATTTTAGCAATTTTAGTATTAATTTTTGAAGGTATTAAAAATTATAAGAAAACACTTGATCTTAATGATGGAAGTCAAGAAAAGAAGATAGAATCACTAGATTCACAACAAGAACTTATAAGTATTAAAAAAGAAAACAATGATAAGAATGATAAAGAGCAATTGGCAAAAGAGGATGAAAGAGAAACACTATTATATAATGAGGCATATAAATTCTTTTTTTCACATGAATATGATAGTGCTATTGATAAAGCAAATGAGATTATAGTAGATTTCCCAAACAGTGCAAAGGGGTATAATATAAGAGGAATTTCAAAAGCATATAACGGTAGTTTTGATTATGCAATGAGAGACATAGATAAGGCTTTAGATATTGAACCAAATTATGGATATGCAATTTTTAATAAAGCATTAACTTATGAATTATATAACAAATTTGATGAGGCTTTATTATGGTATAATAAAGATTTAGAAGTTGAAAATTATGTTTGGACTTATTATGGCATAGCATCCATTTATGGAAGAAGAGGAGATGCTGAAAATACTATTATATATTTAAAAAAGGCTATAGATATAGATGAAGCTGTTAAAAATGAAGCAAAAGCAGAAGCAGATTTTGATCCGGTTAGAGATTTAAAAGAATTTAAAGAATTGATCAGATAAGGCATACAAAGGAAAATAACGAGTCAAAGATATAGATGTATATTTTGTGTTAGACTAGGATGTATGTTTGGATCATAGCTTATTATTAGGCGAATATGATGACGTAATATGATACCAAATAGACTAAAATATTGACTTGTTATTTTTTTGAATATGACTAATATTATATAAATAAAGATTTTTAATGTTCTTTGCTATTAGCTATAGGATAAATAAAAATATTAGGAGTGATAAATTATGTTTAATGTATTAGTAGCTGATGATGAAAAGGAAATAAGAGATGCTATTGAGATATATTTAAGAGGAGAAAATTTGAAGGTGTTTAAAGCAGCAGATGGATTACAAGCTTTAGAGATCCTTCAACATGAAAAGATACATGTAATTGTTTTGGATGTAATGATGCCAAAGTTAGATGGAATAAGAACATGTTTAAAGATTAGAGAAACTGAAAATCTACCTATAATTATGTTGTCTGCAAAAGGAGAAGATTCTGATAAAATTTTAGGACTTAATGTAGGTGCTGATGATTACATAACTAAACCATTTAATCACTTAGAGTTAGTTGCTAGAGTCAAATCTCAGTTAAGAAGATATGATAAACCATTAAATATTGAAGAGGGAGAAGAAATTATTAAGGTTAAGGATTTGATAATTGATACTGTTGCAAAAAATATTAATTTAAGAGGTGAAGAAGTAAAAGTTACAGCAACAGAATATAAGATACTTTATCTTTTAGCTTCAAACTTAGGAAGGGTATTTTCAATAAAAGAAATATATGAGAAGGTATGGGAAGAACCATTTTATAAAAGTGAAAACACTGTGACTGTTCATATTAGAAGAATAAGAGAAAAGGTTGAGATAAACACAAAAGAGCCTGAATATATTAAGGTGGTGTGGGGTATTGGATATAAGATTGAAAAAGAAAGTTAAAATCTATTTTAAAAGCATTTGGTTAGTTGATGTACTATTATTAGTTTTAATAACAGGTGTTTTATTTTCTACTTTTGAAGATTATACAAATTTTAATAAAGTAAAAAATCATGGAAGTATAATTAATGCGGTTTTTAATACAGATGAATATGAAACCAAAAGACTTTATGATGATACTAAAGCCTTTTCTTCAATAATATATAACAATACGGATGGTTTATATCAGCTATTAACAGCTAATAATGAAAATAAAGAAAAATTAAGTCAAAAGATGAAGTCTTTTAATATTGATTCACAAAATTATATTAAAGATTTTAATTTAAAAAAGGATATTTATTTTATAATTAGAAATAAGCAAACCAAAGAATTATTTACAAATGATCCTTTTTTAGATTCTTCAATTAAGTATATTAAAGAAAATGAGATAGATGATCTATTAAATAATAGATTCAAAAGACAAGAAAGTATAATTGTTAAATTTGATAATATAAACAGTTACAACTCTTTAGTAAGCAATGGAAGTGTTAATTATATAGATGATACTATTAAGAACTTTGAAGAAGTGTATTACACACCTAAAGATACATACAATCAAGAAGTTAATGCAATAAAAAAAGAAGTTATCACTATATTAATATTATCAATTATTTATATAGCTTTAATTATAAAATTAATATTTATATTAAAAGTTAATACGGGAGAGCCTAAAGTTAAGTCGAGAATCATTAATAATATTATATTTGTACTTAAAAATGGATTTAGGTATAAGGAAACAAGAGGTACATTAGTATTATCAATAGGAGTATCCATTATACTTTTAATTACATATTTATATTTTCTTGCAACCGGTGGATATGAAAATAATATATTTGTTAGATTCTTTAAGACATATCCTTTTAAAGGTACTGTCTTAATAATTACTGGATTACTTTTAAGTGTTATATTCACATTAAAAAAGACATTGGATATAGCAGTAGTAAATGATGGATTAAAAAAATTAAATGAGGGAAATTTAGATGAGGATATTGTAGTAACAGGTTCACCAACCGTACAAGAATTGATTGGGAATATTAATTTGATAAAGGAAGGATACAAGGGTTCTTTAGATGAAAGAGTAAAAGATGAGAGATTAAAAACAGAATTAATATCTAATGTATCTCATGATTTAAAGACACCATTAACTTCAATAATAAATTATGTAAATATCTTAAAGAATGGAAACATAACAGATGAAGAGAGAAACGAATATTTATCAATATTAGATAAAAAATCACTGAAACTAAAATCATTAATTGAGGATTTATTTGAAATGTCTAAAATTAATAGTGGAAAAATAATATTAAATAAAGAAAAGATAGATATCCTCTCTTTAATACATCAAGGAATAGGTGAATATAGTTTTTTATATGAAGAGAAAAATATTTCATTTAAAGTTATAACAAAAGAAGATGAAATATGTATAGAACTTGACGGAAAGATGATGTCTAGGGCACTAGAGAATATAATTATTAATGCATTAAAATACTCTTTAGAAAATACCCGGGTTTATGTTAATGTAGAATTGCAGGAAGATTATGTAAATATTATCGTGAAAAACATTTCAAATTATGAAATGGACTTTGATGAAGAAGAAATATTTGAAAGGTTTGCAAGGGCAGATAAATCTAGAAACTCAAGTATTGAAGGATCAGGTTTGGGGCTTGCAATAACTAAAAGTATAGTTGAACTTCATGGAGGTAAGATTAAAATAGAACATGAAGGTGATATGTTTAAAATTTATGTTATTCTTCCTGTTATTAATAAATAATATAAACAAATAAACTATATTAATTAAGAGGTTAATTAGGGCAATTATGTTATATGAGATAAGACTTAAGGTATAAATAAAAAGTTAATTGAAGATTATATAAAGTATCTAGGAAATAAAAGATTAAGAGAAATAAACTTAGAAACTTTATTTGTGGGGCATGATAATAATCTAGCAACATGGGTTGATACAGTAGTAGATTCAAATTCTGTAAAGACAGATTTTTTTGAAGCAAAATCCACAGCTTATGCAAAAGTTTATGCTTTAATTGATGATTTACAGGAAATTTTATAAAAAAATCAGCAATTTTTCAACAAAAAACATTAAAATATGTTAATTTTTTTAAAAATTATGTTATAATAGTTAAGGCTAATGTCATAAAGTTAAAGGTTATCATAGATTTTGTTATTAATTTAACTAATGCAAAATTAAGTTATTTTATAGAATAGATTTTAATTTCAAGGAGGAGTTTTGAATATGAAAAAAGGTATTGCTGCTTCTAAAGGATATGCAATAGGAAAAATATTTTTAAAAGAACATCAAGAAATAGTTATAACAGATGCAAAGGTTGCAGATGTATCTATTGAAAAGGAAAAACTACAAAGTGCTTTAGAGGCTTCAAAAACACAATTACAAGCTATTAAAGTTAAAGCAGAAAAAGAAATGGGAGCAGAAAAGGCAGCTGTCTTTGAAGCTCATATTACATTATTAGATGATCCAGAATTTACTGGTGCTATGATAAATGAAATAGAAGGAAATAGTCTTAATGCGTTAAAGGCTGTAGATAACATTACAAATAGCTTTGTAGCTATATTTGAATCTATGGATAATGATTATATGAAAGAAAGAGCTGCAGATATTAAAGATGTTTCTAAGAGAATAGTATTAAATCTAACAGGAAATGGTGGAGATGCTTTTGCAATTACTGAGAATAATACAGTAATTGTAGCGCATGATTTAACTCCATCTGATACAGCACAATTAGATAGAAGTAAAGTAGTAGGATTTATTACAAACATAGGTGGAAGAACTTCACATGCAGCTATAATGGCTAGAACTTTAGAAATTCCAGCTGTACTTGGATTAGGTGATATAACTACATCAGTTAAAACTGGTGATACAATTATAGCTGATGGAATAGAAGGTGATGTCATTATAAATCCTTCAGAAGAAGTTTTAGCAGAATATAGAGCTAAGCAAAAAAAATTCCAAGAAGAACAAGAAGAGTTAAAGAAATTAATAAACGTTAAAACAACTACTAAATCAGGTAGAAGACTTGAGGTTTGTGGAAATATTGGTAAGCCAGAAGATGTTCTTGGAGTTTTAGCAAATGGTGGAGACGGAGTAGGATTATTTAGAACTGAATTTTTATATATGGATAGAGAAAGTGCTCCAACAGAAGATGAGCAATTTGAAAGTTATAAATTCGTTCTTGAAAAAATGGAAGATAAGCAAGTTGTTATCAGAACATTAGATATTGGTGGAGATAAAACTCTTCCTTATTTACCATTACCAGAAGAGATGAATCCATTCTTAGGATACAGAGCAATAAGACTTTGCTTAGATAGAAAAGAAGTATTTAAAGTTCAATTAAGAGCATTATTAAGAGCTTCTATTTATGGAAAACTTGCAGTTATGTTTCCTATGATTTCAGGATTAGAAGAATTTAAACAAGCAAGAGAAGTTGTTGAAGAATGCAAGATTGAGTTAAAGTCTGAAGGAAAAGAATACTCAGAAAATATCCAATGGGGTATCATGGTTGAAATTCCAGCAGCAGCAGTATATGCTGACGAATTAGCTAAGCATGTTGATTTCTTCTCAATTGGAACAAATGACTTGATTCAATATACTTTAGCTGCAGATAGGATGAGCGAAAAAGTTTCATATCTTTATAATCCAATGCACCCAGCTGTATTAAGATTAATAAAGATGACTATAGATGGAGCTCATAAGCATGGTAAATGGGTTGGAATGTGTGGAGAAATGGCTGGAGATGAAGTAGCTATTCCTACATTAGTTGAATATGGATTAGATGAATTTTCAATGAGTTCTACATCAATTTTAAATGCAAAGAAGATTATGTTAGAGCAAGAATAATATTAAAAATTTAGGTGGAGTAAAATCCACCTTTTTTTATACAAAATTATAAAGTTGAAAATATAACAATATATTTAGAGTTGAAAATTAGATTAAAGCTATTGTTATGTTTTTAAGTCTTATTGATTTTAAAGTATGGCTATGTTTTACAATATCAACATTCACTTAAAACATAGCCTAAAGTATAAGGCATATTTAAAAAAATAATAGACCAGTATGTCTGTATATGGTCTATTATTTTCTTTAATATGCTTAAGTAAAGATAAAATCTAAGAATTTATAGTTTTTAAGAGTTTCAAAAGAAAATAAGGAGGCTGAACTATGAAAACAATTTTAGAAATGTTTATTGTATTTTTTAAAATAGGAGCTTTTACATTTGGTGGGGGATACG
Organism: Clostridium uliginosum; assembly: GCF_900112485.1. Taxonomy (GTDB): domain Bacteria; phylum Bacillota; class Clostridia; order Clostridiales; family Clostridiaceae; genus Clostridium; species Clostridium uliginosum. The sequence goes on from NZ_FOMG01000010.1 coordinate 75,298, forward strand.
CAATGATTCCTTTAATAGAACAAGAGGTTGTAATAAATAAAAAATGGTTAAGCAAAGATGAATTTATGGATATTTTAGTAGTTTCTCAAAGTTTACCAGGCGCTTTAGCAATTAATTGTTCAATATTTATAGGACAGAAAATTGGAGGTATGACGGGACAAATTGTAGCAACTTTAGCTGTGACGTTACCGTCTTTTTTTATAATACTTATTATCGCAAGTGTATTTATTAAGTTTAGGGAAAACTATTTTGTTAATATAGCATTTAAAGGAATTAATGCAGCTGTACCAATGTTAGTTTTGGTTGGCGTTATAAGTTTATCAAAGGGATTAAAAAAGAATAAGAGGACATTTATAATAATATCAATGGCTCTTATAGCATTAATTATTTTCAAGATACATCCAGTAGTGGTCATTTTAGTTTCGGCTATATATGGAAGTATATTTTTAAGAGAGAAGGTATAAAAGATATGATACTTACTAAATTATTTTTAGCTTTCTTAAAAATCGGAACTTTTAGTTTTGGTGGAGGATATGCAATGATACCATTTATTCAAAAAGAAATTATTGATAATAATTCTTGGCTTACCTTAAATGAGTTTATGGATATTATAGGTTTATCCCAAATGACCCCAGGACCAATAGCTATCAACTCTGCAACATTTGTTGGATTTAAAGTTGCAGGAGTTAATGGTAGCATTTTTGCAACATTAGGAGTTATAACAACTTCTTTTATATTAGTGAGCATAGTTTCAAGGGCATTAAGTAAATTTAAAGATTCTAAGGTATTGCAGGGAGCATTAATTGGAATGAGACCTGTCTTAATTGCTTTAATAATTCAAGCATTTTTTAATTTGTCAAAAGAAGCTTATATTGATGTTAGATCAGTGATTATTAGTTTAATTATTGGTGGAATGCTTTTATCTAAAAAATTTCATCCAATAGTATCAATTGCTTTATCTGCTGTTTTAGGAATTATTTTTTGGAGTTTCTAACTGTTACACCTTACATTATTTTTGGAATGTATTTATACTATTAATTATAACAACCTTATTTAAGACAAAATAAATCAACATACTGACTTGTTATTTTTTTGAATATGTCTAATTATTATAACCTAAGAAATTTTATGGTAAGGATTAATTTTAGTATATAGGTTTAATAATGAATAAAGTTTATTTTAAAATAGAAATGATTTTTGGATATTAAAATTACTGAAAATAAAGTCTTTGTTTTAAAACCATGTTGATATTACTATATAAAGCTTATGGACGGTGAAATTTCGATATTATATATAATATCAACGCTCTTCTAAAATATAGCGAAAATAAAAAAGGGGAATAATATGAAAAAGCAAAACAATAAATTTTATAATAAGGCTATAAAATATTACCAAAGTGGACAAATTAATAAGGCATTAGAAATATGTGAATTAGGGTTATCATATAGTTTAAAAAGTTCAGCAATATTAAATTTAAAAGGACTTTTACTATATCAAAAAGGAAATTTAGAGGGAGCAATTACTGTTTGGAAGATAAATAAGGATTTTAATAATGACGTTATCGCTTTTAATTACATAAATGATGCAAAAGAAGATCAGACAAGAGGTCAATTATATTTACTTGGGGAAAAAAAGTTAAAAGAATTAAATATACAAGAAGCAATAACTTTATTTGAGAAGTGTGCAGAAAGTGATTTTAATTCAATAAAAGTAAATACAGCATTATCATTATGCTATCAAAAAAAAGGGCAATTCGAAAAAAGTATAGAGCATATGAATAAAGCACTTAGTATAGATAAAAATTCAAAAATGGCAAAACAAATTAAGAAAGAATTGATAGAAGTTAAAGCATACAAGGATTCATCAAAGAAAATTTTATTGCCATTGATATCATTAGTAGTAATAAGTTTAATATGTGGAATTGCGTATAATTTACCTAAATATTTTAAAAGTAATAAAGACACAAATTATAATAGTATAGTTTCATCACAAGATAAAACAACAGGAGATTTACAAACTAATCAAAATGAAGAAGTTCAAGCTAACAAGGAACAAGAAAACTTACAAGAAGCAAGTAAAAACGATGTTTCTAAAACTACATTTAATTCCCAAAAAATAATGGAGGCAATATCTAAAAATGATTTTGATTCTATGTACTTAGAATTAAATAATGTTAATGAAAAAAATTTAAAAGATGAGGATAAAGCAATATATAGGCAATGTACTGATGTATTAAAAACAAGTGGAGTAGAAAATTTTTATGAAAGAGCTATGAAGGAGTTTAACTCAAATAATTATGAAAAGGCAATGCTTGAATTTGAAAAAGCATATGCTTATGTAGGGAGTAGTTATTTAAAAGAACATGTATTGTTTTATAGCGCAGTTAATTTAGATAAACTTTCAAATACTAAAGAAGCAGTGAAAATGTATGAAGAATACTATAATGAATATCCTAAGGGAGTATATACAGATAATGCATTGTATAATGTAGCATTATTAATTAGTAATATTGATAAGGATAAAAGTTTATATTATGCAACTAAGTTAAGAGATGATTTTCCTAATTCAATTTATCTTAATAACAATATTACATCTATACTTAATCATTAGTTGGGCATATGATACAAAATATATTAACACATTGACTTATTGTTTTTTAATGATGTTATAAAGTTGAAAATATCATATATAATTACTCTCCAGTACTATAAAAATTGCATTAACAGTTTCTATTGTTTTAAGTTGTACCCATTATCGATTGCTCCAAATACAGGGCTTTGGACAATCAAAAACGGAACAACTTAAAACAATGAAACTGTAAGCACAAATTTTCAATGCCTATCTCATAATTATATATGACATTTTATTACTTTGTATGCTTATAATGTGATTCGTAAATTTAATTAGCATAATTAGTTAAATTTATACTTTTGTATATTGAGTTAATTATTTGATTTTAAATAGCTTAAAAAATAAATAGGATGTGATAAAATTGATATCAATAATTAAAGGAGCTAAAGTTTATTCACCTAAATATATTGGAATAAAAGATATTGTATTAGTAGGGGGAAAGATTGAAGGAATATATGAGAATTTAGATATTCCTAATGATTTTCTTGAAATAGAAGTTATTAATGGACAAAATAAAATTGTCTTTCCTGGATTTATAGATTGCCATGTTCATATTACAGGTGGTGGTGGTGAAGGTGGATATAAAACAAGGACACCTGAAATTCAATTATCTAATTTAACACGATATGGAATAACATCGGTTGTTGGATGTATAGGAACTGATGGCGAGTGTAGAGACATTAAAGCTTTAATAGCTAAGGTTAAATCATTGAATGAAGAAGGAATATCTGCTTATTGCTACACTGGATCATATGATGTTCCTGTTAAGACATTAACTAGTTCTATTAAAGGAGATATAATGCTAATTCAAGAGATAATAGGTGTAGGAGAAATAGCCATATCTGATAATAGAAGTTCACAACCTACGTATGAAGATTTTGTTGAATTGGTAGCTCAAGCTAGGGTTGGAGGAATGTTATCAAACAAAGCTGGAATTGTAAATGTACATGTTGGAGATGGTAGGAGAAGGATAGAGTATTTGTTTAAGGTATTAGAAACTACAGAAATACCATCAACTCAACTATTGCCTACTCACATTAATAGAAATACTAAGCTTTTTGAAGAAGGTTTAGAGTATGTAAAAAAAGGTGGATTCATAGATTTAACTACAAGTTGTGATATAGACTTTTTAGAAGAAGGGGAGATTAGAGCCGGAGAAGGCTTAAAAAGGTTTTTGGACTTAGGATTACCGATTGAACATATAACATTTTCATCAGACGGAAACGGAAGTATGCCTAAATTTAATAGGAAAAAAGAACTAATAGGACTCGGGATTTGTTCAGTAGAATCATTATATAGAGAAATAAAGGAAAGTATAAAAGTGTATAATGTATCACTAGAAGATTCAATAAAAGTTATAACTTCTAATGTAGCAGATTTATTAAAATTAAATAATAAAGGAAGAATAGAAAAGGGAAAAGATGCAGATTTAGTCATAGTAGATGAAAAGTCGCTGGATATAGACATGGTGTTTGCAAAAGGCAAAAAGATGGTTCAAGAAGGTGAGGCTATTATAAAGGGCACCTTTGAAATATAGGAAGGGGCTGTCTCAGAATTACTAAGTGAAGTAATAACAACGAAATAGAAATAACATTTATTAAAGAAGACTAGAAATATTTCGCTAAGATTTTCTAATATTTAAAGTTGTACCCATAAAAGATTGCTCCTAATATTCATTAGGACAATCATTTATGGAACAACTTCAAATGAAGAAACTCTAAGCTTATTTTTCAATGCTTCTTACACAAATGTTATTTCTATTTCTTTTTTGAATATGCCTAAATTTAATTATGATTTAATTTTAAAAAATGTATGGTGTCCTATTGTTGTCATATCTTGCTTTTCAGTTTGATGCATCCATGCACATGTTGCAGTACTTGGATTATAAAAAAATAATGCTTCATTTGTGGGATCTGCTCCTTTTATTGCATCATAAACAGCATCATAACAAGCTTGATTTGGAGTAGCCTTTATATCACCATTTTTAACACATGAGAATGCATTTTTTTGTAATATAACATCTTTAATTGTGTTTGGAAACTTAGGGTTAATAGTACGATTTAAGACAACTGAAGCTACAGCAACCTTTCCTTCATATGGTTCACCAATACTTTCGGCGTATACCAGTTTTGCCATTAATTGAATATCTGCTTCCGTTATATATAATTTTTGTGTATTGTGACTGAAAACTTCTAAAACATTGTCATCTTGGTTATATAGTGATTTACATTGTATGCTATTTAAATAAACTTCATTTACTGCTTTTTCAACAGGAATACTATTGTAAAAACTGTTGCCTAATACTTGTGCGTAAGCAGTGGTACAATTAATAACGGAAAGATATAACACTAAAGCAATTATAAAAATGCTATATGTTTTTTTCATTAAAAATCCTCCTTTGGCATAGTTAAATCCAATAATATTATTGCCAAAAAAGATAGTTATATACACATTCTAGTTTTTATACAAGTTTATAGCCGTTTCAAATGCTTCAAGATAATCTAAAAAATCAGAGTATTTATTAAATGTATCTTCGTATATATCATCTATATTTTTCTTACTACTAGATTCATTTAAAAGTGCAATTTCATTTTTAACACTTTGTTCTAATGAATTTATATATGAATTATATGAATTTAACATTTCTTCTAAAGTTTCATAGCAACTTTCACCACCAATAGGAATAGAAACAGAATAAGATTTGTTTTTAATATCACTAAAAGAAGATTTTTTATCCTTTATATCATAAAGTAAGACAGATAAATCTCTATTATCTTCTCTGATTTTTATTAGAGCAGGTTTGAAGTCTTGCTTTAAATTTGAAAAGCTATCATAGATATTATTCATATTAAGAATAAAATCACGTTTTTGTTCATCTTTAATATCTTTTTCTCTAGTTAATTTATATAAATTATTAACATACTTATTTAGATTAGCAAAAAAAGTATTTGCTTCTTTTGGAAATGATATACTTAGTTTTGTTTTTGAAAAATTCTGAGTAGATATAAGTATAGCTTTTTCATTGTCAACTAATTTTTTATAACTAGTTTCAAAATTTTCTGGATTTTTGTTATTTAAAATGTCTAAACTACAATCATAAAGATTTAGATTTAAATTAATATAATTAGATAAATCCTTTTTTAATGGCTCTAAGTTTGAATTATTTAACTTCAATTCATTTAAATTATTAATTAAGTCATTTAATGAAGATTTTTTATCTTGTAATAATTCAGAAGCACTTAATGAGTCAAAGACACCATCTTTTTCTATGAACTTTAAAGAAGCATTCACATGTACTATATTTTTTGAGATTTTATTAAGTTTATTTATGTCATTATTTTTTATGAATAATGTCAACAATATTAATATAAATATTATACAAGCAGTTAATGGAAGTAGAATTTTAAGTAGTTTTTTATCAACAGATATATTAAACATAAGCCCTCCTTAGTATTAAATAAATATTTTTAAATATGCCTAAGTAAAAGAAAGGTGATATAACTAATAAATATAATTTAATATTACTTAATATTAGTTATATTAAGTAATGTGAAAAATTATTATAAAAATAATTAAAAATTAATAAAATAGTAATTGTCTTTATAGTAAGAGGACAAAGATTTAGTGTATAATTTTATATAGACAAATAAGTGAGGTGATGGCAGTGGAAGATTTTATATCACTAATAATGAAAAGTATTAGCAATATGTCACTATGGTCAGTAGTAGATATTTTAGTAGTATCTTTTATTTTCTATAAGGGATATATGCTGATAAAAGAAACGCGAGCAGAACAGCTATTAAAAGGAATATTATTAATTATTGTTCTTATTCCTATTAGTTATTTATTAAAACTAGATATGTTGAATTTTATATTAAATAAGACTTTAACAATCGGGGTATTATCTGTAATTATAATTTTTCAACCAGAAATTAGGAGAGGGTTAGAGCATCTGGGAAGATCAGCATTTGAAGATGTTCACAATATGAACGATAAAGAAACTAGAAATATTGTTATTAATGAGGTTGTAAATGCTGTGCAAAATTTATCTGAAAGCAAGACTGGTGCATTAATTGTAATGGAACAAAGCACAGGACTTGGAGAAGTAGTTTCGTCAGGAACAATATTAGATGCAAATGTGACTTCAAATCTTTTGGAAAACATTTTTGTAGTAAACACTCCATTGCACGATGGAGCTACAATAATAAGAAACAATAAGATACTAGCATCAGGATGTGTTCTTCCGTTAACTAATAATAATACAATTAGCAAAAAATTAGGAACTAGACATAGAGCTGGAATGGGATTATCTGAGGTTTCTGATGCATTAATAATAATTGTATCAGAAGAAACAGGAGTAGTTTCTTTAGCTATAAATGGGAAGTTAAGTAGAAAATATGATAAGGAAAGATTGAGAAATATATTATTGAATATAATTGAAAATAGAAGTAATAAGAATATGAAAACTGCTGGAGAAAGGGTGAAGTCATGGGTAAAGGGAATAAAAATCAATCATTAATAGTTAAATTTATTTGCTTATTTCTATCCTTTGGTTTATGGCTCTATATATCAAATGTTGAAAATCCAGTAAGAACTTACGAATTAAAAGGAGTACCTGTGGAGCTAATAAATCAAAGCAGTATTTCGGATGCTAATCTTGCAATTGTTGAAAATCAAAGTTTTACAGTAGATTTAAAATTAGAAGGTGCTTCAAGTGATATAACTAAAGCTAAAAAAGAATCTTTTAAATTGACAGCAGATATGAGTGCATATGCTTTAAAAGATGGAGACAACGTAGTTCCAATTCAGATTGTAAGCTATCCTGAAAATGTTACTGTTAAAAATAATGGCTTTTTAGGAATTAAAGTTAAGTTAGAGCCACTAATATCAAAAGATGTTAGTTTAAAATCACAAGTTAGTGTTTCATATAAAGAAAATATATATCAACAAAATCAAAGTATATCTCCCAAAAAGATAACAATTTCTGGACCTAAAAGCACTATAGATAGAGTTTCTGAGGGAGTACTTATTGGAGACGCAAAGGATATAGCAAAAGATTTTCAAAAAAAATATAATATAAGTTTCTTGGATAATAATGGGAAAGAGGTTGCGGGAGTTAAGTCTAACTATAATGAAGGTGAATTATTAATTACGGTAAGTAACGGCAAAACTGTTCCTATTAATATTCAAACAACTGGTTCTTTAAATAAAGGTTTATCAATAGCTAGTATGGAGTTAAGTCCTAAAGAGATTCATATAATAGGGGATAATAAAAATTTGAGTAAAATAACCTCAATAGATACTGAAGCTGTTAATTTAACAGATTTGCAGTCAGACCAAGAACTGAATTTAAAACTCATGTTACCTGAAGGAGTTACTGTACAAGCAGGTAATGAGAGTATTAAGGCTAAGATTACATTAAATAATGATACAAGTACAATTAAAGATACAAATACAACTAAAGATATCTCATGTAAAGTTGAATATATAAATCTAAATGAAAAATTTATATTGGAATCTTCAACTGAAACAACAAAAATAACTATTTCGGGGTTACAGTCTATATTAGAAAAAATTTCGTCAAGTGATGTTAAAGTGGTCGTAGATTTAGCAAACATATCTGTAGAGGGAAAATTACAACAGACACCTACAGCAACGATTCTAGGACAAAATGAAGGCGTTACAGTAGCATCAGTTGGAAATGTTGAGATATCGGTTAAAAAGAAAGTATAAAAAATAGCCACAGTTAAACAAACTGTGGCTATTTTATGATATAATCGGTTAAAATTAGAATATGCTTAAGGCATTATTTCTTTTGAATGCCTTAAAGAAATATATAAGGGAATATAGGTGATAATATTATGAGTATAAGAATAAATAATTTAACTTTAAATATAGATGATGAAGATGAAATAGATATATTAAAAAACAAAGTATGTAAAAAATTAAAGATATCAAAAGAAGACATAAAAGAGTTAAATATTATAAAGGAAAGCATTGATGCGAGAAAACGAAATGAAATAAAATTTAATTATTGTGTAGATGTAGTTTGTGATAAAGAAAAGAAAATTTTATCTAATATAAAGGATAAAGATATAAAGATTGAAAAAGATAATGTGAAAGTAGTTATTAAAAAGGGAAGTGAAAAACTTAATTATAGGCCAGTGGTTATAGGATTTGGACCATCAGGAATTTTTGCAGCATTGACTTTAGCTAAAGAAGGATATAAACCTATTGTATTTGAACGTGGAGAAGATGTTGATAATAGATTAAAGACTGTAAAAAAATTTTGGGAAAGTGGAAAATTAAATCTTGAGTCTAATGTTCAATTTGGTGAAGGTGGAGCAGGGACATTTTCAGATGGAAAGTTAACTACAAGAATTAAAGACAGTAGATGTGCTTATATTTTAGATGAGTTTATAAAGGCAGGGGCACCTCCTGAAATTAAATATTTAAGTAAATCTCATGTTGGAACAGATATTTTAAAAGATGTTGTTAAAAATATAAGAGAAAAAATAAAAAGCCTTGGTGGTGAGGTATATTTTAATTCTAAATTAGAGAATATAAATTACAAAGATGATAAGTTAAAAAGTATAGTTGTTAATGGAAAAGAAATACCATGTCAGGCATTAGTACTAGCTATAGGTCATAGTTCTAGAGAAACATATGAGTTACTATATAAATATGGAGTTTCAATGGAAGCGAAACCTTTTGCAATAGGACTTAGAATAGAGCACCCTCAAGAATTGATAAATGTTAGTCAATATGGGAAATATCATAATCATCCTAAATTAAAAGCAGCTGAGTATAGATTAACTTATCAAAGTGAAAAATTGAAAAGAGGAGTTTATTCTTTCTGTATGTGTCCTGGTGGAGCAGTTGTCGCATCTGCATCAGAGGAAGGAAGACTTGTATCTAATGGTATGAGTTATCATGCAAGAGATTTAAAAAATGCTAATTCAGCGTTAGTTGTAACAGTTTCTCCAGATGATTTTGAGGGAGATTCACCTTTAAAAGGAATGGAATTTCAAAGATATTATGAGAAATTAGCATTTGATTTAGGAGGAGGAAATTATAAAGCACCAGTACAATTACTTGGAGATTTTATGAATGATAGGCCTAGTACTAAATTAGGAGAGGTTACGCCTAGTTATTTACCAGGATATGAATTTAAAGAACTAAAAAATTGTTTACCAAGCTATGTTGTAGATGGACTTAAAGAAGGTATTAACAGTTTTGCAAACAAAATAAGTGGATATGGAAGAGAAGATGCAGTATTGACAGGTATAGAAACAAGAACTTCAGCTCCTCTTAAAATTCATAGAGACAAGAACTTTGAAAGTATAACAATATCAGGAGTTTATCCAGCAGGAGAAGGTGGAGGATTCGCAGGAGGAATAATATCATCTGCAGTTGATGGAATTAAGGTAGCAGAAAGCATAATAAATAAATTTATGTATTAAGGCACATTTTTGGTCTATTACTTTCTTTTATGTGCGTAATTTAAATAATTTCAATATTCTAAAAAAAGAGCATTTTAATTTTTTTTTTGTTACAATAAGAAGGAACTTAATAAAACAAAAATAATATTGTTATTAAGGATATTTAGCAAGTAAATTTATTAACATAAAATTATAATTAATATATACTAAGATGAAATTTATTATAAGAGTGAGAGGTGCATATAAATGAGTAAAAACTTTGACGATTTATTATCCAAACTAAAATCTACAAAAAAGAAAAAGCTATCAGTTGCAGTAGCACAAGATGAACCAGTTTTAGAAGCTGTAATGGCAGCTAAAGAAAAAGGAATAGCTGATGCAATTTTAGTTGGAGACAAAGATAAAATAAGAGCAATAGCAGATAAAATTAATATGGATTTAACTCAATTTGAAATAATTCATGAAGAAGATTCTAAAAAAGCAACATTATTTGCAGTTCAATTAGTATCAAGTGGAAGAGCTGATATGGTAATGAAGGGATTGGTAGATACAGCTACTTTTTTAAGAAGTGTTCTTAATAAGGAAATAGGTCTTAGAACAGGAAAAGTTATGTCTCATGTAGCTGTATTTGAGATTGAAGGAATTGATAGATTAATATTCTTAACAGACGCAGCATTTAACACTTATCCAGATTTAAAAGCTAAGATCCAAATTCTAAATAACGCTGTAAGCGTAGCTCATGCATGTGGAATAGCAATTCCAAAGGTGGCACCAGTTTGTGCTGTTGAAGTTGTTAATCCAGATATGCCAGCAACAGTAGATGCTTCATTACTTACAACAATGAATAATAGAGGACAAATAAAGGGATGTATAGTTGATGGACCTTTAGCATTAGATAATGCTTTATCAGAAGAAGCAGCACATCATAAGGGTATAACAGGACCAGTTGCAGGAAAGGCTGATATAATATTATTACCTAATATAGAAACTGGAAATGTAATGTACAAGTGTTTAACTTATACAGCAAAAAGCAAAAATGGTGGATTATTAGTAGGAACTTCAGCACCAGTTATATTAACTTCAAGAGCAGATAGCTTTGAAACAAAGGTGAATTCTATAGCATTAGCTGCTTTAGTTGCTGAGAAGGATAAATAGAAAATAAGTATTATTAGGAGGTTAAGTAATGTCATACAAATTATTAATTATTAATCCAGGTTCAACATCAACTAAGATTGGTGTATATGATGGAGAAAAAGAATTATTTGAAGAAACATTAAGACATACAAATGAAGAAATAAAGAGATATGATACAATATATGATCAATTTCAATTTAGAAAAGACGTTATTTTAGATGTTCTTAAAGAAAAGAACTTTGATATAAAAAATTTAAACGCAGTTGTTGGTAGAGGTGGAATGCTTAAACCAGTAGAAGGCGGAACTTATACTGTTAATGATTCTATGATAGAAGATTTAAAAATTGGTGTTCAAGGACCACATGCTTCAAATCTTGGTGGAATAATTGCTAAGTCAATTGGAGATGAATTAAAAGTACCTTCATTTATAGTAGATCCAGTTGTTACTGATGAATTAGCTGATGTAGCTAGATTATCAGGAGTTCCAGAACTTCCAAGAAAGAGCAAATTCCATGCTTTAAATCAAAAAGCAGTTGCTAAGAGATACGGAAAAGATACTGGAAAAGGATATGAAAACTTAAATCTTGTAGTTGTTCACATGGGCGGAGGAGTTTCAGTTGGAGCTCATAATCATGGAAAAGTTATTGATGTAAACAATGCTTTAGATGGCGATGGCCCATTTTCACCAGAAAGAGCTGGAACAGTACCAGTAGGTGATTTAATAAAAATGTGCTTTAGTGGAAAATATAGTGAATCAGAAGTATACACAAAGACAGTAGGAAAAGGTGGATTTGTTGGATACTTAAATACAAATGATGTAAAAGGAACTATAGATAAGATGGAAGCAGGAGATAAAGAATGTGAAAAAATTTACAAAGCATTCCTTTATCAAATCACAAAGACAATTGGAGAAATGGCAGCAGCACTAAATGGTAAGGTTGATCAAATAATCCTTACTGGTGGAATTGCATATTCACCAACACTTGTTCCAGACCTTAAAGCAAATGTTGAATGGATAGCTCCAGTTACTGTTTATCCAGGAGAAGACGAATTATTAGCATTAGCACAAGGTGCTATAAGAGTGCTTAGCGGAGAAGAAAAAGCTAAAGAATATTAGAAAAATTAGAAGAGGATGTTTCATTTAATGGTTTAATAAAATCATTTTGAGATATCCTCTTTTTTTTATATGAAAAATAAAGTAGTATAGAATAAACTTATATTACAATGGTTAATAATCACGAAATTATATAATAATAAAATAGATATGTGATATTAAAAAATAATTAGTGAAAGTATTAGAATAATTGGGGTAGATTATGAAGAGAGTAAATTGTATTTTAAATGATGATAAATATGTTTATTATTTAGAAAAGAATAAACAGTATGAAGAGAACAGAGAATTTTGTAAACACAATTTAGAACATTTTTTGGATGTAGCTAGAATTGCTCAAGAGATAAATTTAGAAGAAAAATTAGGCTTTTCAAAGGAAATTATATATGCAACTGCAATATTACATGATATAGGTAGATCATTTCAGTATGAAAATGGTACACCTCATGAAATAGCTTCTTGGGAAATTGGGGAACATTTACTAGAGAAGTATAACTTTAATCAAGAAGAAATTGAAATTATAAAGCTTGGAATATTAGGACATAGAGATAGAGAAAGTAAAGGATTTTCAGAACTTATGTATAAGTCAGATAAATTTTCTAGATTGTGCATTAATTGTAATGCTATAGATAAATGTAATTGGAGCAATGAAAAGAAAAATATGAAAATATATTATTAGGGGGCATCACATAATGAAAATAGGAACTAAAGAATTTAAAATCGGAAAAAAAACATATATTATGGGTATATTAAATTTTACTCCTGATTCTTTTTCTGATGGTGGAAAATTTAATAATACTGATATTGCATTAGAGCATGTTAAAAAGATGATAGAGCATGGCGCAGATATAATAGATATTGGTGGAGAGTCTACAAGACCAGGTCATACACGCGTAGACGAGCAAGAAGAGATAAACAGAGTTATTCCTATAATAAAAGCTATAAGAGAAAAATTTGATATTCCTATATCTATAGATACATACAAAGCAAAAGTAGCAGAAAAGGCACTAGAAGCTGGAGCTAATCTTATTAATGATGTATGGGGATTTAAAAGAGAAAAAAGTATAGCGAAGGTTGCAGCAAAATATGATGTACCTTGTTGTTTAATGCATAACAGAGATAATAAAAATTATGAAAATTTAATGCAAGATATATTAGGCGATTTAAAAGAAAGTATAAAGATAGCTAAAGAAGCTGGAGTAAAAGATGAAAATATAATATTAGACCCAGGTATAGGTTTTGCAAAAACTTATGAACAAAATTTAGAAGTTATGAATAAACTAGAAATCTTTAAGGAATTAGGTTATCCAATACTACTAGGTACATCAAGGAAATCTATGATAGGACTTACTCTTGATTTACCAGTAGAAGAGAGAGTAGAAGGAACCGTGGCGACAACAGTTATTGGAATAATGAAAGATGCTTGTGATTTTGTAAGAGTTCATGATGTATTAGAAAATTCAAGAGCAGCAAAAATGACTGATGCAATTGTAAGAAGATAGGATGGATGAATTTTGGATAAAATGTATATAAAAAATTTAGAACTCTTTGGTTTTCATGGAGTTTTTGAAGAAGAAAAAAGACTAGGCCAAAAATTTATATTATCTTTGGAATTAGATTTGGATTTAAAAGCAGCAGGAAGAACTGAAGATTTAACAAAATCAGTGCATTACGGTGAATTATGTGAAAAGGTAGAAAAAGAATTTTTAAGAGAGTCTTATGATCTTATAGAAACTGTATCATTAAATTTAGCAGATTTCATTCTCAAGGAATATAAAATAATAAGTGGAGTAAAGGTATTCTTAAAAAAACCTTGGGCACCAGTTAGAAAACATTTGGATACTATAGAAATAATGATTGAAAGAAGAAGACATAAAGTATACATAGGTCTAGGATCTAATATTGGTGATAAAGAAGAGAATTTAAAAGAAGCAATAAATAAGATATCAAAAGAAAAAAATACTGTAATAACAAAACAATCTTCATTTATAGAAACAGAACCATGGGGATATTTAGATCAAGAAGATTTTTTAAATGCAGTTATAGAAATAGAAACAACTCTAGAACCAGAAGAACTTATGAACTTATTACTTAAAATTGAACTAGAGTTAAAGAGAGAAAGATTAATAAAGTGGGGACCTAGAATAATTGATTTAGATATACTTATGTATGATGATGTAATTTCATCGAATGAAAAAATAATTCTTCCACATCCAAGAATGCATGAAAGAGAATTTGTATTAAAATCATTAAATGAAATAGCACCATATCTTATGCATCCTGTAATTAATAAAAGAATATTTACTTTATTGGAAGAAGTTGAATCAAGACATTGTAAAATAAATAATTAGTCAAAGATTTTTAGGGGATTTTGAATTTACATGTATACTTTTACCAATAAGAGATAAAAGTTATATAATATAGTAGCAGAAATTTAATGGTTAAATAGTAAAGAAACGTTATAATATTGAAGAAGATGATAACAGTAAGTATATAAAAGAATTTATTGATTTAGGAGTGGGTTTATGAGAAGTTCATTAAAGTTTACTAATAAGTTAACAATGATAAGTGAAATGGAAAATGATTCGAAATTTCAAATATTAGAATATAATACTTTAAATGGTGCAACAGATGTTGAAACAGCCTTTGGATTAAATGTAATTAACGAAAGTGGAATAAAATTAAAACAAATAAGAATAATACTTGATGATAGTGCAGTTAAATTGGAGCCTGGTGCTTTAAGTTATATGAAAGGTGATATAGAGATAAAAAGTAAAATTGGAGGGGTAGTTGGATTAGGAAAAAAGCTACTTGTAAGTAAATTAACAGGAGAAACTATATTTAAAAGTAATTATAAAGGAACTGGTGAAATATTTTTAGAGCCTTCATTTGGACATTTTGCATTATTAGAATTAGAAGATGATGAAATAATAGTAGATGATGGACTTTTTTGTGCATGTGAAGAGGATGTACAAGTAGGGGCAGCAATGCAAAAAAATATATCTTCAACCTTTTTGGGAAATGAAGGAGTATGTCAAACTAAAATACACGGTAGTGGAATAGTAGTGATTGAAATCCCAGTGCCAGAAAATGAAATATTTAAGTGTACATTAATTGATGATACCTTAAAGGTAGACGGTAACTTTGCGATTTTAAGAACAGGTAATATTAATTTTTCAGTAGAAAAATCAACAAAATCTATTATGGGATCTTTAACAAGTGGTGAGGGATTTGTTAATGTATATAGAGGAACAGGAGAAGTTTGGTTAATTCCTACTAAAAGTGTTTATGAAGATATAAAAAGTAAGGGACTAAAGGTTATGAGTGAGTTAAGTGAAGAAAGGAATACTGAGGTTTAAGTATCTGAAAAAATAACAGTTAAATTCTATATATATTGACCAGTTATTTTTAAAAGATGGCTTTATGCTCTTACATACTAAAGTTGTAAAGAATAGAAGGGAACGCTATAATATAAAGATAGAAGGTGCATCTTTGGTCTGTTATTTTTTTATGTGCCTAAAATAAAAATGAGGTGAAAAGATGGGTTCCATAGATTCAAAAATTAAAAGTAAAGAATTAGATTTGTTTTTTAAAGGAATTTTACAACTTAAAGATATAGAAGAATGCTATAAATTTTTTGAAGATGTAGCAACAATAAATGAAGTAAAAGCACTAGCACAAAGACTGCATGTTGCAATGCTTCTTAATAATAAAAAAACATATACAGAAATAGCACATGTAACAGGGGCAAGTACTGCTACTATAAGTAGGGTAAATAGATGTTTGAATTATGGTAGTGATGGTTATAAGCTAATATTGGGAAAGATAGAAAAGCAATAATTTAACTTATAAATAAAATACCATACTGAGAAAATTAATAATATTTATTAAATAATTTTAAGTATGTGCAAATAAACATAAAAAAATACTTAAACATTGTCAATATGAATAAAAAATACTATACTATTAAAGAAAATAAAATTGAAAAATTATCATTATAGCTAGATATTTAGCAAATTTACTATTATTTTATAATAATATAGTAATTGAATGTATATGAGATAATTAAAAAAAGTGAGGTAAGAATATGGATAGAATGTTTGGAACGGATGGGGTTAGAGGAATTGCTAATACAGAATTAACATCTCAAATAGCATATAACCTTGGAAGAGCAGGAGCATATGTATTAACAGAGGGAGCACATAAGCCTAAAATATTAGTGGCTAAGGATACAAGAATATCAGGAGATATGTTAGAGTCAGCATTAGTAGCAGGAATATTATCAGTTGGGGCTGAAGCTGTAATATTAGGAGTAGTTCCAACACCAGCAGTTGCATATTTAACAAGAAAATATGGTGCTGATGCAGGTGTTATGATTTCCGCTTCTCATAATCCAGTAGAATACAATGGAATTAAGTTTTTTAATGATAAAGGATATAAGCTTTCAGATGAATTAGAAGATGACATTCAAAGAGTAATTGAAAGTGATTTTAAAGGGGTTCCAAATCCAACTGGAGTGGATTTAGGTAGAGAGAGAGTAGAAGTAGCAGCATTAGAAGAATATACAGAATTCGCTAAAAATACAATTCCGTATAACTTGAAAGGTTTAAAAATAGCTTTAGATTGTGCTAATGGTGCATCTTATAAATCAGCAGTAAAAGCCTTTAGAGATTTAGGCGCTGATGTATTTGTAATTAACGATAATCCTGATGGAACTAATATAAATCAAAATTGTGGATCAACACATCCAGAGGAACTTATGGACTATGTAATTAAAAAAGGATGTGATTTAGGATTTGCATTTGATGGAGATGCAGATAGATGCTTAGCAGTAAATGAAAAAGGTATACTAATAAATGGAGATTTCATATTAATGCTGTGTGCAAATTATTTAAAAGAAATGGGTAAATTAAAAGATGATACTCTAGTTGTAACAGTAATGAGCAATCTTGGATTAGATATTGCTTGCAAGAAACAAGGAATAAAACTTGAAAAGACTAAAGTTGGCGATAGATATGTTCTTGAAGAAATGATTAAAGATAATTATGTCCTAGGTGGAGAGCAATCTGGTCATGTTATATTCTTAGATTATAATTCAACAGGAGATGGCTTAGTTACAGCACTTCAAATAGCATCAATAGTTAAGAAAAAAGGAAAATCATTATCAGAACTTTGTTCTATAATGAAAGAATTACCTCAAGTATTAGCTAATGCTACAATTCCAAATGACAAAAAGGAATTATATTTATCTGATGATGAAATTCAAGGAGAAATAAAAAAAATAGAAGATACATTAAATGGTGTTGGAAGAGTTCTTATAAGACCTTCAGGAACAGAACCATTAGTTAGAGTTATGCTTGAAGGAGAAAATCAAGAAGAAATAGATAAGATGGCTCATGGATTAGCACAATTAATTGAAAAAAAATATAACTAAGGCATATTTCACTTGTTAATTTATTTCATATGCCTAATATAAATTAAAATAGTCTGTAATTCTTTTTTAGAGAATACAGGCTATTTTTAATTCATAAATTTAGAAATATAGCAAAAAACATACTATTGATAGTATGTTAATAATAAGTGCATTAATAAAATATAATGATAATATAATATGTAAACAGATAATAAATTATCAATAAATATGCGAATTGATTGATTAAATGGAAATTATAATAATAAATATATTCATTAAAATATAAGTTTTGTAAAAGTAATCTTATATCGTTGACATTGGAAATTTATAATAGTAAACTTTAGGAAAGTAAAAATTAATAGGTCCTTAGTTATTAAATGCTGAGATGGAGAAGGTTGTTTAGCAGTTAAGTTTTTAGAGAGTCGATGGTTGGTGAAAATCGATACTTTAGCTTTATAATTATCACTCCTGAGCAGAGTCTAGAAAGAGAAATATTTCTTGAGTAATTGACATCCGGTGTGCATCCGTTATATGCAAGGGTTTGTTAGAACCTAGTGATATTTATGTAAGCGGAATTTTATCCCACTTCTTATGATGTATATCATTAAGAGTGGTTTTTTTTACAATTTTTTATAAGGGGATGATGAGAAAATTATGGGGAAATATGTATTATCCATTTTAGTAAAAAATTCATCTGGTGTATTAAGTAGAGTTTGTGGGTTGTTTTCAAGAAGAGGTTACAATATTGATAGCTTAACAGTTGGAAGAACTGAAGATCCTTTAGTTTCAAGGATGACAATTACTCTTAAAGGTGATGAGGACATATTAGAACAAGTTAAGAAACAATTAAATAAGCTTCAAGAAGTTATAACAGTAATAAATTTTACACCTGATAATTCTGTCTATAGAGAATTGGTATTAATTAAAGTAAGAGCAAATTGTGAAGACAGAGCGGCAATAAATGAAACAGTTAAAATTTTTAGATGTAAAATAATTGATTTATCTAGTGATACATTAACAATTGAATTAACAGGAGATGAAAGTAAAGTATCAGCATTGATAAAACTTATGGAAGAGTATGGAATAGAGGAGCTGGTTAGAACTGGGGTTACAGCTCTTCAAAGAGGAGATTCAACAATAAAAAGTTCATTAGAAAATGATGAACTATAAGTAATGATTTGACAAGAGAAGGGGGGCAAGCTATGTCTGAACATGCAGTAAAAATATTTGATTCTACTTTGAGAGATGGAGCGCAAGGACAAGGGATTTCCTTTTCTTTAGAGGATAAAATTAAAATAGTCAAAATTTTAGATGAAGCTCAAGTTGATTATATTGAAGCTGGTAATCCAGGATCTAATCCTAAAGATATGGAGTTTTTTAAGCAAATTAAAAATGTAAAACTTAATTATTCAAATATAGTAGCATTTGGATCAACTAGAAGACAAAAGAGTAAGGTTGAAGATGATAAAAATTTAAAAAATCTTTTATTAGCAGGGACAGATGTAGTTGTAATCTTTGGAAAGTCATGTGATATACAAGTGACAGATATTTTAAAAACATCATTAGAAGAAAATTTAAATATGATAAAAGATACAATTGCTTATCTTTGCAAAGAAGGAAAAAAAGTTATTTTTGATGCAGAACATTTTTATGATGGATATAAATCAAATAAAGATTATGCAATATCAACATTAAAATTTGCGCAAGAATCGGGTGCAGAGGTTGTTACATTATGTGATACCAATGGTGGAACTTTACCAGAAGAAATCAAAAACATAACTGAAGATGTTATGAATCAATTAGTAATAGATGTAGGTGTGCATACTCATAATGATATGGGGATGGCTGTAGCAAATACAATAATGGCAGTAAATGTAGGTGCAAAGCATGTTCAAGGGACATTTATTGGCATAGGAGAGAGATGTGGAAATGCAAATCTTAGTACAATAATACCAATACTTAAGTTGAAACTTGGACATGATATTATAGATGATAAACAATTAGCAAACTTAACTAAAATATCAAGATATATTGCAGAAATATGCAATATCACACTCCAAGATCAAAGTCCTTTTGTAGGAAATTCATCTTTTGCACACAAAGGTGGAATGCATATAGATGCAGTAACTAAATCACCAAAGTCATATGAACATATTAACCCAGAGGTTGTTGGAAATAGAAGAAGATTTTTAGTTTCAGAAGTAAGTGGTAAAAGTACAATATTTCAAGAAGTTAAAAAGATATTTCCTAGTATCTCAAAAGATAACAATGAAGTTCAAAAAATCACAGATAAATTAAAAGAATTAGAATATGAGGGATATCAATTTGAAGGTGCAGAAGGAACTGTTGAATTAGTAATAAGAAAGACGATAGGGAAGTATAAACCATTTTTTAAGTTAAATCATTTTAAAATAATAGGTGAACAACCTTATAATTCAGAAAAATTTATTTCTACAGCAGTAATAAATATTACAGTAGATGGTAAGAACGAGATGACAGCAGCAGAAGGTGAAGGACCAGTAAATGCATTAGATAAAGCAATTAGAAAGGCGCTTGAGGTATTTTATCCAGAACTTAAAGCAGTAAGACTTGTAGATTATAAAGTTAGAGTTTTGGATTCAGAAAGTGCAACAGAAGCAAAAGTTAGAGTTTTGATTGAATCAACAGATGGAATTGAAAATTGGAGTACAGTTGGGGTATCTCGCGATGTAATTCAAGCTAGTTGGATAGCTTTAGTTGATTCAATAGAATATAAATTAATAAAAGATATAGAAAGAAAAGTAAAAGCGTATTTTTAAGGGGGAATATTCAAAATGGGAATGACAATGACACAAAAAATATTAGCGGCACATGCAGGGTTAGATAATGTAAAGGCTGGACAATTAATTGAAGCTAATCTTGATTTAGTTTTAGGAAATGATATTACAACTCCTGTAGCTGTAACTGAATTCAAAAAATTTAAAACAGATAGGGTTTTTAGTAAAAGCCAAATAGCAATAGTTCCAGATCACTTTACTCCTAATAAGGATATAAAAGCAGCGGAACAAGTTAAATATATTAGGGAGTTTGCTCATGATATGGAAATAGAAAATTATTTTGAAGTTGGAGAAATGGGAATAGAACATTGCTTGATTCCAGAAAAGGGACTAGCTGTTGCAGGTGATGTTGTTATTGGAGCAGATTCACACACATGCACATATGGAGCTCTTGGAGCATTTTCAACGGGTATTGGTTCAACTGATATGGCAGCTGGAATGGCTACAGGAAAATGTTGGTTTAAAGTACCGTCAGCTTTAAAATTTGTTCTTAAGAATAAACCTGCTAAGTGGGTTAGTGGAAAAGACATAATTCTACACATAATTGGAATGATTGGTGTTGATGGGGCATTATATAAATCAATGGAATTTGTAGGAGATGGATTACAATACCTTACAATTGACGATAGATTTACAATGGCAAATATGGCTATTGAAGCTGGTGGGAAGAATGGAATCTTTCCTGTTGATGATAAGACTACTGAATATTTAAAAGAACATACAACTAAAGAATGGAAAGTATATGAGGCTGATGACGATGCAGAATATGATGAAGTGTTTGAAATTGATTTAAGTACATTAAAATCAACAGTTTCATTTCCACATTTACCTGATAATACAAGAACAATCGATAAAGTTGGGGACATAGAACTTGATCAAGTTGTAATTGGTTCATGCACAAATGGTAGAATGTCAGATTTAAGAGTGGCTAGGGATATTATTAAAGGAAAGCATATTAAGAAAGGTCTTAGATGCATAGTTATTCCTGGAACTCAAAAGATTTATTTACAAGCTCTGGAAGAAGGGATAATCAAGGATTTAGTTGAAGCTGGAGCAATATTTTCAACACCAACTTGTGGACCATGTTTAGGCGGACATATGGGGATATTAGCAAAAGGAGAAAGAGCACTATCAACAACAAATAGGAATTTTGTAGGAAGAATGGGACATGTGGAATCAGAAGTATATCTTGCAAGTCCAGCAGTTGCAGCAGCATCTGCTTTAACAGGAAAAATAACTGATCCAGAATTAGTCTAGGGGGTATTTAGTAATGAATGTAAAAGGTAAGGTATTTAAATATGGAGATAATGTAGATACGGATGTAATAATTCCAGCAAGATATTTAAATACATCAGATCATAAGGAACTTGCACTGCATTGTATGGAAGACATAGATAAGGATTTTGTAAACAATGTAAAAGATGGGGATATCATAGTTGCAAACAAGAATTTTGGTTGTGGTTCTTCAAGAGAACATGCGCCAATAGCAATTAAGACAGCTGGAGTTAGTTGTGTTATTGCATCAACTTTTGCAAGAATATTTTACAGAAATGCAATTAATATTGGATTACCCATTTTAGAATGTGATGAGGCTGTAAAACATATTGATGCAGAAGATGAATTAGAGGTGAACTTTTCAAATGGTATTATTAAGAATTTAACTAAGAATCAGGAGTATCAAGGAGAAGCATTTCCAGAATTCATGCAAAAAATTATAGATAATGATGGATTAATAGGATATATAAAAAACAAGAGCTAATAAGTAGCAAGGAATAAATAAGAAGTAGCAATAATATAAGCAATACAGAATAAATGAGAGTTAAACAATTGTAATTGTAAACTCAGCAAGAGGGGGCTTTAAAGTGAAATATAATATAGCTGTAATACCTGGAGATGGAATAGGTCCAGAAGTAATAGAGGAAACAATTAAGATTTTAAAGGTAATTGGAGAAAAATTTGATCATAGATTTGATTATGAATATTTATTAGCTGGTGGATGTGCAATAGATAAATATGGTACACCACTTCCACAGGAAACTTTAGATGTATGTAAGAGAAGTGATGCAGTTTTATTAGGTGCAGTAGGAGGACCAAAGTGGGATGACCCTACTGCTAAGATAAGACCAGAACAAGCATTATTAGGATTAAGAGGGGCATTAAATCTTTACTGTAATTTAAGACCTGCAGTATTATATGCTCCACTAAAAGATGAATCACCACTTAAAGATAGCATAGTTAAAGATGGAATAGATATTTGCATAGTACGAGAATTAACAGGGGGAATTTACTTTGGAGACAGAGGATCAGAAGTTATAGATGGGATAAAAAGCGCTTATGATACTGAAAGATACAATGTGAATGAAATAACTAGAATTGCTAAAATTGGATTTGAAACAGCAATGAAGAGAAAAAAGAAACTTACAAGTGTTGATAAAGCTAATATATTAGAAAGTTCAAGACTTTGGAGAAGTGTTGTTAATAAGATGGCTAAGGAATACCCAGAGGTTGAAGTAAATCATTTATATGTTGATAATACTGCAATGCAATTAGTAAAAGATCCTAACCAATTTGATGTAATAGTAACTTCTAATATTTTTGGAGATATTTTATCAGATGAAGCTAGTATGGTTACTGGGTCAATAGGAATGCTACCATCAGCATCTTTAGGGGAAGGAACATTAGGTATGTATGAACCAATACATGGAAGTGCACCTGATATAGCAGGAAAAGGAATTGCAAATCCGCTTGCAACTATTCTTTCAGCAGCAATGATGCTTAGATATAGTTTTTCATTAGAAGAAGAAGCTAAATCAATTGAAAAAGCTGTACTTGAAGTACTTGAAGAGGGATATAGAACAGGGGATATAATGACCTCTGGTAAGAAGTTAACTGGAACAGTTGAAATGGGAAAATTAGTTTGTAAGAAACTACAAGAAGGGAAGTAGTTATATGAGAAGTGACATAGTAAAAAAAGGCCCTACAAAGGCTCCACAAAGATCACTATTTAAGGCATCTGGGTTAACTGATGAAGAAATAGATAGACCCTTAATCGGTGTAGTTACTTCACAAAATGACATTATTCCAGGGCATGTTAATTTAGATAAGATTGTTGAAGGCGTTAAAAAGGGTATATTAATGTCTGGAGGAACACCTTTAGTATTTCCTGCAATTGGAGTATGTGATGGTATAGCTATGGGACATGAAGGAATGAAATATTCTTTGGTTACTAGAGAACTTATAGCAGATTCAACAGAATGTATGGCAAAAGCACATGCTTTTGATGCATTAGTATTTATACCAAATTGCGATAAAATAGTGCCAGGAATGGTAATGGCAGCACTTAGACTTAATATTCCATCTGTTATTGTCAGCGGTGGACCAATGCTTGCTGGTAAGTTTAATGGAAAATCTATTTCACTTTCAACTATGTTTGAAGCTGTTGGTGCTTATGAGAATGGTTCAATGTCAGAAGGAGATTTACACCAGTTAGAAGAAAGTGCATGTCCATCATGTGGATCATGTTCAGGTATGTTTACAGCAAATTCAATGAATTGTTTATGTGAAGTACTAGGTATAGGGCTACCTGGGAATGGAACAATTCCAGCTGTATTCTCAGAGAGAATAAGACTTGCTAAAAAAGCTGGTATGGCTGTAATGGAATTATTGAAGAATGATATTAAACCAAGGGATATAATCAATGAGCGAAGCATTAAAAATGCATTGACAGTTGATATGGCATTAGGATGTTCTACAAATAGTGTACTTCATTTAACAGCAATTTCTAATGAAGCAAAAGTTCCAATGAATTTGGATATAATAAATGATATTTCATCTAAGACTCCAAATTTATGTAAACTATCACCTGCATCAGATACTCCAATTGAAGAGTTATATGCAGCTGGTGGAGTTGCAGCTGTAATGAACGAACTTTCCAAAAAGAATCTTTTAGATTTGGACTGTATAACAGTTACAGGAAAAACTCAAAAGGAGAATATAGCAGGAATAGAGGCTAAAGATCACAATGTAATTAAGTCAATAGATAAACCATACAGTCCTACTGGTGGAATAGCAATACTTAGAGGTAATTTAGCTAAAGATGGAGCTGTTGTAAAAAGATCAGCAGTAGTTCCTGAAATGCTAAAGCATGAAGGTCCAGCAAAGGTGTTTAATTCTGAAGAAGAAGCAATAGAAGCAATTTTTGGGAAGAAGATAAATTCAGGAGATGTAATAGTAATTAGATATGAAGGACCTAAGGGTGGTCCAGGAATGAGAGAGATGCTTTCATCAACAGCAGCAGTTGCTGGAATGGGATTAGATAAATCAGTTGCATTAATTACAGATGGTAGATTTAGTGGGGCAACTAGAGGTGCTGCAATAGGTCATGTATCTCCAGAAGCTGCAGATGGTGGAATTATTGGATTAGTTGAAGATAAAGACATTATTTCAATTGATATAAATAATGCAAAACTTGAGTTAAATGTAAGCGAAGAAGTTTTAGAAGAAAGAAGAAAAAACCTAAAAGTTGTAGAAGCAAAAATTAAAGAAGGATATTTAGCTAGATATGCTAAATTAGTAAGCTCTGCAAGTGAAGGAGCTATACTAAAGTAATTTTAAAAAAATATTATAAATAAAATAATAAAGTAAGTATTTCTTTAATATGCCTAACCTTAAAAGTGAAGGAGGGAAATCAATGTTATTAACAGGGGCTGAAATATTAATAAAGTCTCTAGTTGATGAAGGTGTAGACACTATATTTGGATACCCAGGAGGAGCCGTTTTAAATATATACGATGAACTATATAAGTATAAAAATGAAATTCATCATATATTAACTTGTCATGAACAAGCGGCGGCACATGCAGCAGATGGTTATGCAAGAGCAACAGGTAAGGTTGGAGTTTGCTTGTCAACTTCAGGACCAGGAGCTACTAATTTAGTAACCGGTATTGCTACAGCTTATATGGATTCAATTCCAATGGTAGCTATCACAGGAAATGTACCTAAATCATTGCTTGGTAAAGATAGTTTTCAGGAAGTAGATATAGCTGGAATTACGATGCCCATTACAAAGCATAATTACATTGTAAAGAATGTAGACGATCTACAAAATATAATTAGAGAGGCTTTTTTTATAGCACAAGAGGGACGTCAAGGACCAGTGCTAATAGATATTCCTAAGGACATAACTGCAAATAAGGCAGTTTATACGAAGCTAATTCCTAAGGAACTAAAGAAAAATAGCACTTCTTTTAAAGAAGATATTTTAAGTGAATTAATACAGTATATAAATGAAAGTGAAAGACCGTTTATATATGCAGGAGGAGGAATTAATTCTTCAGAATCTACACAGGAACTTGTAAATTTTGCAGAAAAGATAAATGCACCTGTATCAACTTCATTAATGTGTACTTCAGCATTCCCATTTGATCATCCATTATATACAGGAATGATTGGAATGCATGGAACTAAGGCATCTAATATAGCAGCAACTAAATGTGATTTATTAATAACACTAGGAGCTAGGTTTAGTGATAGGGTTATAAGTAATCAAAATCATATTAAAAATGCTAAAATTATTCATATAGATATTGATCCGGCTGAAATAAACAAAAATGTAAAAGTTAATTCCTATATAATAGGAGACTTAAAAATCATATTAAATAAATTAATACCATTAGTTAAAGAAAAAGAAAACAAAGAGTGGATTGAAACAGTTGATAGTCTTAAAGAAATTAAAAGTGTTGAAATAAATAGTGATGATGATGAACTAACTCCAGAATTTTTATTTGATAAGTTAAATAAATTAAATGATGGAAGTTTCATAATTACTACGGAGGTTGGTCAACATCAAATGTGGTCAGCTCAATATTTTAATTTTAAAGATAGAAGAAGTTTCATAAGTTCAGGTGGATTAGGAACAATGGGTTATGGACTTGGAGCAGCTATTGGGGCTCAAATTGGTAAACCCAATAAACAAGTTTTTAATATTGCTGGAGATGGAAGTTTTGGAATGAACTGTAATGAATTAGCTACAGTAGTAAAAAATAAACTACCGTTGATAGTAATAATAATGAATAATAATGCATTGGGAATGGTTAGACAATGGCAAACTATCTTTTATGATGGGAGATATTCTGAAACAACTCTTGATAGATCAACAGATTTTGTTAAGTTAGCAGAAGCTTTTGGCGCTAAAGGATTTAGATTAAATAAAAGAAGTCAAGTTGAAGATGTTCTTAAGGAAGCTATTGCATCAAAAGAACCAGTTCTAATAGATTATGTAATACACTGTGACAAAAAAGTTTTTCCTATGGTTGCACCTGGTGCACCCATTAATCAAATAATAAGCGAAGAAGACATAAATAATAATTAGGGGGTCATGTAAATGCCAAAAATGTATTATGAAAAAGACACAGATTTGAATTTATTAAAAGGAAAGAAGGTTGCTATAATAGGATATGGAAGCCAAGGACATGCTCATGCATTAAATCTTCATGAAAGTGGAGTAGATGTTGTTGTTGGTTTATATAATGGAAGTAAATCTTGGGCAAAAGCTGAAAAGGCTGGATTAAAAGTTGCAACTGTTGAAGATGCATCAAAAGCAGCAGATATCATAATGATATTATTGCCAGATGAAAAACAAGGTAAAATTTATAATGAACAAATAGCTCCAAATTTAGAAGAAGGAAATGCATTAGTATTTGCTCATGGATTCAATATTCACTTTGGACAAATCGTTCCACCAGCATTTGTTGATGTATTCATGGTTGCACCTAAGGGACCAGGACATTTAGTAAGAAGAACATATACTGAAGGTGCCGGAGTACCTTGTTTAATAGCTGTACATCAAGATGCATCAGGAAAAGCAAAAGAATATGCTTTAGCATATGCAAATGCAGTAGGTGGAGCAAGAGCTGGTGTTCTTGAAACTACTTTTAAAGATGAAACAGAAACAGATTTATTTGGAGAACAAGCAGTACTTTGTGGTGGAGTTTCAGAACTTATTAAAGCTGGATTTGAAACTTTAGTGGAAGCTGGATATGCTCCAGAGAATGCTTACTTTGAATGTATGCATGAAATGAAATTAATTGTTGATTTATTTTACCAAGGTGGATTAAGCTTAATGAGATATTCAGTATCAGATACAGCTGAATATGGAGATTATCAAATTGGCAAGAGAATCATCACAGATGAAACAAAAAAAGAAATGAAGAAAGTTCTTACTGAAATTCAAGATGGTACTTTTGCAAAGAATTGGTTATTAGAAAACCAAGTAGGAAGACCAAATTTTAATGCAACTAGAAGAATGGAAGCAGAACATCCAATAGAAAAGGTTGGTAAGGAATTAAGAGGAATGATGAGCTGGATAGACACAGCTAAAGTAGACTAATATAAATGCTTTAACATATAAAAAGGGTCTGTCTTATAATACAAATCATTTAATGATATGATGTATATTCAAAAAAAGAAATGGAAATAACATTTGTGGAAGAAGCATTGAAAAATAAGCTTAGCGAAATTTTTCTAGTCTTCTTTAATAAATGTTATTTCTATTTCTTTGTTATTACTTCACTTGATAATTCTGAGACAGCCCATTTTTATACCCAATATTATTCACACATTTTGTTAACAGATGACTTTAAATTTATAAAATTGTGGATAAATAATATAAACTTATTATAAATTCTAATGAGACAAATAACTCACATCTTTAAAATGATTAGTATATTAAGTATTAGTACTAATATATAATTTTATGGTAATATAATTGTATATTAATTTTTAAGATTAGTTATTTATTTGGAGATGCCTTATATAATGATATTTTGAGGGATAGTTTATGAATTATGTTTATATTGTAGAGTGTTCTGATGGAACTTTTTATACTGGATGGACAAATAATTTGACCAAAAGGATGGAAATGCACTCAACGGGAAAAGGCGCAAAATACACAAGGGGAAGAGGACCAGTAAAACTCTTGTATTATGAAGAGTTTCAAGAAAAGACACAAGCTATGAAGAGAGAATATGAAATAAAACAACTGAACAGGAATAAAAAACAATTGTTAATCCAAAATTACAAAAAATAAGGTATTGCGGGGTGGGAGAAAATGAAGGTTACAATTAAAGAGGTTGCTAAAGAAGCAAATGTCTCAACATCAACTGTATCAAGGGTATTATCTGATAGTCCACAGATAAGTGAAGAAACTAAAGAGAAAGTAAGAGAAACTATAAAAAAATTAAAATATAAACCTAATGCAATAGCTAGAAGTTTAGCTAATAATAAAACAAAAATATTAGGAGTAGTATTACCCAATGAAGCACAAGATTTAGTGAAAAATCAATTTTTTATTCAAGCAATGAAGGGCATGAGTCTTTATGCTCAGAGTAAGAACTATTATATAGCATATGCCTTTAGCCAAGATGAGGAAACTGAAGTAAACCATGTAAAGGATTTTATAAGTAGTAATTTAGTTGATGGGATATGTTTATTAAGAGCTAAAGAAAATGATAGTAGCATAAAATATTTAAAAGATACAAACTTTCCATTTGTAATTATAGGAAGACCAGAAAAAACGGAAGGGGTATTATGGGTGGATAATGATAATTTTAAAGCTACTTATAACTTGGTAAGTAAACTTATTGAAAAAGGGCATAGAAACATTGCATTTTTGGGAGCACGACAAGACTGGAATATGACTAAAGACAGAATAAATGGGTTTAAAGTTGCATGTGAAATGAATGGAGTTTTAATAAGTAATAAAAATATAATAATAAAATCAGAATTTACTGAAAAAGAAGGAGTAGATGCAACTAATGAGTTATTAGAACATGTAATGCCAACAGCAGTTGTAGCTGAAGATGATATTTTAGCATTTGGAGCTTTAAAAGTGTTTAATGAGAGAAATATTAACAATATATCATTAATAGGATTCAATAATACTAAATTAGCAGAATTTCAAACACCACCATTGGCATCAATAGATATTAATGCTTCAGAATTAGGATATTATGCAAGCAAAATTTTAATTGATGCTTTAGAAGATAAACAAACAAATATTAATCATTATATAGTTGATACTAAATTAATAGAAAGAGAATCATTAAGATAGAATTATATTTTTTTCAGGAGTAAGTGTTCTAGGGTTTTATGCAATCTACGCAACCGATTGCGTGAAATCCTTTGTAAATAGAAGAAAATACTATGAAAACGTAAGCATAAACCTTAAATTTATTTAAATTAATGCTTATATAAGTTTTGTAATTAGCTATTTAAATTGTTATAATTTAAGCAAAGATGAAGAATAGGAGCATAGTATGATTATAGTAAAGTATAATCAAATAAAGAGGCAAACTATTTACATACTTTCAATGATATAAATATTATTGAATTTATTTTTTAAATTATGCAAACGGTTGCGAAAAAAGGAAGTGTTTTATGAAAAAGATTTGGTGGAAAGAAGCAGTAGGATATCAAATTTATCCAAGAAGTTTCAAAGATTCTAATGGTGATGGTATTGGAGATATACAAGGAATAATATCTAAGTTGGATTATTTAAAAGATTTAGGCATAGATGTAATTTGGATATGCCCTATGTACAAATCACCTAATGATGATAATGGATATGACATAAGTGATTATAAAGATATAATGGACGAGCTTGGGAACATAGATGATTTTGATGAACTTCTAACGCAAGTTCACCAAAGAGGAATGAAATTAATTATTGATTTGGTTGTTAATCATACAAGTGATGAACATGAGTGGTTTATAGAATCAAAATCTTCAAAGAATAATCCTAAAAGAGATTGGTATGTTTGGAAAACAGGCAAAGATGGTAAAGAACCTAACAATTGGGAAAGCATATTTAAAGGTTCAGCTTGGAAATATGATGAGACTACAGAAGAATATTTCTTACATTTATTTACCCAAAAACAACCGGATTTGAATTGGGAAAATTCTGAAGTGAGAAATGAAGTATATAAGATGATAAATTGGTGGCTTGATAAAGGTATTGATGGGTTTAGAGTTGATGCAATAAGTCATATAAAAAAGGATCAAACTTTTGAAGATATGCCAAATCCAAATAATGAAAGATATGTTTCTTCATTTGATAAGCACATGAATTTTCCTGGAATTCATAGATTTTTAGCTGAACTTGCAGATAATACTTTTGAGAACTATGACATAATGACTGTTGGAGAAGCAAATGGTGTTGATTCAGAAGAAGCTGAACTTTGGGTTGGAGAAGAAGATGGAAAGTTTAATATGGTATTTCAGTTTGAACATCTTGAATTATGGGATTATGATTCAGATTTAAAATTTTCCGTTAAAGCATTTAAGGATGCATTAACAAAGTGGCAATATAATTTAAATGGGGTAGGATGGAATGCATTATTTATAGAAAATCATGATATTCCAAGAGCAGTTTCAAGTTGGGGAAATGATAAAGAATATAGAGTAGAATGTGCGAAAGCATTTGCATTAACATATTTTATGCAGCAAGGAACACCATTTATATATCAAGGACAAGAATTAGGAATGAAAAATGTTCAATTTAAAAATATTGATGAGTATGATGATGTTAAATGCATTAATGAGTATAAAGAAAAAATTGGAAGCGGTGTATCTGAAGAAGAGGCAATGAGGCAAGTATGGGCTACATCAAGAGATAATGCACGTACACCAATGCACTGGGATAATAGTGAGTATGCAGGATTTTCTAATGCTAAACCTTGGATTGGAATAAATCCTAATTATAAGCAAATTAATGTTTTAACAGAACATAATGATCCAAATTCAGTACTTAATTTTTATAAAAAAATGATAAAAATAAAAAAACAAAGTGAAACGCTAATATATGGGAATTATAAACTTATATTAGAAAATGATGAACATATTTATTCATATATTAGAGAATTTGAAGGGGATAAATACATAATTATATGTAATCTTTCAGATGATGAGTCTGAATATTGTTATAAAGATGAAAAGTTAAATTATTCTAACTTATTATTATCAAATTATGAAGTAAAAGAACATAATATTATAAACAAAATCTTATTAAAACCTTGGGAAGCTAGACTATATAAAATTTAGGCACATTTGAAAAAATAACAGACCAGTATGCTTGTCTATTTTGCGCCATAAGGAAGCTCGACTCGTATACACTTGCTGAGTAAGTGATTCACACAAAATCATTTTTCAATAAGGTTAACGCCCTTTGGTTGTTAACTAAGTTCGAGAAATCAAATGTAGAATGCTCACAGAGAAAGTTTGAGCAACCAAATATAAAATTTGGACTCTCACTTATCTACTCACGTCGGAAAGTTCAGCTAATAGCTCGCTATTAACTAAACTTACCTCATTGTCTGACACTAAATATATGACACATATTTGGTCTGTTATTTTATTTCATGTGACTTAATGAAATGTTGGAGGATGAGTAATGAAAAAAAATAATTTAGTATCATTTGAATTTTGGCAAAAACTTGGAAAATCTTTACTTGTTGTTGTTGCAGTAATGCCAGCAGCAGGATTAATGATCTCATTTGGAAAACTGATAGGTATGTCATTTGATGCAAACTTCATGCATACTGTTGCAAAAGTCATGGAAGACATAGGTTGGGCAATAATTGGTAACTTACATATTTTATTTGCAGTTGCGATTGGTGGATCATGGGCAAAAGAACGTGCAGGTGGAGCATTTGCCGCACTTATAGCATTCATTCTTACAAATCGTATTACAGGGGCACTATTTGGTGTTACTGGAACTATGTTAACTGATCCAAATGCTACTGTAACTTCATTATTTGGAGGAACTTTACAAGTACCAAATTACTTTACATCAATACTTGGAGCACCAGCTTTAAATATGGGAGTATTCATAGGAATTATTTCAGGTTTCTTAGGTGGATGCTTATATAATAAGTATTATAACTACAATAAATTACCTGATGCATTATCATTCTTTAATGGTAAACGTTTTGTTCCGTTTGTTGTAATAATAGGTTCAACAATTACAGCAATAATACTTGCAATATTTTGGCCTTTTGCACAAAGTGCATTAAATTCATTTGGACAATGGATAGCTACATCTAAAGATACAGCTCCAATTTTAGCACCATTTGTTTATGGTTCATTAGAACGTTTACTTTTGCCATTTGGCTTACATCATATGCTTACTATACCAGTAAACTATACAGAGTTAGGTGGAGTATATCATGTAATAACAGGAACAGCAGCAGGAACAGCAGTTGCTGGACAAGATCCTTTATGGTTAGCATGGATAACAGACTTAATAAATTTAAAAAATTCAGGAGATACAGCAGCATATACTAACTTATTAAATACAGTTACACCGGCTAGATTTAAAGCAGGTCAAGTTATATTATCTTCAGCATCCTTAATAGGTGTAGCATTTGCAATGTACAGAAACGTTGATGTAGATAAGAGAAAAAAATATAAATCAATGTTTTTATCAGCTGCTATAGCAGTAATTTTAACTGGAGTTAGTGAACCGATTGAATTTATGTTTATGTTTGTTTCACCAATTCTTTATGGTGTACATGCAGTTTTAACTGGTATAGCATTTGCATTAGTAGATATTATAAACTTAAGAGTTCATGCATTTGGAGCGATAGAATTAATAAGTCGTACACCTTTACTAATTAAAGCAGGATTAATTATGGATTTAATTAACTTTATAATAGCATGTATAGTATTCTTTTTAATAAATTACTTTGTAATGAACTTTTTAATTAAGAAATTTAATATTCCAACTCCAGGACGTAAAGGAAATTATATTGAAATGGAAGGGGAAGATGATACAGCAGACAGCAAAATGAAAAATAATAGTGGAGATACTAAAGGGGATGCAGTTGCAGTAAAGGCTATTTCATTATTAGGGGAAAAGGAAAATATTGTAGAAGTTGATGCATGTATGACTCGTTTAAGAGTAACGGTTAAGGACTTAAGTTTAGTTGCTAATGTAAATGAATGGAAGAAAAATGGTGCTATAGGATTAGTTGTTAAGGATAAGGGCGTTCAAGCAATTTATGGTCCTAAAGCTGATGTATTAAAATCAAATATTCAAGATATATTAGGAGTGTAATATAAGGTGAAGTTACTAACTTTAAATTGTCATTCATGGCAAGAAGATAACCAATTAGAAAAGATTAAATATTTAGCAAAAGTAATAAATGAAAAAAAATATGATGTAATAGCATTACAGGAAGTAAGTCAATTAATAGATTCAGAAACTTATTCTGGAAATTTAAAAAAGGATAATTTTGCAGTAATATTAAAAAATCTTTTGAATGAATATGATTTTCATTGGGACTATTCACATATTGGTTATGATAAATATGAAGAAGGTCTTGCTATATTTACAAAGCATAAGATAATTAATAAAAAATCATTTTTTATTACAAAAAGTGATAATATAAATTATTGGAAAACAAGAAAAGTTGTTAAAGTTACAATTGACTATAAAGGAAAAAATTTGGATTTGTATTCTTGTCACTTAGGTTGGTGGAAAGATGAAGAAGAAACATTTAAGTATCAAGTTGATAAGCTTATAAAAACGATTAATACTAATACACTTACTTTCTTTATGGGAGATTTCAACAATAATGCATTCATTAGAGGAGAAGGATATGATTATCTACTTAATAGTGGATTAATAGATACTTTTAATTTATCAAAAGAAGTAGATTGTGGTATCACTGCAAAAGGGAAAATAGATGGATGGGATAAAAACAAAGAAGAACTTAGATTAGACTTGATTTTTTCAAATAAGTCAGTAAATGTTATAAGTTCAAAGGTAATATTTAATGGTCAGAATAAAGAAATCATCTCTGATCACTATGGGGTTGAAGTTACCTTAGAGATATAATATAGTAGCTAGCAAGGGGCTGTCTCAGAATTACCAAGTGAAGTAATAACAAAGAAATAGAAATAACATTTATTAAAGAAGACTAGAAAAATTTCGCTAATAGTTTCTAACATTTAAAATTGTACCCATAAAAGATTGCTCCTAATATGCATTAGGACAATCATTTATGGAACAACTTCAAATGAAGAAACTCTAAGCTTATTTTTCAATGCTTCTTACACAAATGTTATTTCTATTTCTTTTTTTGAATATACATCATATCATTAAATGATTTGTATTATGAGACAGCTCCTTTATTGTATAAATCTTTTTATATTTAATATTACAACATTTAATTACATAATAGGATGTAATATTTCCTAAGAAATAATAGTTTAAATAAGTGCTTAAGAAGATAATATGTCTAAAAATTACAAAAATAAAGAAAGTTGATAAAAATACTAGTTATTTATTGACATAGATATTAAAGCGTGTATAATAATATTTAACAAATTAATATTTTGACAATTTAATCTTATTAAGAGTGGTGGAGGGACTGGCCCTTTGAAACCCGGCAACCTAAAAAACATTTTGATTTAATGTTTTTAGTTGGTGCTAATTCCTGCAGGAGTTTATCCTGAAAAATAAGAAGAAATTTAAACGTTATTAAACGTATATTGAAATTTTTAAGTCACTTCTTATTTAATTAAGAAGTGACTTTTTTATTTTTAGAAAATTTTAAACTAAATAGGGGGCTAATAGTATGAGCAATAAAAAATATTTTGAAACATATGCAGTTAGGGGGGCATCTTGCGGGGATAATGTTACTGGATCAATAAGTTATCCAATTTATCAAACGGCAACATTTAAACATGCTGGATTAAATAACAGTACTGGATATGACTATTCAAGAGTTAAAAATCCAACAACAGAAGAATTGGAAAAGACAGTAGCTTTATTGGAAAATGGGAAAGGGGCAATAGCATTTTCTTCGGGGGTTGCAGCTATTACAGCATGCATTTACTTATTTAAATTTGGAGATCATGTGATATTGTCAGATGATCTATATGGAGGAAGTTTTAGATTATTTAATCAAACATTTAAGAATTTTGAGGTTAATTCTACTTTTGTAGATACAACAGATACTAACAATATACTTAATGCTTTAACTAAAAAAACAAGGGCTATATTTTTAGAAACTCCATCTAATCCAACAATGAAGGTAACAGATATAAGTGCTGTAGCTAAAATATGTAAAAAAAATAATCTGTTATTAATAGTAGACAACACTTTTTTAACACCATATTATCAAAAACCATTAGATTTAGGGGCAGATTTAGTAATACATAGTGGAACTAAATATTTAGGTGGACATAATGATGTATTATCTGGATTTGTAGTAGCAAATGATGAATCACTAATTGAAAGATTAAGAAATATTAATATGTCTACAGGAGCAGTTTTATCTGCATTTGATTCTTGGTTAATTTTAAGAGGAATTAAGACTTTGCATATAAGATTAGATAGAGCTCAAGAAAATGCTATAAAAATAGCACAGTTTTTAAATAATAATACTAATGTAGAAAAAGTATATTATGTTGGATTAGAAGATTTTGAAGGATATGAATTAAATAAATCTCAAGCAACAGGATTTGGATCAACATTATCGTTTAGGCTTAAAGATAAGAACTTAGTACCTAAAATATTAGAAGAAGTTAAAGTTATAACATTTGCAGAAAGTTTAGGTGGAGTAGAAACATTAATTACTTATCCATATACACAAACTCATGCTGATATTCCAGAGCAAATTAAACAAAGACTAGGTATAGATGAATATTTACTAAGATTATCTGTTGGGGTAGAGAATATATATGATTTAATAGAAGATTTAAAAAGAGTGATTGGGGTGTAAAATATGAATTTTGGAACTAGATTATTACATGGAAGTGGAGATATAGATAAAAACACAGGTGCATTAAGTACACCTATATATCAAACATCAACATTTCATCAATTTGATATAGACAACTTTGGAAAGTACGATTATTCTAGATCAGGAAATCCAACTAGAGATGCTTTGGAGAATTTAATAGCAGAACTTGAAAGTGGACAAAGAGGACTTGCGTTTTCATCAGGAATGGCTGCAATTTCTTCAGTGCTATCAATATTTTCTGCGGGAGATCACATTATAATTTGTGGAGATGTGTATGGTGGAACATATAGAGCTTCAACACAATTATTTTCAAGATTTAATATTGAATTTACTTTTGTTGATGCATCAAATATTGAAGAAATAAAAAATGCATTTAAAGAAAATACGAAGGGTCTTTATTTAGAAACTCCATCAAATCCATTATTAAAAGTTACTGATCTAAGAGCTGCAAGTAAGTTAGCTAAAGAACATGGAACAATTACAATAGTTGATAATACTTTTATGTCACCATATCTTCAAAGACCATTAGAGCTTGGTGCCGATATAGTTGTTCATAGTGCAACTAAATTTTTAGGAGGACATAGTGATGTTATAGCAGGACTTGTTGTAACAAAAACTAAGGAATTAGGAGATAGAGTTTATCAAATACAAAATACATTTGGAGCTATACTTGGACCACAAGATTGTTGGCTTATAATTAGAGGAATAAAAACATTAAAGGTTAGAATGGATGCAGCTCAAAATAATGCAGATAAATTAGCAAATTGGCTTGATAAAAGAAAAGAAGTAGAAAAAGTATACTATCCAGCACTTAAATCGCATGAAGGAAGAGAAGTTCATTTATCACAAGCAGATGGAGGAGGAGCCGTATTATCTTTTAAATTTAATAGCTTAAAGAGAACTAAAATATTTTTAAATAATGTTAAAAATGTAGCTGTTGCAGTAAGTTTGGGTGGGGTTGAAACAATAGTTTCATATCCGGTTAAGATGAGTCATGCATCAATTCCAAAAAAGGAAAGAGATAAATTAGGAGTTACAGATACATTAATTAGAGTCTCTGTTGGACTTGAAGATATTAAAGATTTAATAGATTCATTTAAAGAAGCTATTGAATTATAAGGAAAAAGGGGCTGCATCAAAATTACCAAGTGAATTAATAACAAAGAAATAGAAATAACATTTATTAAAGAAGACTAGAAAAATTTCGCTAAGGCATATGAAACAAAATAACAAGTCAAAGATGTGATGTATATTTTGAGTCAGACAAGGAAGTAATATTAGCTAATAGTAGACTATTAGCTAATATTACTGACGCAGTATCACTCAAAATAGACTAACATACTGACTTGTTATTTTGTTGAATATGCCTGAAATTTTCTAACATTTAAAGTTGTACCCATAAAAGATTGCTCCTAATATGCATTAGGACAATCATTTATGGAACAACTTCAAATGAAGAAACTCTAAGCTTATTTTTCAATGCTTCTTCCACAAATGTTATTTCTATTTCTTTTTT
>NZ_FOMG01000023.1 GCF_900112485.1 Clostridium uliginosum
CCCATTTCTTTAATAATATATGTTAGCTTGTATTTTACAATTTTTGAGTAATTAATCATTAGTGATGCCTCCTTAAATTTTTATATATTTAAGGGGCTACGCCGCATTTTTCTATATATTTGTCAAGTGTTAATTGAAAAAAAAGCAAGGTATATTTTTATACCTTACTTTTTTTGAACAATATCAATGTCATTTTGTTAACTAAATGACATTGCTCCACAGTCGCCTTGACGATTTTTTTATTTTTCATTAAATAAACTTAGGAGGATATTATGAAATTAAGAAACAAATTTTTATCAGTAGTTTTTATAGCCATATTAACTATGACTATGTTAGTTGGTTGTGGTGCAAAAACTGCAGTAATGACAGATAGAGAAGGTAATGAATTTAATTTACCTAAAAAAGTAAACACTATAATATCTACAGCACCATCTAATACAGAAGCATTAGTTGCATTAGGACTTTCGGATAAATTGATAGCCATAGACAAGTACTCAGCAGACGTTGAGGGTGTAAGTGAAGAGTTACCTAAAATAGATTTTAGAAATCCAGATGCTGAAACTATTGTAGGTTTAAAGCCAGATATAATAATAGCTTCAGGTCATAATAAGAGTGGAAATGAAGATCCATTTGCTGCTGTAAAGGAAGCGGGAATAGAAGTTGTATATATACCAAGTAGTTCTAGCATAGAAGGTATTTATGCAGATATTAATTTTATAGCTAAAGTTACAGGTGTGGAGAAAAAAGGTATAGAAATAGTAGATGATATGAAAAAAGAAATAAATTCTATTAAAGAAATTGGTGACAAAATAACTGATAAAAAGAATGTTTATTTTGAAATAGGATCAACACCCTCTTTATTTAGCTTTGGTAATAGTACATTTTTAAATGAAATGATAGAACTTACTGGAGCAGAGAATATATTAGCAAATGAAACTGGATGGATATCTCCAAGTAGTGAAGTTATAGTAAAAGCTAATCCAGACGTAATACTTACTAATGAAGCAGCAGAAAATATTGCTCAAGATATTAAAACTCGTGATGGATGGAGCAATGTTACTGCTGTTAAGGAAAATAATATATTTGTTGTTGATAAGAACTCATCATCTAGACCATCTCAAAAGATAATAAAAGCGCTTAAGGAAATGGCTAAGGCCATTTATCCAGAAAAATATGAATAAGAATAAAAAATTAATAATACTATCAATTCCTTTAGTATTTTTAGTTTTATGTATTGGAACTTCGATTGGAAGTTACAATATTAGCATAGTAGATATTTTATATATACTTGGATATAAAATTTTTGGAATTCCATTAATTCAAGGGATTAATATTAATGATATATCAATAATTTGGAGTTTAAGATTACCAAGAGTTTTATTAGCTTTTATAGTAGGCGGAGCATTATCAGTAAGTGGAGCTGTAGTTCAATCAGTACTTAAAAATCCACTGGCCTCTCCTTATACTTTAGGAGTGTCTTCAGGAGCCTCTCTTGGAGTTGGATTACTTATAGTATCAGGATTTTCAATACCATTTATAGGAAAACTAACAATGCCACTAGTAGGTTTTTTATGTGGTGTTATAACTGTATTTGTTATTGTTAAGTTTTCATCTAAGGTTGATAAGGGTATGTCAAATACAACAATTATCTTATCGGGTATGGTGTTTTCATTATTTTTTAATGCTATACTTACAACTATAACAGCATTATACAGTGAGGATATAAAAAGTATAACACTTTGGCAAATGGGCTCTTTTTCTATGAAAGGATGGTCATATGTGAAAGTTGGTATACCATTTTTTATAATAGGAGTTATAGGAGTTGTACTTTATTGTAAGGAAATGGATATATTATCTTTTGGAGAAGATGAAGCAAAATCAGTAGGTGTAGATACAAGTAGAATAAAGAAAAAATTACTTATTTTTTCAGCAATATTAACAGGAAGTGCTGTAGCTTTAAGTGGAACTATTGGGTTTGTGGATTTAATTGTTCCCCATGTTGTAAGAAGAATATTTGGATCAAAGCATAGTTATGTAATTCCAATGTGCATAATTTCTGGAGGATGTTTTATGGTGCTTACGGATTTAGTGGCAAGAACTATAGTAGTTCCATCAGAACTGCCAGTTGGAGCTATAACAGCACTAATAGGAGCTCCAGTCTTTGCGTACATATATTTTAAAAAATCTAAGTAGGTGATTTTATGTTAGAGCTTAAGAACATTAGTTGTGGATATGATGGAGTGGATGTTGTAAGAAATATTACATTAGAAGCTAAAAGAGGAGAAATTCTTTGCATAGTCGGTCCTAATGGATGTGGGAAAAGTACACTTTTAAAGTCAATAGGTAAGCTTATTGAATATAGAGGAGATATAGTATTAGACTCTAAAGATATAGAAAAATTAAATAGAAAAGAGTTAGCTAAAAATATTGCATTAATGACACAAACTAGTAATATATACTTTCCATATACTGTTTATGAAACAGTATCTTTAGGGAGGTATGCTTATTTAAAGGGGGCATTATCGTCTTTAAGCAAAGAAGATAATGCTATTATAATTGAAGCTATAAAAAGTGTTGGTATTATTGAGTTAAAGGATAAGCTTATAAGTGAATTATCTGGTGGACAGCTTCAAAGAGTATTCCTAGCAAGAGCCTTTGCTCAAAATCCAGAGGTTATTTTATTAGATGAACCAACAAATCATCTAGACTTAAAGTGTCAAGTTGAAATTTTAGAATATTTAAGTCTTTGGACCAAAGAAAATAATAAAATTGTAATAGCTGTATTACATGATTTAAATTTGGTTAATTTATTTAGTGAAAAAGTTGTAATGTTAAATCAAGGAGAAATCATAGGGCAAGGAACACCTAAAGAGGTTTTTTTAGAAGACGACTTAGAGAAGGTTTATGATATAAATGTAAAAAGATTTATGCTTAATGCACTAGGAAAATGGCAATAAAAAAGTTTAGATTAAATATCTTTCAGAGGCCTTAATGACATAAATGACTTTAAAATTAATGTCTGCTTAGAAAATGGAGAAGAATATTATAGCTTTGTTTATTATGGTTCAATCTTATGAGTATATTGAAATTCTTGTCTTTTTATAATAAAAAATGGTATTATTATAAAAAGATTAGTTACACATATCTAAGATAGAAGTAGATAGTTTGGGGATAGAGGGAAAAACATGAATATAATAAATCATTTCAAAACAATTACAAATCATAAATTATTAGTTATGAAATATTGCTTTAGGGTCGGATTGTATAAGCAAGGCTTGCTTCATGATCTTTCTAAATATTCATGGATAGAATTTTCAGCAGGAATAAAATATTATAAAGGAGATGTTAGTCCTAATGGTATACAAAAGAGTATTGAAGGATATTCTAAGGCATGGCTTCACCATAAAGGAAGAAATAAACATCATCTTGAATATTGGATTGACTATGGAATAAATCCTAAAGAGGGACTTGTTGGAATGAATATGCCAATTCAATATGTAGTAGAAATGTTTATAGATAGAATGTCTGCTTCAATAAATTATCAAAAGGAAAATTATACTGATAGAAGTGCATTAGAATATTATAAAGCGGGAAAGGATCATTATATTTTACATAATGACACAAGAAAAACTTTAGAAATATTACTTAATAAGCTTGCTAATGAAGGCGAAGAGGCAACTTTAAAATACATTAAAAATGATGTTTTAAAACAGCACCTTGTAAATAATAAATTTTTAGATATATAAGTTCTAATTAAGATTTTACAGTTAATTTATCATATAGTATATTTAATAGAACATATATAAATAATTTTTTTACACATACTACAATTTATAAAATAAATTTAATTTGGAGGAATATATGAATACAAAAGAGACATTTTTACGTGATATAGAAAGTGGAAAGAATATAAAAATATCATTAATGGTAATGAAAATAATATTTAAAGATCCGAATAAGATTGTATGTATATTAGCAGATAAAAGTGGAGAAATAAAAGCTAATATACCAAATAAAAAAGGAGATATTACAGAAGGAAGAGTAATAGAGTTAGAAGGAATTAAAGATAATAACTTAGATGTAAAAAAATATGAGTTTCTTTCAGACTATAACCTTCAAGATTATCTTCCAACAGTAAATAGACCCATTGAAGAGATTATGGATGAAATTGAATTATATACAGATCAATATATAATTTCAAGAGAAGGCAAAGCTTTAAATGATTATTTCTTTAAAAATGAAGAATTCTTAGATAAATTTAAAAGAGGTATAGGTGGAGTATCTATGCATCATAACTATATAGGAGGACTTGCAGAGCACACTTTAAATGTTATGCATTTAACCTCAATGCTTTGTGAAAGGTATGATTGCAGAAGAACAGAAACTGCAGTATTAGCTGCAAAACTTCACGATATTGGGAAAATTTATGAATTGTATTATGATGGTCCTTTTAAATATACACTTAGAGGAGAAATGGAAGGTCATATTGTTATTGGAGTAGAGATGTTAGATAAGGCTATTAGAGAAAATCCTACATTATATTCAGAGGATTTTGTTATGAGAATGAAGGGTTGTATCGTTCAACATCATGGAAAGCTTGAATATGGTTCTCCAAGAACGATGAAAATGGAGGAAGCATTTATACTTAATTATGCTGATTCTATAGATGCTACTATGAATAAAATTTCTCAATTAAAGGATAAAACAGAATCTGGTACATGGTCAGAATATGATAGAAGAATTGAAACCAAGTTGTATCTATAATAGATTTAGGCACATGAAA
This sequence comes from Clostridium uliginosum, assembly GCF_900112485.1. Classification (GTDB taxonomy): domain Bacteria; phylum Bacillota; class Clostridia; order Clostridiales; family Clostridiaceae; genus Clostridium; species Clostridium uliginosum. The sequence goes on from NZ_FOMG01000023.1 coordinate 4,784, forward strand.
GAAAATAAAAAGTATCTGCTTTTTACTAGATAAAAAGTTGATACTTTTTTTAGTTAAAGCACAAATATTTGAAGTTTAAATTAATGGCTATGTTTTAAGTAAATGTTGATATTGTAATATAAAGTTCGTGGACAGTGGAATTGACTTTATATTAAAATATCAACACTATTTTAAAACATAGCCCAATTAATAAAGCAATTTATAAATATGAGAAGTATATGAAAAAATTATTTATTTTACCATAATTATCTCGCCAAATTCTTATGAAATACACTTATTATTACCAAAATGTTCTATGTGCTTTAAAGATATAGGACATGGTTCCATTTCTAAACACTTTACTTTCTCTATGAAGCTTTATGAACTGTTTAACCATATTGAGTATATCACTATGCTATACTTATATCCGAAAGAAACGTATTGAATAAGGAGTGTATAACAAATGAGTGAAAAACAGAAGATGTTAAATGGTGAAATATATAATGCATATGATGAAAGTTTAATACTTTTAAGAAATAAGGCTAGACATCTTACAAAATTATATAATAATACAGACCCTGAGGAAACAGAAGAAAGAATAAAAATTATTAAAAAATTATTTGGTAAAATAGGAGGAAACTTTGAATTAGAACCTCCTTTTTATTGTGATTATGGTACTAATATTGAAGCTGGAGAAAGCTTCTATGCAAACTTTAATTTTTTAGTTTTAGATGATGGACTAGTAAAAATTGGAGATGACGTATTAATAGGTCCTAATGTAAGTATATTTACTGCAACTCATCTAATTGATCCTAAATTAAGACCTAAAAATGCTGATTATACAAAATCTGTAACGATAGGAAATAATGTATGGATCGGTGGGGGATCAATAATAAATCCAGGTATAAGTATTGGAGATAATAGCGTAATAGGTTCTGGTAGCGTGGTTACGAAGAATATTCCAGCCAATGTTGTCGCTGCTGGAAATCCTTGTAAAATAATAAAAAATATTGATGAAAAATGATAAAGTTATTTAATCAAGACTTTCACTAATAAAAATAAGTGAAAGTCTTTTAAGATTTCAAAGTAATACAAGCTAAGGCATATTCAAACAAATTGCCTTCTACATATGAAAGGAACGATTAATTTTGAAAAACATAGCTAGTTTAACATTAAAAAGAGATTTATATTATGCTAAAAATGGTATATGTAATTGCTTGATTTCAGGTATAACCTGGGGAATGGATGCTGTACTTCTTGGTTATTTATTAACAAAGTATCCATTTAACGATACTAATACTGTTATACAAGCATCTCTTATAGCAGCCTGTATACATACAGGATTTTCATCTCTTTTTATTTTACTTTACAATTTACATACTGGTAAAATAAAAGAATTTGGTAGATGCCTATTTAGTAAAATGGGTGTACTTATTATTATTTGTGCAGTATGTAGTGGACCACTGGCAATGTCAGGATTTTTACTTGGAATTAATATGGCAGGAGCTTCATATACATCAGTTATAACTTCTAGTTATCCTGCTATAGGAACGATTTTAGCTGTAATATTTCTTAAAGAAAAATTAAATAAAAGAACTTTAATAGGAATTTTGTGTTGTGTTGTAGGAAGTATAGCGACAGGATATGTAGCACCAACTACTACATTATATCCTAATTTTAATTTAGGAATAATATGTGCTTTTATGGCTGCACTAGGATGGGGTTTAGAAGGCGTTTTTGGGGCTTATGTTATGGATATTGTAGATCCTGAAATAGCTATTTCAGTTAGGCAAACATCTTCTTTCTTCATGTATATACTTTTTGTTATTCCATTTATAAAAGGATTTAAAATATTAGCTAATTCATTTACACCCTCTAATATGTTAATTTTAATATCAGCAGGTATAGTATGTAGTATATCTTATATAACTTGGTACCGTGGCTTAAGTATGACCGGAGTGGGCAGAGCTATGGCTCTTAATATTACTTATCCTATCTGGGTTATAATATTAGAATGGTTAATAAAAGGTGTACATGCTTCTCCAAATTTGATAATTGGATGTTTAATAATTGTGTTTGGAGCAATTTTGGTTTCAGGAAACCCAAAAGAAATGCTAAAATTAAGGGAATATGAGGAGTAATAATATGAAAATGAAATTACCAATGAAATTTAGAATACTTCAAATAATTTGCGAAAGAAGTATTCAACTTAAAATAATAGATACATGTGAAATAATAAATCTAATTAATTTAGAATATGGGAATGAAAAACAAAGTTGTGCTAAAACTATAAAAACACATATTCTAGCACTAAAAGCAGTAGGGTTAATTGCAGAAATTCATGTTTATGAAAATAACGATCAATTAATATCTGAATATAAATCAACTCGTGAAGGCTTTAACAGAATGAAACTTATACCTAATACTGCTGAAAGCTATAAAGAATGGCTACCTTTCAAAGGACGAGTTAGTGCTTTAATAAATCATATTAGCTAAAAGGGGACTATACTCATTTAGACGTTCTTAAGTGAGAGTCAAAAAGTGAATGTCCAAATTTTATATTTGGAAACATGAACTTTCTCTGTGAGCATTTTATATTTTGTTGCTCGAACTTACTCAGCGAATGAATATGAGTCGAGTTTCCTGTATCAATTTCCTAGCCCACTTTACAATATATAACAATATCAACATGGTTTTAAAACAAAGCGTAATTTTTATATTTTAAGTTTATTATTTGTTTTTCTGTTATATAACCAATTAGTATTATAATATTTTACATATTTACTTTAAAATCAATAAAAAGTAATGTACAATTAGATATTATCCAGGGAGATGCAAATGTACCATTAATTCCCCTAGGGGCTATGAACAAATTTGGAAGAGGAATGATTGTAGATATGATTAGATGATTTGAAAATAAGAAAGTTCTTTAATCATAGATATATAAATTTAATTGAAAGGACTTATCTAGTTTTAAGTTTGAGTAAGACATTAAAAATTTTTATCAAGAAATGGGGATGACTTTTAAATGAGGAAATTTAAAAAAACTAGTATTATAGCATGTGCTTTAGTATGTTCATTATTTATGTCACAAGCAACATATGTTAAAGCAGCTGAGGTAATAGACACAGGTAATAAAATAGTATCAGATGATTTGAGGTTACAAGATGATTTTTATAGTGTAACTAATAAAGTATGGCTAAATAGTGCCAAGATTGATGCTGGTAATGTATCTAATTCAGCAATTCAAGAAGCAAATAAGGCATTAACAGAGCAAAAAAAAGAGATAATGAAAGACTTATTGGCAAATGAAAAGAGCTATGCAAAAGATAGTGATGAGAAAAAGATTATTAATTTATATAAGAATATTTTAAATACAGAAGCTAGGAATAAGCAAGGAATAGAACCTATTAAGGAAATGTTAAGTAAAATAGATAATATAAAAACTTTAGATGATGTTAGGGATCTTAACCAATATAATATAGGGAATCCAATAATAAACATTGGCTGTGGTGTTGATTTAAAAGATGCAACTAGACATGTAGCATGTGTTGAACCTACTTCTCTTAGCTTAGGAGATTCAGATGAATATGTAAAACCAACAGAGAATACTGCAAGGATTAAGGGTTTAATAGAAAATTATTATAATAAGCTTTTAACTTTAGCAGAATATACTCCAGAGCAAGCAAAGACAAAGGTTGATAATTTATTTAAACTTGAATATATGATAGCTTCATCAATAACTGGAAAAGAAGAAAATTCAAAAAATCCAAATGCTATAGATGATGAATATAATGTATATACTTTAAATAAACTTGATGCTTTAGCACCAAATTTAAAACTAAAAACTCTTATGAAAGATTTAAAGATGGATAAAGCTAATAAAATAATTTTAACAGAACCAAAGTGGTTAAAAGCATTAAATGATATTTATACTGAAGAGAATTTACCACTTATTAGAGATTATATTGAAATTAAAAATTTAGATGGAGTAGCAGGATGTTTGGGAGAGGATTTTCAAAAAGCACAAATAGAATTTTCTAATGCATATTTTGGTTCAAAAGGAGAAATACCTAAAGACGAAAAAGCTATCAGTGGTGTTAACGCAGCTTTAGGAGTACCATTTGGTAAGATATATGTTGAAAAATATTTTTCAAAGAAAACTAAAGAAAATGTTGAAAATATGACAGATGAAATCATTAAAACTTATGAAAATAGAATAAAAAATTTAGATTGGATGAGTGAAGAAACTAAAAAAAGTGCGATTGAAAAATTAAATAAACTTAGTGTTCAAATTGGATATCCAGAAAAATGGGCTGACTATTCAAAATTAGAGATAAGATCTTATGAAGAAGGCGGTTCACTTTGGGAAAATATGATGAACTTAAGCAAATTTGTAGAGGAAAAACAATTAAAACAATTAAATGAGCCTGTAGATAAATCACAATTTGCTTGTTTACCACAAACAATAAATGCTTTTTATAATCCAACTTCAAATACAATCACAGTTCCAGCAGGAATTTTACAAGGAGAATTCTATAAGCCAAATGCTAGCAAAGAAGTTAATTTAGGTGCAATTGGATCTATTATAGGTCATGAAATTAGCCATGCTTTTGATAATACTGGAGCTAAATTTGATGCTGATGGAAATTTAAATAGTTGGTGGAGCACAGAAGATTATAAAAAGTTTGAAGAGAAAACTAATAAAGTTAGAAACTTTTATAATAGCGTGAAAGCAGACAATGGTAAAAACGTAAATGGAGATCTTACAGTAGGAGAAAATATAGCTGATATCGGAGGAATAGCGTGTGCATTGGATATATTAAACAAAATGCCAAATGCTAATTATAAAGACTTTTTTGAAAGTAATGCTACTTTATGGCGTCGAATTGACACAAAAGAATATGCAGACATTATCCTTAAAAGTGATGAACATTCTCCTAATAAAGTAAGAGCTAATATAGTTTTATCACAGTTTGATAAGTTCTATGAAACATATGGAATCAAAGAAAATGATAAAATGTATATTAAAGTACAAGATAGATTACAAATTTGGTAAATAGAATAAATATAACACTATATTAAAACAGAGCCTTTAATTAAGATAATTCATTAACTTTTCAACAATTTACCTCAGTGGAAGTTATGCAATATTTTGTATAATTTCCACTGAGGTATTTTTAATTATTAATATGAATATATTTGAAAAACATTAGACATAAAAAAATATTTTGCACCATAAATTGGTATTATAATATATAATACAGGTGTATATTTACTTTGAAAACGTTTATACAAATAAAGGGGAGATTTTAGTGAGGAAAAATTTGAAATGGAAGATGCATGCAAAAACTATTGGGGTTATTTTTGCAACTATTTTTCTTATTCAATTTAGTGGATTTGGTAGTGCAATAAACAATGTGGATAGCAAGGTTTATGCAGATGATAAGATTGGTACAGATTGTACCAAAGATGAGGGAATAGGTGTATGTCTAAAGCAGAGTACAGATTCAGATGATTCAGTAAAGTTGAATTTAGGCAAAGTTGAAAATCATAATAATATGGATACAAATAATAATTTAAACAATGGTGGAAATGAAAACTCAGATAAGCAGAATAATGAAAACAAAGATAAAGATAAAGACAATAATAAAGATACAGATAAGGGAAACAATATAAATCAAAATGAGAAAAATAATCAAAATACAGGTAATGATATAGATGATGATAATCAAGATCCAAGTGAAAATCCAGGTGAAGATATTGAGGATAATAGTTTGATAGGAGCTCCTGAAATAAATTCTTTTGCAGTGGACAAGGGTGAAAATTATAAAAGACTTAAATTGGGAGAAGTTAAGGGTAGTGGATATGAGTATGGGGTAAATATTAATGCTACTGAGGAATTAAAGGTATGTGAAAGGTCTAATTCAAATAAAACTATGAATAAGTGGTTTGGTATTACTATTAAGACAAAACTAAATAATAATAAGTTATCATACAGTACAACAGGTAGTAATTTTATAGATCTTTCTCAAGGTACTGATAAAATTAACTATTTTATTAGAGCCAATAGAACTGGTGAACCTAATTATGAGGAAGTTGCACGTGATAGTACTATTTATTTGAAATATTCAGGTACAAGTGATGATTCGGCTATTAAGATAACTATTCATTATGTTCCATTTAAAGGGGGCGATAAACCAGGAGATGGGAATAATACTGGTAATTCTGGCACATCAACAAATGCAATAAAATCAGTTTCAATATCTGGTATACAAAGAGTTGGGAAGACCTTAACAGCGAAGATAAATTATAGTAGTAAAACACCTTCAGTTAAACCCAATATATCTTATCAATGGTTAAGATGCAGTAAAAAGGATGGAGAGTATAAAGAAATATCTGGAGCAAATGAATGTGATTATAAACTTAAAAGTAGTGATGAAGATTGTTATATAAAGGTTCAAGTAGACTTATCAGGAAGCATTACGGAAACTAAAATAAGTGATAGGACAGGAGCTATTGATGAAAAAATTTCTGGCTCAGGCTCAGGATCTTCTTCTGGCGATTTTGACAATGATTTTGGAAATGATAAAGATGATAATAATGATTCAGATAAGTTAACTGATGAGGAAATGTACATGAATACATCATATAATTCTAAGGTTGATAAAGAGATGTTTGAGCTAATTAAGGAATATTCTTATAAGAGCTTATTATTGGAGGGTAGTAATTGTAAATGGACTTTTGAAAGTAGTGATATGAAGAATGTATCTAAGATGAAGGCAAAATTTGATGCAAAAATAGATACTAATTCTCCAAATGAGTCGGAAATTACTAAGCTCACAAATGGAACAAGTGTTATTAACTTATACTTTAATTATAATGGGATTCTTCCAGGAAAAGCAAAAGTTCAAGTTGATGTGGGTTCTGAACATGATGGAAGTAATAGATATTTATATTATTATAATCCAAATACAAATTTATTGGAGCTAATTTCTTCAAACGTAAACATTAAGAAAGGCATAGTTACATTTACAATCACACATTGTTCAGATTATGTTTTAAGTGAAACTCCAATTGCTGGAGGGGTTTCAAATTCTAATTTTGATGAGAATTCAAATGATGTAGATTCAGATCTCAATGATTTAAATAATTCTAGCAATTTAGATAATATAGATAATTTGGGGAATGAAGGATCTTTTGATAATACTCAGGATACTGGAACTTCTGGAATAAAAGGACAAACATACAGTAAATATAATTCATCTAATAGTAAGTGGAATCAATTATCAAATGGTGATTGGCAAATTCTTTTTAATGAATTGATAGTAACTAGATGGGCTTGCATGGACAATAGATGGTACTATATGAATGATTTAGGAATAATGCAAACCGGATGGATTAACTCAGGTAATAACTGGTATTGCTTAAGTGAATCAGGAGAAATGTTAATCGGATGGCAACATTTAGATGGTAAATGGTATTACCTAAAAGATACAGGGGAAATGGCTGTAGGGTGGCAACATATAGGTGGAAATTGGTATTATATGTACTCGAATGGATGTATGGCATATAGTACAGGAATTAATGAATATGAATTAAGTGAATCAGGAGCAATGTATTAATGTTGTGAGGCACTCCTTAGTAAACTAACATTAAAAATTTATTTACAAATTCTTTACTCAAGAACTTTAATCTTTTAGCAGGTTGAGGTTCTTGTTTTTTTATTACAAAAAATGTAGTTATTAAGAAAAAAGTTAATTGAATAATTTTTGATATAAGAAAGAATTAGAAACATGTAGTTGATACAGCAAAGAAGTGAATGTAACTCAAGAAAAAACTGCTATTAACTAATCATAGAAGTGGGTGGAATTTGTCTGCTATTTAACTAAGGTCACAAATTTAAAGAATAACTACTCTTAAAATGTTATAATAAAAAGGCAATTTCAAATAATTAGTAAATAAGTTATTTATTTAGAGATACCTAAGAGTGTAACAATGGAAAGAAAAATTTAGGAGGAATTAAGATTATGAGAAGAGTAGAAAGTAAAGATTCTGATATTTTATTTAAATGGATTAATGATGAAGAGGTAATAAAAAATTCAAGATATATGAAGGGAAAATCCTTAGAAGAATTTGATGAATGGTTTCAAAAAAGAATTAATAATAAAAATGTTTATATGTTTATATTAGAAAAAGAAAATAATTATATAGGACAAATTAATTTTGAAATAATTAATAGAGAAGCCATAATAAACTACTCTATAGATAGAGAGTTTAGAAATAAAGGTTTTGGCAAAGAATTAGTAAAATACATACAAGATTTTATATACGATGAGTTAAAAGATGTTGAAAAAATTGTTGCATATATAAGAAATAGTAATATTCCATCAATAAAAGTTTTTGAAAGCTTAGGATTTATTAGCGAAATATATGAAAAAGATGCTGTTAAGTTACAAAATAATATTAGTAGAGATAAATGATTCTTATAAAGTATTAAACAGCTAAAAAAGAAACATACCAATAAATAGTGGATACTGTTATATTTTTGTAAAGTGGACATTGAAATTAGATTTTTAGACGTTATTAAGTGAGAGTCCAAATTTTATATTTGGTACCTCAAACTTACTCAGCGAATGAATATGAGTCGAGTTTCCTATATCAATTTCTTAGCCCACTGAACAACATATAACAATATCAACATAGTTTTAAAACAGCTCTAAATATTTTAATGAAATGAAATCGTTATTATTGCCGATAATAACGATTTCGTTAATTATCACTACATAATATAGTTATTTTGTAGGATGAAATTTAATTGAGCTAGATTTTATAGGTAAATAGTGTTTGTTAGATACTATTGGAAATTCATTATTTTTGTATATAGTTTCTTGTAGTAAATTAAATTTCCCTTCAGATGAAATTGTATACTTTTTAGCAGCAAAATTTCCTGAAGTTGAATATTTTATTTCAATTAATACATTATTTGCTTCTTCATAGATATCTTTTTCAAGTATTTGTAAAAGTTGAGTTTTATCATTTAAATCAATATTAAGAGTTGAAATAGTTTCAATTGGTATCAAAGTAAAGGTATAAGCTATAGTTCTACCTTTAGATTTGTACCATCTATCAACCAAAACAACAGCAGCAGTTTTTTGTATTAAAATTTTATTAAAGTATTCTGTTGGAGGTTCTATACGAAATTCTATTTCAACTTCATCGATTGCTTCATCTATACACTTATAAACAGGATGACCTATTTTTTCTAATCCAAATGCTTTATCAGGTTTAGATTTAACTATGAAGTTACCCTTACCTTGAATATTTTTTACTAAACCATCATCTTGCAGTAAAGCTAATGCCTGCCTTAATGTTGTTCTGCTAACCCCAATCAATTTTGATAATTCAGGTTCTGATGGTAATCTGCTTCCTTCAGGAAAGGTTCCTTCATTTATCATTTTAAAAAGCTTATTATATACACTAACATATCTTAGTTCTTTTGGTTTTTCAATTAAATTAATTTCATTCATAAAAAATAGCACCTTTCTAAAGAAATTCATCTATTAAGTTATATTAACAATTATTTTCTTAAATGACTAAATCCTAGTAGAAAAAACAATTGATAAAAAGCATAATTTTCTTTTATATGATTATAATAAAATATATAGACATGTTTTAGACAAGTAGACAATTAAAACGTAAACATAAATATTACTATTTTATTATAACCTCATTTATAAAATATGGCTAATTAAATAATATAATTTTAATTAAAAGTGATAAAATAATGTATTAGTATATTACTAATTTAAGAGTATTGCTTGATTTAAACTAAGTTATCAAGTAATTCTTATGTTCAGGTGGAAATTTTATTATAATGAATATATTATAAATTTCAACATTGGAAGAACTTATTTATGGCTATACTAGATCTTAATTTATACTTTTAGAAGATAGGAGTTAACGGAGGAAAGATATCAGATAAACAATGAGTTTAGAATAAGTAAAGTAAATATATTAGAATTTCAACATGTTTAATATAGATTTTAATGAAATCGCTTGACATGAAAATAATAGACATGCTATCATTTAAAAATAGACAATAATACAATATGATAGACAAGTTAAAAGATCTATATATGTTTTTAGTAGCTTGCTGTAACCGTATTCTACTTATAATTAATATTAAAGTATTAAATTAAACATAAACATAAGGCATAATCAATTAAATAATAAGTCCATCTGTCAAGCCTATTTTTTATTAGGCTGTGTCAGCAGATTGCTCTAATATCACCACTATGAGACCAATCTACTTCCTTGCCTAATGAAAAATAATCATGACATTTTGGACTTGTTATTTTCTTTCATATGCCTAATTAAAATGGAGGTATTAATATGAATTATTCACAAGGTTCAGGTAAACAATATCATATCAATGTTGGAGCAGGAGATGTTGGAAAATATGTTATTCTGCCAGGAGATCCTAAAAGATGTGAAAAAATTGCTCAATATTTTGATGATCCTAAGCTAATTGCTGATAATAGAGAGTATGTTACTTATACAGGATTTTTAGATGGTGTTAAGGTAAGTGTTACATCAACAGGAATTGGTGGACCATCAGCTTCAATAGCATTAGAAGAATTAGTAAAGTGCGGCGCTGATACTTTTATTAGAGTAGGTACATGTGGTGGAATGGATATTGATGTTAAAGGCGGAGATATGGTTATAGCAACTGGTGCAATTAGAATGGAAGGTACTAGTAAAGAATATGCTCCTATTGAATTTCCAGCGGTTGCTAATCTTGACGTTATAAATTCATTAGTACAATCATCTAAAGACTTAAATGAAAATTATCATGTAGGAGTTGTACAATGTAAAGATTCATTTTATGGCCAACATTCTCCAGAAACAAAACCTGTTAGTTATGAATTAATGGATAAATGGAATGCATGGTTAAGATGTGGATGTCTTGCATCTGAAATGGAATCTGCTGCTTTATTTATAGTTGCAAGTTACTTAAAAGTACGTGTTGGTTCAGTATTTTTAGTAGTTGCCAATCAAGAACGTGAAAAGGCAGGATTAGAAAATAAACAAGTTCATGATACAGAAGCAGCAATAAAGGTTGCGATAGAAGGACTTAGAAATTTAATAAAAGCAGACAAATAGAATAATAAATAATTTTACTAAGGCACATGAAAGAAAATAAAAAGTCAAAGATGCGACGTATATTTTGTCTTAAGATGAGTTCAACTAAATCCATCTGGAGTGTAAAACTCCAGATGAAAAGTTTCACTTTGTGCCAGACAAGGAGGTAATATTAGTTAATAGCAAGCTATGGGCTAATATTACCGACGCAGTATGACACAAAATAGACTAGCATACTGACTTGTTATTTTTTTAAAATGTGCCTAAAGTATAAAATTCAATGTAAATAGATTGAATATGTAGTACAAAAGATAGGGGAATAGAAATGAACATAATTATAAATTTAATAGGTATACTTTTATTATTAGCAGCAATATATTTTTTATCTTCAGATAGAAAAAGTGTTCCTTATAAAACTGTATTAAAAGCAATTGCAATACAGTTTGTTATTGCATTTTTATTAGTAAAATTTCCATTAGGAAGAGTTATAATTGGAAAAATTTCTGATGTAGTTACTAAAGTTCTTGATTATGGTAAAGAAGGAATTGGATTTCTATTTGGTAGTATTGGAAATGCATCATCACCAACAGGTATGATATTTGCTATACAAGTATTAGGAAATATAATTTTTATTTCTGCTTTAGTTGCAGCTTTATATTACTTGGGAATATTAGGATTCATAGTTAAGATTATAGGAAAAGCTGTTGGTAAAGTATTAGGGACAACTCAGGTTGAAAGTTTTGTTGCTGTTGCTAATATGTTTTTAGGACAAACTGAGAGTCCAATATTAATTAGTAAATATTTAAATAGAATGACTGATAGTGAAATTATAGTTGTGTTAGTATCAGGAATGGGAAGTATGTCAGCTACTATAATAGGGGGATATACAGGCTTAGGAATTCCTATGGAATATTTACTAATAGCAAGTGCAATGGTACCAATGGGAAGTATAGCAATATCAAAATTATTATTGCCTGAAAAAGAAAAAACTCAAAGTATTGAAAATGTAAGTATGGATAATAAAGGAGATAATGAAAATCTTATTTCTGCCATTTCAGAAGGAGCTATGAATGGATTTCAAACAGCTGTAGCAATAGGTACTTCATTAATTGCAATTATATCTTTAGTAGCTTTGGTTAATGGTATTCTTGGAATATTTGGAGTTAGTTTACAACAAATATTTTCTTATATATTTGCACCAATTGGATTTTTTATGGGATTAAATGGTTCAGATATATTTACTGCAGGTCAATTATTAGGGAGCAAATTAGTGTTAAATGAATTTGTTGCATTCCAACAATTAGGAAACATATTAGGTGAATTAAATTATAGAACTGGATTAATACTTACTATTTCACTTTGTGGATTTGCTAATATTTCTAGTATGGGAGTTTGTATTTCAGGAATTTCAGCATTATGTCCAGAAAAAAGAAATACACTTGCTAGATTAGCGTTTAAAGCAATGATTGGAGGATTTTCAGTTAGTGTTTTAAGTGCAATGATTATAGGACTTATTACGTTAATATAAGGCTCTGTTTAAAAACCGTGTTGATATTAAAACAGAACCTAATATAAAAAATACTTTAATTAATAAATATTTAAAATAACAGAATTAATTGTATGATATTGCAAAAAATAAACAGAGTTCTTAGTTTAAATATAGTGAAATTATCTTTAGGCACATCCAAAAAAATAACAAGGTCAGTATGATAGTCTATTTTGCGTAATGTGCCTTAAAAATACTTTGTTAATTTAGAAAGGATGAGATTATGAGAAAATATAATAGGATTTTTACAATTGTAATAGATTCACTTGGAATTGGGGAGATGAAAGATTCAAAAGAATATGGAGATGTTGGTGTAGATACACTTGGACATATATCTGAATCTGTAGAAAGTTTTAATATTCCTAATCTACAAAAATTAGGTTTAGCTAATTTACATTCTATGAAACATGTAGATTCTGTAGAAAAACCTTTAGGACATTATATGAAAATGAAAGAAGCAAGTGTTGGAAAAGATACAATGACTGGTCACTGGGAGATGATGGGACTGAAAATTGAAACTCCATTTCAAACATTTACAGATACAGGTTTCCCTAATGAATTATTAGACGAACTAACAAAAAGAACTGGTCATAAAATTGTAGGAAATAAGAGTGCTAGTGGTACTGAAATATTAGATGAACTTGGTGAACATCAAATGAAAACAGGAGATATGATTGTATATACTTCTGCTGATTCTGTTTTACAAATTTGTGGTCATGAAGAAACATTTGGATTAGATGAACTTTATCGTTGCTGTGAAATTGCAAGAGAACTTACTCTTAAGGATGAATGGAAAGTAGGAAGAGTAATTGCAAGACCATATTTAGGAAATAAAAAAGGTGAGTTTAAACGTACAAGTAATAGACATGATTATGCTTTAAAGCCATATGGAGCAACTGTACTTAATACATTAAAGGATAATGATTTTGATGTAATATCTGTTGGTAAGATATGCGATATATTTGATGGAGAAGGTATTACAGAATCAAATAAATCAAAAAGCTCTGTTCATGGAATGGAACAAACATTAGAAATAATGGATAAAAACTTTAATGGTTTATGTTTTGTTAACCTAGTTGATTTTGATGCACTATGGGGTCATAGAAGAAATCCAGTTGGTTATGCAGAGGAGTTAGAAAAATTCGATGTTAACTTAGGAAAATTACTAGGAAAATTAAAAGAAGATGATTTACTAATAATAACTGCTGACCATGGAAATGATCCAACTTATCATGGTAGTGATCATACACGTGAATTTGTTCCATTTTTGGCTTATTCACCATCTATGAATAAAAATGGCTTAATGGAAACAGCTAATAGTTTTGCTAGTATTGGTGCAACAATAGCAGATAATTTTGAATTAAAAATGCCAAGCAATACAATTGGTGAATCAGTATTAGAAAAACTTATATAAAATTAAATGGAGGTACAAAAGATGAGTATTCATATTAATGCACCAGAAGGTGCTATTGCAGAGAATGTATTATTACCGGGAGATCCTTTAAGGGCTAAATTTATAGCAGAAACATTTTTAGAAGATGTAGTTTGTTATAATGAAGTTAGAGGAATGTATGGATTTACAGGAACATATAAAGGTAAGAGAGTTTCAGTTCAAGGAACAGGAATGGGTATTCCATCAATATCAATATATGTTAATGAATTAATTGAAAGTTATGGAGTTAAAAATCTTATAAGAGTTGGAACTTGTGGTAGTTATACTGAAAAAGTTAAGATAAGAGATATTATCATTGCAATGTCAACTTCAACAGACTCAAATATTAACTTAGTAAGATTTGAAGGAAGAACATTTGCTCCAACAGCAAGCTTTGAATTATTAAAGCCTGCTTATGATATAGCTGTAAAAAAAGGATTTGATCCTAAGGTTGGAAGTGTTTATAGCTCAGATACATTTTATGGAGATGATAATGAAGATTGGAAGAAATGGGCTAAGTTTGGTTGCTTAGGAACAGAAATGGAAACAGCAGCGTTATATACTATTGCAGCTAAATATGGAGTTAATGCATTAACATTGCTTACAGTAAGTGATCACTTTGTAACACATGAAGTTGTAAGTGCAGAAGATAGACAAACAACATTTAAAGCAATGATGGAAGTTGCTCTTGATACAATAGCTGGCTTATAAATTGTAATAAAATATAGGGGCTGTCTCAAAATTATAAAGTGAAGTAATAACAAAGAAATAGAAATAACATTTAGGCACATGAAAATAAATAACAAGTCCAAAACTGTCATGAATATTTTTCATCAGGCAAGGAGGTAAAGTGCTATCATAGCGGGTATATTATGGCATTTTGCCGACGCAGGATGATGGAAAATATGCTGCCAGATGGACTTGTTATTTTTTTGATTGTGCCTTATTAAAGAAGACTAGAAAAATTTCGCTAATAGTTTCTAACATTTAAAGTTGTACCCATAAAAGATTGCTCCTAATATGCATTAGGACAATCATTTATGGAACAACTTCAAATGAAGAAACTCTAAGCTTATTTTTCAATGCTTCTTCCACAAATGTTATTTCTATTTTTTTTTTTTCGAATATACATCATATCATTAAATGATTTGTATTATGAGACAGCCTCTTTTTTAGTATGAATAGCTGATTAAATCTAGCTTTAAAAGTATTGCTGTATGAACTTGTAAAAAAATTCAGAAAAATTATCCTCAAGGGGAGTAGCACTAGCAACTTTGTTCCATTAAGTTAGGTGTTTTTAGGCATAAGAAAGAAAATAACAAGTCAAATACACTATCATACTGACTTGTTATTTTAAAAAATATTCCTTATTAAAGATAATTTCTTACAGCTATAACTTTTTCATTTTTAATATATACCCTAGGTATTCTATATTTAAGCATACAAAGTATTTCATAATTAATTGTTCCCATAATTTCTGCAAGATCATCTGCATCTAATTTTAAATTTCCTTCTTGTCCAAGTATTATAACCTCGTCTCCAACATTAACACTTCCAATGTCTGTTACATCAATCATACATTGATCCATACATATTTTTCCAACTACTTTTGCCAATTTTCCATTTACAATTACTTTTGCTCCGTCAGTTAATAATCTAGAATAGCCATCTGCATATCCTATTGGAATAGTTGCTATAACACTTTTTCTCTCTGTTTTAAAAGTTCTACCATAGCTTATATACATATCCTTATCAATTTCTTTAACATGTGATATGCTTGCCTTTAATGTTAAAGCTGGCTTTAGTGAAAGAACTTTTTTGTTAACCTCATTAGAAGGATAATATCCATATAATATAATTCCGGCTCTTACTGCATCTAAATAGGTTTCTGGCATATCCATAATTGCACCACTGTTTGAAGCATGTTTTATTGGAATTTCAATTCCAATATCTGAAAGTGCACCAACAAAACTTGTAAACTTATTAAATTGTTCATGTGTATACTCTTTATCTTTTTCATCTGAAGTTGAAAAATGAGTAAATATTCCAATTATATCTAGACCTTTTAAGTTACATATTTGTGATATATTATGCAATGAACTTTCATTTGGGAGAAATCCTATTCTGCCCATTCCACTATCTATTGCGATGTGGATTTTAGCTTTTTTATTAAGACTTACGGCTATGTCAGATAATTCTTTTGCATATTCTGCGTCATAAACAGTTTGTTCTATATCATATTCTATTACTTCTTCAGCTAAAGATATTGGAGTATAACCAAGTATCATTATAGGAGCATTAATAGAATTTCTTCTAAGTTCAATTCCTTCAGTTAAAACTGCTACAGCAAGTCTTGAAGCACCGTTTTCAAGCAATGTTGGAACCACATCTAATGCTCCATGACCATAGCAATCAGCTTTAACAACTGCGATTACTTCTTTATCTTTAGTTAAGTTTTTTATATTTTTCATATTATAAGCTATTGCATCTAAATCTATTTCAGCCCATACGGGTCTCATTATTTTTTCCATTATTTTTCCTCACAATTTTTATTTAAATCAAAATATATATTGCAATAATATTAATATTTACTATTACATGTATTTTAATTTAGGGTATTTGTTACAACATATATATTGTAATAAAATGAATACAAGAATAAAAGAACCACTAAGTCTGTAAAATCTAGGAGTAGTGGTTCGTAGCAGTATGTTTAGTGTCATTTGCTTAATAGTTTTAAATTGTCTCCAATGATTTTAATACCTTTTTTAATTTCTTCATCAGTTACTTTTCCAAATCCTATTCTAAATGTATCTATACCTTTGTCATCTTCATAGAAAATATCTCCAGGCATAAATATAACGCCATCTTTATAGCAAAGGTCTAAAAGTTTTCTGGAATTTATATTATCTTTAAGTTTCACAAAAATGTGGAGGCCACCTTCACCCGTTACATATTCATAAGCAATATGTATATTAACCATATCCATAACAAGGTTGTATTTATCTCTATAATATTTTCTTACATTTTTTATATATCTACTAAAGGCACCGCTTTTCAAATAATAATAAAATGCACTTTGATCTAAAAATGATGAATGAATATTTTTTCCTCTTTTAACACTTTCTAAAACATCTATAAGCTTTTCATCTCCAAATATCCATCCAATTCTAAGACCTGGAAATAGTATTTTAGAAAGACTTCCAATATATATTACTCCATTGCCCTCACCAGATAAAGATGCTATTGGTTCAATAGGGGAGCTGGAGTAGAGTAATTCCTCAGTAAAGCCATCTTCTATTATAGGTACAGAATATTTTCCAAAAAGTTTATAAATTTCTTTTCTTCTTTTAGTTTTAGTGACTATGCCTGTTGGATTATTATAGGAAGGTATTAAATATCCAAACTTAGGGTTATATTTATCTAAAGATTTTTCAAGTTCATTTAAGTTAAGGCCTTCTTTATCCATCTTTACTTGCACAACTTTTAAGCCATAAGCTTTCATAATCTTTAATGCTGTATTATGAGTTGGCTCTTCACATAAAATAACATCACCTGGTTTTGTTAAAGAGCCTATAACTATGTCAAAAGCCTCAGTAAAACCATTTGTTATTAAAATATCTTTATTCTTTGTGTTTACGCTTTTTTCCTTCATGTAGTTAAAAAAATAATCTATTAAGGGTTTGTATCCTTTAGCATACCCATAATTAAGTAGATTAGCTTCTTCATAAGTCCATGCATCTAAAAGAGATCTTTTGAAATCATCAAGATTAAAAAGATGACTTTCAGGTGAAATGGATTTAAAAGATATCATTCCTTTTTTATATGTAAGTTCACTTTTTATAATATCAAGGTTTTTAAGAGTATTTCCATATTCATTAATTCTTGAAGAAAAATCTATATTATATTCATAACTTTCAGTTTCACCTTCTAGTAAAATGAAAGTGCCTATACCTCTTTTTGTAATGATTATTCCTTTACTTTCTAACTCTTCATAAGCAGAAATAACAGAATTTCTACTTATGTTTAGAAATTTGCTGACTTCTCTAGTAGAAGGAAGTTTACTATCTTTTTTTAATTCACCTTTTTTAATTCCATCAATTATATGTCTTTCTATTTGCATATAAATGGGTTCATCATTATTTATATTAAGAGTAGAAAATATCAAGTTTAGATTACCTCCTGTTAAATTATATTTAAATTATATCTAAGTTGAAACTTTTATACAAATTGTAGCACAAAGAAATTATCAAATAATATAATATATGAATAGAAAAAAATGAATTATGCAAACTAAAACTAAAAACGTTTATCAATATATAGACAAAATTCAATTAATGGTATATTTTTAATAAAGAAAGATAATTTATATTAAATTGAAAGGGATTGATTATATGGATATAAAATCAAATGAATTATTTTGGAGTGCAACAATAGATGAAGTGAAAAATGGGTTTATAGAGAATGATAATGAATATAAATGCATATTTTGTGAAGAAATATTTCAAAAGGGACGTATATATGAAATAAAATCAGAATTATATGATGCAAAAAAAGCAACAGAAATTCACATAGACGAAAGACATGGTTCTATACTAGATTATTTATTAAGAATGAATTCAGCTTTTACAGGAGTATCAGATGTTCAAAGAGAAGTAATAACATTAATTTCACGAGGTTTATCTGATAAAGAAATTGCAGCAGAGCTAGGAGTTGCTCAATCAACTATTAGAAATCATAGATATAAGCTAAGAGAAAAGGAAAAGCAATCAAAATTATTTTTAGTTATGATGGATTTACTTTCAAACAATACAAGTAAAAAGATTAATAAGTTAGATAAGGAAGTTATATGTGATGCTCCTAAGACAGCAACTATTTTAGATGATAGATATAATATAACTGATAAGGAAAAAAATGATACTATTAAAACATATATGGATGAAAGTGGAGCATTAAAAAGTTATCCTGCTAAAGCAAAAAAGAAAATTATTGTATTAGAAGAGATAGTTAAGAATTTTTCTAAGGGAAAGACTTATTCAGAAAAAGAGATTAATAGAGTTTTGAAAAGAATATATGAAGATAATGCAACTATAAGAAGAGCTTTAATAGAATATGGATTTTTTGAAAGAACAAACGATTGTAATAGCTATTGGGTGAAGGAGTAAATAATAGAAGATGAAAAAAAGTAAAAATTTATGGATGTATATAGGGGGAAGATTCATATCCCTTATAGGTAGTGGGATTCAAATGATAGCACTACCACTTTATATACTTGACTTAACGGGTTCAGGAATATTAATGGGTGTTTTTTCAATATTAACACTTGTACCAGCACTTATAACTGCACCTTTTTCAGGAATAATCGGTGATAGAAGAAATAGAAGAAACATAATGATAGCCATGGATTTTGGAAGAGGTGCACTTATACTGTTCTTTGGAATAATTGCTATGACAGGATTTTTAAATATTTATATTTTATTTAGCCTACAGGTATTTATATCTATAATGGATAGTTTGTTTAATTCATCATCAGCAGCATTGATGCCAGAATTAATATCTAAAGATGAACTAATAGAAGCTAACTCTGCAAAGGGTGGATTTGATGCAGCCTCTATGATTTTAGGACCTGCACTTGGAGGAGTAATTTACGGAGTATGGGGAATACAAATGGTATTTTATATGAATAGTGTTTCATTTATAATTTCAGCAGTATTTTCTATGTTTATTACTTATAATAAAAAAGTAGTTGAGAAAGAAAAGATAAATATTAAGATGTTTTTAAATGAAAATTCTGAAGTATTAAAGTTTATTGTAAATAAAAAAGGATTATTTCAACTTTTTACATTTGCTATGATTTCAAATTTTTTACTTGTTCCAATGTTTGATATAGTAATGCCATATGCACTAAAGAAAGAAGTTGGATTTGCCTCACAACAGTACGGATATATAATGGGATTTTATACAGTAGGTATATTGCTTGGAAATATTGCAATTTCAGTATATTTTAAAAAATTAGGATTGAAAAAGCTTATGAGATTTGGACTTATTACTGAAACTATTGTAACGATAGGGGCTTGTGCATTAGTTTTTCCACAAATAGTAAGTATTTATGGAGGAGCAACTTGGACATTGTTTATATCAATATCAATCTGTTGCATAACTATGGGATTTTTTAACGCTTTTGTGAATACACCAATTTCAACAAACCTTCAAAATTTGGTTCCAGATGAAATGCGTTCTAGATTTTTTTCAATAATGGGAATGTTTTCTCAAGGTGCAGTACCTGTAGGAGCTTTATTGTTTGGTATTTTACTTGACACAATGAAGTATTATAATCTTTTAACTATTATAAATATACTAGCTGTTTTAGTCGCAGCGATATTTTTAACAAGAGCTTGTGATGAGGCTTATGAAGCAAAAGAATAAATAGAAAGGATTTCACTCAATAATTAATTGGCGAAAATGAAATTGAAATTTAATATGAGGTGTTAAAGATATATTAAGGGTTGCTATTGTATTTAAAGGAAAAGATGATAGAATTACTTCTAAAGAAAATAATTGAGTAATTAAAGAAACTTGATTATTACTAATTCAAATGATATACTTACCTAAGTAATCATTACCTAGGTAAGTAATAGGGGGGTGAAATAAAATTGAATTTATTTGGTCATAAAGCAAATCAATTAGCTCGAAGTTTTACTAAGAAATTAAATGAGAAAATTTCTCCACTTGGTTTATATGCTTCACAATGGGGAATTATATTATACTTATATGAAAAAAAGCAGTGTACACAAATTGAATTGAGTCAATATCTTGGAGTAGAAGCTCCAACAATTACAAGGACATTAGCTAGGATGGAAGAAATGGGGTGGGTAATCCGCGAAGCAGGAAATGATAAGCGTGAAAGACATATAAAATTAACAGAAAAAGCTTGTGACATGTTTCCACAATGGTATCAAGCTGCTAATAATATAGAAATAGAGGCAATAAATGATATTGATAAAGATGAACTAGAGATTTTTAATAATATTTTAGAAAAGATGAGAAAGAACTTAGATTAGGAATGTAAGTCTGGCAGAAAAGAATTATGAATTAGTTGATAATAATATAAGAATAAACTTCTTTCTTATGTAGTAGGCTACTAGTATTTATATGGATTTTATACAGATACTAATTTTGTTGTTATTTAAATTTTTGAATGAAATGAAAAGAATAAATTATAAGAAAGAAGGAGCACATATGATTAAAACTATAACAAAACAAGCATTTAAAATTAATAAAAAACCTTTCCCCTGGCAAAAAGCAATAAGTGCTGCTATCTGTGCAGGGGTTCCAGTAATTATTGGTCTCTTAACAGGTCAACTACATTTAGGGTTATTAGGTGGAATAGGGAGTTTTTCGTATCTATATGTTTTTAATGAACCATATGCAGAGCGTGCAAAAAAAATATTTTTTGTTGCCATAGGTATAAGTTTATCAGTTGCTCTAGGTACATTAGCAGCACCCTACCCCTTACTTGTTGTTTTAATAGTGAGTTTAATAGGAGCAATAGCAACCTTTATATTTGGTGTACTTAAGATACCAGGTCCAGCAGCAATATTTTTTGTGTTAAGTTTCATAATGACAACAGGGATGCCTATTGATCCATCATCAGCCCCTATCCGTACTGTCATAGTATTGATGAGTGGTCTTTTTGCATGGACAATTAGTATGGTAGGATGGTTTTTTAATCCGCATGGTCCAGAAGTAAAAGCCCTTAAGGAGGTTTATTTAGCTTTAGCAGCATTTAGTGAAGCTATTGGTAGTGAAAATATTAATAATGTACGACAACGTACTGTTAATGCCTTAAAGGAATCAGAAGAAACTCTTTTAATAGGTTATATTCCATGGAAGAACTCATTCTTATTTAATAGATTATCTCTTCTAAATGAACAAGCTAATAAGTTATTTTTAGAAATGCTTGAATTGCATTTTAATAGATATACTAAGTTACCAAAGGAATTTGGTGAGGTGATAAGAAAGTTATCTATAGGAATTGAATTAAAAGATGGAGAGACAATTAAAATAGATCCGTTGCCTCAGGAACTAGATCATGATTATCATAATCTTTTAGAGATAATTTATGATGCTGAGGCCATTATCAATATACCATTAACATACATTGGACATGGAATAAAAATTTCAAAATCTTCATTAAAGATGAAACTTACTAAAGCTTGTGATAAAGATTCAATAGTGTTTATTAACGCACTTCGATATGGAATTGTTCTTTCAATATCGACCATGATAGCTTTTAATTTTCCATTTACCAGGCCTTATTGGATTACACTATCATGTGCTTCTGTTATGTTGGGTTCAACTATTTTGTCCACCTTTCATCGGGCAATTCAGCGTTCATGCGGTACGATAATTGGATTGATGGTAGCTATTATTATTTTCAAATTACACCCACAAGGTTTCATGATAGTTATAATTAACATGTGTTTAACAGCAATGACAGAACTTTTTATTGTGAAAAATTATGCCGTAGCAGCGGTGTTTATCACGCCAAATGCTTTGCTTATAGCAGAAACTTCCACTCAAATACATAACGTTTCCTATTTTGCAACGGCACGTATTACAGATATTCTGATTGGGTCCATGATTGGATTAATTGGCACGTACCTTTTTGGACATCGTTCAGCTTCTAGTCGATTACCGGATTTAATGGTGAAATTAATACGTAGTCAAGCTAGAGTGTTAGTTAGGTTGGCATCTAATAGGAAAGGGAATAATAGTGATAATACAAAATGGATAAAAGAAAAAATGGAGATAAATTTTATGAATTTCAAGATGGCCTATAACACAGCATTAGGTGAGATTCCTAATAATGAGGAAATGCTTGAAATGATGTGGCCAGTGTTTTTTTCATTAGAACATATTAGTTACTTGCTTGACCATTATTGCACAACAAAGGGATCTTTAAGCTTATCCGATGAAAATTTGGCACAATTGCTACTTGTATTTGAAACAATGGCAGCTGCTGTTGAACAAAAACAAGTAGTACAACCTAAAAAAGTTTCTATTATAAAGGAAATACCGAAAATTTGTAAAGAAATTAACGTACTTCAAGAAGCTTTAAGTATAAAAAGTATATGGTAAAAGACTAGAAAATGGAATGCATATAGGTTCGTACTGTCCTCTTTTCAATGAAAAGAGTAGTTAGTTTGATTTTAAGCTATTAGGAATTAAAGAAAGTGAAAAATATATTCACCAGTTTCCAGTTGCAACTATCATTGTCATAAGCTTAAGTGTATTTTCATAGAAAGTACAACTTTCTATTGGTTTGTTTATTAGGGTTTTCCAAATAGAAATAGTCCAAGTATCGTGTCCTTTTTCAATGAGGGAACTAACTAAAAATGGTGCTATAAAAGATATATCGTTAGTAGAACCAAAAGGTTTACCAGGAGAATCATTAGCTACATAGTAACCTGACTTTATATTTTCAGGATTAGATAAAGTTTCTTTCTTAATCCACTTATTTAAAGTATGAAGCTCAGTAGTTACTGGAGTTTTATTTAAAATAATATCCATGGAATATCGCCAAGGGATTCTACAACTATTAAAATAATAATCACCATCATGAATAGTTTCTAAAACTTTAACTTTTGGTGCTATATATTTGCCTTTATACTTTATAAAAAAATCGGGCATTAAACCATTATATTTACTTTGTTTTTTCATCTGCTCAGAAATAATAGAATTAATTGTTTTTATTACTAATTTCCACTTCTCACTATTCTTGGTATCAAATTTGATAAATTCTCTTATATGATATATTAAAAAATCTGAGCTTCTGGTAACATATTTGAAATTGTTAACTTTTATTCCCTCAACCCAATCCCCTAAGGTTAAGATATAATCATTTTTATTTACGCAGCTATTCATTAAGGCATTAATCCTTTTAACTGCCCATTTTTATAATTAATTTTATCATTTTCACCCCAAAGTTTATGGGCAATAAGTAAGCTATAACTAATATCCATGTCTCCATCAGTAGCAGAAGAAGTTTCAGGTTCACTATTAATAATGCTACCATTAGAATCTTTAATCTGCTGCCATGCCATTAAGTTACTATTATAAATACTAGGATATGATTTTATATAATCATATATTGAGGTGAAATGATCTTTAGCTGAGGGATCAAATTTACTCATAATTGAGAATATTACCATACCATAACCTATTGCTTCTGAACAAGTAACTGCATTATTAGAAGTAGGTTGGTCTAGAGTATAAAAGAGGTATTCCTTTAAAGGAGAAGAGTCTTCTACAGGTCTTAAGTAACGAATCTTCCAATCATTATAAAAAGATAATAGTTCCGTATTTAAGTTAGCTTGGGAATAGAGATTAATTAATGAATCATTATAAATTGTAATCACCACCTTGTTAGTAGTATATTTTTTTGAAAGAGAAAAGTGCTAGAATCATGAACTATTATAACTGTAATGTTACAATTTTGAAGATCACTTGATTATTAATAATGAAAAATAGTAATTTTTAAGCTGTGCGCCTATATTGAATAAGTGTACGGTTTTTTTAATATACCAAAATAAAGGGGAGCGGTTTTAGTGGTGTCTTTTGTTGTAATTTTCAGGAGGATGGATAAAAAAGTTTATTGAAGTAGCAACATTTTATAATAAGGATGATTTATAAATTTGGAGATGAATGAATTTAGATGAGTGTGGAGTTATTGAATTTATAAATCAATATACATAAAAATAGGATATACATTATAATTATATATACCTTGACAGGCGAGGTATATATAATTATAATAGGATTGTTGTAGGAAATAAATTACAAGTTAATATCCAATAACTGAGAGGAGTGATGGAATGTCTATAACATCAGATATAATAAGAGGACATACAGAAACCATAATTTTATCACATTTGGAACAAAAGGATAGCTATGGTTATGAGATTAATAAATCAATACAACAAAAAACAGACAATCAATATGAGCTTAAAGAGGCAACATTGTATTCTGCATTTAGAAGACTAGAACAAGCTACTTTAATAACTTCATATTGGGGTAATCAAACTACCGGAGCAAGAAGAAGATATTATTCTATTACACCACTAGGAAGGGCTACTTTAAAGCAAAACAAGGTAGACTGGGAGAACGCAAAGCAATTAATTGATAAATTGATTCAGGGAGGAGAATAAATATGTATGAAAAATTTCGTGAAAGATTAGAGGAATTGTTTAAAAATGCACCAGAAACTCATAGAGCAAGGGAACTTAAAGAAGAGTTATTAGCTAATCTTATGGATAAGTATAATGATTTAGTATCTTGTGGGAAAAGTGAGGAAGAAGCTTTTAATATTACAATTTCAGGTATTGGTGATATAGATGAGCTTATAAGAGGATTGAAAGAAAAGGATGTATTTGACTATGAACAGATGAAAAAAAATAGTAAAAAAAGTGCATTAATTTTATCAATTTCCATAGGATTGTATATTATGAGTGTAGTTGTACTAATATTATGTAATGAAGTGTTTAAGATTGATGAAAATATAGCAGTATGTTTAATGCTAACAATAGATGCAGTCGCTACTTGTCTTATAGTATACAATGCAGTTTCTCGTCCTAAATATATAAAAGCTGACGATACCATTGTAGAAGAATTTAAAGAATGGAAGTCAGCTAATAATACGGAAAAACAATTGATAAAATCCATAAAATCTATAGTGTGGTTAGTTATTACGGCTATTTATTTTGCTGTAAGTTTTGCATTTGGTATTTGGGGATATTCTTGGATTATATTTATAATTGGTTCAGCTATTGAAAAAATTATTACTTTAGTTTTCGAATTGAGGAAGTGATAATATGAATAGGATTTTAATAAAGATATTAATTGTAATATGGTTAATTATTGCAGTTGGATTTACAGCGCTTCTTGTGTATGGCATAGCCTATAATAAAGGGACGGGAGATATTTTTAGTTCGTTTAAATATGGAGTTGAATATTCACTTACAGTTCAAAAAGATGAAAATATAGATTTAATTAGTTTAAATAAAATAAATTTAGATTTTTCAAGTAGTGAGATAGTAGTACAGACTACAGATGAACCTAATATGAGAATAGTTCAAAAGTCAGCTAGGAATTTAACTGATGATGAAAAGTTTACAGTTATAAAACAAGATAATGAAGTTACAATAAAAACAAATAATTTACAAAAGCATTTTACTATATTCAATTTTGGAAGCTCTGAACAAAAAATTGAAGTATATATACCTAAAAACTATAATAAGGATTTATATATACAGTCATCTTCTGGCAATATTGAATTCAATTCAGATATAAATCTAGATAGTCTTAGTTGTATAGCTAGATCAGGAAACTTAGTTGTAGAAAATACTATAAATGCTAAGGATATTAATCTAAAGGCTAGTTCTGGTAACATTGATGTAGAATCTTTAATAAGTAAAACCTATAAGATTAATACTGATTCTGGAAATATTAAGATAAATTCGCTAGTTGGATCCGGCGAATTACAAGCATCTTCAGGAAATATAAGAGTAAACTATAAGGATATTAGTGAATATTCAAATGTTAGTGCACATTCTGGAAATGTTAATTTAGTAATTCCAGAGGGATTAAGCTTTGAATTTAATGGAAAGTGCACTTCTGGGGATATAAAATCAAGTTTTGATTTGAATTATAAGAATAAAAAAGGAAATGAAGCAACAGCTCAGATTGGCAGTGCACTTATAAAAAGTTAAATGTAAACACAAATTCTGGGAATATAAATATTTCTAATTAAGTTAAATCTTTTGTGAATTAAATAAAGTATCAAAACAGAGCCATATTTTTAAATGTTATCCATCATTTAAATCCTCGACACAGATGTCGGGGATTTTGATTTTTGTGTGAATTTAACAGAGAGTATTTTTGGTCTATTATTTTCTTTAATGTGCCTAAAGTAAAACTAGTTATAATTTTATTACGAATATATATATGAAGCTTCAAAATTACAGTGAAGGGGGTGAAGGATGATTAAAGAAAAGAAATTAATAAAGCTTGTAAAGGAAAAGGGCAATAAGGCTTCAGCTGAAGAGCTTATAAATATACCAGTATTATGTGCAGTTCATAGGTAAATATGTTTAAAAGATATATACTTCAATATAACTTTTTTAGATAGACTTGTTTTATTTTTTATAAGTTAAAGATTGTAAAAAATATTCTAGTATTATACAATTAAAAAGAATACTTAATTTAGGGGGAAATAAGATTATGAAACAATTTAAAAAAGTAATATCAATTGCTATTCTTTTGATATTAGTTATTGGAGTATGTGGATGTGGAAGTAAAACACCATCTGATACTGTGAAAAATTATTTAGAACAAGTTAAAAAAGGGGAAAATGGTGAATTTAAAAATCTACTTAACAAAAGTTTAGAAGAAACTGAAAATGAAAAAAAGGATAAACTTTCAGATGAATCAACAAAAAAAATAATAGGAAATATGAAAAAGTTAACTTATACAATAAATTCTGAAAACATAAATGGAGATTCTGCAACAGTAAATGTAAAAGTTAATGGTCCTGATATGTCTAAAGTAATGGCAGATTTTATGCAAAAAGCATTTTCAACTGCTTTATCACAATCATTATCAGGTAATAAGATGAATAAAGAAGAGCAAAATAAATTATTCGAGAGTATGTTACTTGAATGCTTAGATAATGTAACATATAGTGATAGAACAGGAGATATTTCATTAACAAAGACAGATGGTGAATGGAAAATTAACAATGATGATTCACTAATAAAATTATTACTTGCAATAGATCCTTCTGCTTTTAATGGAGAAAAAACTACAGATACAAATAAATAGGCTAATTTAAATTCAATATGCATACCGTATCATGTGTAGTTCATAGGTAAATATGCTAGAAAAACCCTCTGCCTTTTAGACAGGGGGTTTTTCAGCAAACTAAAAATTTCTTCTGATTTAGTTTTTATAGAGTTAAGCAATTTCTAAATAAATATTAAAATTTTATATTTTAAATTGATTTACATTTTCAATCATTTTTTTACTCATATCATTTAATAAGTTCACAGAATTTGATAATTCTTCTGTAGAACTTGTCATTTCTTCAGTTGAGGCTGCTATTTCTTCAGCTGAGGCAGACACTTCCTCAGCAATTGAAGAAGATGTTTCTATTTTAATCAAAATATTTTCCTTATTTTCATTTAAATCTTCAACAGAATTATTAGCTACTGCCATTTTAGGGGCTATCTCATCAACTGCAACTGTAATTGTTTCAAAAGATTTCATTGCTGTGTATATATTACTTTCTTGAGTTTTAAGTTCATCTTTCATAGTATCAGTTGTATTAACCATAATGTTTGTATCAATAGAAATTTCTGATATTAAGCTGGAAATACTTAATGAAGATTCTTTACTTTGTTCTGCAAGTTTTCTTATTTCATCTGCAACAACAGAAAAACCTCTACCAGATTCACCAGCTCTTGCAGCTTCTATAGCTGCATTTAATGCAAGCAAATTAGTTTGTTCAGAAAGACTATTTATTAAATTAGTTATTTCATTTATCTTTGTAACATTAGATCCTACACTTTGTATTTTTACAATTAAATCATTAAAGGCTTCATTAACATTTTTTACAGAATGAGTAACAGTTTCCATTTCTGTATTACTAGAATTTGCCATAGATTTTATATTATTTGTATTTGAATCTACATCATGTATTACGTTAACCATATCTTCTAATTTAGCACTAAAATTTTGCAGTATAGCAGTAATATCTACTAAATCTTGAGCTTGATCTACAGTTCCTTTAGCAACATCATTTGTAGCTATTGAAATATTTTTACTTGAGGATGACATTTCAATAGATAGTGCTGATAAATTATTGGTTTGAGTATCTATACTAGAAGAGCTTAATTTTATATTATTAATCATAGCTATCATAGCAGTTTTCATAGTATCTATAGATTTTGCCATTTCCCCAAGTTCATCAGTTCTATCTAAAAGCTTTTCTGAAATATCTAATGTTAGATTACCTTCAGAGATAGATTTTAACTGTTCCATCGATAATTTTATAGGACTTGTAATAGAAGATGATATTATCAATACTATAAAGGTACCTAATAAAATAAATACACCTAACACTATTCCTATAACTAATTTCAAAGTAGTTAACTCACTTAAAATTTCATCTGTTTCAACTACTATAGCGACAGACCATCCTGTACTTTTGATTGGTGCATATCCTACATATTTATTTTTACCGTTATAAGAGTATTCTCCAGACGCATTTTCACCTAAAACCATTTTCTTTTCTATTTCTACTATTGATTCTAAAGCTGAGTCTTTTTTTATATTTTCGAAATCATTATCTTCATTAATTACTAATTCTTTATTATTATGTGCAATTATAGTTCCTTTATTATTAATCATATATGCAGTGCCTGTTTTACCAAATTTAATTGCATTAGTATAATTGCTTAGTTCATTGCCATCTCTAATAGCAGTCAACACTCCAACTATATTATTATTGATTTTTATTGGTACGCTATATACAACTATAAGAGTATTATCAGCCTTGCTGATTATAGGATCAGATACAGAACTAGTTCCTTGCAATGCTTTTTTAAAATAATCTCTGTCAGCAATATTTAATTGCTGATTATCAGTATTTACTCCCTTCCCATTAATGTCTGCAAAAGTCATTTTTAAATATCCATTTTGCGTTGCTCTTTCTGAAAGTATAGCTAATTTTTCTTCGATAGGTGTAGTTTCACTTTTGATTTTTTCGTTAGTAGCTAAAGTTTCTAAAATTTTAATTTGTGTAGTAAGTGAATTTTCTACAGAAGAACCTGCTTGTTTAGCAACTTCAGGTAAAGTGGTATCAACTGTTGCAACTACAGCTTTTTTTGATATGTACATAGAAATTAAAGAAATTCCTGCACAAATGGTCACTATTAGTGCTATAAAGCATAGCAACAATTGATGTTTTAGACTCTTGAATTTTAGTTTTTTCACTATTTGTTCCCCCTATATCATTAGTTAGGCACACTTATCTGTTATTTTTTTGAATGTGCTTTAATAAAAGTAATACTATTATCTATCGTAAAATCAGGTGAAAACTTAAACGAATATTTACCTAATGATATATTAATTTCTAAAAATATCGATTGAAAGAAATTATTGGAACAAATAGTTAATTTTTAGTTAGGTATGTAAGCAAAGCTATAAGTTGAAATTAAAATAGTTACAAATTATAGATATTTAACTAAAGATTACATAAATAGTGTAAAAATTCAATTTGTAGATTTTCCAAGTATAGAAGTTATTATTATTTTTATAATTAGGATATATTTTTTATTTATTTAAATAGCAAAATTATTAATATAATTTTATTAATGGTATAATATATTAGGCATATTCAAAAAAATAACAAGTCAGTATGTTAGTCTATTTTGCGTCATACTGTGTCGGTAATATTAGCTAATAGCAAGCTATGAGATAACATTACCTCCTTGTCTGACACCAAATATACATAACATCTTTGACTTGTTATTTTCTTTCATATGCCTAATGCATATTTTGTTTTGAAAGGAGATATTGAATTGTTTACTAAAGATAGTAATTTGGGAGTAGCTAAAAAAAATAAAATAATAGAATCAGTACATACAGCAACTTCGGAATCAGTTAGATTAGGGGTACTCCTTGCAATAGTAGGAGGATTTTTAGATGCGTATACCTTTATATGTAGAGGGGGAGTTTTTGCTAATGCAGAAACAGGAAATATTGTATTAGTTGGTGTAGAAACAATCAAAGGAAATTTTGGACAGGCATTTATGGCATTTGTGCCTATTATAGCATTTATAATAGGAGTAGTAGTTGCTGAAAAAATAAAAGAAGATTCCCCGTTGCCTTTTATTTTAGATTCAGAACGCATTATTTTAATAATTGAAGTCATAGTACTTTTTATTATAGGTTTTATACCAAGTACAGCTCCTAATATATTTGTTACTGCTACAATAGCATTTGTTTCATCAGTACAAATATCTTCATTTAGAAAATTAGTTGATTCTCCATATAGTACAACTATGTGTACTGGTAATTTAAGATCAGCAACTCAAGCAGGCTATATGGCTTTTAAAAAGAAGGATTCTAAATTAGCAATAAAGTCACTTCGTTATTTTATAATTATAGGTTCATTTTTATCTGGAGCTTTTTTAGGTGGAGTATTGACATTATGGACTGGAGTCAAATCAATATGGTGTGCTGCATTTATATTAATTTGTGCTCTAATGTTGTTTGTTATAGATGATATTAGATTTAAACTTAAAGATAATAAGGCACATTCAAAAGAATAACAAGTAAGTATGACTTAAAATAGACGTTGCATCTTTAACTTGTTATTTTCTTTCATGTGCCTAAACTATAAAATTATTCACTTGCTCATTAAATTTAAAACGACCATTTCAGATTAAATTATAATCTGAAATGGTCGTTTTTTAGAAATGTCATTAA
Organism: Clostridium uliginosum; assembly: GCF_900112485.1. Classification (GTDB taxonomy): domain Bacteria; phylum Bacillota; class Clostridia; order Clostridiales; family Clostridiaceae; genus Clostridium; species Clostridium uliginosum. The sequence continues at coordinate 36,436 of NZ_FOMG01000023.1, forward strand.
TAGTAAAACAAGAAAATAATATATTTTTGTATATATTTAATGAAATATAAATGGCTAAGGGGAATATTAGCATAATGGAATTCAAATAATAATTGTTTTCACTACATGTATTATAATGTATAATATGTAATATATAACCAAATAAGATTTTGTGACTATAAGACATTTTTTGAATGTGACTTAGTTGTTTATTTGGAGATGCCTTATGTACTAAAAATTAAATACTATTAAGTTTAATTAGAGGGGGGAGATTTTTATGAAGGGAGAAAAAAATAAATCTAATAAAGTTGAGAAAGGTATTATAACTTTTTTTTGTAGTTTACTTGCTATATACTTTGTTTTTTTAAGTAATACCATTAGTGTTTCTGCTAAAACTGTTGATAAAGGGGAGAAAGAAATATCAGCTGAGGCATATATATTAACATTAGAAGAACGAGGAGGAGTGAAAGAACAAATTCAGGGGTCTGATATCGGGTTGAAGTATAGCGAGGAAATATCAAGAGTTGTTTCTTATGATGAAAAATTATTAAAAGAATTTGTAAGTAAGCTTTCTTGTTTTGATGGCAGTAAGATAATTGAATCTAAAAATGCTAAAGTTGAATATAACGGTAATGGTTATGCAATTACAAAAGAGACTTATGGAAATAGAATCAAAAAGGATGTTTTATATGATAATGTGGTAAAGTCAATTCTTAATAAAGATACAACAATAAATTTGGAATCAATCGATTGTTATGAAAATCCTAGATTTATTGAAAATTGTCCAATAGTTGCTTATGCTAATGAGGCTCTTAATAAATATATATCTTCAAATATAACCTATATATTTGCTGGAAACACACAAGTTTTGGATGGCTCTACAATAAAAGATTGGATTGGGATTGATGAAAATTTTCAAGTTACACTTGATGAGACAAAAGTTAGAAATTATGTAGATACCATGGCATATACTTATAATGCATTATTAGGAATTACAATACCAGTTAGTGGTGGTTATGATGGTAATAATCATAGTTGGATAATTGATAGTTCTGAAGAAACGAAAGAATTAATTGAGAATATAAAAAATGGACAAACTATAACAAAACACCCGATATATGCTCAAACTGAAGAAGCTAGTTATTTTAGTGATATTGGTGATACTTATGTTGAAATTGATATGTCTAGTCAACATTTATGGTATTATAAAAATGGCTATCTTATTGTAAATGGAGACATTGTTACTGGTAATGTAAGCGGTGGATGTGCAACACCATCAGGGGTTTATAATTTATACTATAAACAAAAGGATACTGTCTTAAGAGGCCCAGGGTATGCTTCACCTGTATGCTTCTGGATGCCATTTAATAGAGGCATTGGACTTCATGATGCAAGCTGGAGATCGGAGTTCGGGGGAGAAATTTATAAAGAAAATGGTTCCCATGGATGTGTAAATGCACCATACTATGTGGCAAAGGCAGTATATGATAATATTAGTTCAGGAGATCCTATTATATGTTATAATTAGCAATATTCAAAGAAATAACAAGTCAGTATGTTGATACAAAGGAGGAAATGCTATGAAATTTTTATATGGAACTTATGGATTTGATTTACTATCTATTTTTTTGATATTTATAAGTATGTTTCTTAACATTGGACGTTATACTAGGATTTTGGGTGCTTTTTTAATAATAATTGTTATATATAGAGCTTTTTCTAAAAATGTTTATAAAAGAACAAAGGAGTCAAAAAAATTTACGTCCATTGCGAATAAGATGCTAGGTAGGTTTGGTAAAAAACTTCCTGATTATCATAGGACTAGTTTAGAAAGTTATGCGAAAGCCTTTAGAAACTTAATGAATACTTTCAAAAATTATAGAAAATCTAAAAATCAATATAAAAATCAATATAAAATTGTGAAGTGTCCTAAGTGTCGCCAAAAGCTTAGATTACCTAGAGGAAAAGGATATATTATAGCTACATGTAAGAAATGTAATTATGAATTTAAATTAAAAACTTGATAATAAACACATTATTTTAAAAGGTACTTTCTTGTTGTAACTGTTATGTTAAAACAAGAAAGTACCTTTTTATTTTTGGCTCTATTTTAAAACCGTGTTGATATTGTTACATATTGTTTGGAGTGCTAAAGAATAAATTGTTTAGTTTTTCCCATAATATATGCAAGCTTTATTAGGGACTGCTCTTCTAGTGACATTTCTCGACCATACATTCTTTCAAATTGATTTATTAAAGCAACTATATCAATTTTTTCTTTAGGTTGTTCCACTCTTCTGGAAGGACTAGGGGAGTAGATTTCAGGTTTCATATGATCATTATGAATACTTTTAAAAACTTCTGTAGTATAATAAGCATCATTAAAAGCATCATGAAATTCACCCTCAGTTGATATATTCAAAAATTCAATTGCATTTTTTAAACCAATTCTACATCCTTTTGGAACTTTAAAATATTTTGAAGCATACTTTTGAATATCAATATAGTATTTAGAAATTGATAAAGTAGATAAATTATGAAACTTTATATTTCTCATAAGCTCTTTAACATCTACTATGCCCCAAACACATAATACTGTTTCATCATCGCCAATGAACCTTATAAAATCGTCATAAACGTCAGGAAAGCTTTTACATAAACTGATTTTATCATCATTTATTTTAGTTAAATTTTCTACATAAGGATGAATAGTGGTATGTACAGTGGGTTTAATTAGAGAATTAAAGGTAGAAATTGTTTCAAAGCTTTCATTAAGTTTTAATGCTCCAATTTGAATAATTTCAAAGCGTAAATTAGAGTCATTATTTCCCTCAACCTCTATAATATTTGGATGCTTTTGATTAAATTCTAAATCATATATTATATAATTCATATATTCACCTACTTTTTATTTTCTTTCATATGCCTTAATAGTATTAATACTAGCTAATTACTTTTTTAAGATGGATAAAGTCAATTCAAACATTTATTAAAGTATATTCTAATATGTAATAAATTACAAAGGTTATAACAATATCAACACTCTGCTAAAATAAATATGCCTAACTAGCAATGTTAGCTGTTTCTCTATTAGGTAACATTTTATTAATTGTTTTAAAATATTTAATTGCTAGTGGAATGGTAGCTGCAATCCAAGCAATTGGACTTGCTAGACAAATACCAGTATAGCCTATAAATGTTGGTAAGGTAAATGCAACAATTACTCTAACAACAAGCTCAGCTACCCCTGCCATCATAGGGACAAATGCTTCACCAATTCCTTGAAGTGTATTTCTATATATAAACAATAGTCCAAGAATTGTGAAAAATATTGATACTATATTAAGATAGTGCTGTGCAGATGCTATAACTTCTGGCTGTGCTCCACTTATAAATAATTTAGTAAATGTTCCACCAAAGCAAACAACAATTACTCCAGATGCAATACTTATTATTAAGGAAATATAGGAACATTTCTTTACTCCTTCTTTTATACGTTCAATCTTCCCAGCACCAAGGTTTTGTCCAGAATAAGTAGCCATAGTAACACCAAAGGTAATTGCAGGCTGCATTACAAGTTGTTCAACCTTGGAGGCAGCTGTATATGCTGCAATAATTGTTGAGCCAAAAGCGTTCAGTGCACTTTGTAATACCATAACACCAACTGCTGTAATTGAGAATTGAAGTGCCATTGGTATACCAAGATTTAAATGCTTAAGAGCAAACCTTTTTTCAAACTTCCAATCTTTTTTTTGAAGTTTTAGAATATCATATTTTTTTGAGGTATAAATTAAGCATAAAATACCAGAAACTGCTTGTGAGATTACAGTAGCATAGGCAGCACCAGCAACTCCCATGGATAAGTTAATAATGAAAACTAAATCCAAAATTACATTTAAAATTGATGAAATAATTAGAAAATATAAAGGAGTTTTACTATCTCCAAGAGCACGCAATATGCCTGAAATCATATTGTAGAAAACAGTAGCTGCAGTTCCTGCATAAATTACAGTAATATAAGAAGAAGCACCATCTATAATATCAGAAGGCGTGTTCATTAAATTAAGCAATGGTCTTGCTGTTAATACACTAAATACCGTAATGATTACGGTCATAACTATACATAAAATAATCGAAGTTGCCACAGAGTGGCGTAGTCCATCTTCATCATTTGCTCCAAAACGTTGAGCAACCATAATAGAAAAACCACTAGTTAAACCAGCGATAAATCCGATAATTAAAAATGACATTGAACCAGTTGAACCAACGGCAGCAAGGGCTTGTATACCAATGAATCTACCAACGATTATTGTATCAACCATACTATAAAATTGCTGAAATATATTTCCAATAAGTAGAGGTATAGAAAAATATAGAATTAATTTTGCTGGACTTCCAGTTGTCATATCTTTTGTCATAAATATCCCTTTCTACAAAAAAATAGATTATTTTTTACATTTATTTAGAATAGCATCTTTTATATTGTTACGCAACTAGCTTTATGTCAAAATAGCTGTTAAGTCTACTATTGAAATGAATAAAGATATGAGTTATAGAGAAAATTAAAGGTAGATAATGCTTTAAAAAGATGTTTATTCTATGTCATACACCTATATTTAATAGGTGTACAGTTTATTAAATTTAGCTTTAAACATATATATTTGTACTAAATATGTGATATTATTTTATAAAATATTTCAAATTATGCTTTAATATGATATCAGGTTTTATATAATCGTTAGGACCATATGATTTATTTGTAGTTAAAATATCGTATAAAATTTTAATGGCTTTGTACCCTTGGGAATAAGGGTGTTGATGTATAATTGCTCTAATTATTCCATTTTCTATATAAGGAATTTGTTCTGCACAAAGATCAGGTGTGATAACCTTAACTTTATATTGCATTCCTAAATCAATTAAGGCCTTACATCCGTAAATGCTATTAGCAGCAGTAAAAAAAATACCTTTTAAATTAGGGGTATTTTCAACTATTTTTTTTACTTTATCATAAATGATTTTAGGGTCTTCTAGAGTTTCATAAACACCTATTAATTCAATTGAATTAGGATAAGAATTAATTACTTCCATAAATCCTTTAACCTTTTCTTGCTGGTCTGTCATTGATGAGCATCCTGTTATAATAGCAATCTTACCTTTATGATCGATAAAGTTAGTCATTAAATCACCAACTATTTGTCCATTATTAAAAGAATCTGTACCAACACAAGTTGTACGTTTACTTTCAGGAGCATCAGAGGAAAATGTAACAACAGGAATACCACTGTCAACAACTTTATTTATAACAGAATTCATTTTTGTACGATGTCCAGGACAGATTGCTAAACCATCTATACCTTCTTCAATAAATTCATTAATATATTGTATCTCTTGTTGAAAATTTAAATTTTCTGTTTTTTTACAAGAGATTGAAACATTATAATCAATTAGAAAATTTTTCGCTTCAATGATACCTGCCTCGACCTGTGGGTAAAAATAATTAGAATTACCAGGTAAAATACATCCAATTCTTAGCGGTCTTCTGGATAAAGATTGAGCAACTCTATTTACTTCATAACCCAATTCTTTTGCTTTATCTAAAATTTTAGCTTTAGTTTTTTTACTAATACCAATACGATCATTTAATGCACGGTCAACAGTACCAATTGATACATTTGCAGCTTCAGCTAAATTTTTTATTGTCACTTTTTTTATCATAGAGTATCACCAAACTTTCTTGTAAAGCTTAAAAAATTAAATTTAGAAAATCATTGCAAAACATTAATGCATAGAATACAATAATATTGTAGCATATGTTAACGTACACAACAAATTCAGTATATTGAAAATTTAATTAAATATTTGTGGTAATGAATGTTGATTAAGATAAGTTATTTAAGATGTATGTATTAGTAATTTTCTAATGCATTTTTTTATAAATACTTACGTTAACGATAACGAATTCGCTATATTATTTTTTTAGTAGTTTACGTTATCGTTAACGAACTAATTATTTTAGATAGTAATTATTATTAAAAATAAAAAAAATAAGCCATGACAAGGGGCTTAGTATCTTGTACACGAGATATTTAAAGAGAGGTAATTAAAAATGAAGAAGATAAAATTTGGAATTGTAGGATTGGGAAGATTAGGGGAAAAACATGCAGAAAATTTAGCATTTAGAATACCAAATGCAGAGTTATTAGCTGTATGTAGTGTAGTTAAAGAAGAAGTTGATGAAGTACAAGAAAAGTGGCAAATAAAATATGGATATACTAATTTTGATGAGATGTTAAAAAATTTAGAGTTAGATGCGATATTTATTTCATCACCTTCAGAATTTCATTGTGAACAAATTGAAAAGGCTCTAGCAGCTGGATTTCATGTATTTACTGAAAAACCATTAGGTATTACAGTAAATGAAGTGAAAAAAGTTTCAGAAGTTGTAAATAAATATAATGATAAAATATTTATGGTTGGATTTATGAGAAGATATGATAAATCTTACGCTTATGCTAAAGAAAAAATAGAAAAAGGTGAAATTGGAAAACCTGTAATGATTAGATGTTATGGATTTGATCCAGCACAAGCAATTCAAGGATTTTTGAAATTTGCTAAAAATGCCAATAGTGGTGGATTATTTTTAGATATGTCAATACATGATCTTGACTTAGCAAGATGGTATTTGAGTTCTGAAGCTACAAAAGTATGGGCTATAGGGGGTTCATATGGTTATCCTGAAATCTCTGAAATAGATGATGCTGAAACTGGAGTAGCTTTAGCACAATTTGAAAATGGAACAATGGGTGTGTTTGCTGCAAGTAGAAACTGTGCACATGGATATCATATTGAAACAGAAATTATAGGAACTAAAGGGACTTTAAGAATAGGAACAATTCCTGAAAAAAATTTAGTGACCGTTTTTACTCCAGATGGAGCAAAAATAGAATGTTCTAGCGGGTTCTTAGAAAGATTTGAACAAGCTTATTTATCAGAAGTTGAAGAGTTTGTAAAATGCATAATTGAAAATAGAAAACCTAATGTAACTGTTGAAGATGGTATTAAATCTACTATATTGGGATATGCTTGCAAAAAATCATTTGAGACTGGTGAACTAGTAAAAATTGAATATTAATGAAAAAATTCGTATGTTTTTTTATTAGTACATTATAATTTAAAATTATCTTAGGCATATTAAAGAAAATAACAAGTTAAAGATGCGACGTATATTTTGTGTGAATCACTTACTCAGCGAGTGTATACGAGTCGAGCTTCCTTATGACGCAAAATAGACTAGCTGACTTACTTGTTATTTATTTTAATATGCCTTATTAAAAATGAGATATTATTTTATAGGATGTATGTTGGTTTTTAAAAAACCAACATACATCTAAAATAAATAATATCTTTTTTATATGTATTTTTCATTATTAATAATTTTTATATAATTTAACTCAATTTAACAGTGTATTTATTTAGATAAATGTAAGCAATTGTGGTAATATAACAATAAATAAGTAATAATAAAAATATAACATAAATTAATATTATTAATGGAGATTATTATGGAAAAAAACAATTATATATTAAATGTAATTAATGAAATAAAAGAAGTTTTAGAAAAGAATGATTATAGAAAAAAACGATATGATAATGATGTAGAATGGTTTGAAAACAGGGGAGAACAGATTGCTAGCAATATAATAAGGATTGCCATTATGGGAATAACCAGTAGTGGAAAATCAACCTTAGTAAATGCACTTTTAGGTGAAAAAATTTTACCAGTTGCTATAAAACCAAGTTCTAGTATCATAATTACCTGCTCTAAAGGAGAAAATAGACAAGCTATAATATATTTTAGAGATAAAAAACCCGAAATATTAACAGGAGATAAGCTAAATGATAAAATTATAGGAGAATATGCAGATGAGAGTAGAAATCCTAATAATCAATTTAAGGTTACTCAAATTGATATAAAGGCTCCTTCATTTTTATTAGGTGACAATATACATATAATAGATAGTCCAGGCTTGGATGCTTGTGATTTGGAAATGCACGAAAAATTAACTTTAGAAATATTGCTTCCGACAATAGATATTTGCATATTTTTGACAACAGTTAAAGCAAATAGTGATGAAATTAATGTTGAAAAAATTAGAACTGTAAATGAGAAAGATAAACAAATAGTTTTAGTACAAAACATGATAGATTCAGTTGAAGAGAAGCTTGGGAAAAATGGAATAATTGAAGAGGATAAAGACACTATTTTAAAGAAGCATAAGAAGAGGGCAGAAAATCTTTTAAAGAGTGGAACTAATAACAAAGAAGGATTTGAAGTAATTCAAATATCTGCACTTAATGCCTTAAAGGGAGTTACAGGAAAAAATAAAAAGTTATATAACAAGTCCAACATTGAATGTTTTATTAAAACTATAGAAATGTGTGTTAAGAAAGTAATGCCTAAGATTAATGAGCAAAGTGAAATTAGTCTTAGGGAAAGAATTGATAATATAATTACCACTGATAAAGAGATTTTAGACGAGAAAAATTTGGAATATATAAATTCTCTAATGAATGTTAGCAATGGTGATATTGATGATCTTGTATATGATTTTGAAATTTCAAAAGATAAAATATCATCAGAAATTAAGGCTATTAATAAGAGCATAACAGATACAATAAATGATATTAAGAGTTCATCTTCAGAGGAAGTTGAAAGCTACTTAAGCATAATAGAGAAAATTAACAATAAAAATCTTAAAATGGAGAATGAAATTTTAAGTATAGTTAAAGAATGCGAAGATAAGAAGAATGATGTATATAGAAAGCTTAATTTAGATATAAGATTTAATTACCTATTACCTAGTATGGAAAGCAAAAACATAGATGTTAAGCATAAATATGAGGAAAGAAAAAGATTAGTTGAAAAAGATGGAGTTTTAAATAAAGGTAAGAGATTTTTATCACATATATTCCATGAAGAGTGGGGATATAAACAGGAAGAATATGATGAACAAGTAGTCGATAAAGATGCTACCATAGCTATGGTCACAAATGTATGTAACCCAAATATAGGGAAATATATAAACATATTATGGGATTGGAGTACACAATATAATAAGTCCTTAAATATTTTTTATGATGAAGTAACTAAAAGAGCAGAGGAATATGAAAAAAAGAAGAAACAAAACATTGAGACTTATGATATAGAAGAAGTAATTAAGAATTTAAAATCCATAAAGAGTAAAATTAGAAAGCTAAGACCTAAGAAGCAAAATGAAGTGGCAGTAACACTTAATGATGATAAAAAGGAAACTATTAAAGTTTCTAACTGTTCTATTTCAAATGTACAATACAATGTTTATAAGCTAAGTAATGAGATTTTAGAGAGAAATTATTTATTAGTAGGAAAGTATATAAAAGAAAAGAGCATAAAGAAAATAAAAAAAGAAACTGAACATATTTTTTGGACATGGGATATTGAGTATTGTATAACATTTGTTTCAAGAGTTTGTGGAATTTATTTAGGGAAAAATGAATGTGAAGTAATAAAAAAACAAGGAATATATGTAGTTAATAATGTAACAATTATTTATGATCTATGTGAAAACAAACTTGACTTTTATACAGCTTTAAAGAGAATAAAGGAAAAGCCATATAATATGTTTGTTATATTCAATGGAATTCAAATAGGAAATTCAGAAAAGCAAATACTAGAAAGCATGAGTTTAAATTATTTTATAACTAACAATGTAATGTTAAATCTGGTAGTGGACTCATCTAAAGAATTTATAAACGCAAATAACATAAAGGAACTTTTATTAGGGGTTAGTAGTTTAGAGCAAAAGATTATAAAAAAATTTAATAATGCCAAGCAGGGATATGTATTAATTAATTCTAAAAACCCTATATACAATATGGCATTAATAGAGGGACAAGAAAATGATGAATTTATAATAAGTGAATATAAAGATGTAAAAGAAAGATTATTTGAAAATTTATTATCAAGAGGTGCAGAGCAAAAAGAAACTATAGAAGAGATTTTGAGCTACTTCTTAAATAAGGCACATTAAGGCTTTGTTTTAAAAAACCAGGAGATGGAATGTTAGAGTTAGTAGATATAGCATAAATTATGGAGGATAACGATGGAGAATAAATCAATTTCAATTCAATGTGATGAAGTAACAAAAAATATGATGGGTGAACTGCAAGATGAGATGGTAGATTCACTTTCTAAGGTATCTAAAAATATGACAGTAGATATTATAGAAAAATTGAAACCTCTTGAAAAGAAAATTAATGATATAAAAGAAAATTTTATGGAAGATAATGAAGATTTTCAAGAGAAGATTGAGGATTTAAATAATAATATATTAAAAATAACAAAATCTATAGAAAGTACTATAGAAGCATCAATTAATAAGATCATAGGTGAACAAAACAAAGGATTAAATGATAATTTAGATAAATTAATAATCAATTCTCAAGAAATTAAAGAAACTATTGAAAGTACAGACAAGCATTTAGAAAATAAGATAGAAGTTTCAAGTGAGGAAATTATTAAAGAAGTTAGAGCAATAGATACAAGTAAAATACAAGAGAACATAGAATTGCTAGAAAAGAATATAGATGAAAACTCTAATAGTAATAAAAAAGAGATTTTAAATAAAATAGATAATATAAATATTGAGTCATTGGAAGAAAAGTTAGCTATTTTAGGATTAAAAATAGTAAAAGATGCAGCTAATAATAAAGAAGTTCTTTTAAATAAAATAGATAATATTAATACTAATGAAGTTGAGAAAAAGGTAGAGTTATTAGAAAAATCCATGGAAAGTAATTTAACTAATAATAAGGAAGTAATTTTAGGGAAAATTAATGATATAAATGATAAAATGGATGAGCAATATATATTAAGAGGATTAATAGATGATTTAGAAAGTAAAATTAATACTAAAATAAATAGAGTACAAGAAGAAGTAGAATGGGGAAATAAGTCATTCTTTGCTAGGATTTTTGGGAAGAGGAGATAAGAAATAATGACATACATGGATTTAATACAAGACCCTAAATTTAATAGATTGTTAGAAAAATATCTTGATAATGAGGGTCAAGGGGGAAATTATAAAGAGTACTTTAAACACTTTACTGAAAATTTAGATAAAGGAGAAATAATTGTACCTATATTAGGTATTCAAGGAGCAGGTAAAAGTAGTTTTCTTAATTCCATTTTAATGGAAGATAATATACTACCCACTGATGTTGATGAAACAACTTGCGTGCCTGTTGAAATAAGATATGGTGAGAATACTAATGAGGCTATAATATATTATTTGGATGAAAGTAAAGAAATCATAAAGATAGAAAACTTAGAGAAATATGTACACAATGACTATAACAGAGCAAATAAGCTTCACGTATCTAAAATAGTCTTATATAACAAAAGTGATATATTGAAGAATAACATTGTGCTTGTAGACTTACCTGGTGTTGGAAGTTTAACACCAGAAAATCAAAAAACTGCATTAGATTATGTGAACAAGTTAGTATGCGCAATTTTTATGATTAGGACAAACCCTCCAATTACAAGGACAGAAAAGAATTTTATAAATGCTTTATGGCCAAAATTATCAAATACAATCTTTGTTCAAAATAAGTGGAATGATGAAAGTTATGATGATGCAAATGAAGCAAAAGAGCATAATGAAGGAGTATTAAGTAGCATAAGTCATGCACATAATGATAAAAAAGATGTTACTGTAAATATAGTAAATGTTTATGAAGCAGTTAAGGGAAAATTCACTAAAGATGATGCATTATATAGAAGCTGTGGAATAGTTAAAGTTATAGAAGAGATAAAGAATATTTCAATAGAATATAACAATGATTTAAGAGATACTTTAAATATAAAGGTTCAAGAAACTCTACAAAATCTTAATGATAAAATAGAGAGTTATAAAAATTTAGCTTTAAATGAAAGTAATGAAAATGAATTAGAAAAAGAAGAAAAAATCAAATCAATTAAAATAATACTTTCAGAAAATAAGAAGAATTTTAGAAGAATTAGAACTTATGCATATGATGGTATGGATAATATTATTGAACATTCTTTAAAAATAATAAAAGAAAATATTGAAAATCTAAGAACAGACCTTAGAAGGATTATTAATAAGGGAATAGTAGATGGAGATAGACTTAGTTCAATATATAAAGAAACATCTGATAAAGCAATAAATGACATAATGGATGAAGTTTTATCTATTATGAGTGAACTAATAAATAATCTCAATGTAGAGCTTCAAGATATAACAATAAAAGGGTTTGATGGAAAGTATGAAAATATATCATTTTTTCATAAAAAATCTGAATTTAAGTATGAAAAAGCATTTCCTTCATTATTAGGAGTATCAGGGGGAGTAATGGGTACTTTAGGAGCAGTAGGAACTTTAGGAGGACCACTAGGAATCCTTGTTGGTATGGGAATAGGTTTAGCATTTTCTCTAATAGGAGATTTTATGCGTAAAAAAGTACTTGAAACTAGAGGTTATTACACTGCAAGAGATTTAGATCCAATGATTGAAGATCTAGAAAGTTACTTAAAGGAAGAGATTATTGATGATTTAAGAGCGAAGCAACAAGATGTGGATGATTCTATAAAAGAATTAAGAAGAAATTTAGAAAAAACTTTTAAAGAAGATATAGAAAATATAGAAGAACAATATGAAACTACTTATAGTGAAGAGCATATTTTAGAATTTGAAGAGGACTTAAAAATTTTAAGGCACATGAGATAAAATAACAGTCTAAAGATGTGCCTACATGAAATAAGGAGAAAAGCAGATGAATAATTTTGAAAGCTGTATAAATAGACAAGATAGAATCGATATGGTTGTAAATGCTCTTGGCAATGATGGTATTACTAATAAAAATTTATTTGTAAAAGAGAGGATAATGAATCCATCTCATTATGTTGTTATGTTAGGGGAGACAAGCTCTGGAAAAAGTGCTTTAATAAACAGTATTTTTGATAAGAAGATATTAGTTGAAAGTGTTAGGCCAACTACAGGAGTTGTTACTGAAGTTGTAATATCTCATGATTCTGGGGAGTCCTTAATTGGCATAAACAAGGATGCAACATTTAAAAATTTAGATAAGGATACTTTTGATAAGCTTACAGTAAAGCCAGATGAGGGGCTACATAGATTAAGATATACTGGATCATGTAAAGATAGCAAATATGCAGGCATGAGACTTTTTGATACTCCAGGATATGGTTCTCTTATAAGCTATCATGAAGAGGTATTAAAGGAATTCATACCAGAAAGTGATTTTATTGTATATGTTGTTTCTTACAGAGTAGGTCTTGGTGATGACGACTATCAATTTTTAAAATATGTTGGAGAAATAAAAGGTGAAAATGTAGAAGTTATTTTAGCTATAAATATGTGTCCACAAGATGTGCAAGATGACAATAAGAGAATACGTGAAATAAGAGAAAGCGTTAATGAGTGCATACATAAAGATGTAAAAACCTTCTTCATAGAAAGTAATAGTGAAAAGAAGCCAAATACAACTAAACTTTGGGATTATATTCATGAAAGAGTAAATGATGATAAGAAGAAAGAAGAACTTTTAGAAACGTTAAAGAATTATCAAGATTATATATTAGAAGAATGCAAGATAAAGGTTAATTCTAAAATTGCAAATGATGAATCAAAACAAGAAAATATAGAAGAAAGATTAAATATAACTAGAGAATTCTTAGATAAGAAGAAGGAGATTTTAGAAACACTAGATATAGGTTTTACAAAAGTAAAGTTAAAATCATTAAAATTTATAGATAAATCTGATATAACAATTAAAGATGAAATTACAAAGTATATATATGATGAGAGTAAATGGTCTATGAAAGAAGAAACCTTTACGCTAATGCAACATTATTATGTACCAAAGCTTACAAATGAAGAAACTGAAAATCTAATGACTTATCTTGAAGATGAAATTATTTGTCTAGATAGGACAATTGGAGATATGCTAAATACAGCAATTGCTAATTTAGAGAAGAAAGTTAAAATAAATATTCCTTCTTACACTGAAGTCATGGAAGGTGTTGTACAAAAACATGTTGGAGATGTTATAAAACAAGCTACAGGAGAGATGTTTAGAAAAGCTCATAAAAGAGGATACATTGGAACCAAAAATGTTACAAGCGAAAAGCTAGGAAATATATTTGGAGACACAGCATCTAAACAAACAAATAACAACTTAAAACACCTTTTAAAAGTAATAAAGGCCACATCACTAAAGGGGATTACAGAATATTTAAGTGTCTTTACAGACTCAATATTTTTCTTATATGATTCATTAACTTGGCAAAAGAAAATAAATGAAATCTCCTTAGAAGCTATCGATAATTGGGCTAATGATGTGGAGAGAACTATAAGAAAATACTTAGATGAATTAAAGGAAACTAATAAAGAGGAGATAATATCTTTATTTGATGAATTAAGTGAGGAATTTAAGGAAACTGAAAAAGAATTAGAGGATATAAGTTTAGATGAATTAGACAGACTTAGAAAAGAAATAGAATTTATATTACATAAATGTTTGTATATGAATTTAAAAAAATAGTAGTTAAAACAGAGTCAAAGATAAATAAGACATAGCGATTTGTTATTTTTTTGAATATGTCTAAGTGAAGTTGTAATATGAGAAATAAGAAAAGCTTTCTTTGATAGAAAATGAAATTTATGTTAAAATAAAAACATAGTCTGACTTTAAGGATAAAGCATATAAAAGGAAATAGATTGTATAATTACTTATTATTTTTTAAAATATGCCTAAAACCTGAGAGAAAAGATTAATAAAAGCACAATCGTTCTGAAATACATGAGGGTTCGTCCCAAATGACAAGGCGGTATTAGGCATACGAAATAAAATAACAAGTATACTGAATTGTTATTTTTTGAATATGCCCTGTAAGGTAGATGTATATACTATCCCTGCGCCTTTTTATGGTGTAGGGATTATTTATTTGGCTATGTGTTTTAGCAGAGTGTTGATTAAGAGTTCTACAAAGCAAATTTCAATGCCAGTTCGCTATTATATAAGAAAATCAACACTGCTTTAAAACAAAGCGATTTATTTTGATTTTGAAAGGAATAATAAATATGGATACAAGAATTGCATTGATTGGAATTATAGTAGAAGATATTAAGGCAACAGATAATCTTAATAGTATTTTACATGAATATGGAGAATACATTATTGGAAGAATGGGACTACCTTATCGTGAAAAAGGTATGTGTATAATAAGTGTGGTTATAGATGCAACAAATGATACTATAAGCTCATTATCTGGTAAACTCGGCATGATTGAAGGCATAAACGTAAAAACAATGTATTCTAAAACAGGAAAGTAAAAAACTAAGGCATAGGATATAAGGCACATTTTAAAAAATAATAGACTAACAATACTAATTTATTATTTTTTAAATATGCCTAAAATTCATTAGTATATACACGCCAAAATTAGATCAGAACAAGTTGCACTATATAAGGCTTTGTTTTAATATCAGCACAGTTTTAAAACAGAGTAATTAACAAAAATGAATTATAGAAAGAAGTAGATGTAATGTATAATATTAAATCAAAAGTAGCAACAGAGTTTATTGATGATGCAGAAATTTTATCAACACTTGAATATGCGAAGGAAAACAAACATAACAGAGAATTAATAAATGAAATTTTAGAAAAAGCTAAGGATTGCAAAGGTCTTTCACACAAAGAAGCTGCAGTATTACTTGAATGTGACTTAGAAGATGAAAATGAAAAGATGTACAAACTTGCACAAGAAATTAAGCAAAGATTTTATGGTAACAGAATTGTAATGTTTGCACCATTATATCTTTCTAATTACTGTGTAAATGGCTGTATTTATTGTCCATATCATCATGGAAATAAGCATATAGCAAGAAAGAAACTTACACAAGAGGAAATAAAAAGAGAAGTAATAGCATTACAAGATCTTGGACATAAAAGACTTGCATTAGAAACTGGAGAAGATCCAATAAATTCTCCTATTGAATATGTACTAGAAAGTATAAAAACAATTTACAGTATAAAGCATAAAAATGGAGCAATACGTAGAGTTAATGTAAATATTGCAGCTACAACTGTTGAAAATTATACAAAACTTAAAGATGCTGGTATAGGAACATATATTTTATTCCAAGAAACTTATAACAAGAAAATATATGAAGAACTTCACCCAACTGGACCAAAGCATGACTATGATTATCATACAGAAGCTATGGACAGAGCTATGGAAGGTGGAATTGATGATGTTGGAATGGGAGTACTATTTGGATTAAATATGTACCGCTATGACTTTGTTGGTTTATTAATGCATGCAGAGCATTTAGAAGCAGCTAAAGGTGTTGGTCCTCATACAATAAGTGTACCAAGAATATGTCCAGCAGATGATATAAATCCAGAAGACTTTACAAATGCAATTCCTGATGAAATTTTTGCGAAAATTGTTGCAGTACTTAGAATTGCAGTTCCATATACAGGATTAATTGTATCAACAAGAGAATCTCAAAAATCAAGAGAAAGAGTATTACATCTTGGAATTTCTCAAGTAAGTGGAGCATCATGCACAAGTGTTGGAGGTTATGCTCAAAAAGAAAAAGAAGAAGAAAATTCATCACAATTTGATGTAAGTGATAATAGAACTTTAGACGAAATTGTAAACTGGTTACTTGAAATGGGTTATATTCCAAGTTTCTGTACCGCTTGTTATAGAGAAGGAAGAACTGGTGATAGATTTATGAGTCTTGTTAAAGCTGGACAAATAGTAAACTGCTGTCAACCAAATGCACTTATGACATTAAAGGAATATTTAGAAGATTATGCTTCAGAAGATACAAAGAAAAAGGGTGAAGAAGTAATAAAAAATGAAATTCCAAAGATTACAAATGAAAAAGTGAGAAAAATAGCAATAGAGAATTTAAAAAACTTGAATGAAGGTAAACGTGATTTTAGATTCTAGTAAGAAAAGTGAACTAAGGTATTTAAAAAAATAATGACTTAAAGATTTCGCTCTGTTTTAAAACTCTGTGTTGATAGTGTTACATATTGTTCAGTGGGCTAAAGAATTAATATAGGAAACTCGACTCATATTCATTCGCTGAGTAAGTTCGAGCAACAAAATATAAAATTTTGATTCTCACTTAAGAACATCTAAATGAGTATAGTCCCATTCCAGCGTGCTCCAAAGACAAGCTTCGGACAAGCAACTAATGTGACAATATTCATTAAGAGTTCTAAAAGTCCAATTCTAATGCCAACTGAACAAAAATGTAACACTATCAACACTATACTAAAACAGAGCCTTTTATTAAATATAGAATTATATTTAATTTTTATATTGACTCTGCCCTAAGGGTTGAGTTTATAATAAGGTTAATAGGAAACTATGTTTTGAAAATAGCTCCTATTAATTAAGAAGTTTTGTATTTGATTAAGAGAGGAATGAATTATATGAGTAATATAAAAAAAATACCTTTTTCACCACCAGATATAACAGAGGAAGAAATTGAAGCAGTAGCAAATGTTTTAAGATCAGGATGGATTACATCAGGTCCACAGCTTGCTAAGTTTGAAGAAGGAATAGAAAACTACTGTAAGGTTAATAAGGCATTAGCATTAAATAGTGCAACTTCCGCAATGGAATTAGTACTTAAAGTATTTGATATAAAAGAAGGCGATGAAATTATATCTACTCCTTACACTTATACTGCAACTTCAAGTGTTGCAGTGCATAGAGGAGTTAAACCTATATATGTAGATGTTAAAAAAGATACTTTTGAAATGGATATAGATAAGGTTGCTGAAAAAATTACGGATAAAACAAAAGTTATTATGCCAGTAGATATTGCAGGTGTACCTTTTGATTATGATGCATTAAAGAAAGTATTAAAAGATAAGAATAGAGAAGATATTATAATTCTTTGTGATTCAGCACATGCTTTTGGTGCTAAATACAAGGGTGAACCAGTTGGCTCACAATGTAACTTCCATTCATTCTCATTTCATGCAGTTAAGAATTTAACTACAGGTGAAGGTGGAGCAGTTACTTTTAATGATAATAATTTTAAGGGATATGAAAATTTACAACAATACATGAGATTTACAGCTATGCATGGTCAATCAAAGGATGCTTTAAGTAAACTTAAGGCTGGTGCATGGGAATATGACATTATAAATGATGGACTTAAATGTAATTTAACAGATATAGCTGCAGCAATTGGAGTAGTTCAACTTAAGAGATATGAAGGTATGTTAGAAAAGAGAAGACAAATATTTAAAACATACACTGATATATTATCTAAAGAAGATTTTTCTATAATCCCATTTACTAAGGATGATAATGGAACTGAAACATCATACCATTTATATCTTTATAGAATTAAAGGCTTTAATGAAGAAAAGAGAAATGAAGCTATTCAAAGATTAGCTAAAATTGGAATAGCAACTAATGTTCATTATAAACCACTTCCAATGCTAACACTTTATAAGAATCTTGGATATGATATTAAGGATTATCCAAATGCTTATGCTCAGTATGAAAATGAAATTACACTTCCAGTATATACTACATTATCACTTGAAGATGCCGAATATATAGCAAAAGAAGTAGTAAGAGTAGTTAAAGAATTATTATAAAATTAATGATAGCCATGTGATAAAGACAAAAGCATTAGGCACATGAAAGAAAATAATAGACCAAAGATGCTTAGTATATTTGGTGTCAGACAAGTAGGTAAGTTCGGTTAATAGAAAGATATTAGCTGAATTTGCCGACGCAGTATGACGAAAAATATACAGGCATACTGGTCTATTATTTTTTTGAATATGTTTTAATAAAAATGGCTGTGTTTTAAATGAATGTTGACATTGTAATATAAAGCCATAAAAATTTATATTGACTCTACCCTAAGGTAAGGGATTACAATAGATTTAATGGGAGGGAGTATTATTGAAGATTGGTGAATTTGCAAAGAGATCAGGAGTAACTGTAAAAACATTACTTCATTATGATAAAATCGGGCTTCTTGAGCCATCAGAGAAAACTGATTCTGGATATAGAATTTATTGTGAAGATGATTTTTTGAAGCTTCAACAGATTACAACCCTAAAATTTATTGGCTTATCATTAAATGAAATAAGTCATACTCTACATGAAAGTGGAGAAAATTTAGAGAGTATGATAGCTATTCAAAAGAAAGCTTTGGAGGAAAAGAAAAAACATATAGAAGCAGTTATAGATGTTTTTAATAAAGCTCAGAATACAGCGAAGAAAAATCGATTTTTAGATGCTAACAATTTAATTGATATTATAAAGATAACTAATATGGAAAAAAGCGTAAAAGAGCAGTATAAAAGTGATAAAAATCTTAATTTAAGGAGTAATCTTCACAGCTATAATATTAACAAGGTTGATTGGGATACATGGTGCTTTAATCAAATGAACTTTCCAAAGGGTGCAAGGATATTAGAACTAGGATGCGGACCAGGAAAGCTTTGGAGTAAAAACAAGAACAGCATAGACAAAGGATTAAATATTACCGTATCAGATTTTTCTAAAAGTATGTTAAAGATAGCAAAAGATAAGCTTAAAGATGTAGATCATAATTTTGAGTATAAAGAAATAAATGCAGAAGACATTCCATATGAAGATGAAAGCTTTGATGTAGTCATTGCACAGCATATGCTTTATTTTGTACCTAATATAGAAAAGGCCTTATCTGAAATAAATAGAGTCTTATCTCATGGTGGCATGTTTTATGTAAGTGCTAACTCATGTGAATCTATGGCTGAATTAAATGAATTAGTAGAAAACTTTGCTCCGAATCTTGGACTAGATAATAATGGATTCTCAACTAGATTTGATTTAGAACATGGAAGGTCAATGCTTGAAAAATATTTTAGTGAGGTTAATGTAGAGATTTTGCAAGGAAAAATAATAGTAGATGATGCAAAGCCAGTAGTTTCTTATAAAGCTTCAACAATCCAGGGAAGTTCAATACTTGTTGGAGAGAAGAAAAAAGAATTTACAAAGTATTTAGAAGATTATATTAAAGAAAATAAAAGTATATCAATAACTACAAAGACTTGTATGTTTAAGGCGAAAAAATAAGGCTCTGTTTTAAAACCGTGTTGATATTGCTACATATTGTTAAGTGGGCTAAAGAATTGAACAAAAGTGTAACAATATCAACACTATATTAAAACAGAACCAAAGTAAAAAGAAATATAGATAGGAGTGTGGAAAATGAATATTCCATTAGTTGATTTAAAGGCTCAATACAAATCTGTTGAAAAAGAGGCAAACAAAAAAGTTAAAGAGGTACTTTCTTCTGCAAGTTATATTATGGGAAAAGATGTAATTGAATTTGAAAAGGAATTTGCAGAGTATGTGGGAGTTAAGCATGCAATATCAGTTGGTAATGGAACTGATGCTTTAGTGGTAGCACTTATGGCTTTAGGTATTGGTAAAGGTGACGAAGTTATAACTACACCTTTTACTTTCTTTGCTACTGCAGAAAGTATTTCGTTTGTAGGTGCTAAACCTGTTTTTGTGGATGTAGAGAAGGATACATACAATATAAATCCATCTAAGATAGAAGAGAAAATCACTGAAAAAACAAAGGCCATTATGCCAGTTCATATATTTGGACAACCTGCCAAAATGGATGAAATAAAGACAATAGCTAGAAAATATAATTTGCAGGTAATAGAAGATGCTGCACAAGCTTTTGGAGCTGAATACAAAGGAAAGAAAGTTGGTTCAATAGGAGATGTTGGATGCTTCTCATTCTTCCCAACTAAAAATCTTGGTTGTGCAGGAGATGGTGGAATGATAACAACATCTGATGACAATATAGCAACTATTGCAAGAGCATTAAGAACTCATGGAAGTGGAGAAAATGGTCAAAGAGCTTACAATTTATTAAACAATATAACAGAAGAGGTGAAAACTTCAGAGGGACATGATGATACAGTATATAACCCATTAAAATATTATAATTATTTAATTGGATTTAATACAAGATTAGATACAATTCAAGCAGCAATTTTAAGGAGTAAAATGTCCCATATAGATATGTGGAATGAAAAGAGAAGGGAAAATGCTAAGCTATATGATGAAAAACTAAAAGATTCATCTATAACAGTGCCTGTAACAATAAATGAAGGAAAATCTGTATATAACATGTATGTGGTTCAATCAGAAAATAGAGATGAAATGGTAAATAAACTTAAAGAAAAAGGTATAAGTACAGGAGTTTATTATCCAGTGCCAATGCATTTGCAAAAGGTTTATAAAGATCTAGGATATAAAGAAGGGGATATGCCCGCAGCTGAATATCTTTCACATAGAACATTTGCAATACCTATTTTCCCAGAATTAACACATGAACAAAAAGAATATATAATTGATACAGTAAAAAATATTAGTAAATAAATACACAAAAGTATTTACAGTCTATAGCTATGTTTTAAGTAAGTGTTGATATTGTAATAAAATATCAACACTATTTTATTACATAGCCCATGTTTTGACTTATTTATAATTTTTCTTTGGATTCTTTTGTTTTTGATTTAACTTTTTCCTTGTCTTGGGTCTCTATATTTTCTGTATTCTCTTCTTGGTTTTTAATTTGTTCAATTGCTAATTCAGTTTTAGCTTTGATTCTTTCAGCACCCTTATTTACATCTCTAATATTTTTATTAATAGTACTATTTATGTTTGAAATACTTTTACTTATTTGTGCTAAACGTTTATTGTTATAGCTATTTGGATTATCATTTGGTTTAATATATTCAGCTTCTATTATTTGTCTATTCTTACCATCTTTTAATAAATGTATATTATCTTTTGAACTGCTGAACTTGATAAGTTCATTTAAACTAGCAGAAATTATTATATCATCTCTTACTTCATCATCATTTTTGTTATACTTTTCTTCAACAGCTTTTTGCTTTGAAATTTTTTCTTGTTGTTTTTCAATTTCTTCTTGTTTTTCTTGAATAGCTAGTTGCTGAATTTGTGCTTCCATTTCTTGTATGTTCTTATTTACTTCCTCAAGTTTATACTTTTTTTCTTTTGGATCCATATCTTTAGCAATTAATGTTTGTTTTTGTTCATTAAAAGATTGCTTTTGTTTTAGAAGATTTTCCATTAAATCACTCTGTTTATTTTTTTGTTTAAGATTAATACTTAAATTACTTTTATCAGCTTTTTCATCTGAATCATTATTTATTTTAGGACTTTTTGCAATTTTATTTATACTTGTATTCTGAAATAAATTTATATTGTTTCCGTTTATATTTAAACTTCCGCTCATAACCAACCTCTCCTTTTATTTATACTTATATTTCTTTTATCGTATATATTTACCAAAACATTATATATAAGATGATGAAAATGTTAAAATTTCATAATATAATGTTTTGGTAAAGATATTATAAAATATTAAAATGATCAAAATTTATTATTTTTGAAAGAAATAAATGATACTATAGTTGATTAGTTACTTTTTTGAAGATGCCTTATAGAGTAACAACTAGAATGTATGGTATAATTGTTTAACAACACAATAAGGCATATTGAATCATGTGCCTAAATTTAGTTTAGGAAGGTACACTATGAGAGAAACAATACTTACAGTAAAAAAAGAATTCGTAAATAAATACAAAAAAGGATATCCATTAATTTTTGAAGAAGCTTTAGAGAATATCAAAACTTTAAAAGAAGAGGGACAAATAATAACGCTTATAGATGAAAAAAAAGCTTTTTTAGGAAGAGGATATTATGGAAAGCAAAATAAAGGAACTGGCTGGATTTTAAGTAATAGTAAAAAAAGTGATATAGATTATAAATTGTTTTATGATAAATTGCGTAATGCATTCTCTAAAAGAGAAAAATTTTATTATTCAAGAGATACTAATGCATTTAGAGCATTTAATGGGGAAGGCGATGGAATAGGAGGCCTTACCATTGATTATTTTAATGGATACTACCTTATAACTTGGTATAGTAAAGGTATTTACGCATTTAAAGATATGATACTTAAAGCAATAAAGGCATTAGTGCCTCTTGATGGGATATATGAAAAGAAGAGATTTGATGAAAATGGTATGGTTATAGATGAAAATAGTTATGTATGTGGAAGAAAAGCATCAGAACCTCTTATCGTTAAAGAGAATGGAGTTAATTTTGCAATCTATCTAAATGATGGTGCAATGGTAGGAATATTCCTAGATCAAAAGGAAGTAAGAAAATCCATTAAAGATAAATACTCTGAAAATAAAAGAGTATTAAATACTTTTTCTTATACAGGAGCTTTTTCTATGGCTGCGGCAAAGGGTAACGCTATTACTACAAGTGTTGATTTAGCAGCAAGGAGTTTAGATAAAACAATTGAAAATTTCACTATAAATAATATTGATCATAAAGAGCATAATATAATAGTTGAAGATATTTTTGTGTATTTTAAACAAGCAAAGAAAAATGATTTGAAATTTGATGTAGTTATTCTTGATCCACCAAGTTTTGCAACATCTAAAGATAATAGATTTAGTGCAGCGAGAGATTACAAGGATTTAATAAAATTAGCTATAGATATAACAGAAGATGAAGGATTAATTGTAGCTTCTACAAACTGTGCTACTTTTAATATGATAAAGTTTAAGAAGTTTATAGATCAAGCATTTAAAGAATCAAACAAGAACTATGAAATTTTAGAGGAACATCATCTTCCAGAAGATTTTGCAGTTACAGAGAAATTTCCAGAAGGAAATTATTTGAAGGTTGTGTTTATAAGAATTAACTAAGGCACATTAAAGTAATTGTAGTAGATTTGTGCAAATACAAATCTACTACAATTTTTTGTATGATTTTATATTTAGAAATGCCTTATATCAAAAAATCTCTTGGAGATTTATTAAATAGCTTTTTAAATGAACGAAGAAAGCTAGAGTAATCATTAAAGCCACATTGCACTGAGGCTTTAGTAATAGGTTCTCCTGTTTTTATAAGATCCTTTGCCATCAAAAGTCTTTTTTGCATGACATAGTTGTGAAGAGTATATCCAGTTTCTTTTTTAAATTTATGCATGAGATAATACTTACTAATATAGAATCTTTGAGATAAGGCTTCTATAGACAGATCACCCGATAAATTACTATTTATGTATTTTAATACTTCTTCAATTTGTTTATCATATTTAAGTGTTTCATCATCATTTATATACAAATTACCAAGATGAACTCTATTTAAATAAACAATTAACTGAATAAATAATGAATTACTTAAAAGTTTACCACCAAAATCATGTGAGTTTAGTGATGATTCAAGTGATCCTATTATGGATTTTAAATTGTTTTGAAATTTAGCTTCAAGTCTTACGAGATTGAAGCTTTTTTCAGTTGCTAATTTAAAGCAAGTTGAAAGATCGCAATCTTCATAATTATGATTTTCTATAAAATCTGAGTTAGCCCAAATAATTATTCTTTCATAGGTTTCAGAAGAATCAATAACTGGTTTATGAACATCATGATTATTTACAAGCAAAATATCCCATGGCTTTAGATAATATGCTTTCCCTTCAATTAGATAAGTCACTTTTCCAGAGAGAAATATTATTATTTTATTGAAATCATGGTAGTGAAATTCAAACTCCTGATTTTTTTTATCTTTTAAATGAAATAATTGAAAATCTTTATTTAAATAGCCCGATTTATTTTCTAAATTTTTATTATTCATATATATGATATCCTTTCGAGTATATCTCGTTTAGCGTATGCTACACTATATTCTCCCCATAACGTATAGATAGATAAATAGATTTTCAAATATATTTAAGTTAAGCAGTAAACAAAGAAATAAGGGATAATTGTTTATGTAGTGTTGCATCAAAGGATTTTCATGTAGGCGTTTCTTCATTAGAAGTTGTTTCATTTACTGCTTGTCACGAACTTGTTTTGGGAACAAGCGGAAATGTGGCAACTTCTAATGTTAGAAACCCACATGAAAATCCTCAGCAACTGAAATAAACAATTATTCCTTATTTCGGTTAGTTCACTGCATAACTACTAAATTAATATTATATTTCAAATAAATAATAAAGCACTTTTTGCAATATATCAAGCAATATATACGCTATTTATAGTTTAAATTTTGCGTATAATAAAAATATAATAGATTAATTAGTTAACGGAGGGAAATAAATGAAATTATATAAATTATTAAAAGATATAGAATGTATGGTTGTAAATGGAGAAGTTAATATAGATATTGCAGATATCAGCTATGATTCTAGAAAAGTAAAGGAGAATTCAATATTTGTATGTATAAAGGGAACTAAAGTAGCTGGGCATGATTTTATAAAAGAAGCTATTAAAAATGGTGCTGTAGTAATAGTTGTTGATGAAGAAATCCAAATTAAGAGTGAAAATATTGCATTAATAAAGGTAAAAAATACTAAATCAGCTTTAGCAAGTATGGCTAATTCATTTTATAAAGAACCATCTAAGGAAATAGAGCTAGTTGGAGTAACAGGAACTAATGGAAAAACTACAGTTATACATTATATTAAAGATGTGCTTGAGCAATATGGAAGAATCACTGGTACAATAGGTACTTTAGGATATGAACTAAAAGGTGAACAAATAAGTATAGAAAAAACAAATCCAACTACTCCTGAATCACTAGAACTACAAGCTATATTCAGAGAATTTATTAATAAGGGTGCTGAAGATATAGTTATGGAAGTTACCTCTTCTGCATTATCAAAGAATAGAGTGGATTACTGTGACTTTAATGTAGGGGTATTTACAAATTTATCGCAAGATCATTTAGAAGAACATGGAACAATGGAAAACTATAAGAATGAAAAGATGAAGTTATTTCATAAGTGTAATCTTGGAGTTATTAATTTAGATGATAAAATTGCACATGAAATCATAAAAAAATCAACTTGTAGAATATTGACTTATGGAATAGATAATGAAGCAGATATTAGAGCAAGTGAAATAAGGTATGATAATAATTCAGTAACTTTTAAAGTTAACTTTAAACAAACAAGCAAAGAAATAAAGGTGAATTCACCAGGTAAATTTACAGTATATAATGTTCTTGCTACAATAGGTGCTTGTTATGGATTAGGAATAGATATTGATGAAATTTTAAAGTTAATAGTTAAAGTTAAACATGTTCCAGGAAGAGTTGAGATGGTAGAAAACAATTCCAATAAAAATGTAATAGTTGATTATGCACATACACCTGATTCTTTAGAAAAATTATTAATGATGGCAAGAGAAATAACTAAAGGAAAACTTATTATTGTCTTTGGTTGCGGTGGCAATAGAGATAAAACTAAGAGGCACATAATGGGTATGGCAGCTGGGATTTTATCAGATTATTGCATAATAACTTCTGATAATCCAAGAAATGAAGATCCAATAACAATTATTGAAGAGATTGAAGAAGGAATGGAAGTTATAGATGCAACTTATGAAAAAATCGTTGATAGAAGGAAGGCAATTGAGAAGGCATTAAAAATATTAAAAGACGATGATTTATTAGTAATAGCAGGAAAAGGTCATGAGGACTATCAGATCATCGGAAATACAAAAATACATTTTGATGATCGAGAGATAGTTCAAGAAATTTTGGCATAAATGAGATGTTAAAAAGTGAAATATACTATCTGTTAATTATTTAATGTGGTTAAGTGAACTTAAAAGTTAACCTATCTATTAAGGAGGAGAGAAAATTGAAATTTTTAAAAAACTATAAATCATCACTAATTCTATTATTTTCAATTTTACTAGGTGGATGTATTGGATTAATAATGGGAGAAAAAGCTAATATATTTGCACCACTTGGAAATCTATTTTTAAATTTAATATTTACAATGTTAGTACCTATAGT
This sequence comes from Clostridium uliginosum, assembly GCF_900112485.1. Lineage (GTDB taxonomy): Bacteria > Bacillota > Clostridia > Clostridiales > Clostridiaceae > Clostridium > Clostridium uliginosum. Next base: position 63,416 of record NZ_FOMG01000023.1, read on the forward strand.
ATTTTTCAGCATTTCATCTGCAATAGCCAATATGGATAGTTCAAAAAAATTAGGAAGAATACTTTGGGTAACAGTAATTGTTTTTGGAGTAACTGCCATTATTGCAGGAATAATAGGGGTAGCTAGTTTTAAGTTATTTAATCCAACTACAGGATTAGAGCCATCAATGTTTAATAATTTAATGAGTAACAGTAAAGTTCAGAAAACTGAGAGTATAGGTGCTTTAGAGAAAATAGTATCTAGTATTACTGTAGGAGATTTTTCAGAACTTTTATCTAGAAGTAATTTACTTGCATTAATATTATTTTCTATGCTAATAGGATTTGCAGCTATGCTTTGTAAGGAACAAGGAAAAGCATTTGTTTCATTTTTAAATAGTGGAGCAGCAGTAACTATGAAAGGTGTTAATATAATTATGTATTATGCACCAATTGGACTTGGAGCATATTTTGCAAATATTATTGGTCAACTAGGTGGGCAAATATTAAGTGGATATGCAAAAGTATTTACATTGTATTTAGGAGTTTCTATAATATATTTCTTAGTATTCTCAACTTTATATGCATATGTAGCAGGAAGAAAAAGAGGTGTAAAAGTATTTTGGAAAAATGCTGCAGAACCTTCAGTAACAGCATTAGCAACTTGCTCAAGTGCTGCTTGCATTCCTGTTAATATAGAAGCTGCTAAAAAAATGGGAGTATCAGTTGCTCTTGCTAATATAGTAATGCCACTTGGGGTTAATATTCATAAAGATGGATCTGTTATTGGGGGGATATATAAGATCATGTTCTTATTTGCTATATTTGGTAGAGATATGAATAGCATAGGTTCATTAGTAAGTATATTAGCATCAGGACTTTTAATTGGAGCAGTAGTTGGAGCTGTACCAGGCGGAGGGGGAATAGGTGAAATGCTTATTTTAAGTATATTTGGATTTCCACAAGAAGCCTTAGCAATAATGCTTGTAATAGCTACAATCATTGATGCTCCCGCTACATTATTAAATTCAGCAGGGAATACTGTTTGTACCATGATAATATCTAAATTTACAGAGAAATGTTAAAATTACTTTATCTAATAGAATTTTAGGCACATGAAAGAAAATAATAGACAAACATACTGGTCTATTATTTTCTTTCATGTGCCTTATTATTTAACTTAAATAAATACTAACAAATACTTATTATAAATAATTACACTTTTTGTAAACAGTAGATGAGAATAATCTTGGCTACTGTTTTATTTATGTATGAAAATCAGTACTTTATTGACAAAGATGTAGAAATTATGGTAATATACGAGAATGATAAACATTATCAATTAACATTAGGAGGAAAAAGTAATGATAAATGAATCTAATATTATGCCAAAAACTAGTATGAAAAATAATATGAAAAGTAAGTTAATGAATAGTATATTAATGGCTATAGCTTTAATTATATGTAGTTTGATTTTTATTTATTTTCATCAAAAGTTAGTAATTAATATAAGTATAATTATTATATTAGCAATTAGTGTAGTAATGATTAATATTGAATTAAAAAAAGCTAAAGGATTAAAGGTATTAAATATTACTATGGCAGAAATGAAAAAAGGAAAATTTGTAGAGATAGATGAAAAATATTTAAATGATAAAACAGAAATTGGAAAAATGAGTACAATATTAAATAATACTATAATTACAATAAATAACATGTTAGAAGAAATTAAGAGAAACTCTGGGGATATAGATGCTCAAACAATAGGATTAACGTATATTTCGGAAGATATGTTAGATTTAACTTCGAATATAGTTAAATCTACAGAAGGAGTGGCTTTAGCAACTAAAAACCAGACAGAAAATATATCTAATATAGTAGAACAATTAACTGAATTTGGAGAAAATATAAATGGAGTAAATCATAGTATTATTGGTATTAATAACTTATCAAATGAAATCGGTAAAAAATCAGAAAATGGGAACGCAGAATTAAAAGAATTATCTACAGGAGGCTGTATCAAAATAAATTTGATACTAGCCGATAAAAAAAGTGGATTCATTAATTTGAATCCACTTTTTTGCGCATAATATTTATATGAAATA
>NZ_FOMG01000073.1 GCF_900112485.1 Clostridium uliginosum
CTTCATCGCTCGACTTGCATGTGTTAGGCACGCCGCCAGCGTTCGTCCTGAGCCAGGATCAAACTCTCATTAAAAAGTTTAATCTTAGCTTACTCTAAAAAGAATTGCTGGTTTACTTAAATGTATTTATCTATATTCTGTTCAATTTTCAAAGACCATATTCTTTCGCTTTCAACATTACGTTGTCGGCTTTTGTTTTAACTTGTCACTCTCAAGCGACTTTCTTAGTTTATCACTTGGTTTAGATCTTGTCAACAAGTTTTTTTTAAGCTTTCAAACCGTTCTTTCCAGAATGTTTTTCTCAGCATTTAACTTGTTGTCTGCATCTCTCAGCGACGTGTTTTATCTTACCATATCCTTCTATAATCATTCTTTATGTTTACCTTGTTTTATCCGTTTAATACTATAATACTACAGTTTTCTTTTTTTTTCGTTATAATTTTACCATTGATACACTAGGCTTAGTATTTGTTTATATTTACAAATACTACTCTTATTTACATACACATTCTGGTTTTGAAGTAGCTGAATTAATAATAGTAAACCAGCACTTTACTTTATTCCTAAAACGTTTAAATAGTACTTTTGCATATCTACAAAATGCATCTATCGTTTCCTTATTAGACTATCCCTTTTTTTTGAAGAGAGTCAATGATACATAGTAACTAAATTCTCTATATTGTATTTCAATAACTCATCTATTAAGTTATTATAAAATTCAATTCCTTTTTCGTTTATTTTACCAACTCCACTTGGTATTATTCTGATCCATTATTATAGATAATCTATATATTTTAAAACCCATTTCTTAAATAATTTAACATCTTCCTTATAACGGTCATAGTCGATCACTTGATACTTTAAAATCTGCTATACCATCTGGTATTACTTTTGTATCTTGAACTAAAGCTCCTTTTCCCTTATCATCATATGCACCTTCTACTTGATAAGGTGAAATTGATGCACCCCAAGGATGGTTGTATTTATACTACATTCTCTACATATACTCATTTTCTTTTTTAATAGTTTACAATATTATTTTATCAGCTTCTTTAAATGCTGTTATTACAATCCTCTTTAATCTTTAAATTTGAATTTTTTATCCTTTAGTTCAATATATTTATTTCCGTTTATTGTTTGTCCCCTATATTATTAATAATTATAATTTAACATAAGAAAATTATAAAAGCCCTATTTTATATAACTTTAAAACCACATTATTTTTTCGCACAAAAAAAGAGATAGTTATAAATAACTATCTCTTTTATGCTTACCTGGCAACGTCCTAGTCTCCCACACAGTCGCCCATGCAGTACCTTCAGCGCTGTAGATCTTAACTGTCCTGTTCGGAATGGAAAGGAGTGTTACTTCTACGCCATCATCACCAGATTAAATTGAAAGAATTGTTCTTTCAAAATTGCACATAAGTTTGAGTTTCCTCTAATGTATATATTTACTTAATTAATTATTGGTCAAGCCCTCGACCTATT
>NZ_FOMG01000054.1 GCF_900112485.1 Clostridium uliginosum
TACCCATAAAAGATTGCTCCTAATATGCATTAGGACAATCATTTATGGAACAACTTCAAATGAAGAAACTCTAAGCTTATTTTTCAATGCTTCTTCTACAAATGTTATTCCTATTTCTTTTTTTGAATATACATCATATCATTAAATGATTTGTATTATGAGACATCCCCTTATTTTTGTTATATAAGTTCTAATTAAGATTCTACAGTTAAAGTATCATATGTAATAAAATATGTGTCATATCTTTAATAGAACATATATATCTGAACCATTCTTTAAATTCTTAATGTTTTATATAAAGATATTTTGTGATAATCTATTTATATAAGTAACATTTAGAAAAATAAAGTCGATATGCTAGTTTATTTTGTGTGATGCTTTGTAAATAAGTTTAGCTAATAGCTTTCTATAAACTATGCTTACTTCCCTATCTGATACAAAATATATGTCACATCCCTTGTTGTTATTTTTTTGAATATGTCTAATATGATTAATTTATATTTGGGAGGACATTTACATGCAAAAACTTCTTACTAAAATGCGTCAAGCAATAAATGATTTTGATTTAATCAAGGATGGAGATAAAATTGCTGTTGGACTTTCTGGCGGAAAAGATAGTGTAACATTACTTCACCTTTTGAATTCATATAAAAAATTTTCACCTCAATCATTTGATTTAATAGCAATAACATTAAATCCAGGTGGTGTTGATAATTCTCCTCTTCATATCCTTTGTAAGGATTTAGAGGTTCCATTTTATGAAATACAAACTAATATTAAAGAAATTGTATTTGATTTAAGAAAAGAAGAGAATCCATGCTCGCTATGTGCAAATCTTAGACGTGGTGCTTTAAATAATAATGCAGAAAAATTAGGATGTAACAAAGTTGCACTAGGTCATCATAAAGATGATGCTTTAGAAACACTTATGTTATCTATATGTTATGAAGGAAGAATTAATTGCTTTTCACCAAAAACATTTATGCATAAAAATACTATAACATTAATAAGACCTATGGTTTATATAGAAGAACACTCTATTAAAAGCGTTGCTAAAAAATATAATTATCCAATTATTAAAAATCCATGTCCTGCTGATGGTAAAACCAAAAGACAAGACATGAAAGAATTGATTAAAGAACTTGATGGTAAAATCCCTGGATTTAAGAAAAATTTATTTGGTTCTCTTAATAACTCTAATCAACTTTTTATTTGGAATAAGAACTTAATAAAATAAATATGCATACTGGTCTGTTATTTTTTGAATATGCCTAAGAAGGGTATATTCTATCCTAGAAGCTATGTATAGCTGGGGAGAAGAAAATACTAATGGCTCCTATGAATTTATTAAAAAGCTTTGTGATTAATAGTAATTATTATATAAAAATTACTAAATATTATTATGCAAATTTTTCTAATAAATTACTATATTCACTTTCGAGGTTTTCATATAAATTCATGAGTTCATTAGTTTCCTCTTTAACTTTTTTAGTTATATGATCATAGTTTTTTAAAACTAAATTAACAATTTCTAAATCTATTTTTTTCTCACTTGCCATACTTGTTAATATACTTATTATCTTAGACTTACTAAATTCATCTTTATAACTTCTTACCCCTGTTAATGCACTAAAAATATCAGCAATTGCAACTATTCGAGCTTCTTTTGATATTTCCTCATCTTTAAGTCCAAAAGGATATCCTGTGCCATCTAGTTTTTCATGATGTGCCATAGCTATATCCCTAATATCATCAATACCTAAATTACTTAACATTTTATATCCTATATCTACATGGCTTTTCATTATTTCAAATTCTTCTGTAGTAAGTTTCCCTGGTTTTTCTAATATACTTACAGGTATGGCTATTTTCCCTATATCATGAAGTGTAGCTGCAATTTTAATTCTTACAGCTTCATCCTCATCTATTCCATACAGCTTTGCAATTTCATAGCTTGTACCTTCTACTACTATTGTATGTCTTACTGTAGCTTTACTTCTAAAATCAATTGTATAAGCTAACATTTTAATGTATTTTATTATTTCTTCTTTATTTATACTTTTAATATCAAAAAAATCATATAATTCTTTTTTGTAAATATTACTACTAAGATATTCATTAAAATTAGTTGATTTACTCGCTTCTAAAAATAAATTTATGTTTTCCTCTAAATAATCTACCTTTTTATTTATAATTATTTTTTCTTCAATTACATTATTCTTTAAATGAATTAAAGCTATATAATCTGCTAACCCAAGAATTAATGCCTCATTAGGTATATGGATTTCACTCCTCTTTTTTAAATATCCTGCTGTAAAATGATGTCCTAATACGACTTCTGACAAATCTGCTACAGGCGAAAAATACTTTATAAATAGTGATCCATAAATTGCATGATTAATTGGAGCAATTGAATCTATATCCAATAACTTATCTCTTTCAGTTACTTTATAAGCACCTATATCATGAAAAATTGCTAATGTACATAATTTTAATATATGATCTTGACTATATTTCCCCTGTGTCTTTAACATTTTTAATAATATATATGCTACTTTTTCTCCATGGTCTAATAAACGTTTGTCTACAGAATTTAATCCCCTTTGTATAATTATTAAAATATCCTTTAAACTAACTTCTTTTTTCATTTAACTTAACTCCTTGATTTAAGACTTATATACCTAAGTACAACTTAATTATAATTATTCATAAAATTATAGCTATATATTCTAGGCTATTTTTTAAAACCATGTTGATATTGTTACATATTGTTCAGAGTGCTAAAGAATTGGACTTAAGAGCATCTAAATGAGTATAGCCCCATTCCAGCTTGTTCCAAAAGCAAGTTTTGGACAATCGATTAATGTGACAATACTCATTAAGAGTTCTAAAAGTCAAATTCTAATGCACACTTCGCAAAAATGTAACAATATCAACACTCTATTAAAACAGAGCGTTATTTAAAACTACCTAAGGCATCTCCAAATACAAAATCACTCAATACTTCTAATATTCCTCTCTTATCTCTATATGCTACATTATATTATATATATCGTTAGTTTGACAATTTATGCAATATTTTTTTGTTAATATTACTTAATAAATTTAAATGAAGAATGATTTTTAGAACATATATATTTGTTATTTAAGTTGTTCTTCTAAATTATAAGAATAACTTAAATAATATTTTTGAACTATGTGGATAACATAACATGAGAATCTAATTATGTTATTAAGGAGAATTTAATATGAGCAACAAAGTTGCTTTCTCTATTTTTTTATTACTCATCATGTCAATATTTATAAATATTTAAGAGAAATTAGTATTGTAAAAATATTCTAGAAAAAATTATTAAAAAATACTTGAAAAACGTTTACAGGTAAGTTATTATATAGTTAACCGGTTTAGTGAAACGGTTAACTAAAGTTTTAAACGGGAGATGAGATCATGAATAAGGTTTGTATACTTGGAAGTACTAATATGGATTTAGTTTTAAAAATTAAAAGTATGCCAAAAGAAGGCGAAACTATATTATCTAAAAGCTTTGAGAAAATACCAGGTGGTAAAGGAGCTAATCAAGCTGTAGCAGCTAGACGAAGTGGCGCAGATGTGTGTATGATTTCAAAAATAGGAAAAGACGACAATGGAGATTTTTTAATAAATGAATTAAAAAAGGATAAGATAAATACAGAATGTGTTTTTATAGATGATTTACAACCAACTGGAATGGCTATGATAATGGTTAATGAAGGTGGAAATAATTCAATAATAGTAGTTTCAGGAGCTAATATGACTATAAACAAAGATGAGATTAATAAGTCAGAAGAATTCATTAAAAATTCAGATATAATAATATCTCAATTTGAGACTCCAGAAGACATGACTATTGAAGCTTTTAAAATAGCTAAGAAGTATGGAAAGGTAACAATATTAAATCCAGCTCCAGCTAAAGAAATTCATGAAGAACTTTTAAAAGTAACAGATATAATAGTTCCAAATGAAACAGAAGCAGAAGTTTTAACAGGAATCAAGGTAGATAATGCAGATGATGCTAAAAGAGCAGGTGAAGCCTTCTTAGAAAAAGGCGTAAAATTTGCAATAATAACTTTAGGCTCTAGAGGAGCTGCTGTAATAGGAAAAGACTTCTATGAAGTAGTTCCAGCTTATAAAGTAAATGCACTAGATACTACAGCAGCAGGAGACAGTTTTATTGGTGGGTTAAGTTCAAAACTAGATGTTGAAAATATAAATAAAGATACCTTAGTACAGGCTATTACTTTTGGAAATAAGGTTTCATCTATTACAGTTCAAAGAGAAGGGGCTCAACCATCAATTCCATATTTAAAAGAAATAGTACAATTGTACGGAGAGGAGTAATTTATGAGGAAGACAGCATTATTAAACAGTGATATATCAGAAGTAATTTCTAAAATGGGACATAAAGATATGATAGCTATAGGTGATTGTGGATTACCTATACCTGATGAAACAAGGAGAATAGATTTAGCAATTATAAAGAATCTTCCAACTTTTATAGATACACTGAAGGCTATTTTATTAGAATTACAGGTTGAAGAGGTTATTTTAGCCACTGAAACAAAGGATATCAATCCTAAAGTCTTTGATGAAATAAAAGAAGAAATAAAAGATACCAAAATAACATTTATCTCTCATGAAGAATTAAAAGTTAAGTTAAAGGAATGTAAAGCCGTAGTAAGAACTGGAGAGCAAACTCCTTATGCAAATATAATTTTAAAATCAGGAGTTGTTTTCTAAAAAAGGGGGAATTGTAATGGAAACAAAGAAACCTATGCTAAAGATGGAAAATATATCGAAAATGTTCCCAGGAGTAAAAGCACTAGATAACGTTAATCTTACAGCTTATGGCGGAGAAGCAACGGCTCTAATGGGAGAAAATGGAGCTGGTAAATCTACTTTGATGAAGATTCTAAGTGGAGTTTATACTAAGGATGAAGGAAAGATATTTATCGAAGGTCAAGATGTAAATATTAGAGGAATAAGAGAAGCAGAAAATTTAGGAGTTGCTATAATACATCAAGAGTTAAGTGTTATTCCAAATTTAACTGTGGCAGAAAATATTTTCTTAGGTAATGAAAAATTTTCTAAATATACAAGGAAGGTAAATAAAAAGCTTTTAATAGAAAGAAGTAAATTATTCTTAGATCAAATAGGATGTAATGTGGATCCAGAGGCATTGGTAAAAGACATTAATGTTGGTGAAAAACAAATGATAGAAATTGCAAAAGCCTTAACTAAAAATTCAAGTATAATTATAATGGATGAACCAACAACTGCTCTTACTGATGTAGAAACTAAGAAATTATTTAATGTAATTGAGAATCTTAAAAAGAAAGGTATAGCTATAATATACATATCCCACAGAATGGAAGAAATATTTGCAATGTGTGATAGGGTAGCAGTACTTAGAGATGGTAAGTATGCTGGTGAAGCTAAGGTTGCTGATATTGATAATGATAAATTAATATCAATGATGGTAGGAAGAACTATAGATGATCAATTCCCATATAGAAAAGTTGAAACAGGAGAAACAATATTAAGTGTAAAAAACTTAAATTATGAGAAGAGAGTTAAAAATGTTTCTTTCAAAGTTAATGCAGGTGAAATACTTGGAGTAGCAGGTTTAATGGGAGCTGGTAGAACAGAACTTGCAAAAACCATATTTGGAGACTTTAAAGCTCAAAGTGGAGAAATATTTATAGATGGTGAAAAGGTAAATATAACGTGTCCTAAAGATGCCATAAATAAAGGAATATGCTATTTGCCAGAGGATAGAAAAAAAGAAGGATTAATTTTGAGTATGTCTGTAGCTGAAAATATGACATTAGGAAATCTACAAATGTATGAAGATAAGTCAAAGCGTGTTAATAAATCTTTAGAAAAAAAAGATGTAGAAGACTATATTACAAAACTAAGAATAAGAACTCCAAATGCTGAACAACTTATAAAAAATTTAAGTGGAGGTAATCAACAAAAGGTTATTTTAGCAAAATGGTTATTATTATCACCAAAGATTTTAATTATTGATGAACCTACAAGAGGAATTGATGTAGGTGCTAAGAAGGAAATATATGAATTATTAAATAAGTTGAAATCTATGGGTAAAGCTATAATAATGATTTCTTCAGATTTGCCAGAGGTTCTCGGTATAAGTGATAGAGTTATGGTAATGAGAGAAGGATCAGTATCTGGAGAACTCTCAAGAGATGAAGCTAATCAAGAATCAGTAATGAAACTAGCCGTAGGTATAAAGTAAAAAAAAGGTGGGATGATTATGCAAAGTATTAGAAATAAAAACTTATCAAAATATAAATCATTAATAGGACTTTTCATATTATGTATAGCTATTTCTATACTAACTCCAAGATTTTTATCAGTATCAAATATAACTAATGTATTAACTCAGGTTTCTGTAAATGCAATAATTGCTATAGGTATGACATTTGTAATTCTAACAGGAGGAATAGATTTATCAGTAGGATCAACACTGGCCATTAGTGGTGCGTTAGCTGCGTCTATTATTAACTCTAACGGAAACGTATTCCTAGCTGTAATAGTTGCAGTTGCAGTAGGTATTGTAGTAGGTCTTATTAATGGAATGCTCATTTCAAAAGGAAAGATTCAAGCATTTATAGTTACTCTTGCTTCAATGACTATATTCAGAGGTGTAACGTATGTATTCACTAATGGAAATCCTATATCTGGACTAACAGGAAGCTTTAATTCTATAGGAAATTTAAAAGTAGGGATATTACCACTACCAGTAATAATTACAGCTCTAATGGTGGCAATAGCTTATTATGTATTAACTCAAACAAGATTTGGTAGATATCTATATGCTTTAGGTGGAAATGAAGATTCAGCAAGGCTTTCAGGTATAAATACAGATAAAATAAAGACTTTAGTATATGTAGTTTCAGGAATAGCTGCTGCTTTAAGTGGTGTTATTATAACTAGTAGAATTGGTTCAGCGTCTCCAAATGCAGGTTCAGGATTTGAATTAGATGCAATCGCAGCTGTAGTAATAGGTGGTACCAGTCTTGCAGGTGGAGAAGGAAGTGTAATGGGCACTATAATCGGTGCATTAATCATAGGAGTTTTAAACAATGGACTAAATCTTCTTAATGTATCACCATTCTATCAATTAATAATAAAGGGAATAGTTATACTAGTTGCTGTATTATTAGATAAAAAGGGGAGAAAATAAATCTAGATAATTAAAATAAATATAAATAATTTATAATACAAAGAGGAGGAAATATTCATGAAAAAAAGAAGCTTAAAATTATTATCACTTACTATAGCTGGAGCATTAATGGTGGGCGGTTTTATGGGGTGTTCTCAACAAAAGAGTAATGACAAAAAATTAGGTATGGTTCTTTCAACATTAAATAATCCATTTTTCGTTTCAATGAAAGAAGGAGCAGAAAAGAAAGCTAAGGAAATGGGATATGAACTAGTAGTTTTAGATTCACAAAATGATTCTACTAAAGAAAGATCAAATGTTGAAGATCTGGTACAACAAGGTGTAACTGCATTAATGATAAATCCAACAGACAGCGATGCGGTTAAAAATTCAATACAAGTTGCCAACGATAAAAAGATACCAGTAATAACTTTAGATAGAGAATCAAATGGTGGTGAAGTTGCTTGTCATATATCTTCTGATAATGTAAAAGGCGGAAATATGGCAGCCGAATATATGTTAGAGACTTTAAAAGATAAGCAAAATATTAAAGTAGTAGAACTTCAAGGCGTACCAGGTGCTTCCGCTACAAGAGACAGAGGTAAAGGTTTCCATGACGGGATAGCTGGTAAAAGCAATGTAAACGTAGTAGCAAGTCAATCTGCAGAATTTGATAGACAAAAAGGATTATCAGTAATGGAAAACATAATTCAAGCAACTCCAGATTTTGATGTAGTATTTGCTCAAAATGATGAAATGGCTTTAGGTGCAATAAAGGCTTTAAAAGCAGCTAACAAAAATGTTATGGTTATAGGATTTGATGGAAATGCAGATGCAGAAACAGCTGTAAAAAATGGTGACATGACTGCAACTATCGCTCAACAACCAGCATTAATGGGAGAGCTTTCAGTAGAACAAGCAAGTAAAATCTTAAAAGGTGAAAGTGTAGAAAAACAAGTACCAGCAGATTTAAAGGTATTAAAAAAATAAATATAACTACTAATGAAGATCTCTACATTTAGTAGAGATCTTTTATTATTATGTATCACAAAAAAAGTTAGTCAAGCTTAGTGCTGAAAGTACAGTTTAGTTAATGTATAAAAAACCTATAAATAAAGTTAGATTGTCTACTAATTCAGGATTAAAAAATATTGGCTATATGCTATAATAATATGAAATATACCTTTATTCAGATGGAGTTTCACCAATAAAGGTAGATTACTCTAAAAATTTTAGTTTAGTAAAACTAATTGTTTTTCAGTATTAGAAGTTTTCTACAGAATATGGAACTCTTACAGTTAAAAGTAATTGGATAAAAGTAATATTTGTGGAGGGGATATTGTGAAAAAAGTTACTATAATGGATATAGCCAAGAAAGTAAATGTTTCAAAGACTACTGTTTCTATGGTTTTAAACAATAAGGAAATAAATGTATCAGATGAAACAAGGAAAAAAATTTTTAAAAGCGCTAAGGAAATGAATTATATTCCCAATACTATAGCTCGAAGTTTGAGTACCAATAAAACTAATACAATTGGTATAATATTGCCTGATATAGAAAATCCATTCTTTGCAATGATGGCAAAGACAATAGAGGATACTGCAGAAAAACTAAATTATAATGTTATTTTGTGTAATTCATATAACAATACAGCTAAAGAGGAGAAATATGTAAAATTACTTATAAGTAAATTAGTTGATGGTGTGATATTTGCAGCAGGTGGTAAAAGTGAACATAATTTAAATATATTAACGAGCAATAAAGTTCCTTTTGTTTTAGTAGATAGATATGTAGAATCAATAAACGAATATAGTGGCGTATTTTGTTCAAATGAGCAGGGTATAAAGTTAGGGGTAGACTATTTATACTCAAAAAATAAAAGGAAAATAGCTTTTGTAACGGGACATAAGGATTTAAAAATTGGTGAAATTAGATATAATGCATATAAAAAAATCGCAGAAGAACTTGGAGTTTATGATGAAGAGTTAATAATTAGAGATGATTTTACCATAGAGGGTGGAATGAATAGTACTAAGAAATTGTTAGCACTTAATAAAAAAATAGATGCAATTTTCTATAGCAGTGATGTTATGGCATTAGGTGGATTTAAGGTGTTAATTAGAGAAGGATATAGAGTGCCGAAAGATATTTCTATTTTAGGCTATGACAATATAAATATATCATATATACTAGAGCCTGAATTAACTACTATTTCTCAGCCAATTTATGAAATGGGACAAAGTGCCTGTGAATTATTAGTAAATATGATTAATGGGACTACAGAGAATTTAACCATAAGTTTAAATCCTACTTTAATCGAGAGAGATACTGTTAGTTAGGAAAAAAGCTATCAAGTATATATCAATTAACTTGATAGCTAACTGGCCCTGTAAATAATTTTGTGTAAACTGAATAAAATGAACTTCTTCTTGGCAATAATTGAGATAACAATTTATTACAAGAAGGAGTTTTTTTATA
>NZ_FOMG01000025.1 GCF_900112485.1 Clostridium uliginosum
TATTTCATATAAATATTATGCGCAAAAAAGTGGATTCAAATTAATGAATCCACTTTTTTTATCGGCTAGTATCAAATTTATTTTGATACAGCCTCTTTTATTTTATATGTTATATCATATAATTTCAGTGTATAATTTATGTTAATAAATCATAATATTATAGGTATACAGCTAAAAATCGGAAAATGGTGATTAAATGAGTAATAGGAGATTAAGCATAAAAAAACAACTAAATTTATTAATACATTTAATTGTAAAGATTATAAATGATGATATTTTTGCACTAGCTTCTCAATTAGCATATCATTTGTTATTGTCATTCCTACCATTTATAATTTTTTTAATAACTTTAGTAGGATTTAGTAATTTAACATCCATACAAGTATTAAATGGAATAAAAGCTCTTGTGCCAAATGCTGTGTTTGATTTAATATCATCAACAGTGGTAGAAGTTTTTGATAAACAACATACAGGATTATTAGAAGTATCTATCTTATTAGCATTATGGACATCATCTTCTGGGTTCAAAGCAGTAATCAAGGGCGTAAACAAAGCATACAACTTTAAAGAAACAAGATCATTTATTAAAACATCAATAATTTCTATGATTAGTATTTTAGCATTAGCAATAACTATTATATTAGCATTAATAATGTTAGTATTTGGAAACGTAATAGAGAACTATATTTATAATATATTACCATTTCAAAGAATTGTAATACCACTTTGGAATATTTTTAGATATGTTTTTGTGATATTTATTATGGTATTTATATTTGCAACTATATATAGATTTGCACCACCTCAAAGATTAAGGTGGAAAGAGGTAATACCTGGATCTATATTTAGTACGATAGGTTGGATGATAATATCTTATGTATTTTCATTTTATATTAATAATTTTAGTAATTATTCTAGATTTTATGGGAGTGTTGGAGCTGTTTTTATATTGATGACATGGCTTTTTTTAGTATCTATGATATTTATTTTAGGAGTAGAGATAAATTGCGTATTAGAACAAATAAAAAATAGAAATTGAAGTTTAGGCATATTAAAGAAAATAACAAGCCAAAGATGAGACGTATATTTTGAGTCAGACAAGGAGATGAAATTAATGCATAGCAAGCTATGGAATGATTTTATCGACATAGTATGACGCAAAATAGACTAGCATACTGACTTGTTATTTATTTTAATATGCCTTAGGCATATTAAAGAAAATAACACATAAGCATACTGGTCTGTTATTTTTCTTTTATGTGCCTTATGTTTTTACAAATAATGAATATAATAACACTAACTGGATATAATCTTAAAAGAAATATTCAGGAGGTGTAATATAAATGAATAAGATAATATTGGTAGGAAGATTTATTAAAGACCCTGAACTTATGCATATTCAAAATGAAAATAAGGTATATACTAAATTCATAATTGCAGTAGATAGGTTATTTAAAGATTTAGATGGAACCAGAAAGGCTGATTTAATACCTGTAATAATATGGGGTAAGAAAGCAGAAGTTATATGTAAATATATGAAAAAGGGTAGTTGTATAAGTTTAAGCGGAAGACTTAAAACTGGAAGCTATGAGAATAAAGAAGGAAATAAGAGATATACAGCAGAAGTTATAGGAGAAGACTTTAAATTTATAGGAAATAAAAAAGAAGAAAACTATATTAACGAAAATGTTAATCAGTAGAAGAATAAAGATCTTTATTTTACAATGCCTTATTCAAAGATTTTATTTATGTAAATAATTAAATTGAGGAAAAAATATTACAATTGTTGAAAAAAATTGTATATGTGTTATAATGTATATGTAAACGATAACTAAACATGTTTTTCAATTATGGTAATGTAGTGGATTATAGGGTTTTAAATGGGAAATAAAAAAAGGGCTTATGCTCTTTTTTTATTTCCTTAATTAATAAAGAATTCGACAAATAGTACATATATGAACTTAATATCATTTAAATGTTAGTAATAAATATCAACTTACAAAACTTATTGTCAATAAAAAAAATAAATTACTTATAGATAAGGACATGCTTTGACATATTCTCAAACTTTCTTGTGGTAATATTTATTTAATGGTATGAATTAAGAAAGGATTGATGATGTATTATGGAAATAATTGAGGAGTATATATCAATAAATAATATTAATGAATTTAAATATAACTATAGGCTTACTAAATCAATTTATAATGGAATAATAGGATATGGTATAGAAATACAAAAACAAGATTGTACAGATAGCCAGGATATGGAACTACAAAAAGATGGAGTAAGGTTAATTTCAGTTCATAGACATAAGGTAAAAAAAATACTTATGAAATTATATAATAATCAAGTATCTCCAATACATTTAATTGATGTTATAGGTTCATATGTAGATGAGCATGTATATGAATTTGATGTAGGTATGCAAAGCATGGCAATAAATTAAAGTCATATATAAGTGTCAATTAAACATTTTGTTTATTATATAGTAAAATAGTAATAGAAGAGAGGTGTAATATTGTGATCATCGGAATTGGCACTGATATAATAGAAATAGATAGAATAAAAAATATTATTGAAAAAACCCCTAATTTCCTTCAACGATTTTTTACAGTAAAAGAAATTGAGTATTTTAAGCTAAAAGGGTTAAAGGCTAATACAGTAGCTGGAAACTTTGCAGGTAAAGAAGCAGTAAGTAAGGCTTTGGGCACTGGCTTTAGAGGATTTGGCTTAAAGGATATTGAAATTTTAAGAGATGATTTAGGTAAACCAATTGTAAACTTAAGCCATAAAATAAGTGAAGTATTAAAAATTAAAGAGTTAAATATATTTATAAGTATATCTCATAGTAATAAAGATGCTATAGCATATGTAGTATTGGAGGAGAATTAAGGTGGAGGTTTTTTTATCAACTCAATGTAAAGAAATTGATAAAATTACAATTAATGATATAGGTATTCCAAGTATTATTCTGATGGAGAATGCAGCAATTGCTGTAGTTGGAGAAATAAGTAGCAAGGGAGAAAGTTTTTTTATTCTTTGCGGACAAGGAAATAATGGAGGAGATGGACTAGCAATTGCCAGACATTTGATATCACAGGATAAAAAAGTAAAGGTTTGTATTGTTGGAATAAATGAGCGATTTTCTAAGGACTTTTTAACAAATTTAACTATACTAAAAAATTTAGATAAAGTAGAAATTACTCAAATAAAGCAAGAACAAGATATAAATCAAAACTTTATTGAAAAAATTAAAAATTGTGATGTAATAATCGATGCAATATTTGGAGTAGGACTTAATAGAGAACTTACAGGGGTTTTTAAGAAGTTAATAGAGAAGGTTAATAGCAATTCAAAATTAATTGTATCAATTGATGTTCCATCAGGATTGGACTGTGATTTAGGATTAGTACAAGGAATTTCAATAAAAGCTAATTTTACTTATACATTTGAAGTTCTAAAAGAAGGATTCTTAAATTACAATTCAATTAAGTATTTAGGAGCAGTTAAGGTTTTGAAAATAGGTATTCCTGAAAAAGTAAAGAAGGATAATAGCAACAATCTTTATATATTAGATAAAAAGGAATATAAAAGTTTAGTGCCTGAAAGAAAAATATATGGTCATAAGGGGAATTATGGCAGAGTAGTTATTATTGCAGGAAGTACTGGATTTACAGGAGCAGCTTTTATTGCTACAGAATGTGCAGTTAGATCAGGATGTGGACTGGCAACATTAGTTTGTCCTAAAGAAATTCAATCAATACTATCTAATAAGTTAATAGAAGCTATGACTATAAGTACAGAAGATAATGGCATAGAGAAATTATTAAATGAAGCCGATGCCATTGCTTTTGGTCCTGGATTAGGATTAGGAGAAGAACAGAAAAAATTATTAGAAAAAGTGATACAAAATACTACATGTCCAATAGTAATTGATGCAGATGGAATAACATTGCTAGCAAAAAATAAATTACTATTAAAGTATTTAAGTGGAAGAGCTATTATCACACCTCATCCAGGGGAATTAGCTAGATTTCTTGGAATAACAATTAAGGAAGTTGAAAGTAATAGAATAAAAATAGCTAAAAAGCTATCCAAGGATTATAATATTATTGTACTATTAAAGGGATATAATACAGTTATTACCAATGGAGAGGATACCTATATAAATCCTACAGGAAATAGTAAGATGGCTTCTGGAGGCATGGGAGATGCATTGACAGGAATAATAACTGCATTACTTTCTCAAGGAATGAATTTAGATAAGGCTGCTCTTTTAGGTGCATATATTCATGGGGATATAGCAGATGATTTAGCTAAATACGCGTACATAATAAATGCACGTGATATTATAGAATACTTACCATTAAAAATTAATAGTATATAAGTTCCAATAAAGTTTGTTCATTAATATAAATTTTAGAACACTTATAAATACTATGATTTAACTACTATAGTGAGGAACTTATATAGAAAATTTATGATATATATGATTCTAAGTAGATATTGTTAATTAAAGATATAATTTATTATAAAAATTAAATAAAAGTTTATAGATGTATTAAATTAATTAGAATATATATATTATTGAAACTAATTAAGAATAAAACTCCAAAGATTGTCATAATAGTATTAAAGTATTAATAAATTTTTGGAGGAATCATGGACGAAAAAAAAAGTTTGATTAAAAGAAAATTAATAGTTCTAATTTTGTTACTTGTTCCAATTATCACAATTTTCTTAATTGTTTTATTTAGATACATTTTATTACCATCTAATGAAAAGATAATAAATGACTTGAAAAATATAAATTGCTATAGTACAGGAGTTGAGTACATTTTCAAAAATTCTAGAGAAGAATTTAGAGAGGAAACAACTCAATATTATAGCAAGGATAAGGGTTTTAGAATAGAATTTGGACAAGAAGGAAAACGTGTTAAAGTTTATAAAGGTGGAGAAATTCAAGTTAAACAAAATGAAAGTGATAATTTTATTCTTAATGAGGGCATAGATGCAATTTATCCAGTAGCATTTATAGATAATATATTATCAAATAAAATATCAGAAGAAATAAAAGAAGGAAAAGAGGAATGGGGAGATGGTGATTACTTAGAAGTTGATATAAAATATAATATTAAAAACAAGCATTTTAATAAAGGAAAATTCTATATTGATAAAAAAACAAAATCTCCGATATTATTGAAAATTTTGGATGATGAAGATAAAGAAAGAGTTATAATAATATATAAGGACTTTAAAATAGAGAAACAATTAAGTGATGATTTGTTTTAATCAATGTAGTAATTTTATGATATATCCCATTAGCACTTGCAGAAGAGTTTCTAAAACAATAAATTGAACAGGAGGTTTCATCTTTAGAATATGCAGAAGCGTTATCAAAAATAGGAATTCAAAAGAAGAAAGTTGCAAAAATACATATAAATTTAGATACTGGAATGGGTAGAATTGATTTTCTTCCAACCTAAGAAAGTATTTTAGAAGTTGAAAAAATAAGTAAGTTAAAAAATTTAGCGATTACAAGATTCTTCACTCACTTTTTAACAGCGGATGAAGGGAATAAAGAATATACAAAAGAACAGATTAAAAAGTATAAATGGTTTTATGAGGAGTTAGAAAAAAGAGGAGTAGATGTTGGTATAAAACATATTTTAAATAGTGCAACAATTTTAAATTTGCCAGAGGCATATTATTATGCAGTAAGGCCAGTCATTATATTATATGAATATTACCCATCAGAAGAAGTACAAATTAATAAAATAAATATTAAGCCAGCATTAACATTAAAAAACAATGTAGTACAAGCTAAGAAAGTGCACAAAGGTACATATATATAAGTTATAGAAGGAAGTTTGTTACAAATAAAGAAAGTATTATAGCTATTTTACTAATAGGATATGCTGATGGATATAGTAGAACTTTATATAATAAAGCTAAAGTTAGAGTAAAAGGAGAGTTGGCACCTATAATAGGTAAAATATGCATGAATCAATATATGGTAGATGTATCATCAATTGATGGAGTAAAAGTAGACAATGTTTTAATTGGTGAAGAAAATGAGTCGAAATTTACAGCTGATGAAATGGCAAAATCATTGAATGCAATAAGCTATAAGGTTTTTTGCATAAGTGGTAAAAGAGCTCCTAAAATTTATATTAACAAAAGAAAAAAATAAAAACTAAAAATTATATATAATATCGCAAAAATAAGACAAATCCTTTGACATGTTGACATAATTTGCAATATAATAAGTATTATACATAGGACTTTTTATTACTATGGAGGAGAAATTATGTCGTATTTTGAGGATAAAAAATTAATAAACAAGGAATTCAAAGAAAATGAAAAAAATAATAACTCTATAGATGATTCAGTAATACTATATATTGAGGAGAAAGATTCAGCGGATTTTAAAGAATTGATGAAAAAAGGCTATCAAGAAATGGCTGAATTAAATTTGGAACTTTCTAAATTGGGGTTTGAGAAGATGTTAAATGATGTTAATGAGTATGAAACATGGCTTTGCGGAGTGTGATTATTTAAATGGCAACTATGGTAGTAAAAAGAGGCGATATATTCTATGCAGATTTAAGTCCTGTCATAGGATCAGAACAGGGAGGAATACGTCCTGTTATTATAATACAAAATGATATAGGAAATAGATATAGTCCTACAGTTATTGTTGCAGCAATAACATCTCAAATAAATAAAGCAAAATTACCAACTCATGTTGAAATTTCTTCAGAAGAGTATGGGTTAAATAGGGATTCAGTTGTATTATTAGAACAAATAAGAACCTTAGATAAAAGAAGATTAAAAGAAAAAATTGGACATATGACTGAGAGTGATATGAAAAAGGTTGATAAATCACTTACAATAAGTTTGAGTTTAAGTTAAAGAAAGGAGCTGTTTCAAAATAGAAGTATTTCTACAGAGAGACAGCTTTTTTACATATAATTTTACAAAAGTATAGTAATAAGTTAAATGATTATTTTTAAATAAAAATAAATTTCTATATTTAAGGTATTTTAAAATATATTAGAAAAGGAGTTATTATATTGTATGATAATTATAATGAAGAACATAAGATAAATAGGAAAGATAGAGTAAATCAAAAATTAAAACAACTTACAAGGGAAATAATTTTTGATAATAATAATTTGAGTAAAAAGATAGGATTTGAGGCAAGTTATTTAGCAAAAGAATTAAATATATCTAGAAATAATGTTAGCAAGGAGTTAAATTGTATTTTAAATGAAGGCAAAGCAGTTAAAATATTAGGAAAACCTGTACTTTATTTAGACAAAGAATACTTGGAAGCTACTTGTGGAATAATTATCGAGGAGCCGATTATAAAAAAGTATGATGAATTAAAGGAAATTATATTAAAAGCATTAGATTTAGATACAGTAAGACCAAAGGATAAAGTGGAGAATAAGAAAAAAACCAATGATGAAAATAAGTCTAATGAGAAGAAAAATTTAGTTTATGAAACTGGTAATAGTTCAAGCAATAAAAAGAATAAAGATGAAGATATATTTGATAATATAATCGGTAGCGAAGATTCACTAAAAACACAGATTAAACAAGCAAAAGCAACAATACTATATCCACCTAATGGATTGCATACACTGTTAATAGGTCCAACTGGAGTTGGAAAGACTACTTTTGCGGAAGTTATGTATAGATATGCTATAGGGGTAGGGCGATTAAAACCTAATGCATCATATGTTATATTTAATTGTGCTGATTATGCTGAAAACTCTCAATTATTATTATCACATTTATTTGGTCATGTAAAAGGAGCTTTTACAGGAGCTGATTCTGAAAAAAAGGGGTTAGTAGATCAAGCTAATGGGGGAATACTTTTTTTAGATGAAGTTCATCGGTTACCGCCAGAAGGACAAGAAATGCTATTTTCATTAATGGATAGAGGAAGTTATCGTAGGTTAGGTGAAGCTGAAAGTACACGAGAAGCAACAATACTTTTTATAGCAGCTACTACTGAAGATCCAGAGGCATCTATACTTAGCACTTTCTTAAGAAGAATTCCAGTAACAATTAAATTACCTAGTCTAAGTAAACGTTCTCTGAAGGAGAGGATGAAACTAATATGCCAATTTTTAAAAAATGAATGTGTTAAAATTAAGGCACCACTAAAAGTATCAAAAGAGGTTTTAAAAGTATTACTACTATATAAATGTCCAGGAAATATAGGACAGCTTAAAAATGATATTCAGCTTATTTGTGCTAATGCTTTTGTAGAATATATAACTGAAGATCAAGAATATGTACATGTAAAGCTATCTCAAATTTCTCAAAAGTTTAAAGAAGGGTTATTTACGATTGAAGATAAGAGACAGGAATTAATGCAATGTTTTAATCTAAATGAATTTGAGTCCATAACCTTTGATAGTTCAGGTGAAGATTTAGGTGATAACTTAAATGGGTTATTATTATACGATGAATATAATACTGAAGAAGACTTCTATGATTTGATGTTAGAAAGAGCTCAAAAATTTTATGAAGGTGGTTTTTCAGTAAATCAAATTAGGGAAAACATAAGTAGTCAAATACAACATCGATTTAATAATATACCCTCTACAGAAAAATCACGTAATTTAATGTTAGATAAAGAGGTTTTATCAAAGATTGTAACACCAGAAATTGTAGATATTATAAAAGATTCATTTTGGGAGACTTCGGATGAACTTGGTAAAAGTATAGATACAAAGCTAATATATAGTTTAGCATTACATATGGAAACACTTATAGAACGATTAAGGCTAGGGAATATATCAATATACCCAAATTTAGAAATAACTTACAAACAACATAAAGAGGAATTTGCTATAGCTGAAAGAATAAAAATTAAGCTTCAAGAAAAATTTTCAATTCAAATTCCTAATGATGAGGTTGCTTTCATAACAATGTTCTTATATTCAGTAAACACTAAAAAAGAACATGGTAATATTCAAGTTTTAGTTATTGCACATGGAAATGCAACTGCTACAAATATGGTGGACGTTGCAAAAACTTTATTAGGATATAATTGTCTTCATGCTTTAGATATGCCGTTAGAAGAAAAAGTTGAATTTACATTAAATAAGGCAACAGATATAGTTAAAAAAATAAATAAAGGTAGTGGAGTACTTTTATTAGTCGATATGGGTTCTTTAACTACATTTTCAGATGTAATTACAGAAAAAACTGGTATATTAACGAAGACAATAAAAATGGTTAGTACACCAATGGTTATTGAAGCGGGTAGAAAAGCAATGACACCCAATGTAGATATGGATATGCTAATTGAGAGTGTTAATAGTGTAAGTTCATTGATAGGAGAGAGAGTAAAATTAAATAATGCACCTATAAAAATAAATTATCAAAATATGAATTGTAGAGAGTATGTAG
The DNA here is from genome assembly GCF_900112485.1 of Clostridium uliginosum. GTDB lineage: Bacteria > Bacillota > Clostridia > Clostridiales > Clostridiaceae > Clostridium > Clostridium uliginosum. The sequence continues at coordinate 9,436 of NZ_FOMG01000025.1, forward strand.
TGGATATGCTAGATGATGTTCTTACATTTTTAAATGTTAAAAAAGCATCTAAAACATTAAATGAAATCTTAGATAAAATATCATTAGCATATAATCAAAAAATTGATGATGGAATGTATATAAAATTTTTATTTCATTGTTCATGTATGATTGAGAGAGTAATAAGAAATGAACCCTTGCCATATAAAAAATTTTCAGAAATTAAAAATACTAAAGAGGAACTTTTTAATGCTATAAAAGATAACTTTGTTTTAGCAGAAGAGGTATTTGGTATAAGTATACCTGATACTGAATTAGCATATGTAGTTGAAATGATTGATATTAATTTTAATGTATATTCTACAAATATATAAAGTGATTTTTATTAGATTCTGTTTTTATATAGTGTTGATATTGTTACATTTTTGTTCAGTGGGCATTAGAATTGGACTTTTAGAACTCTTAAGTGAGAGTCCGAATTTTACATTTGGTTTCTCGAACTTACTCAGCGAACGAATGTGAGTCGAGTTTCCTTGAGTATTGTCACATTAATTGCTTGTCCGAAGATTGTCTTTGGAGCAAGCTGGAATGGGACTATACTCATTTAGATGTTCTTAAGTTTAATTCTTTAGCCCACTGAACAATATGTAACAATATCAACACGGTTTTAAAGAAGAACCTAATATTAAAAAAAGCCTGAATGTGTATTCACATTTAGGCTTTTTTAAATACACATTGAGATACACATTAAGTAATTAATCTAAAAGAATATAATTGCTAAAAATATCGTAAGAGATAAAAATAATTTTTCTAAAAATAAAATATCGTGTAAACCTTTAAATAACTAGATTCCAAAGTGTATTTTTTGTAGTATTCACATGGTGATACACATGAAATGAGTTATTTGGCACAAGAGTTGCTTAATATATATGCATAAAGACAAACTTAAGGAGGTGATTTTCATGAAGGGAATCTTATTAGTAACTCATGGAAAATTTGCAGACGAAATATTAAAAAGTGCCGAACTTATTGTAGGTAAGCAAGAAAAAGTATTAACTTTAGGACTTCAACATGGAGATAGTATTGAAGTATTAGGTGAGAAGGTTGTAGAATCTATTGAATCACTACAAAGTGATAATGGGGTTTTAGTATTAGTAGATCTTTTAGGAGGTAGTCCTTATAATGTTGTAGCATTAAATTCAAGCAAAATAAGTAAGGGTAAAGTTAGATGTATAACAGGTGTTAACTTACCAATGTTACTTGAAGCTATTACAATGAGAGAATGTTATGAACTAGATGAATTAACAGAACATTGTATGGAGGTTGGTACAACAGGAATAAAAGAATTATTTAAAGAAATAGAAGCATTAAAACAAGCTAATTAATAAAAAATAATTTATAAAAGGAGTCGGTAAATATGTTAAATATAGTACTTACAAGAATAGATGATAGATTAATTCATGGTCAAGTTGCAACAGCATGGTCAAAAATTACAAAGGCAACTAAAATTATAGTAGTAGATGATACAGTAGCACAAGACTCATTTATGCAAATGGTTTTAAAATCAGCAGCTCCATCTTCAATTAAAGTTGAAATATTTACTGTAAACGATGCAGTTGAAGCTTTGAATAAAGATGATGATGGTGAGAGAGTAATAGTGTTAGTTAAAACACCTGTGACTGTACTTAGTCTTGTAAAAGCTGGTGTTGCTATAAAAGAATTGAATCTTGGTGGAATGGGAGCAAAACAAGGAAGAAAGCAATTATATAAAAATATTTCTATTTCAGAAGATGAAAAACTTGCATTTAAAGAACTTATTGAACTAAATGTAAAGGTTTTTATACAAATTGTTCCTGATGCAAAACAAATTTTATTTGATAAATTATAGTAGAAAAAGGCAATTAAGTAGATAAATTATTATAGTATTCAACAATTTACATTTATTTATTAAAATCAAGTAACAATAATTTTTAACATAAACAACTCAAATGATGATAGGAGGATGAATTTATATGCAAGTTACAATTTTACAAGCTGTATTAATTGGATTATTTTATTACATATCATGGAGTCCATGGTTTACTTATGCTGGATTCTTCACATTGAATAGACCATTGGTAGCAGGTTTTATAACAGGAATAATATTAGGACAACCATTAGAAGGTGCATTAATAGGTGCAGGTATAAACGTTATTTATTTAGGGTTTATATCAGCAGGAGGTGCTCAAATGGGGGATCCTGCTTTTGCAGGATATGTTGGTACTGCACTTGCGTTAATTTCAAATTTGAATGTTGAGACTGCAATGGCGATAGCCGTACCACTTGGAACTATAGCTACAATTTTATGGATAGGAAAGATGACAATTAATTCATTTTTTGTTCACTGGGCAGATAAAGAAGTTGAAAAAGGAAATATAGATTCAGTGGCCTTTATAAATGTAGTGCCACCACAAATAGCACTTTTCCTACTTAGCTTTATACCAGCAGCGTTAGTAGTATATTATGGTCCAAATGCTGTATCAGGAATGCTAGAGATTTTAAGCCCTAAGGTATTGCATGTATTTAATGTAATAGGTGCAATGTTACCAGCACTAGGTATTGCAATGAACTTGAAATTAATAGGAAACTCATTTACAATGCCATTTTTTGTACTAGGAATTATAATGTCAGTATATTTTAAACTTGATATAGTTATTATTTCTATCATAGGAGTAGTTATTGCATTAACTGTAACTGCTATAAAAAATAGTAATTCAACTTCTAATGCATAGAAGTAAATTGAGGGGAGGAACCATATATGTCAGAATTAAATGCTATGCCTACAAATAAGCCAGTTGAAGAAAATGAAATTAAAACTTTAACCAAAAAAGATGTAATAAAATCTTGGATTAGGTGGTTTATGTTTGCACAATCAAATTATAATTACGAAAGATTACAAGCTACATCTTTTGCACATTCAATGTTACCTATAGTAAAGAAGTTATACAAAGGTAAAGAAGAGAGAAAATCTGCGGTACAAAGACATTTATCGTTTTTTAATACAGAACCTGTTTGTGGATCAGTTATCCATGGTATTACTATAGCAATGGAAGAAGAAAAATCTAATGGTAAACCAATAAGTGATGAAGGTTTTAACGCTATAAAAACAGGCTTAATGGGACCTTTAGCAGGTGTTGGAGATACATTAACACAAGGTATTATTACACCAATTTTACTTGCTATATGTATAGGTATTACTAATACTAAAAATATTGCAGGTCCTATAATTTATATAATATCACAATATACTATAATGACTGGCATTTCATTGAGTTTATGGATGAGCGGTTATAAGCTTGGTAAAAAGGCCGTAGAACAGATATTACAAGGTGGCAAGATTAATAAAGTAATTGAAACAGCATCTATACTAGGAACTCTTGTAATGGGTGGACTTGTTGGTAGATTCGTTAATTTAGAAACTAGTCTTAGTTTTAAAATGGGAGAGGTTGATTTCAGCTTACAAAAAGATTTGTTAGATAAATTAATGCCAGGATTGATACCATTTGTATTGACAATAATTGTATTACATATGATTAAAAAAGGAATTTCTCCAATTAAATTAATGGGTATACTTATAGGCGCAGGAGCTATTTTAGGAGCTTTAGGTATATTCTAATATTTAAAATATAGGCTATGTTTTAAAACCGTGTTGATATTGTTACATATTGTTCAGTGTGCTAAAGAATTGGACTTAAGAACATCTAAATCAGTATAGTCCCATTCCAGCTTGTTCCAAAAACAAGTTTTGGACAAGCAGCTAATGTGACAATACTCATTAAGAGTTCTAAAAGTCCAATTCTAATGCCCACTGAACAAAAATGTAAAAATATTAACACTCTTTTAAAACATAATTTAAATATAAAATATTTCCCGTATAAATAAAGATTCAAAAGATTTAAAATATCAAATTAAAACACTATAAAAATATTAACTAGGGAAGTGATAAACATGGAATTAAATATAAATAATGTAAGTAAATTAGAAATAAATGATTTTCTAAAAGGTGTATTACAATGCAAGTGTGGTAAACCTCATAGCATAGGATTAGAACATGTTTTAATAGAAAACAATGCAATTAAAAAGTTACCTAGTATATTAAGAGAATTAGGTTTTAAAAAAGCATTAGTTATAGCAGATAATAATACTTATAAGGCTGCAGGAAAATATGTAGAAAGTGTATTAAATGCAGAAAAGTTCAATCATAAAAACTTTATATTCCCAATTGAGGATGATCTTGTTCCAGATGAAAGTGCTGTAGGAAAATTGTTTATGCAATATGATAAAGAAATAGATGTTATTGTAACAATAGGTTCAGGTACACTAAATGATTTGGGAAAATATGTTAGTTATAAACTAGGAATTTCATCTGTTATAGTAGCTACAGCACCATCTATGGATGGTTTTGCATCAAATGGATCTGCTTTAATAGTAGGAAATCTTAAAACTACTTACCCAGTTGAAGTTCCTAAGGCAATCATTGGAGATGTTAACATACTAAAAGAAGCACCTATGGAAATGATTTTAGCTGGTTTTGGAGACATAGTTGGAAAATATTCAGCATTAAATGATTGGCTACTTAGTAAAATTATAAACAAAGAGTATTACTGTGATGTAACTGTTAAAATGGTTAATGATTCTATACAAAAATGTATGGATAATTCAGATGGCATGGTAAAAAGAGATGAAACTGCTATAAAAAATCTAATGGAAGGTTTAGTTTTAACTGGAATTGCAATGAGCTTTGTTGAAAATTCAAGACCAGCTTCAGGTTCAGAGCATCATCTAGCTCATTACTTAGAAATGATGTTCTTATTTGAAGGAAAGAAAGCTATACTTCATGGAACAAAGGTAGGAATAGCCACAATTATAACTACAAAATTACGTGAAATTGCATCTAAGCATGAAATTGATTTTGATAAAGTTATTGAAAAAGCTAAGGCATTCGATGAAAGTAAATGGCAAGAAGACATTAAGAAATATTATAAAAAAGCAGCTCCAGGAATTATACAAATAGTTGAAAAAGAAGATAGAAACTCTATAGAAGACAGATTACAAAGAATAAATACTATTAAAGAGAATATAGATGAAATAAGAAAGATTATATCAAATGTACCTTCAGCAGATGAAATAAAAGCAATTCTAGAAAAAGTAGGAGCAGCATCTCATCCAACAGATGTTGGTGTTGATAATCAAACTTTATTAGATGGAATAATTATGGCTAAAGAAGTTAGATCTAGATATACAATCTTAAACTTTTTAGGAGACTTAGAGCTTTTAGAAGAATTTGCGCCTGAAGTTACAAACTATTTAAATGGAGGAGAGAAGTAATATGCTAAACAAATGTAAAGAGCTAGAATATGAAGATAAAGCAAAGACATTATTGAAAAAAGTAAAATGCTTTATCCTAGATTTAGATGGAACAGTTTACCTAGGTAATAAAATTTTAGATGGATCTATAGAATTTTTGAAGATACTAGAAAAAAACGATATAAAGTTTAAATTCTTCACAAATAACTCTTCAAAAAATGCTAAATTTTATGTCAATAAAATAACCAATATGGGTTATGAGGTAAATGACAGTATGATGATGATATCTAATGAAGTAATAATAGATCATATAAATAAGGAATTACCTAATAAAAAAGTGTTTGTTTTAGGTAATGAATACTTAAAGAATGATTTTATAGATTCAGGTATAAATGTAGTAGAGGATGATGCTGACGTAGTTATAGTCGGATTTGATACATCATTAGCTTATGATAATGTTACAAAGGCTTGTGACTTTATTAGAAATGGTGCTAGCTTTTTAGGAGTAAATCCTGATTTCAATTGTCCAATAGAAAATGGATTTATGCCAGATTGTGGAGCTATATGTTCAATGATTACAGCCTCTACAGGAGTAACTCCAGTATTCTTTGGTAAACCATCTCCATACACATTGAAGTACATACTTAATGATATGGGATTTAAAGAAGAAGAAATTGCTTTTGTAGGAGATAGGTTATATACAGATATTGCTATGGGAAAAGGCAATGATTTAGTTACAATTTTAGTTTTATCAGGAGAAACTAAAATAGAAGATTTAAAGGAATCACAAATACAACCAACATTAATCTTTGACTCATTAAGAGATGTAGGAAACCTATTAAAAAAAATAAGTTAATTTAAATCTATTGTATTAACACTCTTCTAAAATAATTAAGTAAATATTTTCAAGTATATGCCATGAGCTATAAAACTCATGGCATAATTTCATATGACTAAACAGAGTTTTTTATTTTACATAGTGTTTAGTTTTCATATTAATAGGTATACTATGTAGTAGAATAATAATCTTTTAATTTATCTGAAAAATCTATTAATCAACATATTACATCAAAGTAATAAAAGTTTTATTTAAACCATACAAATAATTTAATAAATTATATATTAAATGAATTTTTTATATTTTTTAGTTGTTAACATAATTATATAAATAAATTTTTAACCTTGAACAACAACAATTAAAATCTATTTATGATTTATTTTGTCATTCTTATAATTTTTAAGTTGTTTTTTAAAATAAATCATCATAGAGTATTTTATAAAGCTAAAAATATAGATAGAACAAAGCTTTGCAAGATTTTCATCCAAATTCATTGGAAGAATTTTTATACATATAAAATAGTAGTTTATGGAATTGTATAAGTATACAAATAACAAAGCTTATGATAGAATAAAAATAATTATGGAAAGAAAAATATGTTCTATATAAGGCACAGTTTTGGTCTATTATTTTCTTTCATGTGCCTAAGTAAACTAATCATAGGAGGATTGTAGTATGAATAATAACAAAGAAAAGCTTCAAGAAATATCAAAGCTTATAAGAAAAGACATAGTATCTATGCTTACTGAATCAGCATCAGGTCATCCAGGTGGTTCATTATCAGCAGCAGATATAGTAACAACATTATTTTTTAATGAATTGAACATAGATCCTAAAAATCCTAAAGATCCTAATAGGGATAGATTTGTATTATCAAAGGGACATGCTGCGCCAGTATTATATAGTGCATTAGCAAGAAAAGGATATTTTGAGGTAGAAGAATTATCTACTTTAAGAAAAATAGGATCAAGATTACAAGGACATCCTAACATGAATGATCTACCAGGCATTGATATGTCAACAGGTTCATTAGGTCAAGGAATTTCAGCAGCAGTTGGAATGGCATTAGCAGGTAAATTAGATAATAAGGATTATAGAGTATATACTATATTAGGTGATGGTGAACTTGAAGAAGGCCAAGTTTGGGAAGCTTCAATGTCAGCAGCTCATTATAAATTAGATAATTTAACAGCATTTGTAGATTATAATGGATTACAAATAGATGGAAACATAGAAGATGTAATGAATCCAGCGCCAATTGATAAGAAGTTTGAAGCTTTTGGATGGAATACTATAATAATAGATGGTCATGATTATGATCAAATTTTAGGTGCAATTGAAAAAGCAAAAAATACAAAGGGAAAACCTACAGTTATTGTATGTAATACAGTAAAAGGTAAGGGTGTTTCATTTATGGAAAACCAAGCTAGTTGGCATGGAACAGCACCTAGCAAAGAACAATGTGAGCAAGCATTAAAGGAAATTGGAGGGGAGAACTAATGGGTAATAAAATAGCAACTAGAGAAGCTTATGGTAAGGCATTAGTAAAACTTTCAAACATAAATAAAAATGTTGTAGTATTAGATGCAGATTTATCAAAATCAACTAAAACAGCAGATTTTAAAGCTGTTGCACCAGAAAGATTTATTAACATGGGAATAGCAGAAGCAAATATGATGGGGGTTGCAGCAGGACTTTCAACTTGTGGTAAAATCCCATATGTTAGTACTTTTGCAATGTTTGCAGCAGGAAGAGCTTTTGAACAAATTAGAAATTCACTTTGTTATCCAAAATTAAATGTTAAGGTTTGTGCAACTCATGCAGGATTAACAGTAGGTGAAGATGGAGCATCTCATCAATCTGTTGAAGATATTTCATTAATGAGAAGTATCCCTAATATGACAGTAATCAATCCAGCAGATGCAGTAGAAACAGAAGCAGCAATTTTAGCAGTAGCAGAATATAATGGACCTTGTTATGTAAGATTAGGAAGACTTGCTGTTAGTGTTATAAACGATGAAAATACTTATAAGTTTGAAATAGGTAAGGGGATAACTTTAGCACAAGGTAATGATTTAACAATTATAGCTACAGGGATAATGGTAGAATTAGCTTTAGAAGCTAAAGAATTATTAGCTAAAGAAGGAATAAATGCAAGAGTAATAAATATTCATACTATAAAGCCTATTGATAAGGAATTAATAGTTAAGGCAGCAAAAGAAACTGGTGCAATAGTTACAGCAGAAGAACATAGTATAATTGGTGGACTAGGATCAGCAGTTGCTGAAATAGTAACAGAAGAAAATCCAATTCCAGTATTAAAAGTTGGTATTCAAGATACTTTTGGAGAAAGTGGTAAGCCAGATCAATTATTAAAAGCTTATGGACTAACAACTGAAAGTATAGTAGAGAAAGCAAAAAAGGCTTTATCATTAAAAAAATAATTAAGAATTTTTTAAGATGACTAAGATAGCAGCATTTATACATTATGCTGCTATCTTTTTTTGTCTATATTATTGGCTATTTTTTAAGTGAATGTTGATATTGTAATATAAAGCTCATGGACAGTGGAATTTATATATAAATAAATAAATTATTATATTAAATTTATTGACAGAATAAAGAAATAAATGGCAAAATAGAGATAGGATTGTGAATTAGGCACATAAAAGAAAATAACAAGTCAAAGATGCGACGTATATTTTGTGTGAATCACTTACTAAGTGAGTGTATATGAGTCGAGCTTCCTTATGGTGCAAAATAGACTAGCTGACTTACTTGTTATTTATTTTAATGTGCTTTACTTTGAATAAGAAAAAAATAAATGTGGAAATATAAGATTATATTCTTTATTTGGAGGTGACTAGTTCATTAATTATGGAGGGGGATATGCTAAAATGAAAAACATAAAAGAATATGGGGTAATAACTCTAGGAATAATTTTAGTAGCATTATCAGTAGAGTATTTTTTTGCACCTAATAATCTAGCAGCTGGAGGAGCAATGGGAATAGCTATTATTATAAATGCATTTTTTCCTAGTTTTTCAATAGGAGCAATAACATTTATATTAAATGCGTTGTTACTTATTGTTGCTTTTATATTTATAGATGGTAATTTTGGTGTTAAAACTATTTATGCTAGTTTAGGGTTATCAGTAATTATATGGTTTATAGAGAAGGCATTAAATCCAGTAGCTATAACCAATGATTTAATAATAGCAACTATTTTTGGAACTTTAATTTCAGCCTTTGGTATGGCTTTAGTTTTCAATGAAAATTCTTCTACAGGGGGAACTGATATACTAGCTAAAATTTTAAATAAGTTTTTTCATATTGATATAGGTAAATCATTATTAATAGTTGATTTTATTATTACATTTATAGCTGCTTTAGTATTTGGGGTGGATATAGGTTTCTATTCAATGCTAAGTGTAATAATTCTTGGAATAGTTATAGATAGATTTATAGAAGGATTTAATATATGTAAACAGGTAATCATTATCAGTGATAAGAATTATGAAATTAGTAAGTATATAATGGAAGTATTGGAAAGAGGTTGTACTTTTTTAAGCGGTGTTGGAGGATTTAGTGGAAATAACACTCCTGTTTTATATGCTGTTTTAGGTAGAGGTCAATTTATAAAATTGAAGAAGTTTATAAAGTCTATAGATCCTAAGGCCTTCATAACAGTTGGAGAAGTACATGAAGTTTTAGGAGAAGGCTTTAAAGACATTGAATAAGGCATATTTCAAAAAATAACAAGTAAGTATGTTAGTCTACTTTGTCTTAAGATAAGTTCAACTAAATTCATCTGGAATATAAAATTCCACCTGAAAAAGTGTCACTTTATGTTATACTACGTTGGCATGTTCGCCTAATAGATAAGCTATTAGGCAAACATACCTACTTGCCTTACGCAAAATATACATTACATCTTTGACTTGTTATTTTCTTTTATATGGCTAAGTTTATACAATTAATAAATTTGTATAACATTAAAAACTCTTCTTATGATATAATGTTTTTGTAAGTTTTACAAACAATTTGTATAATTTTACTTAAAAATAAAGGAGAGTTAATTATGATTGAATTTAAAAGTATATCTAAAATTTATGATAATAATGTAAAAGCCTTAAGTGATATTAATGTTGAAATAGAAACGGGAGAATTTGTTTTTTTAGTAGGGCCAAGTGGATCAGGTAAATCTACTTTTATCAAGATGATTCTAAAAGAGATAGAACCTACAAACGGGAAACTGGTAATTGGAGGAAAAGAACTATCAACAGTCACTAGAAAGCAAATTCCTTACTATAGAAGAAAAATAGGAATGGTATTTCAAGACTTTAGATTAATATCAAATTTAAATGTTTATGAAAATGTTGCTTTTGCCATGAGAGTAGTAGAAGCATCTCAAAGAGATATTAGAAGAAGAGTTCCGATGGTACTATCTCTAGTTGGTTTATCTCATAAATACAAAATGTTTCCTAATGAATTGTCAGGTGGAGAACAACAAAGAGTTTCTTTAGCAAGGGCATTAGTAAACAACCCATCAGTTTTAATTGCTGATGAACCTACAGGTAACTTAGATCCAGAAACAGCAAGAGAAATAATGGGATTGCTAGATGATATAAATAAATCTGGGACTACTGTTTTAATGGCAACTCATGCAAAAGAAATTGTTGACTACATGAAGAAGAGAGTTATAGCTATAGATAGAGGAGAAATAATAAGAGACGAAAAGAGAGGTAGGTACGAAGATGAAAATTAATACAATTACATATTTTATAAAAGATGCTTTTAAAAGTTTAAAAAGAAATAGAACTATTAGCTTTGCTTCAATACTTACAGTACTTATAACTTTTTTTGTTCTAGGTGTATTTATATTACTTGCAAATAATATTAATCAAGCAATTAGTAGTGTACAAGATAAGGTAGACCTTAAGGTGTTCCTTCAAGATGATATAAAACTTATTGATCAAAGAGAAGTTGAAATAAAGTTAAGAGAAGTTGAAGGAGTTAAAGAAGTAACTTATCAATCAAAAGAAGATGCATATAAAGCTGTACAAGCGACAACAAATGAAAATGAAGGATTATTAAAAGGATATACATTAGAACATAATCCATTCCCAGCTTCTTTTACTGTTAAATTAGAAAATCCAGGATATGCAAGTAATGTAAGCTCAGCATTAGATGGTTTTAATGGAGTTCAAAAAATAGACGAGCAACAAAAAATAGTTGATGGTATTGTAAAGTTTGTTAAAGGTGTAAATATGGTAGGTATTGCATTATTTGTAGTATTAGTTGGAGTTTCTGTTTTCTTAATAATGAACACAACAAAGATAACGGTTTATTCAAGAAGAAGAGAAGTAGGAATAATGAAGTTTGTAGGAGCTACAGATTGGTTTATTAGATGGCCATTTATTATAGAAGGTATGGTAATAGGTGTGTTAGGTTCAACGTTATCATGTATTGCATTATTCTTTGCTTATAAAGGAGTTTTTGGTTGGATTGCTTCAATGATGATGTTTGTAACACTTGTACCTCCAACATATATTTTGCAAGTGATGTTGTGGGAGTTTATAGTAGGTGGAATTTTAGTCGGAGGAGTTGCTAGTGCATCTGCATTAAGAAAATTCTTAGTAGTATAATTTCTGTTAATAAGAATAAAAATAACTTATAACAGAGTTTATGAAAGGAAGTCTTTATAAGTGAAATATTTTAGAAAAGGTAAATTAAAAAGTAATCAGCCATTTAAGATAAGTAAGTCTTTTTTAATAATTGCAATAATTGTTACATTCCTAATTACTAGTAGTGGATTTTTATTCATAGGAAATTATTTAGCTACTAAGGGAATATTACTAATAAATACATCAGCAAAAATTTCTGATGAGTTAAAACAAATTAAGGATATAGATAAGTATACAGCTTTGTTTCAAGTTAGAGATACGTTAATATCTAAATTTGATGGGGAAATTGATGATAATGTTTTATTAGAGGGTGCAATAAAAGGAATGACTTCTTCATTAAAAGATCCATATACTGTTTTTATGAATAAGGATGAATTCGATAAGTTTATGGAACAAACTACTGGAAGTTTTATGGGCATAGGAGTTCAAGTAGGAGTGAAGGATGATAAAATAACAATCATTTCTCCAATTGAAGGATCACCAGCAGTAGCAGCGGGATTACAAGCAGGTGATGTCATTCAAAAGGTTAATGATGTTGAATTGGGTGGAGATGAGCTTGACAAAGCAATATCAATGATTAGTGGAAAAGAAAAGGCAGAAGTTAAATTAAGTATTGTACGAAATGGAGGTTCTCCTTTTGATGTTAGTATTATGAGAGATGTAATAAAGGTTCAATCTGTAAAAGGAGAAATGATAGATTCTTCAATTGGATATATTCAATTAACTTCTTTTATGGATGAAAATGTTACAAAGGATTTTCAAAACAAAATTAATGAATTAAAGAATTCTGGAATGAAGAAACTAATTTTAGATTTAAGAGGAAATCCAGGAGGGTTACTTTCAGAAGCAGTTGGAGTGGCATCTCAATTTATACCAGAAGGAAAGACAATAACTTATACTATAGATAAATATGATAATAAAGCTGAGTCACCATCAATTGGAGGTATTGCGCAAGGACTTCCGTTAGTATTACTTGTAGATGGAGGAAGTGCTAGTGCTTCAGAAGTTGTTACAGGAGCATTAAGGGATTATAAAGTAGCAACTATTGTAGGTACTACTACATTTGGAAAAGGAATAGTTCAACAACCAATTAAATTTAATAATGGTATAGGAGGACTTAAAGTAACTATTTCAAAATACTATACACCAAACGGAGAAAATATTCATAAAAAAGGAATATTACCAGATTATGAAGTAAAAATACCAAAAGAATTAACTCAAGAAGTGTATAGTAAAGATAAAGATCCGCAGTTTAATAAGGCTTTAGAAATCATAAAAGAAGAGATGAACCAGGGGGATTAATAATGGAGTTACTATTATATACGTTAAGAGCTGTATCAGGTGCGATAGTTGAGCCAGCTTTAATGTTTACATTAATTCTTTTAGGTATAATTCTATATGTGAAAAATAGAAAATTAGTAATGATGCAAAGAATGATTCTAGGGGAAAGTGTTAACTCAACCCTAGAACTTACATTATCACAAATAGTTTTAGGTATTTTGGCAGGTACTATAGTAAGTGTAATACTTAGTAGTTTAGGAATAATGTTTGGTCAAAATTCAGGAATAATATATTTATTTGGTATTTCAATAATACTAATGTTTGTAAAACCAAGATTTATATGTTTTTCTTATTCAGGAGCTATATTGGGAGCTATAAGTATCTGTACTACTTTATTAAGTGGTTTTATACCAGAAATAAAAGAAAATATGATTTTTAATATAGATATACTATATCTTATGACATTTATAGGTGTATTACATATTGTTGAAGGAATTTTAGTTATGATAGATGGGGATAGAGGAGCTATTCCCGTTTTTACCAATAAAGGTGGAAAAATATTAGGTGGATTTGCACTTAATAGATATTGGGTTTTATCAGTAGCTATATTAATATCGGTATTAACGAATAATGAAGCAATTAATTACATAACTACATCTATACAAACTCCTAACGGATGGCCTTTTATTAAAGGTTCATCAGGAATCAATATCTTAGCGTTAGCATCAATATCTATAATGCCACTTTATGCAGTAATAGGATATTCGACAGTTACGTTTACTAAAGGAAAAAGAGAAAAAGCTTTATCTTCAGGAAAATATATTTTGTGTTATGGAATTATTTTAACTTTAATTTCTCAAATAGCTAAGTTTGGTATTTTTGCAGAAGTATTAGTAATAGCATTTGCACCATTTGGCCATGAAATGATGATTAAAATTCAAAGAGATAAGGAAGATAAATTGCAACCGAAATTCGTTAGTGATGAAGATGGATTAGTAATATTAGAAGTGGTTCCTAAATCAATAGCATATGATTTAGGATTAAGAGCAGGAAATAAAGTTATTTCAATAAATGATAAAATTATTAACTCAGAAGCTGAGATGTATGTGATTTTAAAAGAGAGTTTGTATAATGCAAATTTGAAAATTGAAGATTCAACAGGAATAATAAAGGAATTAAAAGTAAAAACTAATAAAGGGAAGAGATTGGGAATGATTTTAGTACCTAGAATGGTTGAAGAAAAAGATAAGGTTATGATTAAAGATAATAAATTTTCTGAGGTACTAAATAAGTTGAAAAGTTCAGATGAAGAAGAAACCAATGAAACAAATCATAATAAAAAGAACTTATAGAATATATTTTGAGACAAAAATATTTTAGGCACATGAAAGAAAATAATAGACCAGTATGACGCAAAATAGACATGCATACTGGTCTATTATTTTTTTGAATGTGCCTTACTATAAAAAGGGATAGAATTTTACATTCTATCTTTTTTAGTTTAAGGTGCTATTTTAAAATTACGCTTTGTTTTAAAATTATCATAAACAACAAATAAATATAATTCTTTACTTTACATAAAATACAATATGAGTTTTTGTCTTACTATTTTATTTTTAATGTATTATTGACTTAATTTATAATGAAAAGTAAAATATAAATACAGTATATACGAATACTTGTTCGTAAAAGATATTGAGGTGTTATATATGGGAGAATTTAAAATACATTCAGAATTTAAACCTACGGGAGATCAACCAGAAGCAATTAATAAATTGGTCAAATCTATAGAAAAGAATAATAGAGCTCAAACATTACTAGGAGTAACTGGTTCAGGAAAAACATTTACTATGGCAAATATAATAGAAAAGCTTCAAAGGCCTACAATAATTTTAGCTCATAATAAAACATTAGCTGCTCAATTATGTTCAGAATTTAAGGAGTTTTTTCCTGATAATATAGTTGAATATTTTGTATCTTATTATGATTATTATCAACCTGAAGCATATGTACCTCAAACAGATACGTTTATTGAGAAAGATGCTTCTATAAATGATGAAATAGATAAATTAAGGCATTCAGCTACTTCAGCTCTTTTTGAGAGAAGAGATGTAATTATTGTGGCATCTGTCTCCTGTATATATGGGCTTGGTAATCCAGATGAATATAGAAAATTAACAATAAGCTTAAGAAAAGGTATGGAAAAAGAACGAGATGAAATTATTAAAAGGCTTATAGAGATTCAATATGAGAGAAATGATATAGATTTTTCTAGAGGAACTTTTAGAGTAAGGGGAGATTTATTAGATATTATTCCATCTTCAACATCAAGTAAGGGAATTAGAATCGAGTTTTTTGGAGATGAAATTGATAGAATAAGGGAGTTTGATGTATTAACTGGAACTATACTTGCAGAAAGAAATCATGTTTCTATATTTCCTGCATCTCACTTTGCAACATCAAGAGAAACAGTAGAAAAATCTATGGTGCAAATAGAAGATGAGTTAGAAGATAGATTAAGAGAACTTAATTCTCAAGATAAGCTTTTAGAAGCACAAAGGCTTAGACAAAGAACTAATTTTGATATAGAAATGATAAAGGAAATGGGATATTGTAGTGGAATAGAAAATTATTCAAGAATATTAGATGGAAGAGATCCAGGAACTCCGCCTAAAACCTTATTAGATTATTTTCCAGAAGATTTATTGATGTTCATAGATGAAAGCCATGTTACATTACCACAAGTTAGAGCAATGTATGCTGGTGATAGATCAAGGAAAAATACTTTAGTAGATTATGGTTTTAGACTTCCATGTGCTTATGATAATAGGCCTTTAAAATTCGAAGAGTTCGAGAAGAAAATTAAGCAAGTTGTTTTTGTAAGCGCAACACCAGCTGCTTATGAAATAGATAATTCAAAAGAAATTGCTGAACAGGTTATAAGACCAACAGGACTTTTAGATCCTGAAATTATAATTAAGCCTGTTAAAGGGCAAATAGATGATTTATATGAACAGATTAAAAAAACTTCAGAAAAAGGATTTAGAGTATTAATAACAACTTTAACAAAGAGAATGTCAGAGGATTTAACTAAGTATTTACTTGAATTAGGCATTAAAGCTACATACATGCATTCAGACATTGATACAATTGAAAGAATGAATATTATTAGAGATTTAAGACTAGGAGAGTATGATGTTTTAGTTGGAATAAATCTTTTAAGAGAAGGTTTGGATATACCAGAAGTTGCTTTAGTTGCAATTTTAGATGCGGATAAAGAAGGATTTTTAAGGTCAGAAACATCATTAATTCAAACAATAGGAAGAGCCGCAAGAAATTCAGAGAGTAAAGTTATAATGTATGCAGATAATATTACTAAGTCAATGAATAAAGCAATAAGTGAGACTGAAAGAAGAAGAAACATACAAATGCAGTATAACGAAGAACATGGTATAACTCCAACAACTATAACTAAAGCAATAAGAGATGTTATTCAAGCGACTAAGGTGGCAGAAGAAGTAGAAGAATATAAAATTGGAAAAAATAAAAAGATTACTAAGAAAGAAAAAGATAAACTAATAAAGGATTATACAGAAGAAATGATGTTAGCAGCAAAGAATCTACAATTTGAGAGAGCTGCAGAATTAAGAGATATTATAGAAAATTTAAAACTTAAAAAGTAATAAGGCATAATGACTTATTATGTTTTTGAATATGACTAAATAAAAGTAAGCATTTAGAAAAGAGGGGTATTATGAATGACAAAATAATAATTAAGGGTGCAAAAGTTAATAATTTAAAGAATATAAGTTTAGAAATACCTAGAGATAAATTAATTGTATTTACTGGATTGTCAGGATCTGGAAAATCTTCTTTAGCTTTTGATACTTTATATGCAGAAGGACAAAGGAGATATGTAGAATCATTATCTTCTTATGCAAGACAGTTTTTAGGACAAATGGATAAGCCTGATGTAGAGTACATAGAAGGATTGTCACCTGCAATATCAATTGATCAAAAGACAACAAGCAAAAACCCAAGGTCAACAGTTGGAACTATAACAGAAATATATGATTATTTAAGATTATTATATGCTAGGGTTGGAATACCTCATTGTCCTAAATGTGGTAAGAAAATTGCTCAACAGTCTGTGGATCAAATAGTGGATAAAATAATTGCTTATGGGGATAAAACTAAAATTCAAATATTAGCACCTGTAGTTCGAGGAAGAAAAGGAACTCATGAAAAGATATTAGAAAATATAAAAAAGAATGGCTTTATTAGAGCTAGAATTGATGGAGAAATTTATGATTTAACGGAAGAAGAGGTTAAGTTAGAAAAAACTCAAAAGCATAATATAGAGGCTGTTATAGATAGAATTATTATAAAAGAAGATATTGAAGGAAGACTTACGGATTCAATAGAAGCAGGATTAAAGCTTAGTGAAGGTTTGATAATAGCCAACATTATCGGGGGAGAGGATACGTTATTCAGTCAAAATTTTTCTTGCCCGGATTGTGGAATAAGCTTAGACGAACTTGCACCTAGGTTGTTTTCATTTAATTCACCATTTGGTAAATGTGATTATTGTGATGGACTAGGTAAATTATTTGAGATTGATGAGAAACTAGTTGTTCCTAATAATGATTTAAGCATTATGGAGGGTGCAGTAGCTAGTTGGGGTGCTGGAAGATTAAAAGAAGAATCATGGACATATGCAATTCTAAAAGCAATAGAAAAAGAATATGGTTTAAATTTAAATACTCCAATAAAAGATTTAACTAAAGAAGAATTGGATTTAATATTGTATGGTACTAATGGTAAGAAGCTTAAGGTAACATATACAAAAGAAGGTGTAAAAGCAACTTATAATTATGCTTTTGAAGGAGAAATAAATGCATTAAAAAGAAGATATAAAGAAACCAATTCTGATTACATAAAAGGTGAAGTAGAACAGTACATGAGTGATAATTTCTGTCCTAAATGTAAGGGAGCAAGATTGAGAAAAGAAGCTTTAGCTGTTAAAGTTGGAAGCAAAAACATATATGAATTTGCTACAATGCCAATAAATGAAGAATTAGAATTTTTAAATGGCATAGAATTTTCAGAAAAGAATAAAATAATTAGTGAACAAATTATAAAAGAAATTAGAAATAGATTACAATTTTTGCTTGATGTAGGATTAAATTATTTAAATCTATCAAGAAATTCAGGAACTTTGTCTGGTGGAGAATCTCAAAGAATTAGGTTGGCAACTCAAATAGGATCTTCATTAATGGGAGTTTTATATATTTTAGATGAACCTAGTATAGGACTTCATCAAAGGGATAATGATAGATTGATAAAAACATTAAAAAATTTAAGAGATGTAGGAAATACAGTTATTGTAGTGGAACATGATGAAGATACGATTAAAGAAGCTGATTGTATTGTTGACATTGGACCTAGAGCAGGAGAACATGGTGGAGAAGTTGTAGCAATTGGTTCACTTGAAGATATTAAAGCTTGCGAGGAGTCAATTACAGGTCAATATTTAACAGGAAAGAAGTTTGTTGAAAAACCTAAAGAAAGAAGAAAAGGTAATGGAAAACAAATAACTGTTTTAGGAGCAAAAGAGAATAATTTAAAAAACATTAATATATCAGTTCCACTAGAAACATTAACAATAGTTACAGGGGTATCAGGCTCTGGAAAAAGTACATTAGTAAATGAGATAATTTATAAGGGGTTAAATAAGATAATAAATAAAAGTAAAAATCCTGTGGGAAAATACAAAGAGATAAAAGGGTATGAAAATATAGATAAGATAATTGATATTGATCAAAGTCCAATAGGTAGGACACCACGTTCTAATCCAGCTACTTATACAGGAACATTTGACATAATAAGAGAATTATTTTCTCAAACTTCTGAGGCTAAAATGAGAGGATATAAACAAGGAAGATTCAGCTTTAATGTTAAAGGTGGAAGATGTGAAGCTTGTTCTGGAGATGGAATAATAAAAATAGAAATGCAATTTTTATCTGATGTCTATGTACCATGTGAAGTGTGCAAAGGAAAAAGATATAATAGAGAAACACTAGAAGTTAAATACAAAGGAAAGAATATAGATAACATCTTAAATATGACCGTAGAAGAAGCATTAACATTTTTTGAAAATATACCAAGAATTAAAAATAAGTTAACAACATTAAATGATGTAGGATTAGGATATATCAGATTAGGTCAACCTTCTACTCAATTATCTGGAGGAGAAGCGCAAAGAATAAAATTAGCTACTGAACTTTCCAAAAGAAGCACAGGAAAAACTTTATATATTTTAGATGAACCTACAACAGGACTTCATGTGGATGATGTTAATAGGCTTATTCAAATATTACAAAGGTTAGTTGATGCCGGTAACACTGTAGTTGTAATTGAACATAATTTAGATATGATAAAATGTGCAGATTATTTAATAGATTTAGGACCAGAAGGTGGAGATAAAGGAGGAACTATTATTAAAACAGGAACTCCTGAAGAAATTTGTAAAGTTGATGAATCTTATACAGGTCAATACTTAAAGAATTTATTATAATAAGGCATACTGACTTGTTATCTTTTTGAATATGCCTAAATGAGAAAATAAATAATTTAGCAATTGGTGAATATTATGAAGTTAAAAAGTGTTTGTTATAATAAAGTAATAGTTTTATAATGTCATAATTACTCTTTTTGTTGTATAATCATTATTATGATATAGGAAATATATATTGAGGTGAAGTTATGGATTTTTCAAAAATATCTGCGGGAATATTTGGAATAATATTTATTGTAGTTTTATATGTTATAATTTATTACGCTTTAAGGATAATGTATAAAGATATTAAAAGTGGAGGCAGAAGAAAAAGACCTGCGCCTTCAAGAGGAAATTTTGGTTTAGAAATATTCGAATCAGGTAAGAACACTGATTTGAAAGAAGGTTCTGTTATTCCCGTTAGGACAGACATTACTATTGGTAGGAAAGAAGATAATTCAATTATACTATCTGACCAACATGTTTCAGGAAATCATGCTAAGGTTGCTGTAAGAAATGCTGGCTTGGTAATAGAAGATTTAAATAGTACAAATGGAACTTATGTTAATGGAACTAGGATAAGGGGTAGACTTAAGTTATCTAATAAGGATGAAATAAGAATAGGAACTTCTATCTTTAAAGTTTTAAGCTAAAGATATTGGCAGATGAGGTGAAATCATGAGGACAAAAAATGGTGATAGTAAGTTAATGTTATTAACTTATTTATTATGTATGGCACTTTTTGTTAATTTAGCTATATTAAAAGATCCTATAGATAAAGGTGCAATATATATGGGATTAATGATATGTATTTTAATTACTGTAGCTAAAGTTTTAATGAAAAAATTTTATCCTAATGGGGATAGATTTTTATTTATATTTTCGTGTATATTGGCAGTTATAGGTATAGCTGTATTATATAGATTAGACACTAGTGTTGCAGTTAAACAATTAATTTGGGTAACAGCAGGTATTATAATTTATATGGTTATTATTTTATCTATACCAGATATCCGTGAGTTTGGTAAATATAAGTGGATATTTATGGGCGCAACTCTAGTTTTAATGCCATTGGCTTTAGCATTTGGTTCAAAAGTAAATGGATCTACCAACTGGATACTTATTGGTGGAACAGGGTTTCAACCATCAGAATTTGGAAAGATAGCATTGGTATTGTATCTTGCCACAGCGCTTCAAAATTATGAAGATAAAAATAATGTTATAGAGGATTTCAAACAACTTTGGGAACCTGCTTTGGTAGTTATGTTTTCAATAGGATGTATGGTTCTTCAAAAAGATTTAGGATCAGCTTTAATATTTTTTGGAATAGCAGTTACAATGCTTTATGTTGGAACAGGAAAAAAGAAATATGTAATAATAAGTTTAGTTTTATTTTTAGCAGGTGCTTTTATTGCTTATAAGTTATTTGGCCATGTAAGAGAAAGAGTACAAATTTGGAGAGATCCTTGGAGTGATACAACTGGTCAAGGTTATCAAATAGTAGAAGGAATGTATGCTATTTCATCTGGAGGTCTTTTTGGAAGTGGATTAGGAAAGGGATATCCAGGTTTTGTTCCAGTTAATACTTCGGATTTTATATTTTCAGTAATTTGTGAGGAACTTGGAATAATCATTGGACTTGGAGTTATGATTATATACTTCTTAATGTTTTATAGAGGAATGAGATCAGCATTTATTATTAAAGATAGATTTTCTCAATTAAATACAGTAGGGTTTAGTGCTATGATAGCTTGTCAAGTTCTCGTAATCATTGGTGGAGTATTTGCAGTAATACCATTAACAGGTATTACTTTACCTCTAATTAGTTATGGAGGTTCATCAGTTATAACTATGTTCTTTTCACTTGCAATACTTCAAAAGATATCAGAGGAGGACTAAGCAATGAAGGATATTTCAGATAGTGTAAAAAAGGTAATGATAGTTTTCCTATTTTGTTTTGTAGCTCTTATATCGTATATTGCTTATTTCCAAGTGTTTAAAGCACCAGGCATTGCAGAGCAACAAGGAAATAAGAGATTATGGGCTGAACAAAATAAAGTATTAAGAGGAACTATATATGATAGAAATCAAAATGCTTTAACTAAGAGTGAAAGGAAAGATGCTCTTACACAAAAAAGAGAGTATGTTTATGGAGATTTATATACTCATGTTTTAGGATATGTAGATCCAGTATATAAAAATGCTGGTCTTGAAGCTACATATGCTAAAGAATTAACAACCAACAGTTCTAGTAGCAATGATTTATTAAGCTTAATTAAAGACTTTAGTTTTGATAAATTTAAAGATATGTTTGATAATAGGAAACAAGAGGAAAACAAGGTTGGAAATAGTATAATAACTACATTAGATGCAAAGATTCAAAAGACAGCATATGATGCTCTTGGTAATAATAAAGGTGCAGTAGTTGTATTAAACCCTCAAACTGGAGAAGTATTAGCAATGGTATCTAAACCAACATATAATCCTAATGATTTAGAAGCTGCTATGAAAGCAGCTAATTCTGGAAGTGCAGATAATACTCCGTTAATAAACAGGGCAACAGCGGGATTATATCCACCAGGGTCAACATTTAAGACTGTTACTCTTACAAGTTCTTTAGAAAATATATCAGGAATTACAACTAGAACATTTCAAGATGATGGTAAACTTGTATTTAATGCTAAACAATCTTTAAGCAACTCTGGTGGAGCAGCTTATGGATCATTAAATTTAAAAGACGCATTTAAAGTTTCTAGTAATGTTGTTTTTGGTGGATTAGCTATGGAACTTGGAAATGATAAATTAAAACAAACAGCAGAAAAGTTTGGTTTTAATAATACAATAGAAGCTAATGGATTTACAATACAAAAAAGTCAATTTCCTACGCTTAAGAGTGGGGAAGTTGGTAGTATAGCACAAACAGGAATTGGTCAAAGTAGTATTTTAGCTACACCAATGCAAATGGCATTAGTAACTAGTACAATTGCAAATAATGGAGTAATGATGGAGCCAAAACTTGTTAACAAAGTAATTGATAAAGATGGTAAAACTGTTAAAACAATAGGTACAAAGACTATAAAGCAAGTTATGCCTTCAAGTGATGCAGCAACAATAAAAGACTATATGAAAAACTTAGTTGATTCTAAGCTTAATAGTTCATGGGGATTTTTCCAAGGAACTGATACTTGTGGAAAAACAGGTACAGCAGATTATAAGCTTGCTAATGGTCAGGATGCTACCCCACATTCATGGTTTATAGGATTTGCTCCTCAAAATAATCCACAAGTAGCAGTAGCAGTTATAGTGGAAAATGGAGGCTATGGAGCTGTTGCAGCAGCTCAAGTAGCAGGTAGAGTAATTCAAACTTCTTTGTCTAAATAGAGGGTTTGGAGGTGAATAAAATTTTTGATTTTAAAAACCAATTAAAAATTTTGCCAGAAAAGCCGGGGGTGTATTTAATGAAAAACGCCCTTGGTGAAGTTATATATGTAGGTAAAGCTAAGGTGTTAAAAAATAGGGTTAGACAATACTTTCAAAGCTCAAAAAATCATTCTGAAAAAGTTAGAGCTATGGTTAAAAACATTTCAGAATTTGAATACATAGTTACAGATTCTGAAATGGAAGCTTTGATTTTAGAATGTAACTTAATTAAGAAGTATAGTCCAAGATATAATATTCTTTTAAAAGATGATAAATTTTATCCATTTATAAAAATAACAGTAAATGAAGATTTTCCTAAAGTTTTTATAACTAGAAAATATGCTAAAGATGGTAATAAATATTTTGGACCATATACAAATGTAGGTGCTGTGCATGAAACAATAAATTTAATAAAAAAAATATTTCCTATAAGAACCTGCAAAAAATCTATAGTTGATTGCGGAGAACCAACAAGACCTTGCTTAAATTATCACATTAAAAGATGTAATGCACCTTGTGCTGGACATATTTCTATGAATGAATACAGAAATATGATAAATGAAGTTATGGATCTTTTAAGTGGGAAAGATAGAAGTATTGTTAGTAAATTAAAAAGTGAAATGGAAACAGTTTCAAGTAATTTAGAGTTTGAAAAAGCAGCTTTATTAAGAGATAAAATAATGGCTATAGATAATATAGTTGAAAAACAAAAAATCTTTAAATCTCAAGAAGGTGATGAAGATTTTATAAATTTATATAAAGATGAAAAAGATTGCTGTGTTCAAGTATTTTTTCTAAGAGATGGAAAAGTAACTGGAAGAGAACACTTTATAATTGAGAATAGTACATATCAAGAAGATTCAAGTATCTTATCACAGTTTATGATTTCATTTTATGGCGGAACTCCAAAAGTTCCTAAAAATATTTACCTCCCACAAACAGAAGATTCTGAAGTATTAGAAGAATTTTTAATGATAAAAAGGGGATCAAGGGTTTCGGTTAAAGTTCCAGTCAAAGGTAATAAAAAAGATATGTTAGAACTAGTTAAAAGTAATGCAAAAGTTACCTTAGAACAATTTAAAGATAAAATACTAAGAGATAAAGAAATAAATAGATTTTGCCTAGAAGAAATAAAAGAACTTTTAGAACTTCATGAAATGCCTATTAGAATAGAAGCATATGATATCTCTAATATACAAGGAGTTGATTCAGTTGGATCAATGATTGTATTTGAAGATGGTAAGGCAAAAAATAATGATTATAGGCGATTTAGTATAAAATCAGTAAAAAATGGAAACGAATATGATAGCATGAGAGAAATATTAGAACGAAGATTTCTTCATGGATTAGATGAGATAAAACAAATACAGGATAGAAATCTTAAATTTTCTAATGGGAAGTTTTCGAATTTTCCAGATTTAATTATGATGGATGGTGGAAAAGGGCAGGTTAATATAGCTAAGGATGTGTTAAATAAACTAGATATACAGATACCAGTATGTGGATTGGTGAAGGATAATTATCATGCAACAAGGGGTATAATATATAATAATGAAGAAATTATTATTAATAGAAGTTCTAATCTTATGCAATTAATAAGAAGAATTCAAGATGAAGTTCACAGATTTGCAATAACATATCATAGAACCTTAAGAGATAAAAAAACTTTACATTCTATATTAGAAGATATACCGAATGTTGGTCAAAAAAGAAGAAGGTCATTATTAATCAAGTTTGGTAGTATTGAAAATATAAAAAAAGCGACGTTTACAGAACTTTTAGATACAGAATCAATAGATAATAAGACTGCAAATAGTATTTTAGCTTATTTTAAAAAACATGAACAAAACACATAAATTATGCTATAATAATACGGAATAAAATAATTACTTGTTTTAAACAACTAAGTAATTTATACTATTTAAATAAGTCATTTGGAAAATCAATGACTAAATTAATATCAGTATTTGAGGAGTTTTAGCATGAGTCAATATGAAAACTATAAGAGCTTGTTTGGTAATTTATACCAAGATACACAAATACAGCTAAGTGCAAAAATGAGTGAACATACACATTTTAAGGTTGGAGGACCAGTAGATATACTTTTGACTCCAAATACTAAGCAACAAATAGCAGAAAGTATAAAAATATGTAAATCTAATAATATCCCTTTCTATGTTATAGGGAATGGATCAAATATTTTAGTTAAAGATTCAGGAATTAGAGGCGTTGTTATAAAATTATGTGAACTTAATATTATAGAAAGAAAGCAAAACATTATTAAAGCACAATGTGGAGCATTGCTTAAAGATCTTTCAGAAGAAGCTTTAGGTGCATCATTAACAGGATTTGAATTTGCATGTGGTATTCCAGGAAGCGTAGGCGGTGCAGTGTTTATGAATGCAGGTGCTTATGATGGAGAAATATCTTATGTGATTCAAGAAGCAGAAGTTATTGATGATAATGGAAATATTATTGTTTTAACAAAGGATGAATTACAACTAGGATATAGAACTTCTTTAGTGATGCAAAAAGGATATGTAGTAATAAGTGCTACTTTTTGCCTTCAAGATGGAGAAAAGGAAAAAGTTAAAAACAGAGTTTTTGAATTAACTAAAAGAAGAGAAGAAAGACAACCGTTAGAATTTCCTTCAGCAGGTAGTACTTTTAAAAGACCAGAAGGGTATTTTGCAGGAAAGTTAATTCAAGATGCTGGATTAAAAGGATTTACTATTGGAGGAGCTGCTGTTTCAGAAAAGCATTCAGGTTTTGTTATTAACAAAGGTAATGCAAGTGCAAAGGATATTTTAGCAGTAATAAAGCATGTTCAAGAGGAAGTAAAAAAACAATTTGGAGTAGAATTGCATCCAGAAGTAAGAATTTTAGGAGAAGATTAATTTAGGTATTTAGGCATATGACACAAAATAGACTAGCATACTGATTTGCTATTTTTTTGAATATGTCTTATAAAAAAAATAATGCCTTATAAATATGAAAAACTCAAAAGCTTAAACTTTTGAGTTTTTTGTTTTTAAAATTTAAATGTAACATTAATATGGTATAATTTAAAAAAGATATTTCATTTAATGATGAGATTAAGAAGGCATTAATTATAAAGAAATTCAATATTAAATTTTAATTACTTAATTGTGCATAAAGTTCAATTTTCATAGAATTTATAATAATTAAATTAAAAATATAATTGTCAGGAATTTAGGCACATTAAAAAAATAATAGACCAGTATGCGTCGTATATTTTGTTTCGTGTGCCTAAGCGTATTTGACTAAATAAGGAGGCTTTGTAGTATGAGATTTGTTATAGTAACAGGATTATCAGGAGCAGGAAAAACACAAGCTACTAGGAGTTTGGAAGATTTGGGATATTTTTGTGTGGATAATCTTCCACCTAAGTTAATTTCTAAATTTGCAGAGTTGTGTTCTCAAAGTGTAGGACATATAGAAAAAGTAGCATTGGTTATTGATATAAGAGGAGGAGTATTCTTTGATGACTTATTTGAAACATTAAACTATTTAAAAGAAAATGAATTTAAATATGAAATTTTATTTTTAGATGCAACAGATGAGGTTCTTATTAAAAGGTTTAAGGAATCTAGAAGAAGTCATCCATTATCACCAGATGGTAGAGTTTTAAATGGAATCATTCAAGAAAGAAGTAGATTAAGAGAAGTTAAAGATAGAGCAGATATAATAATTGATACATCAAAATATGCAATAAGAGATTTAAGAGAAAATATAAATGAAAATTATGGAGATAACCTTTGTGTTGAAAAGCAATTATCAATTACAGTATTAAGCTTTGGATTTAAATATGGAATACCAGTAGATTCAGATTTAGTATTTGATGTTAGATTCATACCAAATCCATTCTATATTCCAGAATTAAAACAATACTCTGGAAATGACAAAGCTGTAAAAGATTATGTTTTAAAACAAGAAGAAACTAGTACTTTCATAGATAAGTTACAAGATATGTTAAAATATTTAATCCCAAATTATATTAAAGAAGGAAAAAGGCAACTTATAATTTCAATAGGGTGTACAGGTGGAAGACATCGCTCAGTAGCAATTGCTAATGAAGTATATACTAGATTAAATAAAGATAATTATAAAGCTAAGATAGAACATAGAGATGTAGGAGAAGATCTTCATAGAGGAGAAAAGAAGCTATGAAGATTCATGATTGGATCAAACCAGGAATAAAAGTTAAGCGATGGCTAGTATTTGGAGTATTCGGTATATTATTAATAGCTTTTGGATTTACAGAGCTTGTAACACATAGGGTTTATGATTTGTACTATAAAATATTTTATATATTTTTAAATATTACAGGGTTATTTGTTTTATATATATCAATTACAGAAAGCATGAAATCTATAATTGCATTGGTAAATAGAGGATATATTAAAGTATCATTTGATAGTAAAAAGATCGAAAGCTTCATTGAGGAGAAAAGGTTACTTGTAAAAGGACCTAAAATTGTAGTAATTGGTGGAGGTACAGGTCTTTCAACAATGCTTAGAGGATTAAAGTATTATACTTCAAATATTACAGCGATAGTAACAGTTGCTGATGATGGTGGTGGATCTGGAGACTTAAGAGAAGACTTAGGAATGTTAGCTCCAGGAGATATAAGAAACTGCATTTTAGCATTAGCAGATACTGAACCTATAATGGAAAATTTACTTCAATATAGATTTACAGATGGTAGATTAAAGAATCAAAGTTTTGGGAATTTATTTTTAGCAGCTATGGATGGAATATCAGATAATTTTGAAGAAGCGGTTCAAAAAATGAGTTCAGTATTAGCTGTTACTGGAAAAGTTGTACCAGTAACATTAGATAATATGGCATTAGAGGCAACACTTGAAAATGGAAGTGTTATTCGAGGAGAATCTCAAATTCCAGAAGAGGTAATAAAACAAAATTCTAAGATTGAAAATTTAAAAATTATCCCAGAAGATGCAAAGGCATTAAAGGAAGCAATAGAGGCACTAAAAGAAGCTGATGCAATAGTAATGGGACCAGGTAGTCTTTATACTAGTATAACACCAAATTTATTAGTAAAAGATATAGCAAAAGAAATAAGAAAAAGCAGTGCACTTAAAATTTATATTTCAAATATAATGACTCAGCCAGGAGAAACAACAGGGTTTAAAGTGTCAGATCATTTAAAAGTATTACTAAAATATGGTGGTAAAGAGATAGTTAATTATGTTATTGCAAATACAGGAGAGATACCAGATGATTTAAAAGAAAAATATCACTTAGAAGATGCAGAACTAGTTAATCTAGATGAAGAAAGTATTGATAGTCTAGGTATTGAAATAGTTGGAGATAACTTAGTTAAAATAAAAAATGGTCTTATAAAACATGATGCAGATAAATTGGCACAAGTTTTAGTTGATACAATAATGGAAAAGAAACTTTTATATGATAAAAAGAAGATTATAGAATACATGTATTTATCTCAACGTATTAAAAAGAGAGTAAGAGACGAAAAAATTAAGTCATTACAAAAAAAATAATGAAAAAAGATTAAAGATATGAAATTTAAATAAATTTATAGATAAGGGGAAATAAAATGTCATTTTCATCTAAAGTTAAAGGCGAGATATGCAGATATGTGGATATTTCTAAGGAAGAGGCATTAGCAGAAATATCAGCTATAATGAAGGTTAGTGGTACAATAGCTTTTAGTGGAAGTGGTTTAAGCTTTAAGATGACCACAGAAAATCCTGCAAGCGCAAGATTAATATTTACTATTTTAAAAGAGCATTTCAATATTCATTCAAAATTAATGGTTAAGAAAAGTAATTCTTTAAAGAAGAATAACATTTATCTGGTAGTAATTTCAGAAGAAATGGGTGTTAGAGATTTATTAAGTAAAACAGGAATACTGAAAGAAATTGATGGCATAATGAATCTAGATTATAGAATAAATACTGATATGATTAAAGAAGAAGCTGAAAGAAGAGCATATGTAAGAGGAGCATTTATTGGTGGTGGGAGTATAAGTAATCCAGAGAGAACATATCATTTAGAATTTGTAACTCATAGTGAAGAATATGCAATGGATTTACGAGATCTTATAAATACGTTTAGCTTGAATTCTAAGGTTATTCAAAGAAAAAGTAGCTTTATAATTTATATAAAAGAAGGAGAACAAATTGTAGATTTGCTTAATATACTAGGAGCTCATACTTCATTATTAGAACTTGAGAATATAAGGATAATGAAGGAAATGAGAAATAATGTAAATAGACTTGTTAATTGTGAAACAGCTAACCTTTCAAAAACTGTTAATGCAGCGGTAAGACAAGTTGAAAGCATAAGATTAATACAAAATCAAATAGGTCTTCAAAGATTACCTAAAAATCTTAGAGAAGTTGCAGAGTTAAGATTAAATTATCCTGATGAGTCTTTAAAAGAATTAGGAGAAATGTTAGAACCACCAGTAGGGAAATCAGGGATAAATCATAGATTAAGAAAAATAGAAAAGATAGCAGATGAATTAAGAACAGGGAATTAAGGGGACTTTTTATGAAATATGATATTTTAAACTAATATTTTAGTATAAACAGAATTGAAATAGGAAACTTTTTGACTTTCAATTAAGAGTTATAATACTAAAATAGAAACATTATACTAAAATATATTCTAATTTAAAGAGAGGGAGATGGAATTATGTTTACACACATAGTATTTTTTAAACTTAAGGAGCCAACAAAGGAAAATTTAAAATTTGTAGAACAAACTTTATTGAGTATGGATGGTAATATAGAGGGATTAAAAGAACTAGAAGTGGGAATAGATGTAATAAGAAAGGAGAGAAGTTTTGATGTTGGAATTATAGCAAGATTTGATTCAAAGGAAAATTGTCTTGCATATGATGTAAATGAATTTCATGTAGAAAAGGTTAAAAAAGTTGTAGGACCATATTTAGAATGTACTAAATCTTTAGATTTCTAAATTAAGGTTATTTGAAAAAATTTTAAAAGTAGGATATAAGATATAATCACATATTATTAACACATATGTTAGAGGTCATAAAAATCCTATGGATAATTTATAGAATTATGTTTTTAATATTATAAGAATTTTTATCACTATTCTTATAATATTTGAATTTATAGAGTTTTAAAAACTAGAATGGTTGATAAAACTTAGAATTGGAGAGCTTTTTAATTGACAATATACAATGAACAATTGAAAAAAGCTCCCAAATTGTTCACTGTTCATTGTTAATTGTTCATTTAGGCGTGGCGTAACCACTGTGTTCTGATTAGATTAGGGGGTGAGACATATTGAACAAAAAGGAATTTTGCCATCTTCATCTGCATACAGAATATAGTTTGTTAGATGGTTCAGGTAAAGTAGGAAAACTCATGGCTGCTGCAAAAAACATGGGTATGAATAGTATGGCTATTACAGATCATGGGGTTTTATATGGACTTGTAAGTTTTTATAAGGCAGCTTTAGAAAATGGAATAAAGCCAATACTAGGATGTGAAGTTTATGTTGCATCTAAGTCTATGAAAATTAAACAACCAGATAAAGAAAATTCAACTCATCATTTAGTTTTATTAGTTAAAAATGAAATTGGATATAAAAATTTAATGAAGATTGTCTCAGCAGCATCAATAGAAGGATTTTATTATAAACCTAGAGTTGATCATGAATATTTAAGAGAACATAGTGATGGGTTAATTGCATTAAGTGCTTGTCTTGGTGGGGAGATTCAATCTTATCACCTTAATGGTAATTATGAAAAAGCTAAAGATGTTGCGTTATTATATAAGGATATATTTAAGGATGGTTTTTATTTAGAAATACAAAATCATGGTATGGATGAGCAAAGAAAAGTAAATGAAGAAAACATAAGGTTATCAAAAGAAACAGGAATTCCATTAGTTGCTACTAATGATGTTCATTATATAAAAAAAGAAGATTCTAAATCTCATGATATTTTAATGTGCATTCAAACAGCAAAGACAGTAGATGATGCTAATAGAAGAAGATATCCTTCTGATCAGTTTTACTTAAAATCCCCAGAAGAAATGTGGGATATGTTCTCGTACATACCAGAAGCCTTAGAGAATACTGTAAAAATAGCAGAAGAATGCAACTATGAATATGAGTTTCATAAATCTAAGTTACCAAGATTTCCTTTAGAAGAAGATCAAGACCCATATGAGTATCTTAGAGATACTTGCTACAAAGGATTGATAGACAAATATGATGAATTTAAAGAATTAAGAGATAAATGTTTAGATTATAACAAGCTTCATGAGTTAAATGATTCGGATGAAAATGTAAAGAATCATATAGATAGATTGGAGTACGAACTTCAAATTATAAAACAAATGGGATATGTTGATTATTTTTTAATTGTTTGGGATTTTATTAGATTTTCAAATGAAAATGGAATACCAACAGGTCCAGGAAGAGGATCAGCTGCTGGCTCAATAGTTGCTTTTACTTTAGGTATTACAAAAATAGATCCTATAAAATATAATTTACTTTTTGAACGTTTTTTAAATCCAGAAAGAGTTTCTATGCCCGATATAGATAGTGATTTTTGCTATGAACGAAGACAAGAAGTAATTGATTATGTTGTAGAAAAGTATGGTGCAGATAATGTTTCTCAAATAATAACATTTGGAACAATGGCAGCTAGAGCATGCATAAGAGATGTAGGTAGAGCGATGAACTATACCTATGGAGAGGTAGATAAGATATCTAAGATGATACCTACTATGCTTGGAATTACTATAGAAAAGGCATTGCAACTTAACCCAGAGCTTAAAGCAACTTATGATAGTGATGATAGAGTAAAAGCTTTAATAGATATGTCTAAAGAT
This sequence comes from Clostridium uliginosum, assembly GCF_900112485.1. GTDB lineage: Bacteria > Bacillota > Clostridia > Clostridiales > Clostridiaceae > Clostridium > Clostridium uliginosum. The sequence goes on from NZ_FOMG01000025.1 coordinate 41,425, forward strand.
TTAGAAGGACTTCCAAGGCATTCATCAACTCATGCAGCTGGTGTAGTTATTGCATCAAATCCTTTGGTTGAATATGTACCACTTCAAAAGAATGATGAAATGATAGTAACACAGTTTGGAATGGGTACATTAGAAGAACTTGGTTTGCTTAAGATGGACTTTTTAGGGCTTAGAACATTAACTGTTATGAATGATGCAATTGGAATGATAAAAGAAAATAGAGGAGTTACAATAGACCTAGATAAAATAGACTTTGATGATAAGGAAGTTTATAAGATGATAGGTGAAGGAAAGACTGCGGGGGTATTTCAATTAGAATCTCCAGGAATGGTATCTTTCATGAAGGAATTAAAGCCAGATTCTTTAGAAGATGTTATTGCAGGAATTTCTTTATATAGACCAGGCCCTATGGCAGAAATACCTAAGTACATAAAAGGAAAGAAAAATCCTGAGGGAGTTACTTATTTAACAAAAGAATTAGAACCAATATTAAAAGTAACTTATGGATGTTTGGTATATCAAGAGCAAGTAATGCAAACTGTTAGGGACTTAGCTGGATATTCTATGGGTAGAAGTGATTTAGTTAGAAGAGCTATGTCAAAGAAAAAGCATAAAGTTATGGAAGAAGAGAGAATTAACTTTATTCATGGAATTGAAGAAAATGGAGAAGTAATAGTTCCAGGTTGTATAAGAAATGGAATAAGTGAAGATGCTGCAAATAAAATTTTTGATTCAATGATGGATTTTGCATCATATGCATTTAATAAATCTCATGCTGCAGCATATGCAGTTGTGGGATATCAAACAGCTTATTTGATGAAATACTACCCAGTAGAAATGATTGCAGCAATGCTTAACTCAATTATGGGAACTAGTGAAAAGGTAGCACATTATATTTCAAAAGCAGAAGAACTAGGAATACAAGTACTTCCACCAGATATAAATGAGAGTTTTTCAAAATTTGCAGTTAAAGGTAATACTATTAGATTTGGATTAGCTGCTATAAAGAATGTAGGAGTTAACTTAATAAATAGTGTGGTAAACTCAAGAGAAACAAAGGGAAAATTTGAATCTTTAGTAGATTTTATAAATAAAATTGACTTATCAGCAATTAATAAACGTGCAACAGAAAGTTTAATAAAAGCTGGAGCCTTAGATAGTTTCAAAGTTTATAGATCAAAGCTTTTATCTGTATACGAAAAAATGATGGATAATGTTTCAAGTGATAGAAAGAGAAATATTGATGGTCAAATAAGTCTTTTTGGGGCAGAAGAGTTAAAAGCACCAGAAGTAAGTTATCCTAATATAAATGAATTTGATAAAAGAAGTCTTTTAGCAATGGAAAAAGAAATGACAGGATTATATATATCAGGTCATCCTTTAGATGATTATGCTCAAAGTCTTAAATTTCAAACTTCAAATCAAATAGGCAAAATATTTTCACTTCATGAAAGTTTAGATGATGATCTAGAACTTGATATTCAAGATGATGTTTTAATTAATAAAGAAGCAGGTATTCAAGATAATGATAGAGTGATTTTAGGTGGAATTTTAGCACAGGTAGATAAAAAAGTTACTAGAAATAATACAATTATGGCGTTCTTAAAATTAGAAGATTTATCAGGAACGATAGAAGTAATAGTCTTTCCTAAAACATTAGATAAAGTTAGGGATGTATGTAAAGAAGATAGCTTGGTTATAATTAAAGGTAGAATAAGTTTGAAAGATGAGGAATTACCTAAATTAATATGTGAAAGCATAGAACCTTTAGAAAAAGTGAACACTTCAAAAATATATTTAAAAGTAGAGGATACTATTAAAGCTAGAGAACTTAATAATCAACTTAAAGAATTAGTTAAGGAGTATCAAGGAGATACACCAATTTATATTTTTGCAGCACAACAAAGACAACAGTTTAGAGTTCCAAGAGATAGATGGGTATCTATGGATACAGACATAATGCAAATATTAAGAAATCATTTAGGAGATGAAAATGTAAAGATAGTAGATTTATAGTTTTTCTATTATTAATATGTATCATTTTGTAACCATTAATAATGTATATGATAAATGAAAAATATTACAATAATTAAAATTATAAAAATATTGTAACTTTATATGATTTTAACGTTTGTTGGTTATAATATAAGTATATATTATTTTAATATTTTTCATTATATTATTGATATATATAAATCATCAATTAAATACATATATAAATTTTTACTCAAAATAATAGATTAACTAGAAATTTGTCTAAAACACTACTAAAGATTTTATGAATTTTCATGATATTGATAGAGGAATATCAAAACTTATCTAAATATGATTGATAAATACTTAAAATTTATGTACAATTATTATTGGTTAATAAGATATGGATAAATTATGCACAGGTGGGACAGTGGGTGTCCTAACTGGCGTTTGAGGAGGAATATATTATGAAAAAAATAGCTATTTTAACAAGTGGTGGAGATGCACCAGGAATGAACGCTGCTATAAGAGCAGTAGTAAGAACTGCAATTTACAGTGGACTTGAAGTTATGGGAGTTCAAAGAGGATATAGTGGATTACTTAATGGAGAATTATTCGCAATGGATAAAACTTCAGTATCAGATATAATTCAAAGAGGTGGAACAATCTTAAGAACAGCTAGATGTCCAGAATTTAAGAAAGAAGAAGTTAGACAAAGAGCTGCTAAAATATTAAAAGCTTATGGAGTAGATGCTTTAGTAGTTATAGGTGGAGACGGATCTTTCATGGGGGCAAAACTATTATCAAAGCTTGGAATTAAGACTATAGGTTTACCAGGAACAATAGATAATGATTTAGCTTATACTGATTTTACAATAGGATTTGATACAGCATTAAATACTGTTGTAGATGCAATAAATAAAATTAGAGATACTTCAACTTCACATGAAAGAGTTTCAATCATAGAAGTTATGGGTAGAGATTGTGGAGATATAGCTTTACATGCTGGTATATCAGGTGGAGCAGAATCAATAATAGTTCCTGAAATGAAAGATTTTGATAAAGATGCACTTTGCAGAACTATTTTAGATGGAAAAAATCATGGTAAAATGCATAATCTTATAATTCTTTCTGAAGGAATTGGCGGAGCATTTGAATTAGCAAAGTATGTTGAAGAATTAACAGGAATAGAAACAAGAGCAACAGTATTAGGTCACATTCAAAGAGGTGGAAGTCCATCAGCTTCTGATAGAGTTTTAGCATCAAGATTGGGAGCAAAAGCAGTAGAAGTACTATTAAGTGGAGAAACTTCAAAAGTAATAGGAATTAGAGATAATAAGATCATAGATCAAGATATAGATGAAGCTCTAGCAATGGAAAGCAAATTTGATGAAGACCTATATAGAGTAGCAGAAATATTATCACGTTAATAAATTTTATTTATATAAAGTTTTTATAATATATTAATTAAAAAATATAGAGGAGTGTTATTTGCATGAGAAAGACAAAAATGATTTGTACAATTGGACCAGCAAGTGAAGATAAAGAAATATTATCAAAGGTTATTGAAGCAGGAATGAATGCTTCAAGACATAATTTTTCACACGGAGATCATGAAGAACATCGTGGAAGAATTGAAAAAGTTAAAGAATTATCTAAGAAATATAATAAAGAAATAGCTATAATTCTTGATACTAAGGGACCAGAAATAAGAACTGGAAAATTTGAACCAAACAAACTTGAATTAGTTAAAGGTACAGAATTTACAGTATATGCAGGAGATATGTCAGTAGTTGGAGACGCTACAAAGTGTGCAGTTACTTATGAAGGATTAGCTAATGATGTTAAACCAGGAAACACAATCTTAATAGATGACGGTTTAGTAGGATTAACAGTTAAATCAGTAAAAGGAAACGCAGTTATCTGTGAAGTTCAAAATACTGGATTAGTTGGAACTCATAAAGGAGTTAACGTACCAGGAGTTTCAATCCAATTACCAGCTCTTACAGAAAAAGATAAATCAGATTTAATATTTGGTTGTAAAATGGGAGTTACTATGATAGCAGCTTCATTCGTAAGAAAAGCAGCAGACGTAGTAGCTATAAGAAAAGTTCTTGATGAAAATGGTGGAGAAAATATCTTAATCTGCCCTAAGATCGAAAACCAAGAAGGTGTTGATAACATAGATTCAATCTTAGAAATCTCAGATGCTATAATGGTAGCTAGAGGAGATCTAGGTGTTGAAATTCCAATAGAAAGAGTGCCTGCAGTTCAAAAGATGATCATTCAAAAATGTAATGCTGCTGGAAAGCCAGTTGTTACAGCAACTCAAATGTTAGACTCAATGATCAGAAATCCAAGACCAACAAGAGCAGAAGTTTCAGACGTAGCTAATGCAATCTTAGATGGTACAGATGCTATAATGCTATCAGGAGAAAGCGCTAACGGAACTTATCCTGTAGAAGCAGTTAGAACTATGGCTACAATTGCAGAAGAAACTGAAAAACAATTAGTTACTAAAGTTGCAGTTTCAAGTGCTAAATCTCACACACCTGCTATGTCAGGAGTTATTTCAAGAGCAGCTTGTAATGCAGCTAATGAATTAGACGCAGCTGCTATAATATCATCAACTCAAAGTGGTGCTACTGCTAAGAGAATTTCTCAATGTAGACCAGAATGCCCAATTATAGCTGTTACTCCAGATTCAGTAGTTGCTAAACAATTAGCATTCTCATGGGGAGTATATCCAATAGTTGCAGATAAGATGACATCAACTGATGAAATGATGGCAAAATCAGTTGAAATAGCAACAGAACATAAGTATGTTAAAAAAGGTGATACAGTTGTTATCGCTGCTGGAGTTCCAGTTGATAAAATTGGAACAACTAACTTATTAAAAGTAAGCGTAGTAGGCGAATAATAAAATATATATTATAATAAAAAACTCCCGATTTAATCGGGAGTTTTTTTATTGTGTTAATTTAGGCATCTTTAAATAAATAGTAACAGGTTTCTTTGTATTATACTGCGTCAGCAAATGCAATTAATAAGACAGTATTAACTGAATCTACTTTCTTGTCTAGTTCAAAAATCCTGAGAATTTTTTACTAATTATTTAATTTACAAATAATTTACAAATAAAATATATTATGTTAACATATTATGTATATTATTTATTATATTGAGCAATAATGATAATAAGGGATTAATTGGCAACTGATTCTGTATTTGCACCCGCAAGGGTGCTATTTTTTTGAAATTTTATAATATCTATATAGTGTTAGGCACATGAAAGAAAGTAATAGATAAGCATACTGGTCTATTACTTTTTTTGAATGTGCCTTAGACAAGAATAATTAGTTTTTTATTACTATTAAGAATAATTTTACTTATATGGAGCAAACTAATTAATATATTTCAAAGAAAATAGAAAGAGTGATAATTATGACTAAATTAAACTGTAGCGCTAGAAACTGTGCAAATAATCAACAAGGAATGTGTGGAGCTGGATATATTATGATTGAAGGTGCAGAAGCACAAAGTAGTTTACAAACTTATTGTTCAAATTATAGAGAAGGTTCATCAACATATGAAGCACAATCAATGGCTGGTAATGGATATATGGCTAGTTTAATGCAAGCATTTTCATCTATTGATAATGTAGGAATGAATCCAGATGTTAATTGTCATGCTACTAACTGTTTCTATAATTTAAATGGCAAATGTGAGGCAAGAAATGTAAGTATTTTAATGGATTCATCTCAAGGAGAATTAAACGCTAAATGCCAAACTTTTGTTAGATAATATAATAATGCACATTCAAAAAATAACAAATCAGTATGTTGGGCACATGAAAGAAAATAATAGACCAAAGGGGCATCGTATATTTAGGGTCAGACAAGGAGGTAATTTTTGTTAATAGCCATCTATTAGCTGAATTTGCCGACGTAGTATGACGCAAAATTGGTCTATTATTTTTTTGAATTTGCCTTAGTTTATGTTGTAACATATTTTGTTGATAAGTTTGAGGAATACATAAGTTACGATCAAATCTTACTTCATTGGTATACTACAAAATATAACCTACATATTGCTCTGTTATTTTATTTTACATGACTAAATAAAGATTAAATTATTAATTATTCTATTATATCAAAGTTATAAATATGATATACTTTATAGAAGTTATGATAAAAAAAGGCTCTGTTTTAATATAGCGTTGATATTGTTACATTTTTGTTCAGTTGGCATTAGAATTGCACTTTTAGAACTCTTAATGAGTATTGTCACATTAATTGCTTGTCCAAAGTTTGCTTTTGGAGCAAGCTGGAATGGGACTATACTCATTTAGATGTTCTTAAGTTTAATTCTTTAGCCCACTGAACAATATGTAACAATATCAACATGATTTTAAAACAGAGCCTAAAAAAAGGTGGATTTTGAATTGATAGAAAAAAATGAAGAATATATTTTAGAGATAGTAGCCCAAGGTTATGAAGGTGAAGGTATAGCCAAAGTAGAAGGTTATCCTATATTTATTCAAGGTGCTTTAATTGGTGAATGTGTTAGGGCTAAGATTACAAAAGTAAAAAAAAGTTATGCATATGGAAGAATTGAAGAGATAATAGATATATCAAAAGATAGAGAAGAACCTAAATGTACAAATTATAAGAGATGTGGAGGATGTTCAATCCAACATATGAACTATAAAAAACAATTAGATTTTAAATGGGATAGAGTAAAAGATTGTGTATCAAAGATTGGTGGATTATCAAAGGATATAGTTAATTATCCATTAGGTATGGATAGTAAACCGTATAGATATAGAAACAAAGTCCAACTTCCTATAGGAAAAGTAAATGGAGAAATAGTAATAGGTTTTTATGCTCCAAGAAGCCATAATATAATAGATTTAAATGTTTGCTTAATTCAAGATAAGGTTGCGGATAATGTAGCAAATCTTACAAAAAAATGGATTAAGAAAAATAATATCGAACCTTTTACACTTGACGGCGAGTTTAATCCTAAAGGAATATTAAGACACATAATGATAAGAAGAGGATTTAAAACAGGAGAGGTAATGGTTGTACTAGTAGCTACAACAGAAAAGGTGCCTTATATAGAGGAATTTAAAGAGATAATATTAGAAAATATAGAAGGTGTTAAAAGCATAATATTAAATGTAAATCCTAACAATACTAATGTAATTTTAGGAGAAAAATGCATTACATTATATGGAGATGACACTATACAAGATTACATAGGAGATTTTAAATTTAATATATCCCCATTATCATTTTTCCAAATAAATCCGATACAAACAGAAGTGTTATATAATAAAGCATTAGAATATGCAGGATTGACAGGAAATGAAACTGTATTTGATGCATATTGTGGAGCAGGAACAATAACATTATTTTTATCCCAAAAGTCAAAAAAAGTATATGGGGTAGAACTAATAGAACAAGCAATTATAAATGCAAAAGATAATTTAAAAGAAAATAATGTGGATAATGTAGAATTCTTTGTGGGTAAGTCTGAAGAAATTATACCTAAGCTCATAGAAGATAATATAAAAGCAGATGTGATAGTAGTAGATCCGCCAAGAAAGGGATGCGATATAAAACTATTAGAAGCAATAGGAAAAGTAAAACCACTTAGAATAGTTTATGTATCATGTGATCCAAGCACATTAGCAAGAGATTTGAAAATATTAGAAAATCAAGGATATCAAACAGTAGAAATACAACCAGTAGATATGTTTCCACAAACTAGTCATGTGGAGTGTGTAGTAAAGCTACAAAGAAAACTGTAAGCTAACAAAAAATATATTTAAAGTTTAGATTTTACTTAGTAATAGGGATATAAAATGATTTTACAAAGGAAGAGAAGTTATGAAATATGAGATTAGATAAATTTTTAGCAGAATCATCCATTGGGAGAAGGAAAACTGTTAGAACTTATATCAAAGAAGGCATGGTTAAGGTAAATGGAGAAGTTATAACAGAACCAGCAATAGAAATTAACGAAAGTTCTGATGTTATTGAGTATCTTGGTAAAGTAGTTGCTTATACTGGAAAAGTATATTATATGTTTAATAAACCTGCTGGATACATTACTGCAAGAAAGGATACAGTTAATAAAACAGTATTTGATTTTTTTGATGATGCTAAAATGAATGGAGTATTTCATGTTGGAAGATTAGACAAAGATACAGAAGGATTATTGTTACTTACCAACGATGGTGAATTTGAACATAAATTAATGTACCCACAAAAGCATGTTGAAAAAACTTATTTTTTTTGGGCCTTGGGTTCTTTAGACGAGGAAGATATAAAGCAATTAGAACAAGGAATTTACATCGGAAAAGGTGAAATACTAACAAAGCCTGCAAAAATAGAAGTGCACAAATGCGGAATGTACAAAGAGTTTAAACATGAAATGCCTATTGAGAATTTAAATAATATAGATTCAAACAATTATAACCAGCCAGTTGTCTCTGGATATATTACTATTACAGAGGGACGTAAGCACCAAGTGAAGCGTATGTTAAAGGTAGCAGGCTGTTATGTAGTATATTTAAAAAGGACTTCCATTGGAGGATTAATGTTAGATGAATCAGTGGAAAAAGGTCATTATCGATTGTTGACAGAAGTGGAAATTCAAAAGCTATTTGAAGAATTATAAGTATTTTTTATAAAAAGAATATATGACTTATGCTAGGATTAGGGGAGAAATCTCTTAATCCTCTTTAAAATTTTGCTATGTTTTAAAAGAGTGTTGATATTTTAATATAAAGGTGAACTAGTATTGGAATTTACTTTTATGAATGCTACTGTCCATGAGCTTTATATTACAATATCAACATTTATATTTATTAGGTAAAAATATGTATCTAATTAAACTGTATCAAGTATAGTGCGCTATTTTGTCGTTATAATATGAATCATGAGTATAGCTGAAATATTTATTCTAAATGTTTCTCTAAGAATAATGGAATACTTTCTGCAAAGAAATCGTTAAAAGTCTTAATAAAATCTTCTTGCCCTTCAGGGAGAATTCCTAAAGAATACTGTATTGCCATTCCATCTAATGCGGCAACAAAAATTGATGCAAGACTTTTTTTGAGTTTTTCATTTTCTACTCCAAAAGTATATAAGTACATATTAGCAACCTTATTTATTATGTTATCATAATCTGATTTGTATTTTTCTTTTAGTTCACCATTTTTTGAAATTAAATAGCTAATAAGTAATAGATGTAATTTTTGCTCGTCCTTTTTTGACAAACGCATATGTACTTCATTCTTAACTTCTGATAAAAGCACATCTTTATCTTTTAAATTTGATCCATTTTTTTCTGAAATTTTATAAATAAAATGGATGGAGTGGTTTATTAGATCATACAATAATTCGTCCTTGCTTTTATAATGATAATATATTGCGCCAGTAGTAAGTCCTGCTGTAGCTGCAATTTCGCGCATGGTCACTTCTTCAAAGCTTTTCGTAGTAAATACCTTAATTGCAGCGTCTATAATTCTTAGTTTTCTTTTATTGTTTGTATTTTCTTGCATATTACCCCCACTAATGTATTTAGAATTTGTATAAGTGTTTATTATTGATAATTATACCATAATTTAGGAATTAAAAAGAGTAAATAACCAAAGTAACTTTACCTAACAATTAATTATGAAAATTAAAAATGTTAATAATATATAAGTTCTAATTAATAAAATTCATTATTGAGAAGCTAGCTTGTTAAAATTTTGAAAATTACAGATTCAATTTAAATGAACAAAATTTTTTAGAACATATAAATTAGAAAAAATATCGTAATGTTAAATAATGTATTTAATGTTAAAAAATGTTGACAAAATTAGAAAGTGTTTTATAATAAAGTTAAATATAAAAAATAACAAGCGTTATTTTTTAATACTCTTAAAGGGAGGATTAGTTATGTTTTTATTTCAACCAATTCCTTGGTATTCTTGGGTGATGTTTTTTATTGTATTGGGTGGTTTGATGCTATTTAATGAAATTGGTCGTTACAACAAGTACACAGGAATTGCATTGTTTGTGGTATTACCAATATTACTAACTATTTTTGTTTGGCCTCATACTTCAGGACCAGAATCTGGTCAGTCAACTGCTAACTGGTTTCACTGGGCGAAGACATATTCCGCTCTTGCTGGTTGTAGTATTTTCATGGGACTACGTTTTTCAGAAAAGATTCAGGCAAAAAAGTGGTATTACTTACTTCCACCAGGAATTTTAGCTCTTAATATTTTGGAGGCGGTTGTTCGTGAATTTCAGGTTTATGGTATGAATGAGGTTATTAATGGCATGACTTACATGGGTGGACCTTGGAACATCATGAATGGTATTGCAGGCATTCTTAATATCCTAACTATTTGTGGATGGTTTGGAATCATAGTAAGTAAGGACAAGCAGAAAGATATGATTTGGCCGGATATGCTTTGGTTCTGGATTATTGCTTATGATTTATGGAACTTTGGTTATTTATATAACTGTGTAACAGATCGTGCGTTCTATGGTGGACTAGCATTGTTGCTGTCTTGCACAATTCCAGCATTCACTATAAAGAAGGGTGCATGGCTACAACACCGTACTCATACACTTGCTTTATGGATGATGCTAGTTATGATTGTTCCAGAATTTTTTACAGCTGGAAAATACGCAGTTGCATCTAGTCACAATCCTACAGCATACATGGTTGTTAGTATTATCGCATTAACTGTAAATATTGCAGTTGCTGTATATCAAGTTCGCATAATTTTGAAAAACAAGAAAAACCCTCTTAAAGATGAAATTTATACAGAACTTAATTCTTATAAGACTGTTAAAGAGTCTAATATTTAATAATAAAAATTATTAAAACAGAGCAATCACAGAAGCTAACAAGCTTCTGTGAAAGCTCTGTTTATTTAAGGAGGACTAAAGTATTCATTATGATGTAATCGTTATTGGCGCAGGTAATGGAGGACTATCCACAGGAGCGACTCTTGCTAAGAATGGAAAAAAGGTCTGTTTACATGAAATTTAAACCCAAATATTTAAAGGGCGGATAACAGGTTATTTCTCAGGCACTTGCAGAGGTGATTAGAAATAACAAAGGTGAAGTGAGATTTAACTGTGGAGCAAAGAAAATTATTATAAAAAACAGTAAAGCGGTAGGAGTTGTTACAGAAAGTGGTGAAGAATTAACGGCGGATGTTATTGTATCTAATATTAGTCCAACAGCAACGTACTTTGACCTTATAGATCCACAAGATGTGCCTAAAGATGCAGTTAGATATTTAAGTAATTTTAAGCCAAGTAAATCACTTATATCAAACTTAGAATTCGCAGGTGGATTTGTGGGACTTTGTGGTTTTAGCCCAAATTATATTCAAGGATATAAAAAGGCAAATGAAATTCTTAAGAAATACTGGAATGGAGGAATTTAATCATGAAGCAATTTATTTCTGAAATTGAATATATTCAGGAAATCATGGAAGAAATCGCAGTACTTAAAAAGAATGGTAAGGACTATAGTATAGATCGTGGAAGAACTGCAAAATTAATTGATAGACTACATCCTAAAAAATTGAATCTTGTATTGTTGGAAATTATTTATAGAACTGATGAGGCTAAAACTTTTCGATTCATATCAAAAAATGAATACCTTCCTCCATTTGAAGCAGGCCAATATATTAATATATTTGTTGAAATTGGGGGTGTTCGTACAAGTAGACCATATAGTCTTTCTTCATCACCTAAGCAAAGAGCATATTATGATATAACAGTTGCAAAAATTAAGAATGGATTTGTATCAAATTATTTTTGGGAGAAGGCTAAGGTTGGTGACAGTTTTGAATCTAGTTCACCTGCAGGAGAATTCCATTATAACCCGGTATTTCATGGTAAGAATTTGGTTTTCTTAGCAGGAGGAAGTGGAATAACACCTTTTATGAGTATGACGCAAGAAGTATTAAATGCAGGATTGGACAGAAATATTCATTTAATTTATGGTGTTAGAAACGAAGCTTCAGCAATATTTTTAAAAGAATTTAGAGACTTAAGTTCTCGTCATGATAACTTCCAACTAACCCTTGTTGCATCAGAACCTACAGATGGATATACAGGAGAAACTGGTTTCATTACTGGCGAATTAATTAAAAGGCAGGTAAAAAATTTTAATTCATCAAGTTTTTATATTTGTGGACCTCAAGTGATGTGTGATTTTTGTAAAAAAGAGCTTTGGGATTTAGGTGTTATAAACAGAAAGGTTCATCAAGAAATGTTCGGATTTAGACAGGACATTCAAAATGAACCTGGTTGGCCTGATAGGCTAACAGGAAAAGAAGAATTTACAATTTCATTATCAGATGGAAGAACTTTAAAAGGTTTTTCAGGAGAATCTTTACTAACTTCACTTGAACGAGCTGGAGTGAGAGTTAATGTATGTTGCCGTTCAGGAGAATGTAGTTTGTGTAGAGTGAAATTGGTATCAGGGACTGTTTTCCAACCTAGAGGTGTGTTACAACGCTATGTAGATAAGAAGTACGGATATATTCATTCTTGTAAATCATATCCAATTAGTAATTTGGAAATAATAATATAGATAATATTAATACGAAAATAACTTTGCTTCAGGGTTAAATACTGCCCTTTTTGAGACCAAGATCTTTGTTTATAATGATTTGTTAGGAGGAATAACAAAATGGCTGAAAAAAATTCACATCTTTACATTGATAAATTTTTAGACTTATCTGGAATAAATATGGAAATGTAAACTTGTCAGATGAGGAAATAGAAAGACTTTCAAAAATATATAGCTAACTATTTTATATTTATTATCCACTTCATATTTTTACTTTATATTTAATAAGGTATTTTTAAAAATGTGACTTATAATGTAAACTTCAACTTAAAAGTATATAAATATTTTATAGTAAATATCTCTATGTTAAAATATACAGGTTCTAACATAGAGATATATTAGATTAAACGTAGAATTTTTAGATGATTTTAATATAGTTTAAATACATACAATTAGCATAAACTTTTATAAAGAAATTAAGTATAATATTACTGTATAATACTTTATTGAGTATTATATTTAGTAAATTGCATACTTTACAAAATAATTATATAAGTATTGGAGAAATACATATGGAAAATTACATGAATTTTATTAGTAATGCATGGAAAAGTTTTATTACTACTGGAAAAGTAGATTCAGAAGTTAGAAATGATATTGTTGACTCATGGATAAGATGTAGGGAGTATGGGGTTGATCCTAATAATGGAAGGGGAGGAGTTAAACATCATAATATAGAAGAGTTGATTGAAAGTAATATTGAGCTTATTTCAGTATCTAGACCTATTATGGAAAGTATTTATAGTATGGTTATAGGTTCTGGATTTGCTTTAATTCTAGCAGACAAAGATGGATATATAATAGAAGTAATAGGTGATAAAGATATAATGGAACGGGTTAATGAATTAAACTTTTTAAAAGGTCAGTTATGGACAGAAAATGTTGTTGGGACAAATGCTATAGGGACTGCATTATATCTTAATAAACCTATGCAGACCATAGGAGCAGAGCATTATGCAATAAATCAACATTCTTGGACCTGTTCAGCATCTCCTATTCATGATGAGGATGGAAATTTAATAGGATGTATAAATATGTCTGGAAATTATTATAACGCTCATTCTCATACATTAGGGATAGTAACAGCAGCGGCTCAATCAATTCAAAAGCAATTGGCTTTAACTATTTCATATAAATTACTTAATGTAACATTTAATTCTATATCAGAAGGTATGATAGTTATTAATGAAAATATGAAGGTAAAAAAGGTTAATGGAAGGGCATTAGAAATACTAAATATATCGTTAAAAGAAGCCATGAAAATGGATATTCATAAGGTACTAGTAGGAGTGAAATTTTACGAATTAGCACAAAAAAATGAAAAAAAAATAAATAACATAGAGTGGGACTTTCATATAAAAAATAGTAGGATAAAATGCGTAATTAATGTGCTTCCTTTAAATATAAATTGTAAAAATACTGGTATGGTAATAACTTTTACAGAGGTTAAAAGAGTTCATAAATTGGTAAATAAACTTGTAGGATATAAAGCTCAATATAAATTTGAGGATATCATAACAGAAAATAAAAAAATGAAAAAGATGATAGCTTTTGCTAAAAAATCAGCTAAAAGTGATTGTAACATATTAATAGAAGGGGAAAGCGGAACAGGTAAGGAATTAATAGCACAGTCAATACACGGTTATAGTGAAAAATCAGATGGACCATTTGTTGCTGTAAACTGTGCATCTATTCCAAGGGAATTGGTGGAAAGTGAGTTGTTTGGATATGAAAAAGGTGCTTTTACAGGAGCATCAAAAGAAGGGCATCCAGGTAAATTTGAGTTAGCAGATGGAGGTACAATATTTTTAGATGAAATAGGCGAACTACCTTTAGATACACAAAGTAAGCTTCTTAGAGTTTTGGATAATGGAAAGATTATAAGGGTTGGAGGAACTTATGAAAAGCAATTGGATGTAAGAGTTATTGGTGCTACCAATAGAATATTAAAAGATGAAATGAGTAAACAAAATTTTAGAGAGGATTTGTATTATAGGCTAAGTGTAATGAATATAAAAACAATACCTCTAAGAGAGAGAATTGATGATATAGATGTATTAGTAAATTATTTCGTAGAAAAATTAAATAAAAAGAATAGAAATAAAATTAGTAATATAAATACTTGCTATATAGAAGAACTTAAAGAATATCAATGGCCTGGAAATATAAGAGAACTTAGAAACGTAGTTGAGAGAGATTATTACCTAAGTGATGATGAATTGATAAATATAAATAATGTAAATTATGTAGAAATTACTGAAAATACAGTAGAAAATAAGCTTATAGAAGAGGAAACTGAAGTAATACCAATTAAAAATTTAGAAAAGAAGGCTATAGAGGATGCTATAAAAAAATGTAATGGAAATATTCAAATGACATCAAAGCTATTAAATATAGGAAGAGCTACACTATATAGGAAGATTAAAAAATATAATATAATTGTATCAAAATGAGAATAAAAATAAACAGTGTATCAAAATGAGAAAAATAATGTATCGTTTTGATACATTATTTTTTATATTGAAGATAATTTTTGATATTTTTCAACTATAAATAATTTAATTTATATACTTAAAAGAATGTATACAGTAGGTATATGCTAAGTTCATTAATAAAAATATAAAGAAATAAATAAAGATGTTAAATTATTGGCATAGTTATTGCTAATAATATATATATGTGAATTAATTAACAATATATTTTGGGAGGCGTTTTAGTATGAAAGCAGCATTATGGTATGCAAAAAAAGATGTTAGAGTAGAAGAAATTGAAGAACCAAAGGTTATAAGCAATAGCGTAAAAGTAAAAGTAAAATGGTGTGGTATCTGTGGATCAGATTTACATGAATATTTAGGAGGTCCGATATTTATTCCAGTAGGACAACCTCATCCATTAAGTGGAACAACTGCACCAGTAGTTTTAGGACATGAATTTTCAGGTGAAATTGTAGAAATTGGACAAGAAGTAACAAAGTTTAAAGTAGGAGATAGAGTAATAGTTGAACCTATGGTTGTTTGTGGAAAATGCCCAGCCTGTTTAGAAGGAAAGTATAATTTATGTTCATCTTTAGGATTCCATGGCCTTTGTGGTAGCGGTGGTGGACTTGCAGAATACACAGTTTTCCCAGAAGAATTTATACATAAAATCCCAGATGGAATGTCTTATGAACAAGCAGCTTTAGTTGAACCAATGGCTGTTGCATTACATTCTATTAGAATAGCAAATTTTAAAATTGGAGATACAGCATTAGTGTTAGGTTCAGGACCAATAGGCTTAGCTACTATAGAATGTTTAAAAGCAGCAGGAGCAAAACTAGTAGTAGTTTTACAAAGAAAATCAATAAGACAAGAATATGCTAAAAGAGCAGGTGCTGATGTAGTATTAGATCCTAATGAAGTAGATATAGCAGAAGAAGTTAAAAAAATTACAGGTGGTTTAGGAGTAGATGTAGCATTTGAAACTACAGGAGCTAAAATAGGTTTTGATACAGGAATTAACAGCTTAAAGTTTGCAGGAACTATGGTTATAACAAGCATATGGGAAAATGAGATAAGCTTTAACCCTAATGCTCTAGTATTTACTGAAAAGAAAATAGTTGGAACTTTAGCATACAGACATGAATTTCCAGCAACTATAGCTCAAATGAATGATGGAAGAATAAAAGCTGAAGGATATATAACAAAAAAAATACATTTAGACGATATAGTAGAAGAAGGTTTTGGAGCATTAACAGGTCCAGAAAAGAAAAAACACGTTAAGATATTAGTAACACCAGATAAAAACCTTTTATAAACGCTTTGTTTTAAGACCGTGTTGATATTGTTAGATAAAGCAAATTTTAATGTCAGTTCGCTATTATATAACAATATCAACACTCTGTTAAAACGTAGTCTTTATAAAAAACTAGGGGGAAAAGAAATGTATAAGATAGTTGGAAAAAGAGAGCTTACAAATAATATATACTTAATGGAAATAGAAGCTCAAAGAGTTGCAAAATCAGCTCAGCCTGGTCAATTTATCATTATTAAAAATGATGATAAGGGGGAAAGAGTACCATTAACTATTGCAGATTATAATAGAGAAAAAGGAACTGTTTCAATTGTGTTCCAAACAGTTGGAAAGAGTACAAAAGAATTAGCACAATATGAAGTTGGAGAATGTGTAGCAGATTTCGTTGGACCATTAGGCCAACCTAGTGAACTTGTTCATGAAGATTTAGAAGAATTAAAGAAAAAGAAAATAATATTTGTTGCAGGAGGAGTTGGAGCTGCACCAGTTTATCCTCAAGTAAAATGGATGCATGAACATGGTATTGACTGTGATGTTATCTTAGGAAGTAGAAATAAAGACTTATTAATATATGAAGAAGAATTAAAAAAGGTTGCAGGAAATCTTTATGTTGCAACTGATGATGGATCATATGG
>NZ_FOMG01000024.1 GCF_900112485.1 Clostridium uliginosum
CTTCATCGCTCGACTTGCATGTGTTAGGCACGCCGCCAGCGTTCGTCCTGAGCCAGGATCAAACTCTCATTAAAAAGTTTAATCTTAGCTTACTCTAAAAAGAATTGCTGGTTTACTTAAATGTATTTATCTATATTCTGTTCAATTTTCAAAGACCATATTCTTTCGCTTTCAACATTACGTTGTCGGCTTTTGTTTTAACTTGTCACCCTCAAGCGACTTCCTTAGTATATCACTTGGTTTAGATATTGTCAACAAGTTTTTTTAAGCTTTCAAACTTTCTTTCCAGATGTTTTTCTTAGCTCATCTTGTTGTGTACATCTCTTAGCGACGTGTTTTATCTTACCATACATAATATAATAATCATTACAATTATATCAACAATATAATTAAATAAATTGTATTTACTTATAAATACTTAATTATTCTTAATTATTCTTATATAGACACACTAGGAACATATTACGTGTTTTTTTGTGTCTGTACGTATTAAATAATGATTATAATACTGATTTTGTAACATTTATTTATAACATATACCTATAATTACTTTAAATTAGAGTTAAAAAAAGAACTATGAAATAAATTATACATCTACTTCATAGTTCTCATATTAATTAATATTACTTTTAGTATTTAAATAAACCTATTAGTTTATTCTTCTGACTCATCATCCGTATCATTAGTTGCTTTGTTTATTAATCTTTCTATACTATTATCTGATCCATTATCGATACTATTATCTGATTCATCTATTTTATCATCGTCTTCTATCGATATATCACTACTTAATATTTTAGCTATTGCTACTACTTTTTCTTCGTCATTAGTCCTCATTAAGGTTACACCCATTGCAGACCTGCTTGTAATAGAAATATCAGATACATTTATTCTAATTGCTACACCATTTGTATTTATAAGCATTAACTCGTCGTCAACTTTGCAAATTGTAGCTGCAACTAATTTACCTGTTTTTTCACTGATTTTATATGTTATTAAACCTACTCCACCTCTATTTTGAATTTTATATTCACTAACTGGAGTTCTTTTTCCAAACCCATTTTCACTAATTACTAATAGTTCTTCGTCATCAACTGCAATATCCATACATACAGCTATATCATCATGTTTTAAATTAATAGCTTTAACCCCTGATGCTGTTCTTCCCATGGCTCTAACATTTTTTTCATTAAATCTTACAGCATAACCATTTTGAGTTACTACCATAATATTAGCATCACCATAAGTTATTTTAACTTTTAATAATTCATCACCATCTCTTAAGTTAATTGATATTAATCCATTTTTCCTTAAATTCTTAAATTCGCTTAAAGGAGTCTTTTTTACAATACCTTGCTTCGTACCCATAAATAAAAATCCTTCTTTACGCTTATCTGTTACTGTTAATACAGTTTGTATCTTTTCATTAGGCTCAATAGCTATTAAATTAATAAGATTAGTACCTTTTGCCTGTCTTCCTGCATCAGGTATTTCATATGCTCTTAATTTATAAACTCTTCCCCTGTTAGTAAAGAATAATACATCAGAGTGAGTAGAAGTTATCATTATATGATCAACAAAATCATCATCTTTGGTAGACATTGCTTGTATTCCTCTGCCGCCTCTTCTTTGTGCTGAATAAGCATCTGATGAAATTCTCTTGATATATCCCGACTTAGTTAATGTAATAACAACATCTTCTTCTTGGATAAGATCTTCGATATCTATTTCATTAACAACCTTCTCAATATCACTTCTTCTCTCATCTCCATATTTAGCTTTTATTTCTAAGAGTTCATCTTTTATAACTCCTAATAATTTTTCTTCACTAGCTAATATAGATTTTAAATATTCCATTTGTTTCATTAACTCTGCATATTCTTCTTCAATCTTTCCTCGTTCTAATCCTGTTAATCTTCTTAACTTCATTTCTAATATAGCTTGACATTGTTTCTCTGAAAGACTAAATTCCTCTATCAATAAGTTCTTAGCAATTTCACTTGTAGGTGAACTTCTAATTATACTTATAACTCTATCTATATTATCAAGGGCAATTCTTAGACCTTCTAATATATGTGCTCTTGCTTCAGCTTTATTTAATTCAAAAACAGTTCTTCTTGTTATGACTTCCTTTTGGAAATCTATATAATGAGTTAATACTTGTTTTAAATTTAACACCTTAGTTTCATTGTTTACTAACGCTAACATAATAACACCAAAGGTATCTTGTAATTTTGTATGTTTATATAATAAATTTAATACTATGCTAGGATTAGAATCCCTTTTTAATTCAATTACTATTCTCATACCGTCTCTATCTGATTCGTCTCTTAAATCAGATATACCAGTAATTTTTTTATCTTTTACTAAATCAGCAATATTTTCTATAAGTCTTGCTTTATTTACTTGATATGGAATTTCACTAACTATTATTTTATGTCTTCCATTCTCCTCTTCAATTTCAGATTTAGCTCTAACTACAATTTTTCCTCTTCCAGTTTCATAAGCTGCTCTTATTCCTGCTTTACCCATTATTGTAGCACCTGTTGGAAAATCTGGTCCTTTGATTATAGTCATAAGTTCTAATATTGTTGCTTCTGGATTATCTATAAGCATTATAGTTCCATCTATTACTTCACCTAAGTTATGTGGTGGTATATTAGTTGCCATTCCAACTGCAATACCAGATGAACCATTAACTAATAAATTGGGAAATCTAGATGGTAATACTGTTGGTTCTTGTTCTTCACCATCAAAATTAGGCATAAAATTAACTGTATCTTTATTTATATCTCTCAGCATTTCTACAGCTATTTTATTCATTTTAGCCTCTGTATATCTCATTGCAGCTGCACTGTCACCATCAACAGATCCAAAGTTACCATGTCCATCGACTAGCATATATCTCATTGAAAAATCTTGCGCCATTCTAACTAATGCATCATAAACAGAAGAATCTCCATGTGGATGATACTTACCTAAAACATCTCCAACTATTCTAGCACACTTTCTGTATCCTTTTTCTGGTGATAAACCTAATACTTGCATAGAATATAGTATTCTTCTATGTACAGGCTTTAATCCATCTCTAACATCTGGTAATGCACGACCTACTATAACACTCATGGCATAGTCTATATAACATTTTTTCATTTCGTTTTTTATATCTACAGGTATAATTTTTCCCTCATTGAATTCCATGTACTTCACCTCATATTCAGTACTAAATATCTAAATTAACAACATTTTTAGCATTTTTTTCTATAAATTCTCTTCTTGGTTCAACCTTTTCGCCCATAAGTATTGTAAATATCTCATCTGCAGCCATAGCATCTTCTACATTAGCCTTTAATAAAATTCTTTTTTCTGGATCCATAGTTGTTTCCCATAATTGATTAGCATTCATTTCTCCAAGACCTTTATATCTTTGTATATCTACTGAATTATCTTTGCCACCAATTTCTTGTAACGCTTGATCTAATTCCTTATCGGAATAAGCATACATTTCCTTTTTACCTTTACTTACTTTAAATAAAGGTGGTTGAGCAATATATACATGCCCTTGATCGACTAGCTCTCTCATATATCTATAAAAGAATGTTAATAATAATGTTCTTATATGTGCTCCATCTACATCAGCATCTGTCATAATTATAATTCTATTATATCTAATTTTTTCAACATCAAAATCTTTTCCAATACCAGCACCAAATGCAGTAATCATAGATCTTATAGTATCTGAATTTAATATTTTATCTAACCTTTGCTTTTCAACATTCATTATTTTACCTCTTAATGGTAAAATAGCTTGAAACTTTCTATTTCTTCCTTGCTTAGCTGATCCACCCGCCGAATCTCCTTCGACTATATATATTTCGCATTCTCTAGGATCTTTCGATGAACAATCTGATAATTTCCCTGGCAATGTCGTTCTTTCTAATATAGATTTTCTAGTAAGTTCCCTCGCTTTTCTAGCAGCATCCCTAGCTCTAGCGGCCATTAATGCCTTATCTACAATTATTTTACCGATATTAGGATTTTCTTCTAAGAATGCTCCTACTGATTCGCTAACAATAGAATCAACAATACCTTTAACTTCACTATTTCCTAGTTTAGTTTTTGTTTGCCCTTCGAATTGTGGTTCCTCAATTTTAACAGAAACTACTGCAGTAAGGCCTTCTCTTATATCATCTCCAGAAAGGTTTTTATCATTATCCTTAAGGAATCCATATCGTTTTACATAATCATTGAAAGCTCTTGTTAATGCTGTTTTAAATCCAGCTAAATGAGTTCCACCTTCAATAGTATCTATATTATTTGCAAAGGAGAATAAGTTCTCAGTATATCCATCGTTATATTGTAAAGCTACTTCAACTAAAATTCCGTCCTTTAATCCTTCTACATATATAGGTTCTTCATGTAATACTGCCTTATTTCTATTCAAATAGGCTACAAAAGATTTAATTCCACCTTCATAGTGATAATTTTCTTCTTTATCATTTCTCTTATCAATTAACTTGATATTAATTCCTTTGTTCAAAAATGCTAGCTCTCTTAACCTTTGAGATAATATTTCAAAATCAAATATAATTTCTTCAAATATTTCTTCATCAGGCTTAAAATATACTTCAGTACCAGTCTCAGTTGTCTCACCTATTTTTGAAATGTCTGCAACAGCTTTACCACGCGAATATTCTTGTTCCCATATATACCCATCTCTTTTTATTGTAACAACACACTTTTCTGAGAGAGCATTAACTACAGATGCACCAACGCCATGTAATCCACCAGATACTTTGTATCCTCCCCCACCAAACTTACCACCTGCATGTAATATAGTCATAATAACTTCTACTGTAGATTTATGCATTTTAGGATGCATACCAACAGGCATACCTCTTCCGTCATCACATTCTGTAATAGAATTGTCTTCGTTAATAGTAACTTCTATATTATTACAGTATCCAGCTAAGGCCTCATCTATACTATTATCAACTATTTCATATACAAGATGATGAAGTCCTCTTGAACTGGTACTACCTATGTACATACCTGGCCTTTTTCTAACTGCCTCTAACCCCTCAAGTACTTGAATCTGATCTTCATCATATCTTTGATTATTTTGTTCCAAAACAGACTCCTCCTAAATTTAATAAATATTTAAAATCAATATTATTTTAAGAATTATATTCTATATGAGTTCTTTTAGTTAATGTAGCTGATGATATTGGTGAAATATATATTTTACTCATATTATTAACTTCTGCAATAACAAATGATTTTGGCTTTTCATTCGTTATTTTTTCTACAAATCCATCTTCTTCTGCCATTCTTAAAAATTGTATAGTATCAGAGCTATACATTGTATTTTCTAAATCAAATATTCCAATAATATCTTTTATAGGGACCACAACATTTTCTCCTAAATGCAAAAACACTAAATATGCCTCCTTTAATTTAAGATTTCTCCATCATATACTTCAAAAATATTAGAATTCTCGTCTAAATAATCCTTCAAATCGTTAATTCCAGTACATGTTATTATTGTTTGTATGTTGTTAAGAGTACCTAATACATATCTTTTTCTATTTATATCAAGCTCAGAAAGAACATCATCTAATAATAAAACAGGATATTCCCCTGTTGTTTCTTTAATAATCTTAAGAGAAGAAAATTTCATAGTTAAAACTGCAGTCCTCTGTTGTCCCTGTGATCCAAATTTTTTAACATCAACATTATTTATAAACACATTAAAATCATCTCTATGCGGTCCTATTGAAGTTAATCCTTTTTCTCTGTCTCTTGAAATATTATCCCTTAGTTTTTCTAAGAAGTTATCTCTAAAATTATTTGTAAATTTAATTATAGAATCATATTTGAAACTTATTTTTTCTTTTCCGGAAGTTATTTCATCATGGATTTTATTTCCATAAAAATTTATCTTATCTATATATTTTAACCTTTCTTGGATAATATAATCAGCATATTGTGATAATTGTAAATTATATACTTCCAACATATCCTCATTAAAGTTTCTTGACCTTAAAAGAATATTTCTTTCATTCAATGTTTTATTATATTGAACTAAGTTAAAATAATATTTTTTATTTATTTGGCATAATTCCATATCTAAAAATTTTCTTCTTATACCTGGAGATTCTTTTATAATTTTTAAATCCTCCGGTGAAAACATAACCACATTGAATGTTCCAAAAAGTTCATCTATCTTATTTATTTTTATAGAATTTACTTTTATAGCTTTTTTTCCATCTCTCAATATTTTTATATCTATTTTTTTATCTAATCTCATTTTCCCTACAAACAAACTTATATAAGCCTCATTATTATTCCAATTTATCAAATCCTTATCTCTTGAAGTTCTATGAGATTTAGAAAATGCGCAATAATAAATAGCTTCTAGGATATTTGTTTTGCCTTGAGCATTATCACCTATAAACACATTAACGTTTTGACCCAAATTTATTTGTAATTGTTTATAATTTCTATAATTAGCTAACATTATCGTTTTAATATACATAAAAATACACCTATATTAATTATAGCATAATAAAAAAGTAACCGCTTGTTTATTACACAAATTAAATATCTATATTATTTCAAATTCTTCATTTTCAAATTCTATAACATCACCAATTTTTAATTTTTTACCTCTTTGAAGACATATCTCTCCATTAATTTTTATTAAACCTTCTTGTATATATATTTTAGCTTCTGATCCTAATGAAGCTATTCCACTCCACTTTAAAAATGCATCTAATTTTATAATTTCAGTATTAATCTTAACTTTATTCATTTTTAATGTATAAATATTCTAAAATATTTATTTCCTCCTATCTCATTAATCTTACTGGTAATACTAAATATTTTGAACTCTCACTATCTTTTTCTTTAATTACACATGGACTTATTCCTGATGTCATTTCCATAACAATTTCATCGTCTTCCATATTTTTTAAAACGTCTAATAAATATCTTGAATTAAATGCAATTTGAATTTCGTCACCTTGCAATTTCATTGCAACTTCTTCCCTGACTTTTCCCAATTGAGAATTAGATGTGATTATTAAAGCATCATCTTGAACATCTAATTTTATCAAATTAGTATTTCCATCCTTAGCCATTAAAGATGCTCTTTCTATACCATTTTGTAATTCTTGTCTATTTATAGTAACTAGTAATTTATGTTCTTGTGGTAATAGTGAATTATAATTTACAAATTTTCCATCTAATAATCTAGATATTATTTTAGTGTTTTCTAAATTAAATAATATATGATTATTAGTAAATGTTATATATACACTTTTATCATTATCTTCTAAAATTTTAGATACTTCAACTAAAGTTCTTCCAGGGATAACGACTTCGATATCAATATCGGTATCTAGAAATTCACTTCTTATAGCTAATCTATATCCATCTAATGACACTAAATTCAAATTTTTATTTTTAACTTTAAATAGTATTCCTTGAAGTATTGGTCTAGTTTCATCTTGAGCGATTGCAAAAGACGTACCTTTAATCATATTTCTAAGTATACTTTCATTTACTTCTATTTTTAAATTTTCATCTATATCTGGAATTGATGGATATTCATTTGCATTCATATACACAATATTAAATACTGATCTCTCACAAGTAATCTGTATTAAGCCATCTTCAGTTGTTTCTATCTTTATATTTGAATTAGGAAACTTTCTAATTATTTCTCCAAATATTTTTGCATCAATAACTATTTCACCATTTTCTATAACATCTGCTTTTACTGTTGTTTGTATACTAATATCCATATCTGAACCAATTAGTGTTAAACCACTTTTAGTAGCATTTATGTAGATACCCTCTAAAATTTGCATAGTTGATTTTCCAGTAATAGCTTTTTGAGCTATTGAAATACCTTCTAGTAATTTATGTTTTTCACATATAAAAATCATATAAGTTCCTCCTTGTTATTAACATGTCTTTAAAGGCTTAATTAGGATAGATAGATATATAAATATATAGTAATAGTAGTAGTAGGGAGTGTGAATTTGTTGATAACCCAGTGTAATGCAGTGATATCAACATATTTTTATGCAAAAAGATTGTGGATAAGTCGGTAACAAATTGCTCATCTTATCCACAGCTTTTGATATAATTTCAATATAATGATGTTATCCACAAGTTATTCAATAGTTATTATGTAAATATGTTAATTAGTTTTGAGTTACCTTTTTTGTTATATCAGCAACAGTATGCTGCAAGCTCTCATCGCTCTTTAGGTTTTCAGAAATTTTTTCATAAGCATGTATTACAGTAGTATGGTCTCTCCCTCCAAATTCTTCTCCAATTTTAGGTAGAGACATATCAGTTAACTTTCTAGTTAAATACATAGCTATTTGTCTTGGATAGGCAACATTTCTTGTTCTTCTTTGAGATTTTAACTCTTCTACTTTTAAATTAAAATAATTAGCAACTATATCTTGAATAGAATCAATAGTTACATGTTTTCCTTGTTTTTTAGATATTATATCTTTAAGAGCTTCGGAAGCTAGATCAACAGTAACTTCTCTATTAGTTAATGATGAATACGCTATTATTCTTATTAAAGCGCCTTCTAATTCTCTAATATTAGATTTAATTTTTGTTGCTATATATCCCATAACTTCATTTGCAACATTTAAGTTTTCTACATCAGCTTTTTTCTTAAGAATAGCCATTCTAGTTTCAAAATCTGGAACTTGGATGTCAGCAATTAACCCCCATTCAAATCTAGATCTTAATCTATCTTCTAATGTTGGAATTTCTTTTGGTGGACGGTCAGATGATAATATTATTTGTTTATTAGCATCATGCAATTCATTAAATGTATGAAAGAATTCTTCTTGAGTACGTTCTTTACCAGCTATGAATTGTATATCATCTATAAGCAAAACATCTACATTTCTATATTTATTTCTAAACTCTTCATTTTTATCATCTTTAATAGCATTAATTAATTCATTTGTAAATTTTTCTGATGACACATAAACTACTTTAGCATTTATATTGTTTTGTAGGATATAATGGCCAATTGCATGCATTAAATGAGTCTTTCCAAGTCCTACTCCTCCATAAATAAACAAAGGATTATAAGCTTTAGCTGGGGACTCAGCAACAGCTAAGGATGCAGCATGAGCAAATCTATTACTATTACCTATTACAAATGAATTAAAAGTATATTTAGGATTTAAAGTAGAAGACATTTCATCATTAACAATGATATTTTTTTTTATTTTATTATTTTGAGTTTTATCATCAATATCATTATCTGATGCTATAAAAAATTCGATTTCATATAATTTTGAGCAAACAGCTTCTATAGAATTAGCAACTAGGCTTTTATATCTTTTATCTAAAATATCTTGAGTAAAAGAGTTAGGAACACTTATTTTTATGCTTTTATCAGATATAGAGATTGGTTCACAGCTCTTGATCCAAGTATTAAAGCTGACTTCACTCATTTCACTTTTTATAATATTTAGGGTTTTTCCCCATAATTGTTTAAGGTCAGCATCCATTTTTAATCCTCCAATATTATTTTAAGAAAAAATTTTTGGGTTGTAATATATAGATTATTAACATAGATATCAACAATATAATATGTAGTATGTTTTAATTGTTGACTAAGAGCATAAAGTTATACACATGTTAATAAGTTATTTAAAAAAATATCTATACAGATAGTTATCAACAATAATAAAATTATGTATAAGAATATTATTAAAAGTGCATAATTTGAGATAAAATAAGCAAAATATAATGTGATAGAATCATATAAATATGAAAAATGAACAAGTTATGCACATATTTATCCACAGCTGTGGATAAAAACAATTAAAATTAAGTTATACACAGTTACAGTATTTATAATAACATAAGTAATTGTGCATATTCAAGAAGTTATCCACAAAAATATATCTATAAAAATCTATTTATCAACATTTAGTATTGTCTTGACATAAAATTAGGATATATATATAATAGAAAAGTAAAATTTAAAATCACAGAAAGTATAGTTTTTACTATAAATAATAAATTTAAGGGGGTGCAGTTAAATGTTCATGACTTATCAACCAAAAAAGAAACAAAGAAAAAGGGAGCATGGCTTCAGAAAAAGAATGAGCACTCAATCAGGAAGAAACATTCTTAGAAAAAGAAGACAAAAAGGAAGAAAAAAATTAACAGCATAAGGGCCGCATTAAGTGGCCTTTTTTCTGCAAATGCAGGAAAAAAGGAGTAATGGAAATACCTATGATTTATAGATTGAAAAAAAATATAGAGTTTATAATTGTATATAAAAGAGGAAAGTCATTTGCAAATAATACCTTAGTAATGTATATGTTAAAGAACAAAAAAAATAAGGATAAAGATGGCATAGTATATAATAAAGTAGGTATTTCTGTAAGTAAAAAAGTTGGTAATAGTGTTGTTAGAAGCAAATGTAAAAGATTAATAACTGAAAGTTTTAGATTAAATTATGATAATATAATAAAGGGGTATGATTGTATTTTTATAGCAAGAAACCCCATGAAAAATAAAAATTACTTTGAAACTGAAAAGGCGATGAAGAATTTAATTAAAAAGGCAGGCTTATGTAATGATGAAAAAATTCTTAATAAGTCTAATTAAATTTTATAGAAGATCTATTTCACCTCGGAGAAATCCATGTTGTAGATTTACGCCAACTTGCTCACAGTATGCTTTAGATTCTATAGATAAGTATGGTACCATCAAGGGTAGCATAATGGCAATTTATAGAATATTAAGGTGTAATCCTTTTTGTAAAGGTGGGTATGATCCCGTAAAGTAACATATTAGGAGGTATAGATTTTAATGTTTGAAAAAATAATTGGATTTATGGCTGATATATTTAATTCTTTACACACTTTTATAGTTAATATAGGAGTTCAGGATAAAGGATTATCTTATGTATTAGCTATACTTGTATTTACATTGATTATTAGAGTACTTATCTTGCCATTTAACATTAAAGCAGCAAAGTCAACTCAAAGAATGCAAGAAGTTCAACCAGAGGTTAAAAAACTTCAAGAGAAGTATAAAGGTAATTCTGAAATGTTAAATGCAGAGATGATGAAGCTTTATAAAGAAAGAAATGTTAGTGTAACTGGAGGATGTTTACCTTCTTTATTACCATTACCAATATTAATGGCATTATATTATGTATTCTATAGAATAGATGGTATGAATGGAGTGTCATTTTTATGGATTAAGGACTTAGGTGGTAAAGATACAGTATATATATTACCTATTTTAGCTGCGGTGTCAACATATCTACCATCTTATTTGATGAGTAAATCAACACCAGCAGATAGTTCACCTATGAATATGGGAACTATGAGTTTAGTTATGGCAGGAATGATGGGTTTTATGTCATTAAACTTTAAGTCAATATTAGTTTTATATTGGATAATCGGAAATGTTATTCAAACAGTACAAACATATTACTTAAATTATAGACCTGTAAAGAAAAAATTAGAACTAGCAAATTCACAGATAGTTAATGGTGAAGTTGCAGATAACAGTTTTGTTATGGATGTTGAATCACCTAAAAATTTAGCTAGTACAAAAAAGAAAAAGAAGAAATAGATTTATTTAAGATTTGCTATGGATATTAAGGTGGTGAATTAGGGATGAAGTCAATAGAGCTAGAAGGAAAGACTGTTGAAGAAGCCTTAAATAAAGCTTTAATTAAACTAAATGTAAGTGAAGATATGGTGGAAGTTGAAGTTTTAGAGCATGGCTCGAAGGGATTATTTAACTTTATAGGGTCTAAGCCAGCAAAAGTGAAGGTAACTCTTAAACGTAACTATATTGAAGATATAAGAAACTTTATAAGTACAATTATTGGATATATGGATATACAAGCTAAAATAGATATAAAAGAAGAGAATAATGTTATTAGTATTAATATGTATGGAGAAAAGATGGGGTTGATAATTGGATATAGGGGAGAAACCTTAGATTCATTACAATGTCTAATTTCATTAATGGTTAATAAAAATAATGATACTTCTTATAAAAGAGTTATATTAGATACTGAAAACTATAGAATAAAAAGAGAAGAAACGCTTAAAAGAGTTGCAGCAAAGACTGCAATAAAAGTAAAAAGAACAGGTAAGGCATTTAAGTTAGAACCAATGAATCCTTATGAGAGAAGAATTATTCATTCTACTCTTCAAGAAAATACCTTTGTTGATACGTATAGTGAAGGTAAGGAACCTTTCAGAAGAGTAGTTGTTGAGTTGAAAAGAAATTAATAAAAGAAAGCCTTAATTGGCTTTCTTTTTAAGTTTAAAAATAAATAAATCATACTTTGACTAATTTAATTTTGTTATGTAAAATTTATTTCAAGACTATAATATTTAATTATTAGATAAATGATAGAGATATACAAATTTTCCTGACAATTGTTTTTTAAAATTATATTGTATATGATAAAAAGTATAAAAAGATATATTGATAAAAACTTAAAAGTATAAGAAGTTATAGTGTTTTCAATGTTTTAGATAAATTTTTTGAACGAGTAAATCTATAAAAAGTATTATTATAAATTATCAATTATTTATTTAGATTTGTTTTGAATGGTTATAATAATAGAAATAAATTACAAAATTAATTATATAAGGAGAATCTTAGAATGAAAGAGTTTGATACGATTTGTGGCATAGCAACACCCATTGGAGAAGGCGGAATTTCTATTATTAGAATTTCTGGAAATAAAGCTTTAGATATAATAACGAAAATTTTTATTGGAAAAAATAATACAAATGTTAAAGATATGAAGACTTATACTATGAAATATGGAAATATAATAGAACAAGAAACTAAAGATAAAATTGATGAAGTCATTATAAGCTATATGAAAGGACCACATAGTTACACAACTGAAGATATAATAGAGATTAATTGTCATGGTGGTGTTATATCAACTAATAGTGTAATAAATGAGGTCGTTAAAGCTGGTGCAAGGCTAGCTGAACCAGGTGAATTTACTAAAAGAGCATTTTTAAATGGTAGAATTGATTTAAGTCAAGCAGAAGCAGTTATTGATATAATTAGAGCTAAGACTGATTTATCTATGAAGTCAGCAATGATGCAAAGCAGTGGAGCTCTTTCAAAGCAAATAACTGATTTAAGGAAATATCTATTAGATGTTTTAGCTTTAATAGAATACGGAATAGATTTTACAGAAGATGATGAAGAGATAGATGACAGCTTAGTTATAAAAGTGAAGGATGGAATTGCTAAGACTATATCAAAGATAAAAGATTTATTGAAAAATGCTGATGAAGGAAAAATCATAAGAGATGGACTGAATATGGTTATTGTAGGAAAACCTAATGTAGGAAAATCATCTTTACTTAATATGTTATTAAAAGAAAAAAGAGCAATTGTAACTGATATTCCTGGAACTACAAGAGATATAATTGAGG
Source organism: Clostridium uliginosum (assembly GCF_900112485.1). Classification (GTDB taxonomy): domain Bacteria; phylum Bacillota; class Clostridia; order Clostridiales; family Clostridiaceae; genus Clostridium; species Clostridium uliginosum. Next base: position 13,494 of record NZ_FOMG01000024.1, read on the forward strand.
AGTACTTAAATATAGATGGAATACCTATTAAAATAACTGATACAGCAGGAATTAGAGAAACTAATGATACTGTTGAAAAGATAGGTGTAGAAAGATCAAGAGAAAAAATTGAAGAAGCAGATTTAATTGTGTTAATACTTGATTCATCTCAGGAAATTGAAGATGAAGATAAGGAAGTAATTAATACAATAAAGAATAAAAATCATATAGTAATATTAAATAAAATAGATTTAAATAAAAAAATATCAAAAGATATGTTAACTGATTTAGATAATCAAATTGAAATTTCAGCTAAGACTGGAGAAGGAATTGAAAAATTAAAAGAAAAGATAAAAACTTTATTTTTTAATGGTGAAATTGATAGTGAAAGTTTGATTGTTTCTAATGTGAGGCATAAACAGGCTCTATACAGAGCATTAGAAAACTGTACGATAGGATTAGACAGAGTTAATGCGAATGAATATCTTGATTTAATTTCAATTTATGTAACTGCAGCAATGAAAGCTTTAGGAGAAATAACAGGTGATGAATTAGAAGAAGATGTATTAAATAAAATTTTTAGTGAATTTTGTGTAGGAAAGTAGGAAAGGTATATGAAATTAAATTATGAAGCTGGGGAATTTGATATAGTAGTTATTGGAGCTGGTCATGCTGGATGTGAAGCTGCATTGGCTTCGGCAAGGTTAGGATTAAGTACATTAATTTGTACTATAAATTTAGACTCAATAGCAATGATGCCTTGTAATCCTAATATAGGAGGAACTGCAAAAGGACATTTAGTTAGAGAAATTGACGCTTTAGGCGGAGAAATGGGAATAAATATTGATAATACATTTATTCAATCAAGAATGCTAAATACTTCTAAAGGACCAGCAGTTCATTCATTAAGAGCTCAAGCAGATAAAAAAGATTATCAATTTAGGATGAAAAAAGTATTAGAAGAACAGGAAAACCTTCAAATAAGACAAATTGAAGTTACAGAAGTTAAGGTTGAAGATGGAAATATTACAGGAGTAGTTACTAAAAATGGAGCTATATTCAAATGTAAAGCTGTCGTTTTAGCAACTGGTACATATTTAAAAGGAAAAATTATTATTGGAGAGGTTAGTTATAGCGGTGGACCTAACGGTTTATTCCCAGCTAATGATTTATCACAATCATTATTAGATTTAGGAATTACTTTAAGAAGGTTTAAAACTGGTACTCCAGCAAGAATTAATAAGAGATCTGTTGATTTTTCAAAGATGATTGAACAAAAAGGTGATGATAAAATTGTACCTTTTTCATTTATGAGTGAAAATATAGATAAAGAACAAATATCTTGTTACTTAACGTATACTAACAACAATACTCATAATATAATTAGACAAAATATAAATAGATCTCCTATATATAATGGAACAATTAAAGGTGTAGGACCTAGATATTGTCCATCTGTTGAAGATAAGGTTATGAGATTTCCAGATAAAGAACAACATCAAATATTTATTGAACCAGAAGGTTTAGATACATTAGAGATGTATGTAGGAGGAATGTCTTCATCTTTACCAGAGGAAGTTCAAATTAAGATGCTTAGGACATTAGCTGGATTAGAAAATGTAGAGATGATGAGAACAGCATATGCAATAGAATATGATTCAATTGACCCTACTGAACTAAATCCAACGTTAGAATTTAAAGCCATTGAAGGCTTATATGGAGCTGGGCAATTTAATGGTAGTTCAGGATATGAAGAGGCTGCAGCTCAAGGATTAGTAGCAGGTATAAATGCAGGATTAAAAATAAAGGGTAAGGAACCGCTTATCTTAACTCGTTCTGATGCGTATATTGGAGTCCTTATAGATGATTTAGTTACTAAGGGAACTAATGAACCTTATAGAATGATGACTTCAAGAGCTGAATATAGGCTGTTATTAAGACAAGATAATGCAGATTTTAGGTTGACAGATATAGGTCATGAAATTGGATTAGTAACTGAAGATAGGTATGAAAAATTCTTAACAAGAAAAAATGCTATTGAAGGTGAATTAGATAGGTTAAAGAATTTAAAAATAACTAATAAGAAAGAAGTAAATGAATTATTAGTATCTTTAAATTCATCTGAATTAAAAAAACCTATTAGCTTCTTTGAATTGATAAAAAGAACAGAGGTAGATTATTTTAGTTTAGTAGCTTTAGATCCAGATAGACAAAAATTACCAGATGATATTGGTGAACAAATTAATATAATTGCAAAATATGAAGGATATATAACTAATCAACTTGAACAAGTTGCACAATTCAAGAAGTTTGAAAAGAAATTACTACCTAAAGATATTGATTACATAAATGTAAAGGGATTAAGAACTGAAGCAGAACAAAAGTTAAATAATATTAAGCCTATAAGTATAGGGCAAGCATCTCGTATTTCAGGAGTATCACCAGCTGATATTTCTGTGTTACTTATATATCTTGAACATTATTATAATAAACAACATTAATTTTTACTGGAGGTAACTATGGAATTTTATGATTTAATGGCTAAAGCAGCACAAGATGTTGGATTAGAACTATCAAAGCAACAATATGAAAAATTTATAATTTATAAGAATCTTCTTCAAGAATGGAATGAAAAAGTAAATTTAACTGCCATAACTGAAGATGAAGAAATAATTAAAAAGCATTTTATTGATTCAATTAAAGCATTTAAAAGAGACGAATTCAAGAGTGCAAATACATTAATAGATGTTGGAACAGGAGCTGGTTTCCCAGGAATTCCAATAGCTATTATGAAAGATGATATAAAAGTTACATTACTAGATTCTTTAAATAAAAGAGTTAACTTTTTAGATGCAGTTGTTAAAGAATTAAAGCTTAAAAATGTAATAACTATTCATTCGAGAGCAGAAGATGGTGCAAGGCAAGATAATCTTAGAGAAAATTTTGACATAGCAACATCTAGAGCGGTTGCTAATATGAGCGTATTATCTGAATTTTGTTTACCATATGTTAAGGTTGGAGGCAATTTCATAGCATTAAAAGGTCCATCCGTAGATGAAGAAATAGAAGAAAGTAAAACAGCAATTTCACTTCTTGGAGGCAAATTAGTAGATATATGTGAAGTTAATATTGAAGATACTGAATTAAGACATAATTTAGTTATTATAAAGAAGATTAACAAATCTTCTAATAAATATCCTAGAAAAGCAGGAATTGTTACTAAGAAACCACTAAAATAAATTTATATTAACAAGTACTTTTTATAGTATAATTATATTTTATTGCGTTATTGCAGAAGAAATAAATAATTTGATTGGAAATTAACATCTATAAATAGAAAAATATGTATTTAAATAGGTGTTTTTAAATTAATTTGTATTATTAATTAATAATATAAATAGAGGAAAAATATAGTTATTATAGAATTATATAGTAGTGATAGTAGTCTAATATTGTTAGAGTAATTTAATAGGGGATGGGTTGAGACACATGAATGATGAAATAATAAAAATAGATATAGAGAAAATAGTTCCAAATATTTATCAACCACGTAAATATTTTAAAGAAGAAGCACTTGCTGAATTATCACAGTCAATAAAAGAACATGGAATTATACAACCACTTACCGTAAGGAAGATGGGAGAAATTTATGAATTAGTAGCAGGAGAACGAAGACTTAGAGCTGCTAAGTTAGCAGAATTACAAATGGTACCATGTAACATAGTAAATATAACTGACTATGAATCAGCTGAAATAGCATTATTGGAAAATCTTCAAAGAGAAGATTTGAATTATATGGAAGAAGCTGAAGCATATAATAATTTACTTAATGAGCATAACTTCACTCAAGAAGATTTGGCAAGAAGAATGGGTAAAAAGCAATCAACTATTGCTAATAAATTAAGATTATTAAAATTAGATTTTAAGGTTAGACAACTATGCCTAGAAAATAATTTAACAGAAAGACATGCAAGAGCACTTCTTAGTGTTTCTAATCCAGAGCTTCAATTAAAAATTTTAGATAAAGTATTAAAAGATGGACTTAATGTAAAGAAGACTGAAGAACTGATTAATAAAGAATTACTTAAATTAGAAGGTAAACAGTTAAAGAATAAAAGTAAGAGTAAAATAAAAACTGCACTACCTGCAAAATTATATATGAACACCATTAAACAGGTACTTCAAAAATTTAATATACCAGCTGAATACAAATGTAAAGATGAAGAGGATTTTATTGAAGTAACAGTAAAAATTTTTAAAAATAAAAGATAAAATTTTTATATAGAGTATATTTAAAGAAATTTAACATTTATAGATAGTTAATAAATAAAGTAATTAGCAGGATAACTACTTAAAGATAAAATTAAAAATGCAGAAAATTTATTAAAATATATATTAATATTTTATTTTAAAAGATATATTATACATAAGTGCTTAAAATAATAAGCGTATAATATATCTTTTTATTGTTCCTATAATTATAGAATTTGTTGTTAAATATAAGGATATTAATATAATAATTAGTTAGAAAAATAAATTTTTTAATAAATTTATGAACTATTCTTTAATTTTTATTACATTGTTCTTTTATTATGTATTGAATATATATATAATGTTAATATGGGAAAGGGGGTGTAGGCTCTTAGAGGGCTTAATTATGAAGACAATTTGTATTTTTAATCAAAAGGGTGGAGTTGGAAAGACTACTACTAATATAAATTTGTGTGGTTATTTAGCTATGGACGGATATAAGGTTTTAACTATAGATATAGATCCTCAGGGGAACACTACAAGTGGACTTGGATTAGATAAAAGAAATTTAGAGGTATCAATGTATGATGTTTTAACAACAGATATATCTATTAAGGATTCAATATTAAGAACTGATTTAGTACAGAACTTATTCATATCACCTTCAACTATGGAGTTAGCTGGAGCAGAAGTTGAAGTTATAGGAAGAAAAGACAGAGAGAATATTATAAAAAATAAATTAAAAGATATTGCAGAAGATTATGATTATGTATTCATAGATTGTCCACCTTCACTAGGAGTATTAACCATAAATGCATTAACTTGTGCAGACTCGGTTTTAATTCCCATCCAATGTGAATTTTATGCATTAGAGGGTGTTAGTCAATTAGTTAATACAATTCAATTAGTAAAAAAATCTCTTAATAAGGATTTGAAAATTGAAGGAGTAATCATGACTATGTTTGATTATAGAACAAATCTTAGTAATGAAGTATTTAAAGAGGTTAAGAAATATTTTAAGGATAAAGTTTATGAAACAACTATTCCAAGGAATATTAGATTAGCAGAAGCTCCTAGTTTTGGCTTACCAATTATGTTATATGATGATAAATGCAAGGGCGCTGAAGCATACATTAATTTAAGTAAAGAATTTTTAAATAGACAGGAGTAGGAGGAGCATAATGGGAAAAAAATTTGCACTAGGTAAAGGACTGGGAGCACTTATACCTGATGAAATAGAAAATAATATTAAAGAAAAAAATAATATTCTTATTTCTATAAATAAGATTAAAAGTAATATAGAACAGCCAAGAAAAAATTTTGACTCTGAAAAAATCATTGAATTAGCACAATCTATTAAACTTCATGGTATAATTCAACCGTTGATAGTAAGAGAAAAAGATGATGACCAATATGTTATAGTTGCAGGTGAACGACGATGGAGAGCGGCTAAAATATCAGGACTAAAAGAGATACCATGTGTAATTATGGAATTAAGTGATAGGGATGTATTAGAAATTTCATTAATTGAAAATATTCAAAGAGAAGATTTAAATCCAATTGAAGAAGCATTAGCTTATAAAAAACTATTGGATGATTTTCAAATAACCCAATCAGAATTAAGCAATAGACTTGGTAAGTCTAGAGTTTCTATTACAAATACAATGAGATTAATAAATTTGGATAATAGAGTTCAACAGTATTTAATTGAAGGCATTATCAGTGAAGGGCATGGCAGAACACTTCTTGGAATAGATAATAAAGATTTACAATATGATCTTGCACAACAGGTAATTGATAATAAGTTATCAGTTAGAGAATTAGAAAAATTAATTAAAAATATAAATGAAGATAAAGATAAAAGCAGCAATACAAAAGAAGAGACATTAAATCAGTATTATAAAGAAATACGAACTCAACTTCAAAATTATTTTGGAACAAAGGTAAATCTATCTAATAAAAAAAATAAAGGAAAAATAGAAATAGAGTATTACTCAGAAGATGATTTACAAAGAATTTTAGATATTATGAAGATGTAAGAGAGTGTTTCACGTGAAACAATTAATGAAAGGAATGAAAAAATGAATATACTACTTGATACTATTAATCAAATTACGCCATATCTAATAATAGGAATGGCAGTCATAATTACTATACTATTTATTCTAATTATAATTCTAATAAAATCAATAAATAAATTAGAAAATAAATATAGAAGAATAATGAGAGGAACAAATAGTAGAAATTTAGAAGAAATGCTAACAGAAAAACTTGATAGTATTGAAGAAGCTAAAGAGATTTCTAAAAAAGCATTAGAAGAATGCAGCAGAGTAGATATTAAGATAAAACAATGTATACAAAAGGTTGCTATAATGAGATATAAAGCTTTTGAAGATGTAGGTAGTGACTTGAGTTTCTCTATTGCAATCTTAGATGATAATAATGATGGATTAATTCTAACAGGTATCTATGGAAGACAAGAAAGTACAACTTATGCAAAACCAGTAGATAAAGGAATATCAAGATATGATCTTTCAGAAGAGGAACTGTATGTATTAAGTGAGGCATCTAATAAATATAACAATACTAAAAAGTAAGTACAAATTTATGTACTTACTTTTTTATATAAATAGAAATATTTAATTATTTTTAATTTTTTAATAAAAATTAAATTATTATAAAATATAATAGATTTTTTAAAAACAAGTACTAATTATTTGCTAGGAAATGATATAACTTGATGATTTTTAGAATGACTATTATTTGTTGTGCTCTTTAATACAAAGTGATAAATTCCTTTAGAAATTATATCAGAAATCATCATTACAGTATTTAATCTAGTATTTTGTAAAACCAAAAAATCAAAATTACCAGAAATATTAACTATTCCAGTTATACTCATTTGACCAACAGCAGGAAGATTTTTATTTAAAGCGATACCAGGCAAAAGTGATTTCTTTTCTATAAAGATTTTACCAATATTATTTATTCCTCCTAAACAAGCATCTATAGCAATAATATATGGATTGTTAAATTTTAAATTTATTTGATCTAACTTTTCAACTAAATTTTTTGAATGAATAGGATTTTGTAAAGTCCCAAAAATATGAATATTATCTCTAGATAAAAATTCTAGTTTATATCCAATCAAGGGACCAAGACAATCACCTGTTGAACGATCAGTACCAATACAAAGAAATACAATACATCTTCCCTGTTTTAAGACATGTTGTAATTCTTCAAATAGATAATCACGTATTTTTATATATGAACTAGATATCTTTGAATCAATAGAAAATACTTCAGCCATAACAAACCCTCCTTTAAAGGAATTATTTCCATAAAAAGGAGGGTTTATTCATATATTGAGATATTATAATAATAAATTTTTAATACTAATTTTTTTGAATGAGTTAATTCATTAATAAATTTTTTATCACCAAAAGAAAATTTACTTATTAATTCTTTTGTATTTGAACTACAAATGCTTTTAGTAAAGAAATGAGTTAAAAGTAAGGTAAATACAACCACTATTCCAATATATGGAATATAATCTACTAGTGCAAGCATTCCGGATACAATACTTGATCCAATAGCTACTCCGACGTTTATGAATTGATTAATAGATTCAGTAGCAGAAGTTTTTAATCAATTCCAAATAATGGGATATATATTTATATTATCCTATCTCGCATAAGTTTATTTAATATCATTAATGTATAGTTAATATCATTTATTGATGTAAAATAACTAATACTTAGTCTGACGGTACCACAAGGATAAGTGCCTATAGTTTTATGTGCTAAAGGTGCACAATGTAAGCCAGTTCTAGTTTTAATATTATTACAATCTAAATAATAACCAGTTTCAGAAGCATCGAAACCATTTGTATTAATAGATACACATGTAGTTGAATTGTTACCAGACAAATCTCCATAAACAATTAAGCCATCAATATTTAATAATCCATTTAGTAAATGTTTTAATATATATTGATTATGTTCATAGATTGTATTTAATCCTATTGAATTTATGTACTTAATTCCTTCAGATAATCCAATAATTCCTGGTAGATTAAGAGTTCCACATTCAAATTTATCAGGTAAGAAGTCTGGTTGAATTAAAGAAGATGATGAACTACCAGTACCTCCTTGTAGTAATGTAGTGCACGAATCATTAAAACTATCATCTAATATAAATCCACCTGTACCTTGTGGACCTAATAAACTTTTATGACCTGTAAAAGCTATCACATTTGCATTAATAGTATTCATATTAATATCAAGCACACCAGCGCCTTGAGAAGAATCAACAATAAAAAACACATTATGTTTTTTACAGATATCCCCTATGGATTTAATATCTTGGATTGATCCTGTAACATTAGATGCTTGAGTAATAATTACAAGCTTTGTTTTAGAAGTTATTTTATTTTCTAAATCTTTTGGATTAATAAATCCTAATGAATTTGCATTTACTATATCTAAATTGATTTTATTATTTTCTTTTAAGTGATAAATAGGTCTAATGACAGAATTATGCTCCATTGAAGATGTAATGACATGATCACCAGGCTTTAAAATTCCTTTAATTAAAATATTTAAAGAAGTGGTAACATTATTAGTAAATATTACATGTTTAGGACTGTTAAATCCAAAAAAATTAGAAATAGTCTCTCGTGCTTCATATAAATATCTATTACTTTGCATGGAATTACTGTAATTACCTCTACCTGCATTAGCACCTATATTAAGCATATAATTATACATTGCATCAATAACTTGTTTAGGTTTTGGAAAAGTTGTTGATGCATTGTCTAAGTAAACATTCATATAAATCCACCTCTAAAAATAAATTTAAACAATCCTAAAATAATAAAGAATATACCAAGTATAAAGAGTAAATAATTTAATATTTGTGATGTTTTAGCAGAAAAATCAGATTTTAACATCTTAACTCCTTTAATTGCCAAGAAGTTAAGTATGAAAAACCAACTTATACTACCTAATATCATAGAACATAAAGCAAATGAATAATATAGTCTACCATGAAGCCTCCAAACACTTAACACTGTTCCACTTATGGCAATCCATAAAGATGGAGTAGTTGGGTTTAATAGTGTTATAAAAAATCCTGTGAAAAAGCTATTAGAAGCATGGTGTGTACATAGTTTCCTTGTATTGGAATTTGAACTAACTGTTTTTTTAGAAATTTTATTAAAGAGTATTAAAACAAAACCTGATACTATCCAAAATAGTCCTTCAAATCGTTGATTATGACTTAAAATTTTTAATAAACCTAGATTTATAACTATTATATAGAAAATATCAGCAGATACTGCGCCTAATGATACTTTGTACCCCTCTTTAAATCCATGAGAAATAGATCTATTTATTGATTCTAAACCTGATGGTCCTAAAGGAATTGAAGCAATAAATCCTGTAAAAAAGCCTATAAATATAGACTTAAAAATAATTGATAAAGATAACATTGTATTCTCCCTATAACCGTAATCATATATAATTATAATGTATTGTATATAATTATTCATTATAATTATATACGTTGGAATAAACAACTATGAGTTTATATATTTATAAATCATAAAAACATAGATATAATATATATATGTTTCAATTGATAATTTACAATGCAGGATAAATATTTCTGTATTTTTTAACAATTCAGTAATTCAAATGTATAAACTTAATTGGAACATATATATAAATGATAAGGGTAGGTGTTAAAGTGATTTATTATATAATAGTTTTTAAAAATACTTATGATGCAATGGCAGCAGAAAAAGATTTAGAACAATCAAGTTACAGGTTTACAATAATGCCAACACCAACATCAATAGCTAAAAGTTGTGGTATATGTATAAGAATTGATGATAAAGTTGAATTAGATAAAATAATTAAAAATGGTGTCTTTGAATATAAAAATATATATTTAAAGAATAAACATGAGTATATTCTAATTTAATAATTTCAAATGGGGAGAGTGATTAATTAGATAATGTATAATTACTTGATAAAATTACAATTAGATGAAAATGAGCTTATAATAGGTAAATATATAAGTTTAGAAAATATTGAAAAAATAATAAATAAATTATTAATGATTGTTTTCACTATTATAGTAATGTATTTGACTGTAAAAATAGGAAATTACTTAATTAAAAAATTTGTAAAAAGACAAATAAAAAGCAATGCAAGATTATCATTAGAGTCACAAAGGGCAAAGACTCTTGGAGAAGTAATGAAGAGTGTCTTAAAATATGCAGTATATTTTATAGGGATAGCTACAATATTATCTAATTTATTTAGTGGAATGTCTTTTACATTTGCAAGTATAGGAGGCTTTGCAGTAGGTTTTGGAACTCAAAGTTTAATTAAAGATTTAATTAATGGTTTTTTTATCCTATTTGAAGACCAATTTGGAGTTGGGGATCATATAACTATAGGAAAATTTAATGGTATTGTTGAAAGCATAGGAATTAGAACTACAACAATTAAGGATTTTACTGGTGATATTCATTCAATACCAAATGGAGCCATAATTGAAGTTACAAATCATTCAAGGGGAAATATAAGATTTATGGTTGATGTTTATATTTCATATGAAGAAAATATAGATAATGCGATTAATGCGATTAAGGAAGTATGTGATGAATTTCAGAAAGATAATGAAGATATAAAAGAACCTATACAAGTATTAGGAGTAGATTCTTTAAATGCATCTAGTGTTACTATAAGAGTAATAGGAAAAACCATACCTCTTAAACAGTGGGGAATGGAAAGGGAATTGAGAAAGTTAATAAAGTTAAAGTTAGATGAGAAAGACATAGAAATACCACATACTAAAACTCAATTAATTAATGTTAATATAGAAAAGGGAGAGAATTATGATAGAAACATTTGAATTAGGTGAAATAGTTGAAATGAAAAAGAAACATCCTTGTGGTTCTTTTGAATTTGAAATAATAAGAACAGGGGCAGATATAAAGATAAAGTGCACCGGATGTGGTAGGATAATTATGATTCCGAGAAGTAAATTTCAAAAAGGTGCCAAAAAGGTAATAAAAAGTAGTAAATATGATGAAAAATAAAAAAAACTTGAATTGATGCTTTTAAACTGATATAATTATGAATTGTAATCCCTGCTGTGTAATTGCACAGCCGTTAGTCCAAAGGAGGTGAAATTGATGAGAAAGTACGAAACTATATTTATACAACACCCATCATTCGATGAAGAAACTGTTAAAGCTAACATTGAAAAGTTTAAAGGTGTTATAGAAAATGGTGGAGGAACAGTAGACAATGTTGATTTTTGGGGTAAGAGAAAGCTTGCTTATGAAATCTCAAAAGTTAGTGATGGTTATTATACATTATTTAGCTTTACTGCAAATCCTGAATTACCAAGAGAATTAGATAGAATATTCAGAATCACTGATGGTATCATTAGACATATTATTGTTAAGGAAGAAGTTTAAGGCGGTGTTGTAAATGAACAAAGTAGTTCTAATTGGAAGATTAACTAAAGATCCAGAACTAAGATTTACTCCAGGCAATGGAACAGCAGTAACAACTTTAACATTAGCAGTTGATAAGTATAATGCTAAATCTGGTCAAAAAGAAGCAGATTTTGTACCTGTAGTAGTATGGGGCAAACAAGCTGAAAGTACCGCAAATTACATGAGTAAGGGTAGTCAAATGGCTATCAGCGGTAGAATTCAAACCAGAAGTTATGAAGCAAAAGACGGTACTAAAAGGTATGTTACAGAAGTAGTTGCTACAGAAGTACAATTTTTAAGTAAGGGAAATGCTTCAAATAATGCTGGAACTAGTAATGGTAACAGCACTGAATATTCAGCACCATCAAGTAATCCATTTGATGGTATGAATTTTGAAGAGGATATAACTCCAGTAGATGATGGAGATATGCCATTCTAAATTATTTAAGGTAAGGAGGGAATAAGATGAGCAGAGAAGATAATAATAGAAGATCTGGCGGTAGAGTTAGAAGATCTAAAAGAAAAGTTTGTGCTTTTTGTGCAGATAAAGCTGAATCTATTGACTATAAAGATATAAATAAGCTTAGAAAGTATGTTACAGAAAGAGGTAAGATACTTCCTAGAAGAATTTCTGGAACTTGTGCTAAACATCAAAGACAAGTTACTGAATCAATTAAGAGAGCAAGAAACATAGCATTATTACCATTCACAACTGAATAGGAATAATAATAATTCCCCTGAGAAATCAGGGGTTTTTTGCTATATAAAATAATAATTGGAAAATAAATACAAAATAGTACTATAATATCTTGCATTAATAAGTAAAAAAATTTAAAATAAGTATACAAGGACTGAAGATGTGAGGTGATATAGATGAAAAAACAAGAATTAAATATAATGGCTAGTGTTAAAATAATAGAAAACTTAAAAGCCCAATTGCTTTGTATTATAGGAGAATTTTTTAGACTTTTAACAAAAGGCAGTAATGTAACTCGTAATTCAATATTGGATTGTATTTCAGGTGCAATAAGTATACTATATGTTCTCGCTGAAAAATTAGGATATTCATTTCAGGAAGTTGATCATGTTATGAAAGAAAAGTTAGAATTAGGGGTACGTGCAGAAGATCAAGTTGAGAAGGAAGGTAAAAGTTTAAGTAAATTGAAATGTTACATTAATAATAGGAGAGACTAATAACATAGGAGGCTTTTTTTATGAATATAGTAACAACACTTAAAAGATTACTTAAGCCTATTATCTTAATTATCAGTTCACTAATTTTATGTTATTATAGTTATATAGGTATAGCGTTAGTAATATTTTTAATTTATTTGATAGATAATTTTTATCAATTAAATTATTATTGGCAACAAGATAATAATCTTAATGAATTTATAAAGAATTTAAACAAAGGAATAGAGAATAATATATTTCAATTTATATATCCATTGGCGTTAATAGAAAAAAATGGAAATATATTATGGAATAATAATATTTTTAATTATTTAAAGACTAGTGAAGAATCTTCTGAAAAAAATATTTTAAGTATTGCTAGAGGGCTAAATTTAGATCGTATTTTAAATCCTAAGGGTAATTTACATCAAAGATTGAAAATAAAACAAAAGTTATATGATTCTTATGCGACTAAAATTGAAATAAAGGATAAAAGTGATGATGTATACTTAGTATACTTTAATGACATAACAGAACTTATAGGATATGAAACTACTAAAGAGAGTATTATGTTAATTGAAGTAGATAATTTTACTGAAGCCTTAGATACAACAGAAGAAAGTAACAGACCATTATTAGTAGCTGAAATAGAAAGAACTATAAATTCTTATGCCAATAATTTAAAAGCAATGATTAAAAAGTATGACACAAATAAATATGTATTATCTATTCAAGATAACTATATAAAAAAGCAAATAGATGAAAAATTTAAATTGTTAGATGAAATTTCCAATATTGACAAAGGAAATAAGCTTGAGGTTACACTAAGCATTGGAGTTGGAAGAGGTGGGGTATCTCCTCTAGAAAATTATAAATATGCAAATACTGCAAAAGAATTAGCTTTAGGTAGAGGTGGAGATCAGGCAGTAGTTAAAAAGAATGATGATATAAAATTTTTTGGTGGTAATACTAAAGAAATAGAAAAGAGAACTAAGGTTAGAGCTAGGGTTGTAGCTCATGCATTGACTGAATTAATTTATTTAAGTAGTAAAGTATATATTATAGGACATAAAAATCCTGATATGGATTGTTTCGGATCTGCCGTTGGATTATCTAGTGTAATAAAACAACTTGGTAAATCATGCAAAATAATATTACAAAATGATATTAATGCTATAGAGTATTATTTAGATAATCTAATGAAAGAATCTAAGTATGATGATTTATTTATATCAGCAGAAAAAGGAAAAAATGATTTAGATGATGAGACTTTAGTTATAATTGTAGATGTTCATAACAAGAGTTATGTTGCAGATTTGGATTTAATGGATAAAGCAAAGAGAAAAGTAATAATAGATCATCATAGAAGAAGCCCTGACATGATTGAAGGAGATATATTGAATTATATAGAGGTATATGCATCTTCTACATCAGAAATGATAACTGAAATTATTCAATATATGGTTGATAAACCTAAATTAACAAGGCTGGAGGCAGAAGGGTTATTAGCAGGTATATTTATGGATACAAAAGGGTTCTCATTTAAGACTGGTGTTAGAACATTCGAAGCAGCATCTTTCTTAAGAAAAGCAGGTGCAGATACTATTGAAATAAAGAAGATGTTTACTGATGATTTAGAGAATTATTTACTTATTGCAGACACAATAAAATCTGCAGATGTAAAGAACAACATAGCTATTGCAATATCGCCTAAAAACGTAGATACTGTAATTGTGGCAAAGTCTGCAGATGAACTTTTAAATATATCAGGTATTAATGTGTCATTTGTTTTAGCACAAGTAAATGATGAGGTATATATTAGTGGCAGATCAGTTGGAGATATTAATGTTCAAGTGGTACTAGAAACTTTAGGTGGTGGAGGACATATGAATATAGCAGGTGCTAAATTGTCTAATTCTAAAGTTGAAGACGTGCTTCGTGATTTAGAAGAAGCAATAAAAAAATACTTAAAGGTGGGAGATTAATATGAAGGTTATTTTATTACAAGATGTTAAAAAAATAGGTAAAAAAGGTGATGTTATTGAAGCATCAGATGGATATGCAAGAAACTTTTTATTTCCAAGGAAATTAGCTCAAGAAGCTAGTGATACAAACATGCATATCTTAAATAACAAAAAGGAAAATGAAAGAAAACAAAAGTTAGCTGATCTTGAAGCAGCGCAAAAATTAGCAAGTGAATTAAAAGGAAAAGAAATAACAATAAAAGCTAAAACAGGAGAAAGTGGAAAACTATTTGGAGCTATTACAAGTAAGGATATTGCTGAATTAATAAACAATCAATATAAGGTTACAATAGATAAGAAAAAAATCGTTATGGATACAATAAAATTAGCTGGTAACCATGAAATAGAAGTTAAATTATATCCAGAGGTTAGTACTAAAATGAAAGTAATTATAGTTCCACAATAATAAGGAGGATTTGTTTTGAATTTAAATGAAGAAACAAACTTATTAAAGGATATAATTGAAGGTGATTTATCTTTAGAATCTCAAATAGATGCATTATTTAATATAACAAAAAATATCTTAGATAAAGGTGCATTTAAGTCTAGAATTATTAGATTTAAATTAGATAAATTTATAAAATCATCAAATAATTGCGAAAGAATATTTGCTTTGAATACAATATTATCTGAAGGAAATGGAATAAAAGTGATTCCAAAAGAGAATGAATTAGAGGAAGTTATTAATAATACTGTAGATTTAATTGTAGATGAAATAGCAAAAAGGTATGTTCAAAGTAAAATAGAAATGAAAGTTGAACAAGCAATTATAGAAAAGCAGGAAAAGTATATTGATGAAGTTAAACTTTCAATTATAAAAAAACAAAAAGGTGTTGAAAATAAAAAAACCATTGGTAAATTTGATCATTTAGTTGAGCTTGATAATAAGGTGACAAGCAAGAATATTATGAGCTTTTTAAGACCAAATAGTTTTGAAGAGATAGTGGGGCAGGAAAGGGCTATTAAGTCATTAATATCAAAGCTTTCATCCCCTTATCCACAACACATAATATTATATGGACCACCAGGAGTAGGAAAAACAACAGCAGCAAGGCTTGCACTTAAAGAAGCAAAAAAATTAGGTTTTACACCATTTGATGATAATTCAAAATTTGTTGAAGTGGATGGAACTACATTAAGATGGGATCCGAGGGAAATAACTAATCCTTTATTGGGATCAGTTCATGATCCAATATATCAAGGAAGTAAGAGATATCTATCTGAGGCTGGTGTGCCAGAACCAAAGCCAGGTTTAGTTACTGAAGCTCATGGTGGAGTATTATTTATCGATGAAATAGGAGAATTAGATTACATACTTCAAAATAAACTTTTAAAGGTGCTAGAAGATAAGAGAGTTGAATTTTCATCATCTTATTATGATCCAGATGATGAGACGACTCCTAAGTATGTAAAATATCTGTTTGACAATGGAGCACCAGCTGATTTTGTTTTAATTGGAGCTACAACTAAGAGTCCAAGTGAAATTAATCCAGCATTAAGATCTAGAACAACAGAAGTTTATTTTGAACCACTTTCATCATCAGATATAAAGCTTATAGTGGAAGATGCAGCAAAAAAGTTAAAAGTTACATTAGAAGATGGAGTTGCTGATAAAATCAGCAATTATACATTCGAAGGTAGAAGAGCTGTAAATATATTAACTGATACATATGGTTATGCTTTATATATAAATAAGGAATCTACTGATAATATTCATATAAAGTTAGATTACCTAGATGAGATATTATCAATAGGTAGATATGTTCCTTTTGAAAGATTCGACAATACTGAAGAATATGAAATAGGACATATTTATGGATTAGGAGTAAGTGGCTTTTTAGGTTCTACAATTGAAATTGAAGCTAATGTTTTTGAAGCTAGAAAAAAGGGAACTGGTGTAGTTAGATTTAATGAAACTGCTGGTTCAATGGCTAAGGATTCTGTCTTCAATGCGGCTTCAGTTATAAGAGCAATAACACATAAGGATATTAAAGATTATGATATTCATGTTAATGTTATAGGTGGAGGTAAAATAGATGGTCCTTCAGCAGGAGCAGCCATTACTTTATGTATAATAAGTGCATTACTTAAGAAACCTATAAAACAAGATATAGCAATTACAGGTGAGATATCTATAAGAGGAAAGGTTAAACCTGTAGGAGGAATATTTGAAAAGATATATGGTGCTAGAAGAAAAGGAATAAATCTAGTTTTAGTGCCAAAAGATAATCAAAAAGAAATTCCTTCAAGACTTAAGGATATAGAGGTTATGACTGTAAGCACTATAGAAGAACTTATGGATATTGTGTTTAAGTAATAAATGAGCTTCCTTTAATAGGAAGCTTATTTTAAATTATAAAAAATTAAATTAATTATTATAGATTTTTCTTGTGTTATTATAATTATTTTAGAATTAGAGTTAAGAAAGGAGGAATATTATTTGGAAACATCGGTTATGAGGAGCTTACCTCAAAGTATAGAAGCTGAACAATCAGTAATTGGATCTATGATTATAGATAAAGGTGCTATTGCTAAAACTTTAGAGAAGTTAGAAGAAGAAGACTTTTATAGAGATGGACATAAAATAGTGTTTAAAGCTATATTAGAAATGTTTAAGAAGGATATAGCAGTAGATCTAGTAACTCTCTTAGAGTACTTAAAAAGTATAGATATGCTTGAAAGAGCTGGAGGGGTAACATATATAAGTGAGATAAGTTCATCAGTACCTACTACTGCAAACTTAGCTTCATACATAAAAATAGTAGAAGAAAAATCTATTTTAAGGAAACTTATTAAAGCTTCAACATCAATAATTGAGGAAAGCTATAATAAGCAAGGAGAAGTAGAAGGTGTATTAGATATAGCTGAAAAGAAGATATTTGATATAGCTGAAAAGAAGACTTCAAAGGACTTTGAACCTTTAAGTGATGTTCTTGAGAGAGGATTCATAGAGATAGAAAGACTTTTTAATAATAAAGGTGAAATTACTGGAGTAGGATCTGGATTTAATGATTTAGATTCTAAGACCTCAGGTTTTCAAAAGGGAGATATGGTTCTTATTGCAGCAAGACCTTCTATGGGAAAAACAACTTTTGCTCTTAATATAGCAGAAAATGCAGCATTAAGAGAAGGAAAGAGTGTAGTAGTATTTTCTTTAGAAATGTCTAAGGAACAATTAGCATATAAGCTACTTTGCTCTGAAGCAAATGTTGATATGTTAAAATTAAGAACTGGTGAATTAGATGATAAAGATTGGGAAAATATTGCTAGAGCAACAGGTCCTTTATCTAAAGCTAAAGTATATATAGATGATTCTGCTGGAGTTTCTGTTATGGAGATGAGATCTAAATGTAGAAGATTAAAGATGGAATATGGAATAGATATAATTATTATTGATTACTTGCAACTTATGTCAGGAAGTTCTTCTACAGATAACAGGCAACAAGAGGTGTCAGAAATATCTAGATCTATTAAGGCTTTAGCCAAAGAAATGGAATGCCCAGTAATAGCTTTATCGCAATTATCTCGTGCTCCTGAACAAAGAGCAGACCATAGACCTATGTTATCTGATTTAAGAGAATCAGGATCTATAGAACAGGATGCAGATATTGTTATGTTTTTATATAGGGATGAGTATTATAATAAGGAAACAGAAGATAGAAATATTGCTGAGTGCATAATAGCAAAACAAAGAAATGGTCCAGTAGGAACTGCTAAACTTGCATGGCTTGGTCAATATAGTAAGTTTGAAAATTTAGATGTTATTCATAAAGAATAAAAACATAAATTAGTTTGTTTTTGAACAAACTAATTTATATTTAATAAATAATTATATATATGTTTCAATTAAAAATGTGGGATAAATATTTATGTATTTTTTAATAATTAAGTAATTCAAATGTATAAATTTAGTTAGAAGATATATATTAAAAATCGTTTAAAACTTAGGAATGATAAGTTTAATTTTATCCTTATAATCATAAAGAAAAATTTTATCTAAATTTATGTCTTTTAAATAAAACATTCTTTTTAAAGACTTGTCTACGTCCTTATTAATTTTGTGCATTTCAAGAATTAAAAAATTATTTTTATAGTGCATTTTTAAAAAATGATTTTTATATGAAAAAAAGTAAATGCTAATGTAATAACTTCTAGATGTTTCCTCTATATCTATAGTTGGGATTTTTGAACTTATGATAGGTTTATCTAAAAAAAAATCAATAAATTCTTCCTTATTTATTAAAGAATTAGAATGAATTATAGGAATTTTATTCATAGATATAACCTCCCTTCTAAGTAAATATAGTTTGTGAAATATGATACTAGCTATACTATGATTATAGTGGAGAAAAACTTAAAAATAGAATTTAAATTAAAAAATTGGGGGATTAATTATGAGCAATAAAGTAGGATTCATAGGTTGTGGAAATATGGGAAGTTCTATGGTCCAAGGATTAATTAAGTCTGGATTTTTAAAGTCTAATGAAATAATTGTTTCTACTAAAACAGAAGCCTCAGCAAAAAAGTTAAAAGATGAATTTAAGATAATAACAACTTTAGATAGCAAATTAGTTGCAAAAAGTGCAGATATTTTAATATTGGCTGTAAAACCATATATGTATAAAGATGTTATTAATGAGATTAAAGAAGAATTAACTAAAGATAAATTAATTATAAGCATAGCAGCAGGAATAACTATTGAAAATATGGAAAATTGGGTAGGATCAGATTATAAGATAGTTAGAAGTATGCCGAATACTCCAGCACTTGTTGGTCAAGCAATGTCAGCTATTTGTCCAAATATAAATGTAACTAAAGAAGATATGGAATATTGTACTAAAATTTTTCAAAGCTTTGGAGAATGTGTAGAACTTGCAGAAAAAGATTTTCATGGATTTATTGCTTTATGTGGATCTTCACCTGCATATATATTTATGTTTATAGAAGCTATGGCAGATGGCGCAGTAAAGCTTGGAATAACTAGAGATAAAGCATATAAGATGGCAGCACAATCTTTACTTGGATCAGCTAAGATGGTTTTAGACACAGGAAAACATCCAGCATTTTTAAAAGATATGGTATGTTCTCCAGCAGGAACTACAATAGATGCAGTAGCTGAATTAGAAAAGCAAGGATTTAGAAGTGCAGTTATAGAAGCAATGGTTAAATGTGCAGATAAATCTAAAAATATGTAAATTACATTTATTATTGTGGATAAGTAATAAAATAATACTGAGGATATAATTTAACTTAAATTATTGTGGATAATAATAATTTTAAAATGTGTGGATAAAAATTAAATATAATTATTGTGAATAAAAATTATTTTTATACTATAGCTAGTAGCTGGATAAGTTTTTTCATATTAGGCATATTAAAGAAAATAACAAGTCAAATATACTAGCATAATGACTTGTTATTTATTTTAATATGCCTTATTTAGAAATAAAAACACAAAAAGATTGACTCAATATAAAGTACAAAGTTAATATGAATCAGCCTTTTTATTTTTATTAAATATTAAATACGAGCAACTCCGCTTTTAATTGCAGCCTCTTTAACAGCTTCAGCCACTAAAGTTTGAACATTTAAATCAAACGCTTTAGGAATTATAAATTCAGGATTTAAATCTTTAGGAGAGATAGCATTTGCAATAGCATAGGCAGCAGCTACTTTCATTTCTTCATTGATATCTGATGCTCTAACATCTAATGCGCCTCTAAATACTCCAGGGAAGGCTAAAACATTATTTATTTGGTTAGGGTAATCAGAACGACCGGTACCCATTATAGCAATACCAGCTTCCTTAGCATCTTCAGGGAAGATTTCAGGGGTGGGATTTGCCATAGCAAAGATTATTCCATCTTTATTCATTGTTTTAACCATTTCTTTTGAAACTATATTCGGAGCTGAAACACCAATAAATATATCTGCATATTTTATAGCATCCTTTAGCATACCTGTTTCATTATTAGGATTAGTTATTTGAGCTAATTCTTCCATATACATATTGTTTAATTCTTTATTTTTAGTAATTATACCGTTTATATCACACATTACTATGTTTTTAACACCAGAAGAAAGTAATAATTTACATATAGCAGTGCCAGCAGAACCAGAACCATTTATTACGATTTTTATATCTTTTAGACTTTTATTTACTATTTTTAAAGCATTTATTACACCAGCTAAAACAACAATTGCAGTTCCATGTTGATCATCATGAAATACTGGTATATCTAATCTTTCCTTTAATTTTTTTTCTACATCAAAACATCGAGGAGCTGAGATATCCTCTAAATTTATAGCACCTAAAGTTGGCGCTATGTTACAAATAGTATTAACAATTTCATCCACGTCTTTAGTATCTAAAACTATAGGGAATGCATCCACATTTGCAAATTCTTTAAATAAAACACTTTTACCTTCCATAACAGGTAAAGCTGCAAGTGGACCAATATCTCCAAGTCCTAAAACAGCAGTACCATCAGAAATAACAGCTACTGAATTCCATTTTCTAGTGTAGGTATATACTTTACTAGGATCTTTGTGTATTTCACGACAAGGTTCAGCAACACCTGGAGTATATGCAAGACTTAAATCTTTAGCATTTTTTACTTCACAGGTTGATTTGATTTCTATTTTACCTCTTTTTTCTTGGTGAAACTTTAAAGCTTCTTCATAAATATTCATAAAAACACTCCTCTATAGTTTTAATGAGATCTAGGTATTTTGTTTCAAATATACCTTATATACTATGTATTTTAGTAGAAAATTTAATAATATAACTTAATTATACGAATTATATAGAAAAAAAGCAAAAAAATATTCGATATATGGTTGACCGAGTTAAACTACTTTGCTACTATTTAAAAGTAGAAGTTGTTATCTTAAATATATTTTTAAAATAACAATTATAAAAATCAAAATAGTAATTTAAATTAAAGCTAATAAGCTTATTTAAGGAGGCAAACAAATGTCAGCATTTATTGTTTTAGGAGCCCAATGGGGAGATGAAGGAAAAGGAAAGATGACAGATTATTTAGCAGAAGAAGCTGAGGTAGTTGTTAGATTTCAAGGAGGAAACAATGCTGGTCATACTGTAGAAGTTGGCGATAAGCAATATAAACTTCACTTGATTCCATCAGGAATTCTATATGATAATAAATTAAATGTAATAGGAAATGGTGTAGTTGTAGACCCTAAGGCTCTATTTGAAGAAATAGGTTATTTAGAAGGTGTAGGTGTTAGTGTTACACCAGAAAAGTTAATAATAAGTGATAGAGCACAACTTATTATGCCATATCATAAGGTGTTAGATAACTTAAAAGAAAAAGCTAGAGGTAAAAATGACATAGGAACTACAGGTAAAGGTATAGGTCCATGTTATACAGATAAATTTGAAAGATGTGGAATTAGAGTGTGTGATCTTTTACATGAAGATGTGTTTATCTCTAAGTTAAAAGAAAACATTGAAATGAAAAATGATTACATAACTAAGGTATTAGGTGGGGAACCTTTAAATTTTGATGAAATATTAAAAGAGTATTTAGAATTTGGTAAAAAGATTAGACCATTTGTTCAAGATGCTTCTGTTAAAGTATATAATGAAATTAAGGCTGATAAGACTGTATTATTTGAAGGTGCACAAGGAATGCTTTTAGATATTGATTTTGGAACATATCCATATGTAACTTCATCTAACACAACAGCAGGTGGAGTAAGCAGTGGAATCGGAATAGGACCAACTATGATAACAAATGCTGTAGGAATAGCTAAAGCATATACAACAAGAGTTGGTAAAGGACCATTCCCAACAGAATTACTTGATGAAACTGGAGATTGGATTAGAGAAAAAGGTCATGAATATGGTGTAACTACAGGAAGATCAAGAAGATGTGGATGGTTAGATTTAGTTATACTTAAGACAACTGCAAGAGTAAGTGGATTAACTTCATTAGCAGTTACTAAGATTGATACATTAGCAGGACTTGATAAGATTAAAGTTTGTGTTGGATATAAATTTGATAATAAAGTTATTGATTATTTTCCAGCTAGTTTAGAGGATTTAGCTAAATGTGAACCAATTTATGAGGAATTTGAAGGTTGGGATGATAGTGTAGCTGATGTTAGAAGCTATGATGAATTACCTGAAAATGCAAAAAAATATTTAGCTAGAATAGCTGAGTTTACAGATACTAAAATTTCAATAGTTGGAGTTGGTCCTAAGAGAGATCAAACTATGAGAATAGATGCTATATAGAAACTTATGGTATTAAATTCTTGACTTTATTTTTAGTATAAAATATAATTTTTGATAGATAATATTCTGTAAAGATTTATTTTATAAAAAGAAGGTGAAAAGTATGATAACAAAAGACATGACAATTGGTGAAGTAGTTAGAGATAATTCATCTAAAGCAGAAATACTAATGAGCTTTGGAATGGGTTGTGTTGGATGTCCATCAGCACAAGCAGAAACTATAGAAGAAGCTGCTATGGTACATGGAATAAAATTAGAAGAGTTATTAGAAGCATTAAATAAATAATAATAAGTTTATAAAAAGAGATTTTCTTTAAATTAGAAAATCTCTTTTTTTATTAATAGAAAAAAGAGAATAATATAGTATAATAAAGGTATAAGTAATTCCTTATATAAAAATTTGTTTTCAAGATATATGTTTAGGACTATAGTAGGTTTTAGGGAATTTACTATAGTCTTTTTGTGTGATTAGGTACTAAAATAGCAATAAGTCACATTCAAAAAATAACATATCAGTAAAATATATGGGGGGAGGGCTGATTAAATATTGCAGAATATTTAAAATAAATACTAGATTTTTTGAAGGTAGGTGTAAGTGTGGGTAAAAGTTTTACAAAAACGTATGAAATACATTATTATGAAGTAGATTATAAATTGAAATGTAAACTATCATCTATAATAGATTTTATATGTGATATAGGAACACAACAGTCAGAATTAATTGGTGGTGGAATGGAATATTGTAAAAGTAATAATTGTGCATGGGTTTTCTATAAGTATGATATAAAAATGTCCAGATATCCAAAGTATGGAGAAACTATAAGTTTAACTACAGAAGCTATAGGTTTTAAAAAGTTTTATGGATTAAGAAAATATTATATTAAAGACTCTGATGGCAACTTAATTGGAGAAGCACTAGCATTATTTTTCTTGATAAACATTGAAAAGAGAAGACCTATGAGAATACAAAAAGAACAATATGATTTTTATGGTGTAGATACTGATTTGAGTTGTAATGTACAAATGGATGATGTTGAAAAGATTGATGAAGAGCAATTTCATAGAGAATTTGAAATAAGATATAGTGATATTGATTCAAACAAACATGTAAATAATGTGAAATATATTGAATGGGCAATTGAAGCAGTTCCATTAGAAGTAGTAAAAGATTATGAATTAAATAGGATTAAAGTAATATTTGAGAAGGAAACTACTTATGGAGATAAAGTATCAGTAACAGCAACTGTAAAACAAATTGATGAAAATAATTTAAAATCTTATCATAGAATAAGGAATAATAATGGAAATAAATTAACTATTTTAGAAACAGAGTGGAGAAAGATAGAAAAAAACCTGGTTTAGGATTTTATCCTAAACCAGGTTTTAATTTTTAGCTTTGTATCAACACTCTGCTAAAACATAGTCTAATTTTTAGAAGCAGATTTTCCAGCCAAATATCCAGAACTCCAAGCCCATTGAAGATTAAATCCACCACAGTCACCATGAACATCTAGTATTTCACCACAGAAATAAAGATTATCCACTATTTTAGATTCTAAGGTCAGGCTATCTACCTCCTTAGTGTTTATTCCTCCTAATGTAACTTGAGCGTTAGGGAAGCCGTTAGTGCCAATACATTTGAAATCCCATTTTTTAAATCTATCAATTAAAATATTTTTATTTTTCCAATCTATTTCATCACAAGAAGAATGAATATTTGTTATTCCAACATCTTTTAAAAGTGTTGAAATTAATTTCTTATTTATTACTCCTATCAAGCCAGAGGAAATTTCTCTATAGTTAAAAACAGAAAAGTGGGTATAAAAGAAATTTTCGATATCATTCTTATTTTCTTCAGGAAACATATCAAGTCTTAATTTTACGTTCTTACCTTCATATAGAGCTTTAGAAGCATAAGAGGATAGTTGTAATATAGGAGGACCTGATATTCCATAGTCGGTAAACAGCACTTCCCCTTTTTCTCTACGTATTATCTCATCATCTATTATGATACTAACTTCTCCATCAAATTTTACTCCAGATAAAGCTTTTAAATATGGATAATCTAATTTAAGCTGTACAATTCCAGGAAGAGGTTCAATTACACTATGGCCTAATGACTTGCTAATTTTATAAGCTGATCCATCAGAACCTGTTTTAGGGGCGGATTTTCCTCCACAACTTAAAATAAGTTTTCCACAAGAAAATTCTTTAAATTCATCATTGCTTGTGGATAAAATAAATTTTTTATGTTTTTTTATGTAAGTAATTTTTGAATTTGTGTATAAGGGTATTTTTTTATCTTCTAAAGCCATTCTAAAAATATCTATTACAGAAGAAGCCTGGAGAGATCTAGGATACATTTTACCATTTTCAAGCTCTTTTAAAGGAAGTCCTAATGATAAGAATAAGTTCTTTGTATCGTCAAATGTAAAATTGTTTAAAGCTTCTATAAAAAAATCATTATTTTCACTATGAAAATTATTATATGGATGTGATATTGTAGAATTTGTAATATTACATCTACCATTTCCAGTAGTAAGAATCTTTTTACCAATTCTATCATTTGCTTCTACAATAGCAACATCTATGCCTAAATCTTTAGCTATTATTCCAGCTATTAAGCCAGATGCACCAGCACCAACAATTATTAAATCATGATTAATCATATTTATTAATTCTCCTTGTATTTAAGGCATATTAAAGAAAATAACTAATATATTAACCTGTTATTTTTTTGAATATGCCTAAGATTAGAAATTATAAAAAATAATAAGCATTATTTATTTTTTATTTTGCATAATTATTTTTTTTAAATACTTAAATAAATTTTATCATAGTAATATAAATCTTAAAAGCAAGGAATAATAAACTTATAAGTTAGAAAATTATAAACTTAAAATATTAAATAAAATTGAGGTGGGATATTGTGAAGGCAAAAATAATTAATAAAGATTTAGAAGATTATGAGAGATTGTTTGGTGTTAGAAGAATGAATTTTGACCAAGCTGTTATAAATTATCCAACTGGAGATGGACTAAAGGTTTTTTCTTTAGAAGATTTAGAATTAATTTCAGAAAACAAAATTGATGAATTTTTATTAAACAATAAAGAATTTTTAAAAATTAAACTAAAAAGAGGAATATCTGTATCTTTTTATAATGCATTACTCAATTCAATAGAAGATGAAATAGATGAAAGAGTAGTTCACTTAAATGTTTTAAGAGATAAATATAAAATTAATAAAAGAGGAATATGGGATAAGGAAATATTATTATTTGTAAATAATAAGTTTGCAATAGAAGTTAATTCATCAGGTCAGAATTTTAAAAGGGATGGATATAACATAATAATAAATAAAATATCAAAACAAGATTTTTTAAATACTTGTTGTAATGAAATTACTAATATAGAAAAAGAAATAGACTGCAAAAACAAGATGTTATCAAGTTTTGGAGAGGCTATAACTTCAATAAAAGAACACTATGAAAGTGATAAAAAATTATTAATTTAATGTTAGAAAATAAGATAATTACAAAAAAAATTAAAAAATGTGTTGACACATAATCTAATTTTATGTATTATAGTCTATGTGGTCAGCGACATGATTACAGATACAAATACATAGCATGGCTCCTTGGTCAAGCGGTTAAGACACCACCCTTTCACGGTGGTAACAGGGGTTCGATTCCCCTAGGAGTCACCATTTTTCATCTTATGGGCGCATAGCTCAGCTGGGAGAGCATCTGCCTTACAAGCAGAGGGTCACAGGTTCGAGCCCTGTTGTGCCCACCATGAGATGGCTCAGTAGCTCAGTTGGTTAGAGTGCCGGCCTGTCACGCCGGAGGTCGAGGGTTCGAGTCCCTTCTGAGTCGCCAATTTAAAATTGCTGGCATGGCTCAACGGTAGAGCAGCTGACTTGTAATCAGCAGGTTGTAGGTTCGATTCCTATTGCCAGCTCCATTTTAAAAAATTAAATACTTGGCTCCTTGGTCAAGCGGTTAAGACACCACCCTTTCACGGTGGTAACAGGGGTTCGATTCCCCTAGGAGTCACCATTTTTCATCTTATGGGCGCATAGCTCAGCTGGGAGAGCATCTGCCTTACAAGCAGAGGGTCACAGGTTCGAGCCCTGTTGTGCCCACCATGAGATGGCTCAGTAGCTCAGTTGGTTAGAGTGCCGGCCTGTCACGCCGGAGGTCGAGGGTTCGAGTCCCTTCTGAGTCGCCAATTAAACTCTAGTTTTATACTAGAGTTTTTTTATTTACAAAAAAATAAACTTACTTAAGAATAACTAATAGTATGGCATATTACATTAAGAATTATTAATGTAATATGTTTTAATTAACTTTAAATATTTAAATTACTGAATTATTAAAGAATACAGAAAGCTTTATCATACATTGTAAATTGTCGATTGTACATCGTTACTTGAAATATATAATATAAATTAAAACTTTTTTAATATAAAGTTATGTTTTAAAATAGTGTTGATATTTTAATATAAAGGCGAACTGGCATTGGAATTTACTTTGTAGAACTCTTAATAAATATTTGTACTATTAATTGCTTGTCACGATCTTTGATTGGGAGCATGCATTAATAGGACTAATATTTATTTTAGAGTTCTTAAAGTGAATTCCACTGTCCATGAGCTTTATATTACAATATCAACACTCACTTAAAACATAGCCAAATATAAAAAGGATTGATTTTAATAAAGTAAAAATCAATCCTTTTTAATTTGCAATTAATTATATTTATATTCTAGTCTTTTATCTGTTTCTTTGTAAATTCTTTTTGATTCTTATATCTTCTGAGTAGAATTTGCAAAGTTTAAAATCACCTATTAATCTAGAAGCAATTCTTTCACTATAGTGTTTGGTGATTTTTGGTAATGTAAAATTAGTGGAAATTAACATTTTCTTTTGAATAAGTATCCTTTTATTAATAATATTAAACAACTCAGTTATAGAGAATTCATTAAGATGTTCAGCACCTAAATCATCTATTATTAATAAGTCACAATCTAACAATAATGCTTCTAAATTAGAATCATTATTAAATCTGACATCTCTTAGGTTCTTAATTAACTCATCAGAAGTTCTATATACTACCAAGTATCCTTTATCTAATATAGCTTTAGATAGGCAATAAGATAAGAAAGTTTTACCACTACCTGGATTACCAAAAAATAATAAGTTAGTTGATATTGTTGAAAAATTTGGTATATATTCCTTCAATATATACTCTAAATTATTCTCCATATTTTTTCTTGGAGAAAACTTTTCATCTTCAAGTTTACGATTTGAGAATAAGGTTAAGTCAAAATTATTAAAATTGTTATATTTTATTGTATTTTCTAATTCAGAATCTTTATAATATAGCTTAACTAGTTTTTCTTTATAACAGTTGCATTTAATTGAATTTATAAAACCTGTATCTTTACACTTATTACATCTAAAATGTAAATTTAGATATTCTGGATCATATCCATTTTCTACTAGCATTTCACATTTTCTCATTCTTAAATCAGTAATTCTTTCTTTAAAGTGATCCAAAACTTTCTCTGGATCATCTGCTTTAAGGATATCTAAGGACATTTTTAAAGACATTTTTTTAATATTATTATCTAAGTTAATAATATTAGGGAACTTAGTAGATATCTCTATTTTACGTAACTTTAAATTTTTAGCTTCAGTTTCTCTAATTTGCTCATAGATCTTTAAAACTTCATTTTGATACCCTTTAATCATTATTATCCCATCCTAATAATTTTTTTTCTAAAGAATCATAATCATATTCTCTTGCTTCAAAGTCATTGAATTTAAGAGTTGGTTTTTGAGCTGTATAAGGTGTTTTCCTATAGTTATTATTGTTCTTAGGTGCTTTATCTTTAAGGGCTATGTCTTCTAGTGTTTTTATATTACTTTTTTGCCATTTGGATAATATTCCATCAATATATTTAAAATCCGCTCTATTTAATCTTTCACAACATATATCACAAGCCTTGAATATAATCTCTGTTGAAAATTTGTAAATAAATAGCCACTTTTCTATTAAATCTTGTTGGGGTTTCATAATATCGGTATTTTTTATTCCTAAATAATTTAATATCTTTCTAATATTAATCCATTTATCTTCAGTTTGTTTTATTAAATTTTGAGCTTGCTCTATTGTTGTTATTTTTAGATCATGCCAAGATAAAGCAACTTTCTCTATATAACGTGAATCAACTTTTCCTTTTGATATACAGTATTCCATTAGTATCAAAATTAATTCAGAAGAGAACCCTAGTTCTTTCTGCCAATTTAAATAAACAGACATTTCTTTAGGGGATAGAGGTCTAGCTAAAAGTTTTTCAATATCTTTTAACATATCTTTTGTAACATCGCTGTTTAAAGCTTCTAATAAATCTACTTGTCTATTATTTTCAAGTGATTCTTCAGATAAATTTACAAATTCTACATTAAAATTGCCCATTTTATCAATAGGAGTAAACCTTATAACTCCTTCATTATTCCAATAATTGAAGGCATTCATAACATCAGATTCTAATAAGTTAAGTGAGGAAGCTAGTATTGAAGAGCTAACTCCTAATTCATCACAAATACTGTACTTTAGCATCAATAGATAAACTTTAATAAATTCTCCTCGGGCACTTGGCATGTATTTTTCAATAAATACATTACTTACAGGAGTAAATGTTAAAGATTTATTTTTAAGCATAAATGTGCTCATTCTTTTTACTACCTACCTTTCATAATAAGACACATGAAATAAAATAGACAAGCGTACCGGTCTGTTATTTTTTGAATGTGTCTAAGTTCTTTATAAATTAATTATAGCAAACGAATATTATAACCACAATAAAGAGGCAAAATAACTAAGTTATTTAAAAATGAATAATATATATTTAATAGGATAAATTATAAGATGTATTGTTTTTAAGCATGTAATGAAAGGATTAGGTTATGAACACAAGAAAAATAAAAAAGATTAAACTTATAATATGCATTATATTTTTATTTAATTCAGTAAGCTTAATAGTTAATGCTGATGTCAACAGAATATATGAAGCTTACGTTGATGATAGGCTAGTAGGATATGTTGATAATAAAAAGGAATTTAAAGATGTATATAAGGAGTTTAAAGAAAAATTAAGTAATAGAATAGGAACTGGAATAATTAAGACAAAAAAGGTGAAATTTAAAAATACTAGAGAACAAGTAGAAGCATTTACTAAAGAGCAGATTGAAAAAAATATTATGCAAACTATGGATGCAGAAATTGATGCTAAAATTATTAATGTTAATAATAAAAATTGTGGAATAATAGTTAATAAAGAAGAAGGGAATGAAATACTTAAAAGTTTAACTAGATATTATTTAAACAACCTAAAGGCAGATGAAAAAAACATTATAGAGATTAATGTTGATGCTGATATTAAATATATAGATACTAAAGTTGCTGTTTCAAAGCTTAATAACGTTAAGCAAATTGTAGACAATATAAATAATGATAATTCAATAAAAAATGATATAAAAATAGAAGTAAAACTCAAAGAAGATAAAGAGGTTATAATAGATCCAAAAACTAAAATTCAATTAGATGAATCAATGTATATAGGAGAAAATAAAGTAATAGAGGGTGAAGCTGGAAGTAAAAATGTAATTGCAGAAGTAGTATATTGCAATGGAACAAAAACTAGAGAGAAGATTATTTCAGAAAATATTATAAAACAAGCTAAAGATAGGTTAGAGTACAGAGGAGTTAAGACCCCAATAGGAAATAATATTGCTTTTTTGGAACGTCCGACAAGAGGAGGCGGAATTACATCTAAATTTGGAGCAAGATGGGGCAGAAATCACAACGGAATAGATATAGCAGGGAATATAGGGGAACCTGTTACAGCAGCTTATAATGGTGTAATAGAAGAAGCTGGATGGGTAAACGGCTATGGAAATATGATTATGATAAAGCATGAAGATAGTATAGATACTATTTATGGGCACCTAAGTACAATTAAGGTGAACAAAGGACAACAAGTTCAAAAGGGTGATATTATTGGAGAAGTGGGTAATACTGGAAGAAGTACAGGACCACACTTGCACTTTGAATTAAGATCAAAAGGTAGTCCTATAAATCCAGAAAGTTATATTTTAGGTATATGAAAGAAAATATAAAAATAAATCCAATATAAAAGTAATATTTGATTTATTCCATATGCCTTAATAATGGCTAAGGTATTAATTTATCAATATTTATTATTCCTTCTCCTTGAATAACTTTAGGAATATCCTCAACAGCTTCGCATGAAATCTTGAATAGTGAAAGAATATCATTAAAGTTTAAATTTGGATTATTTTCAAATAATAAAGCACATAATCCACTAACATAGGCAGTAGATAATGAAGTTCCTGTAAAAGTTTTATAAGGGGCATCTAGTTTGTTTGGATAAAGTTTAATACCATTTTTTTCACAAATATAATTAATATCACTATTTAAAGAAACTATATTAACACAAGCAGCACATAAATTAGGCTTAGCTGATTTGCCAAATGAACCTGATGAAGAAAAATCATATGCTCTTATTGAAGGATTAACTGTATTTAAACCACCTACAGTAATACAATTATTTAAGGTGGCAATTCCCATGATGGGTGATGAATTATTTAAGTTACTTCCACTAGGAACTATAGGTATAATATCTTTAGATACAGCATATGCAAAAATTGACTCAAAGCAAGAAGTAATAAATGTATTATGAGTTAAAAGCTCAAATGGTAGGCACAATATTTTTATGTTATTTTCTTTAGATATATTAATTAATGATTCAATTGAAAATAGTATGTCAGAAGCAAAGCCTTTGCCTAGTTTATCAAAGGCTTTGTAACAAAAAAGCTTACTTTTATGTGCTATACCCTTATACATATTATTTGAAGAAAGTCCACTACTACATAAAATACCACTTATTGATGTTCCATGACCATTATCATCATAAGGATATTTTAATTTATTAACCACATCTATAAAAAGAGCAATTTTATTACTAGGAGATAGTAAATCTATATGTGGAAATACTCCACTATCTACAACACCTATACCAACGCCACAACCAGACAAGCTATGTTTATCTGCAAAATGTACTTTATTAGCAGTTGTAACACTCATGCCACAAAGAAATAAATATTCATCTAAACAAATTCTCTCTATTTCAGGATATTCTATAATTCGTTCAATACCCTTAGTATTTAAATCTGCACTTATAATATTTGCACACTCTATTATATAATGCACTTTTCCTTTATATGAACTTATTTTTTTTTCTAAAGAAGATTGAAAATTCCTATATTTTATAAGTACTCTATAATTTTTATAGGAATTATGAGTCATGTAGTACTTTAGATTACAATCTAATTTATTTTTATATGAAAACATATTTTTCTCCCAATTATTTATTTCAATATATAGTATATGAATAACAATTGGTTTGTTAATACATAAAGACATATAAAAGTTTAATATTACTTTTATCACTTGCCATAAAGCAAAAGATGTTATTACTACAAATGCATTAAAACATATAAGTTTCACCGATATTAATTATTTTAACATTGTTGTCTTTTAAATTTAATAACAGAGAATTAGTTTCTTCAAAGTCTTCTAATGATAGTTTAAAAGTCTTGTAATGTATAGGAATCATTATAGGACAATTCATCATTTTAAACATTTCATAGCTTTGATTAGGAGTACAATGCATATGAGAAAATCTCTCGGGTTTATAGCATCCAACAGGCATCAAAGCAACATCACAAGTAATATTTTTAAAATTATTTGTTAAAGCAGTATCTCCAGCAAAGAAAACTTTTTTATCATTTCTTTCAATTAAGTAGGAGAGACTTTCATTATCTAAACCAACATAAAATCTTCTTCCATCATGTTTTGCTTCATAAGCAGTAACTCTTAAATTATTATCTTCATAAATTTCACCAGGATGTAATAAAAATACGTTTTTAAAACCTAATAGTTTAAGAATTTTTTTATATCCCTTAGGTACTATTACAATTGCATCTTTATTTAATTTACGAAGAGATGGGAAATGCATATGATCCATGTGCCCATGAGATAAAAGAATATAATCTACTTTTATATTTTGTAAATAGGTAGGTTTATCAACAACTCTCTTAAAATATCCTAAAAGATCAGATAATACTGGATCAGTAATAATAATCTTATCAGATAAATTCATAACTGTGGTTGCATGACCAAACCAATTAATAGAATCTAACATTAAATCATCAGATTTTGTATTTATTCTTTTTTTAAAATATTCCTTTACATTGTTACTAGTTAAGTGGAATAGAAAATTTATATTATTAAAAAAGTTCAAAATTAATACTTCCTTCCTAAGACATTATCAAAAACACTTAAGGTACATGAAAGAAAATAGACTAGTCATACTGACTTGTTATTTTTTGAATATGCTTAATGTTTCCACTTAAATATTACAATACCAATTATCATAATAGCAACACCTATAAATTCATGTAATGAAAATTTAATTTTTTCGTTACCAAATAAACCAAGAGTATCAATTATAGCAGCAGACAGTAATTGTGCTATCAAAATAATTCCAATAGCATAAGTAGTACCCATTCCACCTATACTTTTCATTACTGTAAATATTATAATAACGCTTAGCAATCCGCCTAATAAAAATATCTTATTGGTATCTTTTATGTTGCTGTAATTACCTTTACCCCAAATAAAGGCAATAATTAGGGTTACTATTAGTCCTGTAAGTTGAACTATAACATTTGTTTCCCATAGACCTATTTTTTCTCCGAGCTTTGTGTTAAATATACCTTGTAGAGTCATAGAAACTCCTGAAATTATTGCGTAAATTATTCCCATCATAAAAATCACCTCAAAAGTAGTATGCCCTTTGATATAGTAAATATAAGAAAATAAAAAAAGTAGCTCATTAAAGAGCTACTTTTTCATACATGTTTTTTGAAAATTCATTTTGAATTTGATTTTGTGTAAAACCTAAGGTTATACCCAAACTTAAAAGATCTTCAAATATAGTAAGATAATGATCTTTTGATGGTGATATTATTAAGTCATTAATATCAATGTATAGATTTAAGAATTGATCACTTAAACAATAGTCGTTAGGTTTTACACAAACATCTGTTATGTCATCATAATTATTATCAATACCTAAAGTTAAAATTTGAGATAAACAAGTTATATATTTTTTAAATATTACCTGCATATCTATAAGGTTGTTATTGTCTTTCCAATACTTAAAACATTTTGTTTCATTTGCTAAATCACTAATTTTAACATGAAATTCTAAATGCTTTCGTGTTTCTAATTTGTAATAATCCAATTCATCATTTAAGCTTAAATGACTATTATACGTTCTTTGAGCTTTAAAGAGGTTTTTAATATCCATTCTGAATCCTCCTGCTTTTAAAATCATTATTACCATTTTACAAAAAAATTATAATAAAATAAAGCTCAGAAAACGAATACAAAAAAAATTTTTTAAATTTTCTTGCTATTTCAGAAAATTACAACGAAAAAAGGAATTGTATATATAACAATTCCTCTAAAATATCTTGCATAATTAAAATTCTTTTAATATATATGACTTTAATGGAATATCTTTTTTTATTGTAGGAATTTTCCATACTTCTATTTTTTTAATTCTTAATTTTATAAAAGAATTATCTTTATATATATTAGGAAAATTTAATTTTACATCTTGTTTTTTATAATCTTTTGATATATATCCCATACTAGCAAGAAAAATAAAGTTATCTTCAAAAAATTTCACATTAAACCCATTTAATATAAGCATATCTTTAAGTGAACGTGAAATTCTATTAATATAGCCCTTATTATCAATTCTTAAATTAATGCTTTTAGTGTTATCATATAAATACACAGAATCAGTAGCATCAATTCTAAAAGTTTTATATGGTGAGATAATCTTTTGAATAACAGGATATAATTTATCTAAATTTGGATTATCAACTATACCTAATGGAATAAAAGGCATAGTAGAATTTCTACTAGCTCTAAATTTTTTTGACATATTTTTTTGAATTGGTGAAATTACTTGATATGTTTCATCATCAAATAATGCAACTATATAATATTTCATGTAAACCTCACAATCTGAATTATTTTCTTAATTACAAAGTTTTAATAAATTATAACATAATAAGTAAAAGAAAAGAATAGAAGAATAATTAAATAATGAATGAGGATAATAAATTTGTAACGAAATATTTAATATAATAATTACTAGATATGCTTATATTAAAGTAAAAAATAACTATATTTCATCTAAAATCCTAAATAAGGGAATTTATCAAGTAAAATGTTTGAAAAAACTATTAATATAAGGAAAAAATATATTTAAATAAATTTAGTTTATGATATAATGATTAAAGTAGATTTTAATAATAAAATAGGGCAATAATGTCTAGTTAATATAAATATAATGAAAATTTAACGAAATAATTAATATATATTTTATGAATAGGGTGGATTCAATGGAAAGATTAGTTATAAACGGAGGGAATATCCTCAGAGGCTGTGTTGATATCACTGGAGCTAAAAATGCAGCTGTTGCAATATTACCAGCAGCTATAATGGCTAGTGAAGGCAAATGCACAATTGATAACATACCAGATATTGAAGATGTACACTGCTTAGAGAGAATACTTAAAAGTTTAGGTTGCAATACAGTTAAGATAGATAACAATACATTAGAGATAGATAGTACAAATGTAAATAAATTTGATGCATCTACAGATGATGTTAGAAGAATGAGAGCTTCATATTATTTTATAGGAGCTTTGTTATCGAGATTTAAAGAAGCTAGAGTAGTACTTCCAGGCGGATGTCCGATAGGGGTTAGACCAATAGATCAACATATAAAGGGATTTGAAGCACTTGGTGCAGATGTTGTAATAGAGCATGGCGCAGTAAGCGTTAAGGCAAAAAAATTAATTGGAGCTAACATATTTTTTGATGTGGTATCAGTTGGGGCTACAATAAATGTGATGATAGCAGCAACGTTAGCAGATGGAGTTACTGTATTAGAAAATGTAGCTAAAGAACCTCATGTGGTTGATGTAGCAAATTTTTTAAATACAATGGGTGCTAATATAAAAGGTGCTGGTACAGATGTAATTAGAATTCAAGGCGTAGAAAAATTAAAGGGTTGTTCTTATAGTGTAATACCCGATCAAATTGAAGCAGGTACATTTATGATAGCTGCTGCTGCAACTCGTGGCGATGTTTATGTAAAAAATGTTATTCCAAAGCATTTAGAATCAATTTCAGCAAAGCTTAAAGAAATGGGTGCAATAATTGAGGAAGGTGATGATTGCATAAGGGTTTCTGTTGATAAGGAATTAAAGAGTGTTAATATAAAAACAACTCCATATCCTGGATTTCCAACAGATATTCAACAACCTATGTCAACATTACTGAGCATTATACCAGGCAAAAGTTTAATAACTGAATCAATTTGGGAAAACAGACTTAAACACATAGATGAACTTAAAAAAATGGGTGCGAATATTAAAGTAGAAGGTAGAGTAGCAATTATTGAAGGTGTTAATAAACTTACAGGAGCAGTAGTAAAAGCAACAGATTTAAGAGCTGGTGCTGCTATGGTTATAGCTGGACTGTTAGCTGAAGGTACAACTGAGATAACAAGTATAGAACATATAGATAGAGGATATCCACATATAGAAAACAAATTTAAAGCTTTAGGAGCAGATATTAAAAGAATTAGAGTCGAAGAATAATTTTTTAATGTCATCATAGGGGGAATTTGAATGATATTTTGTTCTTTATATAGCGGGAGTAGTGGTAACAGTATGTTTGTTGCTTCTGATAAAGCAAAAATATTAATAGATGCAGGACTTCCAGGTAAAAAAATTGATGAAGCATTGAAACAAATAAACCAAAATCCAAAAGAGTTAAATGGAATTTTTGTTACACATGAACATGGTGATCATATTAAAGGAGTAGGAGTTCTATCTAGAAAATATGATATACCAATATATGCAAATTGTGATACGTGGGATAAAATGGAGTCATTAATTGGCAAAATAAAAGAACATAATATAAAAATTATCGATAAAAGATCAGTTACTCAAATAAATGATTTAGATGTAAAAGCATTTAATATTCCTCATGATTCAATATCTCCAATGGGATATACTGTGAGCAATAATAATAAGCAAGTTAGTGTAGCAACTGATATAGGCACATTCACAAAAGAAATCTATGATAATATTAAAGAATCACAAGTTATTTTGCTTGAAAGTAATCATGATGTTAGTATGCTCAAATATGGACCATATCCATATTCATTAAAAAGAAGAATACTAAGTGAAATAGGACATTTATCTAATGATGATTGTGCTTTAGCAGTTGTAGAATTAGTTAGAAATGGTCTTAATAAAAGAGTAATTTTAGGACATTTAAGTAATACTAATAATCAACCAGACTTAGCATATCAAACAGTAATAAATGTATTAAGAGAGAATGGAATCAGTGATGAGCACGACATAACATTAACTATGGCAAATAGAAATCAACCAAGTGAATATATACAAATCTAAAAATATGCTTGGTTTATTATAAATTAGTTAAAATTATAATTTATAAATAGAATATAAATTAATGAGTTTAAGGGAGGATTTTAAAAATGAGTTTATATACAAATTGGACTGACATGGTTGTAGATTATGTAAAGAATAAAGGGGAAAATGCTTTTTGGCAAGAATATAGTAAGTTAGAAAAGAGCATATATAAGGATTTATTAGCTAAACATAAGGAAATTAAAAAGACTACAATTACTGAATTAGCAAAGCAATATGATTCTTCATTAGAATTTACGATGGGATTCATTGATGGAATAAATGATAGCTTAAAGGATCAATATGATCTTGAAATTATAGATGCAGATACAGAAATAGTATTAGATATCAATTTAGAAACTTTATACTACAATATGTTAGATGCAAAGGCTGAATATCTTTATACTTTACCTCAATGGGATGGAATTTTTTCTGAAGAAAAGAGAAAAGAAATTCAAAAACAATTTAGAGATTCTAAAATTGTTAGAAACATTGAAAAAGTAGGAAGAAATGATTTATGTCCATGTGGAAGTGGTAAAAAATATAAAAAATGTTGTGGACAAGGCAAATAGTATAAGGTGATTCCTATCTTCAGAGGGAGTTTTTATAATAGCAGTATCAATCTATATCTGAAGATTAGAAGAGCTTATCTAGGAACGTGTAGCCATTATCTTGCAATTGTAGAAGTAGGAGTATTATGGATGCAGCTATCTGATAAATGATTAGGAGTTGTCTCAAAAGTATCTTGAGATAACTCCATTTAATTATATTATTAAGTAATAAACAAAATAATATTTATTAAAGTCGCATAAGTTTCTTATTTAAAGTATTAGTTAATACATGTGTATTTTTAACTTGTTAATATATTTACTTATATATAAACTTACTTTAATTTAATATGTATAATTTATAGATATTTAAGAGTACATTTATAGTAATATTTATGAAGCAATAATATAATGGAATACATTAAAGAGCTTTTGGGGGTATAGATATGGATAATAATATGATGCAGTTAAATGAACAAAAAATTCTAAGAACAATAAAATCATTAAAAGAAAATAACATGAATGGATATCTAGTAGCTACTAAAGAAGAGTTAATAAATACAATAGAACAAATAGTAAAGCCGGGAAGTACAGTTACATGTGGAGGTTCTATGACTTTATTTGAGTCAGGTATTATTGATTATCTTAAAAATGGAAAATATGATTTTTTAGATAGAAATAGACCTGGAATTACACAAGATG
The DNA here is from genome assembly GCF_900112485.1 of Clostridium uliginosum. Taxonomy (GTDB): domain Bacteria; phylum Bacillota; class Clostridia; order Clostridiales; family Clostridiaceae; genus Clostridium; species Clostridium uliginosum. The sequence continues at coordinate 52,628 of NZ_FOMG01000024.1, forward strand.
AAGTTAAAGATATTTATACTCAAGCTTTTAGCAGTGATGCATATTTTGTGAGCTCAAATGCAATTACTGAAGACGGGGAATTATATAATGTTGATGGAACTGGAAATAGAGTTGCGGCTATGTTATATGGGCCTAAAAGGGTAATAGTGATTGTTGGAGTTAATAAGATTGTACCAACACTAGAAGGTGCTATACAAAGAAATAGACAAGTATCTGCACCAGCAAATGCAAAGAGGTTAAATAGAGTAACGCCATGTGCAAAAGTAGGTACTTGTATGGATTGTAATAGCAAAGAAAGACTATGTAATGAATACATAGTAATAAAAAGGCAAGTAGATAAAGATAGAATACATGTAATTTTTATGAATACTAGTTTAGGATATTAAAAATATAATATATTAAGCTATGGAAGCATCAGTGCAGGAGAAATCCCGAATTGGTGCTACTTTTATTTAGGCTATGTTTTAAAATATCAACACTATTTTAAAACATAGCCTAATATAAGGCATATTAAAAAAATAACAATTAAGTCAGCTAGTTTATTTTGCAACTTTGATTTGTTATTTTCTTTCATTATGTTTAAACTAATGAATATATTAAGTTAAGGAGATTTTATGAACATAACAATTATTTCAGTAGGAAAACTTAAAGAAAAATACTTAAAGCATGCAATTGAAGAATATTCAAAGAGATTATCACGTTACTGTAAATTGAATATAGTTGAATTAGATGATGAGAAAACACCTGATAATGCATCATTAAAGGATGAACTTATAATAAAAGATAAAGAAGGAAATAAAATTTTAAATATTATAAAAGATAATATGTTTGTAATTACATTAGATCTTAAAGGAAAAACGTTATCTTCAGAAGAATTATCTAAGTTTATTCATGATTGCGGAGTAAGAGGAAATAGTAATCTATGTTTTATTATTGGAGGTAGTTTAGGCTTAAGTGATTCAGTTTTAAAAAGAGCTAACTATAGTCTTTGCTTTAGTAAGATGACATTTCCACATCAACTTTTTAGAGTTATGTTACTAGAACAAATTTATAGGAACTTTAGAATAAGTAATGGAGAACCATACCATAAATAAATGAGGTTTTTACTAAAATAAGATTATAGTAGTAAGGTATACATTGTTTCAACCATTGAAATCCATGAAAAAGTATTGTCATAACATTATGGTAATATCTTTTGTTATATGAATACATATTCGTTCATAAGGATGGTATAATATGAAAAAAATACATAGAAGTATTTGGTTTATAATCTTAGGTGAGTATGAAAAAATAGAGAGCGTACTTTAATTATTTATGTCTAAAATATTGACACAGATTCACTTATATATAAGAAATAATAAAATTTAAGGAAGTATCTTAGAATGGTAAAGAGAATTAAAAAGTTTAGGAATGTGGCAGTGTGAATTAAGTTAAGGGATATTTAGAAGATTAAATTTAGGAGGATAAGATGAATAATACATTTAATCATTGGACAGAAATAAAATATTTAAAGGATACAATAAAAAATCCCTTAATTGAAGTTGGAGAATACACTTATTATTCAGGATATTACGCAGGTGGAGATTTTGAAGATATATGTGTAAGATATATATGGGGCGATGAAAAATCTAAAGAAATGTATAATCCTATAGAAGACTACGGATGGACTTTAGATAGAATAAAAATAGGTAAATATTGTTGTATTGCTAGCGGAGTAATATTTATGATGGGAGGAAATCACAATCATAACCCTAACTGGATAACTGTATATCCATTTAAAGATAAGTTATTAGATTCATATAAGCCCAAAGGAGATACAATTATAGGTAATGACGTATGGATTGGTACAGAAGCAATGATTATGCCAGGAATTACAATTGGAGATGGTGCAATAATTGCATCTAGATCAGTAGTTACAAAAGATGTAGATCCTTATACTGTTGTAGGAGGAAATCCTGCAAAACATATAAAAGAAAGATTTGATAAAGATAAGATAGATATGTTACTTAAAATGAAATGGTGGGATTGGGAAGAAAATCATATTAAAAATAGCATAGATATATTGTCTAGTTCAGACATAAATAAATTGTACAAATACTATGAAATCAATATAATATAATGTACATTTACTTTATTAAAGTGTGATGCACGAATATAATTATAAAACAATAAATGATATAAATAAAAGAACTATGACATTTTAAAAGAGTAATAGTGAAAAAGTTATTAAATCAAGTATTAGTAGAACTTTATACTATTAGAATCACTCTGATGGCTGTCAGGGTGATTCTTTAATTTTAATATGTAAGGTGTTTTATGAAAATCCAGGTTATATCACTAATAAACAGATAGCACCATTTGTATGTGATCTTCATAAATTAATGTAAGAATAATTTGTGAGGAGATTACTTTGGCAAAAGGATATATATTAGTAAGGCTATTTAAGGTTAAAGAGGCTTTACCTAAAACAGATGCAAAGCTTAAGATTACTAATGCTGAAAACGGCAATGTAATTTATGAAAATAATGATGCGTTTGATATCAGTGGAAGAAGTGAAATAATAGAAGTTACTACTCCTGAAAAAAGTTTATCTCAAAAACCATATGAAGAGGGTGTAATTCCTTATGGACTTTATAACATCGATATTTTAGCTAAAGGTTTTAAAGAAGTTATTGTAGAGGGAGTAAGTGTTTTTGAAGAAAATACTTCAATACAGAATATTGAGGTAATCGAGGAAAATGAAATTAGTGAATTTAATGTTTCACCAGAAAAAATTGTTATACCACCTGAACAACTTGTACTTAAAGCTCCAAGAGATAAACAAATGGGTACAATGGTTCAACCATTTGTATTGGATAAACCTTATATACCAGAATTTATTGTAGTGCATTTGGGATCTCCGAGTTCAGCAGCAGAAAATGTAACAGTAGGATTTGTTGATTATATTAAAAATGTTGCATCAAGTGAAATTTACCCGACTTGGCCAGAAGAATCCCTAAAGGCTAACATTTATTGTCAGATATCATTTGCGTTAAATAGAATTTATACAGAATGGTATAGAAATAAGGGATACTCTTTCCAAATAACAAATTCAACTGCTTATGATCAATACTTTATAAAAGGTAGAAATATATTTGAAAATATAAGCAAAATAGTTGATGAAATTTTTAGTAAATACATTATAACGGTTGGAAATAAGACACCATTTTTTGCACAGTATTGTAATGGAACAACAGTTAAATGTGATGGATTATCACAATGGGGGTCTGTAGATTTAGCTAATGCCGGTATGGAGGCTTTAGATATTATTCAGTATTATTTTGGCTATGATAAAACTTTAGTTAGAGCAACAACGATTGAAGGAATACCAGAATCTTATCCAGGTACTGCCCTTAGGCTTAATGATGAAAATAATAATGTTAAGGTTATTCAAAAACAATTAAATAGAATATCTAAAAACTTTCCAGCTATTCCTAAAATACCATCTGAGGATGGGAAATTTGATAAGCAAACTGAGGATGCTGTTAAGATGTTTCAGAAGGTCTTTAATCTTACTCAAGATGGAATTGTAGGAAGGGCTACTTGGTATAGGATATCAAGTATTTATGTTGGTGTAAAGAGATTAGCAGAGCTTGAACAAGAGCCTGAGTATAATGAAGAAAAACCATCTGGGTATGTACAACCAGATTTCGATGGTCAATACCCAGGATATGTACTAAGGGAGTGTTTAGTTGGTGAGGATGTTAAGTGGTTACAGACTTATTTACAAGCAATAGCAAAACGTTATAAACAAATACCAAGTATATGTGTAGATGGAGTGTTTAATAAAAAAACAAAAAGTTCTGTAATGATTTTTCAAAAAATCTTCGGATTAGATGTTAATGGAAGAATTGGAGTTAATGATTGGGGAAAATTAATATTAGTATATACTAGCTTAGATAGTGTAGAGAATGTTAATAAATCTGATATATTATATGAGTATCCTGGTTTCGATCTTGGGTTTGGGGATCAAGATGGCTATGTTATGGTATTACAAGACTATATAAATGTTATTGCAAAAAATAATTGTAGGATAAGTGAGATACCTAGAACTGGTAAATTTGATAATGATACTAAGATTGCAGTTGAAAAATTACAAAAACAACTTGGATTAAAAGTTACTGGAGTAGTTGATGAAATTACTTGGAATAAAATATCCTCAACCTATGAAGCTTTGTATAGTGGTAGAAAAATTAGAGAAAAATAAAGTAAAATAAGAAAACATAATTAGACCCCCAACAAAGTACAGCAGGATAATAGGCTGTACTTTGTTGGGGGTCTAATTAGTTAATTAATTAAAGTAGTAACTAACTAACAGTATCTCTCTCTATTAAAGTAGGATCTAAACTTATGGTTAAATTCTCTGTAGTCCCATTAATCATATTTACTAATAATTCACAGGCACTTTGTCCCATTTCATAAATTGGCTGAGCAATAGTAGTTAATTCAGGCTCTAGTATATATGATATATTTATATTGTCATAGCCTAAAATAGAAATATCTTTCGGCACTCTATATCCTTCTCTAATTAACACCTTAAATCCACCTGATGCAAATATCACGCCATCAACTAATTTACTTATAAGTAATTTTACATATTTATTCTAATTTATAAAGGTGTTATAAATATTTTTAACAATAGTGATGTGATCCGCTCCTTCTAATTTATTCATAAAAGGAAATACCTAATATTATTGCTGACATTCCAAGATACATAATGTTACGACTTATTTTAAATTTAACTATATACTTATAATAATTTTTATTTGTGTCGTTTAAGTAACAAAATTGTCATATAACTGTTACATTATCGTTGTATTATTTAAAGTAGTAATAAATCTATATAATATTTTACATTGGAGGATTAAGATGAAAAAGATTATTTATACATTAGCTGGTATAGTGTTAACAACTACTTTAATGGTGGGATGTGGTGCTAATACTACTACAGGTGCTCAAAGCAAACAAACTACTCAAAGTACTTCAACTGATGACGGATCAACTAAGCAGAAGAATTTTCAAAGGGCAGATTTAGAAGGAGAAGTCGCAAGCATAGATGGAAATAAAATAACACTAAAAGTTATTAAAACTCCTGAAAGACCTGAAGGAAGCAGTCAAAAAAATGCAAGCAAGAATGCAGATAAAACAAATTCAGATGTGAATAATAAAAACGGGCAAGCTCCTAAGGCACCAGAAAACAGACAGGTAGAGTATACAGGTGAAACTAAAGATATTACAATTGGCGATGGAATACAAATAAAAACTATGAATAGAGGACAACAAGGTTCAGAATCAAAAGATCTTACTGTTAATGATATAAAAGTGGGAGATACACTTCAAATAACTTATTCAGATAAGGAAAAAGAAACTATTTCAAATATTAATGTTAGACCAGTTATAAATCAAAATGGAAAAACAAATTCTAAATAGTAATATTATGAATTAAAAAGAAGATGGTATTAAAAAATAAGAAGTATCTAAAGAGGTACTTCTTATTTTTTAATAAAAGAACTTGTTATACAATCCCAAAATTTAATTAAGATTTGAATTTATGATATTAGAATATATATATTAATAATATAAAATTATATGGGGTTTTATTGTTTCTTTATATCTAAAGTCAATTATGATTATGAGATATAGGTAACTCAATTATAAATAAGGCACCTGATTTTGAATTTCTAGCACTAATTTTACCATTTAGTTTTTCAACAACATTCTTACTTATGGATAGTCCAAGTCCACAGTTTCCGTTTGTTCCTTTGTAGAATCTTTCAAATATATTAGGAAGTTCATTGCTTTCAAAGCCTGGACCATCATCAGATATAATAAGTTGCACTTTGTTATTATCTATAACGTTTAGTGCAACAATAACAACACTATCTGCATAACGTATGCAATTACTAATAATATTAGTAATTGCACGAGAAAGCTTTTCTTCATCTCCATGAATTTGAATTATTTCTTTAAGGAAGCTGGTGGTAATTGTTATGTTATTTTTTTCAGCAATCCCGATCATACGATGCACACATCTCTTTATTAATTCACTAAAATCCAAATTGTGACAGTTATAATTCTCCTCAATTGCATCAAGGCGAGATAAATATAATAAATTCTCTACCAAGTGGGTCATACGTTTAATTTCAGCAAGTATAACAGGAACAGCACTATTACTATCAATAACCTCATATTTAATTCCTTCAGCATAGCTTTGAATAGACATGAGAGGAGTTCTAAACTCATGAGATACATTTTCCAAAAAAGTTTTTTGGGCCTTATCATAGGTTTCAAGTTTTTCAGACATAATATTTATATTATTTACAAATTCTTGTAATTCATCATATACGGGCATTTCAATTTTAGTACCAAAGTTTCTTTCTGAAATAGCATTTATATATTGATTAAGATGATAAAATGGTTCAGATATTTTCTTGGAGACACGAGAAGAAAATACTATAGTAATTAAAGCGGAAAAAATAAGTATAAAAAAAAGGATTATATTTATACCTAATTGTAGTTGGTTTATTTGTTGAATATTTGAGTATATGATTACCCAACCTAAACCGAAAGAATTTTTATCAGATACTGGTTTTATAATTGCTGTGTATTTAGTATCAGATAAATTAAAGTTTAAGTACTTCTCTTGGTCAACTTTTTTAGATTTATTAATTTCATTTGTTAGCTGCTTCATAAGATCAGCAGGAACAGAAGCAGAGTTCTCTGGAAAAGGAGTAATTCTGTTTTTATTTTGGTCTAGTAAAATAAAGTCTGCATTTAATAAAGTAAGAGGCTCTTTTAGTGAACGATCTAACATAAAATAGTATCTGAAAAGGTCATTATTTTCTTGTGAATCAGTAGGTGGAAGTTCATTATCTTGCACATTAGGAGATGGCATTCGTGGGGTTTCTGGAAAAAAGTCTGGTCCATGTTGCAATGCAGTATCTTCAGCACTTGATGCTATTTTATTTAACTGTTCTACAATATTTTTTTCAATATACATACGTACAGCTACATTAAATATTATTGTAGTGAATGTGATTAGCATAATAATTACAATAATGTTATATTTAAAAAATCTCCATTTTATTGTGTTTCTTTTCATAATATCATTCCTTATCTCTTATTGTGAATCCAAAACCCCATATTGTATGAATTTTTAGTACTGAACCTCCATCAGAAAGTTTTTTTCTAATCCTTTTTATCATATCATCAGTGGCCCTGGTTTCTACTTTATTTTCAAATCCCCAAATTTTATCTAGAAGCTCACTACGACTGACAGCCCTATTTTTATTCTTTATAAGATAGTAGAGCAAGGATAATTCCATTACGGTAAGACCTAAGTTATTACCATTAATTTCGGCTTGTTTAGTATCAGGATTTATTAAAATATCAGAGATATTAACAATTTGACTATCGCTAATAGGTGTTTTATCCAATTCTATTCTTCTAAAAATGCTATTGATTCTGGCAATGAGTTCTAATGGACTAAAGGGCTTAGTAAGATAGTCATCACCACCTAGCTTAAGACCAGATATTTTATCAATTTCTGTATCTTTAGCAGATACAATTATTATTGGCACACAACTTTTAAGGCGGATTAAGGAACAAAGTGTGTATCCATCTATCTCAGGCATGACGATATCTAATATCAACATATCTGCTTGTTTTTCATTGAAAGCTTCAAGAATGGAACGTCCATCTGTAAATATTTCTACATCAAAGCCCTCTTTAACGAGAAATGATTTTATAATATTACAAATATTGATTTCATCATCAGCAATATATATTAATTTTTTATTCATTAATTTAATTCACCTCAAGCTATATTTTATCATAAACAGAAAATAATATTATTTTAAATTTAAGTTATTTAAGCTTGCCACAAAGTTGCCACAGAATTGCCACAGCATTACGTTAGATTAAAAGGCATTATATTCCGATAGATAATATATAGGATAAAATAAATGCAAGGAAGCAGATTAAAGGAGATAATCATATGAATACAATAAGCAATACTCAAAATACCATTGATATGTACGATCTAAAAAGAATACAGGAAGCGAAGTCTTTAGAACAATCTAAAATTGAAGATCAAAAAGGACAAGAAGAGAATGATTCTATGATAATTAGTCAACAAGCACTTCAAACATTGAATGGGTCTACACAAGTCGCATCAAAGAATAGTCCTTTGGATAGTTTAGTAGCTGCAGGAACAATCACTGAGGATCAAGCGAATGCTATTCAAAGTGCGTTTCAAGCTGGAGGCAAGGCAATTCAAGCGACAGGAACATACAATAATAAAACTAGACATCAAAATCCATTAGATAGTTTAGTAACTACAGGAACAATCACACAAGATCAAAAAGAGGCTATTCAAAGTGCTTTTAAGTCTGCAAGGAAGGCAAATAGATCAAGTGATAATGAGTTAAATAAAACAAAAACAAATCCATTAGATAGATTGGTGTCATCAGGGACAATTACACAGGAGCAAGAAGATTCAATTAAAAGTGCATTTGAAGAAGCAAGGAAGGGAAATAAACCAAGTGATAATGGCTTAAATAAAACAAAAACAAATCCATTAGATAGATTGGTGTCATCAGGGACAATTACACAGGAGCAAGAAGATTCAATTAAAAGTGCATTTGAAGAAGCAAGGAAGGGAAATAGATCAAGTGATAATGACTTAAATAAAACAAAAACAAATCCATTAGATAGATTGGTGTCATCAGGGACAATTACACAGGAACAAGAAGATTCAATTAGAAATGCATTTGAAGAAGCAATAAAGGCAAATAGACCAAGTAATAATAACTTAAATAAAACAAACCCATTAGATAGCTTGGTGTCATCAGGAACAATTACACAGGAACAAGAGGATTCAATTGAAAGTGCTTTTGAATTCTAGCAAATTTCAAGAAAATTTAGGAGGTCAATTATAAATATTTTATCAGTTTCATCATAATTAAATAATTCATATTCAACAACAAGTTAAAGTAAGTAAGAAAGATGAGAGAACAAGCCAAGTTTTTAATAAACAAGTAGGACCTTCAAGAAATGTTGACAGTAATTCGAATAAAAATAAGATTAATGCAGTAGATTCAAGTGAAGAGCATACTTTAGCATTAATATTCAAAGGATAAAATAAATCTAAACTAAAATATATAATAATTTATAGAAAGTTAGCTGAGGGTGTAAATATTTTTGTGTATTCTGATTTTCTTCTTAGAAATAATGTATAACTTAAATATTTAAACTAATCTTTAATTTTGTCTAATAATGTATATTTATAGTGATTGAATTATTTATCCTTTACGTATATTATCTCCAATTAGTGGCAATAATATACCTAGGCAAAATAATTTTTAAGGAACTTTAATTTTAGGAATATCCTAATTTAAAGTTCTTTTTCTTGTGATGTTTTATCAAGTATA
>NZ_FOMG01000028.1 GCF_900112485.1 Clostridium uliginosum
ATAAGAATATTAAAAAATATAAGAAGTGAAATGTTCGTTAGAAATATAAATAGTTTTTTATTAAATTTACAACTTAATTATACAAGGATATAATATAATTAAGGTATCAGATAATATAGATAGCAGTATTTGTAATTTAGCAAGTACGGAAATGAACTATAATGAAAAAGAAAATACAAATTGGAATCTCTGATTTTAAAGATTTAGTAGAAGGTAATTATTATTTTGTAGATAAGACCTTGTAACGAGAACATTTGGAGTTTCTTGCTCTTATCATGGTATTTAAAAGCAGTTAAGACAGAAAATATAAGAGGTTTGTTATAAATAATTTAAGTTACTTTGATGTATCTGGCAAAGAACCAGAAAAGGTATATCATGCTTTTGTACTTGGAATGTTAGTTTCACTTTGCGATAATTATGAGGTTAAATCAAATAAAGAAAGTAGTTTTGGAAGATACGATGTTATGATAATTCCAAAAGATACTTCAAAAATCGGAATAATAATAGAATTTAAAAAGATTGATTAATTATCAAAAGAAAGTATAGAAGAAGCAACTTCAAAGGCTTTAAGACAAATTGAAGACAAAAAATATGAAACAGAGCTTTTAGAAAAAGGAATTAAAGACATTATAAAACTAGCAATAATGTTTAAAAACAAAGAAGTAGAAATAACACAAAGCACTATCTTTGACTAGTTATCTTAGTTCATATGCATTAACATAATCATATTTTTAAAAAAGGACATATTAGTACTACGGATACTAGTAAATAGTGCTTAAGTGTTTCTATCATTTCTGCAATAGAATTATGCCAAACTCAGCTAAAGCTTCAAACAGTGGCAGATTCTATAACATAAATGATGAAACACTAAAATCACTATTTACAATGTATCACTCCGTACTAATATGTCCCTTTTTAGGTATAGATGTTCTTATGCCTTATTTAATTACTTTTCTGTTCATAAAGTTAAGTGTAACACCAACACCTAAAACTATCCAAAATATTGGAGCAACGCTTATAACTGAGTCATTGAAAATACCAGCAAATAAATATCCTATAACACCTAAAGAGGTTATGCCACCTAATATTTGAGATTTACTATATTCCTTTTTCAAAGCGTATAACTTCATGCTATCAATAATATAAATAAGCATAATTGATATAAATGCTAATAATGCAATAAGTCCATCATTTAAAGCTATTTGCAAGTAAAGGTTATGTGGCTTATCAACAAGCATATTAGGAGTATTATAAGCATAGTACTTACCAATTAAATCATTTTGAGGGAACTGATAAATAAAAGTATCAGGACCAGTACCTAATATTAGATTATTCTTAATCATAGGAATAGATCTTGACCAGATATAACCTCTCGCAGATCCAAGTTTTTCTTTACCTTTAAATCCAGCTGATTCAGGAAAAGCTACTTCAGTATTTATATAGCTACTTGGATTTACTAAATGAAGACTTTTATTTGGTTTTAGATTGAATACAAATGTAGGCTGTCCATTAATATTTAACATAAGACCATCTGAAGTAATGGATTTATTGTTAAGCTTTCCAAAGTTAAATGAAATGTTTTTGAAAGGCTCAGTATTTGTTGTATAAGTAATTTTATCTTTAACATATTGTATAATTTCATCATTTGAATTTTTGAATATAAAGTTACCATTTTCATAGGAGATTTTTAAAGTCTCATTAGGTAATACAACCTCAACACCTTTATCTATGTGTTTTATATCCTTAACAGGTACATGTTCTTTATAATCGAAATCACTTGTATCCTTAAAAATGCTAAAAGAATCTATTACTAAACTTGGAATTCTTTCGAAAATAATTCCTTTAGTTGCAAAATTAACTCCAATGGCTAAAATCATTATAGAAACAAAACCTATTAAAAGAGGTTTCCATTTTTTAAATATTATTTTTCCAAATATAATAATACCAAAAATAGTTGCAATTGAAATACCTATAATTCCTGCACGAGATGTACTTCCGAATAATAACCATACTGAAAGTAATGATGCAATTCCTAAAATTATTTTATTAACGATCTTCTTTTCAAATATAGTTAAACCAAATAATATAGGCAGTACAATAGCTACAAAGCTACCAACATAATTGTAATGAAATAAAGTACCATATAATTTACCTTTTTCAAAAAGTAAATCTAGTCCGTTAGCATCAACATTATATTTACTAGGAATAGCAATAGAAGAACCTAGCTTACTTTTAAGTAGATCTTGTCCAATGTATTGAAAAACACCTAAAAATGAGTTAATAACAACTAAAATAATAATAGGAATAACCACGTATTTATAATCATTAGTAGTTTTAAATGTGTAAATTGAATATATAAAGATAATAATATAACAAGCAATTGTAATAAAGCCTTCAGCTCTGTCAAATACACCAAAAAAAGATGCTTGATTATATTTTGAAAATATTGCAGAAAGTAAAGTTAAAAGCAAAAATATACCAGATAAGATTAAAATTGAATTAACAATTTTATCTTTTTTCCTAAATATTTTTTTAAAGAATATAGCACTAATTCCAATTAATATAATAGAAAAAATTATTAAATAGAAAGCTTTTTTCTGTGAAAATAAATCAGTTTTCACTGCTTCACCAAGTATATCTACAGCATTGGAATCAACTTTAACAACTACCATACGAACAATTAATGGTATAATTCCAAGTATAAATGCAATAGGAAAGAAAAAACTAATGGATTTATCCTTTGAAATATTTTTATTATTTTCCATTTTATACACATCCCAATATATTTATTTTTGTAATTTATCCGATAGCTAGCATCCATAATATTTCCATTTATACAAGGGGAAGATAACGGCTGCACGCTCCTGGATAACGATTTCTAAGCTTCAGTTGGGATGAAAACCCCACCTGAAAATAAGAACTCTGTTTATCTATACAAATATGTAATATTATATCATTGTAGAGGTCATGGGTGCAAGGCGGGGAAATAAACCAGTTAAGGCATATTAAAATAAATAACAAAGAAATAGAAATAACATTTATTAAAGAAGACTAGAAAAATTTCGCTAAAAGTTTCTAACATTTAAAGTTGTACCCATAAAAGATTGCTCCTAATATGCATTAGGACAATCATTTATGGAACAACTTCAAATGAAGAAACTCTAAGCTTATTTTTCAATGCTTCTTACACAAATGTTATTTCTATTTCTTTTTTTGAATATACATCATATCATTAAATGATTTGTATTATGAGACAGCCTCCTTGTATGATTAAGCTATAAAATTCATTAGAGAATTCATATCTCTTTACATGAATATTGTAGCTTATTTTATTTTTATTATTCTTAAAAACATATCTCAAATTTATAATAGTAAAATCATTCTCTTTGAATTTTAAAGGAAACTTAATTAGGTAAAATAGTACTGAATAGAAGATAGATGACCAGCCCCTGGGAGTTTCTTCGAAACTATACCCGTTAAAAAGCGTATCATTCCATCAGATAGAATTCCATAATTAGCTGGTTGAGTTTCCTAAATAGGAATTACTCGTGTCACAAACAAGGATATAGACTAACTGATATATTGGATAATCTATTCTATCTCAAATTTTATATATGAGGAGATAATCAAATGGCAGCATTCACTTATAATTTAACAATAGGAATTGATGTTTCGGCGAATTTTCTTATGTAGCAATCATCGAACCGAATGGCAATATTTATAAAAAGGTTTTTAAAATGAATCATAATCTTAAAGAATTTAACTATTTAGTTCAAGAAATTAAAAAAGCAGAAAAGAACCTTTCAAGTAAACCTGCAATATTTATGGAATCAACAGGTGTTTACCATATAGCTCTTTTCCACTATTTAAAGAAATTTTTTAATGATGTATTCATCATTAATCCACTCATTACAAATTCTAACAAAAATAGTTCAATAAGAAAAGTGAAAAATGATAAAAAAGATGCTATATCAATTGCACATATAGGTAAATTCCAAAATATTAAGTATTCCACTGATATTGATTTAGATTATTATTTACTTAAATCTTTAGTTAGAGAATATTACAAACTTAGAGATGATTGTTCTCAATATAAAAAGAGACTATCAGCTGATTTAAGAGTAATATTTCCAAACTATAATACAATATTTAGGGATGCAAATTCTAAAACATCCTTAGCTATTTTAAATAAATATCCATCACCTTTATTAATAGTAAAAGATCCTAAAGATAAGATTATTGATTTATTAAGAGATAATGCTAGAAGAAGTAATGAATGGTGTAAAAATATCTATTTAAAGTTAATTTCAGTAGCAAAGGAAGCTATCGCTATCGGAGTAGGCTTAGATAAATTATCGATAAAAATAAGAGCCAACATCTCATTAATTAATGCTATTAATTTGGAAATTAAATCTTTACTAGAAAGTATAAATAATCTAATTGATTCAGATGAACTAAATAGTAATATTAAAGAAAATATTTCATTATTAAAAACGATTCCTGGTATAGGAATATTAACCGCAATAACGTTAGTTGCGGAAATAGGCGATTTCCGAAGATTTAAAACCTCTAAACATTTAGTTGCTTTTCTCGGAATTGATCCATCTATAAATGAATCAGGAAATTTCAAAGGATCAAGGAATAGCCTATCCAAGCGTGGGAGTAGTATCGGAAGACGTGCAATATATACAGCAGCACTTTCTTCAATTGGTATAAAACGTAATGGCGAAGCTAATAACAAAATAATTTTAGAATATTATAAAGATAAATTAAAAACAAAAAAGCCAAAAGTTGCTTTAGGTGAAATAATGCATAAAATGGTTAGATATATATTTTCTGTAATGAAAAATAAAAGGCCGTATGAGGAAAGACACCCTAAAATTCATTGTAGAATGTACTTAAATCATACAGCTTAGTTTTTTACATTTTTTGTAACCGTTCGTGTTTTAAAACGGTTTATTTGCTATGCAAGATATTCAAAAAAATATTTTTTTATATTTTACTTGACTTTGCTTAGCTGGTCTTATTTTCATTAGAAATAATATTAATTGTATTTGGTAAAACGGTATCTATAGAATACACTTTTGTTAATACCTAACTTTGAGCGTATATTTTTAATTCATCTAAGAATTTTCCATTGCCTAATAGCAGGAATTTTATCCGATAGCTAGCATCCGTAACACTCCTTCTTCTTCAAGTGGGAGATGACGGTTGCATGCTCCTGAATTTAGTTGAATTTTATAATTCTACTCCGTTATTGTTTATAGTTTCACGATTCTTTTTTACAATCTTCTCATTATTCTTAAAACCTTTAAAAGCAGTTTGGAGTAATATCACTATATCCATTAATATGTCCCAGTTTTCAATATAATATATATCATACTCAATTCTCTTTTTAATTGAAGTATCACCTCTAAAACCATTTACTTGGGCTAGTCCGGTTATTCCAGGTTTTACTTGATGTTTCACCATATAAAGAGGTATTTCATTTTTAAATTCATCAACAAAATGAGGAATTTCAGGTCTTGGACCTACTAAACTCATATCACCTTTTAATACGTTAAAAAATTGAGGTAATTCATCTATTGAGAATTTACGAATTAAAGATCCAAATCTAGTTTTTCTAGGATCATTATTTGTACTCCAACCTGTTTGCTCATCAGAATTAACCTTCATAGATCTAAACTTGTACATTGTAAAAGTATTTTTATTTAAACCAACACGTGGTTGTTTAAATATGATAGGACCTTTAGAAGTACATTTTATTATTAATGTAGTAAATATCATTATAGGGCTTGTCAATATAATTAAAATAAGAGAACCCATTATATCTAAAGCTCTTTTCATAAAAGCATTTCCAAAGTTATCAAGAGGTATTCTTCTAACATTAATAATAGGAATACTACCTATTTGATCAATATATGGTTTACTAGGAATATATTTATAACAAAAAGGTATTATAGAAATTTTAGTACCACTTTTTTCACAAGCAGAAACTATTTCTTCTAAATATTTAGCATCTTCAATATCAAGGGCACAAACAACTTCATCAAATTTAAACTTATATAGTATGTCTAATAACTTACTATAATCACCAAATTTTTTATCATAAAAGTTTGAAGAATTAGCAACATATCCAGCATAGCTATAACCATAACTTTTATTATCTTTAATAACCTTCAAATATTCAGAGGCCGTTTCTCCACCACCTACAATTAATACATGTTTTAAATTTAATCCACTTTTTCTAATGCTTGATAAAATTGTTTTTAATAAAAATCTTTTACTCATAACTAAAATAGTATTTACAAAATAAAAAATAACTATAATCCATCTAGAAATATCAACTAATTTAAATACAAATAATGCAGATAAGCAAAAAGCAATTAAAAGGGTATTGCTTTTGATTATTTTAATACACTCTTTACTAAATAATGATGCTCTAACTGAATTATATAAATTAAAAAACATATATAAAGCAATATTAACTGGAACTAGAAATAAAGTAAATTGCATATACACATTGAATTTTAAGTAATATGTATCTGATGAAAAAATAAAAAAACGAATGGAATATGCAAGAGCCATAGAAATAAACAATATTAATATGTCGCTCAGGGCATTGACTTTATTTAATAAGTTTTGGTTTTCTTTTATCATTAACATTCATTCCTTTTATTAAGTATTATTCGTAAATTGTATCAAATTTAACTTTAGTATAATTATAGATTAATTTAAGGAATAATCCAACTATATTATTAATAGACAATTGACAAACAAACGATTATTAAATGTTTTTATGTTGTGGTATACTGAGTAAAATGGATTCTATGTAGGAGGAACTACAAAGTGAAAAATTTAGTATCTGTAATAATACCAGTTTATAATTCATCTAAAACAATTGAAAAAACAATTAAATCAGTATTGTGTCAAAGCTATACTTGCTTTGAAATAATTATAATTGATGATTGTTCAACTGATAATTCGTTTGAAATTATAGAAAATTTAAGTGAAAGTGACAGTAGAATTATTTTATATAGAAATCAAAAAAATTTAGGAGTGGCTAAAACTAGAAATTTAGGAATAAACATGACTAAAGGTGAATTTATTAGTTTTTTAGATAGTGATGATATATGGAAATCATCTAAATTAGAAAAACAGTTAGAATATATTAAACAAAAAAATGCACATATATGTTATACATCATATGAAATGATTAACAATAATGAAACTAATTGTGTTGTTCGTGTTGTACCTAAAGAAATTAATTATAATGGTCTTTTGAAGGAAAATGTTATTTGTTGTTCAACGGCTATTGTTAAAAGCTATTTACTTAAAAAGTATCCGTTTGAAACTGAATTTTTTCATGAAGATTTTGTTTTGTGGTTAAAATTACTGAAGTGTGGATTTAAAGCAATAGGAATACAAGAAACTTTAGTAATTTACAGAAAAGGTGGCCGTTCTTCTGATAAATTAAATGCATGTAAAAATCGATGGGTAATCTATCGTAAAAGTGAGGAATTAGGTTTGATTTTATCAATGTATTACTTTGTGTGCTATACAATTAATGGTATAAAAAAATATTATTTATTATAGTATGCTTTCTGAATAGTTGAAGTAAATATAGTAGATATATGAGATAAAGATGCGTATTTTTCAAAAGTAAAGATGGAATGTTAACAGATTTATAAGTTTGCTTTGTGAAATTAAAGTAGATAAATTGACAATTTTATTCATTTCAATTATACTTATGAACGAATAATTATTTGAGATCTGTTTATAAAAAGCATATGAATTAATAATTTAATAATATTAATATCGTTTATATAATTTATTATTATATAAACGATAAATTATATATTTTTTGAGGGCATTTAAAAGAAATTTTGGTATAATAGTTTTATGTATGCTTTTTTTTTATGGAAAATTTAAATAATGAAGTAATTATTTAATAATTGATTGTACAGATGTAACTGTTTGAATTTTTTTGTGTTAGTTCAAAGTTATAGAAATATTATTTAGATAAAAGTTATGTTAATTACAAACTTATAAGCTTTATTATTTTAAAGAAAAGCGAATGATAATAATGTTTATTAAAATAAAGAATCTTATATTTAAAATAAATTAAAAAATTTAGTTTTGGGGTTATAAATATTTTATATTGTTTTTTTAATTTTAGAATTCTAAAACTAGCATAACAGCAAAGGAGAAGAATATATGTGTTCAATTGCAGGTATTATGGACTTAAACATTTGTCCTATTGAAAATATGCAAAAAAAATTAGAAGTTATGAATAATTTGCAAATTCATAGGGGCCCTGATGGATTTGGTGTTTGGAAAAATGAAAATTCTTCAGTAGGTTTCGCACATAGAAGGTTAAGTATAATTGATATTGATTCTGGTCAACAACCTATGTGTGATGATGGAGGAAATTGGATTTGTTTTAATGGAGAAATATATAATTATAAAGAATTAAGAGAAGAAATAGGTTGTAAATGTAAAACTAATAGTGATACAGAAGTTATTTTATATGCTTACAGAAAATGGGGAGAGGATTGTGTTTCTCATTTTAAGGGAATGTTTGCCTTTGCAATTTGGGATGAAAAAGCAGGTAAGTTATTTTGTTCTAGAGATAGATTTGGTATAAAACCATTTTATTATACAATAAACAATAATGTTTTTTATTTTGCTTCAGAAATGAAAGCATTATTGCCTTTTGTTAAAAAAATTGAAACTGATAAAGAAGGGTTAAAGGATTATTTAACTTTTCAGATGTGTTTGGGAGGAAAGACTCTGTTTCAGGATATAAAGGAGTTGGAGCCAGCACATAATATTATAATAAAAAGCGGAAATGTTACAATAGAAAGGTATTGGCAAGTTTATTATAATATAGATTTTGACCATACTGAAAAATGGTTTGCTGAAAGATTAGAAGAGGCTTTTTTAGAGTCTGTAAAATATCACACTGTAAGTGATGTACCTATTGGTGGATATGTAAGTGGTGGGGTAGATTCTTCTATTATATCTGCTATGGCCTCAAAGGTTTGTGATGGTGAATTTGTGGGATTCACAGGAAAATTTACAATTAGTAAGGACTATGATGAAAGTGAATATGCTAAGATTGTTGCTAAAAATAGTAACTTTGATTTATATCAGTTAGATATTACCTCACAAGATTTTATTGATAATATTGAAAAAGTTATCTATCATTTGGATACACCTATTGCTGGTCCAGGTTCTTTTTCTCAATATATGATTTCAAGCCTTGCAGCTAAGCATAGAAAAGTTGTACTTGGCGGTCAGGGTGGAGATGAAATATTTGGGGGATATACAAGGTATTTAGTTGCTTATTTCGAGCAGTGTATTAAGGGAGCAATAGATGGTACAATGAATTCAGGTGATTTTATTGTTACATATGAATCCATAATACCTAATTTAACAAGTTTATATAATTATAAACCGATGCTAAAAGAATTTTGGAGTAATGGTTTATTTGACGATCCTGATAAAAGATATTTTAGTCTAATAAATAGAGCACCTAAAATTAAAGATTGTGTTAATTGGAATGAGTTAGGTGAGTATAATCCTTATGAAAGCTTTAGAAAGATTTTTATGGCTAACAATGTTAATGAAAAATCATATTTTGATCGTATGACACATTTTGATTTTAAGACATTGTTACCTGCTTTACTTCAAGTTGAGGATAGAATGGGCATGGCACATGGGCTTGAATCAAGAGTACCTTTTCTTGACCATAAATTAGTTGAGCTTGCTGCTACAATGCCTGCAAATGTTAAATTTAAAGAAGGAAATATGAAGCATATTTTAAGAAAAAGTATGGACAAATATGTTCCTAATGAGGTTATGAATAGAAAAGATAAGATGGGATTTCCTACTCCATTTAACTATTGGGTTAAAAATGATGCTAAAGATTTTATTTATGATATTTTTACAAGTGAAAAAGCTAAGTCTCGTAGATATATTAAAAATTCGGAATTTATTAACAAAATTAATGGAGAATCTCAATTTGGCAGAAATATGTGGGGATTGCTTAGTTTAGAATTATGGCAGCGTTCTTTTCATGATAAAGAAGCGTACTATAAATCTCTTATAGATTAATAGTATAGGATTAGTTTGGAGGTTTATATGAATATAAAAAAACCATTTAATATAATTTATAAAAATAGAAATGTCTTAATGTCAACTGCTATGGTTGATGTTAAGGCAAGATTTGCAGGTTCGTTACTAGGAGTGTTTTGGTTACTATTATATCCTATTCTATTACTAACAGCATATTCTTTTGTTTATATTTATGTTTTTAAAGCTAGGTTTGGCGAAATGAATTCTTCTACATATGTGCTTCTTATTTTTGCAGGATTAATTCCATTTCTTGGGTTCACAGAAAGTATTGCATCTACAATTGTATCAGTCACATCTAATTCGTCTCTTATTAAAAATACTCTATTTCCAATAGATATTATTCCTGTGAAAGCTGTTATATGTAGTCAGACCACTCAGGCAGTTGGTCTTGTTTTGTTACTTATTGCAAGTACTATTAATGGACATGGTTCTAAGTATATATTTTTGATATTTGTTGTGTGGATTTTTCAAATAATGTTTAGTATAGGTTTAGGATGGATTCTTTCATGTTTGAATGTGTATTTAAAAGACTTACAAAATATTGTTAATTTAATAAACTTATTTTTAATGATGGTAAGTCCAATTGCCTATACTATTGATATGGTGCCAGAAGGGCTAAGGCCTTTCCTTGCATGGAATCCTTTATATTATTTTATAGCAGCTTATCAAGATTGTATTATTCAGGGACGGTTTCCACAAAATAATGTTTTGTGGATATTAATGATATTCTCATTTCTTATTTTTATAATTGGATATTGGTTTTTTTGTAAGATGAAAGAGGTTTTTATTGACAATATTTAATTGTAATTGAATTTTGGAGGACTATATGAAAGCGATAGAAATAAATTCACTAGGAAAAATGTATAAACTTTTTGATAAAACATCTGATAGAATAGCAGATGTTTTTGATATTAATAAATTTAAGTTCTGGGATAAATCTGTTAAATACAGAGAATTTTGGGCTTTAAGAGATATTAACTTAGAAGTTAATAAAGGTGAAAGAATTGGTATAATAGGTAGAAATGGTGCGGGAAAAAGTACATTGCTAAAAATAATTACAGGTAGTATAAATCCTACAGAAGGTAGGATAAAAGTTAATGGAAAAATCCAAGCATTACTTCAACTTGGAACAGGTTTTCATCCGGAATTTACTGGTCTTGAAAATATCAGAACGTCACTTTCTTATAATGGGATAAGTAAAAAAAAGGCATTGGAATTAGAAAATGAAATAATTGAATTTAGCGAATTAGAGGATTATATAAATCAGCCTATAAAATATTATTCAGCTGGTATGTATTCTCGTCTTGCATTTGCAGTTTCAACTGCTTTAGAGCCTGATATTTTAATTATAGATGAAGTTTTGGGTGCTGGTGATGCTGCGTTTACTACTAAATGTGCGGAAAGAATGAAGAAGTTAACTCGTGAAACAGGCGCAACTGTTCTCTTTGTATCACATAGTATGGATAGTGTTTTAGAAATATGTGATAAGGCTATATTGTTAGAAAGAGGAACCATTGTTAAATCAGGAACAGCTTTAGAAGTGTCAAAAGTATATAATAAAAAAATTCGTGAGGAAGAAGAACTACGCATACGTGCTAAAGAATATAAGATTAGTAAAAAAGATATTTCTACTATGGTGTCTGCTGATGAGTATAATAATATATTTTTATTTAGGTTTTGTGTAGAATCTGAACATCCTAAGTTTAAACATAAAATTTATAAATGCAGAATTTCAGATGGAAATAATATTGATATAGAACTTATTGTTGGAGCTCCTATGGACAATGATGAGAGTAATTATAATAGAATTCTAGATGGAAATCAAGTAATGGATTGGAGTGAGCCAAAGAAGGCAAATAGAGGCTTCTTCAGATATTATATGGATAAACAGGGAGTTAATAGACATGCACCTTTTCAAATGGCTGTACCTAAACACATAGATATTAATAATCTTGTACTGGAAGTTGAAGCAGAGCCAGATTCAAGAGAAAAGGTTTTTGTAGAACAATGGATAAATAATGAGTATAAGCGATTAGGCGAAGTTACAAGTGGTGAATTTAAGCATCAATATAAATTTTTTGGTGACTTGTCTCAAACTAAAAAAGATAATGACACACAAAATGAGGAAGTAAAACCAATTGAAGAAGCTATAGAAGAAATTTATGTTGAACAAGATGATAATAATGATATAAAAGTTGAGAGTGTTAGTATTGCCAAAACTTATGAGGAAATGAAAAATGATAATTCAATATATGGGTCAGAAGAAATAATAATTGAATTTGTAGATATTTTTGATGAAAATGGAAAAAGTAAGAGGGTATTTACAATGGGTGAAGAGATGACTTTTTGCCTTAATATGAAAAAAACTGGGAATGTTGAAAGGTTTACTGTTGTTATTGATATTTTAACAAAAACAGGAAAAGTAATTTCTCAAGTTTTTTGTGAAAGTGAAGATTTAGAAATTAAAAATATTCAAAATAAATTTATTATAAAAGCGAAATATGCTCCTATACGCCTTGGAGAAGATGAATATATGGTTAGTATTGGAATATTTAAAAACTGTGACTATACAAGTGAGTTGGAAAATGAGTCTTATTGTGTGGTTGACAGAACAGTATTTTTTAATGTTAAACAGCCTGATAATGTGAAAAAGAGTTTAGGTGCCTTTGCACATGAGTGTCAATGGAGTTATGGTGGTAATGAGGTTATTTTTGATGCAGCAAATTTAAGAGGATGTGATGAGTAATGAGGAATCTAACGATTAGATATGGAAAAATTAAAATTAATCCATGCGCAAGAAACTTGTTAAGAGTTGTATGTCTTCTGGCTAACTTTAAAGTAGATTTCTTAAAAGATTATGATGCTTTTGTTTTGTCAGATGAGATGAAGAATATATATTTTCCTATTCTAAAAGATAATAAATCAAATCACTTATTTGATAATGAAGGATTGGTAAGCATTGAAACAGAGGCTGAATTTGAGAATATAGTTGGTAGAAAAGATGTTTATGATTTTGATATACTATATTATATTTGTAAATATTGTTGCGATGAAAAGACAGATATGTTTATAAAAAATTTATGGCTTTTGTTTAAAATTATTTTATATACATTTGAATCAAAAAGCAAATTTGAAGATATTACTTATGAGAAATTTTCAGAAATTATTGATGATATTTTAAAATATTCAAATAGCTATATTAAAGATAAAGTGCAATTTAAAAATAAAAATATAGAAAAATTATGGGATAAAGAGTATAGTTATTTGTCTAAATTTGAAATTGTAGGGGATGGCGAGATTAATTCTGTAAATCAATCTGAAACACAGGAATATCGTAGGTTATTTGATATTTCTAAAACAGGAGTAGAATCAATTGATAATGCAGTAGAAACATTGATTAACATTTTGCCAGAAGATGCTGAAAAAATATTGGATATAGGTTCTGGACCAGGCTATGTAAATAGAAATATTCCACCTTGTTATAATGTTTTAGCTATGGATATAGATGAAAATATATTAAAGGATAACATAAGAAAATGGTGTATAGGAGATATTTTGAACATTACTTTAAAAGATAAATCTGTGGAAATGATTATGGCTTGTGATGTGTTGGAACACATTGAAAAAGATTCTCTGAAAAAGGCTATTTTTGAGTTAGAACGTGTAAGTAGTAAGTACATCTATATTCAAGTCCCATTTGGTGAATATCTTGGAGAGAGTATGGCTTTATGCAATGAATGTGGAAATAAATGGCATGTTAATTATCATAAAAACTCTTTTGATTATAATAAAGTTATACAGCTTTTAAGTGATGAATGGAAAATCAAAACAGTTGCTTTTACAGGTGAAGTTTCTGAATATGAGGGTTTTAAAAATAGTGGTGTAATTTTAGATACACTGAATATTGAACATCATGAAGTGGAAAATTGGAAATGTCCTGTATGCGGTGGAAATACAGTGAAAGTAAATAGCGAATATTTAGATATTGCAAATGAAATAGCTAAAACTTATCTTACAAAAGAAGCAACATTTGTTTATAGTGAAATAGCTGTTTTGTTTGAAAGAAAAAATAGCATTGAAATAGGTGATCAATCTATAGAAAATATTGAAAAATTTAAAACGGTTAAACTAAATACAGCAGATATAAAACTGAATGATATATGTGTTTTAGATAAAATGAAGGATTATATAAAAAATGTGAATATTCCTTGTTTTATAGCGAAGGATTTTAATGTTGATTTTACTGAAAGTGGAATGAAACTTGAAAAAATAGTAGATGGAAATGGAATAATATCCTTTGTTTTACCTGTTTCGTTTAGTGAGGTTGAAAAAACAATACGTTTTACAGGTAGCACATCTAGTAAAGTAGGTTTTGTAATCTGTGGTATTGATTTGTATGGAAAGGAATATAAAATTTTAGATTATAACACTGAGGGTAGTGAATTTAATTTTGATTTGGTATTAAATAATAATATTAGATCAGCTTATGGATATTTAAAAATCTATGCTGACGGAAATTTTCAATTGTCTTATATTAAGGTGCTTAATGATTTAGGCATGAATTATGTCAGATATATTCCTAAATCATCAATTACTCATTTATGTAAAAAAATAGATAATATTAATTTTATGTGGTTTGTACCTAAGAAAGGTTACATTGATTTGCCAGATGATTTGATGTCGTGGTTAAATCAATCGTCAGAGAAATTAATAAATGGAAAATTTATATTTGACTATATCAAAATAATTTATGAAAGAATATTTAATTTAACAGATATTGTTGAACAAAAAAAACAATTATTATCTAATATATATGATGATACTTTAAAGAACGATAATTTTAATTCTGAAAATAAAGAAATATTAAAAACAGAAGAGATAGTTTCGAATAAGAAAAAATCACAAGAAACTAGTACAGACTTTGTCCAAATGTCTGAAATATATAAGCAAAGTGTTTTAGCGAATGAAGCTCTAAAAGATAAAATTAATGCTAAAGATTATTATATTAGTACTTTAAGTGAAAAACTTGCTTTAAGTAGTAACAAAATAGATGAATTAGAAGCTCAGATTAATTTATATAAGGCAAATTTGTCTATTATGAATATTAATACTAAACAAACGGGTTCTAAAATAAAAACTATTTTGGCGAAGGCAACATTAAAAGCATTAAAATTACTAAAGAAAATAGTTAAAATTCCAATTGTATATGATTTTCTTGTTGATATTGGAGCTAAAAAAGTATATAACCGTATAAAAACAAAAATAAAAGGGGACAATAAATATGAGTAAAAAGGCATGGCTTGTTACACATGATAATTATATTGACAGAAGAATATTTTTCTTTGCTGATGTATTGGAATTAAGCGGATATGAAGTTACATTATTTCCGTCATATTTTTTTGATTTATTAAGTGATGGCGACCCTTATTATGTTAATAGGCCTGTAAATAAAAATATAGTTAAACGATATGAAATTAGTGAAGACCTTATTTTTGAAGAATGTAGAGAAGTTATTAAACTTACACAAGAAAAACAGGAAGAATTTAAAAAACTAAATGGAAGATATGCTAAAAATTTTAGAGAAATTAATTTCAATATTAGTAGGTATAAGAAAAATCATTCTATCTTAAATGGATACAATGAATTTTATATAATTCAAGTAAGAAAAGGGGATAAATGTGTACTATATACTAGTTTTGATGATAAATACTCAATTTGTTATGACACAAAAAATACTTTAAAACATTTTGAATTTGAAAATGCAATAGCTCAGTACATGAACGAACATACAGAATTTTTGGGGACAACATATTCTATAGGAAATATTAATGTGAAAAGTGAATTAAATGAATTTGGAGAAAATACATTTTATGCACAAAATCCAGCCTTTAATTCTATGTACTGTTATAATACATACGATAAAACATTCGAGGAAATAACAGCAATTCCTTTTGGGGCATATAATGCTGATGAAATAAAAGGAAAACAGTTTGAATTTAGTGAGTATAAAAAAATTGTCTATGATTATTCGCCTATATTGGAAAATGTGAAAAGACAACTTGAAATAGAAACACCAGATTTGGTATATGTGGCAGATTTACCGACGTTACCAATAGGCACTATGCTCAAAGAGGTTACAGGATGTAAGCTAATCATAGATTGTCATGAATGGTGGTATAAGCAAGCTAAACTTTGGGATTCATCATTTAGAAGAAAAATCGAATTATCAGAACTATACGAAAAAGAATTGTATCCCAAATGTGATTTGTGCATAACTGTTGGAGAGTATCTTGCTACTGACATGTCAAAGTGTTACGAAAAGCCATTTGAAACAATATATTCTTGTATGAGTGCCGATTTAAGCGTAAAACCAGAAGATTATAATGAAAATATTTGGAATGAAATGTTTGGGATAACAGCAGGAATGAAAATCGCTGTTTTTCAAGGTAGTATGACTACTCTGAGAAATCTTGATAATCTTGCTCGTGCAACAAAGTATTTAGATGATAATCAATATTTAATAATTGTTGGTGGTGGTCCTTATGAGACAGAATTTAAAAAAATTCTTCAAAATGAAGGTAATCCTGAAAGAGTACGCTTTACGGGTTGGGTAAATCAGAAAGAACTTATGAAATATACTGTTAATGCTGATTTAGGGGTATTACCTTATTCAGCTATGGATGAGTATTTTTCATATTCTGTACCTAATAAGCTGATGGAATATTTTGAAGCAACTGTACCGATGCTTTTTGACGTATCTATGAAAGAAATTTCTATGGTAGCGGGAGAAAATAATGTTGGTGTTGGTGCAGACCTTTCGAACCCTGAAATATTTGGAAAGAAAATGAAAGAATTATTAAATTCTCAAGATATGTTGAATAAATTAAAGAAAAATTATGAACTATGTAAAGATAAATTTAGATTTGAAAATCAAAAGAAGCAGTTTGAGAATTTGCTGGACAAGTATATTTAAAGGAGAATTAGTATGAAAAAAGTGAAATATTACAAAAGTATAATATATATTTTTCTAGTACTTATTCAAATGTTTAGTATGTTAGCATGTTCAGTTGCAAGTGATACAATAACAAGTAAAATATCCTTTCCTAGAAATAGTTCTGGGAACCTCACTTATTTAAATATAGATAAGAATTTTGAATCAGAAGAAATAGATGAAACTTTTTCAGCTGGCATTACTTTTTATTCAGAAAATGAGGCTTTTTTAGTAGATTACGCATCATTGAAGTCAATTAATATTAAAGATAATAGTTTTATAAATATTGTACCACCTGAAAATTTCGATGTAAAAAGTGAAAAATATGAAAATAAGATATGGAATCCTACAGGAATTTATTTTAATAAAAATACAAACTTATTATATATAGCAAATTATAATGGTCATAATATTTTAGTTTGTAAAGTTAATGAAAATCATAAACTTGAATTAGTAAAGGAAATAACAAATGATCAAATGATTTCTCCTGAAAATGTTGTTACCAATTCAGATGGTACTAAAATTGCTGTTGCTGATTATGATGGAAACGCATTATTTCTATTTGATAATAATGGACAAATGATTTGGAAAAGAGAAGTTCCTTTGGCTCATGGAGTTACATTAGATGAAAATTATGTTTATGCTACAAGTTTAGAGAAAAAATCAGTAGTGAAATATGATTTCTCTGGAAATGAAATTATTGAGAAAGGATCTATAGGGCAAACTGGAATAGCTAAATATATGTGGCCAACATCTATTTTTGCATATGAAAATAATATAGTATTAACAGATGCTCATTCAGGGAGAATAATAATTTTAGATAAAAACTTAAATTATGTGAGTTCTATTGGTGGAAATGGTCCTTCAATTAATGATTTAAATTTTCCATATTCAACAGTAGTACATCAGAATTATATGTATGTAACGGATACATTTAATTCAAGAGTACTAAAATTAGATATGAGTGGAAATTTAATTAAACAATGGTCTCATAAAAGTTTTAGTAAAAATGAAGAAAACAAGACCTTATTGCTACACCCATATAAAGATATACCATATACATATGGAGAAATGAATGATATACCGTCTGAATTATTTAATCCTTTAGTAACGGGCAAAACAGTCGTTAGTAGTTATGCATCAATTGATTTGTATAATAATGATTCTTCACTATATAAAAAGGTATATTTAAGTGATTATGAATGTAATAAATCAGATAACTATGCTGTGCCATTCTTATCCCAAATTTATATTACATGGTGTAAAAAGTATCAATATGATGGTAAAACATTTTTTATATTTGGAAGTCCTCAGAGAACCGGATACTATTACATATTTGATTTGAGTGATGGGATATTTTTTGTGAATTGCTTAAACTCAGCAGATATTATATGGCGTTTGGAAGATAAATTTTATTCTAATAATGATGTTGATAATATGATGAAAACTGTACTTAGTGCATCTAAAGATTCAATAAATAAATTTAATCAATATTGTAATGATGGAATGGATAGAAGAAATGCATATATTAAATCTTTTTGTGAATATTATAATATTATATTTGGTACTCATCTATCAGAAAATGAATTTGGAAAATGGATTGATAAGTCGTTTATAACAGAGTATGCTAAGGAATTTTTAGCAAATTATAGTACAAGTAATACCAATAAAAATATAACTGAAAAATACTTTGAAAATTCAAATAGTTCGAATAGTATAATGTATTTATCAGAAATTATGTTTATTAAAACATTTGGATATAATGGTGTATTAAAAAAAGAATTATCGCTAAAAACAATAGAAAGTACGGAGTAGTATGATGGATATAAATTGGAAAATTCATTAGATGGTGATGCAAACCAATCCATCACAAGTAATTAATTTTAGAAAAAACTATAGAAGCTGATTCTTTTAGTGTGGAAGTTAATAAATTTGTATGTAAACAGAGAATATTACTTAGACAAGTGAGTGCAAAATCAGATTAAAAATAATTGTATTTTATTAAAGGAATTGCCAATTCACCATCATAGTAACTAGATGGTGATAATAATATACTTAATGGTAATTAACTTTTGAAATTACATAATATATGAAATTCAAAATGAGATTAATTTATATGTGAATAAATTAATTGATTATGGTAGTGGACCAGTAATAGAAGGTAGAAATCCTACAGAAAAAGAAATATTAGAATATGGTAATGGACATTGTAGGGAATTTGCTTACTTATTTTCAAAGAAAATAAGTAAGTTTGGTTTTAAGAGCATAGTGATAGATATTCATAGGTTTGATGGTAATGACCATTCTGTTGTTGAAGTTAATGTAATTAATCATAAATATGTTTTTGATCCTACACTAGGGGTATATTATAAAACTAATATAAATAATTTAATTAATAAGAATAAACTTGATATTGATAAAGTAAGAGTAGGTGAATCTACAGCATCATATTTATATGGAGAAGACTTATTTTTTAAAGGCGTGCAGACATATGATGTTTATACTGATGTAAGAGATTATTATGAAATTGATAAAATCACTGATACACTATTTACATCAAAAACTAATATTTCAAGTGAATTACCCTTTGAAAAAAATCAAATTATAAATAATGATGAAGATAAAATACTAGAGATTAATTTTCAAAAAACAATTTCTTTTTATAGGACTAAATTATATTTTAGTGATATGATGGATGATATAAAAAATTAAAAATATCATATGTAGATAATGATGGGCAAGAGATTGTATTATATGATCATGTAGTACCGAAACAGTCATGTTTATTTGAATTTACCAATGATGAAGATATAGAATCTAACAATATAATATATAGGTTTTATATGAATCCAAGTATCAATGTTCCTGATATGGAAAAAATATGTGTATATTAGAAAGAAAATATGTGTGCTAAGAAGGTGATAATTTTGAGTAATATATACATCATCCTCCCCAATGGTTTTGATCCAGATTTAAGAACATTTAAAGAAGCTAAATATCTTGTGTCTAAAAATCATAAAGTTACAATTGTATGTTGGGATAGGGATAATAAGTATAAGGATAGAGAAAATGAAGTAGTTGAAGGAATTGAAATAAAAAGATTTTATCCAAAATCAGAATATGGTACAGGATTTAAACAAATCATTCCTCTAGTAAAATTTATTTTTGAGTGTAAAAAATATTTTAAAAAAGTTAAGGAAAATTACTATTGTCATTGTGCTGATTTAGAAGGAATGATAACTGGTTTTTTATGCTGTTATGGTAAAAGGTGTAAATTGGTTTTTGACATGCGTGAATATTACGAAACAGGAGTTTGGGCTAAGATTAAACGTGTTTCTAAATTTCTAGTTAGATTTTTTCAAGATAAATGCTATAAGGTTATTTACTTAAATGATTTACAGAAAAGTATAGTAAGGCAGAGAAATATGAAAAAATTAGTATATTTACCTAATTATCCAGAAAAGCAAAAATTCATCAACACAAATAAAACAAAAAATGATAAAATTAGAGTATCATATATTGGATATGTAAGACATGAAAAGCAATTATTAGGCCTAATGGAGGCTGCACATCAATTTAATAATATTTATGTATACATATATGGTAGTGGAGTTCTTTATAATAAAATGCTTGAGTATTCAAAGGAGTATGAAAATTGTAGTGTTATGGGCCAGTTTGATCATAATTATGTAGTTGGCATTTATAATAAAACTGACTTATTGTTTTGTGTTTATGATATAAAGGATATAAATGATAAAAATGCATATCCTACAAAATTCTTTGAAGGTATTGTTACAAAAACGCCTATACTTGTTGCTGATAATTCAGTTGTTGCAGATTTTTGTAATCAGCATAATATAGGTTTTGCTGTGAGTACAGATTATAAAGAAAGTCTAATAAAAATTTTTAAACAGATTTCTGAAGATAAAAGCATATTAGAAAAAATGGCTAAAAATGAAGAAGTTATGTCTAAAGAATATTTATGGGAAAATGTGGTTGGAAATTTGGATAACATATATCAATGAAAAGAGGAGTACATACTTTACCATT
The DNA here is from genome assembly GCF_900112485.1 of Clostridium uliginosum. Classification (GTDB taxonomy): domain Bacteria; phylum Bacillota; class Clostridia; order Clostridiales; family Clostridiaceae; genus Clostridium; species Clostridium uliginosum. The sequence goes on from NZ_FOMG01000028.1 coordinate 21,182, forward strand.
ATTAAAGAGAACTTTTGCAATTCCTATGTTCCTATAAATTAATGATGAAGAAAAAAGAATTGTTGTTAATACAATTAAAATTCTATTTAACTCCATAGATGGAAAGTATTTAATAAAAATAAATTAAGCAGGGGGTGTCGTAATACTACTTTCTAAGTAGTCGTACGATATCACCTTTTATTGTATATGGGATCTAAGTTTTGAGATGTTAGTTTCATGCAAATGGATAATTCTACTTTTAGAAAATAAGAGTCAAAGAATTACTAAATAGATACTCTACTTCCTTTGATAAAATACAGATAATAAGTTAATAAGGAGGTTCTGTGATGACAAAGGAAGTTAGTGAAATAAATTTGGAAGAGATTATGCTTAAATTTTCTACTTACCATGGATTAATAACTCATTTTTGTAAATGAAATAATATTAAACCACATCAATCAATTACGTTACCAAAGAAAGAAGTTACAAAGAGGATATAAAGCAACTTTTCATGCTATAGAATTAAATACAAGGAAATATATTGAATCTGTAATTACTCATATAAATACAAAACAAGTTAAAGATATAAGAAGAGAAATAGGTAAAGCTAACTTAATTATCATTGCAATTATAATTAAGCTGATGGATTATTTGCTAAATAGGCATATTTAATTCAAATAACTGTTAGTAAGTCAGATAGAAGGGTATTAAATGGAACATTCAGTTAATTTTGAATTAATAAAAAGTTATTATGACAACAATTTATATAGTAATGGCAGAGTATGGAATGTAGGTGGAAAAGCTACAGATATTACAGAAGCAGAATATCAAGAAATAACAGGTTTAGCTTATTTCATAAAGATCTAATTTTTGCGTAATAGGGCTATTATAACATTATATTAGTTACATTCTTATAATTAGCTATATATTATGATATAATAAAAATGTTATTTGAGCGTAATAAGCAATTTTAGAGGATATATGTCTAAAATTTAGTAATGATTTCAACATATTAGGGGGAAGTGAAATGAAAAACAATAGAATAACCAGGAGTTTATGTATTTTATTGATCATAATTTTTTTACTTCCAGTAATCACATATGGTGATAATATTTCAAATGAAATTAGTCAGAAAGAAAACATACGTACATATGAGTTAACCAAAAATGCACTAGACAGTTCATCGCAACTTATTAATAAAGATAGTTTAAATACAATGGAATATGATGCACAAGGACATTATGCGTTGGCATATTTATATCTGTATGAAGTAGATAGAGAATACAAATATTTGAAGATGGCAGAACAGATTCTAACTAACCTAACGCTTAATAAAGATATTAATAATGATGGATATACTGGATGGGGGCTTAGATGTGAATGGGATGCATTTAGTGATAAATCAATAAATAATAAAGACACTGTTTATACATATACTACTGCTGTTATTGGAAATGCCTTTGATAAGGCGTACGAAATAACTTTAAATGAAAATTACAGGACTATGGCAAATGAAATTAGAGAAACATTAGTAAATAGCATTGGATATTGGCAGAAAGATAATAATATTTGTTTTTGGTATTCTAACTCAGAACATGATAAAAAATATAAAGTTCATAATGTAAATGCATATTCTATAAGTTTTTTAAGTGAACTTGATAATATAAATAATAATAATAATAATAAAGAGTTAATTGAAAAAGCATTCAATTATGAAGAAATGACTCAACTTAATAATGGTAATTGGTATTATTGTGAAGATTTAAATCCAAAGACAGAAACTGATTTAGTACATTGGGCAATGTCAGGAACAACTTATTATAGACTATTTGAAATGACAAAAGACCAAAGATTTTTAAAAGTAGCTAAAAAGGTTAAAGAAGGTATTATAAGTAAACATATTACTTCAGATTATAATATATTGGATAATTCTACACATAAGTGGGGAGTCGCAGAAACGCTTATATTATTACGAAAAGCTGAAGAAATAGATAAAGATTATACCTTAAGATATGTGATTGAACGTGTAAAAAAGGATATTGATTTGAATGGAGAGTATTTACCTGCTCAGGGTATAAAAATTTATGAAACAGATACTGATTATAATTATAGAACTAATAGCTGGATGGCGTATTCTTTAGCTTATATCAGTTATAGTGATTTTCATGGTAAAACAAATCAATTATCGGATTTGTCATTCAAAACGCTCGATGATTGGAATTTAAATAGAGATAAAATAAAAGAGAAAATTGATGACTTTTTAGGAGACAAGCCACTAATTAAAATAGATTTAGATCCAAAAACCATATTAGTTGAGGATATGGGGACATATACAAGAAATAAGATTTCGTATAAAGTTGATAAAAATGAATTTGTAACAGCATATTTACTTGTTCCTAAAGAACGAAAAAAACTTACTCCAGCAGTTTTAGCCTTACATCAGACCACAAAATATGGAAAAAATGAAGTAGTCGGCATAACTAACAATAAGGAAATGAGTTATGCTGTAGATTTAGTCAATCAAGGTTTTATTGTCCTTGCTCCAGATGCACTATCTGCAGGTGAGAGAATATTTAAAGGATATAAAGAATTCGAATCCAAACCTTTCTACGAAAAGAATCCTAATTGGTCAATGATAGGTAAGGCGATTTGGGATAACCAAAGAGCTATAGATTACTTGATGACATTGGATTTCGTTAACAAAGATAATATTATGGTAATGGGGCATTCAGAAGGAGCTGTTGATTCACTTTTTCTTGCTGCATTTGATAATCGAATTTCAGCAGTAGCATTGAACTGTGGATTATCAACTATAAGTGGTGATCCTAATCCATATAAATGGTGTAGAGATTCATGGTTTATTGCAATGCCACAATTAAAAGAGTATTTTGATTGTGGGGAGATACCTTTTGACTTTCATGAGCTAGTGGCTTTAGTCGCTCCAAGACCAATATTAAGTTTTAGTGCTTCTAAGGATAGCGTTTTTCCATATTATCAAGGAGTATATGAAATAAATAAAGAAGTTTCTAAAATTTATGACCTATATAATAAAAAAGAGAATTTAAATATTAATGTATTTAATGGTGAACATTCATTTCCGGAAAGCAATAAAATAGTAATGTATAATTGGTTAAAGGCACAAGTTAAGTAAGGATAAATTAGTAAAAGGAAAAAAGGGTAAACTGTACTTTGTAAGATAAACACAGAAAAGAGGAGGTGTAGTATGTTTTCGGATTTTAAATTAAGTACAATTTAAAAAGAGGGTAAACATAAAGTCAGGTAAGAGTAAAAGAATTACAGCCTGGATAGTACTAAAAGCCTCTGCTAAAATTACAGATAGCAAGTTAGCTTTTCGATATGCGTGATATTACGAAACTGGAGTTTGGGTCAAGATTAAATGATGAAATATATAAATAAAAAGGAGTATGCATATGTTACCATTATTAAATTTAAAGAGACAATATGAAAATATTAAAGAAGAAGCAAACTTAGCAGCCATAGAGGTACTTGAAAATTGCTCATATATAATGGGGGATAATGTAAAACTATTTGAAAAAGAATTTAGTGAATATTTAGGTGTTAAACATTCAGTTTCAGTTGGAAATGGAACAGACGCACTTATTATTGCACTTAAAGCACTTAATATAGGTGAAGGTGATGAAGTTATTACTACACCATACACATTTTTCGCGACAGCAGAAGCAATATCATTTGTAGGTGCAACGCCTGTTTTTGTAGATGTAAGATTAGACACTTTTAATATTGATGAAAGTAAAATAGAAGAAAAGATTACATCAAAAACTAAGGCTATTTTACCTGTTCATATTTTTGGTCAATGTGCAGATATGGATGCAATTAACGACATTGCTAAAAAGCATAACTTATATGTAATAGAAGATGCATGTCAAGCGGCTGGTGCAGAATATAAAGGCAAAAAAGCTGGCTCTCTTGCTGATATATCATGCTTTTCTTTTTTTCCAACCAAAAATCTTGCCTGTGCCGGTGATGGTGGTATGATTTGTACAAACAATGACGAAATAAATACTATCTGTAGAGCACTAAAGGTCCATGGAAGCGGTGAAATGGGACAAAGAGCATATAATTTTTTAAATGATATTAAAGAAAAGATAGAGGATGAAACTGATAGAGATAATACAATTTATAATCCTAAAAAATATTACAATTATCTTATAGGACATAATTCAAGATTAGATGAGGTTCAGGCTAGTATTTTAAGGATAAAACTTAGACATCTTGATGAATATATTACTAATAGAAGGAAAACAGCAGAATTCTATAAGCAAAATTTAAAAGTAACAGATTTAAAAATGCCTTATGAAGATAAGATAGGAAAACACTCATATCACTTGTTTATAGTACAAAGTGATGATAGAGAAAATATAGTTGCAGAATTAGCAAAACCAGGAATAGCAACTGGAATATATTATCCAGTACCTCTTCATTTACAAAAATGTTATTCTAATTTAGGTTATAAAGTTGGAGATATGCCAAATGCTGAATATTTATCAAAGAGAACTTTTGCAATTCCTATGTTCCCAGAAATTAATAATAAAGAAAAGAATTTTGTTGTTAATACAATAAAGTCTTTATAAATAGAGTATTATTATATATAAAAAATTTCACATTAAGCTATTAAGGAGATTGAATAATGAGTATATATGAAAATTTAATGAAAAAAATTGATGACAGAAGTATAGTTGTAGGTGTTGTAGGCCTTGGTTATGTAGGTTTACCACTTGCAGTTGAAAAAGCTAAGGCTAGATTTAAAACAATTGGTTTTGATGTTCAAAAAGAAAAAGTAGTAATGGTTAATGAAGGGAAAAATTATATTGGTGATGTTGTAAATGAAGATTTAAAACAATTAGTAAATGATAAAATGCTTACAGCTACAACAGATTTTTCATTCATTAAGGATGTTGATTTTATTGCTATATGTGTTCCAACACCGTTAGATGAACATCAACAACCAGATATTAGTTATGTTAAAAATAGTACTATTGAAATTGCCAAGTATTTGAAAAAAGAAACAATGGTTGTTTTAGAATCTACAACATATCCAGGTACAACTGAGGAATTAATTAAACCAATTTTAGAGGAGGGTTCTGGACTTACTTGTGGAGAAGATTTTTATCTTGGTTTCTCTCCTGAAAGAGTTGATCCAGGTAATCTTATATATAAGACAAAGAATACACCAAAGGTTGTAGGTGCTATAGGTGAAAAAGCTGTTAAAGCTATTTCACATATGTATAGACAAGTACTAGAAGGAGATGTTAAAGAAGTATCTTCTCCAGCAATTGCAGAAATGGAAAAAATATTAGAAAATACTTATAGAAATATTAATATTGGTCTTATTAATGAATTAGCAATGCTTTGTAATAAAATGGGGATTAATATTTGGGAAGTTGTTGATGCTGCTCAAACAAAACCATATGGTTTTCAGGCTTTTTACCCAGGTCCAGGTCTTGGAGGACATTGCATACCTTTAGATCCATATTACCTTTCTTGGAAAGCTAGAGAATATGGTTTCCATACTTCTATGATTGAATCATCAGGAATGATTAATGATCGTATGCCAGAATATTGTGTAGAAAGAACAGGAAAAATACTTAATAATCATGGAAAAGCTTTAAGCGGTGCAAAAGTTCTTGTTTTGGGTGTAGCATATAAAAATGATATTGACGATTATAGAGAAAGTGCAGCTTTAAGAGTAATTGAAATATTTGAAAAGAATAAGTCAAAAGTTGATTTCTATGATTCATTTATACCTCAATATAAATATAAAGGAGAAATTAGAAAAGGTATAGAAACTATAAACGAAGATATAATAAAAAGTTACGATGTAATATTTATAGCAGCTGCACACTCGACTGTAGATTATGATATGATTGCTAAAAATGCAAAAGCAATTTTCGACACAAAAAATGCAATGAAAAATATTACAGATAGAACTAATATTGAATTATTATAATTTTTGAGGTGAATAGATGTGAAATTTGTTACAATTATAGGTGCAAGACCGCAATTTGTAAAAGCAGCAGCAGTTTCTAGAATTATTCGAAGAAACCATCAAGAGATATTAGTTCACACTGGTCAGCATTATGATAATAATATGTCTGAAATTTTTTTTGATGAGTTGCATATTCCTAAGCCAGATTATAATTTAGGAGTTGGGTCTGGAAGTCACGCAAAGCAGACTGCTGATATGATGATAGGAATTGAAGAAATTTTATTAAAGGAAAAACCTGATTATATATTAGTATATGGTGATACGAATTCAACTTTGGCAGGTGCAATTGCTGCTACAAAAATTCATATTCCCATTGTTCATGTTGAGGCTGGACTTCGTTCTTTTAATATGAATATGCCAGAAGAGCAGAATAGAATTTTGACTGATAGAATATCAAAATTTTTATTTTGTCCAACTAATACTGCTGTGGAAAATCTTAAAGCAGAGGGAATCACACAAGGAGTCTATGATGTGGGAGATGTAATGTGTGATGCTGTATTGTATTATGAAAAACTCATAAATAAAAATGGCAAAGACTATTATTTTAATAGACTTGAAAAATTGATTGAACATAATAATCCTGAAAGTTGGTACTTAGCTACTATACATAGAGCTGAAAATACAGATAATATTGAAAAAATATATGAGATTTTATCCGCTTTTGAGGAATTTGATGAGCCTGTTATTTTTCCTGTACATCCTCGTACAAAAGAGATGGTTTTGCAAGTAATGAATGAAAATAGTTTTAAAAATACTATTATTACTCAACCAGTAGGATATATTGATATGCTTTTTTATGCTAAGAATGCTATAAAAATTGTTACAGATTCTGGTGGATTACAGAAGGAAGCATATATTTTAAATACTCCATGTGTAACAGTAAGAGATCAGACAGAATGGGTAGAAACTTTGAATGGAAACCATAATATACTTTGTAAGCCTAATAAGAAGGATATTATAGATAAAGTATTTAATACAAAAACAGATATGGAAAATAAGAATAATTACTATGGTAATGGTGATGCATCAGAAAAAATTATTAATTTTCTTAGATAAAGGAGCGAATTAGTATCAAGTATGTTTTAATTGATTATGATAACACAGAAAGATAGCAGTCAGATTATTTATTATGCGATATAGTTGAAAAAACATATAGAATAAGTTTGAAAAATTAAAATTTAATTATAGAATTAAAAAAGATAATGACGTAAAGAAATACTTTAAAATGAAAAATTTGAATTTGTTAGTATTGAATTGCACCCTGCAAGTAGACAGACAAAAAAATAAAAAAGTTATATAGCTAATGTCTGATTTCGATATTTTATTGGAGTCAGACTTTTTAGATTTTTCTGTAATATTTTTTTGTTATAAAATTCTATGTAATCAACATTCACTACCAAATGTAGCTAATCCTGAATTAAGTGAACTTTTAATTAATATTAAATTCTTAATTCAATCAGAGACACCATGTTTTTTTATAGTTACTTCATGTATATAAAGAACTTCTTTTAATAATAAATTTTTCAGCTAAAGTCATAATATTCACATCTCTACACTATATTTTTATTTATATTATATCCTAGTATACTAATTTTTTAAACAAATGTTAATTAATTATCAGCCACTACTTAATTTTCAAAATATTAAAAATATTAAATTTGTAAATATAATTGAAAAAAAATATCATTTTGGGTTATAACAATTTCAAAATGATTAATTTAATAAATTTTATGTGTAAGCGATAACATAATACAAAATATACAGGAAAATAGTGGAATAAGATATGATACAATAAAAATGAGAAAGTGGTATTTAGAAAACAGATTAGTGTTATATATATGTTTTACTAAATATAATACATATATATTATTAAGTCGCATTCAAAAGATAATAGACCGATATACTTGTCTATAGTTTCTTTCATGTGCCTAATCTGAGACTTAGGGAGGGATTATTTTGTATAAAAACAATAACATGAAAAAAAATAATGAAGAAGAAATAAATCCAGTTTTTGCTATAGAGGAAGCCTCAAGGTGTTTATTGTGCTATGACGCACCTTGTTCAAAAGCATGTCCTATAGGAACTGATCCAGCAAAGTTTATTCGTTCACTTCGTTTTAGAAATCTAAAAGGTTCTGTGGAAACGATTAGAGAAAACAACATACTTGGAGGAATTTGTGCAAGAGTATGTCCTACAAAAAAATATTGTGAAGGTGCTTGTAGCAGAACTGGTATAGATAAGCCAATAGAAATTGCAAAACTTCAAAGATATTTAACTGATTATGAAAATGTATTAGGTTTAGAAGTATTAAAGCCAGTGGAGTGTAAAAAAGAAAAAGTAGCTATAATAGGTTCAGGTCCAAGTGGATTAGCGGCTGCAACTAAATTAATTCAATTAGGGTACAAGGTAACAGTATTTGAAAAGAAAGAAAAATTAGGCGGATGGCTAAGTTATGGAATACCAGAAGAAAGATTACCACAAGCTGTTGTGGATAATGAAATTGAATATATAAAAAAATTAGGTGTTGAGTTTAAAACAAATGTCAATGTTGGTAAAGACATTACAATAGAGTCATTGACTAAAGATGGATTTAAATCTTTCTTAATTGCAAGTGGAATGCAAAAAAGTAGAGATGTTGATATAAAGGGTAATAAATTAGATGGAGTTATTAATGGCACTGACTTTTTAGCAGAGGTAAAATCAAATGAAAAATATGAATTAGGAAATAAAGTTGTAGTTATTGGTGGTGGAGATGTTGCTGTAGATTGTGCAATAAGTGCTAAAAATTTAGGAGCTACAGATGTTAAAATAGTTTATAGAAGAACTATAGACAAAATGCCAGCAGAAAGAAAGAGTATTGATGAAGTTATAGATGCCAATATTCCAATATTTACAGGTATTAAGCCAAGTGAGATTGTTGGAGAAAATAATAAGGCATTAAGATTTAAAGGTGTTGGCATGTTTGATGATTCCAACTTAGATATACCTGTTGATAACGTTATCTTTGCAATTGGACAAGAACAAGACAATGTAAGTTCTATAGCAAAGATAGAATTTGATAATAAAGGAATAGTAGTAACAGATGATTATAAGACTAATATTGATGGAGTTTTTGCTTGTGGAGATATAGTTAAGGGAGACAAGACTGTTGTTTATGCACTTAAGTTAGGTAAAGAAGCAGCAGAAAAGATTGATATGTACTTAAATGAGAAAGAAGGTGCTAGATAATGGGTATTATAAAGGATCTATCAATAGATTTTTGTGGGGTAAAATGTGAAAATCCATTTTTTCTATCATCATCACCTGTAGGTAACTGTTATGAAATGTGTGCTAAAGCTTTTGAAGCTGGTTGGGCTGGAGTAATGTTTAAAACAATAGGATTCTTTATGCCTAATGAAGTTTCTCCACGTTTTGATAATTTGAAAAAGGAAGCAACATCATTTATTGGATTTAAAAATATGGAGCAAATATCAGATCATCCATTAGAACAAAATTTAGATGATTTGAGAAGATTAAAAGAAAATTATCCTACTAAAGTAGTGGTAGCTTCAATAATGGGACAAAATGAAAAAGAATGGGAGGACCTTGCAAGACTTGTAACAGAAGCTGGAGCAGACATTATAGAATGTAATTTTTCATGTCCTCAAATGACAAGTCATGATATGGGATCAGATGTAGGTCAAAATCCAGAGCTTGTTAAAAAATATTGTGAAGCAACAAGAAGAGGAACTCATATTCCAATACTAGCAAAAATGACTCCGAATATAGGTGATATGTCAATTCCAGCTATAGCTTCAATTGAAGGTGAAGCAACAGGACTTGCAACTATCAATACTATAAAAAGTATAACTGGTATTGATTTAGATTCAATGACTGCAAATCCTGTAGTTAATGCTAAATCATCTGTTTCAGGATATTCAGGAAAGGCAGTTAAGCCAATAGCACTAAGATTTATTTATGAACTTTCCAAAAATGAAAAGTTAAAGAATGTTCCTATAAGTGGCATAGGTGGAATAGAAACTTGGGAAGATGCTTTAGAGTTTATACTTTTAGGTTCAAGTAATCTTCAAGTAACTACTTCAGTAATGCAATATGGATATAGAATAGTAGAAGACATGATAAGTGGCTTATCACATTTTATGAACGATAAGGGATATGAAAGATTAGAAGATATGGTTGGAATAGCTGTAAAGAATATTATTCCTGCTGAAGATTTAGATAGAGATTATATAGTATATCCACAAGTTGATGAAGAGGAATGCTTAGGTTGTGGAAGATGTTATATTTCATGTTATGATGGAGCGCATCAAGCTATAACTTGGAATGATGAAGAAAGAAAGCCTGAAATAAATAAAGAAAGATGTGTTGGATGTCATTTATGTGCACAAGTATGTCCAGTCTCAGCTATAGGTAAAGGGGAAATAAGATTTAAAAACGGTGAAAAAGAGAGAAAAGTAATTCTAGGGTGACAGTGACGTGTCAGTTCTTAATAAGTGAATCACTTCCTTATTCACAAAAGGCATAGACCTTTGTGTAAATTTATTAGGTACAAGTTTGAAATAATATAGAAATAAATATAACAGATAAGATGAATAGAAAGTCTTATCTGTTTTTTGTTTTAAGAAGATTATATATAGGTTATAATTAAATTAATATATATGTTGCAAATTTAAATGTGTAATAAAAGCGTAAACAACTACTTGATTTATTGAAGACTTCTTATTGCAACATATATACTATGATTTAAAGGTAGTGAATTACATGAAGAAAGAAGAGATAAAAGATTTTAAAATTGATGACACAGATAATATAATTGCTTTAGCTGTTTTTGGTAGCTATAATACAGAAAATTGGTTAGAAAATAGAAGTGATATAGATATATTAATATTACTAAAAGAAAAAAGAGGAGTAGAATTTGAATTTAAACTAGAAGACGAGTTACTTTCAAAGTTAGAAGATTTTTTTTCATATAATAATATGCATATAACTTTCCTATATTTAAATGAATTTGATTCTGATTTAGCAAAATGTTATATAGAAAGTAAAAATAAGATTATTTTAGATTTTAATAAAGAAATTGATTTTAGGCTTTATGTAAATAAATATTTACGAAATAATGAATGGCTTAATAAACTTATAAGACATGATACGGAATTACTAAATGGAGGAAAATAAATATGTCACCTTATTATAAATATAAAAAAGAAAGATTAGAAAAGAAGTTTTATATTGCTAAAGACACACTTGCGTTACTTATAGGTGCAATGAAAGAATTTAATAATACAAATTCTATTTTTTTAAAGCGTTCTATTCTTGGATATTTTCAGGACTTAACAGAATATATAATTGATATGTCAGAGACGTTTTTAGTTATGAATGATAATTATATAGATGGATGCTCAGCAGTAGAATTAGTAAAGAGAGCAAGAATTCATGGCTTTTTAGAGGATTCTTTATGTGATTTTTTAATAAAAATTGTACGACTAAGAAATAGATATACACACGATTATTATAAAAGAGAAGGTGTGGAAGAAGATATTTTTAAATGTTGTTTTTCAGAAATAATGTATCTTGATATATTTTTAGAGGTAAGTGATACAGAAATACATTTAAGAGCAAAGTAATTATTTAAAAGCACTTTAAAGGTCAAAAATTTATTAGATGTTATACTATAGAGTATACAAGGAGGATTAATTTTGGAGATTCAATTAAATAAGGCTATTGAAATTTTAAAAGAAGAATTTAATCCTATAGTGATATATTTATTTGGTTCAGGCGCTAAAAATAAACTTAGAGATGATAGCGATATTGATATTGCATTTTTAACATATAATGCAGTAGATGCTTATGAATGTTTTATGAAAGCACAGGAGTTAGCTGACATTTTTAAGAGGGAAGTAGATTTAATAGATTTAAATACATCATCTACAGTATTTAAAGCTCAAGTAGTTGGAACAGGCAAAAGAATATATTGTAGTGATGATACTAAACGTATGTACTTTGAAATGAGAACTCTTAAGTCTTATGCAATGCTAAATGAAGAGCGTGAAGTTATCTTAAAGAAAATTAAAGAAAGGGGAACTGTATATGGGAAATGATGTGATTTTAAATAAAATTGAAACTATTGAGAGATGCTTAAATAGGATTAAAGAAGTATATAATAACAATCCTGAAAACTTAAATGATTATACAAAGCAAGATTCTGTAATTTTAAATATACAAAGAGCTTGTGAAGCTGCTATAGATTTAGCTATGCATATTGTATCTGAGAAAAATTTAGGAATACCACAAAATAGTAGAGATTCTTTTGAAGTACTTAATGCTAATAATATAATAGATGATTCATTAAATAAAAAAATGAAATCAATGGTAGGATTTAGGAATATTGCAGTTCACGATTATAAAACTTTAAGTTTAAAGGTTGTACAAGTTATTATTGAAAATCATTTGAAAGATTTTAATGATTATATTTATTGTATAAATAAGTTATTGTAGTGTCTGTTTTAAGTAAATAGTTTATAGGATATAATAGTTATAAGAATATAGTTTATTATTGGAGGTGTCTATGATGGATGAATTTAAGGATATAAGATGGAAACAAAGATTTGAGAATTTTAATAAGGCATATAAATGATTATAGAAAAGTTATATACACTAGATGATATTTTGAGGTGAATATTTTGAATTTAAAGGATGAAATAGTAAATGAAATAATAACTATATCAAAAAAGTATGAAGTAATTAAAAAGATAGCTCTATTTGGTTCTAGGGCCAGGGGAGATAACTCATTAAAAAGCGATATAGATTTAGCTATATATTCAGATGGTAACATACTTGATTTTATTTATGAAATTGAAAACAATACAAGTACTTTATTAGAATTTGATTTTTCTGATATGAATAAAGTAACGGATTCTATATTTATTGAACAAGTAGAAAAAGAGGGAATAATTATATATGAGAAGTGTTGATTTTAAATACATGAACTTAAAAAAAGCATATGCTAAATTGCAAGAAGTAAGTGATTTATATGATGGTAATAATGAAATAATTAGAGATAGCCTCATCCAAAGATTTGAATTCACATATGAACTTACACATAAAACTCTTGGAGAAGCTATGAAATATTTAGGTATTACTCTTGAAAATTCCTTTCCAAGAACTATATTTAAGAAAGCTTATGTAAATAATTTGATTTCTGATGATATGGTTTGGATACACTTATTGGAGGATAGAAACTCAACATCTCATATTTATAATGAAAATCTTGTAGATGAGGTTGCAAAGAGAATAGTAAGTGATTATGTTAAAGCTATAGGAGAATTAATTGATAATTTAGAAAAAGTATTATAATAGAAATAATTATAGGGACTATACTCATTTAGATGTTCTTAAGTCTAATTCTTTAGCACACTGAACAATATCAACACGGTTTTAAAACATAGCTTTTTGTTTACTTAAGACTTGTTACATCAATCATTTTAAAGCCCTTTTCTTGTAAGATAGCTATTAATTTTTTTAATGTTGAATTATCGTTATAAGTAAAGGTTGGCAAGCCTTTAGAATCCTCACTTAATGAAATAAAGTTATTTTCTAATCTAGGATGATAAAATACGCTTCCCATTTTAGAAGTATCAGCCTTTTTAATTTTAGCTAAAGCAGTAGCTTCTTTACCTTGAGCAATATAGCCTAGTGGAGTTGAAATATAATAAGAAGAATTATTATAAGGACTTAATTGAGGCTTAGTTAAATCTGCTTTATCGATGCCATTATCATTAAATGGATAGTAAAGTATTTTAAAATATTTTTCTGCAATCTTATTTTGCTCTGGAGTTATTTCATAATGTGGAACTTCAAAGAAGTCTATTGGTATATCTAAATAAGAGGCAGTTTCAATAGCCTTTGTAATTTTCTCTTTAAACACATCAACTGAAGGTTCAAATTTACCAAATTCAAATCCAATAGCTGATTCATGATTTCCACATTGATGAGTATATCCATGAAGACCTATTATTCCATTATGAGTTTTAAAATAATCTAAAGTATAAACCATTTCTGCAAGCTCAAAATTATTTTTAGTTATAGGGTCATTATCAATATTATGCTTAGGATTTATATACCTTGGAATCCAAGCAATATGATAAGAAACCTTTTTTTGATTCATGTAACTAGCAATTATACGAAGATTTTCAAAGTAATATTTATCATAAGGCTCAGAGCTTAAACATATATCTTCAAATCTTATGAAACCTATCTGAATATCTTTAGAATTATAAGGAGTAACATTGTCCATATTAACACCATTTGTTTTGAAATTAATTATTTTGTTATCCTTATCCCACCTAGTATATAAATTAAGCATATTAGCAAGGTCAGAAAATCCAAGATAATAAATGTGATCATCAGTTATAAGTTTCTCTTTTAAAGTAAAAGTTTTATCTGGACATTTAACAGTGTTGTCTAATGTGTTAATTGAATAATTAGAGCCATTAATTTTTAGATTCAATGAATTTTCACTTTTTGCACTGTCTCCATTTAAATCTGAGATAATTTCATTTAAAGGGAAATAATATCTATTTTTATTAAGATATATTGGCAAGGTAAAGTTTAAAGTTTTACCATCAATTTTAAGGCTTACATTATCTTTTGGCATATCAAAACCATTAAAGTTAGAATAATCGGTATCAAGTTTATCACCAATTTGAGAAGAAGACTTATTTGAAATTTCTTTGTTGTTATTTACTTGAGCTTGGTTATTACAACCTACTAAAAAAATTATAATAAGTAATAAAAAAATATACTTAAATCCTTTATTTATCATTAGTAAATCCTTTCTATATGCGTATTTTATAGTAAATTACTAGTAAGTCGAAATATGATAAATAATTACTATGCAAGACTAGAAAAGTTGCACTAACAGTTTCTAACGTTTTAAGTTGCATCCATTAGAGATTGTTCCAAAGACAAGCTTTTGACAATCACATAATGGAACAACTTGAAACGATGAAACAGTAAGTACAATTTTTCAATGCTTACTACGCAATTATTTATCATATTTCTTTGATACTGATAATTTATAGTAATTTTCTAGATTAGTAATGGTAAATAGAAATATGGCAAGTAATTACTATGAAAAACTAGAAAAAAATTGCATTAATAGTTTCTAATACTATGTAATATACATATATATTGTGTTGAATTAATTAGCAATATTCTTAAAAGAGATTTTAAATATGTCTAATTGTAGTTTTTGTTTTAAGTAAATAGTTTATAGGATATAATAGTTATAAGAATATAGAATATAAGCCATTGAAAAGAAGAATTTTCAAATATGGGAGGCGAGTATTATAAAAAAGAAACTACCAATTGGAATAGATGATTTTAAGACATTAATAGAAGAAAATTATTATTTTGTAGATAAAAGTTTACTTATTAAAGAATTTATAGATAATTCAGCTAATGTAATTTTAATTCCAAGACCACGAAGATTTGGTAAGACATTGAACATGAGTATGATAAAGTATTTTTTTGATATAAATATGAAAGAGGAATCAAGAAAATTATTTAAAGGATTAAATATTGAGAAAGATAAGCAAATTCTAAAGTTTCAAGGTGAATATCCAGTTATATTTATTACACTTAAGGAATTAAAGAGCGATAGCTTTGAAGGCTTTTTAAATAAACTAAGGCTTATAGTATCAAAAGAATTTTCAAGACATCAAAATATAATAAATAATGAAAAGCTTAATGAAAGTGATCTTTCATATATAAAAAGAATTATAACTGGGATAGCAAGCAAAGAGGATTTAGAATTTAGCATCATTTCTTTAACTGAATTATTTTTTAAATATTATAATAAAAAAGTTATATTACTTATAGATGAGTATGATGTTCCAATTCAAGAAGGATATATGAATGGTTACTATAATAAAGTAATAAGTTTTATGAGAAATTTATTAGGGGCAGGGCTTAAAGGTAATTTGTATGTAGAAAAAGCAATGTTAACTGGAATACTTAGGGTTGCGAAAGAAAGTATTTTTTCAGGACTTAATAATTTGGAAGTTGATACAATAATTAAAAATAAATTTAGTGATAAGTTTGGTTTTCTGGAAAATGATATAGATCAAATTTTATCGTATTATAAAAAAGATGAAACAAATAAAGAAAAAGATATGCTGAAAGAATGGTATAATGGCTATGTTTTTGGAAATAATGTTATATACAATCCATGGTCAGTACTAAATTATATTGATAATTATGAAGAAGGATTTAAACCATATTGGATTAATAGCAGCGAGAATATTTTAGTTAAGAAAATTCTTTCAAATGGTGATGAAGAGATAAAGAAGGAATTTCAAGATTTAATAGAAAATAAATCTATTGAAAAAGTCATAGACGACAATATAGTAATGGGAGAAATTGAAGGTTCAAGTGAAAGTGTATGGAGCTTTTTACTTATGACTGGATACTTAAAAGTAACTAAAAAGGAAAATATAGAAGG
Organism: Clostridium uliginosum; assembly: GCF_900112485.1. GTDB lineage: Bacteria > Bacillota > Clostridia > Clostridiales > Clostridiaceae > Clostridium > Clostridium uliginosum. The sequence goes on from NZ_FOMG01000028.1 coordinate 37,690, forward strand.
AATCTTACAGTGTACTTTAGAAATCCCCAATAAAGAAGTTTATATATACTTTAAAAACATGATATTAAAATGGTTTGATGATAGTCTAAGTATGTTAAAGTATAAAAATATGCTTGATGCTTTAATAAATGGAGATATTGAAAATTTTGGCTATATTTTTAAAGAGTTTGTTATAAATAATTTAAGTTATTTTGATATTTCAGGGAAAGAGCCAGAAAAAATTTATCATGCTTTCGTACTTGGAATGTTAATTTCACTTTCAGATAATTATGAGGTTAAATCAAATAAAGAAAGTGGATATGGAAGATATGATGTAATGATAATTCCAAAGAATAATTTAAAAAATGGAATAATAATTGAGTTTAAAAAAATAAATGAATTCTCAAAAGAAACAATTGAAGAAGGAATATCTAAAGCTCTAAAGCAAATTGAAGATAAAAAATATGAAACAGAACTTTTAAATAAAGGTATTAAAAATATTATAAAACTTGCAATTGTATTCAAAGGTAAAAATGTAGAAGTAACACAAAAAAGCAAAAGCTATTGATAACAAACTAAGAAATTAACAAATTGAAGATACAAATATGCTGATGACAACCTAAATTACTATAGAAAGAACAAGGGTCTGTCTCATAATACGAATCATTTAATGATATGATGTATATTCAAAAAAAAGAAATAGAAATAACATTTGTGGAAGAAGCATTGAAAAATAAGCTTAGAGTTTCTTCATTTGAAATTGTTCCATAAATGATTGTCCTAATGCATATTAGGAGCAATCTTTTATGGGTACAACTTTAAATGTTAGAAACTCTTAGCTTATTTTTCTAGTCTTCTTTAATAAATGTTATTTCTATTTCTTTACTATTACTTCACTTGGTAATTCAGAGACAGCCCCTTGTATGATTAAGCCATATCTTAGTTACATTCAAAAAAGTAATAGACTTGTATACTTATTCATTATTTTCTTTCATGTACCTTAATTAGAAATATTTATACATTTTTTTAATACTTTCAAAAAAAGGTACCTAAAGTTAATTTTATATTTGTACTATATGACAAAGAGATTTCATGGAATTATAAACCACTACTAGGAAATTAAACTTAAAAACCAAATTAATAGAACATATATAACATTATGTCATTAAATGATTTTTAAACTCAGATGGAATTTATTTATAAAAAATATTATTCTTCATAATAAACATTTATAAAAAGTTATTTAGTAGTATATATATTTATTTTTCACTTAAAACTGAAAACTTATAAATACTAATTACTGGATAAATTTTGGTTGACATGAAGAAAGTTTTTGATATAATGATAAAAGTAGGTTTAACAAGAAAAATAAACCAAGTTAAATAAAGTTAAATGTGCAATAATGTTCATGGATAGTCAATATCTAACTTTACAATAATATGTAGTGATGGTATAATTTATCATGAAATTAGAAAAATTAGGAGGGAAAGAAATTATGTTTAAAAGAGCAAATAAAATGACAGCTTTATTAGTAGCTGCCGCAGCAGTAGTTTCATTAGTTCCAGCTACTGGAGTTAATGCAGCAGACGTAAAGAGAATAGAATCAAAGGATGGTACTGTTTATAACGCACAAGCTTACAAAGATGGATCTTTCGTTATTGACGGAGATGTTGTTAAAGAAGATAATGATGAAGTTTACTTCTTAAAAGATGGTAAATACACTCCATTACAAGATTTAGATTCAGGAGATGATTTTGAAGGAGTTAAATCTGCAAAATACCTTGAAATGCAAGGTGGAGATTACTTTGTTGATTTAACAAACGGTAAAGTAACAGATGATAACGTTAGAGAAGATAATGCAGATGATGCAGCTTCAGCTTTAAGAAAGAACGTTAAAAAAGATACTGATGGAAGATATAAGGAAGATTCTTCATCAAGTAATGGCGTTTATGGTTCTGAAGCACTTCCAAATTTAGACAATGCACAAATTGAAGGTTCTAAATATGGTGATACTTGGTATAAAACTAAATATGCTGATAAAAAGATAACAGGTCTTGAATATAATGTATATGCTGATGCAAAAGGAAAATACATTGATGCTGACTACAATATAGGTAAAATTAAAGTTGAAACTGTAACAGGATCTTCAGTTACTTTAAAGAATACTGATGCAGATAAGCTTAAAGAAGATGAAGATACACAAGCAGCTGTTACCGTTATAGGCACACTTACACAAGATTCAAAAAACATTTATAGAAAAGCAACTATAACTGTTACAAGTAAAGAAAATATAGCTCAAATAAACGGAGTTAATATATATCAAGAAGATAAGAATGGTAAAGAGGTAAAAACTGTTTTCACAGATGCTTCAGAAAATGCGATTACTAAAGCAAATGCAAAATCTACAAAAGTAGTAAAATTTGATGTTATTCAAAAGATATCAAAAGAACAAGCTTCTGATGATATTGACGGAGCTAAATATGCTAAGACTGTAAATACTTATATAATATCTAAGGATAATGGAGAAGAACCAAAATCAGGAGATAAAAATGAAATGTTAGCTGGAACTGGTGTTGAATATACTGTAGCTGACGGAAAAATAGTTGCATATGATAAAACTAATAAGAAGGTTCAAGCTATAGAATTAAAATCAAAGAGTTCATATTACTATACAGATGTACATGATTTCAATGATGATGAGATAGAAGCTCTTGATACAGATGTAGATGGAAACTTATGGATGGTAGATGATGGATTCGTTTATAAATTTGATAACGATGAAGATTGGGATAAAGTTTATAAAGTAGATGGATCAATGAATAAATTATCAGTTTACAATAAAGACAACATGGTTATTTGGAGCGATAAGGATAAGGATGATGAAGTTTATTCTATAATCGGAGCTAAAGACAAAGAAGATGAAAAGCCAGTTGTAGCTACTAAAGGATGGGTACAAGCTACTGATGGTACTTGGACTTATGTTAATGAAGACGGAACTAAGGCTACTGGTTGGTTAAACTTAGCTGGAACTTGGTACTACATGAACGATAACGGAGTTATGGCTACTGGCTGGAAGATCGTTAACGGAACTTGGTACTACTTAAATGATTCAGGTTCAATGGCTACTGGCTGGAAGAACGTTAGTGGTACTTGGTACTTCTTAGAACCATCAGGTGCTATGAAAACTGGATGGTACAAAGATGGTGATACTTGGTATTACTTAAACGCTAATGGTTCAATGGCTGCTAACACAACTGTTGATGGATGTAACCTAGGAGCTAACGGAGCTTGGATTTAGATAAAATCTAACTTCATATAAAAAAGGATGAGTTTTACTCATCCTTTTTTTATTGGCTATGTTTTAATATAGTGTTGATATTGTTACATTTTTGTTCAGTGGGCATTAGAATTAGACTTTTAGAACTCTTAATGAGTATTGTCACATTAGTTGCTTGTCCGAAGCTTGTCTTTGGAGCAAGCTGAAATGGGACTATATTCATTTAGATGTTCTTAAGTTTAATTCTTTAGCCCACTGAACAATATGTAACAATATCAACACGGTTTTAAAACATAGCCTTAATTTAAATAGATTAAATTTTTCACAATAAATACTTTAGTTTTTTCATATATATACGATAATTAAATATTGTGGAACTTTTTGATTAAACCATTAAGAGAGGGGAGGAATATTGTCAAAAAAAGAAAATTTATTTTGGCAATTAATAAAAAGATGAAAATGAATTTTAAAAGGGTGATTTCACAGCTGTTAATATTTGCTTTGATGATAACAACTGTGCAAATTGGAAATATAAAAGGAGCTAATGCGATAGATTTGGATCTTGGATTTACTGCAAGTAGCAATGGTAATAATATAGCTATAAATAAAATAGATTCAAACTACCAAACTGATGAAATTGATATGTCTGTATCTACTATTAATATAAAGTCAAGTGGTACTTCATATTATAAGATTGAAGAAGTTACTTCAAGTTCTAGTGGGGTTACAGTTATTAACTCAGGAAGTGGTTCAAATACTTCTGCTAAAATTGTAATAACTCAATATAATGACTTTTATGCAACAATAAAAGTAAAAGATTTAGGTACTAATGAAATTAAATCTTATAATGTAAAGTTTAAATTTTCAGAAGATAATTCTGATGCATTTAAGTTTGATACGATTGATGTTGCTTGTGGAACTGGATATTCTACACATATAGGTGTAGATTATAAAGATAGTGATCCAGATACTGGGGATTATGCTTTATCTAACCTTCCAGATAATATAGATAATGTTAAGGTATCTATATTAGATGCAAATGCTAAGCCTATAACATCAGGAGTCCAAATAACAATGAATGGTAGTTCAAGTAATTTTAAATTAGTTGGAGGAGATAATAAGGTAATTATAAAGAGGACTGTTAATGGACATACGAAAGTATTTAATTTAATACTTTCTAAAAAAGGAAGTGCAACATTAAAGTCATTAACAGGGGTAACACTTTCACCAAGTTTTAATTCAGACACAACTGAGTATACAGTTAATGTGCCAACTACTCAAACTACTGTAACTTTAAACCCAACAGCAACAGATAATAGTTCTACTATAAAGGTTAATGGAGTCATTGTAAGAAGTGGAACTAACAGTCAAGCTATTTCATTAAAAGAAGGTAGAAATAATATTGTTGTTAAGGTTACTACGCCAGATGGACAAGCTAGTGCTTATAATGTTGAAGTAAATCGTGCTGAAGCACCAAGAAGTTCATGTTTAAAATCATTAACTATAAATTCTGCACCTCTTGCACCAGGCTTTAATAAGGATACATATGAGTATACTTCAAGTGTTGATAATAAAGTTACTGCAGTAACAGTTACTCCAACAGCAGAATTTGCTACTTCAACTCTTAAAGTTAATGGTAAGAGTGTTGCAAATGGAGGTACTACAGGATTTATTAGCTTAGATGAGGGATCAAATGATATAGATATACAAGTTACTGATGTAAAAGGAGATACAACTGATTATAAGGTTACTGTAACAAGAAGATATGGTAAGGATAATGTAAGACTTGGAAGTCTTAAGACTACAGAGGGAACTTTATCTCCAAAGTTCGATCCAGAAACTTATCTTTATACAGTTAAGGTAGATAGAGCTGTTTCAAAGCTTAAAATTGTATTTGCTGCACAAAACGATAAGGCAGTTGTTAAAGTAGAAGATAAGGAGTATGCAAGTGCTCAACAATCAGATTATATAGATTTAAAGATTGGTGCAAATCTTGTAAATATTAATGTAGTAGCTGAGGATAAAAAAACTACAACTAATTATAAGGTAAGCATAATCAGAGATAAGGTAGAAGCTGTTAATGAATGGGTTCTTGCTGGAGATGCATGGACTTTTTATGATGCAACAGGAACTCAAGTTAAAAATAGATGGGTTAAGTATGATAATAACTGGTATTTTGTAAATGTAAGTGGATATAGGGAAGAAAACGGATGGATTTTAGAAAGTAATAAGTGGTACTATTTAAATCCAGATGGAACTATGAAAACTGGTTGGTATAAGGGGAATGGGTACTGGTATTACCTTCAAGGTGATGGTTCTATGAAAAGTTCCGGCTGGGGTCAATACGATAAAGAATGGTATATGCTTAATGAAAATGGAATGATGCAAACAGGATGGATTTTACGTGATGGATACTACTATTATTTACAAGATAGTGGAGTTATGAAAAAGGGCTGGCAATATTATGATAAGAACTGGTATTATTTAAATGATGACGGAACTATGAGAAGAGGTTGGTTATATACTGGTAAAGAATTCTATTATTTAGATTATTCTGGATATGCGAAAATGGGATGGCAATATATTGATGGTATATGGTATTACTTTGATTATTCTGGAAAAATGAAGACAGGAAATTTATTCTTAGATGGAAAATGGTACTATTTAAATTCAGATGGTTCTTTACAATAATAAGAACATATATTAAAAACACACCGATTATGGTGTGTTTTTTTTCTTTAAATGAAGAAATAAAGCATAGATTATATAAAATTCCAATGAATTTAATAACATTAGTACCTGAAAATTATTATAATTCATTTTAATTCTTTTAAAGGAAATATAATTATATTAAAATTATACAAAAAACTATTCCCAAAGCTTGTCTACCATGTTAGAATAAAAACTGTAATTGAAAAACAAACAACAAAAAACGACAAATGACAAAAAATATAATACAAAAATTCAGGGGGATTGAAAATGATAAAAAGAGTGAACAAATTAACAGCATTATTAGTTGCAGCAACAGCTGTGGCTTCAATGGTACCAGGAATTACTGCAAATGCTGCAGACTATACTAAAATAGCTTCACAAGAAGGAACAATCTATGCAGCGAAAGCTTACAAAGATGGAAAATTCTATGTAGATGGTAATGTTAAAGATGGAACTTCTGAAGCAGCTTATTACTTAAACGGAGGACAATACACTCAAATAGATGGTATTGATTCAGGAGCAACAGTTACTGGTACTTATGGAGATAAATATGTTTCTGTAGATGACGGAAGTTACTATGTTGATTTATCAAGTGGTAAAGTAACAGATGAAAAAGTAGCAGAAAATGCTAAAGATGATGCTGCAATGGCTTTAAAAAAGAACATCAAAGATAAAGCAAATGACAGATACACAACTCAATATGCTGATTTGAAAACTGATTTAACTGAACTTCCAGGAGCAGAATTTGGTGCAACTTGGTATGCAACTACTTACGACGGTAAGAATGTTTATACTGATGCAAAAGGAAACTACATTGATGCAGATTACAACTTAGGAAAAATCAAAGTTGAATTTGATAATTCAAGCAAAACAGTTAACATAACTAATAGCAAAGATACAACTAAAACAGAAATAACTGATAAGAACGTTGTTAATGCTACAATAGATACAGCTAGCGCACCACAAGTAATTGGACAAGACTCAAACTATATTTATAGATTAGCACAAATAAAAGTAGCAGTTACAACTACAGCTGGTGGAACTTTAACTGATAAAATATCAAAAATCAACGGAGTTTCAGTTGGAACACCTTCTTCAGCACCTGCAAGTGTTAAAGTTATCCAAAAGATATCAAAAGCACAAGCTACAGATACTATTGATGGAGCTAAATATGCTAAAACTGTATCTGACTATGAAATAACTGATGATGCAGGAGTTGCTGTAACACCAGCAAACACTTTAGATAATAATACAAAATACAGCATAGTTGATGGAAAAATCATCACTTACACTAATGGAAAAGTACAAACTATTGAATTAAAGAGCAAAGGTGTATTAAACTACACTGATTTAGATAGTGTAAACACTGATGCTACAGGAATATTAGATGTTGATGTTAATGGAAATCTTTGGAAATTAGATGGCGGATATGTTTATCAATTTGATAACAATGACACATGGAATAAAGTTTATAAAGTAGACGGATCAATGAATCAATTATCTGTTTACGATAAAGATAACATGGTTACTTGGAATGAAAAAGATGAAGTTTATTCAATAGTTGGAAACAAAGAAACTGAAACTCCAGTTGTAACTCCAGAAGTTAAAACTGGTTGGGTTAAGAACGCTGATGGAACTTGGTCATTTGTAAAAGCTGATGCAACTAAAGTTACTGGTTGGTACAATGATAATGGAACTTGGTACATGCTAAATTCAGCAGGAATTATGCAAACTGGTTGGATCAATGACAACGGAACTTGGTACTACACTAATGGTTCAGGAGCAATGCAAACTGGATGGCAATTAGTTAACGGAACTTGGTACTACATGCAATCATCAGGAGCAATGAAAACTGGTTGGTTGAACGATAATGGTACTTGGTACTACTTAAATGCTTCAGGTTCAATGGCTGTAAGCACTACTGTTGATGGTTACAAATTAGGAGCAAGCGGAGCTTGGATCAAATAATCAGATCATATTAAAAAAAGGCGATGTTTTAAACCGTGTTGATATTGTTACATATTGTTAAGTGGGCTAAAGAATTAAACTTAAGAACATCTAAATGAGTATAGTCCAATTCCAGCTTGCTCCAAAGACAAGCTTCGGACAAGCAATTAATGTGACAATACTCATTAAGAGTTCTAAAAGTCCAATTCTAATGCCCGCTGAACAAAAATGTAACAATATCAACATTATATTAAAACAGAACCTTTAAAAAAGGACATATTAGTACTACGGATACTAGCAAATAGTGATTAAGTGTTTCTATCATTTCTGCAATAGAATTATGCCAAACTCAGCTAAAGCTTCAAACAGTGGCAAATTCTATAACAGAAATGATGAAATACTAAAATTACTATTTACAATGTATCACTATGTACTAATATGTCCTTTTTTCAGGTATAAATGATTTAATCTTTACTATTAAAAAGTATAATATTAAGTAATATTTATTGAATGTGCCTTATCTTAATTTTTGGATTTCAGCTATTGTTAATCCAGTTTTAAGTGCTATCGTTTTATTATCTAAAACATCCAATAAATTTTTAGCTATATTTATTTTTTCTTGTCTAATTCCTTTTTCTATTCCATCTCTTTTTGCTTTATTTATTGCACTTATTTTATCTTTTAATATTTTAGCTCTCATATCATAAAGTTGTCTTTGTTTGTCATCATTGCTTAATCTTATTAATTCATCCTTAGCTTCTCGTATTTCATCTATACTCATTTCTAGACTTCTTACCTTTTCACTTTCAGGATTTTTAAGAAATTCTGTCCAAGCCATTAGCATATCCTTTTCATCACTGTTTTCCTTAAGTTTAGGTATTTCTATAAAATGAATTTCACAAACATCACTTAATTCTTCATTTGTTTCAGTTTCCTTTAATCTATATCCATTATGAAACCTTTCATTTTTAAGATATTTAAAATTAAGAATATTTATGCAAACAGTTCTCTTTAATTCAGAATAATCTTCACCTTCATTAAGCTGCTCTTCATACATCTTGCTCCAATAGTATAAACTTCTTTTTATCATGTTATATTCATTTTTAAGTTGAATTTCTATATTAATAATTTCATTATTACTTGTTTTCGCTTTAACATCTAATCTCGAAAATTTATCATCTAAGAAATGTTTTTCTATATCTGTATTTTGTATTTTTACTTTAGTTATTAAATATTTAGGTTTCAAAATTGCATTTAAAAATGATATTAATACTCTTGGATGATTAGTAGAACCAAAAATATTTTTAAATACAAAATCAATTTTAGGATCTAACAAACCTTTCATCATATATTTTCACCTCTTTAAAATGTTATTAGCTTTATTATATAGTATAGACATTTTAATTAAAACAGAACCCTTAAAAAAAGGACATATTAGTACTACGGATACTAGTAAATAAAGATTAAGTGTTTCTATCATTTCTGCAATAGAATTATGCCAAACTCAGCTAAAGCTTCAAACAGTGGCAAATTCTATAACAGAAATGATGAAACACTAAAATCACTATTTACAATGTATCACTCCGTACTAATATGTCCTTTTTGGGATTCCTTCATTTATTGGATGTTGTTATCTATACTCTATTTCAGAGGGGGGTAAGCAACACGTGACTCATTTACTAAAAATAACTATTCCAGTCATTTAACATATCAATCCACTTTTCATTCTTTATGTCATGACTTTAATTTTCGCATAATTATTATATCAATTAAGATATCTGAAAGAAAATATAATAGTACTATAACTTTTTATAAAACCATTCCTAATATTTATCTATCATGTTAGAATAATAAGAATAAAGCTACGAAAAACGACAAAATACATCATTGAGATTAAAGATGTTAATGTAACTTGATACTATATGCAATAATCGGAGGCAAATGTAGATTGTATATTATGGAAGAAGGGGTATTGATGGATATAAAAATTTTGGTTGCAGATGATGATAAGATGCTTAGAGAACTTGTATGCGACATAATAAAAAAACAAGGTTATATACCTGTTGACGCATGCGATGGACAACAAGTTTTAGATATTTTTTTTGAATCAAATGATATTGACTTACTTATATTGGATGTCATGATGCCTGTATATGATGGCTGGAGGGTTCTAAAGGAAATTAGGGAATATTCTGATGTGCCAGTAATCATGTTAACAGCATTGGGAGATGAAAAACACGAGGTGTTAGGACTTAAAAAAGGAGCAGATGATTATATTGCGAAACCATTTAGCTATGAGGTGCTTATTGCTCGTATCAATACACATTTGCGAAAGGTAAAAAAGGAACGTCTTGCGAAGATAAAGGTTGGGGAAATAATAATAAATCAGGCAACACATAAAGTTATGGTATGTGATTTGGAAGTTGAATTAAACCGTAAAGAATATAGCCTTTTGATTTATTTTATAAAGAACAGAAACATGGTATTAACCCGTGAACAAATATTATTCAGCATATGGGGGTATGACTTTGATGGAGATATACGAACCATTGATACACATGTAAAAACCCTAAGAGCCAAGCTTTTAGAATGTGGTAAATATATAAAGACTGTACGGGGTAGTGGGTATATGCTTGAGGTGGATGAATCATGAAAACAATTAAAGTAAAACTGTTTTTATTATTTACAATGTTTATGTTTTTTTTAGTTTTTTGTGGCATAATTTTTAATGCATTATTTTTAGAACGTTATTATATCTATAAAAATAGAGATATTTTTATAGATACAAGTAAAGAAATCACTGAGGAATATATTAATAATAAAGAAAATATTTCTAACTTTATAAATGAGATAGATTATGTTGATGGCATAAGCTGTACAATTGCTGATATAAATATGAATGTAAAATACTATTCTTTTTCTGAAAAGTTAGGTTCTGATGAAACACGTTTACCAAAAGAAATTGAACAATTTGTTATAGAAAATAAGATGAAATTGTTAAAGACATATGTATATTCTACTGTTGAAAAACCAAATGGTAAAGCACCTAAATTAGTTTTTTCGTCACGAATGAATAATGGAGAACTTATTATTTTAAAAAAGCCTATGCAGGGTATTAAGAAGAGTGTTTTTATCGCAAATCAGTTTTATATTTTTGCAGGTTTAATAATAATTTTTATAGGTGGAATATTTATATTTATTTTTTCAAGGAAGATAACTAAGCCCATAATAGAGATGAGTAATGTTGCAGAAGATATATCAAATCTTGAATTTGACAAACGTGTAAATATTTATTCACAAGATGAAATTGGGATACTGGGAAAAAGTATTAACAAAATTTCAGAAAAATTAAGTACCAGTATAAATGAGCTTACACAAGATGTTGAACGTAGAAAACATCTTGTACGAGATATGTCACATGAATTAAAAACGCCAATATCTATAATAAAAGGCTATGCAGAAGGATTAAAATATGGTGTAGCTCAAGATAAAGAAAAGATGGAGAAGTATTGCAATGTTATATGTGAAGAATGTGATAGGATGGATGGCATGGTGCGTGAGCTTTTAAGTCTGTCTATGATGGAATCTGGAACGTTTCAGTTGAATATCACAATGTTTAATGTTGGTGACCTTATTCAAAATACAATGAACCGTTTTACTCCTGTATTTATTGAAAAAGGTATTACCTATGATTTGAAATATGAAGATTTTGTTATATCTGCTGATTATGAACTGGTAGAACGTTCTATAAATAATTTTATTACAAATGCTATTAATCATGTAGAAGGAAGAAAACATATCAAAGTGACTGTGGAAAAGAAGGGAACTGGCATAAAAATAATTGTATTTAACACAGGTAATCATATACCAGAGAATGATTTAGAAAAAATTTGGGATGTTTATTACAAGGTAGACCAAGCAAGGTCTAGGCAATATGGTGGCCATGGATTGGGATTATCTATAGTAAGATTAATAGCTAAGCTTCATGGAGGGATTACTGGTGTGGAAAATGTAAATGAAGGTGTAATATTCTTTGTTAAGATACCTTAAAATTTTTTGCTATGTTTTAAGTGAATGTTGATATTTTAATATAAAGCTCATGGACAGTGGAATTTGCTTTAAGAACACTAAAATAAATATTAGTCCTATTAATGCATGCTCCCAATCAAAGATTGTGACAAGCAATTAATAGGACTAATATTCATTAAGAGTTCTAAAAAGCAAATTCCAATGCCAGTTCGCTCTTATATTAAAATATCAACATTATTTTTAAATATAGTTATTTAAAAAAATATTAGTAATTTCACAAAAATTTCACAAAAGAATTATATTATGTACCTATAAGGAATAAGACATTCTACAAAAAGTATTATTCCAAAAAATAATAGGTAAATTTTTTATTAATGAAGGAGAGATTATTATGATGAACAAAAAAATATTGGGGATCGCTATTGTTGCTATTATGGCTATTACAAGTACTGTTCCAACTTATGCAGCTGAAAGATCTCTAAAGGATTCAGGTGCTAAACAAACGAAAATTGAAGCAAAACATACTAAGGGATTAGATAATAAAGGAAAATTTGATGGCAAAGCAGGACATGAAGGTCAAAACTTTTCAGAAAAAGCTAAAGAATTAGGAGTAGATATTACAGGACTTTCAACAGCAGATGCACAAGCAAAAATAATGGTAGCACAAGCACAAAAGTTAGGAATAGATACTACAGGACTTACTGCTGATCAAATAAAAGAAAAAATAAAAGCAACACGTGAAGACCAAGGTCTTGCAGAAAGAGCTAAAAAATTAGGTGTTGATATTACAGGACTTTCAAAAGAAGATGCACAAGCAAAAATAATGGCAGCGCAAGCACAAAAGTTAGGAATAGATACTACAGGACTTACTGTTGATCAAATAAAAGAAAAAATAAAAGCAACACGTGAAGAACAAGGTCTTGCAGAAAGAGCTAAGAAATTAGGTGTTGACATTACAGGACTTTCAACAACAGATGCACAAGCAAAAATTATGACAGCGCAAGCACA
>NZ_FOMG01000008.1 GCF_900112485.1 Clostridium uliginosum
TTGTGTGAGAACTCAATTATAACAAGGATTTATCATAAATGTTTTTTTATTTTATTCAATTGTAAAATTATTCAAGCATTTTTGCACTATTATAGTATATATTAAAATTATGCAGTAATTGTAATTTGTAGTACATGAATAATACAATAGTTTTGTATTACAATTTATATAAAGAGGTGAAGTAATGAGACCATTAGCCGATTTGATGAGACCTACTAAGCTAGAAGATTTTGTAGGACAACAACATATATTAAGTCAAGGAAAGCCATTATACAATCTAATAAAAAGTAAAAATATATGTAACTGTATATTTTATGGACCACCTGGAACTGGTAAGACAACATTGGCTAATATAATGGCTAATTATGTAGATAAAAAGTTTTATAAATTAAATGCTACAACAGCATCAGTAAAAGACATTCAAGAAATAACTAAAAGCTTAGATAACTTATTAAATTATGGTGGGGTTGTTTTGTATATAGATGAATTACAGCATTTTAATAAGAAGCAACAGCAAGCTTTGTTGGAATTTATAGAAGATGGAAGAATAACTTTAATCGCAAGTACTACAGAAAATCCATACTTTGTTATACATAAAGCTATAATAAGTAGATGTAATATATTTTCATTTGAACCTTTAAAAGCTTCTGATATTATAGTTGGATTGCAGAAATCTTTAAATAATTTAATTACTGAAGGAATAGAAATTAAATATTCAGAGAAAGCTTTAGAGTATATTGGAGAAATATCTCAAGGAGATTATAGAAAAGCATATAATATTTTAGAATTAGCCATAAATTCTCAAGTTAGATTAGTTAAAGAAATCTCAGTAGAATACATAGAAAGTTTAGGTCAATCGAACATGAGATCTGATAGTGATGGAGATGAGTTCTATAATTTGTTAAGCGCGCTCCAAAAAAGTATTAGGGGAAGCAATCCAGATGCAGCAATTCACTATTTAGCTAGGCTTATACAAGGTGGAAATATAGCAGGAATTATAAGAAGGATATCTGTAATAGCAGCTGAAGATATTGGGCTTGCGCATCCAAGTGCTTTAACAGTAGTAAACTCTGGAATTGAATTAGCTTTAAAAGTAGGGTTTCCAGAAGCTAGGATAATTCTATCAGAACTAGTAATATACTTAGCAACATTACCTAAATCAAATAGTGCTTATTTAGCTATAAATTTTGCAATTAATGATTTGGAAACAATGCATTATGGGGATATTCCTATACATTTAAAAGATGGGCATTATCAAGGCGCTGATAAACTTGGAGTTAAGGGGTATAAGTATCCTCATGACTATGAAAATCATTATGTTAAACAAGAATATCTGCCGTTAGAACTAGAAAATAAGAGATACTATATTGAACAAAATAACAAGTATGAAGAAAGTATAAAAAAATACTGGAGTGCTGTAAAAAAATAGTCTTAATCAATTGACAAAAACCGAGTATTTTGATAAGATATAAACGAAAATTATAATTAATAAATAATTAAGGGGGTGAAGCAAATGAAACTTTCTACAAAAGGTAGGTATGGAGTAAGAGCCATGGTTGATTTAGCATTTAATTATGGAAGTCCCCCAATATCAATAAAAACAATATCAAAAAGACAAGATCTTTCAGAATATTATTTAGAACAATTGTTTAGTCCACTTAGAAAGGCTAACATCATTAGAAGTATCAGAGGTGCTCAAGGAGGATATGTTTTATGTAGACCACCATCAGAAATAACTGTTGGGGACATTATGCGTGTTTTAGAAGGCCCTATAGAGATAGCTGATTGTATTGATGGTGTAGAGTGTTCAAATGTGGATAGTTGTGCAACAAAACTATTGTGGCAAAAAATAAAAGATAGTATAGATGATGTTATGAATTCAATTACTTTAAAAGATATAATAGATGATTATGAGAATAAGAAAAGTTCGATTAAGATTCTCGATAGGAGTGAATAGATAATGAAAAATGTATATATGGATTACTCAGCTACAACTTATGTTAAGCCTGAGGTATTAGAAGAGATGATGCCATATTTTACAGAAAAGTTTGGTAATCCATCTTCATTTTATGGAATATCAAGAATAACAAAGATGGCAATAGATGAAGCTAGAGAAAGAGTAGCAAAGGCATTAAACTGTGGAATGGATGAAGTGTATTTTACAGGAGGAGGCTCTGAAGCTGATAATTGGGCAATAAAAGGTATTGCTTCTGCTCATAAAAATAAAGGAAATCATATTATAACAACTAAAATAGAACATCATGCAGTACTTCATACTTGCATGTATTTAGAGAAAAATGGTTATGATGTTACATATTTAGATGTTAATGATGAAGGATTTATTAATTTAGAAGATTTAAAGAATGCTATAACAGATAAAACAATATTAGTTTCAATCATGTTTGCTAACAATGAAATAGGAACAATACAACCAATTAAAGAAATAGGCGAAATCTGTAAAGAAAGAAACGTATATTTTCACACAGATGCAGTTCAAGCAGTTGGTAATGTTCCAGTAGATGTTAAAGAAATGAATATAGATATGTTATCTTTAGCAGGACATAAGATATATGGTCCTAAAGGAATAGGTGTTTTATATATAAAAAAAGGAATTAAGATTGATAATTTAATTCATGGTGGAGCACAAGAAAAATCAAGAAGAGCAGGAACTGAAAATATTGCAGGAATAGTTGGTCTTGGTAAAGCGATTGAATTAGCATGTGATAATTTAGATGAACATATGAAAAATATGACTTATTTAAGAGATAAGTTAATAGATGGACTTTTAAAAGTCCCATATACGAAATTAAATGGACCAAGAGGAGATGAAAGATTACCAGGAAATTCCAATATATGTTTCAGATTTATTGAAGGAGAATCTATTCTTTTATCTTTAGATTTTGAAGGAATATGTGCATCTAGTGGAAGCGCTTGTACATCAGGATCATTAGATCCATCTCATGTATTATTAGCAATTGGTTTACCACATGAAATAGCACATGGATCATTAAGATTAACATTAGGTGCAGGTTCTACAGTAGAAGATGTAGATTATGTCCTTGATACTGTACCACCAATTATTGAAAGATTAAGAAATATGTCACCATTATGGGATGACTTTTTAAAGAAGGGAGAAAAATAATATGATATATAGTGATAAGGTAATGGAACATTTTAGAAACCCAAAAAATGTTGGAGAAATTGAGGATGCAAATGGTGTAGGTGAAGTTGGAAATGCTAAATGCGGAGATATAATGAAAATATATTTAAAGGTTGAAGATGATATAATTAAGGATGTTAAGTTTAAAACTTTTGGCTGTGGGTCAGCTATTGCATCATCATCAATGGCAACTGAACTAATTAAAGGAAAGAGCTTAGATGAAGCTTGGGATTTAACTAATAAAGCAGTAGCAGAAGCTTTAGATGGACTTCCACCAGTAAAAATGCATTGCTCAGTACTTGCAGAAGAAGCAATTCATAAAGCTATAAATGACTATAGAGTAAAATCAGGATTAGAAGCAAAAGATATGGTGGAACATGGTGAAGATTTACATGATATGGTTCATGGAGAAGAATAGGTGAGTTCTATGAAAAAAAAAGTTTTAATTGGTATGAGCGGTGGAGTAGATAGTTCTGTGGCAGCATATTTATTGAAAGAACAAGGCTATGAAGTTATTGGTGCCACAATGCAAATTTGGCAAGAAGATAATGAGTATGCAGAAAAAGAGGGCGGATGTTGCTCACTTTCAGCTGTTGACGATGCTAGAAGAGTATGTGACAAATTAGATATACCTTTTTATGTCCTGAATTTTAGGGACTATTTTAAGGAAAAGGTTATAGATTATTTTGTGCAAGAATATATTGATGGGAAAACACCTAACCCTTGTATAGAATGTAATAAGCACTTAAAGTTTGATGAACTTTTAAGAAGGGCAAGAGGAATAGGGGCAGATTATGTAGCTACAGGTCATTATGCAAAGATAGAGGAAAGAGATGGTAGGCATCTACTTATAAGATCTGATGACGATAGAAAAGATCAAACATATGCTTTGTATAACTTCACGCAAGATCAATTGGCACATACACTTATGCCTTGTGGAGAATATACAAAAGATAGGATCAGGGAGATAGCCAAAGAAATCGGATTATCTGTTCATAACAAAAAAGATAGTGAAGAAATATGCTTTATTCCAGATAATGACCATGGAAAATATATATTAAATGCAAAACCAGGTGTTATAAAACCAGGTAATTTTGTTGATAAGAATGGAACTATACTTGGAAGACATAAGGGAATTGTATATTATACTATTGGTCAAAGAAAAGGACTTGGAATTGCACTCGGAAGACCTGTATTTGTAACAAATATTAATCCGAAAACAAATGAAGTTGTACTAGGCGCAGAAGAAGATATTTTTAAAACAGAATTAATAGCTAAAGATTTAAATTTTATTTCTTTTGAAAGTTTAGGAAAAACTATTGAAATTGAAGCAAAGATTAGGTATTCTGCAAGACCAGCTAAAGCTATTATTTCTCCTTTAAGAGATGGAAGAGTTAAGGTTTGCTTTAAAGAAAAGCAAAGAGCTATAACTAAAGGACAATCAGTTGTATTTTATGATGGAGAAATTGTAGTTGGTGGAGGAATAATTGAAGTAATTCTTTAATTATTAACTTAAGGCTTATAAAAGAAAAAATAAAGCAATGAGAAAAAGTAAATTTTACTGGATCTCATTGCTTTTTTTATTATTCTACAATAAGGATCTTTAGAAAAAATAGTATTGATTTAAAAAAATGAATACAATTAATAAAGAAAGATATATAACTCATATTTGGTCTATTATTTTCTTTCATGTGCCTAATACCTAAAATTTAAGAATTTATTTTCTATCATATGGATATACTACCAATTATAAAGTGAAAAGTTTTTAGATAAGGAGTAGAAGTATAATATATGTTTAAGACTAGAGATTTCTATTTAAAGAAGGTATATGATATAACAGGTAAAAAAATAGGCGTTATACAAGATATATATATTGATTTTTATTGTGAGAAAGTAGTTGGTTTTGAGGTGTCTAATTTTTTATTATTTTCAAAAAAAAATTACCTTGCAATTGAAGATGTTATAGATATAGGAAAAGATATAGTTGCAAGCAAAACAAAACAAGGGGATGGATTAAGATTTAAACAAATCAAAGATATGGATATTATTGATACATTTAGTGTTGTAAAAGGAGTAGTAGAAGATTTATTAATAGATGTGAAAGACTACTCTATAAAGGCTATTGTAGTGACATCTGGGTTAATTGATAAGATGATAAGAGGAAAAGAAATTATTCTTTTAAATGAATGTATATTAGGAGAAAGTTATGTTTTATATACCGGAAGAAAAGATGTTTCTTTTAAGTCTATGCCACATAACATGAATAATTATGAATCTATTTAAAAAATATAAAAGCAAACTTGTAATAGTATTATCTATAATATTCTTATCAGTATTAATATTGGCTTACTTATTAAATGATTCAATAAAAGGAATTATAAACATACTAGTAATTTCATTTATGTTATCTTATAGTGTATCTCCAATTCGAGATTCAATTGAATCAAGATTTAAAATTAAGAAGAGCATAGCATCGTTGTTAATAATATTTATAATTTTAGGAGCTTGTGTTACATGTACAATTGTTATAATTCCAGCATTGATTAAAGAGGTATCAAATATTGGAATTATATTTGATAATATTGGTAGCTTTTTAGAAAAATTGTCTGTAAAATTAAAAATAAGTAGTTTTCCAGCTATTAATGTTATTTATAATGAAGTGTTAGAAAGAGGAAATACAATATTTTTAAATTTATCTAAAAGTTTAGTAAATAATTTCTTGCTAATTGCTGAAAATCTTATTTCTTGTGCAGTAATTCCTATTATTGTATATTATTTTTTATGTGATGGAGAAAAAATTTATAATAATATATTATTACTATTACCAACTGAAAAAAGAGCTTTAACTAAAAAAATTTTAAAGGATATAGATAATGTTCTTGGAAGATATATAGTAAGTCAACTTGTGCTTTCAGCAATAATAGGAGGTTTGACTTTTATTTTATTGATTGTTTTTAAGGTTAAGTTTCCAATATGGATTTCTATATTAAATGCAATATTCAATATAATACCTTATTTTGGACCTATTTTTGGCGGAATACCAGCTATTATAGTCGCTCTTTTAGATTCACCTATAAAAGCTATTTGGATAACTATTGGAATATTTTTAATTCAACAAATAGAAGGAAATATTTTATCCCCTAAAATAACAGGTGATAGTACTGATATGCATCCGATTGTAATAATTATTTTACTTCTTATTGGCGATAAGTTTGGAGGTTTTTTGGGAATGATAATAGCTGTACCCATAGGAGTAATAATAAAAGTTTTATATGATGACATAAATTATTATTTGTTTTAAGACTTTTAAAATAAAAATTTGTAAGTTGGCGTATTCCCTAGATATTGACATAGTTATGCATATGAAATATAATTTTTGTTGAATAATTAAATATTAAGTGATGAAGAGGAAAAGTAGATTTAATATAGATATTCAGAGAGGAAGTGGTTGCTGTGAACTTCTTTCTATATATTTCGAAGCTACCTTAGAGCTATATTTACTAAGTGATGTATTTTATTTGTGCATAATTAGGGTGGTACCGCGGAAGGATAGCTTTCGTCCCTTTATAGGGATGGGGCTTTTTTTATTTTTTAGAAATAATTAAGGAAGCATAATATTTTGAATTCCTTATATATTATATGGAGGTTGATTTTATGAATTTTATGAAAACAAATGACTTGAGGGAAGCTTATTTAAAGTTTTTTGAAAGCAAAGAACATTTAAGATTAGATAGTTTTTCTTTAGTTCCACAAAATGATAAAAGTTTATTATTAATAAACGCAGGGATGGCTCCACTTAAACCTTATTTTACAGGCTTACAAGAACCACCAAAAACAAGAATTACAACTTGTCAGAAATGTGTTAGAACAGGAGATATAGAAAACGTAGGGATTACAAGCAGACATGGTACATTCTTTGAAATGCTTGGAAACTTTTCTTTTGGCGATTATTTTAAAAAAGAAATAATTCCATGGGCTTGGGAGTTTATCACAGAAGTTTTAGAACTTGAAAAGGATAAATTATATGTAACTATATATTTAGATGATAATGAAGCTTATGATTACTGGACTACTCTTACAGATGTAGATCCAACTCATATATTTAGATTAGGTAAAGAAGAAAATTTCTGGGAACATGGTTCAGGTCCTTGTGGTCCTTGTACAGAAATTCATTTTAATAAAACAGATAAAAAACCAACAACAGCAGAAGAATTTTTAACAGCTTCAGATGCAGATGAAATTGTAGAATTCTGGAACCTTGTATTTACTCAATTTGATGGGGATGGAAAAGGAAACTATGAAAGACTTGCAAACCCTAATATAGATACAGGAATGGGTCTTGAAAGACTTGCAACTATCATGCAAGTAAAAAATAGTATTTTTGAAATTGATACAATTGAAAATATATTAAAAGAAATATGTAAAGTTGCAAATGTAGAATATGGAAAAAATAATAAAACAGATGTTTCTTTAAGGATTATAACTGACCATATTAGATCTATCACATTCTTAATATCTGATGAAGTTATGCCATCAAATGAAGGAAGAGGATATGTTCTTAGAAGACTTCTTAGAAGAGCAGCAAGACATGGAAAAACTTTAGGTGTTAAAGATGCTTTCTTATGTGATTTATGCGATATAGTTATTAGAGATGCAAAAGAGGCTTATCCAGAATTAGAAAATAAAAAAGATTATATTAAAAAAGTAATAAAGATAGAAGAAGATAAGTTTAGAGAAACATTAGATGGTGGAATGGATATACTTAATACATTTATTGGTGAATTAAAAGAAAAAAATAAAAAAATATTAAAGGGAACAGATGGATTTAAGTTATATGATACTTTTGGATTTCCCATGGAACTTACAAAAGAAATTTTAGAAGATTCAGGCTTTTTACTTGACAAAGAAGGCTTTAATAAAGAAATGAAAGAACAAAGAGAAAGAGCTAGAAGTGCAAGGAAAACTTCAAATTATATGGGAGCAGATGTTAAAACTTTAGATATAATATCATCAGATATTGAAACTAATTTTGACGGATATGACAATGATAAATTAAATGCAGAAGTTAAAAGCTTGATTAATGGAGAAGATTTTGTACAAAGCGTAAAAGAAGGAGATAATGCAGTAATAATAACAGATAGTACACCATTTTATGCAGAAATGGGAGGACAAATAGGAGATACAGGTATTATTTTCAATGATAAATTCGAAGGTAAAGTACTTGATACAAAGAAGAATATTGGTGGTAAAATAGTCCATTTTGTAGAAATTTTAAGTGGAGAGCTTAAAACTGGAGATAAGGTTACATTAGAAGTAGATAATTTAAGAAGAGAAAATATAAAAAGAAATCATACAGCAACTCATCTTTTAGATAATGCTTTAGTTAAGGTACTAGGATCTCATGTTCATCAAGCTGGTTCATATGTTAGCGCAGATAGGTTAAGATTTGATTTTTCTCACTTTGAAGGATTAAAAGAAGAAGAAATACTCAAGGTAGAAGAATTAGTTAATAAGGCTATTATGAGTATAACACCAGTTATTACAGAAGTAATGGGCTTACAAGACGCAAAGAAAACTGGTGCTATTGGTATATTTGATGATAAGTATGCTGATAAAGTTAGAGTTGTATGTGCAGGAGATTATTCAAAAGAATTATGTGGAGGTACTCATATAGACAATACTGGTAAGATAGGGTTGTTTAAAATCATATCTGAAAGTGGAATTGCAGCAGGTACGAGAAGAATAGAAGCTGTAACAGGAATAGAAGCTTATAAATTAGTGAATGAAAAGGCAGAGTTATTAAAGCAAGTTTCAAATAAACTTAAGTGTTCTGAAAAAGAAATAATAACTAAGCTTGATCAACAAACTAAAGAAATTAAAGAAAAAGAAAAAGAAATATCAACATTAAAATCCAAGTTTGTATCAATGGGAATTGATGATATAATTAATTCATCAAAATTGGTTAAAAATATAAATGTTATTGCTTATGGATTAAAAGATGTTGATGGTGAATCATTAAGAAATCTTTGTGAAAAAGTAAGAGACAAGGTAGAAGTATCATTAGTATTGCTTACAAGTGAAGTTGAAGGTAAAGTGCTAATTTGTGCAATGGCTACTAAAGATGCAGTTGCTAAAGGTGCACACTGTGGCAAGGTAATTAAAGAGGTATCATCTATCCTTGGCGGTGGTGGAGGTGGAAGGCCAGATATGGCTCAAGCTGGAGGAAAGTTGCCAGAAAAAATAGAAGAAGCACTTAATGAAGTTTGCAAAATAGTTGAAACTTTAGCAAAGTAGTATACTTTTTAGACAATATAGGGTATAATCTATGTATAGATTATTATAAAGTTAGGTAAAGATATATTTTAAATATAGCATTTATATGCACATAATTATGAATAAATTTTAAATATTAAGTTAATAATAAATATGGATATCGTTTCCTTAGACAATTGGTAAGGGGGGTGAGCTGCTTAAGGGTGGCGTACTATGAGTAACAATATTGAACATACAATGCAATTTGATTTAACTAAAAATAAAGAAGCTCTCACAAAAGCTATTTTAACAGAGGTTTATGATTCGCTACAACAAAAGGGTTATAATCCTATAAATCAGTTAGTTGGATATTTAATTTCAGGAGACCCTACTTACATTACTAATTATAACGGAGCAAGAGCTTTAGTAAGAAAGCTTGAAAGAGATGAGATACTTGAAGAAGTTATAAAGTCTTATTTAGAGATAAAGTAAAGAGTGCCCGTATTTAACGGGCACTCTTAATTTTTTTAAGAGGTGTTTATGTTAAGAATACTAGGTTTGGATGTAGGACAAAAAAACATTGGGGTGGCGATATCAGATCCATTAGGATTTACCGCACAAGGTATAACTACAATAAGAAGAAGTAATAAAGAAAAAGATATAGATGATATTAAAAAAATTTGTGACGAATATAAGGTTGAAATTATAGTTGTAGGGCTTCCTAAAAATATGAATGGAACAATAGGACCTTCAGGAGAAGTAACAATGCAATTAGGTAAACTTATTGAAGAAAAGTTGCAAATAAAAGTAGAATTTTGGGATGAACGATTAACAACCGTTGCAGCAAACAGAGCTATGCTAGAAGCAGATCTTTCAAGAAATAAAAGAAAGAAAATTGTAGATAAAGTGGCGTCAACTTACATACTTCAAGGGTATTTAGATAAACTTTCAAAACAAAACTTGAGATAGTAGTAAATTGAATGATTGTTAATAATGAAAATATAAAAAATCCATATATATTAAAAGGAGAAAAGTTAATGGAAAAAGATGTAGAATTTATAGAATTATTAGATGAACAAGGAGAACAAGTTAAATTTAAGGTTGTTACTTATTTTCAAATAGATGAGATAAATGGAGAATATGTAGTCGTAACACCAGTATCAGAAGATAGTGATGAAGCTTTTGTTTTAAAGATTGTTAAGGACGAAAATGGAAACGAAAATCTTATCTCTATAGAAGATGAAAAAGAATTTGATTTGGTTGAAGAAGCGTATAACCTTGTTATGGAAGAACAAAATTAGTATTGTATGAGAATTTGTAAAGTGAGGTGTTATTATGGAGCAATCAACTTCAATAGATATGGATGCCTTGAAAGAAGATTTAAAAAAGAAGGGCTATAAATTAACTGCACAAAGAAGGTCTATTGTTAATGCAATTATTGAAACTGAAGGAAGACATTTGACTGCAGAAGAGATATATGATGAAGTTAGGAAAAATTGCCCTGAAATAGGATTAGCTACTGTATATAGAACTATTATTTTGCTAGAAGAATTAGGAGTAATATGCAGATTAGAATTGAATGATGGATGCAGTAGATATGAGTTAGTACATTCTAATGAAACTCATAGACATCATCATTTAGTATGTAATGTATGTAATAAAGTTTTAGAAGTTCAAGATGATTTATTAGAGGATTTAGAGACACAAATTGAAAGCCAGTATAACTTCAAGATATCAGATCATAGCGTAAAGTTTTACGGCGTATGTGATGAATGTCAAAAGAAACTTAAAGACGAATAAAAGGACTTTTCATTTTAAAGAAGAGAATCTTTATTTATAAATATTATAAAGAAAAGGAGGGGAAACATGAAGAACGAAAGAGCTAAGGTTAAAATTATTCCTTTAGGTGGTATAAACGAAATCGGTAAAAATATTACAGCTATTGAATATAAAGATGATATTGTAGTAATAGATTGTGGTCTTAAATTTCCAGACGATGATATGTTTGGAATAGATATTGTGATACCAGATATTTCATATCTTATGAAAAATGCAGACAAAGTTAGGGGAATATTTTTAACTCACGGACATGAAGACCATATAGGCGCATTACCATATGTTTTAAAACAATTAAATGTTCCTGTTTATGGCACTAAACTTACTCTTGGTATTGTTGAAACAAAACTAAAAGAGCACGGTTTACTCAGTTCAACAGAATTAATAAGAGTGAAACCAAAAGATACAATAAAATTAAACAGTGTTTCAGTAGAATTTATAAAAACAAATCACTCAATTGCGGATTCGGTAGCTATTGCTATCCACACACCACTTGGAGCGGTGCTTCATACTGGTGATTTTAAGATTGATTATACCCCAATTGATGGAGAAATTATGGATTTTGCAAGATTTGCTGAATTGGGAAAAAAAGGCGTTTTAGTCATGATGGCAGATTCAACAAATGTTGAAAGACCAGGATATACAATGTCAGAAAAAACAGTGGGGGAAAGTTTTGTACGACTTTTTGACAGTGCAAAAGGCAGGATTATAGTTGCTACATTTGCTTCCAATGTTCATAGAATTCAGCAAATAATAACAGCAGCACAAATATATGGGAAAAAAGTAGCTGTTTCTGGAAGAAGTATGGAAAACATAGTTCAAGTTGCAATAGAATTAGGATATTTAACAATTGAAAAAGATCTTCTTATTTCTGTAGATCAAATTTCGAAATATCCAAATGAGAAGGTTGTTATTATAACAACTGGAAGCCAAGGTGAACCAATGTCAGCCTTAGCTAGAATGGCAGCGTCAGAACATAGAAAGATTAATATATTAGAGGGTGATACAGTAATTATTTCTGCAACACCAATTCCGGGAAATGAAAAACTTGTTTCAAAGGTTATTAATCAATTGTTCAAAAAAGGTGCAGAAGTAATATATGAATCTTTAGAGAAGGTTCACGTATCTGGGCATGCTTGTCAAGAAGAATTAAAATTAATGCAAAGATTAGTTAAACCAAGATTTTTTATTCCTGTACATGGCGAATATAGACATTTAAAACAACATGGAGAACTTGCAATAGGTCTTGGACTTTCTGAAAAAAATCTTTTAATACCAGATAATGGAGATGTAATAGAAGTTACAAGAAATTACATTAAAAAGAATGGTACTGTTGCATCAGGTCAAGTATTTGTTGATGGTCTTGGAGTTGGAGATGTTGGGAATATAGTATTAAGAGATAGAAGACATTTATCTCAAGATGGTATATTAACAGTTGTTGTTACATTGGAGAAACGAAGTGCTGTAGTAGCAGCAGGTCCAGATATTATTTCAAGAGGATTCGTATATGTGAGAGAATCAGAAGGACTTATGGATGAAGCTAAAGAACTTGTCAGAGCAGTCTTGAGAGAGTGCCAAGAAAAGAATATTACTGATTGGGCTACCTTAAAGTCTAAAATGAGAGATGAACTTAGAGAATTTCTTTATGAAAAAACAAAGAGAAAACCTATGATTTTACCAATAATTATGGAAACTTAAATTTATTGGTAAAAGGCATATTGTATAATAAGGTTGACTTTTGTAGAATAAAAGGTTAGAATTAAAAAATAGTTGTTTGGAGATTGGATACTTTTGTATCCAATTTTCTTTTGGGAAAAAAAAGTTATAGGTTTACATAGAGTAAAAATTAGACTTTCCATAGATTAAATATTTACTTTGGAGGAATGGAAATGGAATTAATAAAAAGAGAAGATATAAGAAATATTGCAATTATTGCTCACGTTGACCATGGTAAGACAACTTTAGTAGATGCGCTACTAAAACAAAGCCATGTTTATAGAACTAATGAAAAGATACAAGAAAGAGTTATGGATTCAAATGATCTTGAAAAAGAAAGAGGAATTACAATTCTTTCAAAAAATACTGCAGTAATGTACAAGGATATCAAAATTAATATTGTTGATACTCCAGGACATGCTGATTTTGGTGGAGAAGTAGAACGTGTATTGAAAATGGTTGATTCAGTTTTACTAGTTGTTGATTCATATGAAGGTCCAATGCCACAAACTAAGTTTGTTCTTAAAAAGGCATTAGAATTAGGATTAAAGCCAATAGTTGTAATAAATAAAATAGATAAGCCTGATGCTAGACCAGTAGATGTTATTGATGAAGTATTTGACTTGTTTTTAGAATTAGGTGCAGATGATGAACAATTAGACTTCCCAATTCTTTATGCATCAGCTAGAGAAGGTTTTGCAAGAGATAATGTAGAAGACACTAATGATGACATGATGCCGTTATTTGAAAAGATAATAGAACATGTTAAAGCACCAGAAGGATATATAGATGAACCATTACAAATGTTAGTAACAACATTAGATACTAATGAATATGTAGGTAAGATTGCTATAGGTAAGATTCATAGAGGTAAAATAAAGAAAAATCAAACAGTTGCATTAGTTAAAAATGACGGAACAACTGGTAATTATAAAATTACAAGCGTATTTACATATAATGGATTAAAAAGAGAAGAAACAGAAGAAGCATCTTTAGGAGATATAGTTGCAGTAAGTGGTGTTACTGATGCTAATATAGGAGAAACTATAGCAGATGTACAAAACCCAGAAGCACTTCCATTTGTTAGTATAGATGAACCAACTCTTAGCATGAACTTTATGGTTAATAATTCACCATTTGCAGGAAAAGAAGGAGAATTCGTAACTTCAAGACATTTAAGAGATAGATTACTTAAAGAACTTGAAACAAATGTAAGTTTAAGAGTAAATGAACTTACACCAGATTGCTTTGAAGTTTCAGGAAGAGGAGAACTTCATCTTTCAATTCTTATTGAAACAATGAGAAGAGAAGGATATGAATTCCAAGTTTCAAAGGCAAGTGTTATCATTAAAGAAGAAAATGGTAAGAAGATAGAGCCTATGGAATACCTAACAATCGATGTGCCAGAACAATTTATGGGACCTGTTATGGAAAAATTAGGACCTAGAAAAGCTGAAATGGTTAATATGACATCAGCAGTAAATGGTTATACAAGATTAGAATTTATAGTTCCAGCTAGAGGATTAATTGGATTTAGAAATGAATTTATGACTGATACAAAAGGTAATGGTATAATGAATCATGTATTCCATAGTTATGATAAATTCAAGGGCGAAATTCCAACTAGAAGTAGAGGATCAATAGTTTCTTTTGGAGACGGAGAGTCAATTGCTTATGGATTATTTAATGCTCAAGAAAGAGGTCAATTATTCATAGGAGCTGCTGTTCCAGTGTATGAAGGAATGATAGTTGGAGTATCATCTAGAGCAGAAGATATTGATATTAATGTATGTAAGGGTAAGAAACTTACAAATACAAGATCATCAGGAGCGGATGAAGCTGTAAAATTAACTCCACCACCTGAAATGAGTCTTGAACAATGTTTAGAGTTTATAAACGATGATGAATTAGTAGAAGTTACACCTAAAAATATAAGAATGAGAAAAACAATATTAGTAAGTGGTGACAGAAGAAGATTAACTAGTAGAAGTAAAAAATAATCTAATTTAAATAATATAAAAAATATTTTAAATAATATTATAATTTAAAGTAAATAGTCTTTGGCTATTTACTTTATTGTATTAGGAGGAACTTTATGAAAAAGTTTATATCCTTAAAGAAAATAATACTTGTAATAATATTTGTTTTATTAATTGGAGTATCCACAGCTTTAGTTTTTTCTTATAAAAATGCTATTAAGAAACCAATAAGTAGCAATGAAGATATAGTTATGGTAGAAGTTAGACATGGTGAAGGCTTTTATGAGGTATTAGATAGGTTACATAGAGAAAAAAAATTATCTAATAAGTACTTTATTAAGCTTGACCTAATGTTACATAAAAATAATGTGCAATTACAAGAAGGAATATATGAAGTGAAATCGGATATTACATTAGATGGACTGCTTGAAACATTAAAAATTCAAAAAGATGATAAAAATTTAAAAAAATTAACAATTCCTGAAGGATATACAATAGATCAAATAGCTGAAAAGGTTGAACAGGAAAAAATTTGTTCTAAAGATGAATTTTTACAAGAAGTTAAAAACTATGAATTACCATCTTATGTTAAAGAAGATAAAAATAAAAGATATAATTTAGAAGGTTTTTTATATCCAGATACATATTTAATAAAAAATAATGCTACTCCAGAATATATAATTAAGCAAATGCTTAATAGATTTGTAGAAGTTTTAGGAGAAGTTAAAAATGAAACAGGAATTAATGTAGAAAACAATGATATTGATAGGACAATCATAATTGCATCTATGATAGAAAAAGAGGCAAGATTTGATGAAGATAGACCTTTAATTTCATCTGTAATTTATAATAGATTAAAAGAAGATATGAAGTTACAATTAGATGCTACCATAATCTATTCTTTAGGGTATCACGTTGATAGAGTGCTTAATAAACATTTAGAAATTGACTCACCATATAATACATATAAGTATAAGGGATTACCAATAGGGGCTATTGGTAATCCCGGAAAAGCATCAATTAAGGCTGCATTACTTCCATCAAAAACAGATTATTTATTTTATATTTTACAAGAAAATGGATATCACTATTTTTCTAACAATTATGATGATTTTCTAAGTAAAAAGAAAGAATTAGGATATTAGGTACATTCAAAAAAATAATAGACCAGTATGCTTGTCTATTTTGCGTCATACTGCGTCAGAAAGTTTAGTTAATAGCTTGTGTTATTAACTAAACTTTCCTCCTTGTCCTTGCACCAAGTATACGATGCATATTTGGTCTATTATTTTGTTTTATGTGCTTTAGTCAGTACAGGAGGCGTTTGATGAGTAAAGTTACATATGATTATATGGAGGAATATATAAGAAATCTTATTCCAGATAGAAAAGGAACTTTAAAAGAAATAGAAGATTTTGCAAAGAATAATGGAGTTCCTATTGTTCAAAAAGAAACAGGAGTTTTTTTAGAATTCATGGTTAACATGAAAAAACCAAAAAGGATTTTAGAATTAGGAACAGCTATAGGATTTTCATCTATTTTAATGTATGAAGCCTCGGAAGCAGAACCCGAAATAACAACCATTGAAAGAGATGAGAATATGATTAAACTTGCTAAAATGAACTTGGAGAAGTTTAATCTAGATGAAAAAATAAAGATATATCAGGGAGACTGTTTAGAAGTTTTAGAAAAATTACAAGAACCTTTTGATCTGATTTTTATGGATGCTGGAAAAGGACACTACAATCATTTTCTTCCACATTGTTTAAGATTACTTAAAGATGACGGAATAATCATCGCTGATAATGTTTTATTTAGAGGTATGGTTGCGTGTGATGAATTAGTCAAAAGAAGAAAAATAACTATAGTAAAAAGAATGAGAACATATTTGGATTTAGTTACCCATGATGAAGATTTAATAACTACTGTAATACCTATGGGCGATGGAATTGCAGTTACTAAGAGGAGGTAATTTTAAAAGATGAGAAAACCAGAAATTTTAGCACCAGCAGGAAACTTAGATAAACTTAAAACCGCTATTGATTTTGGTGCTGATGCCGTATATTTAGGGGGAAGCAAGCTTAATTTAAGAGCGTTTGCAGATAATTTTACAAATGAAAAGCTAAAACAAGGAGTAGAATATGCACATGATAGAAACAGAAAAGTTTATGTGACTATGAATGTTTTTCCTCATAATGCAGATTTAGCTGGAGTTGAAGATTATTTAAAAGAATTATATGAAATAGGTGTGGATGCAATAATTGCATCAGATCCAGCTATAATAGCTACTGCTAGAGAAGTTGTGCCAGATTTAGAGATACATTTAAGTACTCAAGCTAATAATGTTAACTGGAGAGCAGCTAAGTTTTGGCATGATCAAGGTGTAAAGAGAATAGTTATGGCTAGAGAACTTAGCTTGGTTGAAATACAACAAATGACAGATAATTTGCCAGAAGAATGTGAAATTGAAGCTTTTGTTCATGGGTCAATGTGTATTAGTTATTCAGGAAGATGCTTACTTTCTAATTATATGACAGGTAGAGATGCTAATAGAGGAGCATGTGCTCAAGCATGTAGATATAAATATCATTTAGTTGAAGAAAAGAGACCTGGAGAATATTTTCCTATAGTTGAAGATGAGAATGGAACATATATAATGAATTCAAAGGATTTATGTATGTTAGAACATATAGATGATGTTATTAATGCTGGAGTATATTCACTTAAAATAGAAGGAAGAATGAAAAGCGCATATTATGTTGCGGCAGTAGTGAAATCATATAGGCAAGCTGTAGATGCATATATGAGCGATCCTGAAAATTATAAGTTCAATTCAAAGTGGATGGAAAATTTAAATAAAGTAAGCCATAGACAATATCATACAGGATTTTATTATGGGGAAACTAATAAACAAATATATGAAGATTCATCATATATAAGAAGTGCAGATATAGTTGGAATTGTAAGGGCATATGATGAGGATACTAAAATAGCAACTGTTGAGCAAAAAAATAAAGTGTTAAACGGGGATATAGTAGAAATATTAAGACCAGAAGGCGATAATTTTGAAGTTGTACTTAATAATATGACTGAAGAAAACGGAAAACCTATTGAATCAGCGCCTAGAGCTCAAATGATATATAAGGTAAAAGTAGATATTCCGTTAAGAGCAAAGGACTTAATAATAAAAAACAAAGAATAATTTTATTTATTGAATAAAACACCTTTTCTAAGGCTAAAATTTAGCTAAAGAGAGGTGTTTTGTATTTTTATTGATAAATATGATATTAAAAAGAGATTACTAGGGATAATAGCTTTTTTTATTACTATAATAATAGTAATAAGCATAAGATTATATATTTTACAAGTACATCCATCAGAAAAGGTACAAGGATCTTATCAAAACCATCAAGAAGAAATTGTTAGTGACATAAAGTACATGATCTTAGATACTAATGGAAAAGATTTAATGAAATATAACAAAAAGTATATTTTGGTAATAGATGTAAGACCGTTTAGCTTAAATAATTATGAAGAAACATTAGAAGATTTGATGGCATTAAACTTTATAATGAAATCTGAAAATCCGGATTTTAATTATACAGAAATTATGAAATCACAAGGAAAACTTTATTATACAATTTCAGAGGAAACTTATAATAAAATAAATAAACTTCAAAATGTTAAGGGAATCTATACATATATTAGTGATGAAGTAGATACAAAAAAAGCTTGGAGTGTTAGTAGTTTTTTATCTAAAATTTCAGATGAAAATGAGGTAGAAGGATCTCTAGAAGCTGAACTTTATCAATATTTAAAGGATAATGAGAAACCTAAGAGTAATTTTTATTTAGATGATAGAGCTGTATATGCTGAAAAAAAAATAAATGTTAGCGATAATAATAAAAATTTAAAATTAACTATTAATAAAGATATGGAATATAAAGTAAGAGAAATATTAGATAAAGATGAATATAATTATTTGAAAAATGTTGGTGTTAGTATAGTGGAGTCTAATACGGGAAAAATAAGGACACTTGTACAAAAAGATGAAAGTGCGTCTAATATAAATTTAGGAATACAAGAAATAGGATATGAGCCAGGATCAATTTATAAGATTATTACATTAGGATCAGCGTTAGAAATGGGATTAGTTAATGTAGATGATACTTTTTCTTGTACAGGACAAATATGTAAAGAAGTTCATGGTAGTTTAACTGTTAAAAATGCATTTGTTAAGTCATGTAATGATATTTTTGCTAAGATTGGGTCTTTAGTAGGATATAAAAAGATGATGGAATATTCTGAGTCACAAGGGTTATACAATCGAGTTTTAAATTTAGAAGGAAATGATAGGAATGAAACATCAGGAATAAAACCTAAGGAAGATGCCGGTATGAATAATATATCTATAGGGCAGTGTATGAATGTTTCCCCATTACAAATGTTAGGTGCTATTAATACAATAATAAATAATGGAGTTTATGAAAAACCATATATTGTAGAGGATATTTTAGATAAAAATGATACAGTGATTAAAGAATTTAAAACTGAAGAAAAAAAGATATATAGCAAGATAACTTCAAAATTAGTAAAAGATGCCATGAAAGAAGTTGTTGTAAGAGGTACAGGTATAAAAGCATATATAGCTGATTTAAGCATAGGAGGAAAAACTGGATCGGCTACAGGAAATGAAGGAAATACACATGGATGGTTTGCAGGGTATTTTAATATAGGAGATAAAAGCTATACAATGGTAGTATTTATACCAGATATAGGGGCTGAAGATCCATCAAAAACTAAAGACTTAGGTGGTGGAGATACTGCTGCACCAATTTTTAAAGATATAGTTAGTAAATTAAATTCTAAATAGAACCAGTATGGTGAAAAATAAAAATAAAAATCTATAAGCAACTTTTTTAATTTCCAAACATATTATAATATCAAGCACTGTTGTGGAGGAAAAAGGTGTTTGTATTAAATGGTTTCATAGATTTGATATGTAATTCACTATTTTTAACTGGATATATAACAAACAATAATACATTTCCACTTCCTCTTGATGAGAAAGAAGAGGAAGAATACTTAAATAAACTTAAAGAAGGAGATAAAACAGCTAAAGGTGTTTTAATTGAAAGAAACTTAAGGTTAGTAGCTCATATTGTAAAAAAATATTCTTTTCCTAATAAGGATGTAGATGAATTAATCTCTATTGGAACGGTTGGATTAATAAAAGCTATTGACTCCTTTGATTCTAGTAAAGGTACTAGGCTTGCTACGTATGCATCTAGGTGTATAGAAAATGAAATTCTAATGTTATTTAGAAATAATAAAAAACAGAAGAGTGAAGTTTATCTTCAAGATCCAATTGGAGTTGATAAAGAAGGAAATGAAATCTGCCTTATTGATATATTGAGTAGCGAAAATGATTCAGTCCTAGAGAAGGTAGAAAATAATTTGCAAATTAGAGCTTTATATAAAAAGATTGAAGAATCATTAACTCAAAGAGAAAGCAAAATATTAGTAATGAGATATGGATTGATAGATGGAAATCGTAAAACTCAAAGAGAAATAGCAGGAATATTAGGAATTTCACGTTCTTATGTATCTAGAATAGAAAAAAAAGCTTTGAAAAAGTTAAAGAAGGAGTTGTTTAGTAAATATTAAATTAATACAATTAAAAGGTAAGGTGTACTAAAATTAAAAAGTATACCTTATTTTTTTTATAAAGTAATTTAAAATTAAAAAATATTGTAGATTATTATAGTATAATAATATTTAGAGGTGTTTTGAGTTAGGGCACATTTAAAAATATTAAATGGAGGACTTTATGTTAAAGATAGATAAGCTATTAAAAAGTATAAATATACAGAATGTATCAGACATACATATTTCTTCAGGGTTACCTCCAATGATTAGAGTGGATGGAAGATTAATAGGTGCAAATGCTGAAATTATTTCGCATGAAGCAGTAGGTGAATATATTAAAGAGTTAGTTCCGGATAAGTTTGATGAATTTTTAAGCAATGGAGATGTAGATTTTAAATATAATCCAGAAGGAATGTGTAATTTTAGAGTTAATGCATTTAAGTGCAAGGGCAGTTATGCAATTTGTATGAGAGTGATAAAACAAGGTATACCCAAAATTAATGATATTACAAGTGCACAAGTACTAAAAGACTTTACTAAGTTAAATGATGGATTAATTTTAGTTACTGGACCAACAGGATCTGGTAAGAGTACAACACTTGCTGCAATGATAAATGAAATAAATAATACAAAAGAAAAACATATAATTACATTAGAAGAACCTATTGAGTATATATATAAGAATAACAAATCAATAATAAATCAAAGAGAAGTAGGTCAAGAT
The DNA here is from genome assembly GCF_900112485.1 of Clostridium uliginosum. Lineage (GTDB taxonomy): Bacteria > Bacillota > Clostridia > Clostridiales > Clostridiaceae > Clostridium > Clostridium uliginosum. Next base: position 21,317 of record NZ_FOMG01000008.1, read on the forward strand.
ACTAGAAGTTATGCTATGGGATTAAGAGCAGCATTAAGACAAGATCCTGATGTTATATTGATTGGGGAAATGAGGGATACAGAAACGGTAGAAGTGGCACTCAGAGCAGCACAAACTGGTCATTTAGTTTTCTCTACATTGCATACTATGGGAGCAGCTAATAGCATTTATAGAATTATAAATTCCTTTGATAATACTCATCAAAATGAAGTTAAAGTTCAATTATCATCTTTATTAAGAGGTGTTATATCCCAAGTTTTATTACCAAATGCGACAGGAGTAGGGAGGACAGCAGCTTTAGAGATTATGACATGTACTACAAGTATAAAAAATTTAATCAGGGAAGGTAACTATGAACAAATAAATAGCTTTATTCAAATGGGTTCAAAGTATGGAATGCAAACAATTGATATGGATTTAAAGAGATTAGTAAACAATAATATAATTACAAAAGAAGAGTATATGAAGTGGCAATCTAATAAAATTTAAAGTGCTACTATTTTATATTAAACACATAAAGCTGAAAAACATGTTAGCTTTTAATCATAAAAAATAATATTTTTTATGATTAATGAATTATTAAAAAGGAATTTTAATAATTGTGTTGAATATATTTATTATACTTTTTCTGCAAGGAGGGAAGAAAAGTAATAATGCAAGAAAATATAATTGCATCCGTAGATTTTGGAAGTAAGAAGCTATCAGCTTCTCTTGCAGCAAAAAATGAACAAGAGGAAATAGAAATATTAGGAGTTAAATCTTGTAAATCTAAAGGAATTGAAAAGGGACTAATTAAAGATATTAACAAATGCAGAGAAAGTTTAAAAAGTATATTAAAGGATTTAGAAGATAAAACAGGTAAAAAAATTAAAAATGTTTCCGCAGGAATATCTGCAAGAAAAGTTAGAATTACTGAAGCTACCGTTTCAGTTCCTTTACTAGAGGGAAGAGTTAGAGAAGAGGATATATTAGAAGCATTTAAAAAGAGCAAAAAAAGTATAACAATTACTAATGATGAGTTAGTAATAGATACAATAGTGAATTTTTACATTTTAGATGGAAAGGTTCTACATAGAGATATATTGAATTGGAAAGGTAACAATCTTGACTTAAATTTAACTTTGGTAATCGGTAAAAATGAAGAAATAGTTAAATACTATGAAATTTTTAAAGATACTGATTATAAATTATTTTCTTTAAAGGTAAATATTTTATCAGGTAAAGAAATATTCTTAAATGAAAATAATTCTATAGGAGAAAAGGTTTTAGTAGATATTGGAGCAGCAACTACTGATATAGCAGTATTTAGTAATGGTATTCCAAAATATATAGGGAATATACCTTTAGGTGGAAATAACATTTCTAAAGATTTGGCTATTTGTGGAGAACTTTCTTTTTCAGAAGCAGATAATATAAAGACGATTTATTCTAGCAATTATGAAACTTTATATAAAGATGATTCAATTTTGGATCAAATAGATGTTGGAACTTTAAAAATGTCAAAATCTTTATTTTATGAAGTTACAAATGCTAGAATTGAAGAAATTTTAAATTATGTTAATAGAGAACTAAAAAATACTGGTCATTATAATAGAATTTGTAGTATAATTCTATATGGTACAGGATTAAATTATTTTGAAAATATAAGTAGACTTGTCAATGATATTTTTAAAATAAAAACTAAGGTTATAACAAAAGACGATTTAGGAATAAAAAATCCTGAAAATATAACATCTTTGGCAGTAGTAAAAGAAGTTTATGATGGGATAAATTTGTATTGTTATAATCATAAAAATTTAATTGAAGTTAATGATGTTGTTATAAACAAAAACATAAATGAATCAGAAAAGTTAGATGAATATGAAGAAAAAAAATTAAAAAGTGTTTTAAAAAAAGTTAGAAACTTTTTAGAGGGAATTTTCTAAAGGAGGAATTATTTTGTTAGATTTCGATGGTGATATGCAAGAATTAACGAATATAAAAGTAATAGGCTGTGGAGGTGGAGGTAGTAACGCTGTAAACAGGATGATAGTTGAAGGATTGAAAAATGTTGAATTCATAGCTATAAACACTGATAAACAGGCACTAATGCTTTCACATGCAAATCAAAAGATTCAAATTGGAGAAAAATTAACTAAAGGATTAGGTGCTGGAGCAAACCCTGAAATAGGTAAAAAGGCTGCTGAAGAAAGTAAAGAAGAAATTTCATCAGCTATAAAGGGTGCTAACATGGTATTTATAACTGCAGGAATGGGTGGAGGAACAGGAACAGGAGCAGCTCCAGTTGTTGCTGAAGTAGCTAAGTCTATGGACATTTTAACTGTTGGTGTAGTTACAAAACCTTTCCCATTTGAAGGAAAAAGAAGAATGAGACATGCGGAAATGGGAATTGAAACTTTAAAGGAAAAAGTGGATACACTGGTAATAATTCCGAATGAAAGATTACTTAGAATGGCAGATAAAAAGACAACATTATTAGATTCATTTAAATTAGCTGATGATGTATTAAGACAAGGAGTTCAAGCAATTTCAGACTTAATTACAATTACTGGAGTAATTAATGCAGATTTTGCAGATATAAAAGCTGTAATGCTTAATAAGGGTTTAGCTCATATGGGAGTAGGCTTTGGAAGAGGAGACAACAGAACTCAAGATGCTGTTAGAGAAGCAATATCATCTCCTTTATTAGAAACATCAATAGATGGAGCTACAGATGTTATTATAAACTTTACCGGAGGAGTAGATCTTGGCGCATTAGAAGTTTATGATGCTGCTGATGTTGTACGTGAAGCTGTTGATCCAGATGCTAATATAATCGTTGGAGCAGTAATAGATGAAGCCCTTAGTGAAGAGATTAGAATTACTGTAATAGCTACTGGCTTTGAATCTGAAAAGAATGAAATTCCTTCAGAAGTAATAAATAAATCTACACAATCAGTAGCTACATCTAATAAGAGATCTAATGAGGAAGTAGCTTCTACAGTAGAGGAACCACAAAAACAAGATAGTAGTTCTAAGAATTATGAAGAAGATGATTTATTAGATATACCTGTTTTCTTAAGAAAAACTAAAAAACATTAAAATTATATTTGAGTATTATAATTTAGGAACATGAAATAAAATAAGCCTTATTTGATACAAAGTAGATGTAGTTATTTAACTACATCTATTTTTGTGCACAAAAATAAGTTCTTTTTAAAAAGTATTATGTAAATATATGTAAAAAGTTATCTTCTAAAATTAAGATTATTGGTTGCTATTATGACAAATTTTTGAAGTGGATAAGTCTATAATAAAACTCAACAGGAGGATTTACAATATGGAAGTATATGTAGACATTCTAATTTTTGAAAATTTTATAGTTAATTTATTTTTACTGATATTAACTATGAAAATACTAAAATATAAATATAGAGATGTTTTATTGATATGTGCTGGGCTTATAGGAGCATTATATACAATAGTATTGTTATTTCCACAGTTGTATATATTAACTTCCTTACCTTTTAAGATGATGGTTGTTTATATTATGATTAGAATAAGTTATGGAAAGAGAAGTGTTATTAGTATATTTAAGGCTATGGGTATATTTTTATTATTAACATTTACATTGAGTGGATTATGTTTTGCATTTTCGATTAACCAAAACAAGTATGTTTTAGGATCAAGTTTTGAAATTAATAAATATTCAATCAAATATTTGTTGCTATCAGTGATGATAATATATATGTTTTTTACTAGAGCAGTAGAATACATAAAAAATAAGCTATTTATAACTAATTATAAATTTATGATTGAATTTACAATAGAAGATACAACATATGATATACAAAGTTTTTTAGATACGGGAAATGAGTTAAGAGAACCAGTTACCAATCTTCCATGTATTTTAATAGAAGAAGAATTAATAAATACTATTAACTTTAATAGCAAAAACACATATTATGTGCCATATGCTTCAATTGGATATGGGGGTAATTTAAAAGGTATAAAAGTAGAAGAAATAAAAATAAAAGGTGAGCACTCTTATAATAATAAAGTAGAGGCAATCATATGTCCATGCAGTCAAAAATTAAGTAAAGAAAATGATTTTAATGCATTATTATCAAGAGGAGTAGTATGAAGGGGTGTATTATGGGTAGACTAAGTTTGTTTTTAAATAAGTTATTATCAAGATTTAAATTTTTAAGAAAAAAATTATACTATGTTGGAGGCAGTGATGCTCTTCCACCACCACTTTCAAAAGATGAAGAAGAAAAATTGGTAAATAACTTGATGCATGGTGATGAAAGTATTAGGAGCATTTTGATTGAAAGAAATTTAAGATTAGTTGTTTATATAGCTAGAAAATTTGAAAATACAGGTGTTAATGTAGAAGATCTTATTTCGGTAGGCACTATTGGATTAATAAAGGCTGTGAATACGTTTAATCCAGAAAAGAAAATAAAGCTTGCCACTTATGCATCTAGGTGTATAGAAAATGAAATATTAATGTATTTAAGAAGAAATAGTAAGATAAAGGCTGAAATTTCATTTTATGAGCCTTTAAATATTGATTGGGATGGAAATGAACTTTTATTATCAGATATATTAGGGACTGAAAGTGATGAGGTTTATAATCTCATAGAAGATGAGGTTGATAAACAGTTATTATTAATGGCTCTTAAGATTTTAAATGATAGAGAAAAAGAAATAGTCAAACTTAGATTTGGATTAAATGGGACTAGAGAAAAAACTCAAAAAGAAGTAGCTGATATGCTAGGAATTTCTCAATCATATATATCCAGATTAGAAAAAAAGATAATTAGAAGATTAAAGAAAGAAATAAGTAAAATGATTTAGCTTGTCATGAGTATAAAAGTATTATCTATCGGAGATACTCTTTAATGCAGTAGATTATTACTTCCGAAGGGGATGATACTTATGGTTATTAATAAAGTGGAAATATGTGGAGTTAATACTTCTAAGCTTCCTGTACTTAAAGAAAAGGAAAAGAAAAAACTTCTTTTAGCTTTAAAAGGAGGGGATATAAGTGCTAGGGAAACTTTTATAAAAGGAAATTTAAGATTAGTACTTAGTGTTATTCAACGATTTAACAATAGAGGAGAAAATGTTGATGATTTATTTCAAGTTGGCTGTATTGGATTAATGAAATCAATAGATAATTTCGATTTATCACAAAATGTTAAGTTTTCAACTTATGCAGTTCCTATGATAATAGGGGAGATTAGAAGATATTTAAGAGATAATAATTCTATTAGAGTAAGTAGGTCATTAAGAGATATTGCTTATAAAGCTTTAATTGTAAGAGATAGATTTATAAAAGATAATAATAAGGAGCCTACTATATCGCAAATTGCAAAGGAACTTGAGTTACCACGAGAAGATGTTGTATTTGCATTAGATGCGATACAAGATCCAGTATCATTATTTGAACCTATTTATCATGATGGAGGAGATGCCATTTTTGTAATGGATCAGATAAGTGATTCTAAAAATACAGATGAAAGTTGGCTTGAAAATATATCAATAAAAGAGGCAATGAAAAAACTTACAGATAGAGAAAAACTAATACTTAATTTAAGGTTTTTCAGTGGAAGAACTCAAATGGAAGTAGCAGATGAAATTGGAATATCTCAAGCTCAAGTTTCAAGATTAGAAAAGACTGCATTAAAACATATGAGGAAACATGTTTAATAAGTGCTAACATAATATAAAAAACTGATATGAATTAATATCAGTTTTTTTATATTATGTAATTAAGTAAGGTAATTAGACATATATTATTATATAGGACAAAATTTAAATTTATTTAATATAAGGCATAATTTTTTTATTAATCTAGATTAAATAGTAGAAACAAATTATAAGTAGGGTTAATTACAGGGGGAGGGAAAATTTATGGAACTTGAATTACACTCACTTAATGCTATGAGAAGTATGGAGGTAATTGATGTATCAACGGGAGGAAAACTTGGATTTATAAAAGATTTCAAAATAGATTGTGAGGAAAATAGACTAATATCATTAATCTTGCCAGGAGCAACAAAATCTTGGTTTGGAAAAGAAGATGAAAAGGAAATTATGTGGGGGGATATAGTTAGGATAGGTATAGATGTTATATTAGTAGAATCTGGAGATGTTATAAATGAGAATTCAAATAATAGCTAGTCAGATTTTAAAAAACTAGGTATAATAAACCTATAATAAAAGACATTGTTCACTAAAGTAAAGAGGTGATGAAGATGAAGTGTCCATTTTGTAACTTTGAAGAAAGTAAGGTTAGTGACTCAAGATCAACGGATGACAACACTACTATTAGAAGAAGAAGAGAATGTTTAAAGTGTGGCAAGAGGTATACTACTTATGAAAAAATAGAGGATTTTCCTATTTCAGTTATTAAAAAAGATTTAACTAGAGAAAATTTTAATAAAGAAAAAATAATTAATGGATTGATTATTGCATGTCAAAAAAGACCCGTATCAAGAAAACAAATAGAAGATATAGCTTATGATGTGGAAAAATCGATTTCTAATAGTATGCTTACTGAAATTGCATCAAAGGATATAGGCGAAATAGTTATGGATAAACTTAAGCAAGTGGATGAAATTTCATATGTTAGATTTGCATCTGTTTATAGACAATTTAAAGATATAAATACTTTTTTAGAAGAAATAAAAAATCTTATAGTTTAGGCATTATTTTTGCAAATGCCTTAGTATATATAAAAGGATATTGAAGATGCCTTATTTTCATATCCTTTTTGTATATTTATTATTTTAGTTACTTATTTGGAGATACCTAAAGTTAAAAATATAAATGAGATCTAAATTATGTTATCGTATGTTAAATTATTAGCTAATAAGGCATATTTAAAAAAATAACAAGTAAGTCAGTATGCTAGTCTATTTTGCGTCATACTGCGTCGATAATGTTAGCTAATAGCTCAGCTATGAGCTAATATTACCTCCTTGCCATTATATAAAGTGAAATTTTTCAGGCGGAGTTTTATACTCCATATGAATTTAGTTGAACTTATCTTAAGACAAAATATACGATGCATCTTTGACTTGTTATTTTCTTTCATATGCCTAAGGTTAAAATTTAGTTAATAAATAGATAAAACATATTTTAAATGTTAAAATAATTATATAGTTAAGAACATTCAAAAAAATAACAGATCAGTATGATTGTTTATTTTGCATCATACTGAGTCGGCAAGTTCTACTTATAGATAAGCTATGAGCAAAACTTGTGTCCTTGCCCTTGCACCAAATATATGGTGCATCGTTGGTCTGCTATTTTCTTTCATGTGCCTAAGGAGGAATAATTCTGAATAATATAGATTTTAAGTCTCTAGAAAACAATGAGAATTTTATCATAATAAAATTAAATAATACTGCAAAGGTTATATTTTCTAATGCTGAAAAAGGAATAAGTTTTAATAGAAATACGGAAGATGGAATTAAACAGTTAGAGTCTTTAAAAGAGAAATTTCAAGTGAAAGATGTTGTATACCTTAAGCAAGTACATAGTGATAATATATTTACATATGTATCAGATAAACCTAGTATTAAAGATAAAGAAGGAGATGCAATAATAACAAATGAAAAAAAAGTTATTGTTGGGGTATTTACTGCAGATTGTGTACCTATAATATTAGTTGATGAGGTTAATAAAGTAGTAGCTGCAATTCATAGTGGGTGGAGAGGTACATTTAATTCAATTACTTTCAAAACTATTGCAAAGATGAAGAAAGATTATAATTGCAAACCTGAAAATATCAAAGCATATATAGGACCTCATATTAGGGAATGTTGTTATGAAGTTTCAGAAGAACTTAAAGCACGTTTTTTAAATGAAAAAAGTGATATTGATAAAGAAAAATTATTTAATAAAAATAATCTTAATTTAGAATCATGTATAATCAGCGATTTAAAAAAATCAGGAATGTTAGAAAATCATATAAATGCACTAGGTCTATGTACGTATTGCAATAAAGAATTTAAATTGCATTCATACAGAAAATCAAAAGGAGACTATGGACGAATGTTTGCTTTTGTAATTTTAGAATGAGGAGAAAGAATATGGCTGAAGAAAAGGTATTAATAGTTGATGATGAAGAACATATAATTGAATTATTAAGATTTAATTTACTTAATAATGGATATAAAGTATTTTCAGCAACAAATGGGATAGATGCGATTAAAATTGCTGAAAAAGAACAACCCAATTTAGTTTTATTAGATCTAATGTTACCAGGAATAGATGGATTTGATGTATGCAAAGAAATAAAGAAAAATAAAGAAACTAAAAATACATCTATAATAATGTTAACAGCCAAAGGAGAAGAAATTGATAAAATATTAGGATTAGAACTTGGAGCTGATGATTATATAACAAAACCATTTTCGGTTAGGGAGTTACTTGCAAGAGTAAAAGCTGTACTTAGAAGGACGTATCCTACAATGCAACTAGATGGAAATATTTATGAGTCTCAAAGTCTTAAGGTTGACTTTGAGCGTCATGAAGTATTTATTAATAATCAAAAAGTTGATTTAACTTTAAAGGAATTTGAACTTTTACAAATATTGATAAAAAATAGAGGGAAAATCCTGCAAAGAGAAACTTTATTAGATAAGATATGGGGATACGAATATATAGGAGAAACAAGAACTGTAGATGTACATATTAGATATTTAAGAAAAAAGATAGAAAAAGATGATAAAAACCCAAGGTTTATAGAAACTATAAGGGGAGTTGGTTATAGATTTAATCAAGAAGAAGAATGAAAAATAAAATTTTAATATCTATAATAGTAATAGTTTTATTTGTGCTTACAATTTTAACTTCATCTTTTGTATTATTAACCAATATTCAGCATATTAATGACACAAAAGAAGAACTTAAAAACTTTAATTCGATTATTTTTCAACTCAAAAGTATTGATAAAGAAAAATTAGATAACATAAAAATAAATGGAATATCTGTACGATTAACGTTCATAAATACAAATGGAGATGTCTTATATGATACTGAAGAAAATAATCTTACTAATAATATAAATACAAAAGAAATACAAGAAGCTTTAGAAACTGGAAATGGGTACGCTATAAGATATAATGAAAGTACAAATACGAATTTAATATACTATGCTACAAAAATAGATGATACTATTATTAGAAGTTCAGTGCCTGTAAATATGATTAAAATGTTTCAAAGCGAGAATATCAAATACTATGTATGTATATTAATAGGAGTAATAATTTCTTCTATAGCTCTATCTTTAAAATTAGTTAAGATGATAATTCAGCCTGTAAAAGATTTAGAAAGTATAACAGGAAAAATGGCAGGTGGAGATTATAGAATAAGAGTAAATGTAAATACGAATGATGAATTAGGGAATTTAGGTAATAGTTTTAATAATATGGCAAACCAGCTTCAAATGAAAATAAATGAATTGGTTGAAAAACAAACTAAGATAGAATCAATTTTAAGGAGTATGGAAAGTGGAGTAATCGCTGTAGATAATAATGATGTGATTATTTCTATAAATCCTTATGCTGAAAAAATATTTGGAATAAAGAAGAATATAATTGGAGAAAATTTAATAGATTATATAACTGATTATGACATAAACAATTTTTTGAAAGAAGAAGAAATTGATAAGGAAATAAAAATACTTCATCCAATAGAACGTAACTTAAAGATTAAGAAAGCTATTATAGTAAATGGAATAGAAAAGATAGGAAAAGTTATAACAATACAAGATATTACAGATTTAAAAAAATTTGAACTTATGAGGACTCAATTTGTGGCTAATGTATCACATGAATTAAAAACACCATTAACATCTATAAAAGGTTTTGCGGAAACATTAAGAGACGTTGAACAGGATCCGACAAGAGGTAAGTTTTTAGATATAATTAATAAAGAAGCAGAAAGATTAACTAGATTAATAAATGATATACTGGTATTATCACATATCGAAAGTCATTTAGTATCACAGAGCGATGAGTTTTTACCGGGAGTAATAATTGAAGATGTAATAAATATGATAAAAAAGATAGCATACAACAAAGAAATTAAATTAGAATTTGAAGATCATAATCAAGAATTTATATTAGGAGATAAAGATAAATTCTTTCAACTTGTTTTAAATTTAATAGAGAATGGTATAAAGTATTCTGAAAGTGGAGCATGTGTTAAAGTTTTAAGTTATGACAAATGTGGATACTATTACTTGGAAGTTAGTGATAATGGAATTGGAATACCAGAAGAAGATCTTCCGAGAATATTTGAAAGATTTTATAGAGTAGATAAATCTAGAAAACAAGGTGGAACAGGACTAGGATTAGCTATTGTAAAACATATAGTGAAGACATTTAATGGAGATATTAATGTTGAAAGTGAATTAGGTGAAGGAACTACATTTAAGGTAGAAATAAAATATCTTTAAATTTTAAGTAGTTATCTAATAAAGCCATTAATTATATGTAAATGCTAAATTCTTTAATTAGAAGCTGTATATTACAAAATATAGATTTTTACAAAGGAGATATCTCAAATAAAAAATATTTTTTATTTGAGATATCTCCTTTATTTTTGTATAAACAATTAAATAAAAAGTTTTAATGTTAAATTATTTTAACAAGTAACTAATATAACTTAACCTGCCGATAATAATATATTAACTTATTGGGTATATTATAAAAATGTAAGGTAGGACGAAGAATAAATCAGAAAATTTCAAAATTTAATTATTAATGGAGGGAATTTAAATGAAAAAAAGAACCTTGAAATTTATAGTTAGTGCATTAATAGTAACAATGGTTGGAGGAGCAATGATTGGTTGTGGTTCAAAGACAACAACAGAAGAACCCAAACAAGGTACTAGCACAGAAGAAGGTATAACTGGTTCTATAACAATTAGTGGATCATCTGCATTACTACCATTAATGGAACAATCAATTGAGAAGTTTAAAGAGAAAAATCCAAATGCGGAAATAAGTGCCCAAGCAGGAGGATCAGGTGCTGGTATTACTCAAGTATTAGATGGAACAGTAGATATAGGAAATTCTGATATATTTGCAGAAGAAAATTTGAGTGCAGATAAAGCTAAAGAATTAGTGGATCATAAAGTCATAGCTCAAGGATTTGGAATTGTAGTGAATAAATCATTAGGAATAGATAGCTTAACTAAGGATCAAATCAAAGGAATATTTTCAGGCAAAATTACAAATTGGAATAAAGTTGGAGGACCAGATAAACAAATATTCTTAGTTCATAGAAAATCAGGTTCAGGTACAAGAGCAACTTTTGAAAGTACACTATTAGATGGAGATAAATCGTTAGAAAATGATGCAATAGGTGCAGTCCAAGATTCAAATGGTGCAGTACTTACAACAATGAAACAAAATGATGGTGCAATCAGTTACTTAGGTCTTGCATATATGAATACACAAGAAGCTAAAGATGTTTTACAATTAACTAAAATTAATGGAGTAACAAGTGATAAAGCAAACATAGCTGATGGTAACTATCCTTTCTGGTCATGGGGACATATGTATACTAAAGGAGAAGCTAATGGATTATCAAAATCATTTATTGAATTTATAACAAGTAGTGATAATTCAAAAAGTATAGAAGATTTAGGCTTTATTCCAGGAGCTGAAATAAAGAAAAAATAAGTAAATTAGAGGATGATTAAAAGGATGGAAAAAAGAAGTTTTAAAGAAAGACTTAAGAATGAATATTTAGGCCAAGGTTTTGCAACATTATGTGGAATAATAATAATAATAATAACAGTATTAATATTATTATTTATAGTTTCAAAAGGAATAAAGTCATTCACACAAAATGGATATAGCATTATAGATTTCTTATTTAAAAATGACTGGAAGCCACATCAAGATAAGCCTTCTTTTGGAGCTTTGGCATTCATCGTAGGATCTACCTGCGTATCAATAGGAGCGGTGATTTTAAGTGCTCCTGTTGCTATTGCATTAGCAGTTTTCACAAATGTAATTTCTAGCATATTTGGTAATAAAATAATAAAACCTGCTTTGGAAATATTAGTTGGAATACCATCAGTTGTGTATGGATGGGTTGGTATTTCAGTATTAGTACCATTTATAAAAAATAATGTGGGTGGAATGGGCTTTTCACTTTTAGCAGGAGTATTAGTATTATCATTAATGATTTTACCAACAATAGCAACACTGTCTATAGATGCTATAAAAAATATACCAAGCGATCATATAGAAGCATCATATGGACTAGGAGCTACTAGATGGCAAACAATAAGTAAAGTAATAGTTCCAGGGGCTAAAACAGGAATTATTACAGGGGTTGTTTTAGGTATAGCAAGAGCTTTTGGAGAAGCACTTGCAGTACAAATGGTAATTGGTAATACAGTAAAATTACCAGATGGGATTCTTTCTTCTATGTCCACATTGACGAGTGTTATAACAATGGATATGGCAAACACAGTTGGTGGAACAGCATGGAATGATGCATTATGGAGTTTAGCATTAATATTGCTTATAATCTCATTTATTTTTATATTGATAGTTAGAAAGATTGAAAAAAGGAGTGGAATATAATGAATGCAAAAAAGGCAGACAAAATTGCAACAGCTGTTTTTTATGCAATAAGTATTTTTATAGTAACATTACTTGGAACTTTTATTGCTTATATAATATATAAAGGCGGAGCGATGATAAAACCTTCATTTTTATTTGGAAACCCTAAATTAAGTGGAGCAGGTGGTGGTATTGGACCTCAACTATTTAACTCCTTTTATATGCTTATAATTTCATTGATAATTACAGTACCAGTCGGAATTGGAGCAGGGATATACTTAGCTGAATATGCAAAAGAGGGAAAAATACTTAATTTTATAAGAATGTCTCTTGAAACAATATCTTCATTACCATCAATAGTTATAGGAATGTTCGGGTTATTAGTTTTTGTTAATATGGCAGGATGGGGATATTCAATACTTGCCGGGGCGTTATCTGTTAGTATATTAAATATACCATCAATGACTAGAATTTCTGAAAATGCTATTAAAACAGCAAGCAAAAGAGTTAAGGAAGCATCGTTAGGGCTAGGTGCTAGTAAGTGGCAAACATTGGCTAAACTTACTGTACCTATAGCTATGAGTGAAATTTTAACTGGAATAATATTAGCTTCTGGAAGAATATTTGGAGAAGCAGCAGCATTTTTGTATACTGCAGGATTAAGTTCTGGTGGATTAAATTTTAACAATATTAGCTTACTTGGAAATAAATCAGCATTTTCACTTTTTAGACCAGCTGAAACATTGGCAGTTCATATATGGAAGTTAAATTCTGAAGGAACTGTTATTGATGCAGTACAAATTGCAAATGGAACATCAGCAGTATTAATAATTGCAGTTCTTTTGTTTAATATAATAGCAAGATTATTAGGAAATAGATTAATGAGATCTTACGGCGGGAAGTAGGAGGTTTATAAAACATGAGTATTATAGAAACTAAGGATTTAAATTTATATTATGGAGATAATCAAGCACTTAAAAATATAAATATAAATATAAATAAAAATGAGGTAACAGCATTAATTGGACCTTCAGGATGTGGAAAGTCAACTTTTTTAAGAACTTTAAATAGAATGAATGACTTGATTGAAATAGTTAAGATAACTGGAGAAGTAATTTTTGAAGGCAAGGATATATACAAAGATTATGATGAGATATATTTAAGAAAAAGAGTAGGCATGGTATTTCAAAGACCAAATCCATTTCCAATGTCTATTTATGATAATATAGCTTATGGACCTAGAATTCATGGAATGAAAGATAAAAAAGTTTTGGATAAACTTGTTGAAGAAAGTTTAAAAGGAGCTGCTCTTTGGGATGAAACTAAAGATAGGTTAAAACAAAGCGCACTTCGACTTTCAGGGGGACAACAACAAAGGCTATGTATTGCAAGAACTTTAGCGGTGTCACCAGAAGTTATATTAATGGATGAACCGACATCGGCACTAGATCCTATATCAACAAATAAAACTGAAGAATTAATTGACGATCTAAAAAAAGATTATACAGTAATAATAGTAACTCATAATATGCAACAAGCAGGAAGAATAGCAGATAAAACAGCTTTTTTCTTAAATGGTGAAGTAATAGAGTATGGAAAAACAGAAAATATTTTCTATAAGCCAAGAGATAAAAGAACAGAAGATTATATAACTGGTAGATTTGGTTAAAATAAGGGAGGAGAATTAATGACAAGAGGATCTCAAGATACAAGGGTAAAAGAAATAAATAGAGAGTTATTAAAGATGACAAGTTTAGTGGAAAAACAAATATATGAAAGTATGATTGCATTAAAGAGCCATGATTTAGAAATGGCAGATAGAGTTATTAAGGGCGATGACAAAGTAGATAATCTTCAAAAAATAATTGAAGAGGACTGTATTAAGTTTATTGCAACAGAACAACCGGTAGCAACAGATTTGAGAAAAGTATTTACTGCATCTAAAATTGTAACAGATTTAGAGAGAATGGCAGATCATGCAGTTGATATATGTAAGATTACTAAAAGATTAGATGAAACTGCATTTAAAGAAAATTTAGGTGAGCTATGGGAGATGGAAAAAAAGGTTAGAAGTATGATAAGCTTATCTATAGATGCTTATATTAAAGATGATGAAGAATTTGCATATAAAGTTTGCAAAATGGATGATTCAGTAGATGCATCATATGAATCGTTATTTGGAATATTACTAGATCAAATTAAACAAAATGAAGATTTAATTCATCAAGGAACTCAATTATTATTTGCAATAAAGTATTTAGAAAGAATTGCAGATCATGTAACGAATATTTGTGAATGGACCATATTTTCGAAAAATGGGAAATATGTGGATCTAAATGAATAGCAAGTTTAACGTGATATCTGAAAATAAAGATTGCACATAAAGAAATAGAGGTATGATTGACTACAGATACGAAGATTAGCTTCGTGAAGAGTTTTTATCATTTTTTAAGTAGAATTCTAGGTAAACTCGCCTGAAGGCTTAAACAGTGCCAAATTCTATCTGAAAAATAATGAAATTCCATTCACTTACTAATATGCATCTTCTGCAATCATAGCTCTATTTTTAGTATTAGCTATATAAAAAACAACTGTATATGTTATTTACAGTAACTTAATATAACTAGCTTTATTGACTAAAACACGATGTTAGGTTAATATAACAAGGATAGTATGTTATAATTAGGAGTGAAATGATGAAAAATATTATAACAAAGGTAATTGAGGGTAGCATTGCGGATGAAGTTGGTATAGAGGAAAACGATAGTTTAATATCTATTAACAATAATCCAATAGATGATATTATAGATTATAAATTTTTAGCTGCAGATGAAGAAATACTTCTAGAAATTGAAAAAGTTAGCGGTGAACTTTGGGAAATAGAAGTTGAAAAGGAATATGGAGAAGATATAGGAATTGAATTTGGCGGAGGCATAATGGATAAAGCCAAAAGCTGCAGTAATAAATGTATATTTTGTTTTATCGATCAATTACCAAAAGGAATGAGAGATACCTTATATTTTAAAGATGATGATTCTAGATTATCTTTTTTACAAGGTAATTTTGTTACATTAACCAATATGAAAGAAGCGGACATTGATAGAATAATAAGATATCAAATAAGTCCAATAAATGTTTCAGTACATACAACTAATCCAGAACTTAGAGTTCAAATGTTAAATAACAGATTTGCTGGTAATATCTTTACTAGACTTGAGAAACTAGTGAAAGCCGGAATTACAATAAATACTCAAATAGTATGTATACCAGGAATAAATAATGGAGAAGAATTAGTTAGAACTATAGAAGATTTATATACTTTATATCCTCAAGTTGCAACAGTTGCAGTTGTACCAATAGGAATAACTAAATTTAGAGAAAATCTTAAACATGTAAACACATTTACGAAGGAACAGGCAGGTAAAGAAATTGAGCTAATAAAAAAACTTCAAGACAGATATATTAAAGAAGTTAATGAACCTTTCGTTAGATTGTCTGATGAATTTTACATAGTCTCAGAAAAGGAAATTCCAAGTGAAGAATTTTATAATGGTTACGAACAATTAGAAGACGGAGTAGGTATTGTAAGATACTTTAAAGATGTAATAGATGATACATTAGAAGATTTAGATGAAAATATGAAAGGCAGTTTTTCAATTGCAACAGGTGCTTTAGCATATAATCAAATTTTAGAAGCTAGAAATAAAATTTTAAAAAAGAATCCAAATATTAAATTAGATGTTTATAACATAAAAAATAATTATTTTGGAGAGACAATAACAATAACTGGACTTTTAACTGGAACTGATATAATAGATCAATTAAAGGGCAAAATAAATAGTAAATATTTATTGATGGCTGACAATATGTTTAGAAAAGGATATGAATTAGCAGATTCTAATGAAAGAATTATGCTAGATGATACTAAAATTAGAGACATTGAAGATGCTTTAGATGTGAGAGTTATAGTTACAGATTATACAGGAGAAGATTTAATTAAGATACTCAATGAGTATAAGGAGGAGATTTAATGGGAAAGCCGATAGTTGCCATAGTTGGAAGACCTAATGTTGGAAAGTCAACATTATTTAATAAATTAGCAGGTAAAAGAATTTCAATAGTACAAGATACACCAGGTGTAACAAGAGATAGAGTTTATGCGGAAGCAGAATGGTTAAATTATAATTTTACGATAATTGATACAGGTGGAATTGAGCCTGAAAGAGATGATATTATAGTAAAGCAAATGAGAAGGCAAGCAAATATTGCTATTGAAACAGCGGATGTTATAGTATTTATAGTTGATGGTAAAGAAGGATTAACTGCAGCAGATGAAGAAGTAGCAAATATGTTGAGAAAAAGTAAAAAACCAGTAGTACTAGTTGTAAATAAAATTGATTCTTTAAAATATGAAGAAAATATTTGGGAATTTTATAATTTAGGAATTGGTGATCCTATAACAATATCAGCAACTCAAGGTTTAGCACTTGGAGATATGTTAGATAGAGTAGTTGAACATTTTGATAGAGTTGCTGCTGATAATGAAGATGATGAATATATAAGAATAGCTATGGTAGGAAAGCCTAACGTAGGAAAATCATCTTTAATTAATAAGCTATTAGGAGAAGAAAGAGTAATTGTTTCTGAAGTGGCAGGAACAACAAGAGATTCTATAGATAGCTACTTAGAAACAGATCAAGGAAAATTTATTTTAGTAGATACAGCAGGCCTTAGAAGAAAAAGTAAAGTAAAAGAAGAGATAGAAAGATATAGTGTTATAAGAACTTATACTGCAATTGAAAGAGCGGATGTTTGTATACTTATGGTAGATGCTCAAGAAGGAGTTACAGAACAAGATGAAAAGATAATCGGATATGCTCATGAATTAAACAAAGCTATAATGGTTATTGTTAACAAATGGGATCTTGTTGAGAAAGATGATAAGACTTTAGATAAATTCAAAAAAGAATTACAAGGTAATTTAAAATTCTTAGGCTATGCTCAATACCTATTTATTTCAGCATTAACTGGTCAAAGAACTCATAAGGTATTAGAAATAGCAAAAGGATGTTATGACAATTATAACAAGAGAGTTTCAACAGGTATACTAAATGATGTAATAAGTAGAGCTATACTTATGAAAGAGCCACCTACAGTTGGACTTAAGAGAATGAAGATATATTATGCAACACAAGTTGCAACAAAGCCACCTAAGTTTGTATTTTTCGTAAATGATTCTAATGCAAGTCATTTTTCATATGAAAGATATTTAGAAAATCAATTAAGGGATAGCTTTGATTTTAAAGGAACAGGTATACAAATAGAATATAGACAAAGGAAGGAATAAAGATGAGTAAAGTGACTTTTTTAGGCGGAGGTAGCTTTGGAACTGCCTTAGCTATATTACTTGCAAAGAAAAATAATATTGTAAGTATATATGATAGAAGTATAAATGTTGTTAATGATATAAATATAAATAGAAAAAATGATAAATTTATTAAAAATTTAACAATTTTAGAAGAAGTCACGGCATTTAATGATATTGAAGAAGCTGTTAAAGATGCTGATTATGTAGTTTTAGCAGTACCTTCTCATGTGATAAGAAGTGTTTCAAAGCAATTAAAAGGAAAAATACCGGATAATATCCCGATAATTTCTATTGCTAAAGGAATTGAGGAGCATACTGATAAAAGATTGTCAGTTGTAATAAAAGAAGAATTAGATAATCCGGTAGTAATATTATCTGGACCAAGTCATGCTGAAGAAGTAGCGTTAGAACTCCCTACTGCATTAGTAGCATCTTCTGAAAAGATGGAATATGCAAGTGAAGTTCAAAATTTATTTATGACATCATCTTTTAGAGTGTATACTAATGACGATATAATAGGTGTTGAAATCGGAGGAGCTATAAAAAATATAATTGCACTAGCTGCAGGAGTATTAGATGGAATAGGGTATGGAGATAATACAAAAGCTGCTTTAATGACACGTGGGATGAAAGAGATTTCAAGAGTTGGTATCCATCTTGGAGGTAAGGCTGAAACCTTTTATGGACTAACTGGTATGGGAGATTTAATAGTAACATGCACCTCTATGCATTCTAGAAATAGAAGAGCTGGACTATTGATAGGGCAAGGATTGTCTGTTGATAAAGTTCTTGATGAAGTCGGCATGGTAGTAGAGGGTGTGAAGGCATGTAAAGCCTTTTATGAATTGAAGGAAAAGATAAATATATCAATGCCTATAACAGATATGTTATATAAGGTTTTATTTGAAGATAAAAATCCAAAACAAGGTGTTGAAGAGCTTATGCTCAGAGATAAAAAAAGTGAAATATTTTAATATTAGGCACATGAAAGAAAATATAGGCCAAAGATGCGCTGGATATTTTGTGTCATACAAGGGAGGCAAGTTCAGTTAATAGCAAGCTATTAGCTGAATTTGCTGACAAAGTATGACACAAAATAGACAAGCATACTGGTCTATTATTTTTTTGAATGTGCCTTAGTCCTAAAAAGAATTATTACACCATATACATGTGTAAGGAGTTCTTTTTAGGACTTTTATTATTTTTAAATTTATTATTATTTATTATAAGTTGTATATTTTTTACTGTGATCGAATATATATATATTGGTAAAAAGAATATAGGAGGGGATCACGTGGACAGCTTTAACATATACAAAGATATAGCTGAAAGAACTCAAGGGGACATATATGTAGGAGTAGTTGGGCCTGTAAGAACAGGAAAATCTACTTTTATTAAAAAATTTATGGACCTTATGGTAATACCAAAGATTGATAATACTTATAAGAAAGAAAGGGCAAAAGATGAGCTCCCACAAAGTGGATCAGGAAAAAGTATCCATACAACAGAACCTAAATTTGTACCTAATGAAGCAGTTGAAATTAATTTGGGGGATGAGATTAAGTTTAAGGTTAGAATGGTTGATTGTGTAGGATATATTGTAAAAAGTGCATTAGGATATTTAGAAGGAGAAGAAAGTAAGATGGTACATACACCATGGTATGAGTATGAAATTCCTTTTGAAGATGCAGCTGAAATAGGTACTAGAAAGGTTATAAAAGATCATTCAACCATAGGACTTGTAATTACAACAGATGGCAGCATTACAGGAATAGACCGAGAAGATTATTTAGAAGCAGAAGAGAGAGTTATTTCTGAACTTAAATCATTAAACAAACCATTTGTTGTTTTACTTAATACAAACAGGCCTAATTCTCAAGAAACTAAAGCTTTAAAGAAGGAGTTAGAAGAAAAATATAATGTTGCAGTCAAGGTTATGGATGTATATAACATGAATGAGGAGGATATTGAAGATCTATTTAAATATGTACTTAAAGAGTTCCCAATAAAAGAGATTAATATAGATATGCCAGAATGGTTAGAAAAATTAGATGGGAATCACTGGTTAAAGAAAGACTTTTTCGACATAATTATGGATATGAGCAATGACGTTTCAAAGGTAAGAGATGTTAAATTTGTATTAGATAGTTTTGAAGGAAAGGAATTTATGGGAGTAGCTTCAATAAGAGAAGTAAATTTAGGAAATGGTATTGCCAATGTACTTATGAAACCTAAAGATGGAATATTCTATAAAGTACTTAGTGAAATCTGTGATTTAGAAGTTAACTCAGAAAGTGATCTTTTAGGAATAATTAAAGATTTAACTCATGCTAAGACAGAATATGATAAGGTTAAGGATGCATTAGATGATGTAAAAGAAACTGGGTACGGACTAGTTGCCCCTCAATTAGCTGAAATGAAGTTTGAGGAGCCTGAGATAGTTAAGCAAGGCAGTAAATATGGAGTAAAACTTAAAGCAAGTGCACCAAGCTTACATTTTATAAAATGTGATATAAAAACAGAAATAAGTCCTATAATGGGTTCTGAAAAAGAATCAGAAGAACTTGTTAAAGGCTTACTTGAACAGTTTGAAACAGATCCAGCACTACTTTGGCAAAGTAATATGTTTGGAAAATCATTGGAAGTTCTTGTGAAAGAAGGTCTTCAAAATAAATTATATAAAATGCCTGAAGATGTACAAGTTAAAATTCAAAAAACACTTCAAAAGATTATAAATGAAGGTAATGGAGGATTGATTTGTATAATACTTTAACTAATCATAGATAATACTTAAGGCGTTTAAAAGGGAAACTTTTAAGGCACATGAAAGAAAATAATAGGCCAAAGATGCGTCGTATATTTGGTGTCAGACAAGGAGGTAAGTTTAGTTAGTAGTGAGCTATTAGTTGAATTTACCGACGTAGTTGACGCAAAATAGACAAACATACTGGTCTATTATTTTTTTGAATGTGCGTAAATTTCATTTTTATCTCGTACATATTTAGTATAAGAAGTATTTTGTTATGCAATACATAGCAAATTATATTTTTATGTTATATAATAAAAGAAAGGATATAAATGAGGGATATCATGAGAAGAGCGTATAAGAACTACAAGAAAGTAGGGAATTTAAAGTTCTTAATAACTGAACTAATAGAATTTGAATTTTCATCAACTGTTTATGCCTCTCCGGGAGTTATAAATCATATAATAAAAAAACATGGGAAACAACTCACAAAAAAAGTTAAACACAATATAATAGAAACTATGGAACAAATAATTAAAAATCCTGATTATATAGGAATAGATAAACTAAGAGGAGAATGCGGATCTTTTGAGCTAATAAAAAAAATTGACAATAGCATCCTTTTAGGATTAGAAGTTGATAGAGAAGGGCAATATGTATATGTAGCAACCATGTATCCTATTACGGAATCTAAAATAAATGCTAGATTAAATAGTGGAAGATTGATAAGCTGTAATGATAAAAAATGAAATGTAGTATATCATGAATAGATTTTAAATTAGTTTTTTTGAGGTGAGAAAAGGCTCCTCATACGCTATAAGGCATATTCAAAAAAATAATAAGTCGGTATGCTAGTCTATTTTGCGTCATACTGAGTCGGTAATGTTATCTAATAGTCTCAGCTAGGAGCTAACATTATCTCCTTGTCTGACATAAAGTGAAATTTTTCAGGTGGAGTTTTATACTCCAGATGAATTTAGTTGAACTTATCTTAAGACAAAATATACATCACATCTTTGACTTGTTATTTTATTTCATATGCATAATTAGTAAACAGAGATGCAGGATACGCCGACCTGCCAAAAAAATAATTTATTATACTCTTGGATTACCAAGAGTATTTTTATGTGATAAATATATAAGTATAAAGAAGATAACGAGAAGAATATACTAATGAAAATAATTTATTATTTTTAAGAGTGATTAATATATAAAAACGGGGGAATAATAATGAAAAAGGTAGCAGTTATATTTAATGGTGGAACTATTTCTATGAAAGTAGATGAAAAAATTAAAGCGGCAGTTCCAAGCTTAAGCGGAGAAGATATAATGGCTATGGTTACGGGGATTCAAGGCCATGCAGAAATTGAGAATCATACTTTTTCTAATTTACCATCACCACATATGACACCTAAATTAATGCTTGAACTATCAAATTTAGTTCAAGAATTATTAAATAGAGAGGATATATCAGGAGTAGTCATAACTCATGGAACTGATACATTAGAAGAAACAGCATATTTTTTAGATTTAACTTTAAAAACTGATAAGCCTGTAGTTGTAACTGGAGCTATGAGAAGTAGTGATGAATTAGGTTATGATGGACCATTTAATTTAGCTACATCAATATGTACAGCAATTTCTAGTAGTGCAAAAAACAGAGGAGTTTTAGTATGTTTTAATGGAGAGTTACATAGTGCAAGAGAAGTAACAAAAGAAAATTCTATGGCCTTAAATGCGTTTAGTACACCTAATTTTGGACCGATAGGTATTGTAGATAATAATAAAGTCATTTTTTATAGAAATAGTCCAGAATCAATACATATGAAAATTGAAGATGTAAAAAAAGATGTAGCATTAATTAAATGTGCAGCTGGAATGGACTCATCTTTCATAGATTTTGCTATAGATAAAGGATATGATGGAATAGTGATTGAGGCTTTAGGAAGAGGAAATGTACCGCCATCAATGGTTTCTGGCATTAAATGTGCAATAGAAAGGAATATCCCCGTAATTATTGTATCAAGATGCTTTGAAGGAAGAGTATTTGAATCTTATGGTTATGAAGGTGGAGGAAAAAATATAAGGAATTTTGGAGCTATATTTGGAGATATGTTAGCAGGACAAAAAGCTAGAATCAAATTAATAATAGCAATAAATTATACTGATAATATTACTGATATTAGAGAAATGTTTGAAAATGGAATATATGATGACAATATATGTGAATAAAAATCGTATATTTCATTGTAACATTCGTATAACACATGAAGATTAATGCTGTTATTGTTGACAACGTTCGACTTTGAATATATAATAATAGTTGTAAACAGATAGCTCATATAATCGTGATAATAGGGTTCACGAGTTTCTACCAGATGCCGTAAATAATCTGACTATGAGTACGACTATATTAATTTTTAAGTCACTATGAGTTATCTATATGAATACTTAGTGGCTTTTTTTAAGTTGAATGATTTAGGAGGAAAGAAAATGCAACAAGAAAAAAAGTCAGGGAGAATATTAGAAATATTTTCCAATAAAAATGTTGATTTTAAAAAAGAAATCATAGCAGGTATTACAACTTTTTTAACAATGTCATACATAATAGCTGTAAATCCTAATATATTAGGACAAACTGGTATGGATAAAGGTGCACTTGTAACAGCAACATGCTTATCAGCAGCTTTCGCTACAATACTTGTAGGAATAATTGCCAACTTACCTTTTGCATTAGCTTCAGGTATGGGACTTAATGCATATTTTGCTTATTCAGTAGTTTTAGGTAAAGGGATTTCATGGGAAATTGCCTTGACAGCAGTATTCGTAGAGGGTATTTTGTTTATTCTAATGTCATTATGTAAAATTCGTGAATGGGTTGTAAATGCCATTCCAATGAATATGAAATATGCAGTTACAGCAGGAATTGGATTGTTTATTGCATTCATAGGTTTTACAGGCAGTAAATTGGTAGTAAAAAGTGATGCCACTTTTTTAACTTTAGGACATTTTGCCCTTCCAACAGTTTTGATTACTTGCATTGGTATATTAATAATTGCAGTTTTTGATAAAAAAGGAATAAAGGGTTCTATGCTAATTGGTATTTTAGTTAGTACTTTATTGGCGTGGGGATATGCATTAATAAACCCAACTGTTGCAGCAGAACTTGGAATTTTTATTCCAAACGGAATATTTAAATTTGAGAGTATTGCACCAGTTGCAGGGAAAATAGATTTTGGGTATTTACTTAATCCGGATAATATAATGGCTTTTATTACTGTGGTATTTACATTTTTATTTGTAGATTTTTTTGACAGCGTTGGAACATTAGTTGGAGTTAGTTCAAGAGCAGGAATGCTAGATAAAGATGGAAATGTACCTAATGCAGGCAGAGCATTACTTGCTGATGCAGTTGGTACTACAGTAGGAGCTTGCCTTGGAGTTTCAGCGATAACAGTTTATGTTGAGAGTTCAACAGGTGTTGAAGAAGGCGGTAGAACAGGCTGGACTGCAATTGTAGTAGGAGTATTATTTTTAATTGCTATGTTTTTCTCTCCAATATTTATAGCTATTCCATCATGTGCAACTGCACCAGCATTAATATATGTTGGATATTTAATGCTTGGATCAGTTAGAAATATAGATTTTAATGAAATAACAGAAGGTCTTCCAGCATTTTTAACGATTGCATTAATGCCACTTACATATAGCATTGGTGATGGATTAATTATGGGAGTATTATCATATGTATTTATTAACGTAATATATAATATAATTTTTGCAAAGAATAAGAAAGATAAGAAAAAAGTATCATGGGTTATGATAATTTTAGCAGTAATATTTTTATTTAAATTATTTTTCTTATAAAAACAAGTAATTTTAAAAGTATAGAAATTAACATTGAGTTGATTTTTATACTTTTTTTGTACAAATAAAAGTATTTTAATTTATGGCTATGTTTTAAAATAGTGTTGATATTTTATATAGCAATATCCATTTAGAACATAATCTATTGTATACTATCATAATAAAAATCAAAAAATGTTAACAAAGTATGAACAGATAATTGACTTAAAATGTTTAATTATTATATAGTTATGTTATTGAAGAAGGCAAACTTCTAAAGAGGAGGTGTAATCAATGATAAGAAGCATGACAAGTTTTGGTAGAGCTCAAAGCCAAGAAGGTAAAGAAATATGTTTTTCAATAGAAATGAAAAGTGTAAACCATAGATACTTAGATGTGAATATTAGAATGCCTAAAGCTATGTTATCTTTAGAAGAAAAAATAAGAAGAGTAATTAATAATACACTTAGCAGAGGAAAAGTTGATGTTTTTATTAATTATAAAAGTTATTCTAAAGGAAATGCTGAGCCGGTTTTAAATAGTGAACTAGCAAAACAATATTATAATTGTCTAAAAGAGATACAAGAACAATTAAATTTAGTTGATGATATAACAACAACTAAGATATCAAAATTACCAGAAGTGATTACTTTAGTAGAAAAAGAAGAAAATTTAGATGAAATTTTAAATGAAGTATTACCTTTAATACAAACTTCTCTTAACTCAATGGATGATATGAGAATAAAGGAAGGGGAAAAATTAAAGAGTGATATTTTAATAAAATTAAATGGAATAGAAACATATGTTAAACAAATAGAAGAAATAGCCAATGATATTCCTGAAAATTACAGACAAAAACTTCGAGAAAGATTAAAAGAACTATTAACAGGTGTAGAACTTGATGAAACTAGAATAGCACAAGAAGTAGCGATTTTATGCGATAAAGCAGCTGTTGATGAGGAAGTTGTAAGACTTAGAAGTCATTTAAGTCAAGTAAGGCATACTTTAGAATTAGAAGAACCAGTTGGAAGAAAATTGGACTTTATAATTCAAGAAATGAATAGAGAAGCTAATACAATAGGATCAAAGTCAACAAATATAGAAATGACCAATAAAGTAATAAATATAAAAGATATAATTGAAAAGATAAGAGAACAAGTTCAAAATATTGAGTAATTAGGAGGAGAAGCATGGGAATAAAATTGATAAACATAGGTTTCGGTAATATAGTTTCTGCAAATAGATTGGTTGCTATTGTAAGTCCAGAATCAGCACCAATTAAAAGAATAATTCAAGAAGCTAGAGATAGAGGTATGTTAATAGATGCTACTTATGGAAGAAGAACAAGAGCAGTTATAATAACAGATAGCGATCATGTTATTTTATCAGCAGTTCAACCTGAAACTGTAGCACATAGATTAGCTACAAAAGATGATGTCGTTGATGAGGTTGATGAATAATGAACAACAAAAAAAGAGGTTTATTAATTGTTATATCAGGTCCTTCAGGTGCTGGGAAAGGTACCATATGTAAGGAATTACTTAAAAATAATAAAGATTTATCTTTATCAGTTTCTGCAACAACAAGATGTCCAAGAAACGGAGAAATAGACGGAGTTAATTATTATTTTTTAACAAGAGAAGAATTTGAAAAAAGAATAGATGAAAATGATTTTTTAGAAAATGCAGAAGTGTATGGCAACTATTATGGAACGCCTAAGTCTAATGTTGAAGAAACATTAGAAAATGGTAATGATGTCATTTTAGAAATAGATATACAAGGTGCTTTAAAAGTAAAAGAAAACACAGAAGAAGGAGTATTTATATTTATTCTTCCACCATCAATGGAAGAATTAAAACAAAGAATTATAAAAAGAGGGAGTGAAACTCCTGAATCACTTATGAAAAGATTTAAATCTGCATATAAAGAAATAAATTTTGTTTCTAAATATAATTACGCAGTAGTAAATGATAAAGTTGATGTTGCAGTAGAAAAGTTAGAAGCTATAATATCAGCTGAAAAATGTAGGGTAGATAGACTAAAACATAGTATATTAGATTCAAAGGAGGACTTAATACATGAACAACTCTATGATTAATCCATCAATAGTAGACTTATTAACAAAGGTTGAGGACAGATATTCCTTAGTAATTTTAACTTCAAAAAGAGCTAGAGAAATAATTGAAGGTGCAGAACCTTTAATTGATATAGATTCAAATAAGCCTTTAACAATAGCTATAAATGAAGTAGATAAAGATGCAGTTAAATATGAAAATGAAGACGAAAGAATGTAATAATAATGAAAAGATGTGTTGTATTAGGAGTAAGCGGGGGTATTGCTGTTTATAAAGCACTAGAGATAATAAGCTTACTTAGAAAAAAAGATATTGAAGTTAGGGTTATTATGACAAAGTCAGCTACTGAATTTGTCACACCTCTTTCATTTCAAGCTCTTAGTCAGAATATGGTAACATGTGACATGTTTTCTGAACCTAAAGCTTGGGAAATTCAACATATAAGTTTAGCAGAAAAAGCAGACGTATTTTTAGTAGCGCCAGCGACTGCTAATATAATAGGTAAAGTTGCAAATGGGATAGCTGATGATATGCTTTCAACAACAATTATGGCAACAAATGCAAAGGTAATTTTTGCTCCTGCCATGAATACAAATATGTATAATAATCCTATAGTTCAAAAAAATATAGAGAAACTTAAAAGTTTCGGATATGAATTTATAGAACCAGCAGCAGGAAGACTTGCTTGTGGTTCTATTGGAAAAGGTAAACTTGAAAGGCCTGAAGTAATAGTAGATAGGATTTTATCAGAATTTATTCCAAAGGATTTGATTAATAAGAATGTTTTAGTTACAGCAGGACCTACTATTTCACCAATTGATCCTGTTAGATTTATTACTAATAGATCAAGTGGCAAGATGGGGTATGCTATAGCTAAAGAAGCTAGAAATAGAGGCGCTAAAGTAACATTAATATCTGGTCCTACTTCATTAGAAATACCAAGTAATGTTGAGTTTATTAGAATTTCAACTAATGAGGAAATGAAAGAGGAAGTAATTAAACATTTCAACGAAGCTGATATTGTGATAAAGTCAGCAGCTGTTGCTGATTATAAGATCAGAGAATATAGTGCTCATAAAATAAAAAAAAGTGATGGAGATTTAGAATTAGCTTTTTCAAGAGATAGTGATATTCTTATGGAATTAGGTAGTAAAAAAGAAAAGCAAATTTTGGTTGGATTTGCTGCAGAAAGTCAAGATTTAAAAGAGAATGCACAAAGAAAACTTAAAAAGAAAAATTTGGACTATATTGTAGCAAATGACATAACAAGCAATGATACTGGATTTGCATCAGAAGATAATAAAGTAATTATTTTATCTAAAGAAGGTAAGCAAATTAAATTAGATAAAATGAGCAAGAGTGATATTGCAAGTAATTTATTTGATATTATTGTTGGAAAGCGCTAAATTTGCGCTTTCTTCTTAGGCATCTAAAAAAATAACAGTCCAATATGCGATGTATATTTTGTGCAAGATGAGGAGAGGAAGGTTACTGATAGTTGGTACTATCAGTAAATTTCACCTTACAAAGTAAGGCGCAAAATAAACTAGTATACAAACTAGTTATTTTTTGAAGATGCCTTATAAACAACAAAAAAATGCGTCTTAAAAAAGGGTGAATTTATATGAGCATTTATGCTGAAATAATTATAAACAGTGATGCAAATGAGGTAGATAGACCTTTTACTTATAGGATTCCAGATGAACTTGTTGACAAAATTAATGTTGGATTTAGGGTTAAAGTACCATTTGGAAAATCCAATAGAGGTGTTGAAGGTTTTGTATTTTCAATTTTAACAGAAGAAATAGATTTTAAATATAAAATTAAAAGTATTATTACTATATGTGATGATTATCCTATATTAACTAATGATGATATTAAACTTATTAAATTTTTAAAATCTAAATACCTTTGTAAATTTATCGATGCTATAAGACTTTTGATTCCAGTTGGAATTATGAAAGGCCTGAAAAATAAAAAGAAAAGTGTGATATTTACAGCACAACAGTTAGATGAAGAAAAGTTAAAAAAAGAAAATTACATAAATCTTTATAAGTTTGTATCTTTGAATGAAGGCGTATTTACGAAAAGTCAGTTAATTAAGGAAAAAGGATTTTCACTTTATTCTTTAAATAAGTTGATAGAAAAAGGATTTTTAAAGTCAGAAGAAAAAGTAGTATTTCGATATAATATTCGTCACTATAATGATGATATACCTAAAGTATTAACACAAGAGCAAAGTAATGCATTGGATATAATTTTAAAGGGTAAAGAGTTAAAATATTTAATAAAAGGGGTTACTGGTTCAGGGAAAACAGAAGTATATATGAACTTAGTTCAAGAAACTTTAAAGTCTGGTAAGAGTTGTATAGTTTTAGTCCCGGAAATATCATTAACTCCTCAAATGATTGAAAGATTTAAAGGAAGATTTGGGGATGATATAGCACTTTTTCATAGTAGACTTTCAGAAGGTGAAAGATTTGATGAGTGGTATAGGATTAAACAAGGGAAAGCAAAATTAGTTATAGGAGCTAGAAGTGCTATTTTTCTACCTATGCAAGATTTGGGATTAATTATAATTGATGAAGAGCATGAAACAACTTATAAATCTGAACAAAATCCTAAGTATCATACAATTGAGGTAGGTGAATTTATAAGTGATATAAAAGCATGTAAGTTAATATTAGGTTCTGCAACTCCTAGCGTTGAAAGCTACTACAAATCTTTAAAAGGAAAATATAAGTTGATAGAAATGACTAAAAGAGTAAACAAGAGGAATATGCCTAAATTTGATATAATAGATATGAGAGAAGAATTAAAGGCAAACAATCTTTCTTTATTCAGTAGAAAACTTTATTCTTCAATTGAACAGAATTTAAAAGATAAGAACCAGATAATTTTGTTTTTAAATAGAAGAGGATTTTCCACATTTATATCATGTAGAAGTTGTGGATATGTATTTAAATGTCCAGAATGTGATGTTTCAATGACATATCATAAAAATGGATATTTAATATGCCATTATTGTGGGAGAGCAGAAAAAGTAAGTAAAACATGTCCCAAATGTAAAAGCAAATATGTTAAATTTTTTGGAGCAGGTACTGAAAGAGTTGAACTAGAAGTTAAAAGGTATTTTCCAAAAGCTAATGTGCTAAGGATGGATGTAGATACAACAAGACATAAAAATTCTCATGAATCTATTTATAATGCTTTTAAAAATGGAGAAGGAGATATTTTAATTGGAACTCAAATGATTGCTAAAGGATTAGATTTTCCAAATGTAACACTAGTTGGAGTATTAGCTGCTGATATATCAATGAACATTCCTGATTATAGATCTGGAGAGAGAACTTTTCAAATAATTACTCAAGTTGCAGGAAGAGCGGGTAGAGGCGAAAAAGAAGGAAATGTAATTGTGCAAACGTACAATCCAAATCATTATAGTCTTGAATATGCAAGAAAAGAAGATTATGACTCTTTATTTAAAGAAGAGATTACACTTAGAAATATTATGAATAATCCACCATTTGCTAAGATACTATTAATTAATGTTTCCTCAAAATTTGAAGAAAAACTAAAAAAATTCATGTATAATTTGGAAGAAAAGTTGGAAGAATTAATCACAGGAATGAATTTAACATTATTAGGACCAGTACCTTGTATAATTACCAAATTAAAGGATAATTATAGGTGGCAGATAATTATAAAAGGGAATATAAGTGATGATTTTAGCAAAAAAGTAAAAGATAGGGTTTATCTATTAAATAAGAGTGTATATAATGAAATAAGGGTTAGTATTGATATAAACCCAAATAATATGACGTAGGGGGAATGAGTAACATGGCATTAAGAAATGTAAGAAAATTTGGAGATCCAATATTAAGAAAGAAATGTAGAGAAGTTGATAATATAGATGGAAGATTATTAACTTTAATTAATGATATGAAAGAAACAATGTATGATTTAGATGGAGTTGGTCTTGCAGCACCACAAGTTGGGATATTAAAAAGATTATTTATTATAGATATTGGAGAAGGTCCACTAGTATTTATAAATGCTGAAATACTAGAAACTGAAGGAACACAAATAGACGAAGAAGGATGCTTAAGCTTACCAGGTGAAACTGCAGAAGTAAAAAGACCAAATTATGTTAAAGCTAGAGCTTTGAATGAAAAAGGCGAAGAATTTGAAATAGAAGCTGAAGAACTTTTAGCAAGAGCTATATGTCATGAATATGATCACTTAAATGGAACTTTATTTACAGATAGAGCTAAGAAAAACGGGAGGAGCTAATAAATGAATTTAGTATTTATGGGTACTCCGGATTTTGCAGTTCCATCTTTAAAAAAATTGATAGAGGAACATGAAGTTAAAGCTATACTCACTCAACCAGATAAACCTAAAGGTAGAGGAAAAAAGATGGCATATTCTTCTGTTAAGGAAGAAGCTTTAAAGCATAATATTCCAGTATATCAACCTATAAAGCTTAAAGATGATAGGGGTTTAATTGATAAACTAAAAGAAATAAATCCAGACTTTATTATTGTAGTAGCGTTTGGCCAAATTTTGACTAAAGAAGTATTAGATATACCAAAGTTTGGATGTATAAATCTTCATGCATCACTGCTTCCTATGTATAGAGGTGCAGCACCATTAAATTGGGCAATAATAAAAGGTGAAAAAGTTTCAGGTAATACGACTATGCTTATGGACGTAGGATTAGATACTGGGGATATGCTACTTAAGGATGAAATTAAAATAACTAAAGATATGACATCTGGAGAATTACATGATATTTTAATGATAAGAGGAGCAGATCTTTTAATTAAAACAATAGAAGGATTGTATAAGGGTGAAATAAATCCAATAAAACAAGAAGAAGATACTTTTTATGCAAAGATGCTTAATAAAGAATTAGCACATATAAATTGGACAGAAAATGCATATGATGTTAATAATCTTGTTAGAGGTTTAAATCCTTGGCCAATTGCTTATACTGAATATAAAGGCGAAAGAATGAAGATATATAAAACTACGGTTTTAGAGGAACAAAGTTCTATGAAGCCTGGTACTATAATTGACGTAAGTAAAGAAGGTATAAGTGTTGCTTGTAAAGAAAATATACTTGTTATAGAAAAAGTTCAGTTTCCTAACGGAAAACCACTTACTATAGAACAATATATAAATGGTCATAGCATAGATAAGAATATAATTTTAGGAGAATAGGAGTAATATATTATGTTTTTTGATTCTACGATGATAATATTAATTCCTGCAATGATAATTGCTTTTTGGGCACAAACTAAAGTTAATTCTGCTTATACTAAGTATAGTAAAGTAAGAACAATGAATGGTTATAGCGGACAGCAGATAGCTAGAATGATATTAGATGAAGCAGGTCTTTGGGATGTACCAATAGAATTGGTAAACACTAAATTGGGTGATCACTATGATCCATCAAGCAGAATTCTTAGATTATCACCAGAAGTATATTCAGGTCAAACTATAGCAGCCGCTGGTATTGCAGCACATGAAGTAGGGCATGCGATACAACATAAAGAAACGTATAAACCTTTAGTAATAAGAAATTCAATTGTACCTGTTGTTAATTTTAGTTCAAGTTTTTCATGGATTTTGTTTCTGGCAGGAATATTAATGGGACTTAAGGGATTGGTTACTTTAGGAATAGTATTATTTTCGGGCGCTGTAATTTTTCAATTAATCACATTGCCGGTTGAATTTAATGCTTCAACTAGAGCTCTAAACGTATTGAAATCTAGAAATATTTTATATGCAGATGAAGTAAAGGGAGCAGCTAAAGTTTTAGATGCAGCAGCTATGACTTATGTAGCAGCAGCATTAATGGCAATATCACAATTAATTAGACTTATTGCAATTAGTAATAGAGATTAAAGCAAAAAAAGATTAAAGTAAAAGAGGTAGTATATGAATTGTAGAAATTTAGCAGTAAAAGTATTAAGAAGAGTTATAAATGAAGGAGCATATTCTAATATAGTTCTTTCAAAAGAATTAAATGATGCAGATTTAGCAGATAAGGATAAATCATTGTTAACAGAAATTGTATATGGTGTTTTAAGAAGAAAGAAAACATTAGATATTATAATTTCAAATTTTGTAAGAGACATTAAATTTATGGATGATGAAGTTTTAAATATTCTAAGAGTAGCTATATATCAAATGGCTTTTTTAGATAAGATACCAAGCTATGCAGCTTGTAATGAAGCAGTAGATGATGCAAAGAAAATATCTGAAGATGCATCTAAACTTGTAAATGGCATACTAAGAAATTATACTAAAAATCCAGATGATATTAAAGTTCCTGGTAATAAGATTGATGAATATGCATATAAATTTTCATTTGAACCTTGGATGATAAGACTTTTAATTAAGCAATATGGAGAAGATATAGCAAAAAAAATTATGTCTGGATTAAATCAAACTCCAAAGGTTAGTGTAAGAGTAAATAATGTTAAATGTCATTATGATGAAGTTTTTGATGAATTAGTTGAAATGGGATATTCAGTTGAAGATGGATTTGTTTGTCCAGAAGCTATTTCAATTAAAGGTGGTAGTTCAATACAAGATAATCCTTTATTTAAGGAAGGTAAGGTTACTGTGCAAGATGAAAGTGCTATGTTAGTTGCGCCTTTACTTGAACTAGAACCTAATATGAAAGTATTAGATTTATGCAGTGCACCAGGAGGAAAGACAACTCATATAGCTGAAATATTAGAAAATACTGGTGAAGTATCAGCTTTTGATATACATGAGTCTAAACTAGGATTAATAAAAGAAAATTGTGAGAGATTAGGTCTTACAAATGTAAAACTTGAATTAGGTGATGCAACCAAATTAAATGCTAACCTAGTTGCATATGCAGATAGAGTGTTAATAGATGTCCCATGTTCAGGTGTTGGAATAATAAGAAAAAAACCTGAGATAAAATGGAATAAAAAAAGAACGGATTTAAGAGAGATTATTCCAATTCAAAGGGATATTATGAAAAATGCATGGGAATATTTAAAAACTGGTGGAATTATGATATATTCAACATGCACACTTAATAAAGAAGAAAATGAAGAAAATATAGAATGGTTTTTAAATACACATAAAGACTGTAAAATAAAGAAGATTTTCATTGGTAAGGAAGATAATCTAGTATACAATAAAGAGGGATATTTGACTATTATGCCTAATGAAAATATGGATGGATTTTTTGTTGCAAAACTAGAAAAGCAATAATAGTAGGTGAATAAATGAAAAATTTGTTAGATTATACGTTAGAAGAACTTATGTTATGGATGAAAGAAAATGGTGAAAGTTCATTTAGGGCAAAACAAGTAATCTCATGGATATATAAAGGAGTTAAAGATTTTAATGGTATGAAAAATATACCTAAATCTTTAACCCAAAAGCTTGAGGAGAATTTTAAAATTGAATTACCTAAAATTGAAGAAATATATAAGTCTGAAATTGATGGTACTGAAAAGTTTCTTCTGGAATTTTCAGATGGTAATTTAATAGAAAGTGTATTAATGAGATATAAGCATGGAAACTCTATATGTATATCAACACAAGTTGGTTGTAGAATGGGATGTAAATTTTGTGCATCAACAATTGAAGGTAGAGTTAGAAACTTGACAAGTGGTGAAATATTATCAGAAATAATTGTTGTTCAAGATTATATTGGAGAAAGAATTTCAAATGTTGTTTTAATGGGTAGTGGAGAACCTTTAGATAACTATGATAATGTTATAAAATTTTTAGAAGTAGTTTCTGCAGAATATGGATTAAACATTGGTCAAAGACATATAACGTTATCTACATGTGGGATTGTACCTAAAATATATGAACTTGCAGATAAAGATTTTAGTGTTACACTTGCTATATCACTTCATGCATTTAGTGATGAAAAAAGAAAAGAAATTATGCCTATAGCTAATAAGTATAATATTGAAGAAGTTTTGACTTCGTGTCGTTATTTTATTGAAAAAACTAATAGAAGAGTTACTTTTGAATATGCACTTGTAAAAGGTATTAATGATACAAAAGAAGACGCTAAAGCATTGAGCAAGTTATTAAAAGGAATGCTATGTCATGTTAATTTAATACCAATAAATGAAATAAAGGAAAGCTCATATAAGAGATCATCTAAGGAATCAATAAAAGATTTTTCTGATATATTAAAAAGTCTAGGTATAGAAGTAACTGTTAGAAGGGAAATGGGAAGTGACATTAATGCAGCATGTGGACAACTTAGACGAAGTTATATAGATACCCAAAAGATAGGGGGAGAATAATATGGTTGGCTTAGTTAGTGATGTAGGATTAAAAAGAACTTTAAATGAGGATTTTGCTATTTATTTAGAAAAAGATGAATTTAAGATATACGTAGTAACAGATGGTATGGGTGGACATAATGCTGGTGAAATTGCCAGCAAAATGGCAGCGGAACAAATTATAAAATGCGTAGGTGAGGAATTTTTTTCTACAACAAAAGAAGAATTGATTGAAGTAGCTATTCAAAAATCAAATGAAATAGTATTTGAATACTCAAAAACAAATGAAACTTTGAATGGAATGGGTACTACAGTCACTGCTTGTTTAATAACTAAGGATTTTATTCAAGTTGCAAATGTTGGAGATAGTTCTTGTTTAGCAATAAAAAATGGAGAGATTAAAAAAATTACGAAAGATCATTCTTTGGTACAAGAATTGGTTGATTCTGGGAGTATAACAGAAAAAGATGCAGTAAATCATCCTAAAAAGAATATTATAACTAGGGCTCTTGGAACTAGTAGAAGTGTTAATGTGGATATTTTTGAGTTGAAAAATAATGATTATGATATATATATACTATGCTCAGATGGATTGACAAACGAACTAACAAATGAAGAAATATTATCCATAATTAAAGAAGAAAATAACTATATTAATGCAGCTAAAAGGTTAGTAAGTTTGGCAAAAGAAAAAGGTGGCAGAGATAACATAACAGTATTGCTGTTTGGAGGAGAGATGTAGTATGAATGGTATTATACTTGGTAATAGATATGAATTGCTTGAAAAAATAGGAGAAGGTGGAATGTCTGAAGTTTTTAAAGCAAGATGTAATAAATTAAATAGGCTTGTTGCAGTTAAAATTCTTAAAAAAGAATTTTGTAATAATTCTGAAATTGTTCAAAAGTTTAAAGGCGAAGCAACTGCAATTGCAACTTTATCTGATAATAATATAGTAAACATATTAGATGTAGGTACACAAGAAGATATAAACTATATTGTTATGGAATTAGTACAAGGAAAGACATTAAAAGATGTGATTAATAGCTCAGGTAAAATGAATTATGAAATTGCTATATCTACAGCTATTCAAATAGCTAAAGCTTTAGATTGTGCTCATAGAAATAAAATAATTCATAGAGATGTTAAACCACAAAATATTTTAGTGTCTGAAAATGGTGCAATAAAAGTAACTGATTTTGGAATAGCCAAATCAACCTCCTCAGCTACCATTACTAATACTAGTACAATAATGGGTTCAGCTCATTATCTTTCTCCAGAACAAGCCAAGGGAAGCTTTATAGACTGCAGAACTGATTTATATTCATTAGGAGTTGTATTATATGAAATGGTTACAGGAGCATTACCGTTTGAAGCTGATACTGCAGTAACTATAGCTTTAAAACATTTACAAGAAGAAGCGGTGTCACCCAAAAGTCTTAATTCTAAAATACCAGATAGTTTGAATAAATTAATATTAAAGTGTATGGAAAAGGATCCTAATAAAAGATATCAAAGCGCAAAAGAAGTTATAAAAGATCTTCAAAAAATAAAGGAAAATCCAAATGCAATTATAGATAAAGTGGTTGATGATCAACATACAATAATAATGTCGGCAGTAACTGAAGAGATATCAAAGCAGTCTAGTAAGAAAGATTCTAAAAATGAAGAGTCAGAGTTTTATGATGATGATTATGATGACGAAGAGTATGATTATGATGACGAAGAAGCACCAAAAAAGAGTGTTAATAATAAAAAGGCTATGAAACTTATAATAGCAATTGGAGGAGTAGTTCTTTTAATAGCTTTAGTAGTTGGTATAGTTACATTTTTCAGTGCCACAGGTATTGGAAAAGAAGTAGAAATACCAGATATAGTAGGGAGTACTATAGAAGATGCAAAAACTAAACTTACCAATATAGATTTAGTTTTAGTAGAAGCGGGTACTGATAAGAGTGATAAACCAGAGGGTACAATTCTTGAAATAGACCCAAAAGCTGGAACTAAGGTTAAGACAAAAAGCAAGGTTAGAGTTATTGTAAGTTCTGGAGAAACAAAACTTAAAATGCCTGACTTACGAGAAGATGATCTAGATACAGCTAAAAAGAAATTAGAGTCACTTAAATTAAAAATAGATAGTAGTACAGAAGAATATAATGATGATATATCAAAGGGACAAATAATAAAACAACAACCAAATGCAGATGCAGAAATAACTACATCTACAAAGATTACAGTAGTTGTAAGTAAAGGACCTCAAATTAGATTATCAACTGTTCCTAATGTAACAGGATTAAGTTCAGATGAAGCAAAAACTGGATTGGAAAAGGCTAGATTAAGAGTTTCAACAGTAGAAAAAGTAACTGAAAATGAAGCGGAAGATGGTAAGGTATTAGCCCAATCTATTGATGGCAATAGTAAAGTGGAACAAGGTACCACTGTTAATATTACAGTGGGAAAATATGTAAAACCTAAAGAGAATCCAGTTGTAAAACCAGAGGAAACTCCAGGAACTACTACACCTAATACTCCAGGAGGAACTACACCTAATACCCCAGGAACTACTCCACCAACTAATCCTAATGAACCTACTCCACCAGTAGATAGTAACAATAAAGATAAGCCTGTTCAAGGACAGATTACACCTAAGAAACCACAGTAATGATAAAGGAGAGGCACTGGTTATAATACCACCTCTCTTTTTTTAATAAAAAAGTTGAATTTATAATATAATTTTGTTTATTATAGTAAATAGGAATTTGAATTATGGAGGAATGTATGAAAGGAAAAATAATAAAAGGAATAGCTGGATTTTACTATGTAAAAGTTGATAAAGATTTAATAGAATGTAAAGCACGTGGAAAGTTTAGACATAAAGATATTAAGCCAATGGTTGGAGATAACGTTACTATTAAAATTGAAAATGGAAAAGGTGTTATTGAAGATATTAGTGAAAGAACTTCTAAATTAACTAGGCCAGCTGTTGCTAATATATCTTTAGCATTTGTTGTATTTGCAGTTAAAAACCCAGATATAAATTTTGATTTGTTAAATAGATTTTTAGTCTTATGTGAATATAATAATATTGAGGCTATAGTTTGTTTAAATAAAGTAGATTTAGTATCTGAAGAAGAAAGGGAAGACATTAAAAAGAAAATTAATGATATTGGATATGAGGTTTTATACATAAATGCCAAAAAAGGCTTGGGAATAGAAAGTCTTAAAGAAAGAATTAATGGAAATATAACAGTCTTGTGTGGACCTTCAGGAGCAGGAAAATCAACGCTAATTAATAATCTTGTAAATAAAGAACACATGTTAACTGGAACTGTTAGTGAAAAGATAGGAAGAGGAAAACATACGACAAGACATAGTGAACTTATAGATGTAGCAAATGGATATATTGTAGATACTCCTGGATTTTCAACATTAGAAATAAAGGATTTAATGGACAAAGAAGATCTTAAATATTGTTTTCCAGAATTTGAAGAGCATAATGAATGTTGTAAATACAGAGGATGTTTACATTATAAAGAGCCTAAATGTGTTATAAAAGAAGATGTTGAAGACGGTAAAATTAATAAATATAGATATCAATTTTATATAAGAACATTAGAAGAAATAATAGAGGGGGAGAAAAATAAATGGTAAAAGTTGCACCATCAATATTATCAGCAGATTTTTCAAAGTTAGGAGAAGATATAGAAAGAATAGATAAGGCAGGAGCAGAGTTCATACATATAGAT
This sequence comes from Clostridium uliginosum, assembly GCF_900112485.1. Taxonomy (GTDB): domain Bacteria; phylum Bacillota; class Clostridia; order Clostridiales; family Clostridiaceae; genus Clostridium; species Clostridium uliginosum. The sequence goes on from NZ_FOMG01000008.1 coordinate 59,980, forward strand.
GTTATGGATGGATGTTTTGTACCGAATATATCATTTGGATTTCCTGTAATAAAATCAATAAGAAATAGAACTACTAAAGTTTTTGATGTACATTTGATGATAGAGAATCCTTCAAAGTACATAGATGAATTTATTGGATCAGGAGCAGATCTTATAACTGTTCACTATGAAGCAGATAAACATATAGACAGAACAATTCAATATATTAAATCACAAGGTAAAAAAGCTGGAGTTTCTTTAAATCCAGGTACTCCAACCATGGTGTTAAAAGATTTAATACCTCAATTAGATATGGTATTAATAATGAGTGTAAATCCAGGATTTGGAGGACAAAAATTTATACCATATACTTTAGAAAAAATTAAAGAGGTAAAAGAGTTAAGCGAAAAATTGAATCCATCATTATTAATAGAAGTTGATGGTGGAATTGATCAATACAATGTTAAATCTGTCATTGAAGCTGGAGCAAATGTAATAGTTGCTGGATCAGCAGTGTTTAGAGAAGGCAAGATAGAGGGAAATATAGAAGCTTTAAGGGGGTAAGTACACATTGAGAGTAATAATTGTAAGTGGAGGAAATCCACCTTTAAAAAAGCTTTTATGTAAGTATATTAAATGTGATGATTTTATTATAGCTGCAGATAAAGGGGGAGAGTGTCTTTATAATTACAAAATCACCCCTAATGTGCTTCTTGGAGATTTTGATTCTATGAGTAAAGAAGTTTTAGAAAAACTTAAAATTAAAGTAGATGAAGTTATGGAATTTGCACCAGAAAAGGATTTCACTGATACAGAAATTGCACTTATAGAAGCAATTAAAAGAGGTGGAGATGAAATATATTTATTTGGTGCAACTGGTACAAGAATTGATCATATGCTTGGTAATGTAGGACTTCTTTTAAGTGCTAAGAAAAAGGGAGTGCATTTAGAAATCATAGATAACAATAATAGAATATATTTATCAAATAAGAAAATGAAATTATTTGGGAAGTGTGGTGAAAATATATCATTCCATGCTTTATCTGATGTAGTAAAATCGCTTAAGATAAGTGGGGCTAAATATATGTTAGATGCATATGATATGACATTATTAGATCCAAGAGCTATATGTAATGAATTTTTAGATACGCCCATTGAAATTGAGTATGAAGAAGGAGAATTGTTAATTTTACATTCTTTTGATTAAGAGATTATAAAAAATAATAAATTTGTATTCTTGTATATTTGAAGTATTATTTTAAATGTTAAAATAATAGGAACATTTTTAGGTGTGATTGAATATTAATATAGTAAGATAAAAATTTACTTTATAGTAATGTTCAGGAGGGCTAAAATGAAAATAGTAGCATTTAAATTACCTAGGTTTTTTTCAAGTATAATAAAATTTTTTAGAAAAAAAAAATAGAGTATACATATGACTCTAAGGCATATGAAAGAAAATAAAAAATGCAATTGGGATAACAATTGCATTTTTTATTTGAACTATATTGCTCTTTGAACCTTACCGGATCTAAGGCATCTTGTACATACATGAACAGTTTTTGGTGTTCCGTTAACTAAAGCCTTTACCTTCTTTATGTTAGGAGCCCAAGTTCTCTTTGATTGACGATGTGAATGGCTAAATTGTACACCTGATACAACACCTTTATCACAAATTTCGCATCTTCTTGCCACTAGAAAACACCTCCTTATATTGTAAACATAATTATCTTCAATAGGACAGAATGAATTATATCATATAAAGTATAAAATATGCAAGTTAATTTTATAAAGAAAAGATATTATTTGTGTTATTTTTAGATATATTTCTTGAATAAAATACCTTTCTAATATAGAATATATAATAAGCATATAATGTTTAGGAGGAATAGCAATGGTTGGATTTTCAAATGAAAATGGTAATATAAATTATTCTGAAGAAGTCTTAGCTAAGATTGTTGGATTATCAACAATGGAATGCTATGGTGTAGTTGGTATGGTTTCTAAAAATGCTACTGATGGATTTTGGGAACTTATTCGTGTAGAAAATTTAAGTAAAGGTGTAAAAATAAAATTAGTAGAAGATGATAGATTACAAGTAGAGTTATTTGTTATGGTTGAATATGGAACAAAGATATCTGTTATATCTAATAACATAATTCAAAAAGTTCGTTATAGTGTTGAAAATTACACAGGACTAAAGGTTTCATCAATAACAGTAAATGTGCAAGCGGTAAGAGTCTAGGAGGTTAAATTAGATGGAATTTAAAAAAATTAATGGCCATGATTTTTATAACATGGTTGTAAATGCTAGTAATAGGTTATTAGAACAAAGTGATTTTGTAAATGCTTTAAATGTTTTTCCGGTGCCTGATGGAGATACTGGAACAAATATGTCAATGACTTTTAAAGCAGCGGTTAAGGAAATAGAGAATGTATCGTCTAATTCTATTGGAGAAATGTCTAAAAAATTAGCTAAGGGTGCTTTGATGGGAGCTAGAGGAAACTCTGGAGTTATTCTATCCCAAATATTAAGAGGTATTTCTAAAGGATTGGAAGGCAAAGAAGAAGTTGATGCTACCGAATTTGCAATTGGATTTTATGAGGGATCAAATGCTGCATATAAGGCAGTTATGAGACCGACAGAAGGTACTATACTTTCAGTAATAAGAGCAGCTTCAGAAGCAGCTGTTGCATCAGATGCTGAAGATATAATATCTTTAATGGAAGAAATAAATAAAGAAGCAAAAATAATGCTTGATAGAACTCCAGAATTACTACCAGCTTTAAAGAAGGCCAAAGTAGTTGATTCAGGTGGAATGGGTCTTTATATCATACTTAAAGGTATGCTTGAAGCTTTAAAAGATGGAATTCAAGCAGAAATACAAGATATAAAGATAGGTTTAGCAGATACAAAAGTTGGAGCGCAATCTACTGAAGAAGTTGACATTAAATTCGGATATTGTACTGAATTTATAATACTTGGAGATTCAAAAAAATCAAATGAGTTTAGAGACAAAATTGAACCTCTTGGAGATTCTATGATTGTTGTAGGATATGAGGATGTAATTAAAGTTCATATTCATACCAATGATCCAGGATTGGTTTTATCTCATGCAGTAGCTGTAGGTGAGTTATCAAAGATTAAGATTGATAATATGAGAGAAGAACATAGAGAATTGCTAAGTGACTTAGATTCAACTGAAAATATAGAAGAAGCTTCAGAAGTTGAACATAAAAAGTATGCATTTATAACAGTTGCAATGGGTGATGGAATTGTAAAGATATTCAAGGATTCTGGCGTTGATTATGTCATAGAAGGTGGGCAAACAATGAACCCATCAACTCAAGATATATTAGATTGCATAGAAAAAATAAGTGCAGATCATATTTTTATAATGCCAAATAATAAAAATATAATTATGGCAGCTAATCAAGCATCAGAAATCTCAGATAAGAATATAATAGTAATACCTACAACAACTATTCCTCAAGGAATTGCATGTGTTACTATGTTTAATCCAGAATCGGAAGTAGATCAAAATGTTGAAGAACTAAATGATGTTATCAATTCAGTTAAAACTGGATCTGTAACTTATGCTGTGCGAGATACTGAAATTGATGGAATAGAAATTAAAGAAGGAAATATGTTAGGTCTAGTAGAAGGTAAAATAAAACACGTAGGAGAAGATACAATATCTGTTACAAAAAAAGTTTTACAAGATATGTTAGATGATGAAAGTGAATTAGTTACCATTTATTATGGGGAAGAAATGGAAGAAGATAAGGTTAATGAATTTGTAAGTGAGCTAGAAAACGAATATCAAGATTTAGATATTCAATGTTACAAAGGAAATCAACCTTTATATTATTTTTTAATGTCAGTAGAGTAATATAATTAAATTTAAATTATTTGATGATTTTGTTTAAATATGAAATTAAATAGAGAAAATATAGATATTAGAGAATTTTTAAAAGCACCTTAATTGGTGCTTTTTTTGGAGGATAAATTTAATGGATATATATAGCAATATTTCTTCATTGAAGGGAGTAGGACCAAAACTAACAGAAAAATTAAATAAATGCAGTATTTTTAACATTTTAGATCTTTTATTATATTTTCCAAGAGATTATGAATTTGTTAATGGTAATATGTCATTTGATGAAATAATAGATGATGAGAAGCAGATATTAAGATGTAAGGTTGCAAGAATAAAAGGTGATATTAGAACCAAAACAGGTAAAACTTTAACTGTAATAGAATTTGATTATTGTGAGCATAAAATTTATGGGAAATGGTTTAATCAACAGTATATAAAGAATACTATTTATAGAGGAAATATTTATAATTTAATGGGTAAATTTAAGAAAATTGGAAAAACTCTCGAAGTAATTAATCCAACTATAGTATGTGAGGAAGCATTGGAAAATAGAATTTTACCTAAGTATCCACTCAAAGGAGACATAAGCAACAAATTAATTGAGAAATTAATTAATAGCATTATTTCTTCTATAGAAATAAAAGAAAATTTACCAAATCAAATACTAAACAAATATGCATTAATATCATTAAATGATGCAATAAAAGATATACATTTTCCAAATGATAAAAATAGTTTGGAAAAAGCCAAACTTAGGCTTAAATTTCAAGAGTTATTTACTTATTCTTTAAAATTATTGTTAATAAAATATAAACTTAAGGGAAACAAAGATGGTATATCTTTTGAATGGACGAATGAACTAAGGAATTTTAAAGAGAAAATACCATATAAGCTTACTAGTGCTCAAACAAAAGTAGTTAGGGAAATTTTAAGAGATCAAAAATCTGAAAGTTCAATGAATAGATTAGTTCAAGGTGATGTTGGAAGTGGTAAAACGATAGTTGCGCTAATTGCAATATTTAATATTATAAAAAATGGATATCAATGCGCATTCATGGCACCAACAGAAATTCTGGCAACCCAACATTATGAAGAATCTATTAAACTTTTTGAAGGCTTTAATATAGAAATAGAAATATTGACAGGAAGTACTTCTTTAAAAGAAAAGAAGAGAATCAAGCAAAGAATTAAAGATGAAAAACCAATATTAATCATAGGTACTCATGCACTTTTCCAAGATGATGTTGAGTTTAGTAAATTAGGACTTATAATTACTGATGAGCAACATCGCTTTGGCGTGGAACAAAGGAGTAAATTAATCAATAAAGGGAAGCAAGCAGACTGTTTGGTAATGACAGCTACTCCAATTCCTAGAACATTAGCTCTTTATTTATATTCTGATTTAGATGTATCTATAATTGATGAATTACCACCAGGCAGAAAGAAAATAGAAACAAGATTTTATCAAGATAATAATAGAGATATAGGATATGAACTAGCACTTAAAGAAATAGAAAAAGGAAGACAAATATATATTGTTTGTCCACTTATTGAAGAAGACGAAAAAGAGCAATTAAATTCTGTTGAGACTTTATATAATAAGCTAAATCAAGGGATATTTAAAAATTCAGGCGTTGAAATACTTCATGGAAAGATGAAAGCAATTGAAAAACAAGATATTATAACTAGATTTAAAAATAATGAATTTAAAGTTCTAATTTCTACAACAGTAATTGAAGTAGGCGTTAATGTACCGAATGCATCAGTAATGATAGTGGAAAATGCAGAAAGATTTGGGCTAGCACAACTTCATCAATTAAGAGGAAGAGTTGGAAGAGGAGAGTATGCTTCATATTGCATTTTGATAGCTAAAGCAAAGAGTAATATAACTAAGAAAAGAATGATGATAATGACAGAGTCTTGTGATGGCTTTTTTATATCAGAAGAGGATTTAAAGTTAAGAGGTGCTGGAGAAATGTTTGGAAGAAAACAAAGTGGTGATGAAGGCTTTATATTAGCTGATTTATATGAAGATATAAATATATTGAGAGCTGCAAAAGCTGAAGCCACTAATATACTAAAAAGTAATTCTAAAGATAATTTTGAACTAATAAATGAAATGCAAAAAAACTTAGAAAAAAGCAGTAAATACATTTGTTTTAATTAAATTGAATTATTATATACAAATGTGTTAATATATTTAGTATATACCGTTAAGGAGGAATACTTTTGAGAATAATATCAGGAAAAGCAAGAGGACGTAAATTAATACCTCCAGCAACAATGGAAACTAGACCTACATTAGACAGAGTAAAAGAAGCTATGTTTAGTATGATTCAAGGATACATACCTAATGCAGTTGTTGTTGATGTGTTTGCAGGGACTGGCAGTTTAGGATTAGAGTCAGCAAGTAGAGGATCGAAGGAAGTTTATTTAATAGATAAAAGTTCCGTAACATTTCCACTTTTAAAACAAAATATAGATAATCTTAAGTTTCAAGATTTTTGTTTTCCATTAAATATGGATTCATATGAGGCTTTAAAAAGATTAGCTAAAAAAGGAATAAAATTTGATATAATTTTTATAGATCCACCATATTGCAAGGAAATGATTCCAGAAGCTATGAAAATAGTTAAAAAAGAGGATATGTTAAGTAGAGATGGCATAATTGTAACTAAAATTGATACAATAGAAGAAATTTATGATGGATATGAAGATATAATGTTAACAAGAAGTAAAAAATATGGAAATACAACTATATGTTTTTATAAGTATAAGGAGGACTAACATGAAAGTGGCTGTTTACCCAGGAAGCTTTGACCCTGTGACGAATGGACATCTGGATATTATACAAAGAGGATCAAAGGTTTTTGATAAACTTATCATAGGTGTTTTAGTCAATGTTGAAAAAAAAGGACTTTTTGAAATAGAAGAGAGAGTAGAATTAATAAAGAGAGTAACAAAGCACTTAAGCAATGTGGAAGTTATTAGTTTTAATGGACTTTTAATAGATTTTCTAAAAAAAAGCAAAGCACAAATTATTTTAAAAGGACTTAGAGCTGTATCTGATTTTGAGTATGAATTTAAGATGGCTCTTATGAATAATAAGTTAGATCCTAATATTGAAACTGTTTTCATGATGACATCAGCAGAATATTCATATTTAAGCTCTTCATCAGTAAAACAAGTAGCTAAATTTGGAGGATGTATTGAAGGTCTTGTACCGAAAGAAATTATTTCAGATGTAATTATTAGGAGTAAAATTTAAGGAGTGGTATTATGGAAAAAATGGATGTAAATATTATGGAGCTGTTAGAATATTTACAAGATTTAGTTGATAATTCACCTAAAGTACCTATAAGTGGAAAAATAATGGTTGATAAGAAAGAAATTCTTGAAGTAGTTGATCAAATAATAAATTATTTACCAGACCAATTTAAAAAGGCACAATGGGTTATGAATGAAAGAGAAAGAATTCTTGGAGAAGCTAAAAAAGAATATGATTCAGTTAAAAAAGAAACTATGGTAATTATGAGACAAAATGTTGAGAGTCATGATATCGTTAAAGAAGCTAAAATAAGGGGACAAGAAATCATAGCCTCAGCACAAAGAGATGCTAAGGCAATAAGATTAGGTTCAAGAGAATATTCAGATGAAATTTTATCCCAACTTGATAGAGAGATAGAAGCTCAAAAAGAAATATTAATAAAGGGACTTCAAGGTAGTTTTGAAACAGTAGCAAAAGATGTAGATGGAACTTTAACAAGTGCATGTACAACAATAAGGGATAATATAAAAGAATTAAGAGGAATGAAAAAATAAAGAATATAACATTTTAAATATTAAAGTTAAAAATATTAATATAAATACTGGCAAAAAGTATATATATGCATTTGTGCCTGAAGTTATTCCTAAAGTAGAGGTTGTAATACTTGTTGGTATAATTTTTACAAGTAAATATGTTATTATGAAACTAAAAATTCCTTGAACAAACTTTAAAAATATATATTTAGAATAGGAGATTTTAAAGTTATTCATAAAAGCGCTTATTTGTGCAATTCCAGATAAGCCTGAAAAAGAGCATAAAAAGCTGATTATACCTAATTTGATAGGGATTGAAATATTTAAATTAGAAACTAGACTACATCCGTTAGTCATTTCTATGCTACCTAAAAATAATGAAAATAAAGTTCCAGCTTTTATGTTTAGTAAGGTTTCAATAAACTTAAATATATAATTTATATAGGAATTATTTTTTATAAGAGATATTATAACGGAAAACATGACTATAAAGCCTCCTATTGTTATAGTTGTAGTTATTCCGTTTTCAATTGCATTTTTTATCGCTTGACCAAAATTTACTTTTTTTTGTTTTATAGAACTAGAGGTTTCAATTTGCCTTGATGTTCTATTTTTTTTTGTTATAAGTGCTATAAAAATAGCAGATAAATAATTGCCTGCAAGCAATAAATAACCTAAACTAGGATTACCTAAAAGAGCTGAACCTACAGAACCAATTAAAAATAATGGCCCAACATTTGATGCTACATTTAAAAGTCTTTGGCATTCATCTTTATTAATATGACCTAAAGAATATAGATCAACTGAATACTTTGCACCTAATGGATAGCCACATAAAAAACTAGCAACAATAGGAAAGGAACAAGCTTTTGATAATCCTAATGGCTTACAAATCAATGGACCAAGAATCTTTGAATAAAGTGTTATACCATCATAGAATATTAGCAAATTACAAGTCACTAAAAATGGAAATGTAGATGGAACTATAGCTGTATACCATAATTTACAGCCAACTATAGCGGCAGCTGTACATTGCTTTATATTTAGGATGAAAAGTAATATAAATATAGAACAGAGTATACATAATATGAAATTTTTTTCGATATTTAGCTGTTTTATGAAAAGAACAATAAGTGCAATAATTAAAAACCATAAGATAATAATACAATTCATGAAATCACTCCAATCTTTAGTATTTATCTGATAGCTAGTATCCTGTAACACTATTTTGATATAAAATTATATTTTCAATGGCTACACAATCCTAGATAAGTTCTTCTAAGAACAGTAGAGTAATCATTATGGATGAATTACAATTGAATTTAAGAAGAACTTTAGGCATTTCCCAAGAAATAACTAGTCAATTTTCTTGTCTTTTTTGTACTATATTGCGTCAGTAAAGGCAGTTAATAACAGTAGTATTAATTGCCTCCACTTCTTTGTCTAGTTCAAAAAATCCTAAGAATTTTTGACTAGTTATTTATTTTGCAATGCCTTATATCCTTATAGTTATGTTAAATATTGTTATATTATGATAGGGCTAGTTAAATAATCTTGCATAGGATTTATTTTATTATTTAAAATGGAATAAGCTTTTGTTCCTAAAATATCAATTTTCATATGATCATTTATATTTTTTTTAGGGAGTTTAGTAATTATATCAATAGAACTACTCTTTTTTATTCTTTTTAAAATTTTTTTACCATTAGAATTGAATCCAAGCACTCTGCAATAAGGAGTTGATTTTTTTGATAATTTCAATAAATCATATTCTTCAAGATTTAAAAATGATTGAGTTAGTATTCTATTTATTCTAGTATACGTATATCTTTTACTTTTAGATTTTAATATTAATTCATTTAAAGAATTTGAATTTATTACTTCTTTTAAAATTTTATTATCTAAACCTTCTGATATGTCAGGTAGATTGCTAAGAGAATTGCCATTCATCAATAATTTATACTTAATATACTTAAACATATCCTCTTCAAATACAAAGCTATAATGTGAAGAAGATAAATCATTTAAAATATCATAACTTTCTTTAGGAAGATCCTCTTTTAAATCTCTTATATCTCCTTTTTTTAAATGATTTCGTATTGAGGTTGCTGATGAAAATGTAGAACTTAAGCACTTGTCATTATATTTTGAACCTTCTCTTTTTAAAGTAATAGGGATTATTGAACTATGTAATGACTTTAAAGCTTTAATATATTCAATACCTAAAATGTTATTTGAGTTTGAAATTATCTTTAAGATATCATCACATTTCAAATATTCACTTAAAGCATTAGCCCTACTTGAATGAAAAGGAAGGCCTAAACTTAAATAATTTTTTAACAAAAATTTATATTTTTCTGGTTCAAATGCCAATACATTTGATATATCTTCCAAGATTTTGACATTTCCTTCTTCGCTTCCAAAGTATATATTGTCAATTATATTTAATGAATTTAACAAAGATATACCTCCAAAAGCAAAATGTTCAGCAGATGACAATGAATACACTAATGGAAGTTCAATTATTAAATCGATACCATTTCTAAGAGCCATTTCAGTCCTCTTCCACTTATCTATAAAAGCAGGAACACCTCTTTGCATAAAATTACCACTCATAACACAAACAATACCATCTGATTGAGTATCTAATTTACATTTATTTAAATGATATTCATGTCCTTTATGAAAGGGATTATATTCTGTAATTATTCCTGTAATCATAATTTAAACACTCCTTATAAAAGATAATATAAAAATATTATATCATATGAAAGTTAATGAATTTTTTTTCGTTAAATAATTATCAATAATAAAAAGCAATATTACATAGAATAAAAATATTAATAAAATAAAAAATAATATTATCAGATAATTTTGAGTATTTCAAATCAAATAACTTCTATTTTATAATCAAATTTAGTTGAAAAAACTAGTGATAAAGTAGTATATTAAGATAATAAAGGAAAGTAGTGTATTAATATAATTAAAAAAGATAAGACACTTGAAAGGGGAATGTTTTATATGGAACTTATGGAAAAGATATGGAGTAGAGCTAAATCTGATAAGAAAAATATAGTATTAGCGGAAGGAAATGAGCAAAGAAATATTACTGCAGCACAAAAAATAGTTGAATTAGGTTTAGCTAACCCGATTTTAATTGGAGATAGAGAAGAAATATTAAAAAAAGCAAATGAAATAAATGTAGATATATCTAAGGTTCAAATAATAGACCCTAATGACTCAGACAAGCTACAAGAATATATAGAGAGTTTTTATGAACTTAGAAAAAATAAAGGAATGACAATGACAAAGGCAGAAAAGATAGTTAGAGATCCACTTTACTTTGCAACAATGATGGTAAAATTAGATGATGCAGATGGAATGGTATCAGGAGCGGTACACACCACAGGAGATTTACTTAGACCAGGATTACAAATTATAAAAACAGCACCAGGTGTATCTGTTGTTTCAAGTTTCTTTATAATGAATATTCCAGGATCAAATTATGGGGTAGATGGTACTTTAATATTTGCAGATTGCGCAGTTAATCCAAATCCTGATGAGGATCAATTAGCGGCAATAGCAATAGCAACAGCTGAAACAGCTGAAAGACTTTGCAAAATAGAACCTAGAGTAGCAATGCTATCATTTTCTACAATGGGAAGTGCCGATAACGCTATGGTAGATAAAGTTAGAAATGCAACAGAAAAAGCAAAAGCATTAAGACCAAATTTATTAATAGATGGAGAATTACAATTAGATGCTGCAATAGTTAAAAAAGTAGCAGATCAAAAAGCTCCTAATAGTGAAGTAGCTGGAAGAGCTAATGTACTAGTGTTTCCAGATTTACAGTCAGGAAATATAGGATATAAATTAGTTCAAAGATTTGCTAATGCAGATGCTATAGGACCTGTTTGTCAAGGATTTGCAAAACCAATAAATGATTTATCAAGAGGATGTAGTGCAGATGATATAGTAAATGTTGTTGCATTAACAGCAGTTCAAGCACAAAATGTTAAATAATTTAAAAGGAGATAGAACAATTATGAAAGTATTAGTTATAAATTGCGGAAGTTCTTCATTAAAGTATCAACTTATTGATATGACTACAGAAGAAGCGCTAGCAGAAGGTCTTGTTGAAAGAATAGGAATTGAAGGATCTATATTAACTCAAAAGGTGACAGGGAGAGATAAGTATATTGTTAAAAATCCACTTAATGATCACCAAGATGCAATTGAACTTGTTTTAAAGAGCTTAGTTGATGAAAAATTTGGAGTTATAAAATCAATGAATGAAATAAGTGCAGTTGGTCATAGAGTTGTTCATGGAGGAGAAAAATATTCTAACTCAGTATTAGCTGATGAGACAGTTATGAAGAATATAGAAGAATTTATTAAATTAGCACCCCTTCATAATCCACCAAATATAATTGGAATAAAGGCTTGTAAAGAACTTATGCCAAATACTCCTATGGTTTGTGTATTTGATACAGCATTCCATCAAACTATGCCAGAAAAAGCATATATATATCCATTACCTTATGAATTTTATGAACAAGATCATATAAGAAGATATGGTTTCCATGGAACATCACATAAGTATGTAGCAAATAAAGTTGCAGAAGTTATGAAAGAAAAGATTGAAGAATTAAAGATTGTAACTTGTCATTTAGGAAATGGAGTTAGTATTACAGCTGTTGATGGTGGAAAATCAGTAGATACTACTATGGGCTTTACTCCTCTTGCAGGAACTATAATGGGCTCTAGATGCGGAGATATTGATCCTGCAATAGTTACTTATTTAGTTAAAGAAAAAAAATATAGTATTGATGAAGTTAATGAAATATTAAATAAAAAGTCAGGTATTTTAGGAGTTTCTGGAGTTGGAACTGATTTTAGAGATATAAGAAGTGCTATTGGAAATAATAATGATAGAGCAATTCTTGCAACAGATATTTTTGGATATCACATAAAGAAACAAATAGGTGCATATGCAGCAGTTATGGGTGGAATAGACGCTATTGTATTTACAGCTGGAATAGGAGAACACGCACCGGAAGTTAGAATAAGAGCATTAACAGGACTTGAATTTATAGGTATAAAACTTGATGAAGAAAAAAATGATAATCAAAATGTTGGAAATGGACTTGTGATTTCAAGTGAAGATTCTAAAGTGAAAATATTTGTGATTCCTACTAATGAAGAATTAATGATTGCAAAGGAAACTTTAGCATTAATACAAAAGTAATTTAATAATAAATACCTTGACTTTTTAAGGCACAGTTTATATAATAAATTGTGTTTGCTTAACAAATATATGTGCTAAGGAGTGAAGTAAGGGCTTGTTACATAATCATAATTATTTGTATTATGTAGAGAAGTTCTATAATTATGAAAGTACGCGTTTCAGATCTTATTTCAAGAAAAGAAAGAAGCAAAGAAATTGATTACAAGTTTCAAATACATAAATTTGAATTTGAAGGAGATGTAATTAATGCAGTAGATCCTTGTGAAGTACTGGGAGCTATTACATCAGATAAAGACATAGTAACGATGAAAGCTAAAGTGAAAGTTACTTTAGAAATGATTTGTTCAAGGTGTTTAGATACCTTTATCTATCCAATAGATATTGATATAGAGGAGAGGTTTACAAATAATAAAGATCTTCAAAATGAAGATGTTATTATTGTACTTGATGACGTTTTAGACATCACAGAAATTGTTGAAACTAATATAATTTCAACCTTACCGATTAAAAGACTTTGTAAGGACGACTGCAAGGGACTTTGTCAAGAATGTGGTACTAACCTTAATTCAGGAAATTGTTCTTGTGATAAAGGTAATGTAGATATTCGATTCGATGTCCTAAAAGGTTTGTTCAACAATAAGGAGGTGTAATTATGGGAAATCCTGCAAGAAAGTGTTGTAGTGCAAGAAGAGATTCAAGAAGAGCTCAAACTTTTAAAGCTAGCTTACCTGGTATAGTTGAGTGCCCTCAATGCCATGAAATGAAGCTTGCTCATAGAGTATGTAAAAACTGTGGATTCTACAAAGGTAGAGAAGTTGTATCTTCAGAAAAATAAAAAGAAAGTCTTATGACTTTCTTTTATTTATATATAAGACATTTTAAAGAAAATATTAATTTAGTATTTTCTTTAAAGTGCCTAATGAAATAGAAGAGAGGTTGTGCTTATGAAGATAGCTATTGATGGAATGGGTGGAGATAATGCACCTTCAGCTGTTATAGATGGGATTATACAGGCAGCAAAGGAATATAATGAAATTACATTTTATATTACTGGTCCTAAAGAACAAATTATCTCAGAACTCTCAAAATATGATTATCCAAAAGATAAAGTAATAATAGTTGATGCAAAAGAAATAATATCAACAAATGAACATCCTGTAATGGCCTTAAGAAAAAAGAAAGACTCTAGTATAGTTAAGGCTTTGAACTTAGTTAAGGATGGTACATGTGATGCAATAATTTCAGGTGGAAGTACAGGAGCCTTTTTAGCAGGATGTACATTAATTATAGGAAGAGTTAAGGGGGTAGAAAGACCAGCTTTAGCACCTATAATGCCAGGTAGAAGGGGCAACTTTATGATTGTGGATGTAGGAGCAAATGTAGATTGCAAACCGGAATATTTAGTTCAATTTGGTAAAATGGGAAAAATATATTATAAAAATGTTTTTAATAAAGAAAATCCAACATTAGGACTTATAAATATTGGAGCAGAAGAAGAAAAAGGTAATGAACTTACAAAGGCTACTTTTAAACTTTTAAAAGAAGATCATTCTATTAACTTTAAAGGAAATGTAGAACCTAGGGATATACCAACAGGAGATACTAATGTTTTAATAAGTGATGGGTTTGTAGGGAATACAGCTTTAAAAATGTATGAAGGATCAGCTTCTAATCTTTTAGAAATGATAAAAGATGAAATATTAAAGGCAAATATTATTCCTAAAATAGGAATAATATTTTTAAAACCTCTACTTAAAAATATTATGAAAAAATTTGATTATAAAGAATATGGTGGAGCACCCTTTCTTGGAGTTAATGGTATTTGCATAAAAGCTCATGGGAGTTCTGATGGGAAAGCTTTTAAAAATGCTATTAGGCAAACAAAGATTTTTCATGAAAAAGGTGTATTAGAAGATATAAAAAAAGAATTTTCTAATCAAACATAAATTTTATTGATATAAGGTATCTGCCAATAAATAACTAGTCAGTCTTCTTGCCTTTTTTGTACTATACGGTATCAACAAATGTAGCTAATAACAGTAGTATTAACTGCATTCAATTCCTTGTCTAGTTCAAAAAATTCTAAGGATATTTGACTAGTTATTTATTTTATAATACCTAAAGTATTATAAAATAATAGACTTAAATACCTAAATTCATGTTGACGAGTAGGATAATATATAATATTATCTAAATGTAGAGTTTTGGAGGTGAAATAAATGTTTGAAAAAATTCAAAAAATTGTAGCAGATAAGTTAAGTGTCGATTTACAAAGTATTACCATGGACTCATCATTTATTGAAGATTTAAATGCTGATTCATTAGACATAGTTGAGCTTATAATGTCTTTAGAAGATGAATTGGATATGGAAATACCAGATGAGGATGTTGAAAACTTTAAAACTGTTGGAGATGTCGTTAACTATGTAAAATCTAATCACGAAGAATAAAATAATCCCGCATATACGCGGGATTTTATTTATAAATAGTTTATTCTTGAATTTGTTACATTAGGAATTATAAAGAGCTAATACACCAGTAGTACTGAATGTTTGGCTTATTATTTTTTTAATATCTTAGCAAATTGAAGAATAAACTTCAAGGAGTGTATATATAATGAACAAATACAAAATTAATGATATAGAAGAAAACTTAGGAGTTTATTTTAACAATCCATCATTGATAAAGACTGCATTAACTCATAGTTCGTTTGGAAATCAATTTAAGGATGCTAAATATAATGAGAGACTTGAATTTTTAGGAGACGCTGTACTGCAACTTTGTATTACAGAACATCTTTTTAATAAGTTTAAAGATAAGTCAGAAGGTGAATTAACAAAGATAAGAAGTTTAATAGTTTGTGAAAATTCACTTTATGAAATCGCAAAAAAGTTAAATCTTGGTGAGTATATACGTATGAGTAAAGGCGAGGAACTTACTGGAGGAAGAGAAAGAATTTCTATACAAGCTGATGCTGTTGAAGCTGTAATTGCTGCCGTTTATTTAGATAAAGGTAATGGATTTGCACAAGATTTTATATTACTTCACTTTGAACAAATAATAAATAAAGCAATAAATAATGAGATAATATTAGATTTTAAGACAAAACTTCAAGAATTTCTTCAAAAAGATGGAGAAATTTTAATTCAATATGAAGTGGTTAATCATGAAGGACCACCGCATAGAAGAAAATTTTTTACTAACGTGAGCATAGATGGAAAAGTGATGGGAGAAGGTTCTGGATATAGTAAAAAAGAAGCAGAACAAAATTCAGCGAAAGAAGCTTTGAGAAGATTAGGAAATATTGATGAGTAAAAATTATTATATTATACCTATATTTGTGCCACATGAAGGGTGCCCTCATAACTGTGTATTTTGTAATCAAGATAGAATAACAGGAGTTACGGATACAGTTACACCAGATATAGTAAGAACAATAATAAATGAATATTTAGAAACTATAAAGAATAAACAAGCAACTATAGAAGTTTCATTTTTTGGTGGAACCTTTACAGCTATAAAAGAGCAAAAGCAAAAAGAACTTTTAGCTATTGCTAAAGAATATAAAAGCAATGGGCTTATAAATAAGATAAGGCTTTCTACAAGGCCAGATTATATTGATGATTATATTTTAAGTTATTTAAAGGAGTATGGGGTTGATATAATAGAATTAGGAGTTCAGTCATTAGATGAAGGAGTTTTGAAAAAATCTGGAAGAGGTCATGGAGTGCTAGATGTTAAAAATGCATCACTTTTAATAAAAAAGTATGGTTTTACTTTAGGGCATCAAATTATGCCAGGATTACCAGGAGATACATTTGAAAAAGATATAAAAACAACTAAGTTATCTATTGAAATGAAACCAGATATTTGTAGAATATATCCAGCCTTAGTTATAAAAGATACTCCGATGGAAGAAATGTATAATAGAGAAGAGTACATACCTTATTCATTAGATGATGCTGTTGAAGTAAGTAGAGGCATGTATGAGTTATATAAAAATAATAATATAAATGTAATTAGAATAGGACTTCAACCAACTGAAAGTATAAATGAAGGAGCTGATATAATAGCAGGACCTTTCCATCCAGCTTTTAGAGAACTGGTTGAAGGAAGTTTAATTTCGAATTTAATTGTTAAAAACATAGGAGAGCAAAACAAATTACAAATTGATGTAAATCCTAGAGATTTAAGCAAGCTTTACGCAAATAAAAAGAAATATTTCAATATGCTAAGAAATAAAGAAATTATAGTAAAGCAAAATCCAGAAGTACCAAGAGGCAAGATACATCTATTAACTAATGATAAAAATTTAATTATACAATATTAGCGAGGGGAAACTCTCGCTTTTTATTTAAATGAAAATAATAATGCATATTCAAAAAAACAAAGAATGTAAGAATAGTTCTTTATAATATTTGGATAATTGCTTAATCAAAATATGATCATTTATTGATATTTTATTATGTTTAATATAAAATTAATAAGAAATAAGGAGTGTTGTTATATGAAGAAAAAGACTAGAGAAAAGATGAAGGTTGCAATGGTTATTTTTATTGTTTTAATTTTCATTATAGGATTATTACCTGCAGTACTTTTGCTATAAGGAGTGGGATGAGTGTTTTTAAAATCACTAGATATAAGAGGATTTAAGTCCTTTGCTGATAAGACGGAATTAAAGTTTAACAACGGAGTAACAGCAGTAGTAGGACCAAATGGTAGCGGTAAGAGTAATATTTCAGATGCGGTAAGATGGGTTCTTGGAGAACAAAGCATTAAGATATTAAGAGGAGGGAAAATGGAGGACGTAATCTTTGCAGGGACACAGTTTAGAAAACCTGTAGGATTAGCACAAGTATCTCTAACTCTAGATAATAGTGATCAAAAACTTACAATGGAATATAATGAAGTTACTGTATCTAGACGAATATTTAGATCAGGAGAATCTGAATATTTAATTAATAATAAAAAATGTAGACTTAAGGATGTAACAAATCTTTTTATGGATACAGGTATAGGTAAAGAAGGATATTCTTTAATTGGGCAAGGGAAAATTGAGTCTATATTAAGTGGAAAACCTGAAGAAAGAAGAGCACTCTTAGAAGAAGCGGCAGGAATTGTTAAGTTTAAAACTAGAAAAGAAGAAGCCGAAAAAAAGTTATTTAATACAGATAATAATCTAGTTAGAATAAGAGACATAATATCGACTTATGAAGAGAGAATAGAGCCACTAAGAATTGATAGAGAGAAAGCACTTAAATTTAATGAGATTTCTTATGATTTAAAGAAAAATGAAGTTTCTCTTTTAGTTAAGTATATAAAAACGAAAGAAGAAGAGCTTAAATATTTTGATGAAGAAATAAATAAGAAAAATTATCTTATTGAAGCAAAAAAGAAGGAGTTAACTTTTCAAAAAAGTGAACTTAAAGTATTAGAAGAAAACATAGAGAAGTTAGAAGATGAAACTAAGAAAGAAAAGAATTCATATTACGAGATTAAGGATTTAATTAATGAGGATTCTAAAAATATTGAGTTAAGTAAAGAAAGAGTTAAGAATCTTAAAGAAAAGATTAGTAAGAATGAAAATGATATTGAAACTATTTTATTAAAAATTAACGAATTAAATGAATCAAAAGATATTATAAGTAAATCTTTAAGTAGTAAATTAGATAATCAAAAAACTAAAGATGAAGATGTTGATAACTTAGAAAAGTGTCAATTTACTTTCTTGGAAGAATTAAAAGACATGGATCAAGAGCTTAATCAATTAAAAGAAGGCGAATTCGAACTTTTAAGAAATAATTCAGATATAAAAAATAAAATAACATTAATAAATAGAGATATTATGTTAAGAGAAGAGAAAAAACTTGAATTAAAAAAATCATATGAATCTATAAAACACAATATAGCTATTAATGGTGCCACCTATGATAAATTAGTAGATAATATAAATAGTGATAAAAACAATATAAAATTGATAGAAAAAATTATATATGAAGATAAAAGTACGAAAAATTCATTAACTAATATATTATCAAAGAAACAAACTGAGTTTGGAAAATTAAATAATATTTTAACTAAACTAGAAGCAAATAAAAATATGCTTGAGAGTTTAGAAAAACAATATGAAGGATATAATAAGGCAGTTAAACACTTAATGGATGGAATCCATAAAGAAAAAATTATGAATGTGCAAAATACTAAGGTATTAGGAGATGTTTTTAAAGTTTCTAAACAACATGAAATAGCTATAGAAATAGCATTAGGAGCAGCCATCTCTAATGTTATTACCGAAAATGAAGAGGGCGCAAAGAAATTAATCAAATACCTAAAAGATAATCATTTAGGAAGAGCTACATTTTTGCCTTTAAACATAATAAAAGGTAAGAAATTGATTTTAGATAAGAAACTTACTGAAGCAACTGGATATATTGGACTCGGAAGTGATATAGTTTTATATACACCACAGTATAAAGATATACTAGAGTATGTGTTAGGACGAACTATAATATGCAAAGACATGGATTCTGCTTTAAATATAGCACGAATTGGAAATTATAGATATAAAATAGTTACATTAAGTGGAGAAATAATAAGCCCTGGAGGTGCTTTAACAGGGGGAAGTTTATATGCTAAGCACAATAATGTACTTAGTAGAAAAAGAGAAATTGAAGAATTATCATCTCAAATAAAAGCAAATCAACAACAATGTAATGTGTATGCAAAAGAAACATATGACTTAAAAGAAAAAATTAAAGATTTAGATGAAGAACTCTTAAATAAAAAAGATGAGATTCATTATAAAAATATAGAGATAACCAAAAGACAAGGCGAAGCTCAAAGACTTCAAAATGATACTAATAAGTTTAAGGATAATTTGGAAATAACTAATAATGAGATTCAAAGGATTTCAAATGAAATAGTTAATTTTAATAATAACCTTGAAAATAAAAAAATAGAAATTAAGTTGGTTGAAAATAAAAATATATTTAATAAAGATAGAAGTTTAAAATTAGAGGAATTAATAAAAGAAAAATCAAAAGAAATTAATGATAATAATGATAAAATTACTGAGGGAAAAATTTATAAAGCTACTTTAAACGAAACTATTCAAGGAGAAAAAAATGAACTCTTAAGAGTAAAAAAAGAACTTGAGTATTTATTTGAAAAAGATAAAGTTTTATGCAAGGAAAATGAGCAAAGTAAGTATAGTGTTAATAAGTTTGAATTAGATATTGAGAATAAGCTAAATAATATAAAAGGCAATAACAATAAAATTAAAGAATTAGAAGAAATATTTAAAGACAAAGAGATGCTAAAAGAAAAGATAAAGCAGGAATTTCAATTAAAAGATAACTTAATAAATGATATGTTTGATATGATAAATATAAAAGAGAAAGATCTTAATAAAAAAGAAATTATAAAAGCAAAGAAAGAAATAGAAAAAGATAATTACTATAAGAAACTTAATGAAGAATTAGAACTAACATATGCAGAAGCTTTAGATGTTGCAGAAAATGTTGAAGATGAAGAAAAGATTAGAGAATTAATTCGTAACTTAAAGTCAAGTATAACATCACTTGGTACAGTAAATTTAGCAGCTATTGAAGAATATGAAGAGGTAAAGGAAAAATTTGAATTTATGTCTTCACAAGAACAAGATTTAGAAAATGCTAAAGAAGAATTAAAAGCTGTTATTCAAGAAATGACAATTAAGATGAAAGAGTTATTTAAAGAAAATTTTAGGATTTTAAATTATAATTTCAATCAAACTTTTAAAGAATTATTTAAAGGTGGAAGTGCAGAGCTTATTTTATCGCATGGAGATGAACTTACTTCCAATATTGATATAAATGTAGAACCACCAGGTAAAAAACTACAAAATATAAATTTAATGTCTGGTGGAGAAAAAGTTTTATCTGCTATAGCTCTAATGTTTGCTATATTAAAAATGAAGCCAACACCATTTTGTATATTAGATGAAATAGAAGCAGCATTAGATGATGCTAATGTATATAGATATGCAGAATTCTTAACTAAGTTTTCAAAAAATACTCAATTTATAGTTATAACACATAGAAAAGGAACAATGGAGGTTAGTGATATTATATATGGAGTTACAATGGAAGAGAAAGGCATATCTAAAGTTGTATCTGTAGATTTATCAAATCATTAAAATTAGGAGGAATCAAATTTGTTTGGAAATTTGTTGAATAAACTAAAAGAAGGATTAACTAAAACTAGGGACGGATTAACTGATAAAATAAATGAAGCTTTAAATATAGCAATAGCTATAGATGAGGATTTGTATGAGGAGTTAGAGGAAATACTAATAACATCTGATATAGGTATGGATACTACCATGGATATCATAGAAAGATTAAGAAATAAAATTCGTAAGGAAAAAATAAATGATCCTAAAGAAGTAAAACCTGCTTTAAAGGAAGTAGTAAAAGAAATTCTGATTGAGGGTGATTATGAAGAAGATGATGATGAAAAAAAAGTTATGCTTGTAATTGGTGTTAATGGAGTTGGTAAAACTACTTCAATAGGAAAGCTTGCAGCTAAAAATAAAAGAAGTGGTAAGAAAGTATTACTTGTTGCAGCTGATACATTTAGAGCAGGTGCTATAGATCAATTAGAGGTTTGGAGTAAAAGAGCTGAAGTTGATT
Organism: Clostridium uliginosum; assembly: GCF_900112485.1. Classification (GTDB taxonomy): domain Bacteria; phylum Bacillota; class Clostridia; order Clostridiales; family Clostridiaceae; genus Clostridium; species Clostridium uliginosum. The sequence continues at coordinate 81,561 of NZ_FOMG01000008.1, forward strand.
TAATAAAACATCAAGAAGGATCAGATCCAGCAGCAGTAGTGTTTGATGCAATAGAAGCTTCAAAGGCTAGAAATACAGAATTATTGATATGTGATACTGCAGGCAGATTGCATAATAAGAAGAACTTAATGAATGAATTAGAAAAGATAAATAGAATAATAGATAGAGAATTACCAGATGTTAAAAAAGAGACATTACTTGTATTAGATGCTACGACAGGACAAAATGCAGTAATTCAAGCAAAGCAGTTCATGGAAGTATGTCCTATTGATGGTATCATATTAACTAAATTAGATGGGACTGCAAAAGGTGGAGTAGTAATTTCTATAAAACAAAGTTTAAACATTCCTGTTAAATATATAGGTGTTGGAGAAGGGATAGATGACCTTCAAGAATTTGATGCAGAAAGCTTTGCAGAAGCTCTAATATAGGAGTAGATATTTAGGTATTATTAAAAAATATATGCCTGTTAAGTAAAAGTACTTGACAGGCATAAAAAATCCTGTTAAAATTTCTCTTGTGGGTAAGGTGATTATATGGAAGATAGAGTTGAAATTTCATTGTTTATGGATTTATATGGTTCATTACTAACTGAAAAACAACGTGACATTATGGAATTGTATTATAACGATGATTTATCTTTAGCTGAAATAGCTGAATTAAGTAAAACAAGTCGTCAAGCGATTCATGATTTGATTAAAAGATGTTACAAACAACTTCTATCATATGAAAGTAAGCTTAACTTACTTCAAAAGAGTATAAAAAGAGAAAAAGATATTATGAATTTTTTAGAAGAACTAAAAGAAAAATATTCAATTGATAATGATGAATACTTAAGTTTAAAAGAAAAGCTAGAAAATTTATAAGGAGGGGGTAAACATGGCTTTTGAAGGTTTAGCAGAAAAGTTACAGGAAACTTTTAAAAAGTTAAAAGGTAAAGGGAAGCTAACTGAAAAAGATATAAAAGAAGCCATGAGAGAAGTAAAGCTTGCCTTATTAGAAGCAGATGTTAATTATAAAGTTGTTAAAGGGTTTATTTCAAATGTCAGCTCCAAATGTGTTGGAAGCGAAGTACTTGAAAGTTTAACTCCAGGCCAACAAGTTATTAAAATAGTTAACGAAGAACTTACTAATCTTATGGGTGGAAGTGAGAGTAAAATTAATTACTCGAGTTCAGGTTCTACAGTTATTATGTTAGTTGGTTTACAAGGAGCAGGTAAAACTACAATGTGTGGTAAACTTGCATTAGAACTTAGAAAAAACAATAAAAAACCATTGTTGGTTGCATGTGATGTTTACAGACCTGCAGCAATAAAGCAATTAGAGATTGTAGGAAAGCAAATTGAAATTCCAGTATTTTCAATGGGTGATAAGGTTAATCCAGTAGATATTGCAAAAGCTGGTATATCTCATGCTAAGGACAATGGTAATAATGTTATTATTATAGATACAGCTGGTAGACTTCATATTGATGAAGAGCTAATGAAAGAACTACAAGATATTAAGGAAAATGTTAATCCTTCAGAAATACTTTTAGTTGTTGATTCTATGACAGGTCAAGATGCTGTAAATGTTGCACAAAGTTTTAATAATGATTTAGATGTAACTGGAGTTATCTTAACTAAGTTAGATGGTGATACTAGAGGTGGAGCAGCTTTATCAATCAAAACTATGATTGATAGACCAATTAAGTATATTGGTACGGGCGAAAAAATGAATGATTTTGAAGTTTTCCATCCAGATAGAATGTCTTCAAGAATTCTTGGTATGGGTGATGTTTTATCACTGATTGAAAAAGCTAAATCAGCTATTGATGAAAAAGAAGCTGCTGATTTAGGAAAAAGAATGTTAAATCAAGAATTTAACTTTGAGGATTACTTGATGGCTATGGATCAAATGAAAAAGCTTGGACCTTTAAACAAAATTTTAGAGATGATTCCAGGAATGAATTCTAAAGAGCTTCAAGGAGTAGATTTTTCTAAAGGTGAAGAAACAATGAGTAAGACAAAAGCTGTAATTCAATCAATGACAGCTAAAGAAAGAAAAAATCCTAGTCTTATAGCTCATGCATCTTCAAGAAAGAAAAGAATAGCTGAAGGATCAGGTACAACGATACAAGAAGTTAATAAACTCATGAAAAGTTATGAAATGATGAAAAAGAACATGAAACAGATGAAATCATTTCAGAAACAATCAAAAAAGGGGTTATTTGGAAAAATGCCTTTCTAGAGTTAAATAGATAGTTAATTTTTGAAGGAGGTGAAATTAAAATGGCAGTTAAAATAAGATTAAGAAGAATGGGAGCTAAGAAAGCACCTTTCTACAGAATAATAGTTGCAGATTCAAGAAGTCCAAGAGATGGTAAATTCATCGAAGAAATTGGATACTACAATCCAATAACTGAACCAGCAGAAGTTAAAATTAGCGAAGAAAAAGCTAATAAATGGTTACAAAACGGAGCACAACCAACAGACATAGTTAAGAAGCTTTTTGTTAAAGCAGGTCTTAGCAAGTAATTTTTTGGAGGTGAATTCTATAATTAGTACATACTAATTATAGACGTTTATGAAGGAATTAGTTGAGTTTATAGCTAAGTCCCTTGTTGATGATCCAAACCAAGTTATAGTTAACGAAATAATAGGAGAGCAATCTATAATATTAGAGTTAAAAGTAGCGCCAGAAGATATGGGTAGAATCATTGGTAAGCAAGGAAGAATAGCAAAAGCTATTAGAACAGTTATAAAAGCTACAGCAGTTAAACAAAATAAACGCGTTATAGTAGAAATTATTTGAAAATTAAGAGTTAGGGTTGAACCTAACTCTTTTTAATATATCTTAAGCATTTAAAATAATCGCTTTGTTTTAAAATCGTGTTGACATTGTAATATAAAGCTCATGGACAGTGAAATTTACTTTAAGAACTCTAAAATGAATATTAGTCCTATTAATGCATGCTCCCAATCAAAGATTGTGACAAGCAATTAATAGTAAGACTAAAAGGAAACTCGACTCATGTACATTCGCTGAGTAAGTTCAAGTAACAAAATATAAAATGCTCACAGAGAAAGTTTGAGGAACCAAATATAAAATTTGGACTCTCACTTTTTGACATTCACTTAAGAGTTCTACAAAGCAAATTTCAATGCCAGTTCACTACTATATAACAATATCAACACTCTTTTAAAACATAGCCCAAATAATAAATTAAAACTTTATTAGTAAGGAGTGAAAATATTGGAAGAATTATTTAAGATAGGGCAAATCATAAATACTCATGGAATTAAAGGAGAAGTAAAGGTATACCCGTTAACTGAGGATGTACAGAAATTTAAGAAGCTTAAAAATGTATTCGTAGATGGTGTAGAAAGAAATATCTTAAGTGTTAAGTTTCAAAAAGATAGAGTTATCTTAAAAATAGAAGGTATAGATTCTATGAATGATGCTGAAACTTATAAACAAAAGTATCTTGAAATACCAAGAAGTGCTGAAAAGCCACTTGAAGAAGATACATATTATGTTACAGATTTAATAGGATGTATAGTATATGATACTGAAAATGTAGAACTTGGAGAGATATTTGAAGTACTTAGCACTCCAAATAATGATGTATATTGGATTAAAGAACCTAAGGAATTATTAATACCTGTATTGAAAGATATTGTTTTAAGTATTGACATAAATGAAAAGAAGATAGTAATTAAACCGGTTGGGCAGTGGCAGGATGAAAATTAGTATACTTACCCTTTTTCCAGAAATGTTTTCAATTTTTAATTATAGCATTATAGGAAGAGCTCAGGAAAGTAACATAATTAACTTTGATATATTAAATATAAGAGATTATACTTTAAGTAAGCATAAGAAGGTAGATGACTATCCTTATGGTGGTGGAGCAGGTATGGTTATGGCTCCTCAACCTATTGTAGATACTATAAAATGTGCAAAAGAAAATAATAAAGGAAAAGTGATTTTTTTAGGTCCAAGAGGAAAAACTTTTAATCAGAAGATAGCAAGAGATTTATCAAATGAAGATGAACTGATATTTTTGTGTGGTCATTATGAAGGAATAGATGAACGAGTATATAAGCACATTGATATGGAAATTTCATTAGGAGATTTTATTCTCACAGGTGGAGAAATGGCGGCAATTCCTGTTATAGATTCTGTATTACGCCTTATTCCAGGAGTACTTGGGAAGGAAGAAAGCTTTATTGAAGAATCTTTTTCTGACGGATTATTAGAATACCCTCAATATACTAGGCCAGATGAATTTGATGGAGAAAAGGTTCCGGATGTACTTTTATCTGGTCATCATGAGAATATAAGAAAATGGAGAAGGCTACAATCATTAAATATAACAAAGAGTAAAAGACCAGATTTATATAAAAAAAATACTCTAACCAAAGAAGATAAAAAACTTTTAGAAAAACAAAAATAAATAATTTTTGTTGAAACATATAAAAATATATGTTAATATTAAACTTGTGCTAGTACGGGCGTTCCTCTGTCACATGTGAATTATGTTAAGAACGTCAAATTATCTTTTAAGGAGGGAATGCACAATGAATGAAATAATAAGAGCTATTGAAGCTGAACAACTTAGAACTGACTTACCAAACTTTAAGGTTGGTGACAATGTAAAAGTTTATGTTAAGATTACAGAAGGTACAAGAGAAAGAGTTCAAATGTTCGAAGGTACTGTAATCAAGAAACAAAATGGTGGATTAAGAGAGACTTTCACTGTAAGAAGACTTGCTGGTGGATATGGAGTTGAAAGAACATTTCCAATGCATGCACCAATAATTCAAAAAGTTGAAATCTCAAGAAAAGGTAGAGTAAGAAGAGCTAAACTTTACTACTTAAGAGATAGAGTTGGTAAGGCTGCAAAAGTTAGAGAATTATTAACTAGATAATTAAGGCAAAAAGAGGGACTGATTCAGTCCTCTTTTTTTCTATATAAGGTATATGAAAGAAAATAATAAGTCAAAGATGCGACGTATATTTCGTTCTTCGAACTTTCACACCGTGCAATCTATGATTTTGTGTGAATCACTTACTCAGTGAGTGTATACGAGTCGAGCTTCCTTATGATGCAAAAATAGACTAGCTGACTTACTTGTTATTTATTTTAATATGCCTAAGTAAAAAGTACACTCAAAAGGGGGCTTGATGCTCCCTTTTATTTTCTATATGAGAATGTAAAGTATAACTTTTATTTTTTACAATTAATTTTAAATGTTAAATTAAGATAATCATGTATTGGTAATTCTGTATTTTTTCAATAGATTGTTACATGTTTTGTTTTTAAAATATATATTGTAGAATGTATTTAGTCTAAAGCTTTTTCGAATTATATAAAAAAATTAAGGAGGAGTCGTAAAATGGCAATTAACTGGTTCCCAGGGCATATGAAAAAGACTCAAAGAGAAATAAAAGAAAATTTAAAGTTAGTTGATGCTGTTATTGAAATAAGGGATGCTAGAATACCAAGAAGCTCAGCTAATCCTGATATCGATAATTTATTGCAAGGTAAACCAAGGATTATACTTTTAAATAAAAGCGATCTAACAGAAGATAGGGTTACTAAGCAATGGATTAAATATTTAACAAAAGATGATATTAAGGTATTAGAAGTAAATTGTTTAAAGGGTGATGGAATAAAATCTATAAAACCAGCATTGTTAGCTCTTTTAAAAGAAAAGCATGATAGATTAAGAGCAAAAGGTATGGTTAATATAACTACAAGGGTTATGGTGGTTGGTATTCCAAACGTAGGTAAATCAACTTTCATTAATAAGATGGCAAGGAATAGTACAGCTAAAACAGGAGATAAACCAGGAGTTACTAAAAGTAAGCAATGGATAAAAACAGCTATAGGAATAGAGCTTTTAGATACACCAGGAGTATTATGGCCTAGATTTGAAGATGATGAAACAGCTTTAAATCTAGCATTTACAGGTGCTATAAAAGATGAAATTATGGATATAGAGGAACTCTCATATAAACTTGTTGAAAGATTACAAATGTATTATGCGACTAAATTAAAAGAAAGATATAAGATACCAGAGATTTTTGAAAATCCAGTAGATACTTTGGATGCTATAGCAAGAAAAAGAGGAACTTTAATTTCTGGTGGTGGAATTGATTATAATAGAATAGCAGTTATTTTACTTGATGAATTTAGAGCTGGAAGAATAGGAAAGATATCGCTAGAACGTCCGAGTGTTGAAAATGAAAAACTTTCTTAATTGTGATATAAGCGAATTATCATTTAAAAAAGTTAAAGATGAAATAAGCAATATTTCCATAGCTAAAAATTATAAGTGTAAACAACTAATTGATATTATTGAGATTTTATTAAATGATAAGAGAAAGAATGTATCTTCATTAGGAAAGCATCTTCAAAAAGAATTAAATGCTTATTTAGGTGAAGTTGAAAGAGTAAATTCAATGTACGAATTTGATAAATCTTTTGAAGGTTATAAGTGTGTAGCAGGTGTAGATGAAGTTGGAAGAGGACCTTTAGCTGGACCAATTGTTGCATGTGCTGTTGTTTTAGACTTAAATATTTTAGAAGAAGATTTAATTTTATATCTAAATGATTCTAAAAAATTAAACTCAGCTAAGAGAGAGGAACTTGCAGAAGTTATTAAAGAAAAAGCATTAGCATACAATATAGGAATTTCATCAAGTTATGAAATTGATGAAAAAGGAATATCTTTTTCAAATAATAAGATTTTTTTAGATGCTTGTAATTCTTTAAAAGTAAAACCGGATTTAGTTTTGTCAGATGGATATCTAGTTAAAAATATAAAAATTGATAATAAAGCTGTTATAAAGGGAGATACAAAAAGTGCATGTATTGCAGCAGCATCTATACTTGCTAAAGTCTATAGAGATGAGCTTATGAAGGAATATGCTTTAAAATATCCGTATTATGATTTTGAAAATAATATGGGATATGGAACTCAAAAACATATAGATGGACTGAAGAAATATGGAAAGTGTGCTATACATAGAGATAGCTTTTTAACTAAAATATTATCAAACGATTTTTAGGCTTAGATAGAGTTTACCTTTAATGTACATATACGTTCATAAATGTTTTAGAAGAGCTCATAAAAGAGAGTACAGTACTTATTTCCAGAGTTTAAAAGAGAAAAATATTAGCTATTAGAATAAAAATACCATTTAGAAGTGTTTAATAAACATTTCTAAATGGTATTTTTTTAATGCGCCTAAAGTCTAAATGAATCTTTTATATGATTTATTTTAAATGATGAATTAATAGTATTTAAATACACTTCAATAATATCAAATCGTACATTATTATTATTAAATTTTTTATAAGCAATATATGAGTTAGTAACTTTTATAATAGAATTTTGCTTATGAATAGATACAGCTTCTCTTGGAGTTCCATAATTATAGTTATATCTACCTTTTACTTCAACAATTATTAAAAGGTCATCTTTTAAACATATAATATCTATTTCACCTAAGAAATTTCTGAAATTACATTCTAATATTTTATAGCCATTTTTAAATAAATAATCTTGAGCTAATTTTTCACAGTGATTACCTATTTCTTTGTTTAATTTCTTCATTATTTATCACTCCTAATAAGGTGTTTTAAGGAAATACCTTGTTTGAATGTATTTAACATAATTTTGATTTGTTATAATAGTGATTTCTTATAATTGTGCCTAACTTAAAATATAGTAAGAGTATTAACATTAATAAATAAATTAATCAATTTTAAAATAATAGGATTAATAAAGCAATCTGTGTCTATAATCTTAATGGGTGATTTATATGGCAGTAAAAATAATAAGTGCGACACATAATGGGTTAGAAGGTTTTTTAATTGAAGTAGAGGTTGATATATCAAAGGGTTTACCCATGTTTTCAATTGTAGGACTCGCCGACACTTCAGTTAAAGAAGCTAAAGAAAGAGTTAGAGCGGCAATATTAAATAGTGGATTTGAATTTCCTTTAGGAAGAATAACTATTAATTTAGCACCAGCGGATGTTAAAAAGATAGGATCACTTTTAGATTTACCTATTGCATTAGGGATACTTATGGCATCAAGTCAACTAAAAGATAATAAAATAAGTAATTATATAATATTTGGAGAATTATCTTTATCTGGTGAACTTAAAGGTATTAAGGGAACAATACCAATAATAATTCAAGGTATTAAAGAAAATGTTAATAAATTTATTTTTCCATTTGAAAATTTAGAAGAAAGTTATTATTTTGAAGAAGGGGAGTATTATCCTTTTAAAACATTAAATGAAGTAATTTCTTATATTACATACAAGGATTTACTTCCTTACAAAAATGTTAATAAAATAAACGAAGATAAAAGAACAGACTTATTGGATTATGGTGAAGTTATAGGGCAATATTCATCTAAAAGGGCATTAGAAATTGCAGCTGCAGGTAATCATAATATACTTCTTTACGGAGAACCGGGATCTGGGAAAACAATGCTTGCAAAAGCTTTAACATCTATACTTCCACCATTATCTAAAGAAGAATTAATAGAGATTGCAAAGATATATAGTGCATCAGGACTTATGACAAAAAATTCGATTTTAAAGCGCCCATTTAGAGCTCCACATCATACAACAACAAGAATTGCATTAACTGGTGGAGGGAGAGAAATAAAGGCGGGAGAAATAACTTTAGCACATAACGGAGTATTGTTCCTAGATGAGATACTAGAATTTAGAAAAGAGGTATTAGAGTCATTAAGAGAGCCACTAGAAGAAAAGCAAATTAATATAAATAGAATTAGTGGAAGTTATACAATGCCGGCTGATTTTTTGTTAGTAGGTGCTTTTAATCCTATTGAGAAAAAAGAAGATGAAATAGCAGGCGATGTTTTATATTCAGGTTATCAAACAAGAAAATATTTTAATAAATTTTCAAGTGCATTATTAGATAGAATAGATATATTAAATTTTGTTCCAAGACTTAAGTATGATGAGATTGAAAAAAGAAAGGATGCCTATAATTCTAAAATTATGAAGCAAAATGTCCTTAAAGCTAGGGAGATTCAAGAAACTAGATTTAAAGATACTAAATATAAATATAATTCAGATATAAAAGGAAAAGACATTTTTGAGATATGTAGAATGAGTGAAAAGTGTAATGATATATTAAAACATTATTATAACACTTCTAGTGTATCATTAAGAGGATATGGAAAGGTAATAAAATTAGCAAGAACCATAGCTGATATAGAAAATAGCAAAGATATATTAGAAGGACATATTTTAGAAGCTTTTAGTTATAGAAAAAATATTAATGGAGAAATTATATAATAAAGGGAGAATTAATATGATAGACTATGAGTTATGGTTAATATTATTAGATATTACAAATTATCAAAAAATAAAATTGATAGAACAGTATGAAACTGAAGAAAATATATATAATAATTTTGAGGATATTGTAAAAGAAAATAAGGTTTTAGAAAAAAAAATTAAAAATTTTGAAAAGAATGATTTATTATATGAAGTTTTAGCTTTAAAGGAATCATTAAAAAAAATTGGAGTAGGATATATAACCTACTCCAATCCTTTATATAAAGAGAAGTTAAAGCAAATTAAGGAGGTTCCATATTATCTGTTTTATAAAGGAAATATTGATCTTATAAATAAGAAATCTTTAGCAATTGTAGGAGCTAGAAAATTCTCTAATTATGGATTAGCAACAACAAAGGTCTTGACAAAGGAGATTATTACTAATAATATAGCGCTTATAAGCGGTGGAGCAAGAGGTATAGATTCTATTGCACATAAAACTGCATTAGAAAATGATGGTAATACAATTGTAGTATTGGGTTGCGGAATAGATATAGTATATCCACCAGAAAATAAAGCATTATTTTCTAAGATTGTTGAAAAAGGATTAATTATTTCTGAATTTCCAATTGGAATGCCACCGTTGAAATACAATTTCCCATTAAGAAATAGAATAATTAGTGGGCTAAGTGATGGAGTGATAGTTATAGAAGCTACTGAAAAAAGTGGTTCTTTAATAACAGCTAGAAAAGCCCAGGAACAAAATAAACCAGTTTTAGTAGTTCCAGGTTCTATCTTATATAAAGGAGCAGCAGGAACGAATAAGTTAATTAAAGATGGGTGTGATATTTTAACAGGTGTAGAGGATCTAAAGCAGTTTTTTGATGGAAATTATATAAATATAACACCTATGCAAATTAAACCTGAAAAAAGTGAAATTCTAGATATTATAACAGATTCTCCAGTACATATTGATAATATATTAAAAAACAGTTCAGTTGACAGAGGGGCTTTATATGCGTTATTATTTGAAATGCAAATAAAAAATGAGATAATTTGCCTTCCTGGTAATTACTATATAAAAATAATTTAAAGAATTTAGGGGGTGAGTACTTCATAAAAATTTTTATGAAGTTATAACTATGGGTCAAAAACTTGTAATCGTTGAGTCGCCGGCAAAAGCAAAAACAATCGGCAAATATTTAGGAAAAAATTATATTGTTGAAGCTTCTATGGGGCATGTTAGAGATTTACCTAAGAGTAGATTAGGTGTTGATATAGAAAATAACTATACTCCCAAATATATAACTATTAGAGGAAAAGGGGAACTAATAGATAAGTTAAGAAAAGCTGCTAAAAAAGCAGATAAAGTATACTTGGCAACTGACCCTGACCGTGAAGGGGAAGCTATTTCTTGGCATTTAGCTAATATTTTAAAAATTTCTGAAGAAGAAAGTTGCAGAATAGTATTTAATGAAATTACTAAAACAGCTGTTAAAGGGGCCATAAAACAAGCCAGACAAATAGATTTGGATTTAGTAGATGCACAACAAGCTAGAAGGATACTAGATAGACTTGTGGGATATGAAATAAGTCCAATCTTATGGAAGAATGTAAAATGGGGTCTTAGTGCAGGAAGAGTGCAATCAGCAGCATTGAAATTGATATGTGATAGAGAAGAAGAAATTAAAGCTTTTATACCTAAAGAATATTGGTCAGTTGATTGTGTGTTGAAAAAAGAAAGAAAAAAATTCCCAATAAGAATGTCAACATATAAAAATAAAAAAATTGAGATTAATACTGAAGAAGAGGCATTAAAAATAATAGAAGATCTTAAAAATGATAAGTTTATTATAAAAGCAATAAAAAAAGGAAATAAGGTTAAAAATCCATTACCACCATTTACAACAAGTACACTTCAACAAGATGGAAGCAAAAAGTTGAATTTTATGACCAAAAGAACAATGTCAGTAGCTCAAGGTCTGTATGAAGGTGTAGAGGTAAAGGGATATGGAACTGTGGGTTTAATCACTTATATGAGAACAGATTCTGTAAGAATTTCAGAAGAAGCTCAAGGAAATGCTAAGGAATTTATAGAGTCTAGCTATGGCAAGGAATATTTACCTAGTTCACCTAGGATATATAAAGGAAAGAAGAATATTCAAGATGCACATGAAGCTATAAGACCTACATATGTTGAGATTACTCCTGAAATTGCAAAGCAAAATTTAACTTCAGAACAATACAAGTTATATTCATTAATATGGAATAGATTTGTAGCAAGTCAAATGGCATCATGTAACCTTAATACAAATTCAATTGATATATTAAATGGAGATTATAAATTAAAAGCATCTGGATCTACAATTGCATTTGATGGTTTTATGAAATTATATGATTATTTAAATGAAGATGATGAAAAAGCAGTAACATTGCCAGATTTAGAAGAAGGTGAAGAATTAAAATCAGATTCTATTGAAGGAAAACAACATTTTACTCAACCGTCTCCAAGATATACGGAAGCTTCTTTTGTTAAATTGTTAGAAGAAAAAGGTATAGGAAGACCAAGTACGTATGTGCCTACTATTTCAACTCTTTTAGGGAGAACTTATGTGGTTCGCGAAAAGAAAAATTTAATTCCAACAGAACTTGGATTTATAGTAAACAATATAGTTAGTGAATATTTTAAACAAATAGTTGATGCGGATTTTACAGCAGAAATGGAAAAGAAACTTGATAACGTAGAAGAAGGTAGTGAAAATTGGACTAAAATAGTTGAAGAATTTTTTACTCCTTTAAAGTTTGCAATTGAAAAAGCAGAAAAAGAAATATCTAAGATAGTTATTGAAGATAAAGTTAGTGATGTTAAGTGTGATAAATGTGGACGTATGATGGTAATTAAACATGGAAGATATGGGGACTTTTTAGCCTGTCCAGGCTATCCAGATTGCAAAAATGCTAAGCCGATAGTTGAAGAATTAGATGTACCTTGTCCAGAATGCGAAAAGAAGATTGTTGTTAAAAAGAGCAAAAGAGGAAAGAAATTCTTTGGGTGTTCAGGGTATCCGGAGTGTACATTTGTAAGTTGGTATGAACCAGTAAAAGAAAAATGTCCTAAATGTAATTCATATATGGTGTTAAAGTATTCAAAGAGTAAAGGAAAATATGTTAAATGTTCTAATCAAGAGTGTGATTATACTAAAGAAGTAATAGAAGAAAAGCCTGAATAATATAAAGATAAAATATATTTTAGTATAATTTTGTTGAATTAGACAAAATACTGTTGTAAAGCTATATTTAATATGATAGACTAGAGTTATTATTAACTTACAATAAAATTCATTAAATTAAGAATTTTCAAAAAATTATATTCTGTTTGTAATAATCGAATATTTTTGTGAGGTTAACAAGGAGGATAAAGTAATGTCGTCATTATTAAATAAAACTAGAATGTTAAATAAAATTCTACAAAAATCAGGAACAGAACCAGTGGCATTTCAAGATATATGTACACTTTTAAGTGAAGTGCTTGAATGTAACGCTTATATAATAAACAAAAAAGGTAAAGTTTTAGGATATACTTTTTCTCAAAGCTTTGAATGTGAAGCTATGAAGAAAAAGGTAATAGAGGATAAAAGATTTCCAGAAGATTATAATCTTACTTTATTGAAAGTCAATGATACTTTAGCTAATCTTCCTAATGAAGGTAGATGTGTATTTGAAGAAATTGGAGATTGTAAAGCTAAAGGAAAAATTTCGACTATAATACCTATAATAGGTAGTAGAGAAAGACTAGGAACACTTATATTAGCTAGATTTGGAAAAAATTTCACTGATGATGATTTAGTTTTAGTAGAATATAGTGCTACTATTGTAGGGATGGAAATGTTAAGAGCTATGCAAGATGAAATTGCAGAACAAACAAGAAAAAAAGCTGTTGTTCAATTAGCAATAGGAACTCTTTCTTATTCAGAATTAGAAGCAGTTGAACATATATTTGAAGAATTAGATGGAAGTGAAGGATTGTTAGTTGCTTCAAAGATTGCTGATAAAGTTGGAATAACTAGAAGTGTTATTGTAAATGCTTTAAGAAAATTTGAAAGCGCAGGAGTAATTGAATCTAGATCATTAGGAATGAAAGGTACTTATATTAGAGTATTAAATGAGAAGTTATTAGATGAATTACAAAAGATAAAATAAGATTTAATTTAATAAAATATATAGTTTATATTAAATTAAGACAAGTTATATAGTTGTGTAAGATAAAAGAAGTCAAATTATTTGGCTTCTTTTATCTTTATATTAAGTTATTTTATTAAAATATGATAAAAAATAAATTTTTTATTGATACCTTAAATACCTTATGTTATACTATTTAAGGTAACAAATACACACATTATCCAATTTGTAAATTAGGTGCCCTTTTTAGGGAAGGTTTATGAGTAGAAGATAATGGAGGTAAAAACCAAGGAGGTAATAAAATGTCAGTAATATCAATGAAACAATTATTAGAAGCAGGTGTACATTTTGGACACCAAACAAGAAGATGGAATCCTAAGATGGCTCCATATATTTTCACAGAAAGAAATGGTATTTATATCATAGATCTTCAAAAGACAGTAAAAAAGGCTGAAGAAGCTTATAACTTCATTAAAGAAGTTGCTACTGAAGGAAAAGATGTACTTTTTGTTGGAACAAAGAAACAAGCTCAAGAAGCTATTAAAGATGAAGCTATAAGAAGTAGTATGCACTTTGTAAACAACAGATGGTTAGGTGGAATGTTAACAAACTTCACAACTATCAAAGCAAGAATTAAGAGACTTGCTGAAATAGAAACAATGCAAGAAGATGGAACATTCGAAGTTCTTCCTAAAAAAGAAGTTATAAAGTTAAAGGCAGAAATGGAAAAGCTTGAAAAAAATCTTGGTGGTATCAAGAATTTAGATGCAAGTAATATAGGAGCAATGTTTATAGTTGATCCAAGAAAAGAAAAGAATGCTATTTTAGAAGCAAAAATTCTTGGAATACCTGTAGTTGCTATTGTAGATACTAACTGTGATCCAGAAGAAGTTGACTATGTAATTCCTGGTAATGATGATGCTATAAGAGCTGTTAAGTTAATAACTGCTAAAATGGCTGATGCTATCATGGAAGGTAGACAAGGCGAAGAATTAGCTGAATAATTTAGATAATTAGATAAATGGAAGACAAAACAAGTTGTTTGTTTTGTCTTCTGCTATAAATGATAAGAGTTACCTTTATCTGAGAGTACCATTAATTAGGCTTACTTTTATATAAAGGAAGTTATAAGAAGTGTGATATGTTCTTAGATAAGTTCTTCTAAATTTAGATTAGAGAAAAGTTTATAAATAAAAAAACTCTGACTAAATAAAAAAGTCACTTGATAATTAAGGAGGAATTTAATAATGATAACTGCAAAATCAGTTAAAGAATTAAGAGAAAGAACTGGCGCAGGAATGATGGACTGCAAGAAAGCCTTAACAGAAACAGATGGTGATATTGAAAAAGCTATCGAAGTATTAAGAGAAAAAGGACTCGCAGCTGCAGCTAAGAAATCAGGAAGAGTTGCTGCTGAAGGTTTAGTTAAAACATATATTACAGAAGATAATAAAAATGGAGCTATTGTTGAACTTAACTGTGAAACAGATTTCGTTGCTGCAAATGAAGATTTTATAGCATTTGCTGACTCTTTAGCTAAAGTAGCTGTTACAACTAATGCTACAACAATAGAAGAGTTTGTTAATGACAAAATTGATGGTGAATCTACAATTTCTGAAGGATTAACAGCATTAATCGCTAGACTTGGTGAAAACATGACTGTAAGAAGATTTGTTAAATTCTCATTAGAAAATGGTGTGGTTAAGAGCTATATCCATGGTGGTGGAAGAATTGGAGTTTTAGTAGAAGTTGCTTGTAATACTGAATCAGCTATAGTTGAAGAAGTTGCAAAAGAACTTTGCATGCAAATTGCTGCTGCAAATCCATTATTCTTGTCAAAAGAAGAAGTAGATCAAGATGCAATTGAAAAAGAAAAAGAAATCTATAGAGTTCAAGCTTTAAATGAAGGAAAACCAGAAAAAATTGTTGAAAAAATGGTTATGGGAAGAGTTCAAAAGTATTATAAAGAAGTTTGTCTTCTTGAACAACTTTGGGTTAAAGATGGCGATAAGTCAATAAGCAAATATCTTGCAGAAAAATCTAAAGAGGTTGGTTCTTCGATTACAGTTAATAAGTATGTTAGATACGAAAGAGGAGAAGGAATCGAGAAGGTTGAAGAAAACTTTGCAGAAGAAGTTGCTAGACAAATAGGTAAATAGAAAAATAGAAAAACTAAAGAGGACACCTTGTGTTCTCTTTTTTTAAAGAAACAAAATCATTGCTAAATAATAATTGGAGGTAGTTTTAGATGACAAATTGTAAATACAAGAGAGTAATTTTAAAGCTTTCAGGTGAAGCATTAGCAGGAATCAGTGGATTTGGACTTGATTTTAATGTGGCTAAAAGAATAGCTTTAGAAATCAAAGAATTAGTTGATATGGGAATAGAAGTTGGTGCTGTAGTTGGAGGCGGAAATATCTGGAGAGGTAGAAGCGGAGAAGGTATGGATAGAACTACTGCAGATTATATGGGCATGATGGCAACATGTATTAATGCTTTAGCACTACAAGATTCTTTAGAACAAGTAGGAGTAAAAACAAGAGTTCAAACTGCTATAGAGATGAAAGAAATCGCAGAACCTTTTATTAGAAGAAGAGCAATGAGACATTTAGAAAAAGGAAGAGTTGTTATTTTTGCAGCCGGAACAGGAAATCCATATTTTTCAACTGATACTACTGCTGCTTTAAGAGCTGCTGAAATTGAAGCAGATGTAATTCTTTTAGCTAAAAAAGTTGATGGAGTTTATGATAAAGATCCACAAAAGTATCCAGAAGCTAAAAAATATGATACACTATCATATATAGAAGTTTTAGATCAAGGATTACAAGTAATGGATTCAACAGCAACTTCATTATGTATGGATAACCAAATTCCAATACTTGTATTTGGACTAGACGAACCAGGAAACATTAAAAGAGCAATATCTGGTGAAAATATAGGAACTTTAGTAACAAAGAAATAGGAGGATAATCATGATTAAGGATATCATTAAAAATGCAGAAGTAAAAATGGGAAAAACTATATCTGTGTTAGAATCAGATTTAGGAACTATGAAAGCAGGAAGAGCTAATCCAAGTATGCTTGACAGAATTCAAGTAGAGTACTATGGAAGTATGTGTCCATTATCACAAGTAGCAAACGTTTCTGCTCCAGAACCTAGAGTATTAATGGTAACACCATGGGAAAAACCACTATTAAAGGATATAGAAAGAGCAATTTTGAAATCAGACTTAGGTTTGAATCCTTCAAATGATGGATCAGTAATTAGATTGGTTATAGCTGAACTAACTGAAGAAACTAGAAAAAATCTTATAAAAAGAGTAAAGAAAACAGGAGAAGAAGCCAAAGTAGCAATTAGATCAATAAGAAGAGACGCTAATGAAAAGACAAAAGCATTAAAAAAAGATGGCGATATATCAGAAGATGAAACTAAAAAAGCTGAAGATGATATTCAAAAGAAAACAGATGCTATTATAAAAGAAATAGATAATATGATAGCTGTAAAAGAAAAAGAGATTATATCAATTTAAATCTCAAAAAGCCTGCTATTTAGCAGGCTTTTTCATTAAATGAGAAAGTAAATAACTATATTTACTTTCTCAAACTTACTCACTTAAGGCAAATGTGAGTGAAGTTTCCTTTAAATTGTTAATTTCAGGGGGATAAATATGTTAGATATATTTAAATTTAAAAAAGATTCTCAAAAAGAATTTGTTTTGGACATAAATAAAATACCAGCACATATTGCTATAATAATGGATGGAAATGGACGCTGGGCTAAAAAAAGAAAATTACCTAGAAGTATGGGACATAAAGCTGGAGTTGAGACTATTAGAAAGATAGTCAAAGAATCAAAAAGGCTAGGAGTTGGTTACTTAACTTTATATGCATTTTCAACTGAAAATTGGAAAAGACCTAAAGATGAACTAAGTACTTTGATGCAACTGTTAGTTTTATATTTAAAAAAAGAAGTAGATGAACTCAATAAAAATGGAGTGAAGATAAATGTACTTGGAGACATTAGTAAATTTCCTATAGAGTGTCAAAATGAGTTGAAGCGAGCTGTGAAAATAACAAGTGAGAATGTTGATATAAATTTGAATCTTGCATTAAATTATGGTGGAAGAGATGAATTAGTTAGAGCAGTTAAACTTATTGCAAATGATTTAGAAAAACAAAAAATAAAAAATGAAGATATTAATGAAGAGTTAATATCAAATTACATATATACTAAAGGTATGCCAGATCCAGATTTGATTATTAGACCTTCTGGAGAAAAAAGACTTAGTAATTTTTTATTATGGCAATGTGCTTATTCAGAATTTTGGTATTCTGATATAGCTTGGCCTGACTTTACAAAAGAGGATTTACAAAAGGCAATATTTGATTATCAAAATAGAGATAGAAGATTTGGTGGAATAAAATAAAAGGAGTGATTATTTTTTGAAATCTAATAATAGGTATTTAGGTGCACTTATGATTGCTCCGTTTATAATATTTGTTTTTCTTGGAGGAATTTATCTTAAATCCTTTGTTCTTTTATTATCAGCAATAGGACTTTGGGAATTTTATAGTGCATTGAAGAAAAAAGAGTTTAAACCATTATCATTAATAGGATATGCACTTCTTATAATATATTATATTTTAAACAATGATTTTAACAGCATGATGTATATTACTGTAATTTCTGTGTTTATTTTACTTATTATACCTGTTGTGAATTTAAAGTATACTTTTATAGATGTTTCTCTAACATTGTTAGGGTTTATTTATGCAGGTATTTTATTTAGCTTTTTATATTTAGTTAATATAAAACCTTCAGGACAATTTTTAGTGTGGCTTATATTTATAGGCTCATGGATGACTGATACAAGTGCATTTTATTGTGGAAAATTTTTAGGTAAAAATAAACTTTGTCCTAAAGTTTCACCCAAAAAAACTATAGAGGGTTCTATAGGAGGACTTTTAGGCTCAGTTTTATTTTGTGGAATTTTTGGTATTATTGTTAATAAGTACGTGGCTATTATGCCATTGTATCATTACTTTATTATAGGGGCGCTATGTGGAGTATTTAGTCAATTTGGAGATTTAGTTGCTTCTTCAATTAAAAGATATTGTGGAATAAAAGATTATAGTAATCTTATTCCTGGACATGGTGGAATACTTGATAGATTTGATAGCATAATTTTTTCATCAACAGTAGTATTTTATTATTTAACATTTGTAGTTTCAATTTAGGTATATTAAAAAAATAACAAGTAAGTCAGTTAGTCTATTTTGCGTCATAAGGAAGCTGGACTCGTAAAGGGGTATCTCGTTTTAAGAAAAAATATATGTCGCATTTTGACTTGTTATTTTTTTTCATATGCTTTAATTAAAGAATTCTTTAATAATGTTAATAGCATAATGAATGAAAGTTATACACTTGTAGTGTAACAATAAAATGAATGTAAAATAGAAATAAAAGAAAGATATATATCATAAAATATCTGGTGAAGTTTTATGATATAAAGCATAATAAAAAAGCTAAGAATTTTTTAATATATATATATAATTAATAGGGAAATTAGATAATTTATTAACATATTATCTTGTTTTAATATAATGGTAATAAATTTAATAATTTCATATATTGTCAAGAATATAAAGACGATAATTAAATTGAAGGACTCACAAGAGTTCTTTTTTTATCTTTTGCTATGTTTTAAGTGAGAATAAAAAATTGTATATTTTGTTGCTCGAACTTACTCAGTGAATGCATATGAGTAAAATTTCCTAAGTGAAGTTAACCGTGAATGAGCTTTATATTACAATGTCAATATTATTTTAAAACATAGATTTATCTTTAGAAACATGTCTATATTTATAAAAATACATTTAATATTTTAAATGACTTTAATATATTATGGAACATTTAAAAAGTATTTAAAGCATATATTATAAAAATGCTTTAAGGATGGTGAATAATATTTTAAAAAAATATAAAAAGATTTTATCATTAATAATATTACTCTTAGTAATGCTTATAACAACATACATTATAAAATATTATTTTAAACCATTTTTGTCTATGATTATTATGTTTTTAATAGCTAATCCGGTGTATAAATTTATGATTAAAATAAATATTCCAGATAAGATAGCTGGTGCATTAAGTATTGTAATAATAAATATTTTATTGATTTTAATTCTTTTGTATTTAGGTAGTGGAATTTTTGATATATTCCAAAAAATATATTTAACTAATATTGAGAACATAAATAAGTTTATTCAAGATATATATTCTGCTTTGAATTTAGATATCAAAAACATTAAAATAGGGAAAAGTGTGCTTTCTATAATTAATCAAGAAAGCATAAGAAGAGGTGCACTAACAACTGGAGAGGGTGTTATTGCATACTTTATAGGAAATATATCTGCTTTTTTTGTATTAGTAGATAGAGAAAAGTTAAGGGAGTTAATTCTTATACTGTTTCCTAAGGATATAATGCTAAAAATAAAAAAACAAAAAGAAAACTTTAGTCAAATGTTTATAATAGAAATTATCTTAGTATTAATATCTACTTTAGAAATTATAATTGGTTTTTCAATACTTAGAATATCAAATCCATTTATTTTAGGAATTTTATGTGGTGCTTTAGACATATTACCTTATGTAGGAACTATAATTGTATTTATTCCAATTATAATATACAATATTATAATGAAGAATTTTCTACTCGCATTTGGACTTATGTGTTTATATATATTAGTTCAAGTAATAAGGGAAATTTTAGAAGCAAAATTTTTGAGTGATAAACTAGATATACACCCCTTATTAGTATTAATTTCTATATATATTGGGGTAGAAGTTTTTGGGATTTTAGGTATATTAGTTGGACCAATGTATAGTATTTTAGCAAAAGAAATAATTTATAGTTCTAGTTAAGGCATTGTAAAATAACGCTGTTTTATTAGTGTTTCAATGTCAGTAATACAGTTTTAGGAGGATGAAAATGAAGAGACTCTCTATATTAGGTGTAACAGGTTCAATTGGAACCCAAACCTTAAACGTAATTAAAAAATCAAAAGGGGAATTAAAGCTAATTGGTGCGACAGCTAATTCTTCGGTGAATAAAATAATTGAAATAATTGATGAGTTTAATCCTCCATATGTAGGAATGATGAATCTAGAGTGTGCAGATGAAGTTAAAAAATATTGCATAGAAAATGATAAACAAACTACGGTTTTTTCAGGAATTGAAGGTCTTAATAAAATAGCTTCACTAGATGAAATTGACATAGTAATGACATCTTTAGTTGGTATGATAGGGTTGGAACCTACTTTAGAAGCTATAAAAGCAAAAAAAGATATAGCGTTAGCAAATAAAGAAACCTTGGTTGTTGCAGGAGAGCTTGTTATGAGTGAAGCTAAAAAGTATGGAGTTAAGATACTTCCTGTAGACTCAGAGCATAGTGCTATTTTTCAATCTTTAAGAGGAAATGATTTAAGAACGCTTAAAAAAATAATATTAACTGCATCAGGTGGCCCTTTTAGAGGGAAAAAATTAGAAGATCTAAAAAATATACAGGTAGAAGATGCACTAAAGCATCCCAAATGGAATATGGGAAGAAAAATATCTATAGATTCTGCAACCTTAATGAATAAAGGTTTGGAAGTAATAGAAGCGCATTGGCTTTTTGATTGTGATTATGAAAATATACAAGTAGTAGTACATCCTGAAAGTATTGTACATTCAATGGTTGAATATAGTGATGCAAGTATTATTGCACAATTAGGTGCACAAGATATGAGATTACCAATACAATATGCACTTAATTATACAGAACGAAAAAATTTAATTGCAGATACTTTAGATTTTTATGAAGTATCAAAATTAACCTTTGAAAAACCTGATTTGCAAACATTTAAGCCGTTATTATTAGCATATAAAGCAGGAAAAATAGGAGGACTTATGCCAACTATTTTAAATGGAGCTAATGAAGCAGCAGTAGAATTATTTTTAAATAAGAAGATAAAATTTTTAAACATAGCAGATATTATAGAAAAATCAATGGAAGTATTTAAAAGTGAGATAGATAAACCTTTAACACTAAAAAATATAATTGATTTAGACAAAAGAGTTAAAGAATATGTAGTAAGTAGCATATAGGGAAGGATGGAATAGAATGTATATAGTTTTAGCAATATTAGCTTTTGGAGTTTTAATAATAGTTCATGAATTTGGACATTTCGCTTTAGCAAAATTAAATGGAGTAAAAGTTGATGAATTTTCAATTGGTATGGGACCAAAGATATTATCTAGACAAGGCAAAGAAACTAAGTATTCACTAGGAATTTTTCCAATAGGTGGATATGTAAAAATGATGGGTGAAGAAGAAGATGTTGAGGATGAAAGAAGTTTTTCAGCTAAATCACCACTAAGAAGAATAAGTATTATAATTGCTGGAGCAATTATGAATTATATTTTAGCTATAATTATATTCACTTGTACTTTGCATAATTTTGGATATGCATTGCCAGTAGCAGCAGGAATTGAACCTGGAACTCCAGCGTATGAAGCAGGATTACAAAATGGAGATGAAATATTAAAAATTGACAAATCTAAAGTATTTTCAACTATTGATGTTACTTCTGAAGTACTTTTGTCAAAAGGGAATTCTATGGATTTTTCAATAAAAAGAGATGGAGAAATTAAAAGTGTTACAGTAACTCCACAAAAAAATGCAGAAGGAAATTTAAAAATTGGACTTGGTTTTGAGACAGAAAAAAATCATACATGGGGATCTAGTGTAAAACAAAGCTTTAGACAAACTACATCATTGGTTTCTGTAACTTTTAAGGGGCTTAAGACGATATTTACCGGAAAAGCAAATCTTAAAACTGATGTAGGTGGACCTCTTACAATAGTTAAAATGTCAGCAGCAACAGCTAAAAGTAGTATTTGGGATTTGGTAAATTTTGTAGGTTATATAAGTGTTAATTTAGCTGTATTTAATATGTTACCATTTCCAGCATTAGATGGCGGTTGGACTGTAATTTTATTAATTGAATTAATAACAAGAAGAAAAGTTCCAGATAAGATTGTAGGGACATTAAACTATTTAGGATTTATTGTGCTGATAGGACTCATGATTTTGGTAACCATAAAGGATATTATATTCCCATTTAAGTTTTAGGAGATGGATGTAATGGAAAGAAGAACTTCAAGAAAAGTTAAGGTTGGAAATACATATGTTGGAGGAGATGCTCCAATTACTGTTCAATCTATGACTAATACGGATACAAGAGATGTGGAAAACACATTAAATCAAATAAATTTATTATATAAAGCAGGTTGTGACATAGTAAGATGTGCGGTGTTAGATTTAGAAGCAGTAAAAGCCTTAAAAGAAATAACTGAAAAATCACCAATACCAGTAGTAGCTGATATACATTTTGATTATAAGTTAGCATTACAATCAATTGAAAGTGGAGTATCTGCATTAAGAATTAATCCTGGAAATATAGGAAGTATTGAAAGAATTAAAGCAGTCGCTAATGCATGTAAGGAAAAGCAAATACCAATAAGAATAGGTGTTAATTCTGGTTCTTTAGAAAAAGATATTTTAGAAAGAAACGGAAAACCAACAGCAGAAGGGTTAGTTGAAAGTGCTTTAAGGCATGTCAAAATACTAGAAGAATTGGATTTTTACGATATAGTTATTTCAATAAAGTCTTCAAATGTAAACATGATGATAGATTGCTATAGGTTAATGAGTGAAAAATGTAATTATCCTCTTCATTTAGGTGTTACAGAAGCAGGAACTGTTTATAAGGGAACAATTAAATCAAGTATAGGAATAGGAACTCTTCTTGCAGAGGGGATAGGAGATACTATAAGGGTATCTTTAACTAGTGATCCTGTTGAAGAGGTGAAAGTTGGATTAGAAATTCTTAAAGCTTTAGGACTTAAAAAAGGTGGAGTTAATTTTGTGTCTTGTCCTACATGTGGAAGAACACAAATAAACCTTATTAAGATTGCGAGTGAAGTTGAAAAAAGACTTGAAACTTGTGATAAAAATATTAAAGTGGCAGTTATGGGTTGTGTTGTAAACGGACCTGGAGAAGCTAGAGAAGCAGATATTGGAATTGCAGGAGGAAAAGGTGAAGGAATTATATTTAAAAAAGGCCAGATAATAAAGAAAGTGAAAGAAGAAGAATTAATAGATGCACTTATGGATGAAATAAATAATCTTTAGAAGTTCAAAAAAGACAATAATACTGACTAGTTAGTTATTTGAAGATGACTAAAATATAAGTTGCATTTTTAGAGGGATATAAATCCCTCTATTTATTTGTAGAAAGGAGAGTGGTTCTTTGAGTCAAGAATTCATACAGAAGTTAACAAAAGAAATAAATAAGAATGAATCGTTAGAAGACAAACAGATACAGCTTTTGAGATTCCAGTTTTATAAAAGAAGTGGTATTCTTAAAGTTATATTAAAATCAATGGAATCACTAAATAGCCAAGAAGAAGAAAAGTTAAAAAGATTAATTATAAAGAATTTAGGTTTTGATATAAACATAGAACTTCTATGTTATAAAGATGTAACTAATGTATCATTAGAAGAAATTAATGAGAAGCATTGGTTTAATGTTGCTGAAGAGATAGCTAAAAAATTTCCATTATGTCGTCCTATGTTATATTCCCAAAATAGAAAAATTGAAAATAACATGATAAATATATACTCTGGAAATCAAACATTGTTAAATCATGTTTTAAATAAAAAAATTAATTTATTATTAGCAACAAATATTAATGATATTTTTAATGTTTGTACTAAAGTGAATTTTAAGTTTGATGATACTTTATTAATAAATGAAGAATATGAAACTACGAAAAAACAAGAAAATCTTAAAATAATAAAAGAAGTTATGAATAATAGAGAAGTATACAAAGAAAATAAACCTAACAATACTTCACAGAATAATGATAAAAAAGATAATTACTATAAGAGGAATGAGAATAAAAGCGATTATTCATCATATAAGAAAGAACCTAAAGATGAAAATACTATTCTTGGAAGGTCTATCAAGATTGAAGCTACAAGTATAAAGGATATAGATGAAACAACAGGTTATGTTGCAATAATTGGAGAAGTATTTAAAACTGATATTATTGAAACAAAGACAGGAAAAACTATTCTAACATTTTATGTTACAGATTATACTAGCTCAATTACAGTCAAGTGTTTCCTAAAGTCACAAGATAAAGAAAGTGTCCTAGATGAGGTTAAAAAAGGGCTCTACTGCAAAGTTAGAGGAGAAGCTGTGTATGATACATATGCTAGAGAAGTTGTAATAATGGGTAGAGACATAGCTAAAATGAAGAAAATTAATAGAATGGATGGAGCAAGGGAAAAGAGAATAGAATTACATTTACATACTAATATGAGTAGTATGGATGGAATAACATGCGCATCTAAACTAATTGAAACAGCTTCCAAATGGGGTCATGAGGCAATTGCAATAACAGATCATGGCGTAGTTCAAGCTTATCCAGAAGCACAGACTGCTTCAAAAAAGAATAAAATAAAAATACTTTATGGAGTGGAAGGATATTTAGTTGATAATGGAGTTCCAATTGTAATAAATGAAAAAGGAAATTCATTAGAAGACACATTTGTGGTTTTTGATATAGAAACCACAGGTTTTTCACCAGTTAATGATAAAATAATAGAGATTGGTGCAGTTAAAATTAAAAATGGAGAAGTTATAGATAAATTTAGTTGTTTTGTTAATCCAGAAAGAGATATTCCTTATAAAATTACTGAGTTAACAAGTATAAATAGTGATATGGTAAAGAATGAAGAAAATATTCAAAATGTACTTCCAAAATTTATGGAGTTTTGTGGAGAATGTGTAATAGTAGCTCACAATGCTTCGTTTGATACAGGATTTATAAAGAAAAACTGCAGGGATTTAGGAATCATGTTTGACTTACCAATAATGGATACAGTTACCTTAGCTAGATTTTTATATCCTGAATTAAAGAAGGTTAAACTAAATATAGTTGCAAAATATTTAGGGATTTCGCTAGAAAATCATCATAGAGCAATAGATGATGCTAAAGCAACAGCAGAAATACTTCTAAAGTCCTTTGAAAAGATACAAGAGGATTATGAAATACAAGATTTGAGGTCATTAAATGAATTGTTTTTGTCAAAGGTTGATATAAAAAAACAACCAACGTATCATATAATTATTTTAGCTAAAACTCAAGAGGGATTAAAAAATCTTTATAAATTAGTATCAGAAGCTCATATAAATAACTTTTTTAGAAGACCTAGAACGCCTAAAACTTTACTTTCTGAAATGAGAGAAGGACTTATAATAGGTTCAGCTTGTGAAGCAGGAGAATTATATAGGGCTATTTTAGATGGGCGTAGTGATCAAGAATTAAAAGAAATTATAGAGTTTTATGATTACTTAGAGATTCAGCCTATTGCAAATAATAATTTTCTTCTTGTTAAAGGATCAGTAAGAGATGAAGAAGAACTGAGAAATATAAATAAAAGAATATATAGATTAGGTAAAGAATGTAACAAACCAACTGTTGCTACAGGTGATGTTCATTTTTTAAATCCTAACGATGAGGCTTTTAGGAAAATAATTATGGCAGGACAAGGATTTAGTGATGCTGATAAACAGCCTCCCCTTTATTTAAAAACAACTGAAGAAATGTTAAATGAATTTTCTTATTTAGGAGAAGACATTGCAAAAGAAGTTGTTATTTATAATCCTAAAAAAATATCAGATAGTATTAATGTTTTAAAACCTATTCCCGATGAAACTTATCCACCTAAAATAGAAGGTGCTGAAGAAGATATTAAAAATATGACTTTGAAAAAAGTTCATGACATATATGGAGAAGTTCTTCCAGAGGTTGTTCAAAAGAGACTAGATAAAGAACTTAATTCTATAATAAATAATGGATATGCTGTACTTTATCTAATAGCTCAAAAGCTTGTTGCAAAATCTACAGAAGATGGATATTTAGTTGGATCAAGAGGATCTGTTGGATCTTCATTTGTAGCTACTATGTCAGATATTACTGAAGTTAATGGATTACCACCACATTATGTTTGTACAAAATGTAAAAAATCAGAATTCTTTTTAGATGGTTCGGTAAGTTCTGGAGCTGATTTGCCAGACAAAAATTGCCCGGACTGCAATATTCCATATAAAAAAGATGGTCATGATATACCATTTGAAACATTTTTAGGCTTTGAAGGTGATAAAGAACCTGACATTGACCTTAACTTTTCAGGTGAATATCAAGGCGTTGTTCATAGATATACAGAAGTTTTATTTGGTAAAGGACATACATTTAAAGCTGGTACAATAGGAACTGTTGCGGAAAAAACTGCATATGGATATGTAAAAAAATATCTAGATGAGAGAGAAATTAGAGCATCACAAGCTGAAATAGAAAGGCTTACAATGGGATGTACAGGAATAAAAAGAACTACAGGACAACATCCAGGTGGAATTATGGTTGTACCTTCAGATAATGAAATTTATAATTTTTGTCCAATTCAGCATCCAGCAGATGATAATGATACGGATATTGTAACTACTCATTTTGACTATCATTCAATAAGTGGTAGATTATTAAAATTAGATATATTAGGGCATGATGATCCTACTGTGCTTAGAATGTTACAAGATTTAACGGGGTTAGATCCTAAGACAATACCTTTAAATGATGAGAAGGTTATGAGTCTTTTTATATCACCTGAAGCTTTAGGTGTTACAAAAGAAGAATTAGAATGTGAAGTTGGAAGTTATGGACTTCCTGAGTTTGGAACGAAATTTGTAAGGGGAATGCTTGTGGATACTCAGCCTAAAAGTTTTGCAGATTTAGTTAGAATATCAGGATTATCACATGGTACGGATGTTTGGCTTAATAATGCACAATATTATATAAAAGAAGGATTTACCACACTGAAAGATTGTATAGCAACAAGAGATGATATTATGGTTTATCTGATGTATAAGGAATTACCACCAAAAGTAGCATTTACTATAATGGAAAAAGTTAGAAAAGGAAAAGGTCTTTCAGAAGATGATGAGAAAATAATGAAAGAACATAAGGTTCCTGATTGGTATATTGATTCATGTAAAAAAATAAAGTATATGTTTCCTAAAGGTCATGCTGTTGCTTATGTAATGATGGCAGTTAGAATAGCATATTACAAAGTGTATTATCCACAGGCTTATTATGCTACTTATTTTACAGTTAGAGCAGATGACTTTGATGCTGATTTAATATGTAGTGGAGAAGGTGCAATTCATAATAAGTTGCAGGAATTATATGAATTTGGTAATAAAGCAACAGTAAAAGACAAAGGACTTATTACAATATTGGAGCTATCATTTGAGATGAATAAAAGAGGAATAAAATTTTTAAGAGTTGATTTATATAAATCAGAAGCAACTAAGTTTATAATTGAAGGTGAAATGCTTAGACCTCCATTAAATGCACTCCAAGGTGTTGGAGATAATGCTGCAAAGAGTATAGTACAAGAAAGAGTAAATGGAGAATTTATTTCAAAAGAAGATTTGAGATTAAGAGCAAAGGTTTCAAAGACTGTAATAGAAACTTTAAGTAATCATGGATGTTTAGAAGGACTATCTGAAACAAATCAATTATCTTTATTTTAATGACCATTTATTGTTTTTTTAATGCTTAAAGGTTAAGATTTGACAGTTTTACGTATAAGCCCTTGTATTGTATTATCGTTTGTGATATGATGTAAGTAGTTTTTAATGGAAATAGATTAAAAAAGTGAGTGGGAAGGTTTGCCCGCTCTTTCTGTTTGTAACGCAACTACTTTAGATAGTTGCGTTTTTGATTACAAATTTATAATTAAAAACAAAATATGTATGCACATTAAAAATTGAATATTGAAAGGGAGGTTTAGAGAATTGAAGAAAGATATTTTAATTGAAAAGATTGAAGCATTGGTAAAACCAATTACTTTAGAATTATCATATGAGTTATATCATGTAGAATATATAAAAGAAAATGGAGAATTCTATTTAAGAATCTATATAGATAAACCAGAAGGAAATATTTCACTAAGTGATTGTGAAGCTGTTTCTAGAAGAGTTAGCGAAACATTAGATGTAGAAGATCCAATTGAAGGTTCATATTATTTAGAAGTTTCTTCACCAGGGCTTAATAGAGGTCTTTATAAAGAAGAACATTTTAAAAAGTTTATTGGAAGAGAAGTATTAGTAAGATTTAATGGTTCCTTTAATGGAATGAAAAATATAAAGGGAATATTAAAAGATATAGTAGAAGATTTTATAATAGTTGAGGCAGAAACAGAAGTTAAAGTCCCACATGAAAAAATAAAATGTGCAAATTTAGAAGGGGAAATATAACGAGGAGGATATAAGAAATGAATGAAGAGTTTATAGGCGCTCTTAAGGAGATAGTAAAGGAAAAGGGAATCTGTGAAGATTTACTTTTTACAACTATTGAAGATGCTATGGTTGCAGCATATAAAAAGAATTATGCAAATTTAAATACATCTGCACAAAATGTGAAAATAAGCATTAATAGGGAAAGTGGTGAAATTCACGTATATGCTCAAAAAGTAGTAGTTGATGAAGTATATGATGAAGTAACCGAAATTTCATTAGAAGAAGCAAAAGAATTAAATCCTAAAAACGAAGTAGATGATATTGTGGATTTAGAAGTAACTCCTAAAAATTTCGGAAGAGTAGCAGCTCAACTTGCTAAGCAAGTAGTTACACAAAGAATTAAAGAAGCTGAAAGAAACATAATATATGATGAATATAAACAGCAAGAATTTGACATAATAACAGGAACTATACTAAGGAAAGATAAAGGCATGGTTTTTGTTACTTTAGGTAAATTAGAAGGAATAATTGGACCGAATGAACAAATGTCAAATGAAGAATATAAATTTAATGAAAAATTAAAATTATATATAGTTGAAGTAAAAAATACTTCAAAGGGAGCTCAAATTCATGTATCTAGGACTCATCCAGGACTTGTAAAGAGATTATTTGAACTTGAAGTTCCAGAAATCTTTAACGGGGTAGTTGAGATTAAAAGTATTTCAAGAGAAGCAGGTTCAAGAAGTAAAATTGCAGTTTATTCTAATGATGAAGAAGTAGATCCAATGGGTGCTTGTGTAGGACCTAAGGGAGTAAGAGTACAAAATATAGTTAATGAACTTAGAAATGAAAAAATAGATATAATTAAATGGAGTAAAGATCCAGGAGAATTTATCTCTAATGCTTTAAGTCCAGCAAAAGTATTAAGTGCTGAAGTTGATGAAAACACTAAATCTGCTAGAATAGTAGTAGATGATAATCAACTTTCTTTAGCAATTGGTAAAGAAGGTCAAAATGTAAGACTTGCAGCAAAACTTACAAATTGGAAAATAGATATAAAAAGTAAATCACAAAAAGAAGCTTTAGATGCAGAAGAAGAAAGACTTTTAAATAATGAGGATTTAGTTATAGACGAAGAGGTTGTAACAGATTTAAGTGAAATAGAAAGTCAAAGTGAAGAAATAGAAGAATAGAGAGGTGCTTTTAATGAAGGTTAAGAAGATTCCTCTAAGGATGTGTACTGGTTGCATGGAAATGAAGCCAAAAAAAGAATTAATCAGGATAGTTAAAAGCCCTGAAGGGGATATCTCAGTTGACTTAACTGGCAAAAAGTCTGGAAGAGGAGCGTATATCTGTAAGGATATAACGTGCTTTGAAAAGGCATTTAAAGCTAAAAGGTTAAGCAGAAACTTAGAAAGTCCTATAAGTGAAGAAATTTATGAAAGACTAAAGGATGAAATAGGAAATGAATAAGTTTTTTAATTTTTTAGGAATTGTAAAAAAGTCAGGAAATTTACTGCAAGGATATAGTAAATGTGATGATTTAAGAAATAAAACAAAAATCTATTTATTTATAATATCTAATGATTTATCAGAGTCGTCTAAAGAAAAATTTAAAAAACATTGTAGTCAAAAAAATGTACCATATATTGAAAATTTCTCCAAAGAACAATTGGGTATTCCACTTGGTCGTGATGAGATTATGATTTTAGGAATTCTAGATAACAATATGGCAAAGAAATTACTAACATTATATGAGGAGGAGACGAAATATATGAGTAGATAATAATAACGGGGGTGACTTTATGTCAAAAATAAGAGTATATGAATTAGCAAAAGAGCTTAATATAAGTTCGAAAGATTTGATAACTTTACTAATGGATGAATTTGGTGTTGAAGTAAAAAACCATATGAGTACTATTGAGGATGAAGAAGCTAAATTAATAAAAGAATTAATTGCAACAAAATCTTCTGATAACGAAGAAACATCTTCAAAAGAAGAGTCAAAGACTTTAGTTGATGAGTATGAAGAAATTTTAGCTGATGAACTTAATAAAGGACAAAAGAAAAAGAAAAAATTAAAAAGAGAAGATAAGGATGAAGGTAAAGAAAATATGGATGAAATTCAAATGATGATTGAAATCGGAGAAACTATTACTGTTAAGGAATTAGCTGAAAAGCTAAATAAACCTTCAAATGATGTTATTAGAACATTAATCTTCTCAGGTGTTATGGCTGGCATAAACCAAGAAGTAGATTATGCAACAGCTGAAAAAGTATGTGCAGAATATGAAGTATTAGTAACTAAAAAAGAGATTAGTGAAGAACTTGAAGTTGTTGAAATTGAAGAAGATGAAGAAGAAAATCTTTCAAAGAGACCACCAATAGTAACAGTTATGGGTCATGTTGACCATGGTAAGACATCATTACTTGATGCTATAAGAAAAGCAAAAGTTACTGATTCAGAAGCTGGCGGAATTACTCAACATATTGGTGCTTATACAATTAAGTTAAATGGAGAAGAAATCACATTTTTAGATACTCCAGGACATGAAGCATTTACAGCTATGAGAGCTCGTGGAGCACAAGTAACAGATGTTGTTATATTAGTTGTTGCAGCGGATGATGGTATTATGCCTCAAACTAAAGAAGCAATTGATCACTGTAAGGCAGCTGGAGTACCAATAGTTGTTGCAATAAACAAAATTGATAAACCAGGTGCAAATCCAGATAGAGTTAAACAAGAATTAACAGAACATGGATTAGTAGTAGAAGAGTGGGGTGGAGATACTATATGTGAAGAAGTATCTGCAAGAGAAAACTTAAATATTGATAAGCTACTTGAAATGGTTCTTCTTACAGCTGAAATGCTTGAACTTAAAGCTAATAAAGATAGAAAAGCAAAAGGAACTGTAATAGAGGCTAAACTTGATAAAGGTAGAGGTTCAGTTGCAAGTTTATTAGTTCAAAACGGAACTTTACATGTTGGAGATTCAATCATGGTTGGATCTACATATGGTAGAATAAGAGCGATGTTTGATGATAGAGGTAAGAAGATTAAATCTGCAGGCCCATCAATTCCAGTAGAAGTACTAGGACTTTCAGAAGTTCCAGAAGCTGGAGATAGATTCCACCAAGTAAAAGATGAAAAGACTGCTAGAATAATGGCTGATGCAAGAAAACAAAAGGAAAAAGTTCAATCATTAATGAGCAATCATAGAGTTTCATTAGAAGATTTATATAACCAAATAAGAGAAGGAAAAGTTAAAGAACTTGCAGTAATAGTTAAAGCAGATGTTCAAGGTTCTGTTCAAGCTATTAATCAATCTTTAGAAAAACTTTCAACTGATGATGTTAAAGTAAGAGTAATTCATGGCGCTGTTGGTGCAATTACAGAAACTGATATAACTTTAGCAACTGCTTCAAATGCTATAGTTATAGGATTTAATGTAAGACCAGATAATAATGCTATAGCTCAAGCTGATAAAGAGGGCGTAGATATAAAAACTTATAGAATAATCTATGATGCGATTGATGATATTAAATCAGCTATGATAGGTATGTTAGAACCTGAATATAAGGAAGTTATATTAGGAAGAGCAGAAATAAGAGAAACTTACAAGATTTCAAATGTTGGAACAATTGCTGGTACGTATGTATTAGATGGTAAGCTTCAAAGAAATGCTGAAACAAGAGTTATAAGAGATGGAATAGTTATTTTTGAATCTACTTTATCATCATTAAAGAGATTTAAAGATGATGCAAAAGAAGTTAATGCTGGGTATGAATGTGGTTTAACTGTAGATAAATTTAATAATATTAAAGAAGGCGACATCATTGAATGCTTTATGATGGAGGCAATTAAAAGAAAAGAGCTATAAAAGAGGTGATAGAAAGTGCCAAACTATAGAGGCGGAAGAATTAATGAAGAATTCAAAAGAGAAATTAGTAGCATACTTCAAAATGAAATAAAAGATCCAAGACTTACAGCTATGATTTCGGTAACAGATGTTAAGGTTACTAAGGATTTAAGATATGCTAAGGTATATGTAAGTATCTTTTCTAAAAGTGATGATGAAAAGAAAAGTAATTTTGAAGCATTAAAGAGTGCTAGTGGATATATAAGAAAAACTATAGGCCAAAGAATAAATCTAAGACACAACCCAGAAATAATATTTGAATTAGATGACTCAATCAATTATGCTATGCATATTGATGAGTTAATTCATAAGGTAAAAGACAAATAATGTCTATTACAAGCATAAAGGAAGAAATAGTAAAATCAAAAAAGATTGGATTATCTTTTCATACATCTCCTGATGGAGATGCTATAGGAAGTACGTTATCACTTCTTAGGGCAATTAGAAGTATAGGAAAAGAGGCTTATATTATTTCAAGAGATGTTATCCCAGATAACCTCTCTTTCCTTGCTTTATCTGAAGAAATCGATGGTAATACATTAGAACCAGATTCTAATACAGATTTAGTAATTGTATTAGATTGTGGGAATATTGATAGAATTTCCGCACATTTAGATAACTATGATGGAAAAATAATTAATATAGATCATCACTTATCTAATGAACAATATGGATTTATAAATTATGTTGATCCTACATGTGCAGCTACAGCGGAAATATCATATTTATTAATAAAGGAATTAGGAATTGATTTTAATAAAAAAACTTCTTTAGAAATAGATATAGCTAAATCTATTTATACATCTTTAGTAACAGATACGGGTTCTTTTAGACACTCAAATGTGACAAAGAGAACTCATTTAATAGCTTCAGAGGTTATAGAATTAGGAATAGATAATAGTAAAATTCATAGTAATCTTTTTGATAATAAAGATTTTAATAAAGTAAAATTAATGGGTTGTATTCTAGCAAATGTAGAGCTTGCATTAGAAAATAAAGTAGCAGTAATGCAAATATCTAAAAATATATTAGAAAATTTTAATTTAATAAATGTGGATACTTCAGATATAATTTCAATTGGCCTTGGAATTAAAGGAGTAGAGGTAGCTTTATTATTGAAAGAATCAGAAAAAGGAATTAAGGTAAGTTTAAGATCTAAAAATAATGTTGATGTAAGAAAAGTGGCAGAATGTTATGGCGGTGGTGGTCATATGAAGGCAGCTGGAGCTATACAAAAAGATTTAGATTTAGAAACAGCAAAGAGTAATTTATTAAAGACTCTTAAAGAAGAGATGAAGTTATGAATGGAATAATAAATGTATTTAAAAATAAGGGAATGTCTTCTTTTGATGTTGTTAGAAAAATAAAGTTTTTGGCAAAAGAAAAAAAAGTAGGACACACAGGAACTTTAGATCCAGAAGCAATAGGAGTATTACCTGTTTGTTTAGGAAAAGCCACAAAAATTATTGATTATATAATGGATTCTAAAAAAGTATATGAAGTTAAACTTTTACTAGGAGTAAATACTACTACTTACGATTTAGAAGGAGAAATTATAAAAAAAAGAGATACATCAAATATTAAACAAGAAGATGTAAATGAAGTTATTTTATCTTTTCTAGGAGGATATGATCAAATTCCACCAATGTACTCAGCATTAAAACAAAATGGCGTAAGACTTTATGATCTTGCAAGGCAAGGAATTGAAGTTGAAAGAGAAGCAAGACATATTATAATATATGATATTTTTGATATAAGTTATGATTTGCCATATGTATCAATTAAAGTTTCTTGCTCTAAAGGAACATATATAAGAAGTTTATGTTATGATATTGGAGAAAAATTAAATGTTGGAGCAACCATGGTAGAACTAAAAAGAACCAGAACTTCAATATTTGATGAAAAAGATAGTATTAATATTGAAGAATTAACAGAAGAAAACATTAAAGATTACATTATAAGTATCGAGGAGGCACTTTCGTTTTATCCAAGATTAAATGTAAATACATCTTTTACAAAATTATTAGTAAATGGCGTAAAAGTATATGATAAAAGATTGAGTGACGAACATATAGAAAAAAACACTTTATACAGAGTTTATGATAAAGAAGATACTTTTATAGGAATCGGAAAGCAAGATGATCAAGGATTTAAAATACAAAAGTTATTAGTTTAATTTAGGAGTAAAAGTATGGTTATTATAGAAAACAACTTTGAAAATGTACAAACTTATGACAATTATATTGCACTTGGAAGTTTTGATGGATTACATATTGGACATTTATCTTTAATAGATAAGGTTATCGAAATTGCAAAAAACAATAATGGTAAGAGTATGGTTTTTACATTTAAAAATCATCCTAGAACATTTATAGACCCAGCAAGTACTATTAGACTTTTGATGGAGAATGATAATAAGATAGAAATCCTAAATAATAAAGGTATTGATATAGTGTGCTTTGAAGAGTTTAATGAAGAGTTTATGAAAATAACACCTGAAAAATTTATAGAATTTTTATATACTAAGTTAAACGTAAAAGGTATAGTTGTAGGTTTTAATTATAAGTTTGGATATAAAAATTTAGGAGATATAAATCTTTTAAAGAAATTACAAGCCCAATATGGATATGAATTGTATGTTATGGATTCCTGTACATATAAAGATGAAGTTATAAGTAGTACAAGAATTAGAAATGAATTGCAAGAAGGAAATGTTTTAGAAGCTAGTAATATGTTAAATAGACCTTATTCAATTAAAGGTGAAATTGTACATGGACGTAAAATTGGTAGAAGTATTGGATTTCCTACAGCAAATTTATCTTATAATAAAAATATCCTTTTACCTAAAATAGGTGTATATTATACCAATGTTAAGGTAAATAATAAAATATATAAGGGAATTACTTCAGTTGGAAATAATCCTACAGTTAATGGTAAGAAATTAACATTAGAAACTTATATTTTAGACTTTGATGAAAACATTTATGGAGAAATTATAGTAGTTTACTTCATAAAAAAAATTAGAGATGAAAAAAAGTTTAATGGATTAGAGGAATTAGTAGCTGAGCTACAAAGAAACAAGTCTTTCGCAGATGAAGAGAATATTGTTATTAAATAAGAATATTATTTACAACAATCCCTAGTTTTGATATAATACACATTGAACCTACTTCTAAGTTTAAAGGTGCCATCTTTTTACTTGGAACTAAGGGGATAAAAATACACGGAGGTGCACTTATGGATAAGGCAAGAAAATTAGAAATTATTAAGCAATTTGGAAGAGGCGAAGGAGATACTGGTTCACCAGAAGTTCAAATCGCATTATTAACAGAAAGAATCAACTCATTAACTGGACATTTAAAAGTTCACAAAAAAGATCATCACTCAAGAAGAGGTCTTTTAATGATGGTTGGACATAGAAGAGGTCTTCTAAATTACTTAGCAGATCAAGATATCGAAAGATATAGAACTATACTAAAACAATTAGGTTTAAGAAGATAATTTTTTAGAGCGGATCTTCCGCTCTATTATTTTAAAAATTATAATATTAGGCATTGTAAAATAAATAACTAGTTATTTATTTAGAAATGCCTTATAAAGATGAGCTCGAAGGGAGGGTTTCATAAGATGAGTAATGTTTTAAAAACTAACATCGCTGGAAAAGAGATGAAAGTTGAGTTCGGAAAAGTAGGTATGCTGTCAAATGCAGCTATATTTATGAGTTATGGTGATACTGTTATTTTAACTAATGTTAATGCATCAGAAGGACCTAGAGAAGGAATAGATTTTTTTCCTCTAAGTGTTGAATATGAAGAAAGACTATATGCAGTAGGTAAGATACCTGGTGGATTTATAAAAAGAGAAGGTAGACCATCAGAAAAGGCTATATTGAATGGTAGAGCTGTTGATAGAACCCTAAGACCTTTATTTCCAAAGGGATATAGAAATGATGTTCAAGTAGTTTGTACAGTAGTTTCAGTAGAAAAGGACAATTTACCAGAAATTTTAGCAATTAATGCAGCATCAACTGCACTATGCTTATCAAGTATACCTTTTACAATTCCAGTTGCAGCTGTTCAAGTAGGAATTATAGATGGAAAATTCGTTGTAAATCCAGATGCAAAAGGACGTGAAGAAAGTACACTTCACTTAACTGTATGTGCAACAAAAGAGAGAGTAATGATGATAGAAGCTGGTGGAAATGAAATTCCAGAAGATACTATGATCGATGCTATCAAATATGGATTTGATGAATGCCAAAATATAATTGCTTTCCAAGAAGAAGCTATGGCTAAGTTTGGTAAAGTAAAGAATACACCAGTATTATTTACTGTAGATGAAGAGATAGAAAAGGAAGTTAAAATATTTGCTTCAGATATGATTAAAGAAGCTATGTATATAACTAACAAAGATGAAAGAAATGCAGCAATAGATGCAGTAAATCAAAAAGTTAAAGAAGAATTTGGCGAAAAGTACGAAGGAAAATTTGGAGATATAAAAGAAATTCTTTACACTATGCAAAAGAAAGTTGTTAGAAATATGCTTCTAAATGATAAAAGAAGACCTGATGGAAGAGCTTTTGATGAAGTAAGACAACTTGGCTGTGAAGTAGGAATACTTCCAAGAACACATGGAACAGGATTATTTACAAGAGGATTAACTCAAGTAATGACTGTTGCAACATTAGGTTCAATTAGTGAGATTCAAATCTTAGACGGAATAGATGAAGCACAATCAAAAAGATATATGCATCACTATAACTTCCCAGGATATAGTGTTGGAGAAGTAAAACCTTTAAGAGGACCAGGTAGAAGAGAAATTGGTCATGGAGCTTTGGCAGAAAGAGCACTTGAACCATTAATCCCATCTGAAGAAGAATTCCCATATACAATTAGATTAGTATCAGAAGTATTAAGTTCAAATGGATCAACTTCACAAGCTTCAGTTTGTGGTTCAACATTAGCATTATTAGATGCAGGTGTTCCGCTTAAAAGACCAGCTGCAGGTATTGCAATGGGTTTAATCACATCAGAAGATTTATCACAAGAAGAAGTAATAACAGATATTCAAGGAATAGAAGATTTCTTTGGAGATATGGACTTTAAGGTGGCAGGTACTACTGAAGGAATTACATCAATTCAAGTTGACACAAAACTTAAAGGATTTAGCTTTAATGTAGTAGAAAATGCTATACGTGGAGCTAGAAAAGCTAGATTAACTATTATAGATAAGATAAATGAATGTATTGAAGCACCAAGACAAGATGTTTCATTATATGCACCAAAAACTCAAACAATTCAAATAGATCCGGAAAAAATTAGATCTGTAATTGGAGCTGGTGGAAAGGTTATTAATAAGATCATACAAGATACAGGAGTTAAGATAGATATAAAAGAAGACGGATCTGTATTTGTAAGTTCACCTGACCATAGTGGAGTTGCGGAAGCGATTAAGATAATTGAAGGTTTAACTAAGGATGTTAAAGTTGGTGAAGTTTACTTAGGTAAAGTCATTAAGATAACTACATTTGGAGCCTTTGTTGAAATTCTTCCGAATAAAGAAGGACTAGTGCATATATCTAAGTTAGATAAAGAAAGAGTTAATAAAGTAGAAGACATAGTTTCTGTAGGAGATGAGATTTTAGTTAAGGTTACTGAAATTGATTCACAGGGAAGAATAAATCTTTCGAGAAAAGATGCACTATTAGATCAAGAAAATAAAGAAGAAAAATAAAGGGCAATTTAATTGCCTTTTTTTTTACTAAAAAGTACGTTAATTATAATGAATTAAAGGACATAAATTAAGCTTAAAAGGATGAATTTCCCAACAATTTTAGACAGGGGATATAAGCCTTTTATAATCCTTAACATGTAGCTTAAGTTATAATTAGTAGTAAATAAACTTATTTAAGAAAATTTTCTCATATTAAAATAATATTATGGGAAGAATATTTTTATAACTAAAGGCTAAGGCATTTTAAAGAAAATAATAAGATCAGTTTATTATTTTTTATAATGCATCAAATGGAAGGAGGCAACAATATTTATGTATAATATGTATACCTTAGAAAATGGACTTAGAATTATAACTGAAAGAATTGAACATTTAAATTCAGTAAGTGTTGGAATTATGATTCAAAATGGCTCAAGAAATGAAACAGAAGAGTTAAATGGAATATCACATTTTATTGAACATATGTTTTTTAAAGGTACAAAAAAGAGAACTCCAAAAGCAATTGTAGAGGAAGTAGAAAATGTAGGAGGACAAATTAATGCATTCACAAGTAAAGAAGCTACTTGTTATTATATAAAAGCGTTAAACACTCATTTAGATTTAGCAATAGACATTCTTTCAGATATGATATTAAATGCAAAATTTGATCCAGAAGAAATTGAAAAGGAAAAAGGTGTAGTTACTGAAGAAATTAATATGGGTGAAGATTCACCAGAAGATGTTTTAGATGATGAACAGTCAAAAGTCTCTTTTGGAAACAATTCATTGTCATACCCTATACTTGGAACTATATCAAAGGTCAAATCTTTTGATAGAGAAAAAATATTAAATTTTATTGATGAAAAATATACTCCATATAATTCAGTTTTATCAATATGTGGTAAATTTGATGAGGATGAATTAAAAAAATTAATAGAAGAATCTTTTGGAGATTGGAAAGCTAAAGAAGTATACAAACCTAATTATACTACTCCTATAATACAGTCTGAAGCTGGATATGTTAATAAAGATATAGAACAACTTCATATTTCTTTAGGATTAAAAGGCTTACCTTATGGAGATAGGAATAATTATGCATTGGTATTATTAAATAATATTTTAGGTGGAGGAGCTTCATCAATTCTTTTCCAAAAAGTCAGAGAAGAATTAGGTTTATGTTATTCTGTATATTCTTATCTACAACCATTTCAAGGAATTGGTACAGTAAATATTTATACTGGACTTAGTAAAATTTATGCACCAAAAGCATTAGAGGTTATAGATAAAGAGATTATTAAATTTGCAAAAAACGGAATAACTAAGAATCAACTTGAAATAAACAAAGAAAAAATTAAAGCAACATATATTTTAGGATTGGAAAGTACTAGTTCAAGGATGTTTGCAAATGCAAAGAATTATCTTTTAAAAAGTACTGTATTTACGCAAGAGCAGGTTATAAAAAAGATAGATGATATAGATGAACAAAATATTAATTATGTCTTAGATAATTGTTTTAAATCTGGAGTGTTAAATGCTAGTTATGTTGGTAAAGATGTAGATTTTAACTCATTAAATAATGTGATTTTAAAAGATACTAAAGCATATAATAATTCTTTAAATCAAGATAAAGTTCAGATATAAAGTGATTTTTAGTGTCAGTTGAAGTTTGCTTAAAAGTTTATTACTATAACTAAAATTTAGAAGAACTTATCAAGAACGTGTAGTCGTTATCCCCACTTAAAATAGGTTGTGGGTATTGCAGATGATAGCTATCAAATAAATAATTCTGTAATAAACCACCTTCTTTTATCATATTATGTTATGAGTAATAAAGGAGGTAGTTATTATGGGTGAAGAAAGTAATATTAAATATTTAAGTGATATAGAAAGATATGAATTAATCAATATTAATGATGGTGAAAAATATGACTATTTATTAAATAATGATTTGATAATAGATGATGAAGGTAACTTTAAGTTTTTGATTGTTAATCTAAATGGGGGAAAATTTAACATGTTTAGTAACAAGGAATTTTTAGAAATTCCTTGGCAATGTGTAAAAAAGATTGGAGCAAAAACTATAATACTTGATGCTGATGATGATGTAGTTAAGAAAGTTAAATTGTAGTTTTTAACTTATATAAAAAGATATTAGGCATATTCAAAAAAGTAATAAGTCAGTATGCTAGGTTATTTTCTTTCATATGCCTTATGTAAGTTACACATAATTTGAATAGTCATATTACTTAGAATGAAGGGAGGACGT
This sequence comes from Clostridium uliginosum, assembly GCF_900112485.1. Classification (GTDB taxonomy): domain Bacteria; phylum Bacillota; class Clostridia; order Clostridiales; family Clostridiaceae; genus Clostridium; species Clostridium uliginosum. The sequence goes on from NZ_FOMG01000008.1 coordinate 122,368, forward strand.
TTATCAAAACATTTCAGGCGCCTAAAAGATTAAAATTAAATTTTATTATTTGATTTTAAAAATGTTTTGGTAAGCAAATATATAAGTGAAGATAGTTGTGCAAAAGTTTGGAGGAACTTCAGTTTCAACTGAGGAAAGAAGACAAAAGGTAATTGAAAAAGTAAAAATAGCAATTAAAGAAGGATATAGACCCGTTGTAATAGTTTCTGCAATGGGAAGAAAAGGTGCACCATATGCAACTGATACCTTATTATCTTTAGTTGATGATAAATTTAAAAATTCAAACAAATTAGCTCAGGACTTACTTATGTGTTGTGGTGAGTTTATTAGTGCGGTTGTAATTAGTAATGATTTATATAATGCAGGAATAGATGCAGTGCCTTTAACTGGTGGACAAGCTGGTATTATAACTAATAATAATTTTACTGATGCTAAATGTATAGATACTAATCCAAAGAAAATTATAGACTTAGTATCTCAAGGAAGGGTGCCTGTAGTTGCAGGATTTCAAGGAGTTGCAGAAAATGGATATTTGACTACTCTTGGAAGAGGGGGAAGCGATACTTCAGCTTCTATTTTAGGTGTAGCTCTGCAAGCTGAAACGATTGAAATATATACTGATGTTGATGGAATTATGACAGCAGATCCAAGATTGGTTGAAGATGCTACTTTAATTGATGTAATAAGTTATAATGAAGTATTTCAACTAGCAGATCAAGGAGCTAGTGTGATTCATCCTAGAGCAGTAGAACTTGCTATGAAAGCAAATATTCCTTTATTAATTAAGAATACAATGAGCAATTGCAGAGGAACATTAATTAACAATTTTGGTGATAGAGAAAACGAAAGAATTATAACTGGAATAACGCATCAAAAAAATAGAATACAAGTTTTAATTAAGGCTTCTGAAAATGAAGGTAATACCAAGTATAAAGACATATTAGATTTAGTAGCTGCAAATAAAATCAGTTTAGATTTAATAAATATATTTCCTGATAGACAAATTTTTACTATAGATGCTAAGGCTAAGCAGATTTTAGAAAACATTTTAAATAGTTTTAAACTTAAATACTATTTAGTTGAAGATTGTAGTACTATAGCTGTTATTGGTTCGAGAATGAACGGACGACCTGGAGTTATGGCTAAAATTATAAAAGCATTGATTAATAATAATATAGAGGTTTTACAAACAGCTGATTCCAATATGACAATTTGGTGTTTAATTCATGCAGATAATGTTAAAGAAGCAATAAATGTTTTACATAAGACATTTAATTTAGCTTAGGCATATTCAAAAAATAACAAGTAAGTATGCTAGTTTATTTTGGGTCATACTGTGTTAAAAAGTTTAGCGAATAGATAAGCTATGAGCTAAACTTTTTTTTCTTGCTCTTACACAAGTCACATTCCAAAAAATAACAATCAGTATGTTTGTATATTTGGTTCTGTTTTAATATCAACACACATTTAAAACACAGCCAAATATTTTAATGATTTACAATGTATGATAATTAATTAATAATTGTATATTGATTTAAATGTTTAGGTATAAAACAATTCCTTTGGTACAAAATAGCTGTATGGGAGGAATGTCTATGAATGCTAATATGTTTAATAGTGAAAAAAAGAATGAAAATAAAAATTCAGAAGCTCAAGATAAAATTGAATCTATAAAAGAACTTGGAAATACAGCTGTCACTACTCCGAACAGGGGAATACAAGTATTATCAATAATAGGTCAAATAGAAGGTCATGTAGTATTACCACCTCAAACAAAAGCTACACGGTATGAACATATAATACCACAATTAATTGACATGGAACAAAATGATAATGTAAAAGGAATTTTAATAGTTCTAAATACTGTTGGTGGAGATGTTGAAGCAGGTCTTGCTATAGCAGAGATGATAAGTAGTATGTCAAAACCTACAGTTTCAATAGTAACTGGAGGAGGACATTCGATAGGAGTACCACTTGCAACCTCGGCAGATTTCTCTTTTATAACTCCGTCTGCAACTATGATAGTTCATCCAGTTAGAATGAATGGTTTTATAATTGGAGTAGCTCAAACGTTTGAGTATTTTAAAAAGATGCAAGAGAGAATAAATGAATTCATTGTAAGAACATCCAATATAAAAGAAGAAGAGTTAGAAAAATTCATGCTAGAAACGAATGAATTACTAAATGATGTAGGAACAATTTTAATTGGAAAGCAGGCAGTAGATTGTGGGTTAATTGATGAGGTTGGAGGAATAAGTGAAGCATTAAATAAACTGAAAGAATTAACTGAAAATTAATTATTTAATCAGCTATAGAAAAATCTATAGCTGATTTTTCTTTTTAGTGGTATCTTATTAAAGGAGAAATTTTATTTGATGTAGAAGTAAATAAAAGTGAGGTGATTAAATGTGAGTAGAACTGAAAGTAAGAGAAGCACTAAAAATAAAAAGAAAAATGAGAATAATATAAAAAAGGATATAGTAGGGATAACATATGTAGCAGCTGGTTTGATACTTGCTATAGCTATATACACCTCCTTAGCAGGAATATTATCTTCTTTAGCTCAAAACCTATCTTATTTATTAATAGGAGTTGGTTCTTATACAATACCTATATATTTAATATATTTTGGATTTCAATATATTAAGACAAGAGGGGATATTAGGTTCGGAAAAAAGTTTTTTGGAATTTCAATTTTAGCAATTATTATAATGTTAACTTGCGCAATTATAAGTATTCAAACAATGGAAGATCCTAATGATTTTGGAAAGAACCTTAAGTTTATTATTGATAATAAAGGTGGATTACATGGAGGATTGATATCATATTTTATAAGTTATCCATTGTATAAGTTTATAGGAGCCATAGGTTCTTACATACTATTTTTTACTGGTTCAGCAATTTCTATTATTTTAATTTTTGATGTTACTTTATATGATTTAGGAATGGAAGCTAAAAAAAGGGGAGAAAAATTAAAAAAAGAAAGAACTTTAAAAGTTAATAATAATAAAATATTAAAATCAAGAGAAAATGATTTTATAAACGTAGTTGAAAAGATGGAAGATCCCTTATTAAATGATAAAGATAAAAATGAATTTTTATCTGGAGTAAATAAAAAGATAAAAATTTTAGATTTTATGAAGAATGATACATTTAAAGATGATTCAGAACTTGAGGCATCATCTGATCTTGAAATTGAAGGATTATTAGGAGAAGTGAATACAACACAACATCGTAAAAAAGAAAAGCTAGATAATGATGTTAAAGAAACTATGAACAATGAAATAGAAGAAAAACTTTTAGGAAATAAAGAAATAATACCTTACACCCATCCTAATTTAGAACTATTAAAAATAAACAGTAATACAAAGCTTAAGAGTTCAGATAAAAAAGAATTAATAGAAAATGCAAGTAAGCTTGAAGAGATTTTATCTAATTTTGGAGTAGATGCTAAGGTTACTCAAGTTACTAAAGGACCATCTGTAACAAGATTTGAATTACAACCAAGTCCAGGTGTTAAGGTTAGCAAAATAGTGAATTTATCTGATGATATAGCATTAGGTCTTGCAGCTTCAGGAATCAGAATAGAAGCACCAATTCCGGGTAAAGCAGCAATTGGAATAGAAGTTCCCAATTCACATCAATTACCAGTATTTTTGAGAGAAGTATTAGAATCAAAAGAATTTATTAACTCTGATAAAAAATTAGCTTTTGCACTTGGAAAAGATATTTCTGGTAAGTGTGTTGTTGGGGATTTAAGTAAGATGCCTCATACATTAATTGCAGGAGCAACAGGATCTGGTAAGAGTGTATGTATAAATTCATTAATAATAAGTTTATTATATAAATATAGCCCTGATGAAGTTAAACTGCTTATGGTAGATCCTAAAGTGGTTGAGCTTAATGTATATAATGGAATACCGCATCTTTTGATTCCAGTTGTTACTGACCCCAAGAAAGCAGCTGCTGCACTTAATTGGGCAGTTAATGAAATGACAAAGAGATATCAACTTTTTGCTGATATGGGAGTTAGAAATATGGAATCATATAATGACCTATTTAATAAGGGAATAATACAAGAAAAACTTCCTTATATAGTAATTATAGTAGATGAGCTTGCAGATTTAATGATGGTATGTCCAAATGATGTAGAAGACTATATAGGAAGGCTAGCACAAATGGCAAGGGCTGCAGGAATGCATCTGGTAATAGCAACTCAAAGACCGTCTGTAGATGTAATAACGGGTGTAATTAAAGCTAATATACCATCTAGAATATCATTTGCAGTTTCTTCTCAAATAGATTCTAGAACTATTTTAGATGGTTCAGGAGCAGAAAAGCTTCTTGGTAAGGGGGATATGTTATATTATCCTGTAGGAGAAAGCAAACCACTCAGAGTACAAGGCTGTTTTATATCAGAAGAAGAAGTTGAGCAAGTAGTTTCATTTATTAAGACTAAGCAAGGGGATACAATTTACGAAGAAGACATTATTGAACACATTAATAGTGAATCACAGGGCAACTTAACTAGTGAGGATGATGTGGATGAATTACTTAGAGATGCAATGAACGCTGTAGTGGAATATGAGCAAGCATCAACATCTTTTCTTCAAAGAAAGCTTAGAATAGGATTTAATAGAGCTTCTAGAATTATGGATCAATTAGAAGAAAGAGGGATTATATCACAAAAAGATGGTAGTAGACCAAGACAAGTATTGATTACTAAAGAAGAGTTAACAAACAATCAAGAAGAAAAATAATTTTAATATGATTTAGTAAATGAAGAAATGAAATTGCTCTTTAAAAATAAATAAAAATTAAGTTAATTATTAGAGTTGTAAAAACTATAATTAATTTGTTATAATTAAAAGCATTAAAACACAGGAGGATAACGACTTGACGAAGTATAAAGTAGGAATGGTAAGTTTAGGATGTGACAAGAATAGGGTAGATTCTGAAATCATCCTTGGAAAAATGAACAAAGAGTATGAAATAACTAATAACCCTAAGGAAGCCGATGTAATAATTGTAAATACTTGTGGCTTCATAGAAGCAGCAAAACAAGAATCAATAGATACTATTTTAGAAATGGCAGAATATAAAAATAATTATAAATGCAAGTTGCTTATAGCAACAGGATGTCTAATACAAAGATATGGAAATGAATTAACAAATCTTATACCAGAAATAGACATAATGTTAGGCGTAAATGATTATAATAAAATAAATGAAGTTATAACAGACTTTATAGAGGGAAATAAAAAAGCAGCAGAACTTTTAAATTATTCAGATGACAATATCAATGAAGGAGAAAGAGTTCTTACAACTCAAAAAGAAAGTGCTTATATAAGAATAGCAGAAGGATGCAATAATTTTTGTACTTACTGCATTATTCCTAAAATTAGAGGTAAATTTAGAAGTAGAAAAATGGAGAATATTATAAATGAAGCTAAGGATTTAGCCACAAGAGGGGTTAAAGAGTTGATTTTAATAGCTCAAGATACAACATTATATGGTAGTGATATCTATGGTGAAAAAAATCTCCATGTATTATTAAAAGAATTATCAAAAATTGAAGGTATTAAGTGGATTAGAGTTCTTTATTGTTATCCAGAAGAAATATATGATGAATTAATTAGTGAAATGGCAAACAATAAAAAAGTAGTTAAATATTTAGATTTACCTATTCAACACATAAGTGATAATGTTTTAAAACTTATGGGAAGAAAAACTACACAAAAGGATATAACTAATAAGATAAACAAATTAAGAAACAATATACCAGATATGATAATAAGAACAACTTTTATAGTTGGTTTTCCACAAGAAAGTGAAACTGACTTTAATGAAATAATAAAATTTCTAGAAGAATACAAACTTGATAAAGTTGGAGTATTTAAATACTCAAGAGAGGAAAACACGCCTGCTTCTATAATGGATGGTCAGATACCAGAAGAGATTAAAAGTGAAAGAGAAGAAAAATTAATGACTATCCAAGAAAAAATTTCCAATAGTATAAATAAATTGAAAATTGGTAAGTTATATGATATTCTAGTGGAAGAATACAATGGAGAATATTATAAAGGAAGAAACGTTGAAATGGCACCAGAGATAGATGGAAATGTTTTGTTCAAATCATCTAAAAGTGTTAATATAGGTGAGTTTGTTAAAGTTAAAATAATTAAAAATATGGATTATGATTTAGTAGGAGTTGTTGAAGATGAACCTTGCAAATAAGTTAACTTTAATTAGGATATTTTTAGTACCTTTCTTTCTAATGTTTATAACTGTTAAAGGTATACCGTATGGGAGATCTATAGCTACATTTATTTTTATCGTAGCTTCACTAACAGATAAGCTTGATGGATATATTGCAAGACGTAGAAACCAAGTAACTAATTTTGGTAAGTTTATGGATCCACTAGCGGATAAATTATTAGTTACAACAGCATTGATATGTTTAGTTGAAATGCATTTAGTACCAAGTTGGGCTGCAGTTATAATAATTGCACGTGAATTTGCTGTTTCAGGACTTAGAACAATAGCAGCATCTGAAGGAAGAGTTATTGCAGCAAGTTGGTGGGGCAAAATAAAGACTGTAATACAAATAATAGCTATAATTTTATTATTGATGCAAGCAAATATGAGAGATTCAGCTTATTTAAGGAATTTAGTTGTAAATAGTGAGTTTTGGAACAACTTTTTTCACATAGTGCCAGGAATAATCTTAAAAGCTGCAGTTGTGATTACCATACTCTCAGGATATGAATATTTTAAAAACAATAAAGAAACAATTTCTACAGATAAATAATTTGAGTGTGTTTATAAAACGTAAAATATGGATATAATTAAGATGAATTCCTTCTTTAAATTCAAAGAAGGAATTTTTGTTAAGAGTGTTGACTAATAAGAATAGTTAAATTATAATTATATACAGAACATAAGTTCGATGAGAGGATGGTATTATTATGGCTAACATAGATGTTAATAAATTAAAAGCAATTGAAAGTGCAATGGGACAAATAGAAAAACAATTTGGTAAAGGTTCGGTAATGAAATTAGGCGAACATAGCGTCTTAAATGTTGATGCTATCTCTACTGGATGTTTGGATTTAGATATAGCATTAGGAATAGGCGGAGTTCCTAAAGGAAGAATTATTGAAATTTATGGACCAGAAAGTTCGGGTAAAACTACAGTAGCTCTTCATATAGCAGCGGAGGCTCAAAAAAATGGTGGTGCCGTAGGGTTTATTGATGCAGAACATGCTTTGGATCCATCTTATGCTAGAAACTTAGGTGTGGATACAGAAAATCTTATAGTGTCTCAACCAGATACAGGGGAACAAGGACTAGAGATTGCGGAGGCGTTAGTTCGTTCAGGTGCAATAGATGTAATAATAGTTGACTCTGTTGCAGCGTTAGTTCCTAAAGCTGAAATTGAAGGTGAAATGGGAGATTCTCATATTGGACTACAAGCAAGATTGATGTCTCAAGCTTTAAGAAAATTAGCAGGTACAATTAGTAAGACAAATTGTATTGCTATATTTATAAATCAATTAAGAGAAAAAGTTGGAGTAATGTTTGGATCACCTGAGACAACAACAGGAGGTAGAGCGTTAAAATTCTATGCTTCAGTAAGACTTGATGTAAGAAGAATTGATTCTATAAAGCAAGGGGATAGTATTGTTGGTAATAGAACAAGAATTAAAGTTACTAAAAACAAAGTAGCACCTCCATTTAAACAAGCTGAATTTGACATTATGTACAATGAAGGTATTTCAAGAGAAGGTAATATTGTAGATGTTGGAGTTAAGGAAGAAATTGTACAAAAAAGTGGAGCTTGGTTCTCATATGGTGATATAAGATTAGGTCAAGGAAGAGAAAATGCAAAATCATATTTAAAGGAAAATCCAGATGTTGCAATAGATATAGAAAATCAAATTAGACAAAAACATGAACTTCCATTGATGGAAGTACAAGTTATAAAAGAAGTGTTAGATACAAAATCAAAAAAAGAAGAAAAGAAAGTTGATTTAAGTAAAGAAGATAAGGCATCTCAAAATAAATAAATAGTCATTATTCTTATCTTTTTTGTACTATACTGTGTCAGCAAAGGCAGTTAACAACAGTAGTATTAATTGTCTTTACTTCCTTGTCTAGTTCAAAAAATCCTAAGAATATTTAACTAGTTATTTTTTTACAATGCCTAAACAGAAAAGAAATGTGCTGACTCAAGATGTCTAAATATCATTTGAGTCAGCCTTTTCTAGAATATAGAGAAAAAAATATAGTATTTAAATGACATATAATCAAGAAATGATATACTATTTAAAGCTTGAACTTGAGATTAGGAATAGTTAGAATATGAGAGTATGTCCTAGTAAAAATGAGCATAATAACAATATCGTAGCAAGCTTGACATAATTTTAATTTTAATATAAAATAAAAAGGAATACTGGTTTATCATATTCCAAATACAGTGAGAATAATATGACACCTACTACGCTTTCTTGTTTACTTAAATAGATAGCTTAACAAGCTAGGAGGTGTTTATATGGGAATAGTACCAATAATAATAATAGATATAATTATATTATTAGTATTAGGAATAGTACTTTATAAAATGATTCAAAACGTATCAAAAAATAAAATTGAATCTCTTGAGAAAGAAGCAGAAATTGTTTTAGATAGAGCTAATAAGGATGCTGAGGCTCTTCAAAAAGAGACTATCCTTGAGGCAAAAGAAGAGGTTCATAAATTAAGAAATGATTTTGAAAAGGAATCTCGTGAGAGAAGAAATGAGATTCAGAGGCTTGAAAGAAGATTAATACAAAGAGAAGAATCACTTGATAAAAAGAGTGAACTTCTAGAAAAAAAGGATGAAAAAATCAATCAAAGAATGCTTGATATAGATCAAGTAGAAGCAAAGGTACAGGAGATTTATGCTAAAAGAAGAGAAGAGTTAGAAAGAATTTCATCTCTTTCTAGTGAAGAAGCTCGTAAAATTCTTTTAGATGAAATTAAAACAGAGATTACACATGATGCTGCAATAATGATAAAAGATATTGAAAGCAAGGCAAAGGAAGAAGCAGATAAAAAGGCTAGAGAAATAATTACTACTGCTATTCAAAGATGTGCTGCTGATCATGTGTCTGAAACTACTGTGCATGTTGTTGCGCTACCAAATGATGAAATGAAGGGTAGAATAATAGGTAGAGAAGGAAGAAACATTAGAACTCTAGAAACATTAACAGGGGTAGATTTAATTATAGATGATACTCCAGAAGCAGTTATTCTTTCTAGCTTTGATCCGATACGACGCGAAGTTGCAAGAATGGCACTTGAAAAGTTAATAGTGGATGGTAGAATACATCCAGCGAGAATTGAAGAGATGGTTGAGAGAGCAACTAAAGATGTAGAAAATGATATAAAAGAAGAAGGGGAACAAGCAACCCTAGAAACTGGCGTACATGGATTACATCCAGAACTTGTGAGACTTCTTGGTAGATTAAAGTATAGAACTAGTTATGGTCAAAATGTTTTAAAGCATTCCATAGAAGTTTCTTACTTAGCTGGTTTAATGGCTTCAGAATTAGGTCTAGATGTTACTCTAGCTAAAAGAGCAGGATTACTACATGATATTGGTAAAGCAGTTGACCAAGAGCAAGAAGGACCTCATGCATTAATTGGGGGAGACCTTACTAAAAGGTATCATGAGCTACCAGTAGTAATCAATGCAGTAGCAGCCCATCATTCGGATGTGGAGATGCAATCTTTAGAAGCAGTATTGGTTCAAGCAGCAGATGCTATATCAGCAGCTAGGCCAGGTGCTAGAAGAGAAACATTAGAAGCGTATATTAAGAGATTGGAAAAATTAGAAGAAATCGCAAATTCTTATGAGGGTGTAGAAAAGTCATATGCCATTCAAGCTGGAAGAGAGATTAGAATTATGGTTAAACCAGATAAAGTTGACGATGCTGGTACTGCTGAATTAGCAAGAAATTTAGTAAAAAGCGTAGAAGAACAACTTGAATATCCAGGACAAATTAAAATTAATGTTATAAGAGAGACTAGAGCAATAGATTTTGCTAAATAAAAAAAATAGAATACATTTTGTTAAATAACAAGATGTATTCTATTTTTTTTATTTTATTTTAAATATAATTATAAAAAATAAGAGGAATTTAAAACCTTTTATAGAATATATATTAGTGTAAACGATTTGTATAATCATTCTAGGAGGAATAATAAAAATGGAAGTATTAAGAGTATCAACAAAATCAAATCCTAACTCTGTAGCAGGTGCATTAGCAGCAATAATAAAGGAAAAAAATATTGCGGAAATCCAAGCAGTTGGAGCAGGAGCAATAAATCAAGCAGTTAAAGCAATTGCAATTGCAAGAGGCTTTGTAGCACCAAGTGGAAAGGATATCATTTGTATACCGGCTTTTACAGACATATTGATAGATGGAGAAGAAAGAACTGCTATAAAATTAATAGTACAACCTAGATAATTTGATAATATACCTAGATTAAGCATATTAACTATTTTTAAGTTGAAATTAATTATAAAACAGTATATAATTAAATAGTTGAATGCTATATTTATTAATTTTTTGTAAAGAGGTGGATATAATGGTAGCAAAAGAAGTTTTGGTAAAAAATGGTTCAGGTCTTCACGCTAGACCAGCAACATTATTAGTTAAAAAGGCTTCATCTTTTAAGTCAGACGTTAGCATAGAATATAATGGTAAAAAAGCAAACGTAAAAAGCTTAATTGGAGTTTTATCTTTAGCTGTAACTAAAGATGCATTAATTAAAGTAACAGCTTCAGGAGACGATGAAGCTTTAGCAGTTGAAGAAATTGCTAAATTAGTTGAAACTTTAGAAGATTAGTTATGAAAAAGCTCCATATTATGTATGGAGCTTTTTTCTTTTAGGGACATGAAATAAAATAATAGACTAAAGATGTGTCGTGTATTTTGTCTTAAGACTAGGTGCCCCTTGAGGGTATAAGTTCAACTAAATTCATCTTGAGTGTAAAATTTCACCTGAAAAGTTTCATTTTATGCAAGGGCAAGGAGGTAAGTTCAGTTAATAGCGAGCTATTAGCTAAATTTGCCGACCCAGTAGGACACAAAATAGGCAAACATACGGGTCTATTATTTTTTTTGAATGTACCTTATGTAAATAACACCCACCAGTTAATCTGGTGGGTGTTTAAGAATTAGTTTTATTTTATAATTATGATTTATAATATCATTACTATGTAACTAGTAATTTTTACTATTTACTATATTACACCTAAACATTAAAGAAATTAAATTTAAAGATGCTAGAAAAATAACTACATAAATAATTCTTTGAACTAAAGGGTAACCTAGAGAAATAATATTTACTAAATTAAAATTTAGTAAACCAATTAGTCCCCAATTAAACGCTCCTATCAATACTAGAATAAACGAAGTTTTATCAAAGATGTTTAATTTACACACTATACTCACTCCTAACTTAAAAATTTTTTATATTTATATATATGATTAAAATCTTTAAATAATAACATAAGTAATTTGAAAAAATCGCAGTTAAATATGCAATGTATATTTTGTGAAAGATTAGAATAAGAAGTTCACTAATAGTAGATGCTATCAGTGAACTTTGTCGACAAAATATTGCGAAAAATAGACTAGCATATTGACTAATTATTTTTTTAGATGCCTTAAAGTAAAAATTTCAACAAAACACTATTAAAATTAAGAAAATATGTTATAATACGAATGTTGAAATAAAAACTATAAAATATATTCGTGTGGAGGTTTTTTATGAGAAATTTATATAGCACACCATTAAATTCAAGATATGCATCTAAGGAAATGAGTTTTATTTTTTCAGATGACATGAAATTTACAACTTGGAGAAAATTATGGGTAGCTCTTGCTGAATGTGAAAAGGAATTAGGTTTAAATATTACTGATGAGCAAATAAAAGAGTTAAAAGCACATATTAATGATATAAATTATGAAGAAGCAGCAAAGAAAGAAAAAGAAGTAAGACATGATGTAATGAGTCATATATATGCATATGGCCTTTTATGTCCATCTGCTAAAGGAATAATACATCTTGGAGCTACTTCATGCTATGTTGGAGATAATACCGATGTAATAATAATGAGAGATGCATTATTATTAATAAAAAACAAAATAGTTACAGTTTTAAACCATTTAAAGAATTTTGCTATTGAATATAAGGATTTGCCAACGCTAGGTTTTACACACTATCAACCAGCTCAATTAACTACAGTTGGTAAGAGGGCTAGTCTTTGGATGCAGGATTTAGTTATGGATATAGAAAACATAGATTTTCTATTATCAACATTAAAACTCAGAGGCGTAAAGGGGACTACAGGTACGCAAGCAAGTTTTATGGAACTTTTTGACGGTGATGAAAATAAAGTTAAGACATTAGATAATAGGGTAGCTGAAAAGATGGGATTTGATAAGAGCTTTGGAGTTACAGGACAAACTTATCCTAGAAAGCTTGATTCAATAGTTCTAAATACTTTATCAGAAATAGCACAAAGCGCGTATAAGTTTAGTAATGACTTAAGATTGCTACAAAGTATGAAAGAAATGGAAGAACCATTTGAAAAAAATCAAATTGGATCATCCGCAATGGCATATAAGAGAAACCCTATGAGAAGTGAAAGAATAAGTGCATTAGCCAGATATGTAATAGTAGATGCATTGAATCCAGCTATAACAGCGGGAACTCAATGGTTTGAAAGAACATTAGATGATTCAGCAAACAAAAGATTATCAGTAGCGGAAGGATTCTTAGCATTAGATGGAGTATTAAATCTTTACATAAACATAGCCGAAAACATGGTAGTATATGATAAAGTAATAGCATCACATGTATTAAGGGAATTACCATTTATGGCTACTGAAAACATAATGATGGAAGCAGTAAAAAGAGGAAAAGATAGACAAGAATTACATGAAAAAATAAGAGTTCATTCAATGGCTGCAGCTCAAAGAATTAAAGGTGAAGGACTAGATAATGATTTAATTCAAAGAATTATAAATGATGATTCTTTTGGTCTTACAAAAGAAGAGATAATAGAAATTATAGATCCTAAAAAATTTGTTGGTAGAGCTCCAAGTCAAGTAATAGAATTTATTAATGAATATGTAGATCCAATTATAAAAGATAATGAAGAAGCATTAAAAATTAAGAGTGAAATAACAGTTTAGGCACATGAAAGAAAATAATAGACCAAAGATGCGTTATATATTTTGTCTTAAGACTAGGTGCCCCTTGAGGGTATAAGTTCAACTAAATTCATCTGGAGTGTAAAAACTTCACCTGAAAAGTTTCACTTTATGCAAGGGCAAGGAGGCAAGTTTAGTTATTAGCTAGATTTGTCGATGCAGTATGATGCAAAATAAACACTCATACTGGTCTATTATTTTTTGAATGTCCCTTAATAATAACTGTTTTGTATTTAATGACATCTTAACTTTAAAAGAGTTAAGATGTCATTATTATATAATGAATATTAAAAAAGATTCTGCTTTAATTATAATATTTCGATGTTTCTAAGTTTGGGATACAAAATTGGATATATTAAACTTAGTGGATAATTTAATTTATTATAGCTATGACAACAATATAAGTAGTCTCCATCTGGAAGGGGATAAGTTATTACTCCCGAGTGAAAGAATGTACCAATTTTAGGAGTATAAAATTGAATTATAGATCCTTTGGTCATAGGTTCTGTAATATTAACTTCAAAAGCTATTTTATTATATATAAGGTATGAATATAGTTCTTCAACCCTAACCCAAGCATTGCTATAAGGATTCCAGCTACTTGAGGTATTAATTCCTCCAAAATGTATGATCTGAGAAACAAAGTTGGTGCAATCTCCACCAGAACCTTCAAATGATTTATATTCATCATTAGGTATTAACGCATATTTTTCTGCATAGCTACAAGCTTTTAATGCATCATAATTATTTTTTTTGCTTTTTGAATAAGGGCTTCTGTAAAAATTAGTGCTTTCTAAAAACTTGTTGTAGAATCTATCTAATACTTTAAGCTTAGAACTCCATATACTTGTTTTATCTAAATATATTAAATTTTTTATTTGAATTAAGTCTTTTTTTAAGATATTATCATATAAAAGAGGATCTTCCTCTTTATTGGTGAGAAAAATTATTTTAAATTTACTATTGGATTTTTCAAGTATAATAATGTATTCATCAATAAAGCAGGATATTACACCTTTAGGAGAGTTATTTAAAATAAAAGATTCTTTGTAATTAAATTTTATTTTAATTAAATCAAATGATTTCTCTAATATTTTATAATTAAATTTAGATTCAACTTTAGTAATAGGGGAATTTAATTTTTTTCTCCAAATATGATTAAAAGATTTTTTTAAATATAAATCTTCAAAAATAGAATCAGCTATATTTATTTTTTTTTTGTTAATTGAGTTGAGTTTATCATATGGAATAGAAAGTAGTTTATAAAAATTATATAAATCTATTAATAACAAATATTATCACCTACCAAATAAAAATTATTATTTATAATATGTATATGAATTAAATAATAATATATTGACCAAAATGATAAACGTGTATAATTTTATATATTATGATATAATTGCAAAGAAATTATAATTTATTTGAATAAGTTAAAACTTGATTAGTTTTTTGATTTATTATAATAAATTATGTTATAATAAAAAGTCACTATATGCTATATTGATAATATATTATTTTTAAATTTTAAGATATATATGTTCCAATTAACAATGCAGGATAAATTCACTTAGGAATTTTTTAATAGTTCAGTAATTCAAATGTATAAACTTAATTAGAACTTATATATATGTTGTATTAATAAAGTTATATTTTAAATTATAGTAACTTTAATTATCATTATTTTTAATGAACAGACTTTATTACAATATATATATAATTAAATTTATGAGAGATTTTTTAAAAAGGAGTTATAAGAAGAATGCAAAATTTACCTAACTCAATAATTGGCAAGTACGAAGAAATTGTTGAAAAGATAAAGAGCTTTTCAAAAGAACATCTTAACGTGGAATATGAAAATATTTGTATAAAGGCGTTACAAGATTTATGTTTAAACCATGAAGAGGTATTAAAAAAAGGAAAAAGCCTTTCATGGGCAGCAGGAATTGTGCATGCGATTGGAACAGTAAATAATCTGTTTGATATAAAAGAAGAACCGTATATTAAAGCGCTTAACTTATATAAAGAGTTTGGAGTTAGTAGTAGTACAGGATCTATGAAGTCAAAAGAAGTAAGAACTCTCTTAAATATATCAAAAGGTAATGGTATATGGATAATAAATTCAACAAGTAACTTAACATTATCAAATGTAAAAGATGATGACAAAGTTATGAAAACCCATGAAGCTGATAAATCAGAGGAAAAATTTCAAGTTAATGAAGACTTTATAATAGCTCAAAAAATAATGAGAAGAGCATGGAATGAAAAAAATTATAATAAAAAAGTTAAGTATGCAAAAGAAGCTTTAAGTATTTGTGAAAATTGTTCAGATGCATATATAATTTTATCAAAAGATTCTAGTTTAAATGAGAATCAAAGAAAAGAATTATTAGAAAAAGCAGTTAGTGCAGGACAAAATATTTTAGCTATAGATGATTTAAAAAATGCTTCAAATGAAATTTTCAAAAGAAAAGAAGCTCAACCATTTTTCGGAGCAAAATATACGTTAGCACTTCAACTATGGAAGATGAATGAAAGAGAAGCTGCTATAAATAATGCTTTTCAAATATTACAATATAATGAAAAAGATAATTTAATGGTTAGAGGAATACTAGCTAGTTGGTTATTAATTGAAAAAAGATATGAAGATGCAGAAACTCTTTTCAAAAAATATAATAATGATTATTTAGCAGCAATGATTTATAGTAATGCATTACTATTATATAAAACAGAGCGTATTAAAGAAGCAGAAGATATGTTAAGAAGATCATATAAGAAAAACCCATTTGTAATACAATATATAATAAAACAAAAGAAGCTTCCTAAGATACTACCTAATATATCAAGATTTGGAAGCGATGCAGAAGCTATGCACTACATTAAATATGGTTTAGAAGCATGGAATGATTCAAATGATACTATTAATTGGGTAAAAGAAATGAATATAAATTTTGAAATAGAAAAAGTACATTAAGCTATTTTTTATAATAAAGAAAAATATTATTTATAATAATACTTTACATAAATAAAAAAAAGTTATAAAATTAAATTATAAATTAAATAAATAATCTTCAGGGCAGGGTGTAATTCCCTACTGGCGGTACAGCCCGCGAGCTATTATTTAGCAGATTCGGTTAGACTCCGAAGCCAACAGTATAGTCTGGATAAAAGAAGATAGTAATGGTATAGATTAATCTAATTAATTATTAGGTTTTAAATATTATTATTTAAATTGTTTTATTCCCTGAACTTAAATATAAAGTTCAGGGTTTTTTATTTTATAAAATACTAATAAATATAATTTATATTTTATTGTTGTAAATTATATAGTGTGGGATAAATTAATAGCAATTTATATATTATATAAAAACCGTTGGTTAATTTTAGTGTATATAAGATAAATCCATTATTTAACCCTCTGAAGATATTATTTTCAGAGGGTTAAATTTTTATAAAAATAAAAAAAGGGTAATAAGGAGAGAATAGGGGAAATGGATAATAAATATATGGGAATAGCATTAGAACTAGCTAAAAAAGGAGTTGGAAAAGTTAATCCTAATCCTTTAGTTGGAGCTGTAATAGTAAAAGATGGAGAAATAATAGGTCAAGGGAATCATGAGTATTATGGAGGTCCACATGCAGAGGTAAATGCAATCAAAAATTCAACTGGAATACTGGAAGGAAGTACAATATATATTACGTTGGAACCTTGTGCACACTATGGTAAGACACCTCCATGTGTTGATTTGATCATTGAAAAGAAATTTAAAAAAGTTGTAATAGGAATGTTAGATCCAAATCCACTAGTAAGTGGTAAAAGTATTTTAAAGTTAAAAGAAAAAGGTATTGAAGTAATATCTGGAGTAAAAAAAGAGGAATGCATAAAACTTAATGAAGTATTTATTAAGTATATCGAAACAAAAATCCCTTTTGTTTTTTTAAAAACTGCAACTTCATTAGATGGAAAAATAGCTACATGTACAGGAGAATCTAAATGGATTACTTCAGATGAGTCTAGACGAGATGGACATTTATTAAGAAATAAACTTTCGTCGATTATGGTTGGAGTAAATACAATTATTATGGATGATCCAGAGTTAACCTGCAGAATTGAAAATGGAAGAAATCCTATAAGAATTGTGTTAGATAGCACTTTGAGAATACCTATAAATGCTAAAGTTATTGAAAATAAAGAAGCAACAACTATAATTGCAACAACTATAAATTCAGATAAACTAAAAAAAGAAAAATTATTATCACTCGGAGTTAAGGTAATTGAAGTAGAAGAAAAAGATAAAAAAGTAAATTTAAGAAAATTAATGATTAAACTTGGTGAACTTGGAATAGATTCTATTTTAATAGAAGGTGGAGGTACATTAAATTTTTCAGCACTTTCAGAAAAAATAGTAGATAAAGTTAGATTTTATATTGCTCCTAAAATTTTAGGAGGAGAAAAAAGCAAAAGCAGTATAGGTGGAGAAGGATTTTTTAAATTAAGTGATGCTATAAATTTAAAAGATGTAACTTATGAAAAACTAGGTAATGAGATAGTGGTAGAAGGATATTTAAGCTAAGGTAAATGAAAGAAAATAACAAGTCAAAGATGCGATATATATTTTGTATCAGGCAAGGATGTATGTTTGGCTTATATCTTAGCTATTAGGCGAATATGCCGACGTAGTATGACACAAAATTGATTTGTTATTTTTAAAAATATGTCTAAAACAATTTTGAGAGGAGATGATTATATGTTTACAGGAATTGTTGAAGAAGTTGGATTTTTAGAAAAACTTACTTTAGGTGGAGGATTTGGATTAATAGAAGTTAATGCAGATAAAGTTTTAGAAGGCACTAAAATAGGAGATAGTATTGCAAGTAATGGTGTATGTCTTACGGTTCTAGAAATTAAAAGTTCTTCTTTTAAAGCAAATATTATGGGAGAAACATTAAACAAAAGTACCTTAGGAAATTTAAAGTTAGGAGATAAGATTAATCTAGAAAGAGCAATGAAGTTAGAAGATAGATTTGGGGGACACATTGTAAGTGGACATATAGATGGAATTGGAAAGATTATATCTATTAATAAAGAAGTTGACGGAACATGGTTTACAATATCTTCTTCTAAGGACGTACTAAAATACATCATATATAAAGGTTCAATATCAATTGATGGAATAAGCTTAACGGTAGCTTATGTGGATGAGGAAGTATTTAAAGTATCAGTTATACCACATACTTTAGAAAACACATCTTTAATAGATAAAAAGGTTAACTCTTTTGTTAATTTAGAATGTGATTTAGTAGGTAAATATATAGAGAAGTTAATAAATAAAAAAGATGATACAAGAAATACTCAAAAAGCAAGCAATATAACCATGGATTTTTTATCAAAGAATGGTTTTTAATAATAACTTTAAAATAATTTTAATGAGGTGAAAGAAATGAAATTTAGTAGTGTAGAAGAATGCATAAAGGATATAAAAGAAGGAAAAATGATTATAATTGTGGATGATGAAGGAAGAGAAAATGAAGGCGATTTGGTTATTCCAGCAGAAAAAGCAAATGGAGAAAACATTAATTTTATGATCAAGTATGCAAGGGGACTTGTGTGTGCACCAGTAGAAGAAGAAATCGCTAAAAAGTTGGGATTAAATCCTATGGTTGAAAATAATACTGATAATCATGAAACTGCGTTTACAGTAGCAGTTGACCATAAAGATACAACAACAGGTATATCCGCATATGAAAGAGCTTATACAATAAATAAACTTGTTGAGTCAGAGGCAAAAGCTGATTTTAGAAGACCAGGACATGTATTCCCATTAATTGCAAAGAAAAATGGAGTATTAGAAAGAAAAGGACATACAGAGGCTTCAGTAGATTTAGCAAAGCTTGCAGGATTTAAAGGTGCAGCTACCATATGTGAAATAATAAAAGATGATGGAACTATGGCAAGAAGAGATGATTTAATGGAGTTTGCAAAAGAACATGATATGAAAATTTTAACTATAGAAGATTTAATTAAATATAGATGTAAGCATGAAAGCAGTGTTACAAAGGAAGTTGAAGCAAATCTTCCAACTAAATTTGGTGATTTTAAGATTTTAGGATTTAAAGAAGAAGGAACAGAAAATTGTCATGTAGCTTTAATTAAGGGAGATATCTCAGGTGAAGGGTCAGTACTAGTTAGAATTCATTCAGAATGTTTAACAGGAGATAGTTTAGGATCAAAAAAATGTGATTGTGGAGAGCAATATGAAGCATCTATGAAGATGATAGCTAATGAAGGAAGAGGAATACTTTTATATATGAAGCAAGAAGGAAGAGGGATTGGTCTTTTAAATAAATTAAAAGCATATGCACTTCAAGATACAGGACTAGATACAGTAGATGCAAATTTATCATTAGGATTTGAAGTAGATATGAGAGATTATAAAGTTAGTGCGGATATGTTAAAAATACTAGGGGTAGATAAAGTTAAATTAATTACAAATAATCCTGAAAAAATCGAAGGACTTAAGAAAAATGGTATTAATGTTACACAAAGAGTTCCGGTTGAAATGCCACTAAACAAAAGTGATGAATTTTATCTAAAAACTAAAAAGGAAAGAATGAATCACTTATTAAGCATATAAGAATTAGTGTTTAAGAAGGGTAATATTTATCTATAAGGTCTAAGGAGTATATATTTATTACAAGTAAAACATAAATGCATTGAATTATGTGAATTTTAGATGTATTTACATGGTTCAATACAAAAAGTAAATTTAAAAAATAAGTTAAAAAAATAAGTTTAAAAAAGTGAATTTAAAATAAAAAATAATAATTAATTGGAGGAATAAATAATGAATACATTTGAAGGAAAATTAGTTGCAGAAGGATTAAAGATTGGAATAATAGTAGGAAGATTTAATGAATTTATAGGAAGCAAACTTTTAGATGGTGCTTTAGATGGACTTAAGAGACATGGAGTTAAAGAGGAAGACATAGATATAAGTTGGGTACCAGGAGCATTTGAAATGCCATTAATAGCTAAAAAGATGGCGAAAAATTCTAAATATGATGCAATAATATGCTTAGGAGCAGTAATAAAAGGATCAACATCACATTATGATCATGTTTGTGCAGAGGTTTCGAAAGGAATTGCAAGTGTTTCACTTGAAACAGAAAAACCAGTAATGTTTGGAGTACTTACAACCAATACTATAGAACAAGCAATAGAGAGAGCTGGAACTAAAGCTGGAAACAAAGGATATGATTGTGCTGTTTCAGCTATAGAAATGGCAAACTTAATAAATGAATTAAGATAAAAAAGAGTATATAAAAATAATATATATTTAGGTTGTTGAATAACTAATTTTTACAAATATTTATTTAAAAAATATTCTTAGGAATCATAAATTCCAAGGATATTTTCTCGTTTTGATTCCTTG
>NZ_FOMG01000033.1 GCF_900112485.1 Clostridium uliginosum
AAAAGTTTTAGTGATATTAGTTACAATTAATTATTAAGTTTGGGTAGGGAAATAATAAAAACACGCTGTAAAATAATGGATGATAAATTAAATAAAATTCTTGCCAACTTTTAGTTGACTCAAACTAATTAAAACAATGAATTTTCAATTATGGTAAATGGTGATATAATTACTATGAAAAATGAGGTGTTTATAATATGAGTACAATTGCAGGTAAGGGTTGTCCAACAATCATACCAGAAGAAGATAAAAAACCACTAAAAGAAATTGAAAGAAGTATAGTAAAAACATATAGGAAACAGATTTGGTCAAAATTTATTAAGGCTATTAAAGATTATAAGTTGATAGAAGAAGGTGATAAGATTGCTGTTGCTATATCAGGTGGAAAAGATAGCATTCTTATGGCAAAATTATTTCAAGAATTGCAAAAGCATGGTCAAATTAAGTTTGATGTAGAATTTATTGCTATGGATCCAGGATATCATCCACATATAAGAAAGCTCTTATTAGACAACTGTGAATATTTAAATATTCCAGTTCAAATTTATGAATCAGGAATTTTTGATGTGGTTGATAAAATGGCTAAAGATTATCCTTGTTACTTATGTGCGAGGATGAGAAGAGGTTCACTTTACAATAAAGCTCAAGAACTTGGATGTAATAAACTTTCATTAGGACATCACTATAATGATGTAATAGAAACGACTATGTTAAATCTTTTATATTCAGGTAATTTTAAAACAATGTTACCTAAACTTAAATCAACAAACTTTGAAAATTTAGAATTAATAAGACCTCTTTATTATGTTGAAGAAGATTATATAAAAAGATTCATAAATAATTCTGGAATTGCTCCATTAAATTGTGCATGTATGGTGGCAGCAGAAAGAACAGGAAATAAGAGATACGAAATAAAGGATTTAATTAAGCAATTAAAAGAAAACTTTGATGGAGTAGATAAATCTATATTCAGAGCAGCATCAAATGTAAGTATGGATGCAATCTTAGGATGGCAAAAAGGAGATAAGAAATACTCTTACTTAGATTTTTATGATGAATAATATGCCTAAAAGATTGCCTTAAAAACAAAACTGAGGCAATCTTTTACTATATTAATGTAAATTATTGTGTACTAATTTATAAATATATGTAATTAAATAATTTAGAAAATTAAATATAATTACATATATTTAACTATATTAGAACATTAGAATTTGAAAAAAATAATTTAATAATATATATAAAAAGATTGCAACTAATCCTATAAAATTATAAAATTATAAGTATAAATTTATAATTTTATAGCAATTTACGAATAAAAGGAAGATAATGATGATTAAAGAAGATATACACGGTATGGATATAAATATATTGGTTAGTATTATTAATACAAAATTAAGAGATCAATATGATTCATTAGAATCACTTTGTTATGACTTGGATTTTATACAAGAAGAAATTATAAGCAAATTTAGGATTTCAGGATATAAATATAATGAATTACAAAATCAATTTAAGAGAGTATAAAGATTAAAACCAAAATATCAAATTAAGGAGGATATTTTATGAATTTAAAAAAATCAGGGAAGATAATTGGAGTTTTAGTAGCCACTACAGCTTTAGTTTTATCATTAGTCAATGATAAAAAAGATAGTAAACCACAAGATGAAAAGTAAATAAACTAGAGTATTTTTGTGAAGGATTGTATAAGTTATGATTATAGATAAGTTTAACTTTAATTACAAGGAAGTATTTAAGTGTTTAGATGTTAATGGAATAATAATGTTTTGGAATCCATTAACATCTGAGTTAACATTTGAAAACAGAATATTAGATTTTATAACTTATTATAAAATTGATAATCTAGATGTTAACCAATTTCTAAATTTAATATATATAGAAGATTTTGAAAATATTAGAAGTCTATTTAATAAAGATCTAAAGGATGCTTATGATAGAAAAGAACATATTATTAAGCATTATAGAATTAAAGATAAAGATAATAATATATTGTTTTTTATTTTTATGGGAAAAGTTATTCAAAAAAGTAATGGATATTATTTAATTGGAACACATTATTGCTTTAATAGTGTAAACTCTAAATTAAAACTTAGAGAAGATAATTTAGCAAGTGACGCTGAGTATGAGGAAAAAATTATTAAGGAACGAATAACATCAATAATTGAATGTGATAGAATCACTGAATTACCTAATATGCAATATTTCAAGGATGTAATTGTTGAATTCTTAAACAATTGTGGAGAGAAAAAAATACAATGTGCTATGATAATGCTTAATTTAGATAATTTTAAATATATTAATGAATCTTTTGGACATGAATTTGGAGATTTATCCTTAAAAGAGGTAGCTAATAAAATATTATCGATAGTTGGAGAAGAAAACTTAGTTTGTAGATATAGTGGAGATACTTTTATAATCTTTAATCCAGACATAGAAGATCTAAAACAAGTTATTAATTTATGTAATAGCTTAGTTAAAGATTTTTCTAAACCTATTATAATAGAAAAAAAAGAAATATATTTAACATCAAGTATAGGTATCGCTGTTTATCCATATAATGGAATGGATTTTGAAACTCTTTTGAAAAATTCTGATGCAGCGATGTATGTTGCTAAAAGCAATGGTAAAAATGAATATAACTTTTTTGATGATAGTATATCACTTGAGTTAAATAGAATGTATACGATACAAAAAGGACTAAGAACAGCACTTCAACATAATGAAATGTATGTTGTTTTCCAACCTAAAGTAACATTACACGATTCACTAGTACGTAGTTTTGAAGCATTAGTTAGATGGAGGAGTGAAGAGTTTGGATTTGTAAGTCCAGCAGAATTTATTCCAATTGCAGAAAATACAAAGATGATAATTCCTATTGGGAGTTTTGTATTAGAAGAAGTATTTAGAAAAATACGAAAACTTATAAATGACGGATATGAAAACTTTAAAATAGCAGTAAATCTATCTGAAATGCAACTAAGACAAGATGTAGTAATATTAGATTTTAAGAGACTGATTAAAAAATATAAAATTCCACCCAAGTATATTCAAGTAGAAATTACAGAAAGTATGCTTATGAAATCTTTTGATAAAAATGTTAAAATATTGGAACAAATTAAAGAATTAGGAATAAGCATAGCATTAGATGATTTTGGAACAGGATACTCATCATTGAATTATTTAACTAAACTTCCAATAGATGCATTAAAAATAGATAGAAGTTTTGTTACTGATTTAGAAAATAATTTCAAAAGTAAATGTATAATTGAAAATATAATTAAATTATCTCATCAATTAGGCATAGAAGTAATAGCAGAAGGGGTTGAATATAAACATCAAGTAGAGTATTTAGAAAGTATTTTTTGTGATGTTGTTCAAGGATATTATTTTAGTAAACCTGAAAGTTTTGAAAAGATAAAATATATGATTGGTAAAAATATATTATAAGAAGTATTGACAAATAAAAAAAAAGCATATAATATATTAGTATAATATAAATCCTAAGAAAAGGGATAGTAATCAGGTGCAAGGTTAAAGAGAGCTGAAGATGGTGAGATTTCAGTACTAATGTTAATGATGAATGGGCCTTTGAGGAGCGATATGAAATCTTTTGAGAGTAGTTTAGCCGTTAGTCGCACGTTATAGCGAATGAGATATGTTAGTATCGAATTATGAGAGGCATTTTATGCAACTTAGGTGGCAACGCGGATAATCTCCGTCCTATATATTAGGACGGAGTTTTTTTATATATTTTTAAATGAGGGCGTGATAATTATGTTATGAAAGAAAGATTTTTCAACGTAGTAATTTTAATTAATCATAAAAATAGGGGGAATTTATAATGAAAACAAAAAGAATGATTACAAATGCAATTTTAATAGCAATAGGAGTAATATTACATCAATTAACACCAGCATTAGGACTTCCTATGCAACCAGATTTTTCTTTAGCAATGCTATTTATAATAATGATTTTTAATAAAGATTACAAGACTACAGTAATATGTGCAATTATAGTTGGAATATTTACAGCATTTACAAGTAAGACACCTGGTGGTCAATTTCCTAATATTGCAGACAAGTTTATTACTTGTAATGTTATGTATTTTATCCTTATACCATTAAGAGATAAAGTAACTAAAAATATACAAGTTATTCTATTGTTAACATTAGGAACATTTATTAGTGGAACCACATTCTTAACAATATTAATGTTAACAGCTGGATTACCAGGTGGGGCTTCATTTGCAGTATTATTTGGAGTTATAGTTATACCAACAGTAGTATTAAATGGAATAATTGGTTATATGATATATAAAGTTGTAGAAAGAACAGTTTCAACAACTAATGTATATGCATAAATAGTATTTCAAATTAGTTAAGGTACATTCATAATGTAAATAGGCTATATTATTAACGATAAACATAAGTTAATAATATAGCCTATTTAATTAGGTACATGAAAGAAAATAATAGACCAAATATACGAGCATACTGGTCTATTATTTTTTTGACTGTGCCTTATATTCAAAAAATTATTTAATAATATGATATTCTTCAGGGGTGTTGTTATCTATTGCTTTGAATTCATACCCTTTATCTTTATAATATTTAATTATTTCGGGTAAAGCTTTAACAGAATTTTTACTCATATAACTACAATGCATTAGTAATATTATTCTGTCTTTATCGCTTTTAGAGTTTTTAATAAAAGTACTAGGAGATGCAGAGTGATTAGCGCCATCGCCACTATCTACATTCCAATCATAAATTTTAAGATCATTTTCATGAAGAAGTTTCTCCATTGATTCACAAATTCTATAACTATTATTGTTACATCCAAATGGAAATCTTAAAATTGTAGGTTTAAAATCAAGGACAGAATTAATTACTTCTTGAGTATCAAGCATTTCTTTTAAAAAATGTTCATTTGAAGAGTAGAGATATCCTTTCTTATGAGTCATGCTATGCAACCCAATAGAATGACCTTCATTATAAATTCTTTTAACTAAATTTTCTTGACTTTCAATTTGCTCTCCAATTAAAAAAAATGTACCAGGTACTTGTTCATTTTTTAATATATCCAAAACATCTTCTGTTACTTTAGCTGCAGGGCCATCATCAAATGTTAAATATATTGTTTTTTGCTCATTAATATTTTCAGCAGAAAGAGTTGGAATGGCAAAATTAATTATTGATATTGTTATTAAACAACTTATAATTAATTTTTTAAAAAATTTTAAATTCATATAATCACCTTCATAAATATTTTATACAAAATTATTATGTGCAAATATTAAATAAATATTTATTTAATATTTATTAAATATTTATTAAAGTATTAAAGCAGTATTAAAGATATATTTTATATTGAATTATATTAGTCTAAATGGTACAATTACAAATATATTAAAAAAAATAATACATTTTTAGTAAAATATGTAAAGATGCTATTATGCTTAAATGTATACGGTTAGTTATAGATAATATAGTGTTCATATTCATAAATAGTTTTTTAAGATAAATAAATTTATAGTGTTTATATATTAAGATATATAATAAATTTTTATATGATTATAATTAAAAGATTAGAAATTCATAGGAAATAGTAAATATATCTATATTAATTAGATATATATAAATAAAGAGGTGGACTTGCTTGAAAGCTTTAAACAATCAGTATTTAATTGAACGTTGTATAGAAATTGAAGAAAATTTTTTGGGATATATAGTTACTGATACATGTAGAAAGAAAAAATATGATTTTTATATCTTTCAAAATGATTTTGAGTATGAAAATTATAGGGAGTATTTATTAAGTAACTTTAAAACAATAAAAAATTTTAATTTCGATAATGTAGTTAATTTAGTTGATATTGAAGTAGTTAAAAATATTGATGGGATAAATTTAGACAAATTACAATATGGATATTTAACAGAGCACATTGACTATAATATTGATACGGAAAGTTATCTTAGTAAATGTTCAATTAGTGATAGATTTGATATATTTATGGAATTGTGTTCAGCTGTTAATACCTTAAATATAAAGGGGTATATATTTGAAGAGCTTAATCTTAAAGACATTATTTTAATTTCAAATAAAAATAAAACAGTTAGTGTTAAAATTAAAAATTTATTACAATATGAGATGAGCAAGTTCAATATGGGAAACTTATTAAGCATGAAATCATTAGCTTACCCATATAATGTTGAAAAACAAAATGATGAAGGAACACCTAAAGATAATATAAAAGAGATAATTTATATATTTAAACAATTATTTGATGAAAAAGAATTTTATGCTAAATTTCAAGGACTAGATTATATTGATAAAGTTGTATCTCTTAATAAGGTAGCACACATAATAGACTTTATTAAATATGTAAATAAACATTTAAATAAGAACTATGATGCTTTTGTATTTGATGCATTAGATAAAGTTCAAACAGATCTGGATATAATTGGAATGGAAGATGAGATTAAAAAGGTCGAAGAAAATTTCAAACAAATATTATCAAATAAATTAAAATACAAGATTATATGTTTTAACGGAGAAGAAGGAACTGGTAAAACTAGAACGATAAAAGAAATTAAACATAAAATCATAAATAAATACTTTAAAAATAAATTAGAAAAACCATATTTGCTAATTGATAATTTAGAAGAGTTAAAATCATCAAATTCAGTATTAAATAGTATATACAAAAATTTAGATAAATATTTAAAAGATAAATATGGTGTTTATCTAAAAAAGTTCATTGATATGTTATCAGAAGAAGTAATTGTTAACAATGAAAATACACTTCAAGTGATAAATAGAGTTTGTAAACTTTTACATGAATATACAGTAAATACTACTTTGATTATTTTATTAGATGACTTAGAACAAAGCAAAGAGTTATTTAAATTATTTTTTAGATATCTTTGTTTATTAGGTAATAAATTAGAAAATATAATGATTATATTTTCTACTAATGAAGATAAATTTGATAATAAAATGATAGATTTTTTTAAAGAACTTGGAAGCCTTGAAAATTATGAAGAATATAAGATTAATTATTTTAATAATTATAATACAAGTAAAATGGTAAAGAGTATGCTAAATTCTCATAAGAATAATAATAGATTATCTATGAAAATTTATGCAGAAACCCTTGGGAAGCCACTATTTATTAGTGAAACCATAAAAGAATTATACAAAGACGGAACTATATATTTGTGTAGAGAAGATGGTTTTTGGAAAAGCAGAGTAGATATACACAATATTGTAATACCGAGAAGTGTAGAAAAAACACTGGAAAATAAAATATCAGGTTTAAATAAAAATGAAATTGAAACTTTAGAAACATTATGTATATATCAAAGTGCTTTATCAGAAAAAATAATATTTTCTTATATTATTTTAGATGATCTAAAAAAAGAAGTTTATAATCAATTAAAATTAAAAAGACTTTTAATTGATAAAATTAGTGATACAGGTATGAGAGTAGATTTTTCTAATGATTTAGTAAAAAAAATAATATATTCAAAACTTAATGAAGAAAATAAAATAAAAATGCATATTAATGCTTGTAATTTTCTTGAGAAAATTTTATCTAAAACAGATGAATATTTAGATGAATTTTTAAATCAATTAGAAAGATGCAAACAGTGGGATAAATTAATAAAATATAGTTTAAAATGTGGGAAAATTTTTGATATTTCTGGTAATACCATTAAATCAATATATTATTATAAAAAAGCTTTGACTTATGAACAAGATAATAATACTACTAAAATGGCAATAAGTATTGCAAAGCTTAATGAAAAAATAGGAGAAGATAAAGAGGCATATAAATATTTTAATAAAGCAAATACTTATGCAGTTGACAATAATCAGAAAGAATTACAAATATACGTTTTACTTAGGATGATTATTATAACAGTTAAAGAATGTAAATTTGTAAATTTAACTTTTCCACTAAAAGTGGTTAGAGAATTATTAGATAAAACTTCTTATCCTAAAGGAGAGGCTTATTATTATTATGCACTTGCATTATTAGCTAAGGTAGAAAAAGATAAAGAATTAGCGATAAAATATAGTGATCAGGTATTAAAAATATGTGATAATAATAATATAAATGTAGGGGTTTACGCATGGACAAAAGTTTTACTTAGCCAAATTTATATTAATCAAGGTAGATATGAAGAAACAAAAGATTTGTTAAAAGATTCATTAGGTATATTTACAACAGAAAATAATTATGTTGGATATTTAAGTTCTAAGATAAATTACGTATTAGCATGTAAAGAAAGTGGAGAGAGCTGTGATGAGGTTCTTAATGCTTTTATAGAAGTTAATAAGTTAAGTAATAAATATAAGGTGTATAAGAAAGAAGTATCAAGTTTAATTCATATAGCAAAAATTTATATTGAAAAACGAGAATATGAGAATGCAAATAAAAATTTATTATATAGTTTAGAGATAGCAAGAGAACATGGATTTGATAGATATATACTTAGGATTTGCAATTTATTATGTGAATCATATACTAAATTAGGAAAAATAAAATTAGCATCTAATTATTATAACTTAACAATAGAGTTGAAAAAAGGAGTAAGGTTATCTGAAATGGATATAATAAATCTTAGTTCAACAGCTGCTTTATATAATTGTTTAATCTATAATTTTGATTTTGCTATTAAACAGTTAGAAGATGTTAAGGTTTTAATAGGAGATTATGAGAGTTTTGAATATCTTAAAATTAAAAGTCAATATTATCAACTGCTTTTGCATAATTGCACAATTGAAGAAGAAGTGAAAAAGAAATTTACATTATTAACTAACGAAACTGAAAAGTTTAAAAATAGACAAGTTAAGTTAGCTATTAGAATAAGTGCAATACGAACTATTTTATGCTTGGGATATAAAGACTTAGCAAAACAATTGTTCTTGAATATTGAAAAATATGTTAGAGATTATGATACTGAAATGGAATATGTATATTTAGAATTATATTTTAGATGCAATAATTCCTATAATATGTTAATTAATAAAGCATTAAGAATAATTTCTTTTGGAAACAATAAGGATATGAAAGCAAATTTATATTCTCTTATAGCTGAGAAATATGAGGAAATTACTTGTTATGAATTAGCTATAAATTATTACTATGAATCTATTAATATTTTTATAAATATAATAAATTCTTTGCCTGAAATAGAAAGAATATTATATGCAAACAATAGTGAATTTTTGATAACATATAATAAATTTAGAAATTGCTTAGCAGAAACTTTAGAGAGTGATTTAAACTTAAAAGAAGTAACTTTAATTAATGATATTTTTGAATTAAATGGAATAGTGGAACAATTAAAAATTTATAATATATTAAAAAACTCAGAGTGTTTTAAATTAATGCAAGGATTTTATAGTAAATGTTATTACAATTCTATAGGTGATGTGTATAAAATATTGAAAAATTTTTCAAATGATATAATTAAAAATTTAGAGGTAATATTAAAGTACATGGCACGGATAACATTAGCTGATAAAGCTATGATTGTAATGGAGAATAGCTTAGGAGAAAATGAAGTTATATGTGAATATAGAATAAGTGATAAAAATGAAATTCAAAAGTATTTTTCATTAAAAGTAGATGCAACGGAAGAGATATTAGTTATATCTAATAATGATGATAAACTAAATAGAATAGATAATAAAATACTACAAGAAGGAATGAAAGCTTGTATGTATGTTAAGTTTAGTAATAAAGGAAAGCTTATTAATAGCAATGAAAGGATTAACGGAAAGCTTATTTTAATTTCAGATAATGCTATTAATTATATTAATATTGAATCTAAAAATAAGGTAGAAAAAATAATACCATTTATACTTTTTTTACTAGATCAGTATAAACTTAGAATAAGTTCTACATTAGATAAACTTACAGGTGTGTATAATAGAAAGTATCTTGAAACTTCTCTTCGTGATTTAATAGATTATTCATATGAAAGAAATAGAGAGTTTTCATTAATAATTTTCGATATTGATGATTTTAAAGGAGTAAATGATAGATATGGACATCAAACAGGCGATGAAGTATTGATAAAATTAACCAAGGAAGTGAAAAAATGCTTATCTAAAAAGGACATTTTTGTTAGGTACGGTGGTGAGGAATTTATATTACTTTTACCTAATAAGGGAGAAGAGGCATCATTTAAAGTCGCTGAGATAATACGAAAACAAGTAGAAGATGCTAAAATTTTAGGTGATAAGAGGAAAGTTAGTATTAGTCTTGGTATCGCTGTATACCTAAAGCATTCTTGTAATTCAGAAGAACTTATTAAAATAGCAGATCAAGCATTATATATATCTAAAGCAGAGGGAAAAAATAAATCAACTATATGGAATGAAAATTTAATGGTTTTAAATAACTCAAATAATTCAAATAGTAGAATAAAAGGGATTTTGCCGTCTAATTATACAAAAGATTATAATTTAAGATTAGCTACAAAAGACATTATGGATATGATTAAAAAGAAATCGGGAAATGAAGAAAAAATTTATGATTTTCTTTCAAGAATTATTCAAATAACAGAATCCGAATTTGCATCCGCATTTATTATAAAAGGAAGTTCAGTGAAAAATATTTATAGTAAGAAACGATATGAAGAAGGAAGCTCAGAAATTCAAGATTTTAATATGAAATTAGTATATGACATTATTAATAATAATAATGGTTTATATCTAGTTGATTGGAGTAACACATATATAAATCAATCTTATGGAATACCTGATTGGAAATCACTATGCATAACCCCACTTATATGTAATGGAGAGATTATAGCAATTTTATATTTATCTATTTCAGTAAATGAAAAGGAATTCAATCAAGGAGATCTTGATTTATTATATTATTTTGGACAATTAGCAATTTCATTGTTTTGCTAGAACATTATTTTTTGATAATATCTTAATTCATAAGCACATAAAATATTTCTGAATCATATTCTATAATTGTATAGAAAAAAGAAAGGGAATTTTTATGGATAATTATAAAAATAATCATTACGATGATAATAAATATAATGATATTAACTTAAATTTATCTGGATCTGGCCAAAAAATAAAATATTATGATTGTGATGATAGTAGTTGTATATTTGAAATTTTAGATGAAGATTTGGACAGTAGCAATATAGATATGGAAATTAGTAAGACTATAGATAAAAAAGATAATAATACTAAAAGTAATATAAGAGATGCAGATGATAAAGCTAATGCAGTTAATAAAGAAAATTATACATTAAATATAAGTGAAAGTGATTCATTAGATTGTTACAATAATTTTTGTGAACACGATATTAAAGGAGAAATAATAGTATCGGCAATTTTAAATTGTGGAAAAGAACGACAATGTTTAGAGGGCGCAAAAATCAATATTTACAAATTGAATGGAGTATGCCCGGAATTTATAAAGTCTAAGTTAACTGATAAATTAGGAAAAGTTATTTTTAATGATTTATCTGAAGGATGCTATAGGATTATAGAGATTATTAATAAAAATTATTTTGATAAACCTAAATACATTAAGTGGAATGAAGTTACTATAAGCAAAGAAAATACTAAGTCAAGTGTATTAGTAGTAAACAATCTTAAAAAAAATTGTGCAAAAAATAGATTTAGATAATTAATATTTTTTTGATATTTATTAAATAATAAATTATAATAAAATCAAACTTAGGCATATGAAAGAATATAACAAGTCAAAGATGTGACTTATATTTTGCGTCAAGCAAAAGGAGGCAAGCTTAGCTCATAGCTCTTATCTATTAGCTGATTTTGTGTGAATCACTTACTCAGCGAGTGCATACGAGTTGAGCTTCCTTATGACGTAAAATATACTAGCATACTGAATTGTTATTTTTTGAATATGCCTTATATTATACGTTAAAGGTAGGTAAACATATGGAAGAATATACATTAAAAATAAAGAGAATTAGTGAAAAGGCAATATTGCCTAACTATGCACATAAAGGAGATGCTGGATTAGATTTATATTCAATAGAAGAAGTGATTTTAGAGCCTGGCGAGAGAAGTCTAATACATACGGGAATACAATTGGAGTTACCACAAAGTACAGAAGCCCAAATAAGGCCTAGAAGTGGATTAGCGTTAAAATATGGAATTACTACACTGAATTCTCCAGGAACAATAGATGAAGGGTATAGAGGAGAAATAGGGGTTATTTTAATTAATCATAGTAATGAAACTTTTAAAGTAGAAGAAGGAATGAAAATAGCTCAAATGATTATACAACCTGTAGTTAAAGTTAAAGTAGTAGAAACAATTGAATTAAGTGAGAGTGAAAGGAATGAAAAGGGTTTTGGATCTTCAGGAATAAGATAAAGTGATTTTTATATTAGGCACATGAAAGAAAATAATAGACAATAATACTTGTCTATTATTTTTTTCATGTGCCTTAACTTAGCCTTGTAAGAACTTATAAAGTAAACTCAACTATACATATAAAAGTATTGGACAAAATTAAAGCCAAAAATTTTGCCAAGTAATATAAGACTTAAGCATCACCAAAAAATAACTAGTCTATTTTTTTATGATGCTTTATTTATAAATTGTAATTTTCTTATGTATTGTAATATATAGGATATACATAAATCTAATACCAAGATAAATTACATACTAGAGAATTCTTCCCATTCTTCATAAAGGTCTTCAATAGTCTTTTCTTTAATTTTAATCTCTTTATTAACTCGTTCACTTTCAGAAGGTACAGAATAAATACATTCTTTACATAATTCTGCATGAAGTTTTTCTAGTTCTTCTTCATTTTTACTTATTATTTCTTCAATATTTTTTATCTTGTTTTGATGAATTTTAAGCTCTTTATCTAAGGCTCTCTTTTTCTTTTTTTCTTCATTTAATTGAGTTTTGGTTTTGGTAGAATTTATCTCATTGTAACTTTCAAATCTTTGAGGATTTTTTTTCTTTTCAGCATAATAAGTATAATTTCCTAGATAACCAATTACACCAGTTTCTGTTAATTCTAATATCCTATGAATCACTTTGTTTAAAAAGTATCTATCGTGAGATATTACCATTAAGGTACCGTCATAGCTTAAAATTGCTTCTTCAAGAGCTTCTCTAGATGGAATATCCAAGTGATTAGTAGGCTCATCTAAAAGGAGAAGATTAGATTTTGATAACATTAACTTTAACAAGTTAATTCTACATTTTTCTCCACCACTTAATTTATCTATGGTTTTAAATACATCATCACCAGTGAATAAGAAAGAAGCAAGAATATTTCTTATTTGTGTTGTAGTTAATTCAGGAAAGTCATCCCAGACTTCATTTATTATAGTTTTATCCAAGCTAAGGTTGGATTGTTCTTGGTCATAATAACCAACATTAACATTAGCACCTAACACTTTTATACCAGTATCACTTTTAACTTTATCCATTATAATATTAAATAGAGTTGTTTTGCCACGTCCATTTTCGCCAATTAAGGCAAGCTTTTCTCCACGTTTTAAATCAAGTGATAAATCTGAAAATAATTTTTTGTCACCATAACTTTTTGAAAGCTTTTCTATATGAAGAACATCATAGCCACTTTTTACGGATGTCTGAAAATTTATTTTAGAACCTGATTTTTCTTCATCTGGAGCATCAATTAATTCAATCTTATCAAGCACTTTTTCTCTACTTTCAGCAGCTTTAATACTTTTTTCTCTATTAAAAGATCTAAATTTTTCAATAATAGCTTCTTGTCTTTTAATTTCAGATTGTTGTAAGTTATAGGCTTTTAGTTTGATTTCATAATCTTTTTCTTTTAAATCTAGATATTTAGTATAAGATGCGTTATAACAATTTACATGTCCATTTATAACTTGAAAAGTTGTGTTTGTAACAGAATCTAAAAAATACCTATCATGTGATATTACAAGAACAGTACCTTTATAATTTTTTAAATATTCTTCAAGCCACTCAATAGCATCTAAATCCAAGTGGTTTGTAGGTTCATCAAGTAATAATATATCTGGCTTTAAAAGTAATAATTTACAAAGCGCAACTCTAGTTTTTTGTCCTCCACTTAGTTTTGAAATTGATTTTTCAAAATCATCTTCACTAAAGCCAAGCCCTTTAACTATACGGGAAATTTCACCTTTATAAGTATAACCACCTCTATTTTCATACAAGTCTTGAGAGGTAGTATAATCTTTGAAAATTTTTTCATGGTAAATAGAATTATTTTCATCATAGGGTTCACTCATTTTTATTTGTAAATTAGAAAGTTTATTTTCTAATCTTATAAGATCATCAAAAACTGTTAACATTTCTTCATAGATAGTATTATTTAAATTTAAATTTAAATGCTGTGATAAATATCCTAAAGATTTATTTTTATCTATAAAAATTTCACCATTATCTTGAAGGATTTCCTTTGAAAGTATTTTAAACAGAGTTGACTTTCCTTCCCCATTTGAACCAATTATTCCTATTTTATCTCCTTCATTAACAGAAAAGGTTACATCTTTTAAAATATCACATATTCCATAACTTTTACTTATATCTTTGCAACTTAAAACAATCATCATTTATCCTCCAACGTTTTATTGTTATAATTAAATATATATATTTAATTATGGTGAAAAAATCACAAGCCTTATATTATTATACTATTTTATAATATGTATATCAATTTGAGGCATTATGCATATGAAAGAAAATAGCGAGTAGAAGATGTGATGTATATTTTGCATAGCAAGGATGCATGCTTGGCTCATAGCTTATTTATCATGTAACACAAAATAGACTAGCATACTAACTTATTACTTTTTTTAATATGCCTAATATATATGGAGGAATCAAAATGGAATTTAATAATGAAAAAAATGATAGAATTACAAAAAAGAAACAACTAAAAGAAAAACAATTATTTTCTGCTGCTTATGAGCTTTTTCTTAAACAAGGGATAGAAAAGACTGCTATAAATGACATAGTAAAGCAAGCTGGAGTTGCAAAAGGGACTTTTTATCTTTATTTTAAAGATAAATATGATATTTTAAATAAACTTATTCTTAAAAAAAGTAATTATATATTAAGTGAAGCTTTAGAGGCAACAGCTAATGAATCAATTAAATGTTTTGGAGAAAGGACATTATTTTTTATAGATCATATAATAACTAATCTAAAAAATAATGTATTACTTCTTAAAATTATAAATAAAAATATATCTTGGGGTTTATATAGAAAAGCTATAATGAAACCTGAAGAATATGAGCAAGTAAGAAAGGTAACTGATATATTCATTACAAACTTAGTTAATGAAGGAATGAGTAAAGAAGAAGCAGAGATGACATTATTTATGATAATTGAACTTGTTGGAAGTGTTTGCTTTACTACGATTATATTTAAAGAACCAACAGATATAGAAAGTATAAAACCAATATTATTTAAGAAAATTTTATCAATGATTAAAGTAGAGAATTAAGTTGGGTGCACTAAATCAGGCATATGGAATAAAATAACAAGTCAAAGATGCAACGAATATATTGTGTAAGGGCAAGGAAAAAAATTATCTCATAGTTTGTCTATTAGCTAAACTTATCGACACAGTATGATGCAAAAAAACTAGTATACTGACTTGTTATTTTTTTGAATATGCCTTAAGTTATATACAACTGAAAAGACTGTGTATAACTTATTTAGCTGGTGCACTTTGGATATCTAAACTATTTTTTAATAGCCATTTTTTTATCGACGCCATCTTTAATAAGTATATATCCTACTTGAGGAGAATCATTCATCAATCCAACAATATATATTGTTATAAATACACCTTTTTGTAAGTCAATATTACTTATAAACTTACTGAAGCTATTATCAGAAGATGATACAATAAAATTGTATATACCAGGAGATATTGGATAATATTCATTTGTCTCCAAGTATGCTGATTCACTAAAAAGCACTGTTCCTTCAGGTAACATTAAAGACAACAATGGTGAATTAGGTGAAAGATTAATAAATCTTACAAATGATAATAAAGGATTACTACTAGTTATAGTATCATTTACAGTGAAGAATTTTATTTCTTTATTTTGGTAAGTTATATTAATAGTAATCATATTATTTGGCAATAACTCAATAGACATTGAAATTATTGGATCATCATAAGTAGAAGTTTTATATAATTGTATATTATATTTTCCAGGTGCTAAATACATATATTCCGTAACTTGTCCAAAAGCAAGATTAGAGTATAATAAAGATCCATTAGCATATATATCAACATTTGGAGCACTAGGTATAGCGTGTATAAATCTAATATTAGACATTAGATCAGGTAATGAATTTCTAAATAAAAGCATTTAACTCACCTACTCTTTACTACAATAGTTTAATGATAATTTTATTAATCTTTTAATAATAACTCTTGAAATTGGATAAGGAATTTTATAAGCAGAAAGAGTGCTTAGTATAGCTGGGTGCTTTTTTTCAATTTCTGAATAAATCTTATTAATGTCATTATTGCAGCAAGCTCTTTCTAAATCTATATTTTCATCAAGATCAAGATCAAAATTTCTCAAGATTTCTTCTGGAGTTAGTATTCTCATACTTGAATTTTCATTTGTGTTAGTATTTGTTATATTCTTATTTAGGGCATTATAATAAGAATACAACTCAGATTCACTTGTTTCAGATGGAAATAAGTTCAAATAGCTATCATTATTATTTGAATTATTTTCTACATTAGAGTTTGTTGTAGATATAGGAACAGAACTAGGCATTTCATAATTACTAAAAGCCCGTTGAAATTGATTATTATGAGTATAATTGTTATTGAAAATTGAATTATTCATATCTATAAAAGGTGTTAATGACGATAATTTATACTCAGAGTTATAGTATGATTTTAATGGAACGAAATTAATATCAGAAGTATCGTTAGAGTCTGTAGCCATATATTTTTTA
Source organism: Clostridium uliginosum (assembly GCF_900112485.1). Lineage (GTDB taxonomy): Bacteria > Bacillota > Clostridia > Clostridiales > Clostridiaceae > Clostridium > Clostridium uliginosum. The sequence goes on from NZ_FOMG01000033.1 coordinate 17,008, forward strand.
TCAGGTCTCATTTTTTATATTACCTCCCTATATTTCCTTATTAAATATATGAAATTAAATGACTATTTGTTACCTTTTATAATATGAACCAATATATATATATATTACATTATTTCAGAATGTGTTTATGATGACACAATAAATAACTAGAGTGAATAGGATATATTGGAGGAGATGTATATGAGGATAAAAAATCAGAAGGAGATTAGAGATTTATTTTTTGGAATAGATGAAAAAGTTTATGATTATAAGGGGAATAGTATAGAGGCTATAAATTTTGATAATGCAGCTACAACTCCTGTTTTTAAATCAAGCTTCTCATATATGAAAAAGCTTAGCAAAACCTATGCATCTATAGGTAGAGGCACTGGTCAAAAAGCAGAAATATCTACTGAATTATATTATGAATCCAAGAGCTTTTTAATGGATTTTTTTCATATAAAGAATAGGGAAAAATATGTTGTAATATATGTAAATAATACAACGGAAGCTTTAAATAAATTATCAAAAACTTTAATAAAAGAAGATGATGAAGTAGTTCTTATCTCTAGAATGGAGCACCATTCAAATGATCTACCTTGGAGAAGCAGAGGCAAAGTAGATTATATTGAAGTTGATAAAAATGGAAGACTTAAATTTGAAGAATTAGAAAAAAAACTAAAGAGTAATTTTGGAAAAATAAAATATGTATCTTTAACTGGAGCTTCTAATGTAACTGGATATGTTAATGATATTCATGAAATAGCTAAAATAGTTCATAAGTATGGAGCTAAAATAATAATAGATGCTGCACAACTTGTAGCGCACAAAGAAATTAATATTAGTGGGAACTGTGAGGAAGAACAAATTGATTTTTTGGTATTTTCTTCTCATAAAATATATTCACCATTTGGAGTAGGAGCAATAATAGGGTTGAAAGAAGATTTTGTTAATTCAGTTCCAGATTATTTGGGTGGGGGAACTGTGGAATTAGTATTAGATAATGAAGTCAAGTATTTTGGCCCACCTGAAAAAAATGAAGCTGGAACACCAAATTTTTTAGGTGTAATGGCTTTAGTTAATTCCTTAAAGATGATAAGAGCTATTCAGTATTCTTTTATTGGAGAACATGAGAGTATTCTTTTAAAGAGAACGTTACAAGGGTTAAAAAGTATACCACAGGTAATAAATTATGGAGATATTGAAAATATTGACGATAGGCTTGGAATTACAATTTTTAATATAGATGGGCTTTACCATCGAGATGTAGCAGAAATGCTAGCTAAGAAAAGGGGTATTTCAGTGAGACACGGATGGTTTTGTGCACATCCATATTGCAGAAGACTTATGGATGTAACTGAAGAAGAAGCAAAATGTTTTTTAAGCGATTGCAATAAAAAAATGCCAGGAATGGTAAGAGTAAGTTTTGCACCATATAATTCTATAAGAGAAGTAGACTTATTTTTAAATGCAGTAGAAGATATTGCTTCAGGAAGTTTAAAATAATGTTATTAAGGGAACTCATAGACAAAATCTATAGAGTCCCCATTTTTTATTTAGGCATAAGAAAGAAAATATACTAGCCATGTTGACTTGCTATTTTTTTGAATATGCCTTATGTGGGTATTGGTTAATTATTAAAAACTTTATACTTTGGTAAATTATTTTCAAAGTTTAAAGTAGGAATACCTTCTATTAAAGGCTCAAAATAAGATAAGGCTTCTTCAGTTACAAAATTACCTTCATCATTAATCCATTCTGTAGGAAAGTATCTAACATTATTAGCTATTTTATCAGCATCCACTAAAAAATAAGAAGCTTTATATTCAGAACCTAATTCACGTTTTATAGCAACCATTTTACCAGTTTCGTTTTCAAGTGCATATTTTAAAGCTAAATATCCAACTTTATATGATTCCTCTAAATCTCTATCAGAGGAACAATGCATAGCACAACGTTGGAGTATTCCAAGTTCTAAAGCTTTTACTCTTGTAGTAAAGCCTTCTTTAAGTATTAATTCTCTTAAGCATTGTCCAACTCCACCTAATTGAGCATGTCCAAATTTATCATTAGAAACACAGTTGAATTCAGATACAAATCTACCATCTTTATTTTTAATACCTTCTGAAACAACTATATAAACCTTATTTTGTTTTTCAAATCTTTCTTTAACATCATTAATAAATTTATCTTTATCAAAGATTGTTTCAGGAAGATATATGAAATCAGCTACAGGCTTATTGTCAATTTTTGATATGCATGCTGAAGCAGCAAGCCATCCTGTATCTCTTCCCATAGTTTCTAAGATAAATATACCATTATTAATATAAACTGATGCATCTAAATAAGTTTCTAACACAGATGTAGTAATAAATTTTGCTGCACTACCAAATCCCGGTGTATGATCAGTAAACATTAAATCATTATCGATAGTTTTAGGGATACCAATAAATGTTATATCAATATTATTATCTTTAGCATAGGCTGAAAGCTTTGCAATAGTGTCCATAGAATCATTTCCACCTACATAAAAAAATGATGTTATATCATATTCTTTAAGTATTTGCATTAATTTTTCATATTCGTCTGAAGAATTATTTAAATCTTGCAATTTATATCTGCAAGAACCTAAACCAGAAGATGGAGTATATCTAAAATTATATATTTGATTTTCATCGATTGATGAAAGATTAATTATATTTTTATTTAAAATTCCTTCAATACCGTTTAAACCTCCATAAACTTTGTCAAAGGCTTTAAGTTCTTTATTACTATTTATTAGGCCAACTACACTAGCATTAATAACAGATGTAGGACCCCCTGATTGTGCTATGATACAATTTGACATTAAAAAACGCTCCTTTTTAAACTAATTAGTTCAAATGTGATATACTAATTAGCCATTAGTAATACTCTATTTAATAATATACAATAAAAAAAACATTTAATAAAGACTTTTTTAGTTTTTTTGCATATATTTTAAATTTCTTAATTATTATTAATATAGGGAATTATTAAAAAATAATAGATAGGAAAGTGAGAAATATGAGTTTAAGTGAAGTTATTATGATAGGAATTGCTTTATCTATGGATGCGTTTGGAATAACTTTAAGTATAGGATTAAGTTCAATGCTTACAAAAAGAAATAAGATTAAGTTTATATTATCTTTTTCAGTTTTTCAGTTTTTATTTGCATATATTGGGGGAGGACTAGGATATTTATTTGATACGTATATTATTAGTATTTCTTCTGTTTGTGGTGGAATAATAATTGGTATTGTAGGTGTACTTATGATATTTGATGGAATTAAAAATGAGGAGAGTGACGTTTTAATAAAAAATAGTACTTGTATAATACTTGGAATATCAGTTAGTATAGATGCTTTAGTTATTGGATTTACAGTTTTTCATCATTTAGGAAGTAATTTGATTCTTATGGTTAATTCATTACTGATTGGTTTAATTACTTTGTTTATTTGTACATTAGGATTTTTTATTTGTAGATATATTAAGAAACTTAAATTTGTCACTAAGTATGCTAACTTTTTAGGTGGTTTGGCATTAATATTATTTGCATGTAAAATGATATTTTTTTAATTGTGCTACCCAATATTCTATATGTTATAATATAATTAATAATATTTTTTAGGGGATATACAGCAATGGAATTAAAAGATTTTTTAAAAATAAAGAATATAAAAGTTACTAAAGGAAGAGTTGAAATATTACATATATTAAAAACTTTTGATGTTAGTTTATGTGCAGAAAAGATATATCAAATATGTAAGGGAAATCATATAAATATTAATTTAAGTACAATTTATAGGACTTTAGAGTTGTTTGATGAAAAAGGAATTATAGATAAAATAGTTCTTGAAGATGCGGTATTTTCTTATAGACTTAAGAAAAAAACGCATATGCATTTTTTAGAATGTGATGTTTGTCATAAAGAAGTTGAAATTCCATGTCCTATGACACAAATAGAAGAAATGGTACAAAATAAAACAGGATTTACGTTAACAGAGCATAATCTTGTTTTAAAAGGTATTTGCAAAGACTGTAAGAAGAAATAATATGTTGCATACTGATTTATTATTTATTTTAATGTGCCTTAAATGAAACTAAACTCATATTGATTTGAAGAGTAAAATTATAGTTTTTTTTGATTATGTAATATCTATGTAAATTATACTTAAACTAAATTTACATAGATATTGAATAGAGAGGCTGTGTTAAATACATAATGTATTTAACACAGCCTCTCTATTATTTTTTAAAATAATCTCTTATTGAGATTTTGTACTGTTTGTGAATATTAAAGTCAATATGAGCATTATAACAGATGTTAAAGCTATTGTACCTCCGGGAGCACTATTTATATAATAAGATAATACAAGGCCTATCATAACATCTAAAAATCCAAATAGCATTGAAAAAATCAGAGTTTTATTAAATCCTTTTTTTAATTGCATAGCAGTTGCTACTGGAACAACTATAATAGAGGACACTACTAAAATACCCATAATTCTTATTGAAAGAGATATAGTAGCACCAACAAGTAATGTAAATATGTAATTTATAAGTTTAACATTAATACCAATAGTCTTTGCACCACTTTCATCAAATGTTACATAAATTAATTTATTATAAATAAATAATAATATTAATAAACATATACCACCGATGATAGTTATTAATAATATATCAGATTTTGTTACAGTTAAAATACTACCAAATAAAAATGAATCTACTTTAGCTGAAGCTTTACCACTACTTATTAGAATAATTGCAATACTTAAACTTAAAGTTAAAACGATAGACATAACTAATTCAGCATATTTTTTATAATAATCTCTTAAAAATTCTATTATAATAGCACAAAGTGAAGTAAATAAAAAAGCTGTAAGTAGGGGATTTACTCCTATTACAAGGCCTATAGCTACTCCTGCGAAAGATGAATGGGATAATGTATCACCAATCATAGAATTTCTTCTAAGTACAATAAAAAGTCCGATAAATGGACATAATATAGAGACAATAAATCCTGCCATAAAGGCATTTTGCATAAAATTTAATTCAAACATATGGAGAAGTACCTTTCTAAATTTCTAAATTTCTAAATAAAAAAACTTGATTTTAAGCTAAAAAATATTTTATAAGGTATAAGAAAAAAAATAACGAGTCAAAGATGTGATGTATATTTTGCATCAGGCAAGGATGTTTGATTAATAACCCACCTATTAGACAAACATCCTGACGTAGTATGATAGAAAATAAACTATCTATACTGAGTTGTTATTTTTTAGAATATGCCCAATATTTTAAATAGCAAAAGAGTTTTGTTGCTCAGATTTAAGATGTTTAATAAAATCATCTTTTGTGTATAAATTAAGGATTCCATTATGTATTTTTAAAATATGACTGGAATACTTAAGTGCAATTTTAGTATTGTGTTCAACTGAAATTATTGTTTTTCCAAAATTTTTATTTAAATTTTTTAATAATGGATATATTTCATTTTGACTCTTTTCATCGACTCCTGTTGAAGGTTCATCTAATATTATTAAATCAGGATCACCTATTAAAGCTCTTGCAATAAAAATTCTTTGTTGTTGTCCTCCAGATAGATTTCCAATTAAGTTATTTTCAAAATCATCCATATTAACTTTATTTAATGAATTTTTAATTTCATTAAAATCCCTTATTCCCATAATTTTAGCATGAGTTGATAATATTTCTCTTACTGTTATAGGGAATTGAGCATTAAAATTATCTAATCTTTGAGGAACGTATGAAATTTTATTAAAGTCCAAATTAATAGAGCCAGAATTAGGTTTTAAAAGACCTAATATAAGTTTTACTAAAGTACTTTTACAACTTCCATTTTCACCTAATATAGATAAATAAATACCATTTGGAATTTTAATATTAATATCTTTTAAAAGTGGTTCTGATTTATTTGTATATGAAAATGATAAATCATTTATATTGATCAAAAAACAATCAACTCCTTAAAGTTACAGAATAAAGTAGTATTTTTCAAATTCCTAAATATATTATATACTCACTTGCAAATTAGTTGCAACTATTACTTAGGTTTATTAGGCATCTTAAAAAAGTAATAGTGCAACATATTATGTATATTTTACGCTATATAGGTATATGTAGTTCACTGATATTAGTAACTATTAGTGAATTACATATAACAAAGTATGCGCAAAATAGATGATCATATTGATTAGTTATTTTTAAAACGATGTACTAATCTATGGAAGCAGTTACAGGATAAGATTCTTGCAAAATCCATGAACTATCTTTAATTTTTTTGAAATTCCCCTTTATAGATGTTTTTTTATGAGGGTCAGATTTAGAAAGTCCAGAGGCTTCAACTACAGCAGTTTCTCCATCACAATATACTAATGACATTTCTTGAACTCTTAAAAGCTTATTTTTGCTATCTAAGCCAGTAGTGAAGTTATGTTCTACTGAGTATGATAGATCTGTACATTTATTTGAAATATAAAGTTGTTTAGTTATAAAAAAGGAAGAAATTATTATAGCTAATAATGATAAAAGTAGTCTAAAGCGTTTTTTCATATTGATTTTTTTCTTGCGTTTACGTATACACTTTTTTTGTCTATTAATTTGTGATATATTTTTTTTCTCCATAAAAACACCTTCTTAAATATTACTTATTTATTTGATAATATTACCATAATTTTACAATAAATAAAATAATTTATATGTATTTTATTGGAAAAAAATTAATAAAGAAAGAATCTCTATTGCCTATTTGGATAGAATATATTTATAATGTAGTTATTATAATGGAAAAATAAACATTAAAAGGATGGTGCAATTATGGATTTTTCAAGTTTAGTATTAATAGAAAAAGATAAAGAAACAGGATTTATAAAAAGCGAACTAGGAAGTTTTGAAGTTAATGAAGGTGGGGTTTTTGTTAAAAAACTTTATGTTTTAGATGGAATAGTAAATATGTATTTTGATACTAATAAAAATGTAGAAGAATGGGAATATTCAGCTATATATGATTTGTTTAACACAGAAGCTTTTGTAGAAAGAGGATATGAAATTGAAGAGGATTTAGATGAATACGACCCTACATATATTATAAAATTTAAATATCAAGATGATTTTGCAATTATGAAAGAAAAGATACAAGAATGTGTATCTTTAATTGAAAAGGAAATGAATAATGTGTGGGAAAAGATTAAAGATAAGAAAGAAGAATATATGGAATCAAGTGATTCTTAAGTTTAGTTAAAATTTTATGACATAGGGTATTTTCTTTTATATGCATAGAATAATTTATCTATAAGAACCTAATAAATAACAGATGCTTAAATTATTCTTAATAAACCTAGAGAAATGAGTTTATAAATATGTAAATTATGAATCAAGTTTTAAGGAGGAAACAGATGGAAGAATTAAAAAAAAGAGCAGAAATTGATCCTAAGTTTAAGTGGAAAGTAGAAAAAATATATCAAAATCTTAAAGAGTGGGAAAAAGATTTTGAGGAATTAAAAAAAGAAGCTCCTAGATTAAAGGAGTTCTCAGGTAATTTAACAAGTGGAGAAAGCATATTAGAATATTTAAAAATTAATGAGAAAATATCAAGAAAAGCAGAGGTTTTATATGTTTATGCACATTTAAAATCTGATGAGGATACTTCAAATTCAACTTATCAAAGTTTAATGAGCAAGATTGATATATATATGGCAGAATTTTCAGGATATACAGCATTTTTTGTTCCGGAAATTTTAAGTTTAGAAGATGGATTTATCGAAAAAGAAATAAAAAGGTTAGATGAATTAAAGAAATTTAAATTTTTATTTGATGATATTTTAAAAGAAAAACCTCATGTATTAACAAAAGATATGGAAGAATTATTAGCACTAGCTTCAGACTGCTTAGATGCCCCAGCAGCCATTCACAATATTTTAACAAATGCAGATATGACGTTTGGCAAGATAAAAAATGAAGAAGGAAAAGAGGTAGAGCTAACAGAAGGAAATTACTCATCTTTTATAAGAAGTAAGGATAGGGAAGTTAGAAAAATTGCATTTAAACAATTATTTGGAGAATATAAAAAACTTCAAAATACATTAGCAACTTCTTTAACTTGTTCAATCAAAAATTTTAACTTTAGTAGTAAAGTTAGAAAGTATAATTCTGCTTTAGAAGCTTCATTAAAGCCTAATAACATACCATTAGATGTATATAGAAATGCAATAAAGGTTATGGATAATAATTTAGATTCTCTTCACAGATATATAGATATAAAAAAGAAACTTTTAGGATTAGATGAAATTCATATGTATGATTTATATGTTCCAGTTATTGAAACTCCAAAAGAAAAAGTTCAATTTAATGATGGAGTAAAAACAATATTACAAGCATTAAAACCATTAGGTGATGAATATTTAAATATATTTAAAAGCGGAATAGAAGATGGTTGGATGGATATATATGAGAATAAAGGTAAAAAGGGCGGAGCATATTCTTGGGGTGGTTATGATACTATGCCTTATGTTCTATTGAACTATAACAATGAGTTAAATGATGTTTCTACCTTAGCTCATGAGATGGGTCATTCAATTCATTCATATTATTCAAGAAAAGAACAACCATATTATTATGCAGGATATACACTATTTTGTGCAGAGGTTGCTTCAACAACGAATGAATCGTTATTAATTCATTATTTAATAGAACAAGAAACTGATGAAAAGAAGAAAATGTATCTAATTAATCAAGAATTAGAACAAATAAGAACTACAGTATTTAGACAGTTAATGTTTGCAGAGTTTGAATTATATACTCATGATACTTTAGAAAAAGGAGTTCCATTAACTGCAGAAGATTACAATAAGGCATGGCATGATTTAAATGTTAAGTATTTTGGTGATAAGATAATAATTGATGAGGAGATTAATGTAGAATGGTCAAGAATTCCTCACTTTTATTCCGATTTTTATGTGTATCAATATGCTACAGGATATGCAGCTGCCTCAGCTTTTTCTAATTCAATACTTAAAGGAAAAGAAGAAGCAGTACCAAAATATAAGAGTTTCTTAAAAGCTGGAGGAAGTGATTATCCAATAAATATATTAAAAAATGCAGGAGTAGATATGACTACTGATGCGCCAATAGAAGCAACAATAAAAAGGTTCAATGAATTATTAAATATGATAGATAAGTAAATAAAGTATGTATAAATTTAATAAATAACGCATCTAAAAAAACAACAGTCCAATATAGTAGATTATTCACCAGTTGTTTTTGAAGATGCCTAAGTATTATTTTAAAAGAAGAATAAAATAATATATCATAATTTAATAAACTTATGATATAAGGCACATTCAAAAAAATAATAGATCAGTATGCTTGTCTATTTTGCGTCATACTGCGTCGACCAATTCAGATAATAACTTGCTATTAACTGAACTTGTCTCCTTGCCTGACACCAAATATACGATGCATCTTTGGTCTATTATTTTCTTTCATGTGCCTAATACTCAGAATTTTAAAATTTAAGAATTTGTTTTAAATGTGAGGTTAGAATATATAGTATATATAAAGAGCTGTCTTAAAATAAAAAGTTTAAGGCAGCCTATTTTATTAAAATAAAAAATATTGGCTATGTAACAATATCAACACGATTTTAAAACAGAATCAATATTTAAAGGGGGTATAGCAAGAGGAAATGAAAGATTTAGAGAAAAATTTGTATAAATATTTAATTGATAAAGAAAATTTTTATATGAAACAATATTTTAGTAATTTTCATAAAGAAGAATATTTTATTGGAATTAAGGAATTAAAAGACGGAATATATTGTGTGTTAGTAACCAGAGAGGAAGATGAAGAAATAAATCTTCAAGAAGCTCTTGAATATGTTAAAACATTAAAAAAACCATTTTTATTTAATTTAGTTGTTTTATCAAATGGAGAATATATAGGAAATAACTATTCTTATGTAAATAAGATAGTCATAAATGAAAAAGATTACAGTGAGATTTTATGTGATGATTTATGTACTCCACTAAAAAATATAATTAACAAAGTTAATAACAAAAAACAATTTAAAGCAGATAAATTCAAGAAAAACAAACTAAGTACACTTATATTGATTGTTATAAATATTATAATTTTTATAATAACTGCAATATTATCTAAAAATATATTCTCTATTGATATAAATGTGTTGATAAAGTTTGGAGCAAAATATAATGAGTTTATTTATCAAGGTGAAATTTGGAGATTGTTAACTTGTGCATTTTTACATGGAGGAATAGTTCATATAGCTTTTAATATGTATGCATTATATATATTAGGGCCACAAGTTGAAAAGATTTATGGTATAAAAAGTTATTTAACTATATATTTTATAGCTTGTATAACATCAAGCTTGTTAGGTCTTTTAATTAATAAATATACTATATCTGTAGGAGCTTCAGGTGGAATATTTGGACTCTTAGGAGCAATACTAGTATTTGGAATAAGGGAAAGACATAAAATAGAAAAGGGATATATATCAAATTTAATAGGTTTAATAGTATTCAATTTAATGATTGGTTTAAGAGTAGCTAATATAGATAATCTTGGACATATTGGAGGGTTTATTGGTGGAGTAATTTCTTCATATCTTATTTTAATTATATGTAAAGGAAAGATATTTAATAATTAATAACAAAACAGTAAATATAGTGATGAATTGATAAAATTTAACTAATATATATAATTTTATGGCAAAGATATTGAATTTAATGTATTATTATATAATAATTACAAAATTTAAAGCATTGTCTTCCTTGTCTAGTTCAAAAAAATTTACGAATATTTGACTAGTTATTTATTTTACAATGCCTTAATTGAGTGTAAATTTTAAGGAGATGAATTTAATATGGAAGCAAAACAATATGTTGATGGTGTATTAAAGGAAATTAACAAAACAAATCCAGGAGAAAAAGAATTCATAGATGCAGCTACAGAAGTACTAAATTCCTTAGTACCAGTATTTGATAAACATCCAGAATTTATGAGAGCAGCTTTACTTGAAAGAATAGTTGAACCAGAAAGACAAATTATTTTTAGAGTTCCATGGGTAGATGATAATGGAAATGTAAAAGTAAATAGAGGATTTAGAGTTCAATTTAATAGTGCAATAGGACCATATAAAGGGGGTCTAAGACTTCATCCTTCAGTTAATTTAAGTATAGTTAAATTCTTAGGATTTGAACAAATATTTAAAAACTCTTTAACTGGATTACCAATAGGTGGAGGAAAAGGAGGCTCTGACTTTAATCCTAAAGGAAAGTCAGATAATGAAATTATGAGATTTTGTCAAAGTTTTATGGCAGAATTATATAAATACATTGGTGGAAATATGGATGTCCCAGCTGGCGATATTGGTGTCGGTGGAAGAGAGATAGGATATCTTTATGGATATTATAAAAAATTAAAATCTTTAAGTGAACAAGCTGTTTTAACAGGAAAAGGATTAACATTTGGAGGAAGTTTGGCTAGAACTGAAGCTACAGGATATGGCTTAGTATACTTCACAGATGAAATGTTAAAAGATAATAAAACGAGTTTTGAAGGGAAAACTGTTGTTATTTCAGGATCTGGAAATGTTGCTATTTATGCAACACAAAAGGCTCAAGAATTAGGAGCTAAAGTTGTGGCTTTAAGTGATTCAAATGGATATATTTATGATGAAAATGGAATTAACTTAGATGTAGTTAAGGAGATCAAAGAAATAAAAAGAGGAAGAATCAAGGAATATTTACATTCTGTACCTAGTGCCAAATATGAAGACGGATGCAAAAACATTTGGAAAATCAAATGTGATATCGCTCTTCCTTGTGCAACTCAAGAAGAAATAGATGAAGAAGCTGCTAAGATACTAGTCCAAAATGGAGTTAAAGTAGTGGCAGAAGGTGCTAATATGCCTTCAACATTAGTTGCTATTGATGTATTCCAAAGTAATAATGTATTATTTGGGCCAGCAAAGGCTGCTAATGCAGGTGGAGTTGCCTGTTCAGCTCTTGAAATGTCACAAAATAGCATGAGATTATCATGGACATTTGAGGAAGTAGATGAAAAACTTCAAGAAATAATGAAAAATATTTATCATAATGCAAAAAATGCAGCACATGAGTATGGACATGAAGGAAATATATTAATGGGCGCAAACATAGCTGGATTTATGAAAGTAGCAGAAGCTATGATGGCTCAAGGAATTGTATAATAAAAATTAAAAAGAATATAAAAGTATAAAATTTACCTAGCCTCTAAATTTATTAATTTATTTTTTAAAATTTAGAGGCTTTAAAATATAGTAAATAAAAAAACTAAGTTAGTATATAAAAAATTATTGATAAATATATTACTATAAGGGTAATATATTTATATAAGGCACATTCAAAAAATAAATAGACTAGTATGCTTGTCTATTTTGCGTCATACTGCGTCGGAAAATTCAGCTAATAACTTGTTGTTAACTGAACTTGCCAACTTGCCCTTGTACCAAATATACAACGCATCTTTGGTCTATTATTTTCTTTCTTGTGCCGAAGAGTAAAGTTTAAAGTTAAAATAACTATAAAAAGTTAGTTATTTGTAAAGATGAAAATATTATGGTAAATGATTACATAAAACGCAAATTAAACAATCTTAATTTTATTTTAAGAAATACATACTTGATTTTTTATTTATATTGAAATATATTAGATAAAGATGTAGTTAAAATGTGTATATAAAATAATAAATGAAAAATAATTTTCATTTAGCATTAGGAGTGAATGTGATGGGAAAATACATTTTTACCATAACAGCTGTATTTCAGATATTAATTTTTACATTAACATGTTATTATATGGTTTTAGGTATTGTAGGACTTTTTAGAAAAAAAGAAAAAAAAGATTATACTTCAAAGAAAAAGTTTGCTTTATTAATTGCAGCTCATAATGAGGAAGTAGTTATTAGTCGGCTTATAGAAAGTATGTTAAATCTTGATTATCCTAAAGATATGTATGATATTTTTGTAATAGCAGATAATTGTACTGATAATACTGCTAAAATTGCAAAAAAATATTCAGTAAATGTTTGTGAAAGATTTGAAAAAGATAAAAGAGGCAAGGGTTATGCGCTAGAATGGATGTTTGCAAAATTATTTAAAATGAAAAAACAATATGATGCAATAGGTATATTTGATGCTGATAATCTTGTACATAAAGATTTCTTAAAAGAAATTGACTTTAAGATGTCACAAGGTTACAAAGTTGTACAAGGGTATATTGACAGTAAAAATCCTGAAGATTCTTGGATAGCATGTGCTTATTCAATAGCTTTTTGGACACAAAATAGAATGTTTCAATTAGCAAGGGCAAATGTTGGATTTTCTAATCAAATTGGAGGTACAGGGTTTGCTATAGATACTAATACTTTAAAAGATTTAGGTTGGGGAGCTACTTGCTTAACAGAAGATTTAGAATTTACATGTAAGCTTGTTTTAAATGGAGAAAAAGTAGGCTGGGCTCATGATGCAATTATTTATGATGAAAAGCCTTTAAAATTGGCTCAATCTTGGACTCAACGAAAAAGATGGATGCAAGGTTTTACAGATGTTGCTTCAAGATACTTTTTTAAATTGGTGAAGAAATCTATCAAAGAAAGAAAATGGTACATTTTTGATTGTGCTTTATATGTACTACAACCATTTACTACTTTGATGTTGGCTATATCAGCTATATTAACAATAATACAAGTAGATTCACCAGGTTTAAATATATTTATTTTAAGTTATTTATTTAGTGATATCGGGTGGAAGGTTTTTGCTTTAGTTCAATTTTTAATTACACCATTAATATTAGCTTTAGAAGAAAAAATTTCAAAAGCATTTTTATTTATGATGGTTTTATACTCAAGTAATGTATTTGTTATTCCTTACGTACTAAGAGGAATGGGAAGTTATACTGTTTCCATTTTAGTAACTTTAGGATTTAATTTAATCTTTTTACTTATGGTATTAGTTTTCTTAGGAAAAAAGAACTTAGTGTTATTCTTTAGATTTTTATTATATGGCTTATATACAGTAACTTGGATACCAATTACTATTCAAGGAATATTAAATAAGAATAATAAGGAATGGAATCATACTAAACATGTTAGAAACATTGAGATATACGATGTGTAATTTAATTACTAACAGTGAAAAACATATTATATAATTAGTAATATAAAAGAGTGCTTATTAAAGGTTGGTTTAAGATTTATTGTCTTATTCTTTAACGAAATAATATAGTGCTCTTATTTTTGTGTTAATATAGAAAATTTTTTAATAGGGCTAAGTATTATATTTTGACATTGGTTGTAAAATAAAGTATATTCTTATAGTGAAGTAGTACATAAGTTCGCTTATTTAAATATTAAAAGATTAATTAAGTTAAAATAAAGGGTTTTCAACCTAAAGTATATAATACATATCAAATAATAAAGTAATTTTTATAATGGCTAGACATAGGCAAAGTAAACTTAAATAAATCAAAATTAACTAAATATATTATGGACAGGTAAGTTGTGTAATTTATTTGGAGATGTCTTAATTCTAAATATACACATTTGTCTATATGTTCTACAGGAGGATATTATGGAATTGAAAAACAGTAATTATGATGTAACCGACTTAACATCTTTAGAAAAATTAGAACCAGTAAGAATTAGACCAGGAATGTATATAGGTTCTACTGGAACTAAAGGCTTACATCATTGTATATGGGAAATAATAGATAACTCTATAGATGAAATAACTAATGGATTTGGAGATAAAATAAGTATAATTTTAAATGAAGATAAGAGTATTACAATTAGTGATAATGGAAGAGGAATACCTACGGGGATACATCCAGTTAAGAAAAAATCTGGAGTTGAAATGGTATTTACAGAATTGCATACAGGAGGAAAATTTGATAATAAGAATTATAAAACTTCTGGTGGACTTCATGGTGTTGGAGCAGCAGTTGTAAATGCGTTATCAAAATGGCTTGAGGTAGAAATTCATCAAAATGGTAATATATATAGACAACGATTTGAGTATGCTTTAGATAAGCAATTAAAGAAAAACATGCCTGGTACTCCAGTATCTAAGTTACAGATAATAGGCAATACAAAAGAAAATGGAACAAAAGTTACTTTTAAACCAGATGATGAAATTTTTTCAACAGTGGAGTTTAAATTTGATATTATAGATAGTAGACTACAAGAACTAGCATTTCAAAATAAAGGTGTTAGATTAGAACTTATAGATAGAAGAAAAGATGAAGAAGTTAAAAAAGAATATTATTCGGAAAATGGACTTTTAGATTTTATTCATTATTTAAATGAGAGTAAGACAGTAATTCATGATACACCTATTATGTTTGATGGGGAAAGAACAGTAAACAATATTCAAATGGAAGGAGAAGTATGTATTCAATTCACAGATTCTTCAACAGAATATATAGCAAGTTATGTAAATAACATTCCTACAACTGAAGCTGGAACCCATGAAACAGGATTTAAAACTGGAATGACAAGAGCTTTTAAGGAATGGGCTAAAAAACTTAACTTAATTAAAGAAAAAGATAAAGAATTTGAAGGAAATGATTTAAGAGAAGGAATTACTGCAATACTTAGAATTAAGATTACGAATCCTATATTTGAAGGACAAACTAAAACAAAGCTTGGAAATAATGAAGCATATACTATGATGAATGATTTAGTTTATACTAAATTTTCAGAATGGATTGAAGATAATAAGCCATTAGCAACAGTCTTAATTAATAATGCTTTAGAATCAGCAAAGAGAAGAGATAAAATCAAGAAAATAAATGAAGCAGAAAAGAAGAAAGTTGGAATAGGAACATCACCTTTAGCTGGAAAAGTGGCTGTATGTACTCTAAAGGACAAAACTGTTAATGAGTTTATAGTAGTTGAGGGAGATTCGGCTGGAGGTTCAGCAAAGCAAGCAAGAGATAGAAGATTTCAAACTATAATGCCTTCTAAAGGAAAGATAATGAATACAGAAAAGCAAAAGCTTGAAAATGTTTTAGCTTCAGAGGAATTAAAAATATTTAATACAGCTATTGGAACTGGAACCTTAGAAAATTATAAGCAAGAAGATATGAAATACGATAAAATAATAATAATGAGTGATGCTGATGTTGATGGATATCATATTAGAACATTATGGATGACTTATATTTATAGATATATGAGACCTTTAATAGCGAATGGACATCTTTATTTAGCGCAACCTCCATTATATAAGGTCTATAAAGTGAATAAGGGTGGAGAAACAATTAAATATGCTTATAGTGATGATGAATTAGAGGCAGCTAAGAAGAAGATTGGAAAGGGAGCATTAATTCAAAGATACAAAGGACTTGGAGAAATGAATCCTGATCAATTATGGGAAACTACTTTAAATCCATCAACTAGAACACTTATGCAGGTAACTATAGAAGATGCTGCAAAGGCTGAAAAGATGATATCACTCTTGATGGGAGATATAGTAGAACCTAGAAAAAATTATATGTATAAGTACGGAGAATTTAACTAAGGAATATTTTGACTAGTTATTTTTTTAAATATTCCTAATAAAAAATGCTCAATGCACAATTAATTAAAAAACTCCCTTATGGGAGTTTTTAAAAAATATATATTTTAAAATTTTCAAGAGAATTTTAACAATACATTGTGAATGGGACATTATTAAGTGATTCTTACGTTTAGATGGAGCTTTTTTATGAGAAATACTCTCTCCATCTGAGCCTTAGAAGAACTTGTTCAGGTGTGTAGCAGTGCTTAGCCCCAACTTTGATAGAAGATGGAGGCGTTGGTAATGTTGCAATTGGATAAATTACTAAAGTAAGAATGGAGAAATATTATGGCAAAGAAAGTTCAAATTATCCCAAAGGATAATAATATAATTAGAATCCCTTTAGAAGAAGCTATGCCAGAAAATTATTTACCTTATGCTATAGAGGTTGCAAAAGATAGAGCACTTCCGGATGTAAGAGATGGATTAAAACCGGTACATAGGAGAATTCTTTATGGAGCATATCTTCTAAAGGCTTTCCCAGATAGGCCTTATTATAAATCAGCAAGAATAGTTGGAGATATTTTAGGTAAGTTCCATCCACATGGAGATTCATCTGTATATGATGCAATGACTATTTTAGCACAAGATTTTTCTACTAGAGCTCCACTGATTGATGGTCACGGCAACTGGGGATCAATAGATGGAGATAATGCAGCTGCAATGCGTTATACAGAAGCTAGGCTTGCTTCTATTTCCATGGAAATGATAAGAGATATAGATAAAAATACGGTAGATATGGTACCAAACTATTCAGATAGTGAATTTGAACCAAAGGTATTGCCGAGCAGATATCCAAATCTATTAGTAAATGGTGCTTTTGGTATTGCAGTAGGACTTGCAACTAATATTCCACCACATAATTTAGGTGAGGTAACAGATGGAGTATTAGCTTATATAGATAACAACGAAATTTCTACTAAGGAATTAATGAATTATATAAAAGGACCAGATTTACCTACTGGCGGAATATTAATAGGAAAAAATTCTCTTATATCCGCTTATGAAACAGGAACTGGTAAGGTTGCATATAGGGCTAAAACTAAAATTGAAATATTAGATAATGGAAGACCTGGAATAGTAATTACTGAATTCCCATATAGGAGGAATAAAGCTAGAATACTTCAAACAATTTCAGAAATGACAGGAGATAAGAGGCATTCTAAAGCTTTAGAATTAATTTCAGACATTAGAGATGAATCTGATAGAAATGGAATAAGAGCAGTAATTGAATTCAAAAAGGCAGCTAATGAAGACAGTGTAGATCTAGTATTAAAGTATTTATTTAAAAAGACAGATCTTCAATGCAATATAAACTTTAATATGGTAGCTTTAGCGGATGGAAAGCCTGAAACAATGAGTTTAAAGGCTATGATACGGTATTATGTTAATCATCAAAAAGATATAGTAACAAGAAGAAGTAAAAGAGAACTTGAAGTAGCATTAAAAAGATACCACATAGTTGAAGGATTTATTAAAGCTATTGATGTATTAGATGAAGTAATAGTAGCGATTAGAAGTTCAAAGTCTAAAAAAGATGCTTCTCAGAATTTAATAGATAAATTTGGATTTTCAGAAGATCAGGCCCAAGCTATATTAGAACTTATGTTATACAGATTAACAGGGCTTGAAATAAAAGTATTTGAAAAAGAATATAAAGAACTTGAAAAAATAATAAAAAGACTTAAAAAGATATTAGCAGATGAGAAAGAGCTATTAAGAGTAATAAAATTTGAATTAAAAGAAATATGTGATAAATATAGTGATGAACGAAGAACTGTAATTATAGAAGATGATAGTCAAAGTAAAATTGATATTGAAGAATTGATAGTAGTTGAAGAAGTTATGATTACTTTATCTAGAGATGGTTTTATTAAAAGAATGCCACTTAAGAATTATAACAGATCAAACTTTAATCCAGAAGATATAGATTATAGAGAAGGTGATGAATTGCAGCACCTTATAAGTTCTAATACTAAAGATAGTTTACTTATATTTACAGATAAAGGATTTATGTATCAAGTTAAGGGTATTAATATACCTGAACATAAATGGAAAGAAAAAGGAGAGAGGATAGATACAATAATAAAAGCATTAAGTTTAGAGGATGAAAAAATAATTAATGTAATATCAATAGATAACTTTAATCCTAATAAGGTGTTTAGGTTCATAACAAAAAAAGGTGGAATAAAAGAAACTTCATTAGAAAAGTTTGAAACTTCATATGGAAAGCTTCAAGCATTAAAACTACGAGAAGGTGACAATCTTTTAAGTGTTATAATAAAAGATATTGAGGAAAGAGATAATTACTTAAAAATCAAGAGTAAGTTAGGCTTAGATTTTATTGTTGAAATACCAGAACTTGAAAATGTTCCTAGGAATATTTTATCAATACAATTATTTAATCTTTCATTAGATGATGAAATAGTAGAATTGCAAGACACAAAGGACAATGAATATTTTGAATTTAATATTGGAGTTACAGATAAGAATACATTTAAATCATATAAAAAAAATAAAGAAGATTCATTAAAAATAAGAATTGATTCTTTGAAATATATAGCTTTGTTTACAAATAAGGGATACTTATATAAAATACCAGCATTTTTAATGAAAAACGTAATGGAAAATGAGATTAAAGTGGAATCATTTATTGGAGATTTGGAAAAAAATGAGAGAGTTATTAGTATATTCTCAATATCTTCATATGACGATAATCTAGCAGTATATTCATTTAGTAAAAGGGGATTAGTCAAAAAGACATTATTAAAAGAATTTGAAGGTGATGGATTTAAGCAATGCTGTTATAAATTAAAATCCGAAGATGATGAAATGGTGTGTGCAGATATTAATAAGGCTACTTTAGGACATTTAATCATAATAACTAAAAAAGGAATGGCAATAAGATTTCCTGTTGAAAATGTTAATACAATGGGTAAGGTAGCTTCTGGAGTTACTGGAATTAGCTTAAGAGATGAAGATGAAGTAGTTTTTGGAACTTATATATCTAAATATTTAGAAGTAAATGGAAATAAGGTAATTATATCGCCTAAAAATCAAGAAATCTTATTAACATCAAAAGCTAAACAAAAAACAAATATAAGAGTTGATGATATTAAGCTTCAAAATCGTGCAGGTAGAGGAACCAACATAGTATTAATGCTTGATGATGAAATTAAAGAGATATCAGTAGTATAATAATATTTAGGCATATTCAAAAAAATATAGACTAATATGCTTGTATATTATTTTCTTGAATGTGTCTTAGTAGTGGATTAGGCATATGACACAAAATATACTAACACAGTAATTTGTTATTTTTAAAAATGTATCTTACTTATAGTACATTATCAATTAGAAGTATGGAGGGATTTTAAATGAAAAAAGTATGTGTTCTATTAGCAGAAGGATTTGAAGAAGTAGAGGCTTTAACAATATGTGATATCATAAGAAGAACAGGAATGGTTTGTGATTTAGTATCTATGAAGGAAAAAGAAGTAAAGTCTTCTCATGGAGTAATTATAAAATCCGATAAAATTTTTGATAAGAGCATGGAATATGATTTAGTAGCACTTCCAGGTGGTATGCCAGGTGCAATAAATCTAAGAGATGATAATCGAGTAATAGAGTTTATTAATAAGCATCATAAATTAGGTAAGCTAATAGGAGCTATTTGTGCAGCACCTATAGTTTTAGGTAAAGCAGAATTAACAACTGGCAGGAAAGTAACATCTTATCCAGGATTTGAGGAAGAACTAGAAGGATGTATATATAAAGAGGATAATGTTGTAGTAGATGGCAATATAATAACTAGCAGAGGACCAGCAACTACAATGGCATTTGCTTATACATTAATAGAAAAATTAGGCTATGACAAGGTTGATGATTTAGCTAAATCTATGTTATATAAATAAGGCACATTCAAAAAAATAATAGACCTATATGTTTGTCTATTTCGCATTATACTGCGTCAGTAAATATACGACGCATCTTTGGTCTGTTATTTTCTTTCATGTGCCTAATATTATTTATAATAATTAAATAATATTTTAAGAGAAATAACAATTGAACTATATAATCCACAATTTTACTTGCTTTTATTAAGAAAGTTAGGGAGAAATTGTGGATTATATTATTAAAAAATTAATTATAGATATAACAATTTTTTAGAATAAAGCTATGTTTTAAAATATCAACACTATTTTAAAACATAGCTTAGAATAAAAATAGATGGGGGTTATGATGAGAGAAAAGTGGTTTGTTAAAAATAAAAAAGTAGATTATAAAAAGATATCTATTAAATATGGTATAAGTGAATTAATGAGTAGATTAATAATAAATAGAGATATTAATGATGATGAAATGATAAAAAATTATATAAATCCTGATTTTAAAAATTTTTATGACGCAAGAGAAATGAAAGATATAGATAAGGCTGTAACTATACTAAAAGATAAAATAGAATGCAATAAAAAAATAAGAATTGTTGGAGATTATGATGTTGATGGAGTAATTAGTGTATATATTTTGTATACAGCATTAAAGAAGTGTGGAGCAAATGTAGATTATGAAATTCCAGATAGAATAAAAGATGGATATGGAATAAATGAGAGTATAATTTATAAAGCACAGGAAGATGATGTAGATACACTATTAACTTGTGATAATGGCATTTCTGCAATAGATCCTATAAAATATGCTAAAGAATTAGGCATGACTGTAATAGTTACAGATCATCATGATATTCCATTTATAGAAGATGAAAATTCTAAAAGGACTTTTATAGCATCAGAAGCAGATGCTATAGTTAATCCAAAACAAATAGAGTGTAAATATAAGTTTAAAAAAATATGCGGGGCAGCAGTTGCATTTAAACTTATAGAAGTTTTATTTGAAAAAGTGAAAATTGATAAAGATGAAACTTACAAATTAGTAGAATTTGTTGCAATAGCGACTGTGTGTGACGTAGTAGATTTAATTGATGAAAACAGAATATTTGTTAAAAATGGTCTTATGATGATAAATACTACTTCTAATTTAGGACTAAAGGCGTTAATGAAAGAAACTAAGATAGAAGATAAGGAGATAGGGACTTACCACTTAGGTTTTGTTATAGGACCATGTATAAATGCATCAGGTAGATTAGATTCAGCCAAAAGAGGACTTGAATTATTATTATCTCAAAGTGAAAATGAAGCTAATATGTTAGCTAAAGAATTAGTTGAATTGAATGATGAGAGAAAAGATATGACAAATGAAGGGGTAGAGAAGGCGATAGAACTTGTGGAGAATAGTGAAATTAAAAAAGATAAGGTATTTTTAATTTATATTCCTGAAGTTCATGAAAGTTTAGCAGGAATAATAGCGGGAAGAATAAGAGAAAAATATAATGTTCCTACTATAATACTTACAAAGGCAGAAGATGGAGTAAAAGGTTCAGGTAGATCCATAGAAGAGTATAACATGTTTGAAGAGTTATTAAGGTGTAAAGATTTATTAGATAAATTTGGAGGACATCCTATGGCAGCAGGCTTATCTTTACAAGAGGAAAATATAGAATTATTAAGAAGAAGTCTTAATCAAAATACATTACTTACTGAAGATGACTTAATTCCTAAAGTTACAATAGATACAGCTTTAAATTTAGACCAAATAAATTATCATATGATAAGTGACTTGAATATGTTAGAACCATTTGGGAAAGGAAATTCTAAGCCTTTATTTGGAGCGAAAAATGTTAATGCTATAAAAGCAATGGTGCTTGGAAAAAATAAAAATGTATTAAAAATTAAATTAAAAACAATACTTGGAAAAAGTATTGATGGAGTCTATTTTGGAAATATTAATGATTTTGAAGAAACAATACTAAATAAATATGGAAATGAAGAATTACAAAAGTTATACGATGGTACATACAATAGTGTAAATCTAGATTTAATCTTCTATCCAAGCATAAATGAGTATAATGGAAACAGTAATATTCAAATTATTATACAAAATTATAGATAACTAAAAAGTATTAATTTTAATTTTTGACTAGTTAGTTCTTTTACAATGCCTAACACTAAAAATAGAGATATGATTACAGAAGATGCATTACTAAAAATTAATATAGCAACTTCAATAATCATATCTCATTTTCTTTCAGGTGCCTTAAACTAATCTCCCATTATTTGACATACGTTTTCTATAAGTGTTTCTGTATAATTATCATATAAAAAATCCATATAACTACCACTGTTTTCATGTTGGCTTGATTGGAAGATTTGATATTGAATGTTATTCACCTTGTTATTAATTAAATCTAACTTACCAGAGATTTCTTTGAACATAGTTTTATCATTCATATTTATCACTCCTTCTACCAAATTCTATTTTTTACAGCTTCCTTTTTAAGTTCTTGTCTGAAATCAGGATGAGCTATAGCTATTAAACTATCAACTCTTTCTTTAATACTTTTTCCGCGAAGATTAGCCACGCCATATTCAGTAACAATGTATTGTACGTCATTTCTAGAATATGAAATTGCAGCTCCCATATAATGATTTGCAGTAATACTTGAAATAGTATCTTTTTTTGCTGTAGAATATAATGCAATTATAGATTTTCCACCTTCACTCATTTGAGCACCAATTCCGGTATCAGTTTGTCCGCCAGTTCCACTATATTGTTGAAATCCTAAACTTTCTGATGCACATTGTCCAGTTAAATCTACACAAAGAGATGTGTTAATAGAAACCATCTTATGATTTTGTGCTAGAACATAAGGGTTATTTACATAAGAGCATCTTTTCATCTCTACACATGAATTATCATCTAAGAAATCATATAATCTTTTAGAACCAAATGCAAAAGCACCAATTATCTTATTTCTGTGTAATGATTTTTTTCTATTATTTACTACACCGGCTTCGAATAAATCAACTACACCTTCGGTAATCATTTCTGTATGAATTCCTAAATCTTTTTTAGTTAAAAGTGATTTAGCAACTGCATTAGGTATTCCACCTATTCCAAGTTGTACAGTAGAACCATCTTCTACTAAGTCAGCTATATATTTACCTATTATTAAATCCTTTTCAGAAGGTTCCTTAGGAGATAACTCAGGTACTTTTTCATTGCTTGTATATACATAATCAACTTCGCTTATATGAACACATGTGTCTCCTAAAACTCTAGGTAGATTTTCATTTATTTCTAAAATTACAATATCAGCATTCTCTAAAGAATCTCTTTCATAAACTAGTGAAAGTGATAATGAAAAGAAACCATGCTTGTCCATAGGTGTTGCAGCACCAACAAATATATTAGGCTTTTTGTAACTAAGTCTATTAATACCTGCATATCTAAGGTGAGTTGGAATGTATGAAACTAAACCTGTTGAATGAGCCTTTCTAGCTGGACCAGCAAAGAAAGTACTTTCATTTATAAAATGTCCTTTCATACTTGGATCAGTGTGATATTTATAATCCAATGCACTAAGCATACTAACAACGGATACATTTTCCACTCTGTCCTTTACTTCATGAAGTCTTGAACAAAATGATACTGCTTCACAAGGACCTAGTGAGGTAACGATTTCATCATTGGATTTAACAAGCGATAAAGCTTCATCCACAGTAATAGATTTGTTTTTTAATTCTTCTGAATAATTCATAAAAATATCCTCCTACTTAAATAAAGTGTTATTTTATTAACAATTATAGTTATAAGAAATATAAGTTTATTTACTATAAAGCAATTCTTAGATTCATCTGTGTTTTACTTATGATAAATATAATATTTATCTCTGAATAAAAATAACTTATTTGGGCATTTAACAGTGTTTACATCTAAGTTTTATTTAATAAACTATATTACTAAACTAATTATATAATTTGCATGAAAAATACAATTAAATACAAAATGTTATAGAAGTAAAGTAAATTTTTTTCTTTAACTCTATAGTTATAATATACTACATTGTTAAATAAAACACAATACTATTTTCAGAATTTATTTAATATTTAGAAAATCAGATAAATTGATTATCTATGTTTTAAAATCGTGCTGATACTTAGTAGATATTGTTCAGTGAGCTAATGAATTTAGGAAAGATGTGAAAATATTAATACTATATTAAAAGAGAACTAATTAGTTAAAAAAATATAGAGGATAGTTAAAACTATCCTCTATAAAATATTAATCATGGTTGAATATTAGATATTGTTTTCGTATTGTTTTACCATTCTTTTAACCATTTCTCCGCCAACGCTTCCACATTGTTTTGAACTTAGGTCTCCATTATAATCTTTAAATGGAACGCCCATTTCGCTAGCAACTTCAGTTTTGAATTTTGATAAACCATTTTTAGCTTCAGGAACTAAAGTAGTATTACTATAATTATTACTCATAATATATCACCTCCATTAAGAATTTAAGTAAGGCACATAAAAATAAATAACAAGTCCAAAGTTGCCATGAATATTTTTCATCAGGCAAGGAAACGAATTGCCCTCATAGCGAGTCTATTAGGTCAATTTGCCGACCCAGCATGATGGGGAAATAGGCTGGCAAATGGACTTGTTATTTTTTTGATTGTGCCTAAGCCATCTTTAAATAAACGACTAATCAGTATTCTTATGTTTTTTGTACTATATTGAGTTAGTAAAGTCAGCTAATAACAACAGTATTAATTGCCTTCGCTTCCTCTTGTAGTTCAAAAATTCTAAGAATCTTTGACTAGTTATTTATTCTACAATGCCTAGTTTAAAAGAAATTAATAACTTCAGTATTCTAAATAGAATCTTTGGCTAATTATTTTCTTTTAAAGTTTCTTAATTCAATAACTATAGCTTGTGCAAAAAAAGTAAATTTATATTATATAAATGGAGGAAAATAAGGAGGACATTAACATACTTTGAATCTTTGATTTGTTATTTTGTTGCTTGTACCTAATAAATAGAGTATTCTAAATTGATGCTAACAATGGATAAAGTAGTCATAAAAATTAAGATATAATAAATAATTACTTTATATGAATAGAAAAGTTGCACTACATAGTTTCTATTATACTTATTTAATGTCCATAATTTATTTAGAACATATATAATTTCTAATTAATAAAATTCATTATTTTTAAAGTTAGCTTATTTACATTACTAAAAATACACAGTAAATTTAAATGAATAAACTTTTTTAGAACATATATATTTTAAATAATATACTTCAGAAAGACAGTATTGAATATAATATTAAGTAGAAAAGAATTTAAAGTTTATACTTAAATTAGGTTGTTGAGTAAACAAAAATTGTAAAAAATAAATAAGCCATTCCTTTGTGATATAATGATTTCGCTAAAAACAACAAATACATCACATAAGG
>NZ_FOMG01000070.1 GCF_900112485.1 Clostridium uliginosum
TACTTTCATATCTTCATATTCTTTATGCATAGCTATTGATATTCTTCCAAAGCCAAGTAAATCTTCTAAACCTATTTTATCCTTATCAATTCCACATTCCTTTTATTCTTGTTTTACTTGATCCTAAATGTATTAGATTTAATTAGCTAGAAAATCCTTTATCAGATATTATGTTAACTACTAAAAAAATAATGAACCAGCCTACTTAAATTTCAACTGATTCATTTAATCTTTTCAATGCATTATTTAGATTATGCAGTCACTTAATTCTTATCTCTTATTAATTTTATAACAATGCCTAAAGAGTTATTTTTATTAAGTTACTTTCCATTAAATTTTGTAGTTACTTTTATATTTTAGCACTTTGGGTTAGTATCTACATTCATTTTATCTAACATATTTAACACTTTAGTTACCCTAAATACTATCTTATCTAATTCTTGTTCAGTAATTCCTTTCTTTAGTTCTTCTTTAGCGTTTTCATATCTCTGCAATGATTTTTTTATACATTCTAAATTTCCTTTAAATACACTATCCTGTTTTATTATTAACTCTCCAATTGTCATATTTACTATAATATCTTCAACTAGGTCTCCATTATTATACGTATCAAATTCTTCAAATAATCTTGCTATTGCATATCTTTCGCCTCTATTTTTTTCTAAAAATTCATTGTATGCTTCATTTATATTTTCAATTAATTCATTAATTTCGTTAATATCCATTATTACGCCTCCATCAATATCCATTTTTAGGTATTACTCTTATATCACCATTATGGATAACATCAATTTCTATATTTTTAAATTCATTTCTAAAACTATCTATTACATTTTTACAACTATCACAAGGTTCTAATTCTGTGAATAATTTTATTTTACCACTAGGATTTACACTATCCTTTAGCCTGTCTGCTATATCATTCAATATCTTATATTCTGTACATGAATCTCTCAAATAAAATTCACCATTCTTATTTGCAGCTTCAATTGCTTTAAACATTGGATTATCTGGTTGTACCGAAATGTTATCTGCTTTTCCTATAAGGTTATCCTGCATTTTATCTATACCACTATGTGAAAAAAATTTATTTTGATTTATTCCATCAATACTAACTTCGGCTGTAGCTAAATTACCTGATGTTTTATATCTAGATGGTAAGCTTTGTCTAATATTTTTTACATCTGAAATAATATCTGCGTCATTGACAACATCTATTTTTCTAGCTTTACTAACCCCATTAATTCCTCCCTCTTTACCAACAACCTTTTCAGTTATGCTCTTAGCCAGTTTTTCAATTCCACTAGAATCCCTAGCACCATTCATAGAAAGCACAGTTCCTTCAGCTATTTTGCCTGATGTTTCTTCTACTCCTGATGCAAATCCTGCCTTCACGCCTTTATATATTTTTCCTATTAAGCTTCCTGCTCCTACAGCACCTATTGCAAATAATTGTTCTCCTACACTATAGCGTCTCCCTGATACTAAGTCTTTTCCATCAACTATTTCTGCTAACATTTTATATTCACCCAAAACTGGTATAAAATATGCTCCCATAGATATCGTTCTTTC
>NZ_FOMG01000030.1 GCF_900112485.1 Clostridium uliginosum
AAGGAATCAAAACGAGAAAATATCCTTGGAATTTATGATTCCTAAGAATATTTTTTAAATAAATATTTGTAAAAATTAGTTATTCAACAACCTAATAAAGAGTTAAATTGTTTTTACAAAAAACAATTCCCCTTAATTTTATGCCATAATTAAGTTTTTCAACAACAAAACAACATTAAGTAAAATATCATTTGTTATGGATTCAATTATAACTTATTTACTTTTATATAATCAATATCCTTAGTAATTAATATTGTCATATTTACAGTTTTTCAAAAGCTAAAAGCTTATATTTTCTAAATGTGGTAGGTTTAAACTAACCGAATAGACGGTTAACATATTTGGATTCTATTTAATCATCATCTATCTAAAGTTTAGGCATATTTAAAGAATTAAGAAACAAAAAATGCCGTATATTCTCTACTGAATAATACGGCATTATAGAAATTATACTCATAATATGAAGAAAAATAATAGCAGAATTATTTGCCTCTATGCTTTGCTTTCTTCTTTTGTTGTCGCAATTCAAATTGTTTTTCTCTTTCTTCTTCCTTTTTTTGTCGATTAAAAGATTTTCTTTCCAACTTGTTTTGCTCATGTTGCAGTTTCAATGCCTGTTGTGCTTTTGTTCCTACCCCTGTGTTTTGCAACTGCTTGTTAATTGCTCTTTGCATACGTTTAGGATTTAGTTTTCGTTCAACATAATTTTCTCCTGCAATAATAGGTGCACTACAACACAACCTATTCCAATTTTTAAGGATAAAATCATAAACCTCATAATCTTTTGGTTCTGCTCCAAAAGTTATTTTGCAAACTTTCAATTCACCATTTGAAATATGTTCATAAATTCCAATCCAAAATGGCTCCTCAAAAAATACGGTTAGTTTTGAACTTACTTTGTTCATGTTAAATTCCTCCTTGAATAATCATAAACAAAGAACGGACAACCAAGGAGGCAGGTTACTGATAGCCAAAAGCTATGCCCGGACTACCAACCGGACTGTGTTTTTATCTTTGTATATTTAATTTTACCTCCAATAGAAGTGAAATTTCAATCTTCTAAAGGTATATAATAATCTATATATTATAACATATTCTATCAATATTTTGCATTCATACTATTCTTGCAATCTCTAAAACTCTAAAATCATATCATACCATTCAGCACCACCGTGTACTGATTTAGATATACCTTTATTTTTGTATCCGAACTTTGTATAATAATGAATGAGTTTTTCTTTGCAAGTTAAAATAACACCTTTACGACCTGCTGCTCTTGATACTTCTATCATATAATTCATTAACTGCGCTGCAATTCCTTGATTACGATACTCCGGTATAACATCAAGTCCAAAAATAGTCTGATAATCTCCATTTGGAATATGTAGTTTAGAATCTATATAAAGTTCATCATAGATAACAGTTTCATTTATAACGCAACCATTAATAAATCCAATTATTTTTCCATCTGCTTCTGCTACAAAAAAGCTTTCTTGAAATGTCTTAATGCGTTCCTCTAAGGATGTTTTCGTAGCTGCTTCTGCCTCGGGAAAACAGTTTGCTTCCACTTTTGTTACTTCATCTAAATCTTCTATAAACGCTTGTCTAATTTTAATATCCATTATAATCTTCCTTTCATAGTTATCTTTAGTGAGAGTATGTAGTGTATACTACACTATATTTTCACGATAAATATTCTCCTCAATTTTTTACCACTTTAAAATTATCACCAAACCGAGAAAGAAAGGGAACGTTGTAATGAATTGTTACATTAGAGAATTTTATTTAACTGTTTCTTCATTAGAAGTTAGTCTGAAAATTGTTTGCCCATAGTTTATCTATAAAGCAAACTGTTTTGAGTGCAACTTCTAATATTAGAAACATCTAATAAAATTCTCAGTAACATAAACAACAACTTTACCTTTCTTTGCGGTTTTATGCACTACGATTAAATTAATACATCTTATATAACCTCGTGACCTAATTTCTTAATTCTTGTATTTTATCTATTGTTAATCCAGTTTTAAGAGCTATTGTTTCATTATCTAAAACATCCAATAAATTTTTAGCTATATTTATTTTTTCCTGATACTGTCCTTCTTTTATCCCTTCTTTTATTCCTTGTTTAAGTCCTTTTTCTACTCCATCTCTTTTTGCTTTATTTATTGCACTTATTTTATCTTTTAATATCTTAGCTCTCATATCATAAATCTGTCTTTGCTCATCATCATTACTTAATTTTATTAATTCGTCCTTAGCTTCACGTATTTCCACTATACTCATTTCTAGACTTCTTACCTTTTCACTTTCAGGATTTTTAAGAAATTCTGTCCAAGCTATTAATAGATCCTTTTCATCACTGTTTTCCTTAAGTTTAGGTATCTCTATAAAGTGAATTTCACAAACATCACTTAATTCTTCATTTGTTTCAGTTTCCTTTAATCTATATCCATTATGAAATCTTTCATTTTTAAGATATTTAAAATTAAGAATATTTATGCAAACAGTTCTCTTTAATTCAGAATAATCTTCACCTTCATTAAGTTGCTCTTCATACATCTTACTCCAATAGTATAAACTTCTTTTTATCATGTTATATTCATTTTTAAGTTGAATTTCTATATTAATAATTTCATTATTACTTGTTTCTGCTTTAACATCTAATCTTGAAAATTTATCATCTAAGAAATGTTTTTCTATATCTGTATTGTGTATTTTTACTTTAATTATTAAATATTTAGGTTTCAAAACTGCATTTAAAAATGATATTAATATTTTCGGATGCTTAGAAGAACCAAAAATATTTTTAAATACAAAATCAATTTTGGGATCTAACAAACTTTTCATCATAAACTTTCACCTCTTTAAACTATTAGCTCTAATATATATTGCGCTTCCTTGATATCAGTTAATTTAAGTATATCCTATTTCTTATTTTTCTTACAATAATATTTATGCATCTTTGTAAAAAGCAAATATAAACTATCACATTTCCAAGATGTTCTCCTTATATAATTCTCTTCCAATTCTACTACTTGCACCAATAATAATTACCTTATTCATAAAACACTCCCCTCAAAACTAATTTTCCTCATAAATTAAATTTATTTACTAATTTTATTAAGTTTTAATTAATGAATATATAAATATTTAAACAGTTATTTTAGCCTTATACCTGCTAACTTAATTAAATGTATAGCATTTCTAGTAGTTGATACTCCTTCTCGAATTTTGTAGTCAAATTTTAATTCATTATTTAAATAATACTCTTTAAAATGATAATTTTTAATCTTAGAATATTTGTACTGTAAATCACATAATTCTAAGTCATGAGTAGAAATAAGTCCGCATGCTCCTTCGTCTCCTAATTGTTTTATTAATGCTATAGCTCCATCATGTCTATCAATAGAATTAGTTCCCTTAAATAATTCATCTAAGAGAAAAAATATTTTTTTATTCTCCTGTACCTCTTCAACTATCATCTTTATTCTTAATATTTCAGCGTAAAAAGAAGATATATTATTTTCTAAATTATCACTTGTTCGCATACAAGTAAAAATCTGCATTAATGAACATTCAAACTTTTTGGCGCATACTGGAGCTCCAATATAACTTAATATTAAGTTTATACCTATAGTTCTTAAAAATGTACTTTTACCAGACATATTTGAACCTGTTATTAGTAAAATGTTTTTTTTGTTATCAATTGTAATATTGTTACACACCATTTTTTCACCTAAAAGTGGATGACCTAAAGCTTCAGCTTTTATTATATAATCCTTATCTGAAATCGAGGGCATAACCCACTCTGGATTATCATAAATAATATTTGAAATGCTATTTAGTGCTTCAAATTCTCCTATAACATCAAACCACTTTTTCAAGTCTTTACCTGATTTAATTCTCCATTTTTCAAATTGTATCATGCACTGATAATCCCATAACAGCAATATATTAAATATTATAAAGAATGCATTATTTCTGTCGGATATTTTATCATATATATTAGATAATTTTTTTATTGCGGCTGCTGCATATTCATCTTTAGAAATCACTAAATTATTTTTTAGCTGTTTTAAATAATCACTTTTAAAATCCTTTTCTATAATTAAACTTAACAATCTAAAATATATATTTATACTATTTTTATATTTGTAAATGCTATTAAATATTGCACTTCTTTTTTTTGCACCGATGAATAAAATTACTAATTGAACAAATAACATAAAACATGGTAATTTAAAGTTTACTAAAGAAGTAAAATAGGCCAAAGTAATTAATATCAATGTTATACATGGCAATAATCTAACTAATAAAATAAGCCAAGTCTTAGTATATAATTCATTTCTATCTTTTGACCATTCATATAACTCTTCTGGATTAATACCTTCATTAGAAATGATCATGCCTTCTGCCTCAAATAGTTGTCTCCATTCTAAATCCATTGCGAGCTCCTGCAAAGCTTGCTGTGCTTTCTCTATATCCAAAGGAGTTTTTAATGGATTGGTAAGTCTATCTTTTAAATTTTGCCTTCCCATAAATGTTTTACTACTATTAATCCACTGAAATAATGAGTTTTTCCCAAATATATCTAAATCATTAGAATAACTATGCTCTTCATTTTTAAATTCGCTACCATCATCCTGAAAGCTGTTCCATTGTTCATTTTGTTTCTTTATGGCTTTTTCATTTATATCTTTTAAAGCTATTGAATATTTTCTTTTATTAATTGCCTTATCATGCTCAATAACTAAATAAATAAAAATAAGCAATTGGAAAATGAAAACTCCTATACTTATGTAATAACTCTTAATACTAAAAGTATAAAATGTAACACTTAAACCAATAATTAAGGTAAAAAATCTTAAATATGCTATAACTGTTATTGATTTGTTTTGTTCTTTAAGTAAATCTTTATAAGTTTTCAATTTATTAACATAATCATTATATTCACTACTCAATTTTTTTCTCCAATCGCATTTTGAATATTTCGTTTTAAGGCATATTAAAGTATGCAATAGTTCTTATATAAACAACCTAATCATAATTTAACTATTACAAATAAATTATAGCATATTTTGTAAATACCACATTATTCAGTTTTCAAAGAACATAATTAATCTACTACGTCAAATACATAAACTATGAAATTAATGTTAATTTTCAATAACTTTAAAATCACCACCAAACAGAGAAAAAAAGGGCAAGTTGTAGTGAACTGTTACATTAGAGAATTTTATTTGACTGTTTCTTCATTAGAAGTTGTTTCAAAATTGTTTGTCCATAGTTTATCTATGGAGCAAACTGTTTTGAGTGCAACTTCTAATGTTAGAAACATCTAATAAAATTCTAAGTAACATGAACAACAACTTGACCTTTCTTTCGGTTTTTATGAACAACTTTATCTTTCAACTACCATATACATAAGAGCATTAACTATTGATGCTGCAACAGTACTCCCACCTTTTCTTCCTTTAACTCTTATATACGGAATGTTAAGTTCATCCATGTTTTCTTTACTTTCAGCTGCGCCAACAAATCCTACTGGTACTGCTATTATAAGTTTTGGATTTGCCTTACCTTCTTTTATTAATTCCTTAAGTCTAAAAAGTGCAGTTGGTGCATTACCAAAAACAAATATATCAACGTCATCATTACAAGCCTTTTCAACTGCTGCCATACTTCTAGTTATGTTCTTTTCTTTAGCTTCTTTATGTACAGCTTCTTCATTCACATAACAAATAACACTACTATTTGTCTTGGCTAAAGCTCTTTTATTAATTCCATTTAGAGCCATATTAGTATCTGTATAAATTTTAGCACCATGTTTGAAAATGTTCTTAGCAGTTTCAATTGCATCTTTACTTATCTCAACTAACTCTTTGTATTCAAAATCAGCAGTAGTATGAATAGTTCTCTTAACTATCATTAATTCTTCTTTGCTAAATGAATGAGGTCCCATTTCCTCTCCAATAATTTCAAAACTTCTTTCTTCAATTCCCATAGGATTCTTTAAATAGTCCATATTTTCACCATCTTTTCTTTATTATATTTCAGTAAGTTAAAAGCAGAATCTAAGCAAATTTCTTACTTACAAAGCATATTGAAAAATAACAAGTAAATATGTTAATCTACTTTGTTTAATGTCTAACCGTCAATATACATTACATCTTTAACTAATTATTTTCTTGGCTACATTTTAAGTGGATATTGATATTGTAATATCAACACTATTTTAAAACATAGCCATTTTCTTTCACATACTTAAAGCATCCCCAAATAAATGATTAATCAACTAAAAGTTTTAAAAGCTCTATATTTCCGAGGAAATTAATATGTGCATATCCTGCTAATGTGTTCTTTTTTAAATATCCACATTTCCATTTAATTTTTTCTCCATCATATTGAGTTTTTTCTACTTCATACACTAATTCTTCTTTTAAGCTCACTTCTGATTTATGGAATTCATGAGCATTTATATTAATTTCTTCCCCAAAATATTTTTTATCTATTCTTAAACTACAATAACCAAATCTTTTTAATGACTTTGTCATTTCACTTTTTCCATCAAAAAAGCCAACCATTTCATATCCATCTATCTCCTGTGTTAAATACATAAGTCCACCACACTCAGCATAACACTTTAATCCATCATTCAAAGCTTTTTTAATACTTTCTCTCATAGAAGAATTTTCTTTAAGCTTTTCTTTAAATACTTCTGGATATCCTCCACCTATATATAAAAAATCTAAATCACTTGGCAAAACCTTATCTCTGATTGGACTAAAATAAATTATTTCTCCAATCTCCTCTAAAAGTTCTAAATTATCTTTATAATAGAAGCTAAATGCTTCATCCAGTGCAACTCCTATTTTAAAACCTTTATCTTTTAAACTTAAAATACCTCTATTATTTTTAATTTGCTGTTCATCCATATCGATTAGCTTGCTATCTTTATTGTTTTCCACTTGCCTATCATGTATATTGGTCAACTTGCTATCTTTACCATTATTAATTAGTGTGTTGTCTTTAACATTACTTACCTGTTTATCATCTTTAATATTATAATTACACTTATCATGTAGTGCTTGATTAGAGTTTAATCCTACATATTTTAATTCTTCATTATTATGCAATTCGTTCTCCTCATGTGATTCTTGCATCTCATTTAATTCTACATATTTAAATTCTTTCATTTCATGTAAAATCCCATCTAAATCAACATGATTTGATACTAATTCACTACATATTTCTAGTCTTTCTTTAAGATTATCAACCTCTACACTTTGTATTAATCCTAAATGTCTGCTAGAAAGTTTTATTTTTTCATCCTTAGGTATATATCCAAATACTTTAACACTACAGTTTTTTTCTATTGCATATTTTAAAAGCTTATAATATTTTTCACTTATTGCATTTAAAACAACACCAACAACATTTGCTTTCCTGTAATTTATAATACCACTTATTTCAGCACACAAAGTGGAACTTTGACCTTTAGGTGAAAGCACTAATACTATTGGCATATTATCTAAAGTTCTTGATACATCAAAAGTTGATGCTTTTGTACTTACTCCAACACCATCATATAATCCCATAACCCCTTCAATTATACCAATATCTCCATTCCCTTTAAGATAACTCTCTTTAACACCTTCTTCACCCATTAAAAATGTATCAAGATTTCTTGATGGAATTTTTGTTGCTTCCTTATGAAACGCAGTATCTATGTAATCTGGTCCTACTTTATATCCTTGAACCTTTAGCCCTCTTTCCTTCAATGCCTTCATAAGTCCTAAAGTAAAAGTAGTCTTCCCACCACCACTGCAATTTGAAGAAATAATTATAGATTTCATACTATTCTCCTTGTTATATCTTAACTCATTGTGCCTAAATTTATATATCTCATTATACGCTATATAAGGCATCTCCAAATAGATAGTTCTTCAGTCTTCTTGTCTAGTTCAAAAAATCCTAAGAATCTTTGACTAGTTATTTATTTTACAATGCCTAAAGTGAGAAAATATCATATATAATTGCGAAGTAGGCATTGAAAAATCTGTGCTTACTGTTTCATTGTTTTAAGTTGTTCCATTTTTGATTGTCCAAAGCCTGTCTTTGGAGCAATCGATAATGGGTGCAACTTAAAACAATAGAAACTGTTAGTGCAATTTTTCTAGTCCTTTTGAATAATTATATATGATATTTTCAGACTTATTTTAACTATCACAATGCATTATCTTATTATTTTTTTAATCGCTATGTTTTAGAAGAGTGTTGATATTGTTATATAATAGCGAACTGGCATTGAAATTCGCTTTGTAGAACTCTTAAGTGAGAGTCCAAATTTTATATTTGGTATCTCAAACTTACTCAGCGAACG
This sequence comes from Clostridium uliginosum, assembly GCF_900112485.1. Classification (GTDB taxonomy): domain Bacteria; phylum Bacillota; class Clostridia; order Clostridiales; family Clostridiaceae; genus Clostridium; species Clostridium uliginosum. Next base: position 8,384 of record NZ_FOMG01000030.1, read on the forward strand.
AATGTGAGTCGAGTTTCCTTGAAAATTTGTACTATTAATTGCTTGTCACAATCTTTGATTGGGAACATGCATTAATAGGACTAATATTCATTTTAGAGTTTTTAAAGTAAATTTCACAGTCCATGAGCTTTATATAACAATATCAACACGGTTTTAAAACAAAGACTTTTTAAATATGCATTATATCTTATAGCTTCTTTGTATCTCCAAATTCTGAATATCTATCTTCTATAACATCATAAATTCTGCGAATATAAAGATTACTGAATTCATCTAATTCTCCAAGTCCATGTAGATATGCTTCTGCTTCAATACCTTCTTTTTGTAACATGTTCTTCCAAGAATCTTCTTCATCAGATCCCATATCATTCTTTACATGATCTCCTGCAACCACCATTAATGGAACTAGCTTAACCTTATTTATTCCCTTATTTTTTAATATATTTAATACGCTTTTAAAAGTTGGATATCCTTCTACAGTTCCAACAAAAACATTATCATATCCTTCATTTATTAATATAGTTTGAAGTGCTCCATATACTGCATTAGAATAATGGGCAGTTCCATGTCCAAATAAAACTATATTCTCATCCTTATTTAAAAGCTTTTCTATGCTCTTTATAAATAATGTATAATCTTGAGGTAATTCTTCAATTCCTTGATAATAAAAGATTGGCCTTCCAAGTTTAATTGATGCAAAATTTTGAGTATATTTATTAACTACTCCTCTTATATATTGAAATTCTTCACCAGGAATCATATGTAATGGTTGCACTATAACTTCATCAAATTCTCTAGTCTTTAAATTTTCTAAAGCTTCTTCAGGTGTTAAAATATCTAAATTATGTTCTCTTTTTAACTTTTTTATAATCTTATGTGAAGTAAATGCTCTAAATACCTCATAATCTCTAAACTCATCTTGAATTTTATTTTCTATTCTTTCAATAGAACTTTTTAATGCATCTAAATAACTCGTTCCAAAACTTATAACTAAAATTGCTTTTCTCATTAATTATTTCTCCTATCATCTGTTTTAGGCACATGAAAGAAAATAGCAAGTTAGTATGCTGCTCTATTTCATATACCTACTTAACTTTTATGTATAAATTCAATAAAAAATATCCTTACCATTCATTTTATCTTAGTAAGGACATCTTTAAACATAACAAATCAAGAAAACAATATATTTTAATTTTTGATTTCTTAAGATTTGCTATTACCGTCCCTCCGAAAGATAGCACATCATTTTAGGCAGGTCTCCTGACTTAGGTGTCATCCTGATTTTTCTTCCTTCCCAACAAAAACGTCAGTGGACATTTTAGGCATTTTTTTTAAAACACCTTAGAAAAATAGTCTTCCTTTACAGTAGCGGGGGCTGTAGTGGACTTTCACCACTTTCCCTTTTAATCCCAAAATATAAAGTCATAAAAAAAATTTCTAAATACTTATAGAACCTAAAACTAATATTCTATTATGGATAAATTATAAAGTACTGCTTAACTTTATTCAACTAAAAATTATAGTCTATATGTTGCAAATTTAAATGTACAACAAAACTGTAAATAGCTACTTGATTTATTGAAGACTTCTTATTACAACATATATAAAAGGTTTTTCTGAATTTACTCTTCTTTAGTAACAGTGAGAATGCTACCCTATACTACTAGCATAATAAATATCTTTACTTTGGACACTAAACGCATAAGTTGAATAGTATAATATTAAAATTAATTAAATTAGGGGTTTGAAATGGAATTTGATGGATTTAATTTTGAAGAATTTATGAAAGCCGCTCAATCTAACCAAAATACTCAAAATACTAAATCTAACCAAAATACTAATAGCGATGGAAATACCTCAAATAATACTAATCAAAATTGCAATGATATTCCTGGGGGATTTCAAGATTTAAGTCCGCAACTTTTCGCGCTTATGTCACAAATATTAGGTTTAGTTATGGCTGAAAATTTACCCTTTAACTTACAGAATGCAATTGGTAATTGGCTTGAATTGCTCGGACAAGTTATACTAACATTTAATTCTCAACAACAATATTTTGAAAATGGCCCCGGAAGATATTATAATTTGAAATGCAAAAATGTTTCTAACTCTTTTTGTCCCACACCTAATAACCAGACCGCTAATGAACAAACTTCTAATTCAGATGAAACTAAGACTTCTTCAAAAAGGAATTGTGAAGAAGAAATAATTAAACTTAAGGAAAGTATAAATGATTTAAAAATGGAAATTGAGTATCTTAAAAATAATATAAAAAATTAAAAGAGCTTATCTTAAAATAGAAATATATTTCTAAATACAAGATAAGCCCTATTTTCTTTAAATTTTAGCCAATACCACCATATATTATTCCAAGAATAATAATTATTATAGTTGCTGGTACAAATACATATTTACCAAAGTTAATAAACCAATGTCCGAGCTTATACCTTGCCCCTTCATTTATTCCTTCTAAAGCTTTTTTACTATCAACTATGTAATAAAATATGAAAGCTGTTATAACAGCACCTATTGGGGATAATATTATAGTTATAAAATTTGTAAACTTATTAAACAAATCACCACTTAATGTTAATGGAATACCTAAAATAAAACCTGCAACAGCTATTATTATTGTAGCTTTTTTTCTACTCCATTTAGTTATACTCATAGCTGCTTCTACTGGCCCTTCTAGCATCGCTATTGAAGATGAAACAGACGCAAAAATTATACTTAAAAAGAATAAAGAACTTAACAAATTACCAAATGGCATTGTTTGAAATATGCTTGGTACAGTAACAAACATTAATGCAGGACCTGCTGTAGGATTTAATCCTAATGCAAATACTGCTGGCATAATCATAAATCCAGCTAATAAAGCTGCTAATGTATCAAAAAAGGCAGTATTTACAGCACAATTCAATATATCGAATTTCTTATCTGCATAACTTCCACATACAACCATACAACACCCTGTTATAGATACTGTAAAGAAAGCTTGTCCCATAGCCATTACCCATGTTTTAGGCATTAAAAGATATGACCACTGTGGTTTTAATAAATATTGTATTCCAGCATCTGATCCTGGCAAACTAAACGATTTTACTATTAAAAGTATAAATATAACAAATAGTAATGGAATTACTATCTTATTAATTCTTTCTATACCATTTGCAACTCCAAAGCTTACAATTATTAATGTGATTAACACAGCTAATGCATGCCATACTATCGTGCTTGGACTATTAGCAAAATTAGCAAAATAAGCTTCAGTATTTATTGAAGCTATTTTTCCTGTTAAGCTTATGTAAAAATATTTTAATACCCATCCAATAACTACTACATAAAACATGAATATACCTGTTAATCCTACTGTTGGAATCACAGATATTATAGAACCACCTTTTATGTTTTTTTCTTTAAATACTTGCCTTATAGCACCTAAAGAACCTTGTTTATATTGTCTTCCAAAAGAAAATTCAGTAATTAATCCTATAATTCCAAGAATAATAACAAAAAAGAAATATGGAATTAAAAATGCAGCTCCTCCATTTTCTCCTAATTTATAAGGAAACATCCATACATTACCTAATCCTATAGCTGCCCCTATGCAGGATAATACAAAACCAATTCTACTAGAAAACCCCTCTCTTTTATCCATTCTATTTCCTCCTAAAAATACTAATCATTAGTGTTTATTATTTACACTACCTGAATATTATAGTTAAAATTCAACATTATGTAAATAAACTTAATATTAAAAAGATAATTTTAGACTAAATTAAATGCAATATTAATAAAATTTATCAATAATAAATGAACATAATTCTGCTGATTATTAAATATATCTCTATCACATAATATATACTAAATTGTCAATTTGTAATTTTTCCCTATTATTGACTATTGTTTAATTGTATTATAAAGTTTATGTAAAATATGACGATATAGTATATAGTATCTAAAAAATCGCATTAGTATTTGTCTAAAATTGAAAATTCAAAGGGGGATTAAAATGAATAATTTAAAAGTGAAATCAAAACTTATATTTTTTTCAATCACAATGTTATTACTTATTAGCATGATGAGTGGAGTGGGCTATTATTATCTTGCAAAAGCAAACAAGGACATGACAACAATGTATGAGCAAAAACTATTGAGCATCCAATACTTAAATGACAACAGAAACCAAGCTAGAGCCATAGAGGGAGATATGTATTACATATTATTAAGTACAGAAAATAAGGATAAGCAAAATATAAAATTAAAAGACATAGAAGATAGAAAAAAATTATTTGACACAAACTGGGAAATTTATAAACAAACCAATCCTGATCAGTATGAAAAAGATAGAATTACTGTTGTTGAAAGCAATCTAGCAAATTATAGAAAAGGAAGAGATGTGGCTCTTCAACTAGCCATGGAGGGAAAATCGGCAGAAGCCATGGATCAATTAAAGCATTTTGAAACTTATGCAGAAGACTTTCAAAAAGGTTTAAAAGAAATCGCAGAATATAACGTAAAATTAGCTCACGATTTAAATGAACAAAACCATAAAGATTTTAATACTTCAAGAAATGTAACTATTGCAATATTTTTAGTTGCATTAGGTATTGGTATAGGTTTAACCTTTATCATTGCAAAAGCTATTGCAAATCCATTAATTTCAGCTGTAAATCATTTAAAACTCATAGCTACTGGTGATTTTACAATGGATGTTCCCGAAGAGTTTAAAGAAAGAAAAGATGAAATGGGCGATATATCAATGGCAATTGACAGTATGCAAAGTTCATTAAAACTTTTAATTGGAAATGTAAGTCAGGAATCTAATGCTATTAAAGATGTAGTAGATAGTGTTTCTGAAAATGTGAAGATTTTAAACATCAACATAGAGGAAGTATCCGCAACTACAGAGGAATTATCCGCAGGAATGGAAGAAACAGCAGCTTCTACTCAAGAGATAAATGCAACAGCGGATGAAATAGGAAAATCAGTTCAATCTATAGCAAACAAAGCACAAGAAGGGGCTATGCAAGCTCAAGAGATAAACCAAAGGGCAATTGATACTAAAAATAATGTTACACAAGCAAAAGACAAAACATTACAAATGTTTTCAAAAACGAAAGACAAATTAGAAATAGCAATGGAAAATTCCAAAGTCGTGTCACAAATTAATGTATTGTCTGAGTCCATAATGCAAATATCATCTCAAACCAATCTTTTGGCATTAAATGCAGCCATTGAAGCAGCAAGAGCCGGAGAGGCTGGAAAAGGATTTGCAGTAGTTGCAGATGAAATAAGAAAACTTGCAGAAGAGTCAAAAAATACAGTAATTGAAATACAAAGTATAACTGAAAAAGTAACTGGTTCAGTTAATGAGTTATCCTCTAGCTCTAATGAATTATTAAATTTTGTGTCAGAGGATGTACAAAACGATTATGATACATTGTTAAATGTAGCAAATGAATATAGCGATGATGCAGAGTTTGTAAACAATCTTGTATTAGAATTTAGTGCAACTTCAGAGGAACTTTTAGCTTCACTTCAAGATGTGATAAGGACCATAGAACAAGTAGCACAGGCTTCAAATGAAGGTGCAGATGGAACTACAAATATCGCTCAAAAGGTATCAGATATAACTGAAAAATCTAATGCAATTATTGAAGAAGTAAAAAAATCCTCAAACAGTGTAGAGCAATTAAATAACGGAATATCTGAATTTAAAATCTAACATCAAAATTATAATTATTATTTAAATTTACCATTAATTTTATTATATTAGGCCTATGAACAAAATAACAAGTCAGAGATACTACCTATATCTTGTCTCAAAATATGTTCAACTAAAAGTCTTCTATAAATACTCATCTAAATATTGTGGCTATGTTTTAAAACCATGTTGATATTGTTACATATTGTTCAGTATGCTAAAGAATTTATATAGGAAACTCTACTCATATTCATTCGCTGAATAAATTCGAGCATCAAAATATAACAATATCAACACTCTTCTAAAACATAGTCTTATTTAAATACAGTAGTTATCAAAATTTTAGTCAATATCACCATATATTATTCCTACTAAAACTTTTTTTTACCATCAACAATATAATAAAATATAAAATTTGTGAACTTATTAAACAAATCCCCCATTTAAGATTAATTCTTTCTATACCATTTGTACTCCATTTTCTTCTAATTTATAAGGAAACATCCATATATTATCTGATTATATAGCTGTCCAATGTAGTATAATATAAAAACATTTCTACTTGAAACCCCCTATCTTTTATCTATTCTATTTTCTCCCAAAAATACTAATCATTAGTTTTTATTATTTACATTATCCGGATATTATAGTTAAAATTCAACACTATGTAAATATGCTTAATATTAGGCTACTTTTTTAAACCGTGTTGATATGACTCAATATAGACTATCATTTTTTTAATATATATGTTCTAAAAAAAATTATTCCTTTAAATTCAGTCTTTATTTTTAGGATTACTAACTAACTAACTTTGTACATAATGATTTTTTTTAATTAGAACTTACATATGCCTAATATCTATGAAAACTTTAATTAAGTTATAAAGTTAGAGCAAAATTTGACGATATAGTATATTGTATCCAAAAAACGTATTAATATTTATATAAAATTGTAAATTCAGGGAGGATTAAAATGAATAATTTAAAAGTAAAATCGAAATTGATACTTTTTTCAATCACAGCATTATTACTTATTAGTATCATGAGTGGGTTGGGATATTATTATCTCGCAAAGGCAAATAAAAACACGACAATAATGTATGACCAAAAACTACTGAGCATACAATGCTTAAATGATAACAGAAACCAATCTAGGTCCATAGAGGGAGATACTTATTACATACTATTAATAGAAAATAATGATAAACGAAATGAAAAGTTAAAAGACATAGACGACAGAATGAAAATATTTGATACAAATTGGGAGAATTATAAACAAACCAATCTTGATCAATATGAAAGAGATAGAATTCCTGGTATTGAAAGCAATCTGGATAAATATGCAAAAGGAAGAGATGTAGCTATTAAACTAGAAATGGATGGGAAATGTGAGGAATCTCTAGATACATTAAACTCTGTTGAAAATTATAGAGAAGAATTTCAAACGGGTTTAAACGAACTAGCAGAATATAATGTAAAATCAGCTCATGATTTAAATGAACAAAATCACAAAGATTTTAATACTTCAAGAAATGTAAGTCTAGCAATATTTTTACTTGCATTAGGTATTGGTATAGGTTTAACCTCTATCACTTCAAGAGCTATTGCAAATCCATTAAATTTAGCTGTAAAACACTTAAAGCTCATAGCTACTGGTAATTTTACAATGGATATTCCCGAAAAGTTTAAAGACAGAAAGGATGAAATGGGAGATATAGCAAATACAATTGACAGTATGCAAAGTTCATTAAAACTTTTAATTGGTAATGTAAGTCAGGAATCTAATACTATTAAAGATGTAATAGCTAGTGTTTCTGAAAATGTAGAAGTTTTAAATATTAATATAGAGGAAGTATCTGCAACTACGGAGGAATTATCCGCAGGAATGGAAGAAACAGCAGCTTCCACACAAGAGATAAATGCAACAGCAGATGAAATAGAAAAATCAGTTCAATCTATAGCCAAAAAAGCACAAGAAGGGGCTGTACAAGCTCAAGAGATAAATAAAAGAGCAATGGATACTAAAAATAATGTTGCACAAGCAAAAGATAAAACATTACAAATGTTTTCAAAAACCAAAGATAAATTAGAAATAGCAATGGAAAATTCCAAAGTCGTGTCACAAATTAATGTACTGTCTGAATCCATAATGCAAATATCGTCTCAAACCAATCTCTTGGCATTAAATGCAGCCATTGAAGCCGCAAGAGCTGGAGAAGCAGGAAAAGGATTTGCAGTAGTTGCAGATGAAATAAGAACACTTGCAGAAGAATCAAAGAATACAGTGATTAAAATACAAAGTATAACTAAAAAAGTAACTGGTTCAGTTAATGAGTTATCCTCTAGTTCTAATGAATTATTAAATTTTGTCTCAGAGGATGTACAAAATGATTATGATACATTGTTAAATGTGGCAAATGAGTATAGCGATGATGCAGAGTTTGTAAGCAATCTTGTATTGGAATTCAGCTCAACTTCAGAGGAACTTTTAGCTTCACTTCAAGATGTGATAAATAACATAGAACAAGTATCACATTCTTCAAATGAAGGTGCAGAAGGAACCACAAATATTGCTCAAAAGGTATCAGATATAACTGAAAGATCTAATGCAATCATTGAGGAAGTAAAAAAATCCGCAAAAAGTGTAGATCAATTAAATAACGGAATATCTGAGTTTAAAATTTAACACCAAAATTGTAATTTATATATATGTTCTAATTAATATAATTATTATTTATATGGTTAACCTCTAAGCAAACGATAGCGATACTGAATAAATTTAAATGAACAATGATTTTTAGAATATATAATTAAATTTTTACTAATTTCATTACACTGTACAACCTTAAAAGGTGAGTAATTAATTTTACTCACCCTTTTTAAAACAATCAATTATTATATATATGTTATATAATGATTTCTTCATAAAATTTACTACTAGGGCACTTAAAATTGTGTGGATTTCCAATTACAACATATATATCGAATCATATAATTTTATTAGATTATTTTTACTTTATGCACATTAAATTAAATATTTCTTACTAAACAAATCCCAATAATTTTAATACTTCTACAGCTATATTTCTTTCTTTTCCTTTATATGGATAGGAATGAATATGAATAGCAGGATTAAAGTTTAGTTCAATTATTGCATATTTAGAGTTTTCATCAGCATAATCTTCTATCATCATATCAACTCCACATATTTTAGCATTAATAGCTTTTGCTGAATCAACGGCTATTTGTTTAAATTTATTTATAATATCATCTGTGTAATCTATGCTATCTCCTCCTGTGCTTATATTAGAATTTTCTCTTAAATAAACTATTTCACCTTTCTTTGGTATATAGTTAAAATCTTTATTTTGTTGTTTTAAAAATAGTTCTGCATTCTCATCTAATATTATTTTTTCAAGAGGTGTTCTATAATGATATCCTCTTAAAGGATCTTGATTTTTAATTTCTACTAACTGTGTTATATTATTTATTCCATTTCCACTAATATTAGCTGGTACTCTATGAAGTATTCCACATACATTATCATCTATCACCAAGAAACGATATTCTTTTCCACTTATAAATTCCTCTATAAGTACTGTATTATCATATTTAAAGGCAATTTTAAGAGCCTTTATAATATTTTCTTCATTTGTTCCATCTTTAAATATGCTTATACCTGTACCAAAGTTAGTTGATTTAGGTTTAATTACTATAGATTTATTTATAAAGTTTTTTGTTGAATTTAATGCTTCATCCATAGAATTAAATTCTAATCCTTCTGGCACTTTAATCTTGTTATCATAAAGTAATTTCTTTGTAACACTCTTGTTTTCCATGATTAAAACAGTTACATAGTTATCCTTTGAAGTTTTAGTTGCTTGTTTTATATACTCTACTTTACCATTTTTCTCAAGTGAAATAAAATTCTCCCCTCTATCTATAATTTTAACATTTATCCCTCTTTTGATAGCTTCCTTCATTAAAATTTGAGTTGATAATTCTAAATCTTCATATCCTTCTAACTTAAATCTATTCTTATAGGCCTCACTTTTATATTGCTTTGCTAAATTTAAATGAGCATTAACATATCCCTCATCCTCAACCTTTTTAGAAATCTTATAAGCATACGTTAATTTATGATCTCTAACTTTATTTATCATTATATTTATAATATGTTCTTTTCCAAGTTTAAGCTCTTTGTTAATATTACTAATAATCTCTAATATTTCTAATGCCCACTTTTCTTTTGATATAAGTTCTCCATCTTTTTTTAACATAATTTCATTCTGTCCAAATCTAGCAATTGCATTTTGATTTTCTAATCCATCTTTTTGCCATTTATCATACTTACTTTCCTCATTTAATAATAAAAATAAGTTGAATATCTGAAGAAAATATAAATCATCTAAACTGATTCCACCTTTTTCAAAAGGATTAATATCAATACTTCTATACTCTAAATATTTAATTCCATCCCTAAGTAGTGAGTTTAAAAAATCATTATTATCAGTAGCCTTCAATCTTATTGAACTATAAAGCTCTTTATGGCTTTCAATAAGTTTATCATCTACAAATACTTTCAAACTCACTACATAATCTTTAACAGAATTATAGTTTGGAAATAAGTCTATTTTATTTTTATAACCGCACTCACCATTTCTATAAGACAAAGCTCCCTCATTAGAAAAACTATTAGTTGCAATTTCTTCAAGGCTATTTTTACACTCATCTATATAACTCTCATGAACAATTGCAGTTCCGCCTAAAAGATATATAATAAGCCATCTATATCTAAGATAGTTTCTTGTAACTTTCAAATAAATATTATCCTTAAAATCTTTATACTCTAATTCCTTGTCACTATTATTGTACAATTTATTAATAACTTCCTCGTCAAATGAAAAATTATAGTGTATACCTGATATAAGCTGTTTCGTACCTCCATACTTTATAAGTAGCTTTTCTCTATACTCTCTTGCTTTATTTCCCTCTTCATATTCACCATACTGTGCAACCGGAATCTCTTTATCCTTAGAAACTATACATGGCATAGATTGAGGCCACAAATATTCATCTCCTATTTCCATTGCTACAATATCATAAAGTATATTTGTAAATTTATAAGCTCCTTCTATATTAGAAAATGGTGGTATTATAAGTTCTATCTGACTTTCTGAAAAATCTGTAGTTATATAAGGATTATATACCTTATCACCAAATAACTTTGGATGTATAGTTAAAGATAACTTGCCATCATTATCAACTCTTAATCCTTCTCTTTCTATTCCATAATTTCCTTTTAATAATTCTGATTTTGTAAATAAGTTTTTAATGCTATTTAACATTTTTATATTCCTTTCTTACTTTAGTCATGTATAGCAAATATAATATAATTCCTTTTAGAACACTTGATATTGAAATACTTATCCAAATACCATTTAAGCCAAAAGGTTTTATTAATACTAATGCCATTGGAATTCTTAAAATCGTAAATACCACACTTATAATCGATGGTATTTGAGGCTTACCAATGCCTGTAAGCAATCCATTTGAGACAGTTTCTATTGTGCTAAATATCTGTGAGAATGCTATAATTTGCAGATATGATGCTGCAATTGTAATAGTATTATTTTCTCTAATAAATAATTTAATTAATGGGTTATTTAAAAATATAAAAATTATAGCCATAAATAAGGAATATATTATTCCTATTTTTAAAGCTGTTTTATATCCATCTATGATTCTTTCATACTTCTTAGCTCCAAAATTTTGACCAGTAAAACTTGATATAGCTCCATGAAGACCAGATATAACCATATATGTGATTGATTCAATTTGAAGCCCTATTTTCTGAGCTGCTATAGCATCTGAGCCAAATGCAGCTATAATTCTTGCTAGTATAATATTTGTAATAGTGAATAAAATTCTTTGAAAAGACATTGGAAATCCTAACTTTATTATTTCTTTTACCTTCTTATAATCAATTCCAACTTTAAAATTAAATTTGAATATTCCTGCAGAATTTATTTTGAATAATAAAAACATTATAATGTTAGCAATTAATGTGGCAATTGCAGCTCCTAAAACTCCCAATTTAAATGTGTAAATAAATATTGGATCTAATATTATATTTATAACTATGCCTATAGCACTAATACTAAATGCTAATTTGTTATTACCAAAACTGCCCAGTATCCTTGTATACAATAGATTAAAAAATGTAAAGAACATTGTTGGTGCACTAAAAGCTAAATATAAATATGAATTCCTTTCAACAACTGCATTTTGAAGCTTTAAGAAAGCTATAAAATTTTTTCCAAAGCATATAAGTACAGTTGCAAAAATCAATCCTACTATTATGTTAATCAAAAGTCCTGCATTAATATATTCCTTAACATCATTATCATTTTTTTCACCCAATGCGTGAGAAACTTTTATTCCAGTTCCAATAACAACTAATGCATTTATAGAATAGCCAAGTCCTATATAAAAACTTGATGAGCCAATACTTGCAACGGCATTACTACCTAGTCCTCCTGCCCATATCATATCAATCAAATTATATGTAAACTGTAGAAATGAACTACCCATTATAGGCAAAGCTAATGCTGTTATAACTGATATAACCTTCCCTTGAGTTAAATCTATTTTCTTCATCAATTTCTCCATTCATATATAGATTCATATTATATTTTCTATTTCTCATATTTAAGTATTATTAAAAAAGATAACTAGTCACTATGCTAGTTATCTTTCTGATTTTATTTTTTTATAATATTATCATCTAAATATATTACTTAATATATAGTATTTACTATCTTATTTAGATTATTCATTTGCGATGATAAGACATTAACTATAAGGCCATTTAGTTTTTAACTGTTATTATCTTTAGAATATGAAAAATATTTTTTTCCCCAATACAATGCTACATTTACTAATCCTATCATTACAGGTACCTCAATTAGTGGTCCTATTACTGCTGCAAAAGCTACCTTTGACTCAATTCCAAATACTGCTACTGCAACAGCTATTGCTAGTTCAAAGTTATTGCTTGCAGCTGTAAATGATAATGTGGTAGTTTTATGGTAGTCTATGCCTGCTTTGTAACTTATATAGAATGATACAGAAAACATTGCTATAAAATAAATTATAAGAGGTATTCCTACTTTAATTACATCTAAAGGTAGTTCTACAATATATTTGCCCTTGAACATAAACATTACTATGATTGTAAATAATAGAGCTATTAAAGCTAATGGACTTATTTTAGGAATAAACTTTTTTGTATACCACTCTGTTCCCATTTTAGGTTCTAATATAAGTCTAGTGAGCATTCCTAATAAGAAAGGTATTCCAAGATAAATTGCAACAGATATGGCCACTTCGCCCATTGAAACATGAATTTCAAATCCTGTAAGTCCAAAAATAGGTGGTAACACTGTAATAAAGAAATAAGTAAATATAGAATAAAATACTACCTGAAATATAGAATTAAAAGCAACTAGCGCTGCTGCATATTCGTTATCTCCGTCTGCTAAGCTATTCCAAAGAATTACCATCGCTATGCATCTAGCAAGTCCTATAAGAATAAGTCCTGTCATTAGTTCTGAGTCAGATTTTAAGAATACAAATGCTAGTATAAACATTAAAACTGGTCCTATAACCCAATTTTGTACAAGTGATAGCCCTAATACTTTAGGATTTTTAAATACCTTACCAAGTTCCTTATAATTTACTTTTGCAAGTGGTGGATACATCATAACTATAAGTCCTATAGCTATTGGTATAGATGTTGTTCCAACTGATAATTTTGCTAATCCTGATGAGAGTGATGGTACTCCCCATCCTAATAATATTCCCAGCGCCATGGCTGCAAATATCCAAAGAGTTAAATATCTATCTAAAAATGATAATCTTGAAGATTTATTACTCAATATAACCGCCTCTTTTCATTATTTATTTACTTCCCTTATAAAACTTGTATCCTCCTGAAAGGTTATATACCTTTTTATATCCATGATTTATAAATATATTTTGTGTAGCATTACCTGTAACACCTTTGTTACAATAAGTTACTACTACTGAATCCTTATCTACATTTTCCATAGATTCTCTTAAATTACTATGAGGTATATTTACTGCATCTTCTACATGAGCTTGATCATATTGTTTACTTACTCTTGCATCTACTATTTGAACTTTTTCATTTTCTGTTACAAGTTTTCTTAATTGTTTTGGTGTTATAATTTTCCTATTATTGTTTAGTGCATTATCTAATATCATTCCGGTATAATGAACTGGATCTTTTGTAGTTGAAAATGGTGGTGCATATGCAAGGTCTAAATGAAATAACTCATCTACCTTAGCTCCATAAGTTATTAAAGTAGCAAATACATCTATTCTTTTATCAACTCCTTCATATCCAACAATTTGAACTCCTAATATTTTTTCTGTATTTTTATCTGCAATAGCTTTTATAACCATTTCTTTTCCATTAAAATAAGCTGGTTTATCTGGCTTTATGTTGTGGCATATCTGAATTTCATAACCTTCTTGTATTGCTTCTTTTTCAGATAATCCAGTATTTGCAATAGTCAAATCAAATAATTTAAATATTCCTGTACCTAAATTTCCTTTATACTCTAAATTTCCATTTGTAGCATTATCACCAGCAATTCTACCTGTTTTATTAGCAGTAGAACCAAGTGGTTTATATACTGGTTTTCCTGTTATGCTAGAAAAAGTTTCAATGCAATCACCACAAGCATAAATATCAGTTATATTAGTTTCCATTTTATTATTAACTTTAATGGCTTTAGTTACACCAACTTCTATTCCTGCTTCTCTTGCTAGCTCTGTATTTGGTCTAACACCTGTTGCCATAATCACCATATCACTTTTAAGTACAGTATTATCATTTAAAGTAACACTTTCATCATCAATCTTTACAATGGTTGAATTTTTAATAATATTTATGTTTTTCTTTAATAATGTATTTTCTAAAAATAATGCCATATCTTCATCAAGATTAGGTGTTATTTTATTTTGCATTTCAACTATAGTTACATTAATTCCATCACAAATTAAATTTTCTAACATTTCAAAACCAATAAACCCAGTTCCTACAATTACTGCATTTTTAGGTTTTTTATTATCTATATAATCTCTTATATTTCTGGCACTTTGGACATTTCTTAAGAAAAATACATTATTTTTATCTATACCTTCTATTGGTGGAACAAATGGTGAGGCTCCTGTTGCGATTATTAATTTATCATAATTGTCTTTAAAAACCTCATTAGTGCTAAGATTTAGAACACTCACTTCTTTTAAATCTGAATTTATATTTAATACTTCATGTCCTGTAAAAACGTCAATGTTATATTTCTTCTTGAAAAATGAAGAATCTCTAGGAGTTAATTCACCGATATCTTCTATTTCTTTACCTATATAATAAGGTAATCCACAGCCAGAATAAGATATATCTCTATCTTTTTCGTAAATTACAATCTCTGCATCATCATCATTTCTTCTTGCCTTTGCAGCTGCCGATGTTCCTGCTGCAACTGCCCCTATAACTAATAATCTCAAATTTCCACCTCCAAATATTACTTTATACTTCTAAGGCATCTTCAAAAAATAATAGACCAACATGACGCAAAATATACTAAGCATCTTTGGTCTATTATTTTCTTTCATGTGCCTAATTAATTAATTCCATAAGTTTTTCACCTTTTACTTCATCACATTTCCATTCTATAACTCCAAAATTACCATTAGATATTTCATCAACTTTATTTATCCATTTAACTTCATTACTAGCTTTTGCTTTTAAAATATTATTAGTTGTATTAGTAGCATAAAGACTTGAATTTATAACCCACCATTTACTATAAATTTCTGCTCTATTTAAATCTTGTTGTAGTCTCATAGCTTCATAAACTGGTGTTGTTTCAGCTAGTGTTACAATGATAACTTCAGTTTCTTTTTCATTCTTTAATTTTGGAAGGAGCTTTATAACTGAATCAGGTATATCCCCTTCTGATCTTGCAATTTCTTTATTATAACTTTCAGTTGAATCTAAAAGTAGTAGTGTATGACCTGTTGGTGCTGTATCAATAACAACAACTTCATTTTCTGATCTTTCAACTATTTCAGCAAATGCTCTAAATACTGCAATTTCTTGAGTACAAGGTGATCTTAAATCCTCTTCAATATAAGCAATATCTTCATCACTCATATTGTTTTCCCTTGCTTTACCTAACACTTCTTCTCTGTATTTTTCAAGTTCTTCTTTTTCATCAATATTACTTAATGAAATTCCATAGCTTTCATCTAATACAAAGTTTAAATGTCCTGCTGGATCAGTTGTTGTTAAATGTACTTTCTTACCTTTTTTTGATAATCCAAGTGCAATTGCAGCAGCTATAGTAGTCTTACCTACTCCACCTTTTCCCATTGTAAATATTACTTTCTTATTATTTTTATATAAATCTTCAATAATACTATTTAATTTTGGTATTTCAGTTACATTTAAATGTTCATTATCTACTATAGTATAACTACTTTTCAATAATGATCTTACATTTTCAAGTCCTGTTACATTATAAGGTCTTAGAGGAATTTCAAAAGGTTCAATATTCTTTAATCCTTCTGGCATATCTTTTAATGCTTTTTGTTGCTTATCATAAATAGATTTAGATAAATAATCATCACACTCTTGAAGCACACCATTTACAATTAAAACTTGATTTGTAACTCCTATATCTTGAAGTTCTTTAGATGCTCTTTCTGCCTCTTTTAAAGGAGTTACTTCTGGTCTTGAAACAAGTATAAGTGTAGTTTTTTCTTTATCAGCTAAAGTATCAACTGCTTTTTTATACATTTCTTTTTTATCCTCTAATCCAGCAAGTTGACCAAGACATGAGGCTCCATGAGTACTTTCACTAATAAAGTTACTCCATGCTGAAGGTAATTGAAGCATTCTTAACGTATGCCCTGTTGGTGCTGTATCAAAAATGATGTGATCATATTCATGTGATACACTTTTATCCGTTATCATTGATGAAAATTCATTAAAAGCTGCTATCTCAACTGTGCATGAACCAGAAAGTTGCTCTTCCATATTATTTAATACAGCTTCAGGTAACTTACCTCTATAAGGAGCTATAACACTTTCCTTATATTCAGCTGCTGCATCTTCTGGACTGAAATTTGCTACCACTAAATTAGGAACATCCTTTATTGCAACCCCCTTATTATTTAATTCAGTATTAAATACATCTTGAAGATTTGAAGCTGGATCTGTGCTAACAAGCATTATTTTCTTTCCTGCATCTGCTAAAGTAACTGCCACTGCACAAGCAGTTGAAGTCTTCCCTACTCCACCCTTGCCTGTAAAAAATAAATATTTTGTTAAATTTAACTTTTCTAAATCAAATAACTTAAACATCTTTATCATTCCTTCCTATATTTCTTTCTATATTTCTTTCTATAAAGCATATTAAAAAAACGCTTTGTTTTAAAATAGTGTTGATATTATTATATAATAGCAAACTGGCATTGAAATTTGCTTTGTAGAACAATATCAACACTCTGCTAAAACATAGAGCAAGAAATTAACAGCATCCACCTTTGCAGTTGCATTTATTAGGTCTTTTTATATTTACCTTTAAATATTCTTCTGGTATATTTAATAAATTACAAAATTCTCTATTAGTTGGATAACCTCCTAATTTAACTACCTTTCCATCTACCATAATAACTGGAAGAGCATTAACACCCTTTGTCATTAATATTTCATTTATAGTTTTATTATCTACAAATATTTGAGGATTACTTGTAAGATTATATCTTTCAACTAATATTCCTTTACTTTTTAAAGTATTTAGTACTGTTGCAACTCTTAATAACTCAGGATTTACACCTGGTCCACAAACACCAGTTGAACAACACATAGCTGGATCAAATATTATCATTTTTTTCATTTACATTCACTCCTTATTATATCTCGCATAACATACGCTAAACGGATTGTTTTGATTTACAGGTACAATTGGATTTATCCTTACAAATACATTCTTCTGTTTCTGTTACAAGATTCATTAAAAATAAAGTTAACTTGTTGCAATTATTAACATTTAACTGATAATAATTCCAAAGTCCTTCCTTTCTGACTTGTATAATTCCAGACTCAATTAATACTTTCATATGATGCGAAAGTGTTGGTTGAGTAAAGTCAAAATATTGTAGAATATCACATGCACACTTTTCACCACAAGATAATATATCAATTATTTTTAGTCTACTAGAATCAGATAATGATTTAATAATTCTTGCATTTTCTTCATAATTCATCTTCATTCAAAGCCTCTCTATATAGATATGTGTCTATATATAATATAGAACACTATCTATGTATTGTCAACTTAAAACTATTAAACAGGTGCATTGTTTTTATAATATCGACTAATATCTATATAATTAATTTATGATTAGAATTAATTTGTGTTACTAAATAGTATTATGAAAATTTATAATAACTATACATCATTTTTAAATTTGGCTCTGTTTTAAAATAAAAACAAACTATCAAATAACTAAGTAGTTTGCTTTTTCATTTATCTATATAAAACATCTCCAAATAAATAATTCATTTACCTTTTCCTTAAAAATTATTACAAAATAAAAATCATATTAAATTATTTTTAATTATTTAATTCCATATTAGCAGTACTAATATTTCATCTCAAGTTTGCTTTATATTCTTTATATTGTGAATATTTTTGCATTTTAATTATGCTCTATTTTTATTCTTAAATTGGTCAGACCAGTGTGTTTTTTATTATTATATTTTATTTACTTTAAATTACTCACTCATCATACCAAAAATGTTAATTGACCATTTAAGTCCAAGTATTTACTATGTGTATATAATAAATGTTTTGGCTAGCCTATACAAAATTGCTTATAGGAGATGTAATATGGAAAAATTATTTTTAAAGAAATTTTTAAAAAGTATATTCTCAGATACATTTGAAATACAGTTCTGGGATAGAACCACCGAAAAAATTGGTGAAGGAGATATAAAGTTCAAAATAATAATAAATGAACATCTAACCAAAAGTGATATTTTAAAAGATCCATTCCTGACTTTTGGTGAAGCATATATGAATAACGTTATAGACTTTCAAGGTAATATTGAAGAAATTATAGAATCCGTTTATAAAAATAAAGATAGTTTTCTAAATAATGCTTCACTATTTGAAAAACTGTATAAAATCACAAAAAACTCCATAAAAAATAGTAAAGAAAATATACACCACCACTATGACTTAGGTAATGATTTCTACAAATTATGGTTAGATAAAACCATGAGCTATTCTTGTGCCTACTTTAAATCATCTAAAGATTCCTTATATGAAGCTCAACTAAATAAAGTTGATCACATCTTAAAAAAATTAAATTTACATTCAGAACAAAAACTATTAGATATAGGCTGTGGCTGGGGAGAACTTATAATAACTGCTGCCCAAAAGTATGGTGTTAAAACACTTGGAATAACTTTAAGTGAGGAACAATTTAATAGAGTAAATGAGAGAATAAAAGAAAATAGTCTTGAAAATCAAGTAGAAGTTAGATTGATGGATTACAGAGAATTATTAAAAACAGGTGAAAAATTTCATAGAATTGTCAGCGTAGGAATGCTAGAACATGTTGGTCGAAAAAATATTCCTATTTATATGAATACTGTACATAATTTATTAGAAGAAAATGGAGTATCTCTACTTCATTGTATAACTGCTCAAACTGAAAGTGAAGCAAATCAATGGATTAAAAAATATATATTTCCTGGCGGATATATACCATCCATTAGAGAACTAGTTTATGATATGCCAGAAAATGATTTGCATTTAATAGACTTGGAAAGTTTAAGACTACATTATGGTAAAACATTAGAATGTTGGGCTAAAAACTTTGAAAATCATTTAGATCAAATTAGAAAAATAGGTTTTGATGATAAATTTATTAGAATGTGGAGATTGTACCTAAATTCTTGTGCTGCTTCATTTAATTATGGAGTAGTAGATTTGCATCAATTTTTATTCACAAAAGGATTAAATAATGAATTACCTATGACAAGAGAGAATTTATATGCATAAACATATTTTTTTATTTCAGGTGTAGGTTTTGACACCTTCTGAACTTAGAAATTATTATTCATAAGCGTGTAATAGCCGTTATCTCCGCCTTGCAGACGTAGGAGTATTATGAGTAATAGTTATTAAATAAGGTGATTTGTATATGAAAAAGGAGCTATTTCAATAAACTGATACCTATAGACTAGACAATTTTAAAAATGCGTTTAGTACCCTTTTTAAAATTGTCCTTTTCATAGATACAAGATTATAGTACTCTCTTTTTTTAATTGTCCTTGACAAAGGTATCAGATTAAACTGGCATGTTCGCTAGTTTTAATTTATATAATATCCTTATTCATAATTTCTAGCAAACAACTTATAGTTGTAGTAACTTAATTACTACAACTTTTTTTGGGTACCATATAAATATTTTTTTAGTCCATTATAGGTTTCATTACTAATTATATGTTCAATTTTGCAAGCATCTTCTTCTGCAATTTCTGGTTCTACTCCAGCAATTTGCTCAAAGAATTCTGTAAGTATCTTATGTTTTTCATATATAGTTTCTGCTTTTTTTCTTCCGTTTTCTGTTAATCTAATAAGTGCCTCGTTGTTCATTTCAATATACCCAAGCTCCTTCAAAAGTTTTACAGCACGGCTCACACTTGGTTTACTATAATTTAATTTCCTTGCTATATCAATGGAACGCACTACTCCTTTTTCATTCTCAAGTATCAAAATGGTCTCCAAATAATTCTCTTTTGACTCATGTGATGTAAGTTTCTCAACCATATATATTTCACCTTCCATTCATATAATATACTATATACCGATATACTAAAATAATACTAATGCATTATCCCAGTTAAATTATTTTATCTTCATAAATTTATTTTTTAGAAACCATCTCATTTTTAAAAGGATTATTTTCTTCCATATTCTCATTAACCATCTCCAGCCTAATCTTTATTTAACCTTTTATGATAATTGTAAATTAAAAATTCAACTAACATTATAAGATTTGGGAAAAAAGTATTGGGCATTATATTTCTATCATCTAACTTATTAATATCTTCTATTTTAAAGCTTATATCTGCAAGTTTGCTTACACTATTATCATCTTCATTAGTAAATGAAACTACTTTTATACTATTTTCTTTTGCTGTTTTAACTTTATCTAAAACTAACTTTGTTTCTCCTGATTTCGAAATTATAATCATACACATTATATCATCTAAATTATTTTCAAATACTCCAACAGAATCTGTTCCGCTTGAAATAATACATTTTTTACCAAGAACTAATAATTTCTTATATACATATTCTGCTATTATTCCAGAAAATCCAGTTGCATATATAAACAAAAATTTATGACTATGTTCCATCAAAATATCAACAAACTCTTCGATTTGTTTTTTAGAATTATACTGCATAAATATCCCATTAGCAGATTTTTTAATAAATTCATTATCTTCATCATATTTTAAGCTAGTCCTTTTAGCTAATGACATTAAATTATATTGCATATCTATAAATCCAGTGTATCCCATTTTTTTTGATAATCTCATAATCGTTGAAGTAGATGTAAAATTATTTTTAGCTATTCCTCTAACCCCTAATTCAATTACATTATCTATATTATCCAATATATATTTGAGTACCTTTTCTTCTATTTCTGTTAACTTTTTATCATTAATTATTTTTGAAATATCCATAAAAAATCTCCTTTTGTCTTGTTTTTATTCTTTGTTTATAAAAATTTTAATAGTTAACTACTATTTTTCTCATATTGATTTACTACTTAAATAATTTGTTCTGTTTCAATATGATATTGATATTGTTTACATTAACTAACTCAACAATATTAACACAATTTCAATAAAGAGCCAAATAATTTAATACTTTTAGTATCTTAATATTTAAATAGCAACATATAATTAAATTTTATATAAATCAAATAAAAACTTCAATCATCTTTTAAAAGATATTCACTCAAAAATATTTATGTATATATTGCTAATAAAGTATTATTTCATCTTTTCCTGCTTCAACTACCTTGTTTATCATGGTAGTTATATTTTTAATTTTTTCTGGATTAGTTACTAAAATTCTATTCTGTTTTTTTGACTTACATTTTAAAAATTCAAACATAATTTCTCCTAAATAATAATTAGGAACCTCCTATTCTTTATTCTATTTAACAAAACACATATTGATTAAAATAATAAAGCGATTATAATAATCGCTTTATTATCTTACTATTACTTTAATTCTGGCCAATATCCTTTGTTAGCCTCAATTAAATCATCCAATATTTTTTTAGCTTGTAATGCAGATTTTACTGTTTTACTCATTGTCAATGCCATAACAGCTTTCTCATATGATCCTTCGAGTGCTGCATCAACTATTAATTTTTCTGTTGCAAATTGTTGTTCAATTAATCCCTTATAAAAAGTTGGAATTTGTCCCATTCTAACAACTTCTGGACCTTCATTTGTAATATAAGCTGGAACTTCAACCATTGCATCATTCGATAAATTTTCAACAGCACCATTGTTTTCAACAATTACTAAAAATCTCTTTCTTAAGTTGAAAGCTAATGACATTGCAACTTCAACAATAAATTGTCCATGAACTCCAACATAAAATGATGATAAATCAACTTTTCCTGTATTCTTATATTCTTCAACAGCATCAAATAATTTTTTTTCTCTACCCTCAATAACTTCATTTGCACGAGTGTGATTTTTATCCATATGTTCAACTACATGATCACCTAAAAGATAATATTGCATATATGGATTTGGAATATACTCTGGAAATAATTCCATCATGTATTGAATATTTTTAAAATTCTTAATCCATGATTTATCTGAATGTTGAACATCAACTTTACTCATATTTTCAACTAACAAGCCATGTTTAATAGCATGTTTTCTTACTTCATCAGTTCTGTCAACTCCTTCAACCATAACCTTAGTAAACCAACCAAAATGATTTAGTCCAAAATAATCTACAACAAGTTTACTTCTATCAACATCTAATATAGCAGCCATATTTCTTATAGTTCCAACTGGCATATCACATATATTCATAATTCTTGCATTAGGTCTTAATCTTTTCATAGCTTCTGCCACAACTGCAGCAGGATTAGAATAATTAACTATCCAATAAGTCTTTTTTGCATATTTTTCAACTAAATCTATTAATTCAGCCATTGGGAAAATTGTTCTTAAGCCATAAGCTAATCCTCCTGGACCACATGTTTCTTGTCCTACTACACCATATTTCAGAGGAATTTTTTCATCCAATTCTCTCATTTTATATTTTCCAACTCTCATTTGTGCAAATATAAAATCGGAATCCTCAAAAGCTTCTTTTGGATCTGTAGTTACTACTAATTTTAATCCTGGTTGAAATTCTTTAATAACTTCTTTAGCAATAATAGCAACTTTATCTTGTCTTTCTCCATCAATATCATACATTCTTAATTCTTGAAGTGGAAACTGTTCCTTATTTATTAATAAACTTTTTACTATTCCTGGTGTATAAGTACTTCCGCCGCCTGCTATTGTTAATATAAATTTTTTCATAATAATTCACCAATCCTTTATTTTTTATTTTTATTATTCTGATATTAATCCTAATTCATCATCAACTTCTTTTCTAATCCCTGTTACTTTCAAACCATAAACAACTTGTACATTTTGACCTTTTATAATAACTCCATTTGCAGCTGTTTCACTTTTTAATATTACTTGATCAACAAGCGAAGAGTCTTTAACTATTAATCTCAATCTTGTATAACAATTATCAACCTTTTCAATATTTTCTTTACCACCAAGAGCTTTAACTATAATTGAGGCTAAATTATTATTTGCTTTTTCCCCATTCTTCTTTTCTTTATAATCACTCTTTGTATAAAGTTTAGTTTCTTCTCCTTCATCTTCTCTACCCGGAGTCTTAAGTTTAAATTTCTTTATTAAGAATTTAAATAATAAGTAGTAAATTATAAAATCACCTACTCCTATAAGTAGATACATTGGCCATCCTGTTTTCTCTATTCCTAATGGTAAGTTATATAATAGAAAATCTATTATTCCATTTGGTCCTATAGCTCTAACTCCAAATACATTAAGAACAACCATACTTAGTCCACTTAGTATACTGTGTATTACGAACAATATTGGTGCAACAAACATAAATGAAAATTCTATAGGTTCTGTAACTCCAGCCAAAATTGATGTAACCGCTGCTGGAATTAATAAAGCTTTTATCTTTGCTTTATTCTTAGGTAATGTAGTTTGATACATAGCTAAACATGCTCCAACTAATCCAAACATTTTTGCTAATCCTCTAGCATCCCAAATAACACTAGCAGACAATTGAGTAACACTTGGATCTGCCATTTCTGCAAAATAAATATTCCTAGCTCCTTCAAAAACTTGTCCTCCAATTTCAGCAACACCACCTAATGAAGTGTATAAAAACGGAGTATAAATTAAATGATGTAATCCAGTTGGTATTAACAATCTCTCTAAAGCACCATAAATAAATATTCCAAAATTACCAGACGCATTTATAAAATTACCCAAACTCGAAATACCATTTTGAACTACTGGCCATATATAGCTAAGAATAACTGCTAAAATAACCGTTACTGGTATTAATATAATGAAAACCAATCTAGATCCGCCATAAATCTGAAAAGCCCCATTAAATTCTTTTTCACAATATTTATTATGTATTAGAGCAACAACAACTCCTAAAATAATTCCTAAGAATACCCCCATATCAAGAACCTGTATTCCTAATACCATCGCTTGACCAGAACCTCTTAACTGATCTTGTGGAACTAACCTCTTAGTTATATCTAAAAATATCTTCATAGCATTTATAAATACTAAGAAAACAAGCAATGATGTAAATCCCGCTTCCGCTTTTTTCTTTCTTGCTAATCCAATAGATAAACCTACACAAAAAATTATTCCTAAATTTATTAATATTGATACTAAAGATCCTGATAACATCTTTCCAAACCCATTCACTATATCATTTTTTAAAAATGGTATATATTCTGCTAATCTTGCATTAGTTAATATATTTCCGAAGGCAATAATTATACCTGCTATTGGTAGAATTAAAACTGGAACAAACATTCCTTTTGAAAATTTTTGAAGAGAATCCATTATTTTCTGTTTCATTATTTTACCTCCTTATAATAAGATAATTTCTCGAGAAACCCTTTACAATAATGATTATACTTTCTCATTATTTGTTTGTATATGTTTTAGGACAGTAAAGAAACCTGTTACTTAAATTAATAACAGGTTTTGAAAAAAGACTAGATGATTATTTATTTAATATACTTTTTTCTAAACAATTTCTATTACATTACATTTATTGTTACAAAAGTAAAAGCACAAAAAGAGATCTTGCTTTTTAAACTAAACCTCTTTTTGTACTTTTATTAAGATTTTAAATATTATTGAACAGTATACATTCCTTTACTCTCCATATACTTAAAGATAGATTCTCCATGTTTTTGTTCTTCTTTTTGTATATGATTTAATACGTCACGAACCCCAGTATCTCTAAATTCAAAAATTGTAGTATCGTAAGTCCCAGAAACATATTTTTCTGTCATTAATAAATCCGAACATATGTCCTTATCAGATATATTACCTCCTGCTGTTTGATTATTATTCATATTTTGCATAGGGTTTTGATTTTGCTGCTGATTCATTTGAGGAATATTCCCGCTTAGCAATTGATTAATAGTGTCAAGGTGAGTTCTTTCCACCTGCTCATTAACTTTACATATTTGTTTTAATTGATTGTCTTGAGCTTGATTTGCATAATTAGAATACTTTTCTATACAAATTTGTTCATGACTTTTTTGATCCTCGAGTAACATTCTTTCTTTTTGTGTTAAAGTTATATTCATAATAGAACACCTCCTATTATATTTTGTATAACTTTTATCTTTTTATACATTGAAATACTACATTAGTATTTTTATTTATATTCTAAATAATCCTTGTAAAAATAATTTATTGAACTTAAACCTTCAAGGGGTACCTCTTATTAAAATAAAATATACGTATCATCTTTGACTTGTTATTTTCTTTCATGTGCCCTATTCCAAATCACTAATAATCTTTTTTACTATAGGATCAAATATTAACTCTAAACTTTCATTAATATTTTCATATCCACATTGTGATAAAGTACTTATGCTATTCAACATAGGAAGTTCTCCTAAAAGCTTCAAATCCATTTCTTTTAAAAATTTATCAGTACTTTCCCAAAAGAATTACAATCTGACATAAAACCATCTCCCAATTTTATTAGCATTTGCCAATATTATATTATTCATAATTTTTGTTATTGTCAAATGCTAATAATTAAATGATCAAATGAAAAAATCATCCAAAATCTTAAGTTTCTTGGATGATTTTCTTATTAACTAAGAACTCTGTTTATTTAAAATACGTATTATATTTCAGTAATTATTGGTAAAACCATAGGTCTTCTCTTCATTTTTGTATATACAAAATTATCTACTTCTCTTCTTATACTATTTTTTATTTCTGACCATTCAGTTACATTATTATCAAGACATCGCTCCACACTTTTAACAACTATTCTCCTAATATCTCTAATTAATTCTTCAGAATCTCTAACGTATACAAAACCTCTTGTAACAATATTTGGTCCAGATATTATAGTTTTATTTTCTCTATCTATAACTATAACCACTGTTATAATACCGTCTTCTGCTAATTTCTTTCTATCGCTAAGTACAATATTACCTACATCTCCTACTCCCATTCCATCTATAAGAACTCTTCCTGATTGTACCTTACCAGCTACTTGTGCTTTTTTTCTAGCTAATTCAAATACATCTCCTGTTTCTAGTATAAATATATTTGATTTATCCATGCCCATATCTTCTGCAATTTTAGCATGGTTTATTAAGTGCTTATACTCACCATGTACAGGTATAAAGAACTTAGGTTTTAATAATGCATGAATCAATCTAAGCTCTTGCTGACAAGCATGACCTGAAACATGTATATCTTCTATTGCTCCATAGATTACATTCGCACCCTTTTGGGTTAAATCATTTATAACACTAGACACGGCCTTTTGATTTCCCGGTATTGGACTTGCTGAAATAATAACCATATCTCCATTTTCTATTTGAATACTTCTATGAGTTCCGGATGCTATTCTTGTAAGTGCTGCCATTGGTTCGCCTTGGCTTCCAGTAGTAATTATTGTAACTCTCTCATTTGAATAATCTTTAATTTTATTTAAATCTATTATCATTTCTTTTGGTATAAATAAATATCCTAGTGATATAGCAACTTCACTTATTTTTTCCATACTTCTTCCACTAAAAGCAATCTTTCTACCATTTTTTATAGAAGCATTCGCAATCTGCTGAACTCTATGAATATTTGATGCAAATGTAGCTACTATTACTCTTCCATCTGCCTTAGTGAAAAGATTTTCTAAAGCTTCACCTACAGTCTTTTCTGACATTGTGTAACCTTCATGAAGAGCATTAGTACTATCAGCCATTAAAAGTAATACACCTCTCTTACCTAGCTGTGCATATCTTTGCATATCCATGGTTTCTCCGCCAATTGGAGTAAAATCAATTTTAAAATCACCAGTATGAACAATTACTCCTACAGGTGTATGTAAAGCAATAGAGCAACTATCTGCTATACTATGATTTGTTCTAATAAATTCAACTTTTAAATTACCTAGTTCTATAATATCACCTGCATTAACCATATTTAATGTGCAATCATTAAGTATATTATGCTCTTGTAATTTACTTTCAATTAAACCTAAAGTTAACTTTGTTCCATATATAGGCGCATTAATTTGTTTTAACACATATGGCAATCCCCCTATATGGTCTTCATGTCCATGAGTTATAAAAAACCCCTTTACCTTATCCTTATTTCTTACTAAATATGTTACATCAGGGATTATAAGATCAATTCCATAAAGATCTTCATCTGGAAATGCTAATCCACAATCTATAATTACTATCTCATCTTCATATTCAAAGGCAGTTATATTCTTACCTATTTCCCCCAAACCTCCAAGAGGTATAACTTTTACTTTACTTTTACTTTTACTTTTATTGTTATTTATAATTTTCACTCCTAATTTGTAACTAAGTGTATAAAGGATAGAACTTAGCTACTACTAAATTTTTTATTATGCATATAAAAGAAAATAACAAGTTAAAGATGCTATCGATATCTTGTACAACTGCAATCTCACCGCTTATCTATTAGCTAATTTTAATAACACAGTATGATAAAAAGTAGATTAACATACTGATTTTTTATTTTTTTGAATATGCCTTATATAATTATAACCTTTTTTTCATAAATTTATTAGTAAAAAACTTATTATTATATATATATTCTAAAAATAATTGTTAATTTAAATTTATGGCGCTGTTTTAAAACTTTGTTTATATTGTTATATGTTGTAAAGTGGACTAAAAAATTTATTAAGTATATTTAGCATTTATCTGAAAATTAATAGTAAAATAATAAATTATATATTTATTATTTTACTATTAACTATACATATATAATAATTATTTAATTATAAGTTAATAATAAATATTAAATTACAAGTTAATATTTATCGTCAACAGTAATAACTAATTAATAATAATTATTTGATAATTATTATATTTGTGGTAATATATATTAAAGGACATAAATTAAGTAAGGCATTGTAAAATAAATAACTAGTCAAAGATTCTTAGGATTTTTTGAACTAGACAAGAATACTGACTAGTTATTTATTGGGAGATGCCTAAGGCATATGAAAGAAGGTTTCTTATATGAGTTTTAAAATTAATAATAACGTAACTTGGGTTGGAAAAATTGATTGGGAATTAAGAAATTTCCATGGTGAGGAATATACTACACATAAAGGTTCTTCATATAATTCATATTTAATTAAGGATGAAAAGACAGTATTAATTGATACTGTTTGGCAACCATTCTCTAAAGAGTTTGTTACTAATCTAAAGAAGGAAGTAGATTTAAATAAAATTGATTATATAATAATGAACCATTCAGAAATTGATCATAGTGGTGCATTATTAGACCTTATGAATGAAATACCTAATACTCCAATTTATTGTACTAAAAGTGGAGAAAAAATAATAAAGGGACATTATCATAAGGATTGGAATTTTGTAACTGTAAAAACTGGAGATACTTTAGACATTGGTAAGCATAAACTTACATTTATAGAAGCTGCAATGCTTCATTGGCCAGATACTATGTTTACTTACATGTCAGGTGAGAACATTTTATTTAGTAATGATGCATTTGGAGAACATTATGCTTCAGAGCTTATGTATAATGATAAGGTTGACCAAGGGGAATTATTCCAAGAAGCAATAAAGTATTATGCAAATATTTTAACTCCATTTAGCAAACAAGTTTATAGAAAAATAGAAGAATTATTAAGCCTTGATATACCTATTAATATGATATGTCCAAGTCACGGAATTATATGGAAAGATAATCCGATGCAAATAGTAAATAAATATAAAGAATGGTCAAGTGATTATCAAGAAAATCAAATCACAATAATTTATGACACAATGTGGAATGGAACAAAATTCATGGCAGAGGCTATATCAGATGGAATAACTCATGCAAACAAAGATGTTACAGTGAAAATTATGAGCTCATCTAGAGGTGATAAGAATGATATTATTACTGAAGTACTTAAGTCAAAAATAGTACTTGTTGGATCATCAACAATAAATAATGGAATTCTATCTTCAACAGCTGCAATACTAGAAATGATTAAAGGTCTTAAATTTAAAAATAAAAAAGGTGTAGCTTTTGGTAGTTATGGATGGAGCGGTGAAAGTGTAAAAATAATCTCAGAGGAATTAAAAAAGTCTGGGTTTAATCTAATTAATGATGGAATAAAAGAATTGTGGAATCCAGATGAAGAAGCATTAGATAGATGCAGAGAATTAGGAAAAAGTGTTGTCAAAGAACTATAAAGCACATTCAAAAAGGCTCTGTTTTAAAACCGTGTTGATATTGTTGCATATTGTTCAGTGTGTAACAATATCAACGCTATATTAAAACAGAGCGTTAAAAAATAATAAGAAGTGTAATGTTTGTTAGAAAGATAAATAGTTTTTTATCAAATGTTAGGCATATGAGAGTCGAGCTTCCTATAATAAAAAATAAGCTTGACAGATGGACTTATTATTTAATTGATTATGCCTTATAACTAAATTATACAAGGAGGAGTTTATTATGGAAAAGTATATTTGTACAGTTTGTGGTTATATTTATGACCCAGAAATAGGTGATCCAGATAATGGAGTTGCACCTGGAACAAAATTTAAAGATATTTCTGAAGATTGGGTATGTCCATTATGTGGAGTTGGAAAATCTGATTTTGAAAAAGAAGAATAGAGAATATTAAAAAAAATAACAAGTCAATATGTTGCATATTTGACTTGTTATTTTCTTTCACATTACTAAATATATTCTCTTGTTGTTATTTTTTAGATTTCTTTGTTGAAGCTACTTCACTTCCAATTATTGCTTGTGCAGTAACATTCTCAACTATTTTCTTCTTTTTTTTCATTTTTTTCGGGTTTTTATCTCCCATTTAATATCATCTCCTGTAAATTTTATTATTTTTTGGATAAATTTGTATAATTAAATTTATAAAAAAGTCACTTCAATAAAAAAGTGACTTTAATACTTTTATGCATTTGTATCTTTTTATCACTCTTCACTGATGAGTGATAATCTGCTTAGTTTAGCACTGAGTTAAAATAATGTCAAATATTTCATCATAAAACATTTGACACATTTTTCTTTCCTTAAATCTTTCAACATTTTTTAGTCTTTCCAAATTATCTTTTATTATTTCATATTCATTAGAATTATCAATTATACTTTTTAAAATATCTCTTGGCATCTCATTACCACTAGATAATAAACATATAAAGGTATTGTTTAATGATATCGTTTAATATTAAACTTAATATTATATATTAATACTTTTGCCAAAAAACAAATATTGATACTTATAAACAAGCATGTTAAAATAACAAATATATTTAGGTGATGGAGTTCGCCTTTAACCGCATAAAACATATTCAAAAATATGACAAGGCAATATGCTAGTTTATTTTTTTGAATGCGCCTAATGCTAATGACTCCTACAAAAGAGCGAGAAATCGTTATTTTGTAGGAGTCTTTTTATTAATTAGGCACATGAAAATAAATAACAAGTCCAAAGTTGCCATGGATATTTTTCATCAGACAAGGAAATGAAATTAACGCATAGCAAGCTCTGGGTTGACTTTATTGACGCAGTATGACACAAAATAGACTAACATACTGACTCGTTATTTATTTTAATATGCCTTATATTAAAATATCAACACTATTTTAAAGCATGACTATTAATTTAAGTTTGAAACATAATATATATATTCAATAGAATAGGAGAAAATTTATGAACGAAAAAAAAACCAAAGAACAAAAGAAAATTATATTTCTTAAAAACGCTAATAACAGCACAATTCTTGGAATGTCATTTTTAAAGTGGATTTTTTTAGGAACGATTGTTGGGATTTTAACTGGATGTGCTGCTGCTTTATTTTTAAAAAGTCTTGATATTGCAACAACTTTAAGAATTAACAATCCATGGTTATTATTTCTTCTTCCAATCGGAGGTGCTTTTGTCAGTTTTTTATATTCCAAATATGGCAAGAATTCTTTAAAAGGTAATAATTTAATTATAGATAAACTTAATGAAAATGCTGATAATATACCTTTGCGTATGGCACCTTTAGTTTTTTTAGGTACTTTTATAACACATTTATTTGGAGGATCTGCTGGAAGAGAAGGTACTGGTGTTCAAATAGGGTCAAGTATATCAGAAGCTATTGGGAATTTATTTAAATTAGATAAAAGAGATGCCAAGATTATTCTAATGTGTGGGATTAGTAGTGGTTTTGGTTCAGTATTTGGTACTCCGCTTGCTGGTACTATTTTCGGATTAGAAATAGCAGCACTTGGAACTATGAGGTATGGTGGTCTAATTCCATGTTTTACTGCATCCTTTGTTGGATGTTTAGTAACAGAATCTTTAGGTATTCATCATGCACACTATGCTATAACAGACGTTCCAGATATTACATATATAATAGTTTTTAAGGTTATTATTGCAGCAATTTTATTTGGATTAATAAGCAAATTATTTAGTGAATTAACTCATAAATTAAAAGATATATTTTCTTCTCGCTTTAAAAATGCAGTAATAAAAAGCATGGTTGGTGGATTTATAATAATTGCTCTTACATACATTATAGGTACAAGAGATTATCTAGGACTTAGTCTTCCATTAATTACAGACTCATTTACTAAACAGATTACGCCTTTTACATCTTTAATAAAACTTATATTTACATCACTTACTTTGGGTACTGGTTTTCAAGGAGGTGAAGTTACTCCTTTATTTGTAATAGGTTCAACATTTGGAAATGCTTTATCAAGTATACTTAATGTTTCACCATCATTTTTAGCTTCACTAGGTCTTATTGGAGTATTTGCTGGTGCAACAAACGCACCTATTACATCGTTTATTTTAGGTATAGAAATGTTTGGTTCTCAAAATGCTGAGTATATGTTTATGGCTTGTGCAGTAAGTTATTTGTTTTCCGGGCATTCAGGAATTTATATTTCTCAAAGAATTAGCACAAGTAAAAGTAAATCAATTCCAGTTCCTAAAAGAGCTACACTTTCTTATTATAAAAAAAAGAAGACTGCACGTTAGAAAATATAAGAAAACAGAAATAGGAGAAATAATTATTACATAAAACTAGGAAAATTGTACTAAGTATTTCTAAATATTTGAAATTGTACCCAAAACTGTTTGTTCCAAAGACAAGCTTTAGACAAATCATTTTGGAACAACTTCAAATAAAGAAATACTAAGCACAATTTTCCAATGTTTATTCACAATTATTTATCCTATTTTTTTAGTTTCTTTTATTTAACTCTAAACTAAAACTGCCTAAATAAATATAGCCCCAAAACAGTTTGTTCTAAATGGTAAGTTCTGAACAAACAATTTGGGGACAACTTTAGGCACATTCAAAGAAATACTAAATACAATTTTCCAATGCCTAATTACCAAACCTGTTGAATTTTTGGCTTGAGAATCCTTCTTTTTTTATAGATTTATGTTTTGCATTTGGATTATGATTATGTCCCTCTTCAGTTATAGGTGTTTGATAATTACATTTTTCCATTCTTGCTATTTTATTATCAGGTTGACTATCTTTTGTCATTTAAACTCCTCCTATGAGGCATATCTAAATAAATAACTAGTCAGTCCTCTTGTCTTTTTTGTACTATACTAATGCACATGAAAGAAACAACAGACAAGAATACTGTTCTATTATTTTTTTGAATGCGCTTAAGTCAGTAAAGGTAGCTAATAACATCAGCATTAACTTCCTTATTTAGCTGTCAAAAAATTATAAGAATCTTTGACTAGTTATCTATTTTACAATGCCTAATGCAGTATTTTTTACAAAATTAGTATGTCCATTATTAATGGTATTATACTCTACTGATTAAAAAATTTAGCTATATTTTAAAAGAGTATTGATATTATTATCACAACACTACTTGTTCAAATACTATAATATAAAGTAATTTGAAATAAATGCGTATAACATGCATATGTTAATTATTATATTAATAATTAAGAAGGTGTTAAATATGTACCTATCAATGCCAGATATTTTTTTTGTACCAATTTGTTATGTTGAAAAAGATATCTTGAACATAAAAAAACTAGTAATATTACAAAAATATAATTCTAATAGTTATTTTATAGATGAAACTCTAAAAAGAAAGGAGATAGTAATAGGTATATCTTTACCTTCCCAAAGAGAAGATAGATGGATTAGAGATAAGGAACTTATGGAAAAATTAGCTAAAGAAAAAGGTGTTACTGTAAAGATTGAAAATGCTGATACTGATGTAGCTAAACAGGCTTTGCAAGTAGATAATCTAATATCACAGGGGATAGATATATTAATTTTAGCTCCTACAGATTCAGTAGCATCAGCAGCTATGGTTGAAAAAGCTAAAAAAGCAGGAATAAAGGTAATAGCTTATGATAGATTTATAAAAAATAGTGATGTAGATCTATATATTGCTTTTAATGGTATAAGAATTGGAGAACTCCAAGGAAGGTTTCTTACTCTGAAAGTTCCAAAGGGGAATTATATTATTATGTCAGGAGATCCAAATGATGATAATTCCGCGTTAATAAAGGAAGGTGCAATGAAATATATAAAACCATTAGCGGATATAAATGCTATAAAGATAGTTACAGATAAAGCAGTGGATAACTGGGATCCAAAGAATGCTCTTAAAATAGTAGAAGAGTCTTTAGCTGCTAATAAGAATAAAATTGATGCTATATTAGCACCAAATGATGTTACCGCAGGTGTTGCAATTCAAGCATTAGAATCGCAGGGTTTAGCAGGGAAGGTTCAAGTAACAGGAATGGATGGAGATTTAAGTGCAGCTCAAAGAATAGTTCAAGGAACTCAATTAATGACCGTATTAAAAGATTCTAGAGAATTAGCTAGGACTGCTATAGACGCTGCAATAAAATTAGCTAAGGGCGAACCTATAGATATAACTACTACTATAAGAAATGTACCCACGCTTCTTCTTACACCAATAGCTGTAGATAAGACTAATATAGATGCAATTTTTATAGATAGTGGATCTTACAATACTGGATATTACAAAAAGGAAGATGTTTACAAGATGAAATAGCATCTAAAACAACTACTTTAAAATCTTTTCAACATAAAAAAAGGGTCAGTCTCTATTTTGAGACTGACCCTTAATGAGTGCATATTTATCACATATGGTGAAAATTTCACCTTAAATCAATAACTATGCTTATTCTACAATTACTTATTTGATTTTTACTAATAATTCTCCTGTTTTAACTTGTTGTTCTTCTTTTACAAATACAGATTCAATAACACCTGAAATACTAGCAACAATATTTGTTTCCATTTTCATTGCTTCTATTACGATTAAGCTCTCGCCTTCCTTAACCTCTTGACCTTCTTTTACAAGTACCTTAATTATATTTCCTGGAATACTTGCTCCAATTTCTAATTTATTTGAAGGATCAGCCATTTTAGAAGCTATACTTTCGCTTAAATCATTTCTAATTCTCTCAGTTTTATCTTGTATTTTTATTTTTCTTCTATTTCCATTAACTTCATATTCTAAAGTTCTGTTTCCTTCATTATCCAACTTACCTATTTCAATTAATTGGACAATCATTGTCTTACCTTCTGCAATCTCAATTTCGCTAGTTTCTCCCTCAGCTAATCCATGGAAGAATACATCACTACCCATACGGCTTACATCACCATATTCTGAAACAAATTTTAGGAACTCTTCAAATACATCTGGATATAATGCATAACTTATTAAGTCTTTCTTTGATGGCTCATAGTTATACTTTTCTTTTAGATATTCCTCAATCTTATTAAAGTCTTCTGGTGGTAATAATTCACCTGGTCTAGTAGTTATAGGTTTTACACCTTTTAGAACAAGCTTTTGAAGGTCCTTAGGGAATCCACCTTCTGGTTGACCCATCATTCCTTTAAAATATGAAACTACAGAATCTGGGAAAGCCATATTCCCTGCTTTTTCATATATATTTTCAGGTGTTAGGTCATTTTGAACCATAAATATAGCCATATCTCCAACCATTTTTGATGAAGGAGTAACCTTTATTATATCTCCAACCATATCATTTACTTTTTTATACATCTTCTTTATATCGTTGAATCTATGTCCTATTCCAAAACTTTCAACCTGTGGTTTTAAGTTTGAATATTGTCCACCTGGTATCTCATATTTATAAATTTCAGCACTTCCTGATTTTAAATCTGATTCAAATTCACTATAAACTGGTCTTACAGCACCCCAATAATCAGATAGCTTTTGAATTCCATTTAAATTAATACCTGTATCTCTATTTGTATTTTCAAGAGCTGCAACTATTGAATTTAATGCTGGTTGACTTGTAAGTCCTGACATACTATTAAAAGTTGTATCAATAATATCAACACCTGCGTCTGCTGCCATTAATGCAGTAGCAACACCATTACCTGTAGTATCATGAGTATGTAAATGTATTGGTATTGAAATTTCTTCTTTCAATGCTTTAATAAGCTTTTTAGCTGCATAAGGTTTAAGAAGAGCTGACATATCTTTTATAGCAAGTATATGTGCACCCATATGTTCAATTTCTTTAGCTTTGTCTACATAATATTTAAGACTATATTTATCTCTACTAGTATCTAAAATATCGCCAGTATAACATAAGCAAACTTCTGCTACTTTTCCACACTTTAATACTTCATCTAATGATGTTTCTATACCTTTTAACCAGTTAAGTGAATCAAAAATTCTAAATACATCTATTCCACTATTTGAAGATTGTTTTATGAATTCCCTTATAACATTATCAGGATAATTTCTATATCCTACACCATTTGCTCCTCTAATAAGCATTTGGAATAAAACATTAGGTATTCTTCTTCTTAACTCTTCAAGTCTTTCCCATGGAGACTCTTTTAAGAATCTATATGCAGTATCAAAAGTAGCTCCACCCCACATTTCAAGAGAGAATAAATCATTTCCATAAGTAGCTGTTGCCTTTGCAATGTTTATCATATCTCTACTTCTAACACGAGTTGCCATTAAAGATTGTTGTGCATCTCTCATTGTTGTATCTGTAAGAAGCAGTTTTTTCTGATCCTTTATCCATTTAACTACGCCTTCTGGACCTTGTGCATCTAATATTTGTTTAGTACCACTTAAACCCTCTAAAGTTTCTATTTTAGGAATAACAGGTACATCATATTCTTTTTTATTTCCTTTAGTTTCATTTACTATTTTTTGTCCAGTGAATTTTAAAATTCTAAGCTCTTCATCAGTTCTTGGTGTTATATCAAATAACTGTGGATTGTCTGATATAAAGTTAGTATCACATTCACCTTTTTGGAACTGTTCATTATTTAATACATTAATTAAGAAATCTACATTAGTTTTAACACCTGTTATAGTTAATTCTTTAATTGCACGTATAGATTTTCTAACAGTATCTTCAAAAGTTCTTGAATATGCAGTATTTTTTACAAGCAAACTGTCATAATAAGGACTTATTACTGCACCAGCAAATCCATTTCCTCCATCAAGTCTTATACCAAATCCTGAACCACTTCTATAAATATCTATTTTCCCAGTATCTGGTGAGAAATTGTTTGCAGGATCTTCCGTAGTTACCCTACATTGAATTGCAAATCCTCTTGGTATTATATCTTCTTGAGAATATATTCCTACTTCTTTAGAATCTAACTTATACCCTTGTGCTATTAAAATTTGACTTTGAACTATATCTATCCCAGTAGTCATCTCAGTAATAGTATGTTCTACTTGCACTCTTGGATTCATTTCAATAAAGTAATGATCACCATGCATATCAACTAAAAATTCTAAAGTTCCTGCACTTTGATAATTAACAGATCTCGCTATTTTAAGTGCATCAGCACATATAGCTTCTCTTTTTTCCTCTGTTAAAGATAATGCTGGACTAATTTCAATAACCTTTTGATGTCTTCTTTGAATAGAGCAATCTCTTTCATAAAGATGCACTACATTACCAAATTTATCTCCTAAAATCTGAATCTCGATATGTTTTGGTCCTTCTAAATATTTCTCAATAAACATATCATCTATACCAAAAGCTTTTTTAGCTTCATTTTTAGCACTTCTAAAAGAATCAAGAATTTCATTTTCACTTCTTACTATTCTCATTCCTCTACCGCCACCACCAGCAGCAGCCTTTAACATAACAGGATAGCCACACTTTGCAGCAAACTCAATAGCTTCTTCTTCTGAACCTATTGGTTTTTCTACTCCTGGTATTACAGGAACTCCAACTTCTTTAGCTACTATCTTTGATTTAATCTTGTCACCTAATTTTTCCATCATTTCTGATTTTGGACCTATAAATTCTATCCCAGACTCTTCACATTTTCTAGCAAACTCCGGATTTTCAGATAAGAAACCATATCCTGGATGTATTGCATCAACATGCTTTTTAAGAGCTAGACTAATAATTTCATCGATATTTAAATAAGCTTCAACTGGCCCTTTATTTTTCCCAATCAAATATGCTTCATGGGCCTTAGTTCTGAAAAGAGAACGTTTATCTTCTTCTGAATATATAGCCACTGTTCTTATACCTAGTTCATGACAAGCTCTGAAAATTCTTATTGCAATTTCACCCCTGTTTGCAACTAATACTCTTTTAAATTTTTTCCCCAATAGAATGCAACTCCTTTAGTATCTCTTTATTTTGTTATTTGTCATATATTAATTATTTTTGGCGCTGTTTTAAAACCGTGTTTATATTGTTATATATTGTAAAATGGGCTAAGAAATTGAACTTAAGAACATCTAAATGAGTATAGTCCCCTTTTAGCTTGCTCCAAAGGCAAGCTTCGGACAAGCAGAAAAGGTGACAATAATCATTAAGAGTTCTAAAAGTCAAATTTCAATGCCCACTTTACAAAAATATAACAATATCAACACTCCTCTAAAACATAGCCTTGTTTTTTAAAAGTAAATAAATTACATATATCTAAAATAATGCAATTTATTTTATAAGGCACATAAAACAATAGACAAGCGTACTGCTCTATTATTTTTTGAATATGCCTAATAATATATAAATTATAGCATATTTAATACTATTTAATAAATAACATTTATGGTTTATGTTTATTTTAGGATTATTTTTATTATAATTGTAATTTCATTTGTTTTTTTGTAATTTTAATAAATCATATTCACAAAAACAATAACTCAATACGCTAGTCTATTTTCTTTTATATGCCTAACATATTTGTTGTATTTAATAGATAGGTTTATCTTCCCCAGAGATAATAAAGCATATTCAAAAAAATAACAATTTAAGGCACATTTAAAAAGTCTATTCTTTTTTTGAATATCCCTTAGGGATGTGAAATAAAATAACAAGTCAAAGATACGATGTATATTTTGCGTCAGACAAGGAGGTGTGTTTGCCTAATAGCGGGCTATTAGGTGAATATACCGACGAAGTATGACACAAAATAGACTAGTATGTTAACTTGTTATTTTTTTGAATATCCATTATTAGTGCAACAACTAATTATAAAATCATATAATATATTTAGAATACTCTTTTGGGAGGCATATATGTTAATAAAAGATTTGTCACCTGAGGAATCTTTGATTGCTGCTAATGCCATAGCGCTTGCAATTTATAAATGTTATCCATCAGCCGATGCATCCTTTATAGCTAATTTTTTAATTAATATTAGCAGTAATGTAGCTTTATTAGTAGCTTCAAAATCTCTTTCAGATGTTGATGATGTCTCTTTAAAACGAGGAACTATTGATGATAGCGATATAGCTTCTAGGTTAGAGATTTTAGAAGGTTTGCTACTTAATTTACCGAAATAAATTTTCAATCACTGATCCTCTGAGATTTTTTTGAGGTCTTTATTATATTTTAGTGTATTAATTTTATGTATCTTATTTTACATTTTTAATATTTTATACTTAACTTTTTAATATTTTATCAGAGTGTTGATATTAAAAGAAAGCAATTTTTTATATTTTGTCTTTTTAAATATAAAATATATCGTCTTAAATCATATATACTTATTATGGAAAGAATTTTTTTCTTAAGGCACATGGAAATATATAACAAGTCCAAAGTTGCCATGAATATTTTTAATCAGGCAAGGAGACGAATTGCCCTCATAGCGGGCCTATTAGGTAAATTTGCCGATGAGCAGAGAACCAAAATCTATGATTTTGTGTGAATAGCTTACTCAGTGAGCGTATGCGAGTCGAGCTTCCTATGATGAAAATAGGCTGGCAAATGGACTTGTTATTTTTTGATTGTGCCTAATGCTAAAATATATGTTGTAACTAGAAATCTAAATGGTTTTAAGTGCCCCAGTGGTAAATTTCATAAAAAAATCATTCTACACCATATAGATTAAGAAATAGACACCTTTCCAAATAAATATTAAGGTGATTTTTATGAATTATAAATATATTGAGGATTTAGTATTAAAATCTAAGAATAATGATATGTTATCTAAAGAAAATTTAGCTAATGAATTTAAACCTTTGATACTTAACATTTCTAAAAAAACCTTCATTGATGGATATGATAATTATGACATTCAAAATGAATGTTACAAGACTTTATTTAAATGTGTTTCTCTATATAATTTAGATAATCATAGATTTGTTGCTTATGCTACAAATGGAATTAAAAATGGTATTAACGATTTAATTAAAAGAGCTAAAACTAGAAGTTCTGCTGAAGGTTATGAAGCTCTTATTTTATCAGATAATTTAGAACATACACTACCTTCTGAAATGGCTGCTTTAGATGATATTTTATGTGATAAATGTGATCATGAATCAATTAGCAATGCTATTAATGAATTAAGTGAAAATGAAAAAGAACTCGTTGAATTTATCTTTTTTAAAAATAATTCAGTTAGAACTTATGCTTATTGGAAAAACATATGTTACTCTACTGCAAACCAAAGAAAAAGTAGTGTTTTAAAGAAAATCAGTAAATACCTTAATTGAGGCATATGAAAGCAAATGAATGAATATATGTGGGTAAGTATTACAGTTTATATTAGGCATCTTATTGGTTAACTTGTACCTTGAAAATTTATAATTATATTAGTAAACATCAAATAATTGAATATTCATAGAAAAAAATCAAGGTATTGCACACCTTGATTTGTTCTTTTTGTATCTATTTAATGTAATATATCAGCCTTAACTAAATTTATCTAGAGTATAAAGCTCCACCCGAAAAATTTTTATGTAAGGGCAAAAAAGTAAATTTATTCTATAAGTTTATTCATATCTGTGGCAACATTTCTAAGCTCATTTATATTAGCCTCGATTTCTTCACTAGCAGCAGCACTTTGTGCTATTTCCTCTGTTACCATTTTATATTTTGATATTGTATCTTTTGTTACATTAGATACTTCTTCATTAAATTGAACTATATTTTTAGTCTCTACAAATAATGTAGAAGATGCTTTGCTTATATCCATAATATTATTGCTAAATAACTTTAAATTTGAACTCATAGTATTTAATCCTTTAACTGTTTCATTAACAATATTATTTCCCTCTTGGGATTTTTGGTTATTATAAGTCATTTGTTCTTGAACTACATTAATTTTATCTTTTAATTCACCTACTATTGCACCCACTTGATTAAGTGATTGCTT
>NZ_FOMG01000064.1 GCF_900112485.1 Clostridium uliginosum
TAGACCAGCTAATAATAGTCAAGTAAATTTTAAAAAAATTCAAATATAAAAAAGTGCATATAAAACAAACCGTTTGAAAACACGAACGGTTACAAAAAATGGAATTTAATTAAGCTATCTTGCTTAGAGAAGTATTTTCTAAAAACATTTGTTTATGTATTTTAGGATCTCTTTGTTCAAAGGGCTTTTGATTTCTAAGCACAGCAAAAATGTAGTTAATAATTTTACGCATTATAGCAACTAAAGCAATTTTAGGCTTCTTACCTTTAAGGTTATTTTGATAATAGTCTAATAATATTGCATTTGTGGGATTTCCACTTCGATTACGTCTTATTGAAGCAAGTGATACAGCATATAATGCTCTTCGACCTATTCGGGTTCCACGTTTCGAAATCCTATTTTGATCGCCTTCAAATTTACCAGATTGATTAACTGAGCTATCAACACCAAAGAATGCGACAAGGTGTTTAGGTTTAATAAAGCCATTAATATCACCAATTTCAGCTATTAATGTAATAGCTGTCAAATGTCCTATACCTGTAATAGAATCTATTAGTTCGATATTTTCTTTTATAGATTTAGGAAATTCAGATGATTCAAGTAAAGTATTGATTTCACTTAATAAAGTATTGATTTCTGATTTGAAAGTTTTTATTAATGTCAAAGAACTCGATATTTTAACAGCTAGACCGTTCAGCGGTACGCCAATGATATCTGCTTCTTTGGCAGCATTAATGAGCTTAGAATACATATTTTCACACCAACATAAACTCCTTCTAGAATTTTCAATGAGAATTTTAATTATATCTTCTTTAGGTGCATCTAATATTGATTTGGGAGTTGGATAACTACTCAAAATTGCAATTGATGTATTAGAAGTTGGTTTTGAAAATATTGTACTATAATTTGGAAAAATAACTCGTAAATCAGCAGATAGCTTCTTTTTAAATGTCGAACAGCTATCTGTAAGTTTATAATATTCTCTAACTAGATTTTTCAAAAGGAAAATATCAAGATCAAGTGATTGAGATAACTTAATATTTTGAAATTTTCCTATTGTTGCAATAGATAAAGCATCTTTTTTATCATTTTTCACTTTTCTTATATCCATATTTTTGTTACACTTAGTAATGAGTGGATTGATAACAAATGTGTTGTCAAAATTTTTATTTAGATAGTGGAAAAGAGATAAGTGGTACACACCAGTGGACTCCATGAAAATGCCTGTTTTCATGTTAAACTCTTTTTCCACTTTTTTTATTTCATTAACTAAGTGATCAAATCCTTTGGCATCATGCTTTATCTTAAAAGATTTCTTATAAACGTCACCATTCGGTGCGAGTATTGCAACATATGAAAAATCAGCTGAAACATCAATTCCTACTACAGGACTATAAAAAAATTTAGACATAGTATATATCTCCTTTAAATTTAATTTGAGATAGAATAGAACTTCCACTCTATCAGATAGCTTATAACCTTGTTTGTGACACGGGTAATTCCCAAAGGGAAACCCAACCAGCTAAACATAGAATTCTACCTGAT
Organism: Clostridium uliginosum; assembly: GCF_900112485.1. Taxonomy (GTDB): domain Bacteria; phylum Bacillota; class Clostridia; order Clostridiales; family Clostridiaceae; genus Clostridium; species Clostridium uliginosum. The sequence goes on from NZ_FOMG01000064.1 coordinate 1,546, forward strand.
GGAATGATACGCTATTTTGCGGGTATGAACTAAAAAAGCTTCCCAAGGATATCACATCTATCTTCTATTCAGGAGTATTATACTAAACTATATTAAGTTTGGTTAGATTCCTTTTTGGAATTAATATAAAAAACCATTTAAATACGAAATGTAAATTGATTATAATGCATAAGATAGGTAATAAATAAGAATATTAAAAAATATAAGAAGTGAAATGTTCGTTAGAAATATAAATAGTTTTTTATTAAATTTACAACTTAATTATACAAGGATATAATA
>NZ_FOMG01000029.1 GCF_900112485.1 Clostridium uliginosum
TAGCATGTATAGTAAGACAAAAAAGTCACCTAAGAATATTTTCAATATCCTTAGATGATCTTGACAAGGATAAATCCTTATCTAAATGACATTGGCATATTGACTTGTTATTTTTTTGAATGTGCCTAAAATTGAAGAACTTTAAAATATAGATAGGCTTTAAAAGAAGTCTATCTTATTTTTTATAAAATATAGTGATTATAAGGTTTGATTATAGTGTATAATCAAAGTAAAGTAATATAGCGTAGATAGGTAGGTGAAATTTATGCCATATAATGTGAAGATTGAGTTAGAAAATTTATTAAAAGAAATAAATCAAGTTTCAGATGTAAATTTTATATATCTATTTGGATCTTATGCATATGGAAATCCTAATGAAGATAGTGATTTAGATATATGTATAGTAACGAATGATAAGAGCAAAAGAAAAATAGAAATTATGAAATTAATAAGAAAATCAATATCTAAAGTGGCAACAATGCCGGTTGATTTGTTAGTTTATTATAGTGATGAGTTTAATGAAAGAGCTAAATTGGAGTGCACTATGGAACATGAAATTTTACTTCAGGGAGTTAAACTTTATGGATAACAAAGGTATAGCTAAAGAATGGTTTGAATTTGCAAAAAGAGCAAGCAAAGGTAATAGGTAAATAATATGCCGACTTATACAATTTTTGCAGGTGTTAATGGTTCAGGAAAAACTTCAATATATAAATCTATATATTACAAAAGTAGCTAGTAAAATGTATTAAGTTTTACTAGCTATATTTATATAAAAAATATTAGCAACAAAGATAAGCTTCCAATCTCTGTAAGGTACCTGCTGCCTTACAAAAACTGGAATAGTTTTTGTTAATATTGAAAGATGGCTAACATTTTTAGAAAAAGATACATCTGAAACTACATTAAAGGAGTTGATGAAATTGGCTTATGTTATAATTAATGTAGTTTTTACGTGTAGCAAAGAAAAATGAGTAGAGGGAAGGGAGAAATATGTATGAGATATGTATCAAAACGTGCTGTTAGCCAAGGCTCCGTGCAAAGACTACATGAAAATACAGAACAAGGTCTTGCTTGGAGCCGAATTTTGACTGATTTAGGCTAAGGTACATTCAAAAAAATAATAGACCAAATATACGACGCATCTTTGGTCTATTATTTTCTTTCAAGTGCCTAAAATGTTTTTGTGTAGACTTTGCTTTCATTATTTACAGACTAAATGTAGATAGGAGCAAGGATTATGAAATACGAAAAGGCACAAAATATATTGCCACAGGATATTATTGAATTAATTCAACAATATGTAGATGGTGGTTATCTGTATATACCTAGGAAAAGTGATAATAAAAAAGCCTGGGGGGAAAACAGTGGTATAAAAAATAGTTTGAATAAAAGGAATAAGGAGATTTTTAATAGATATAGGCAAGGGGTGTCTGTTGAAGAACTTACTGAACAATTTTATCTCACTGAGTATAGTATTAGAAGAATAATTAGAGCAGAAAAACAATTAATATAATTGAAAAGGGTGTTTTTATATCATGTATTTATATGATATAAAAATGCCCTTTTTAATTTGTTAGTGTAAAAACAGACAACTTTAATACAGAATTATTTATGAACTAGATAACGTAGGAGAAATGAAGTTATAATCTTACTGTAGGGTTTCGGTAGTGAACTCTATAGTAAAAGGAGTTTAGAATCAATGATAAAACAAAATTTAAAAATAGAAAATATACCTACAATTTTGTGGGGGGAAAAATCAGATAAATTATTCGTAGTAGTGCATGGTAATATGTCAAATAAGGCAGACGACTTTATTGTTGTATTTGCAGAAGAAGCAACAGCAAGAGGTTATCAAGTGCTTAGTTTCGATTTGCCTGAACATGGTGAACGTAAGGCTGAAAATTATCCATGCAAGGTTCAAAATTGTGTTAAGGATCTTGATACTCTTATGCGTTATGCAAAGTCATTATCAAATAATATAGGTGTTTTTGCTAGCAGTATGGGAGCATATTTTAGTTTACTTGCGTATAGCCATGAGCCCTTGAAACAGTGTTTGTCTCTTTCTCCAATAGTAAACATGGAACATATCATAAATAATATGATGACATGGTTTAATGTAAGTGAGGATAGATTAAAATCAGAAAAGGAAATTTCAATGCCAAATGGACATATACTTTATTGGGATTACTATTGCTATGTGAAAGAACATCCTATTGCCACTTGGGACAAACCAACTTCAATTCTCTATGGTTCAGAAGATAATATGTGTGAATTCGATGTGATATCTGGGTTTGTACAACGTTTTTACTGTAATTTGGAAGTAATGGAGAATGGAGAACACTATTTTCATACTGAAGAACAACTGCAATTTTTCAGACAGTGGCTAAAAAAACATATATGCATAAATGAGCATAATGCGTAGTAAATCTATTGAATAATCTTAATAAATTGTGTTAAATAGCAACAAAAATAGTCAGAAAGCTTCCAATCTCTGTAAGGCGCCTGTTGTCTTACAAAGACTGGAATAGTCTTTATTAATATCAAAGATGGCTAACATTTTTAGAAAAAGATACATCAGAAATTACATTAAAGGGTAGGCTTATTTTAGTCTATCCTTAATTTTTATAAAAAAGTATCAATGAAAATTTGAATTTGGCAATATTATTGAATATATTGTAGATGAGGAAATGAATTGTTATAATGAAATGGTTGCATATTGACTAAATTCCAATTTTTGTAAAGTAACTGTTACCTCACAAAAGTTGGAATAAATTTAGATAATAGAAAGTAGGAGCATAAATGAAAAACATATTTAAAAAGATCTTTGGTGGTAAATCAGAAGGTACTTCAGAAGATGGGACAAATATTTATAGATATAAGGAACCAGTAAGTGATGAGGATAATGTAGTATTTACACCATATGCAGAAGAAATTACAAAACATTTCAATGAAGCTTTTCCAGGAAGGGAATCTTCTACTTTTCATGAGTTAATTTCTGATATTGTACATATTGATATAACAATTATGGAACCAATAGAAAATCAGCCTTTTAAAGTATTATTTACAACTGGTATGAGTAGTATGCCTATGACTCTCCCAGATGAAATATCAGAAGATAAAAGAGATTTATATTATAGGTCAGAATTAATGATGTTTTTACCTGAAGACTGGGATTTAACAGAGCAAAGCATAAAAGATGAGAATAACTATTGGCCTATAAGATTAATGAAACAGATGGCACGTTTTCCTCATGAATATAATACATGGTTTGCATATGGACATACTGTACCAAATTATGAAACATATGATCCATATGCAGAAAATACAGATTTAAATGGTGTTATATTTAATATGTTTAAAGAAGAAATCAGTGTAATAAATACAAATGATGGTAATAGAATTAATATATATTACGTGCTTCCTTTATATAAGGAAGAAATTGAATATAAGTTGCAAAATGGTATGGATGCATTTATGGAGAAACTTGATTCTGTTGATTGGATAATTCTAGATTCCAAAAGAGAAAATACATGTAAATAAAGATATATACGTAATATTAAATAATTGTTTATAAATATTCTAAGATTTATATTAATGAACAAACTTTATTGGAACTTATATAATCTAATGACTATGTTTTAAGTGAATGTTGATATTGTAATATAAAGCTCATGGACAGTGGAATTCACTTTAAGAACTCTAAAACGAATATTAGTCCTATTAATGCATGCTCCCAATCAAAGATTGTGACAAGCAATGAATAGTACAAATATTCATTAAGAGTTCTACAAATCAAATTCCAATGCCAGTTCGCCTTTATATTAAAATATCAACACTATTTTAAAACATAGCCATTCTAATAAATGCTTTTATAATGACAAAATAAGTTATTATAAAAGCATTTTATTTTTTGCAACTTTTTATATGTATTAATTGTCTAATAAATGTAATAATGCATTAAAACAATTGTTAAGTAAGAGTCAAAATTTTATATTTTGTTCCTCGAACTTACTCAGCGAATGCATATGAGTCGAGTTTCCTATATGGATTTCACTGTCCATGAGATTTATATAACAATATCAACACGGTTTTAAAACAAAGCGTATTATTATTTTTAGAACTTGTGGTATCTAGACATGAAAATAAAAATTATTATGGTAAGGAGATAATATGATTAATGATAATACATTAGTATATAGACTTGATGATAAAAGTCTAATGAAAAATAGTTTAATAAAAATGGCCATGAAGGGAGATTCTAAGGCATTTACAACTTTAATAAAGGAAAATAAAATGTACCTTTATAAAATTGCTTATAGTTATGTAAAAAATGAACAGATTGCTTTAGATATATTACAAGAAAGCACTTATAAGGCATTTCTTAATATAAAAAAGCTAAAAAAAGAAAGTGTTTTTAAAACATGGATAACCAAAATAGTAATAAATGAATGTATAAATACAATAAGAAAAAATGACAAAGTTACTTATTTAAATGATGATGCCATTTTTCTTAAAGAAGAATTAATATCTACTGAGGAAAAGCTTGATTTATATGAAGCAATTGATAAATTACGAAATAGCTATAAATCAGTAATAATTCTTAAGTATTTTAATGATCTGCCATTAAAAGATATTTCTTATATTATGGACATACCCGAAAACACTGTTAAAAGTCACTTAAAAAGAGCTAAAAATGATTTGAGTAAAATTTTAAAGGAGGACTTTTTAAATGAATAAGAACTATGAAAATATTACTATACCAGATAATATAGATGATTTTATAGATATGGGCGTACAAAGAGCTATTGATGTAAAAAATATGAAAAGGAAAAAAAGCATCAGAAGAAATTTGGGGATTACTGCAGCTTCTTTAATTGCTATTTTAACTATAGGACTTTCAAATCCAGCAATGGCAGCTAAAATACCTATTGTTGGAAGTGTATTTCAAGCTATTGAAAAAAATATATACTTTCCAAGTAATTATTCAGAATATTCTACATCAGTAAATAAAACAGCGTACTCTAATGGAGTAGGTGTAACTTTGTCTGACATATTATGCGACGGACAATCTTTATATGTAACATATATTGTTGAGAGTGAAAAGCCTTTTAAATATACGTCATGGGGAGATGCACCTTTAACAATGAATCAGCTTATGACAAGGGAAAAATATAATAAAGTAGATTTCTCTGATGAAAAATTAGACAATACAGGAATTGCTGGTCTTGAAGGAAAATTTATTGATGATAACACCTTTGTAGGAATGGAAAAATATAAACTTTCTTCACTTAAAACACCTATTCCAGATCAGTTTACATTCCAAATTAAATATACAGACTTTGAAACTCATTCATTAGATAATCATGAAGAACGTGATGTGAAATCTGGTACATGGGCTTTTAAAATACCTGTAAAAGTAAATAAAGATATTAGAAAAGTTGTGAATTTAGATAATATAGGAAATGATAGTGTAACTTTAAATTCATTATCTATAACACCTTTTGATATGATATTTAGTGTAACTTATAACAAAGATAAGTGGTCTGATTATAAAGTTGCAATTTATGATGAAAATGGAGAAGAACTTCAGTTTTCAGACAGTGGAGTGGACAAGGATAATAAAACTGAAAATATGAGTTTTAAAGCACCTTCTACTGAAAGTAAAAATATAAGAATTGTAATAAATAAACCTATATTAAAAAAAGGAGAAACAATAACAGATTCAAAAGGACAAAGTGAAACTTCATATGAAGAAATTGGGAAAGACTTAATATTTGATGAGATAATAAAAATTAAGGCACATGAAAGAAAATAACAAGTCAAAGAAATAGAAATAACATTTATTAAAGAAGACTAGAAAAATTTCGCTAAGAGTTTCTAACATTTAAAGTTGTACCCATAAAAGATTGCTCCTAATATGCATTAGGACAATCATTTATGGAACAACTTCAAATGAAGAAACTCTAAGCTTATTTTTCAATGCTTCTTCCACAAATGTTATTTCTATTTCTTTTTTGAATATACATCTTATCATTATTTTCCAATTTCATATATTTGTTCTTCTAAAGCTAGGCTTCATCAGCTTTTTAGGATTTAAAAATTCTATACTTTCCTATACATAAATAAATGTATCTACGCTTCATAATCTACTTTAGCCTAACCAAAAAACTTTGAATATATTATTTTTTTAGTTAAAAATTAAATTTTAAATGAGTGTACTATTACATATATTTCTAAAAAAGTTATAAAATTGTTGTTTCATGCAATTAATTGTTATATTTTTAACTTTTATGGCTTAAATATATTGCAATTTATGTTTAAACATGGTATATTTACTCTCGTAAAGTTAGTTGTACATACAACTGAGGAATTTATATATATAATTTAAGCTAAAATAACTAACTTTGAACGAATTACTAGTAATTTATCTAAGATATAACTTTAAAAATTAAAAATCAGAATGATAAAAAATAAACAATCATTCAAAGAAAAATTTTATCCGATAGCTAGCATCCGTAACAATCCTTCTTCTTCAAGTAGGTGATAACGACTGCACGCTCCTGGATAAGTTCAACTAAATTTAGCTGGAGTATAAAACTCCACCTGAAAAGTTTCACTTTATAAACAGAAAGAAGATGAATGTGATAGAAACGAATATAGTAAAAAAAGACAAGTTAACACCTAAAGATTATTTGAATAAAGTTTTAGCTGGAACTGCAACAGGAATTGTTGTTGGGTTAATTCCAAACGCAATTCTAGGTTCAATATTTAAAGGACTAATAGATGTTTCTCCAATATTTGCTATTCTCTACAATGCTGTAAATATTATGCAATTCATAGTGCCAGTTCTTGTAGGTGTATTAGTAGGATTACAATTTAATCTTAATCCTATGCAATCAGTTATTGTTGGAGCAGCAGTATTCTTAGGTTCAGGTGCTTATAAGATCACTGAACATGGAGTACAAATGGTTGGTATAGGTGATCTAATAAACATAATGTTAGTTGCATGTATAGCTGTATATGTTGTTAGATTAATAGGAAATAAATTAGGTTCTTTAACAATATTATTATTACCAATTATTGGAGCTGGTGTGGGTGTTATTGGAATACTTATGCTTCCTTACGTAAGACTAATTACTATAACAATAGGAAATTTAATTAATAATTTTGCAGTTTTACAACCATTATTAATGTGTATTTTAATTAGTATTTCATTTTCAGTCTTAATTATTTCACCAATTTCAACTGTAGCAATAGGTATTGCAATAGGTATAACAGGACTAGGTGCTGGTGCTGCTGCTATTGGAGTTACTGCTTGTACAGCTGTTTTAGTAATTGGATCAAGAAAAGTGAATGAAAGTGGAGTTACTTTATCTGTGTTATTAGGAGCTATGAAAATGATGATGCCAAACTTAGTTGCTCATCCAATAATAGCAGTACCTATTATTGCAAATGGTATCTTAAGTGGAATAGGTGCATATCTGTTTAACATATTAGGAACACCTAATAGTGCTGGATTTGGACTAGTTGGATTAGTTGGTCCTTTAGCAGCTACAAATGGCTCAACAGCAAGTCATTCAATGGCAATGATTGGAGTGGCAATGGCATTCTTTGTGATACCTTTTGTAGGTGCATTTGTTATTGATTGGTTCTGTAGAAAAGTTATACATTTATATGATGAAAATATTTTTAAATATATTTAATGCAAAAGAGGAGAGTGAATTGAAATGAAAATTGCAATTGTTGGAGCAGGAGCTATGGGTTCACGTTATGGATATATGTTACATGAATCTGGAAACGAAGTTTTCTTAATAGATGCGTGGAAAGCTCATGTAGATATTATAAATAATGAAGGATTAACGATTGAAGAAAATGGAAAATGTAAGAAGGTAAAAATACCAGCAATGTTACCAGAAGATGCTAAAGAAGTTCCAGATTTAATAATTTTATTTACTAAATCAATGGGATTAGAATCTATGCTTAAATCTGTAAAGAATGTTTTAGGAAAGCATACAAGAGTATTATGCCTATTAAATGGATTAGGTCATAATGAAACTATTGAAAAATATGTTGATAACAAAAATATACTTATGGGAGTAACTTTATGGACGGCTGGATTGGCAGGTCCTGGACATGTTGTATTAAGTGGAGATGGAAGCTTAGAAGTACAAAATATTGATCCGAATACAGAAGTAGAAGCTAGAGAGATTTGCGACATATTAAGTCAAGCAGGATTAAAAGCTCATTATAGTGCGGATGTTTTATTCTCAATATGGCGTAAGGCTTGTGTAAATGGAACTTTAAATAGTTGTTGCACAATTTTAGATTGTAATATTAGGGAATTTGGAGAATTAAAAGAAGCACCTAAGCTTATTCGTAATATTATAAAAGAATTTTCTGATATTGCTGCTAAATATGGAGTAAAATTAAATGTTGAAGAAGTGGCAAAAGGAATAGAAAAAATATATGATCCAAGCCAAGCTGGAGAACATCATCCATCAATGCATCAAGATTTGATTCAAAATCATCGTCTTACAGAAATTGATTATATAAATGGATATGTATCTAGAAAAGGTAAAGAATTTAATATAAATACACAATGTAATGATTTATTAACAACTATAGTTCATGCAAAAGAACAATTACTTGTTAAATAAATACAGTCCTTTAAAAAGTTGATTATTATTTAAATAGTAATCAACTTTTTTGATATTATTTATAAAATTGGCTTTGTTTTAGAATAGTGTTGATATATTATTAATTTAGTTGTAATTTTTTTAAATTATCCTTAATATATTATTAATTTAGTTGCAAATTTTTCAAATTATCTTTAATATATTATTTATATGGATAAAATTATAAAAAGTTAGAACGGAGGACATAATGCTTGAACAAAATTTTTGTGAGTGTTTATTTTTCACTGCAACTAGATTAAAAAAGATAGCAGCTAAAATAGCTGAAGACGAGTTAAAGCCACTAGGATTATCCCCTACATATGTATATATACTTCTTGGCGTAAAGTTTAAACCTGGAATAACACAAAAGGAATTAAGCGAAGAACTTCATTTAAAGCCATCTACAATAACTAGACTTATAGATAAATTGGTTATAAATGGTTTAGTTGAGAGACAAGCTGAAGGAAAGTTATCTCATATATATTTAACTAAGGATGGAGAAAAAATTCAAGAAGATATACAAAAGTATAGGTTAAAGCTACATAATCGTTATAGAGAAGTATTAGGCTTAGAAGAATATAATTTCTTAACTAATATAACAAATGATTCTGCAAAAATATTAGAATCTAAGTAGATATATATATGTTGCAATAATAAGTCTTCAATAAATCAAGTAGCTGTTTACGGTTTTGTTGTACATTTAAATTTGCAATATATATATTAATTAAAAGAAAACTTTAAGTAAAACCTTAGCACAAGCAACTCAGATAGGGACAATGTATTAACGATATGGGCTATAGTTAAATTGGTTATGATGCGTCTTAAGTAAACTGAATACACAAAAAATAGAGAGCCAAATGTGCTCTCTATTTTTTGTGTATTCTGATTTTCTTCTTATAAATAACGCATAACTCAAATATTTAAACCACTGACTCTTTAAAACTAATAATCTGAATCTCTTTCTCTAAACTTCCCTGTTTTACTAAATAAATCATTAATATGATTAATATATAAAATCATACATAATTATATATATTTATAATTAAAACACAAATTGTAGAAATATATGTATTTATGGAGGAATCTTGAAATCATTGGCGAATTAATTACTATAGATAACATTACAAAATAAAACTTAAACTACTTTTATTTTTTCTGTTCTAAGATATTTTGAAAGGGATGTTAACTTATCATGAAAATTATTCCATTATTATTAGAAAATAAAAATTACATAAAACAGTGTGCAATGCTACTTAAGACTAATTTTAAGGATTTCTCTAATATTGAAATTGCAAAAAAAGCAATACTTAATTCTATAGATGATAATAAAATTAGTATAATTGCAGTCGATGAAGATAATAAGGTATTGGGGTGGATTTGTGGCGTTGAAGAGTACAATGCACATGTTTGGGAAATACAACCTTTAGTCGTACATAAAGAAAATCAAGGAAATGGCATTGGAAAATTGCTTATTTGTAAATTTGAAAAGTTAGTTGCTTTAAGAGGCGGAGTCACAATTATTTTAGGTACACAAGATGAAGATAATAGCACAAGTTTAAGTGGAAAAGATATATATCCAGACATTTTTAAGCAAATAGAAAATATAAAAAATTTAAACCATCATACTTATGAATTCTGTTTAAAACTTGGATATAAAATAGTTGGTGTAATACCAGATTCAAATGGTTTTGGGAAACCAGACATTCTAATGGCTAAAAGAGTAATATGTAATTAATATTTTTTTGTTTACTATAATAATTTCTTTTAGCTTTAATTTGCATAAAAAGAATTTTTTGATGAATGTGCTATGTTTTCCTATAGAAACCAGTATTAGAACCTCTTTTTGATGGCTGTTTGCAGTTTTTAGAATGTTTTTTTGATGTGGTAGTCTGCAAACTTACTACAGAATTATTATTATGGATTCAGTTTTAAAATTGTTATATTATAAGAATCGTTATAATTTAAAGAACTTATCATTAAACAACTCTTATAGGAGAATTTTGCAGTTAGTTTCTTAAGAGTTTTGTAGCAACTTTTTATTCTCTTTAATATATTCTTCTAACTTTCGATAGCCAAATATCATCTTAATGTTATTTCTTTATTTATTCAAATAATATCTAAGTAATTTTTCATAGTGATTTTTGCATGTTGAATAATGCTTTGTTATTTGTGTATAAATTTTATTAAATTCTTTCAATAAGATTGAAAAATTATATACAACTACAAGTGCCCTATTAAAAGTTGCATCTGAAACAATATTAACTCTACTATCATCTTTACTTAGATAAAAAGTATTGTATAATCCATTTACATTTTCCATGCATATTGCATTCTTTTTTGGCTTGTCTAAAGAGAAATACTTTAATTCACATTCACTTTCTATAATTTGAGTTGCTTGGACTTTTGCATTTTCTCCCTCACAAGTTCTTAAACTTCGTTTTAAGTTGTTATTTTCTTTTACTCCTTCAAAATTCTTTACACAAAGTACATACATTACACATATGGCATACTCTTCTTCAACAAAAGTTCCAATCTCAAAATTATTACCTCTCACACATTTGAATATAGTCCATCCAAGTGCACTTTTTTTGCATTTTATATACATTTCTTGTTCAATCATTCCACAATTTATATAAAATATTTCTATACTATTAATTTCTTCAATTACTTTATAATTTTTTTGAAATAATCTTTTAAATTCATTATTCAATTTTAATCAAACCCTCCTTAACCAAATCTGTTATATCATCTAATAATCCAGCATCCATAGTAAATTCTTCTGTAGGTCTATAATAATAATGGTTGGCAATTTCACATTCCTTTTATTCTTGTTTTACTTGCTCCTAAAGGTATTAGGTTTAATTAGCTAGAAAATCCTTTATCAGATATTATGTTAACTACTAAAAAATAATGAACCAGCCTACTTAAATTTCAACTGATTCATTTCATCTTTTCACTGTATTATTAATTTTATGTCATTAATTATTTTGTTCGTTCTATTTACTTTTATTAGCCTAGATAAATAACTATTTTTATGCAGTCAAATAACACTTAATTTTGCAGTTGATTATTTCAATATTTTCCATAATTCATCACCAATTCTTCCTAAAGGTTCATTAGCTTTAACACGTTCATCAAAATCTGCTTTCCATATAAAAAAGTCAGATAATCCACCTCTTGGTGGGTATAAATTGCTATAAATTGACTTTATTTCATTTATAATATTATCAGAATCTGTATAGTTATTCTTTTGACATTCATTTAAAATTTTTACTACGTAATTAACTTCAGAAATATGGTAATTAATATCCTCTTTTCTATTTGCTTCTAATACTAAACTTAATGCACTAAATAAATTTTCTAATTTATCTATAATTAGATTATTTGAACTCATTAATATTCCTCCATTTAGTGAATATACTTCTTCTGGCACTTGGTCTTTAATCAATTGCATTTTTATGTAAAGTTTCTTCTCTGTACCTAGTGCTAATGCTCTACTTGGATATGAAATTCTCTCTGGGGATACAAATGTACCTCCCTCAAATCTATATATATCAATTCTAATTCTGTAAATAATCTAATTTTACCACTATCATCCTTATATTTTATATTTCATCTATTTATAATGTTTCCAATTTTTTCTTTATACTGTTTAATATATTCATAATTAACACTATATACTGACTTTTATCTTCATAATATATTGCTGTGTTTTCACTTACTATATTAATCTTATTTTCATCACTAATATCTGAATTAAGAAATATTGTGATGAATTCAGTAACATATATAAGATAATCCCTCTCCCCCTCATCTAAAATTTCCTCAATTGCATCCTCTACTGATTCAATATCTTGATGAAAATTTCCTCTTAAAAAATTTATGAAGTCATCTCTCATTTCACTTTCTAACATATGTCTTCCTCCATTTATTTAGTTGGATACCCTGTTAACATATAGTATCCACCTTTACCATCTTTTTTTAATATAATCATTCCATTATACATATCTTTTGCTGAACTTTCCCCTCTCTTAACCCCAATACCTATTAAATCTTCTTCTATACCCTTATAATCTAATACTAACTTATTTCCTTTTTTACTATTAGATAACTATTCATTAATTTTAATCTTATTATTTTTATTAGATAATATTTTATAACATACATCTTCAGCTATATTTTTATCAGAAAAAGAAGATGAACCTGATATTTTAGGTTGGTTTTTCAACCTATCCAATAATTCTTGTTCTGTTTTTCCTACATGTTTTTCTAATAGATGACCTCCCATTGATTCATGTACATCTAATCCTCCATTTAAAGTATCTTTTATCTTTTTAGGGTCTGTCGCCCCCTTAATTCTTTCCCCTTTACCAACAACCTTTTCAGTTATGCTCTTAGCCAGTTTTTCAATTCCACTAGAATCCCTAACACCATTCATAGCAAACACAGTTCCTTCAGCTATTTTGCCTGATGTTTCTTCTACTCCCGATGCAAGTCCTGCCTTCACACCTTTATATACTTTTCCTATTAAGCTTCCTGCTCCTACAGCACCTATTGCAAATAATTGTTCTCCTACACTATAGCGTCTTCCTGATACTAAGTCTTTTCCATCAACTATTTCTGCTAACATTTTATATTCACCCAAAACTGGTATAAAATATGCTCCCATAGATATCGTTCTTTCATCATTTGTTTCATAATCAAAGTCTGATGAAGTTATCATTTCATTTATATACTTGTCATAACTATCTATTTTTTTCTTATTTATTTCTGCATCAAATATTAATTTACTCATAAAGTTCGAAGTATTTTCTGCACTCTGTTCTGACAAACTCGCATTATAGACATCTATTTCTACTTTCATATCTTCATATTCTTTATGCATAGCTATTGATATTCTTCCAAATCCAAATAAATCTTCTAAACCGATTTTATCCTTATCAATTACACATCCCTTTTGCCCTTGTTTTACTTGCTCCTAAAGGTATTAGTATTGATTAACTAGGATTTCCTTTATCTATTACTTGAATATGTTAACTACTAAAAATAATGAACCAGCCTACTTAATTTTCAGCTGGTTCATTTCACATTTTTATGCTATTAGATTAAATCTAATTATGACGTGACTTTTATATATTTGCTTGGTATATTGTCAGCTAACCATACTTTATCATTACCTAAATAAAATTTAACTCCTTTATCCCAAGCCTTTTTAGCATCAATTTCAAGAATAACTGGCTTATCATCATGTCTTTTACCAACTTGAAGTGCAGTTTCGATATCATTCGATAAGTGAACATATTGCCTTCCTTTTGGTAATAGACCTTTATTCTCTATTGACTCTAAAAAACGTCTTGCAGTTCCATGAAATAATATTACTGGCGGCTCTGCACTTTCTTTTACTATCTTCATCGGTACAGAATGTCCATATAAAGCTCTAATTTTGCCATCAACTAATTCATGTCTTTTCTTATCAGAGTTCTCAATTATATGCTCTAAATCTCCTATGGTTACACCTTCCCATTTACTATTTTCTTTTAAAGCAGTCAATAATTGTTCTACACTAACCCATCCGTTCTCATCTAGCTCCAATTCATACTCCCAAGGAGCATGTCTAAGAGCATACGATATTTCCTTACTTAATTGTAAATAGTTAATAAGACTCATCTCCTTTTTTATTCTCTATTGAATTCAATCATTTCACTAATGGCAGCCTCTAACCAGCCCCAAAAATCATTATACTCTTTTCTTTGCTCATAACCTTCTGATGCAAAATCATGTATTATTTGGACTTTTTCACCTTTACCTACTTCAAAGCATGCTATATTATCATTGTCATCTCGTCTTGCAAAAGGTATTAGCTTTCTATTCGGATATCTTTCCTTAACTCCTTTTAACCTATTTAATACTCTTTCTTCATCCATTATATACCATAAATCAAAATCTAATAAATTTAATTCTATAGCTTTAATAAATGAATCTGGATATTGAAACCCCTCAATTCCTAGTCTATTTTCTAAAACTTCTACATTCATAATTATTTACCTATCCTTTCCATAGTATCTGCTCCAAATGGATTATTATTTCTAAATGATGCTTTTTGCTTCCCAATTCTTAATTCAATTGCCTCTCCCCATGTCTTGGGAACACCCTTTTTAGTTGTAAATCTATCAATTAGATTTTCTGGTAGAAGCTCGTTAGCATCATGAATAATCGCTTGTGCATCTATTCCTGCCTCTCTTGCTGAAACTACTCTTGTATTATCTATTGTAGTTAGCTTACCATCACTCATTTTAATAACATCAATCGAATCACCGTTCCAACCATTTGCTTTCATGCTACTAATTATTTCATCTGCACCATTAACTGAACTTTGGCTAAATCTGATTTCATTTGCATTTACTAAAACAGGTTGTCTTACACCATTAATTCCTCCCCCTTTACCAACAACCTTTTCAGTTATACTCTTAGCCAGTTTTTCAATTCCACTAGAATCCCTAACACCATTCATAGAAAGCACAGTTGCTTCAGATATTTTACCTGATGTTTCTTCTACTCCCGATGCAAGTCCTGCCTTCACACCTTTATATACTTTTCCTATTAAGCTTCCTGCTCCTACAGCACCTATTGCAAATAATTGTTCTCCTACACTATAGCGTCTCCCTGATACTAAGTCTTTTCCATCAACTATTTCTGCTAACATTTTATATTCACCCAAAACTGGTATAAAATATGCTCCCATAGATATCGTTCTTTCATCATTTGTTTCATAATCAAAGTCTGATGAAGTTATCATTTCATTTATATACTTGTCATAACTATCTATTTTTTTCTTATTTATTTCTGCATCAAATATGAATTTACTAATAAAATTCGAAGTATTTTCTGAACTATGTTCTGACAAACTCGCATTATAGGCATCTATTTCTACTTTCATATCTTCATATTCTTTATGCATAGCTATTGATATTCTTCCAAAGCCAAGTAAATCTTCTAAACCTATTTTATCCTTATCAATTCCACTTGATATCTTAGCTTGCATTGTAAATAAAGATGAAGGTGCTTCGCCTTGTATTCCTACATTGTTTTCTACTCTTATATCTTGCAGCTTTGAATCCCTTAATTTTTGTATTGTTTTAACTTGAGCATTGTAAAATATATCATCTACTTCTCTTTGATATTCTCCTATAAATCCATCATTACTGTTGTAACCCACAGTACTGCTTTGATACATGGTATTCATATTATAATTATAACCACAACTGCTATTTTGTCCAGCACCATTAGTAACTGCTCCGAAAACCTTATATTTGTCCATATATTCTTGAATATGTTCCATATTACTTTTTATTGATGTATAATCTTCATTTCCTAATTCATTATGAGCATTTATCTCTTCAAAAGCATCATTGCCAGTTTCTTCTATATTTCTTAAAATTGGAATCATATAATATAGCATAGAATAAGCATCAGTAGTTTTTTTAGATAAAATACCTGAATCTAAAATATAATTTCTCATTTCATATTCTCCTATACCATATTTGCATTATAACTTTCTGCTTCTTCTTTATCTTGAGCACTCAAATTCTCTAAACAGTAATTTACATAATACTCTGCTTGTCCATAAAAATAGCTTAATGTATTTAAATCTTTAATAAAATTATTTGCCAGAATCTTTTCATCATTCTCTGCTTTTCCTAAATACATCCCTATAAAACTTTCAAAATCTTGCTCATACATTTTAGATGCATTACTTACTAGCTCTGCTGCTTCCCCTATTATATTAGCAATATTTTTTAATTCATTACTTACCTTTATAGTATCAGCCATTTATTCACTCACCCCATATTCAAATATCTTTAAAAGTTCTAATCGTATATCTCTAGGATTTGTTTTCATTAATTCCTTCTTTAAGGTATCATATCTATATGTATAACCTTCCTTATAATAAATGTTGCATATATTGAATTCCTTATTTTTTTCCTTTTGTATACATAAAACTTCTTCACTTTTTTTATTTAATAATTTATTTACAATTAAATCACTAGGTTCTAATATTTCTTTTTCACTATCTGTAGGATCATTACTACATAAAAACATATAATTATTAAATATTGAATATATCATAAGTGATTTTGTTGTTTCTTCAAGGATAAATTGTCCTTTTTTATACTTCTTTAAAAACACTATCGAATCAGTTTCATCTATTGAAATTAGCAAATTATTAACCCATATATATTCTTTTGCATTTTTATATTTCTCTAAATTTCTAATTATTCTAAATGACTTTTCATTTAATTCACCATGACTTTTTAATATATCTTTCATAATTAAAGATTCTTTAGGTGAATCTTCGCATTCTTGGTTATTAATTAAGGTTTCAATTGGGTTTATCCCATAAATATTTGTTCCATCTAATGCACTATTTAAATAATATAATTCGCTTGCACTAAGCATTTTTCTTCCTCCAAACTACTTCCATAGAGATGGCATTTTACCATTCTGCATATATTCACTAGCATTAGTTTCCAATTTAAGCATTGTATCTAAATTATCTTCTGCTACACTTAAAAGAGCCTCATGATATTTCTTAAGTATTAACATTAAACTTATTGCAGAATCTTTACTTTTCCCCGTCCATACATCTGTATCTAAAATTGCTAATGCGGCATTAACCTTATCTAATGACTCTTGCATAGTTTTATTAGCTTTCATAAAATCTCCAATATTATCATGTATACTATTATCTAATTTATATAGCATGCTTTACCTCCTCTAACCATTATGTTTATCATGATGATGTCTACATGCATCTTCATATAATCTTTTATATTTAATATATAGTTCATTAGCCTTAACCTTTTTGTTATTAATAATGCTTATATCATCTCTAATCTTGGAAAATAATCGATTAACTTCTTTACTAAAATCCTCAGATTTATAATTAAAATTATCCATAACTTCTCCCTGTAAATTGTACATTGGTTCATATACAGTAGTAAACTTATTAAAATGCGTTAAGCAATTATCTAAATATCTATCAAGTTCTTCTTTATATGTTTCTAATTTGTTTCTAGCCTTTTCATATTCTCTCATTTTTGTTTTATAATATCCCTTATTACTCATTATTCCTCACTATTCATTTATAATCTATTTTTTATATAATTTTCTTCCTATAGCATATTCTCAAAACGGTCAGTATAACTACCTCTATCTAGAACAAAGGTGGCTGCGCCACGTTTCAATGGACAATGGACAGTTGACAATTAAAAGTTGAAAGCCACAGGCTTTCTTCAAATATATTTTAAAAATCTTCTTAAGAAGATTTCTTCCTTCATTGTCAATTGTCCATCGTCCATTGTCAATTCAAAAGCATCTCCATAACCTTAGATTTCATCAGCTTTTCAAGCTTCGAAAATTCTATACTTTCCTATACATTAAAAAAAGACTACCTATATTTATTAAAAATAAAAGGTAATCTTCACCATAACATAAATATTAAGAAATTTATGTTTATTATTCAAGTTTATTACTTGTTAAAGTATACCATATTGAAACTCACAATTCAACAATTTATGACTTTTTTCGGCGTTAAGGGTTAAATTTATTAGTTAATTCATAAATTTTGTTAAACCATCCTGTAAATCTAATATTTAAATACATAAATAATTAAACTTAAGAACATCAAAATGAGTATAGTCCAATTCCAGCTTGCTCCAAAGATAAGCTTCGGACAAGCAATTAATGTGACAATATCAACACTATATTAAAACAGAGCCAAAAATTTAAAAATAACCTACAATAAAAAACATGTATTAGTATAAATGTTAAATTTGACAAAAATAAAGAAAATTATATAAACTAATAGTGCAAACTTAGCAAAAATAATTATAATTTAACTATTTACTAAACTAGAAAAAATTGATTTTGATAAATAAATTAGGCTCTGTTTTAATGTCAACACGGTTTTAAAACATAGCCATAATTGAGTTAACACAGACAGCGTAAAACACTATAGTTGACTTGTTAAGCCATACCAGGAGGTTACAAATGAATAAAAAAGTAAAAATAGGAATTACTTTTCTAATAATAATCTGTATCATAGCAGGAATTAAGTTGAAAGTAGATGCTATTACTACAAGTAATATTAAACAGATGATGAACAATCAAACACCTAATGCAGATGAAACAACCAAAACAGATGATATCAATAAAGTAACAGAACTTTATCAGATATATGACGATCAAGGAAAATATCTTCACTCATTTAAAAATCTTGAAGTATTAACCATGACAAACCAAATAGGGCATTACCCTGATTTAGAATTTCTTAAAGACAATAAGAAATTACAAAAATTATATATAAACACTATGGACGGAGAAATAGATAATATAGATGGATTAAAAGAATTAACCAATCTAGAGTACCTTGGATTGCAAAATGCTCAAATAAATAACATTAATGCCCTTTCAAATCTTACGAATCTTAAGGAATTGTATATTTCATCTAACAAAATAGAAGATTGGAGTGGACTTAATAATTTAACAAATCTTGAGAAATTAACAATTGAATGTCCTAAGTTTGATAATAAGGCAATAAACGAGTCAATTATTAATTTAAAAAAATTAAAAATATTAACTTTACGTAGCACTAAACTTAGCGATATAAGCAGTTTAGAAAATCTTAAAAATATTGAAGAATTGGGATTACACTCAAATGAATTAGAGGATATAGGCCCTTTAGAAAATCTTAATAATATTCAAACGCTGAGCTTATCAGGGAAAAAGATACAGGATATAAGTTCATTATCAAATTTGACAAACTTAAATAAACTAAATTTATGGCGTAGCAATATAGATGATATACATCCTTTATCGAGTTTAAAAAATTTAAATTGCCTATCTTTAGATTATAATAATATAGAAGATTTAAGCCCATTATCAACTTTAATAAATTTAAATACACTACATTTAAACAATAATAATATAAAAGATATATCACCAGTTAAAGATTTAATTCATTTAAAGGAATTATACCTTCAAGAAAATAAAATAGAAGATATTTCAGCTTTACAAAAATTAAAGTCATTGAGAAATCTTCACATAGAAAAAAATGAAATAAAAAAGATTGATAGTTTGATGGGATTGGAAAATTTGTATGAATTAAAATATGATGATAATACTATTGAAGATAAAGAAAAACTAAAAACATTAGACGATAGAAAACGTAAAAACTTGGATGAGCATATAAAAAAGGGTATATAAATAAAAAGGCCACTGAATTACTAAGTGAAGTAATAACAAAGAAATAGAAATAACATTTATTAAAGAAGACTAGAAAAATTTCACTAATAGTTTCTAACATTTAAAGTTGTACCCATAAAAGATTGCTCCTAATATGCATTAGGACAATCATTTATGGAACAACTTCAAATGAAGAAACTCTAAGCTCATTTTCCAATGCTTCTTACACAAATGTTATTTCTATTTCTTTTTTGAATATACATCATGTCAGTAAATGATTTGTATTATAAGACAACCCCTTTGATTATTTATATTTACGTTGTAATACTCTTATTTTTAAATTTACCCTTTTATTATCATTTTTTCAATGTGCCTTAAGCTTCAGCACTAATTTCATGTTCTGAAGATTTAATTATTTCATTTCTAATATATTCAAGTATTGCATTTTTCCTTCTTATCACTTGAATATAGCTTAGTCCTTTTTTAGCTGCATAATCTTTAAATGTGAATCCATTATAGTAAACTAAGAATATTAATTCAAAGTCTGTAGGAGATAGTTTAGAGATTATAGCTTGAAGTTCACTTAATCTTTCACTTTGAATAAAGTCATTCTCTATAGATTGATTACTTTGAAGTAATTCTGTAAAGTCAGCAGATGAATCCCCTTCACCAATTGGTGTATTAAGACTTAATGTATTTTTATGCTTTTTATTATTTCTGGCAGTACACTTCATACAATTTTTGATTGTAGTGTAGACATAACTAGAAAATGAATTTGATCCTTCTTTGTATTTATCTACTGCATTAATTAATGCGATGTATCCAATTTGAACTAAATCAAAGGTATCATAATTTTTAATATTAAAACTACGAGCAGTCTTAAAGATGAATGGTTTGAATTGAACTAAGAGATTTACTATAGCTTCATCGTCCCCCTTTTTAGCTTCTTCAACTAATTTTTCAATTTCTTTATATTCCATAAAAATCCCTTCCCTTTCTAAATGCTTATTAAGGTATTTCCAAAGAAATAACTAATTAGTATGCTTGTCTTTTTTGAACTATACTGCGTCAGCAAATGTAGCTAAACAGCAGTATTAACTGCCTTTTCTTCCTTGTCTATAGTTCAAAAAATCCTACGAATCTTTGATTAGTTATTTATTTTACAATCCCTATTAATAAATATGCACGAAAAGAAAATAATGATTGCCTGTATCATTTAAAATAAATATAATATAATTATACCATATTTTGTAAATGTTTAACACTAATTGAAATAAACATATGATTGAATTATTTATCTTCTGATAATAAAAATTCTCCTGCCTTTATTGTATATATATAATCACACAGTTTATCAATATCCTCCCTATTATGACTAGATAATAATATTGTTACACCCTTATTTTTTAAATCCAATAATATCTTTCTTACAAGCTCTACTGAATCTTCATCTAATGAATTCATAGGTTCATCCAATATTAATAGTTTAGGATTTTCCATTAATGCTTGTGCTATTCCTAACTTTTGCCTCATTCCTAATGAGAATTTTTTTACTGGTCTTTTATCATTTGGATCTAAAGTCACAAGACTTATATAATGTTTAATTGTTTCATCATTAATTTTATTATTTATGCTAGCTAATATTTTTAGATTTTCAAAAGCAGAATATTGAGGAAGAAAACCTGGATTTTCAATTATTATTCCTGTTTCCTCTGGGAAAGCACCATTCTTTATAGATTTATTAAAAACATAAACTTCTCCATCCGTAGGATTTATTAATCCACATATAGATTTAAATAACATTGTCTTGCCTGAACCATTTCTTCCAACAATACCGTAAATATTCCCTTCTTTAAATTCAGCAGAAATATTTTTTAATATATCTGTGTCATTAGCTTTTTTTGATAGGTTGTTTATTTTTATGATAACTTTATCATTCATAATTTCCTCCTAAATTTAACTACTAATCTAAGAATTTATAATCACTCCTAATAGTTCTAACTCTTCCTATTATATAAATAGTAAATATTAATATAAACCAATACAATATTCTAAATAATATAAATGAATAATTTGCTATATTTTCAACTGGTGAACTAATAAAATATATATTATTTGTAAATGATAATTTAGGTATAATACCACCTAATGAATCGAAAAATCTATTAATTGTATTTATAAATATAACTACAACAAGAGATAATCCATCTTTATTTAAAAATGAATCAATAACAAAGTATAACAATCCTTCTAAGAAAAAATATAAAATAACATACAAATTTATCAATAAAACATATATTGATGGAGTTATCTTCCTAGTCAATATTTGCACACTATCTAAAGATGAAAATACATCTTTTGTACCACCCATAATATGATAAAAATAATCACTCCATAAGTTTTCAAGTGGAAGAGTAGCTATCCCCTCAGCAAATGAAAATAGGTTAATTAAAAGAGTAAATATTATTGATATAATCAATAATGTAATTACATTGATATTATACACTTCTGATTTGTTATTAAATTTTAAATAGTAATATTTATAAAAATTAGTTTTTTGATTTACATTATAAATTATCAGAAGGTATCCTAATGAATAAACTATAAATAACGGGAAGTAATTAAACTGTGTTATAAATAAATCAAAAATATTATGGTGATTTGCTTCACTTAACAGATTGATAAATAAAGCAAAGTGATATAAAAGTAATGGCGTTAAAATTATTATAATTTTATAAGATGTAAGTTTTAAAACAAGATGATTATAAATCTTTTTCATTTCTATACAGCACTCCCACATAAAATAACACTATACCTATAACAAGCAATACAAATTGATAAATTAGCACTGGAATTTCACTTCCAATAGCAATGGGTCTAAATAACATAGCCATATTTAAGCTACTAAGCCTAATATAACAAAACAAAGTTAATGACAATATGTATATAAAAAATGGACATAAAAAAGATAAATATTTATTGTTAATAAAAGGTGACAAACCCAATGACAATGTCGCAAAAATAACATTAAATATAAATGATAATATAATAATACAAATAACATAAATCCATTTACTTTTTTCATACCAAAAAACGTATGCACCTGTAACTTTAAAGAAACTATTAGGATTTGTTTTAATTCCCAAAATTAAACTTATAAAAATTAATATAACTATTAATGCTGCTGATATTATTACTCCACTAGAAATTGCATTAACAAATATACGTGATATAATGTACTTCTTTCTATTCATTCTTGCATAAATAAACTTTAAGAACCCTGAATCTTTATCTTGCAAATAAGAATTAGAAAACACCAAAGCTGCTAATAATGGTGCAATCAAACAAAGTATGCTTGCTGGACCGAATGCCCTAGCCATTAAAAAAATATCTACCGAATCATAAAATTTTTTAAAATGATTTACGTTAATATTAAAAATATTCCAGTCATTACATACAATTGCTAAAAAACTTATTAACATAGTAATTAAAGTAATCAAAAACGTTAATAGTGCAGGTTTGGAAAAAATTGCTCTTCTTAGCTCGTTTTTAATATAATATGACATTTTATTCTCTCCTTTTGTATAATCACTTAAACGATATATCTATCAAGCCTCCCCAGGTAAGAACAACAACATCCATCTCACATATCTGCTACATTTACTCCTAAGAATTTGGATAGTGTTGGACTTTGTTTTGTGTAGCAAACTCGTTCGTTCCTAGTGAGTTTATTTCCTTCAGACCGAGACTTTACCTCAGGCTTCCTTCGCATTCCACCTCACGATGGACACCATTGTCATTGGCTAGTGGTACCATTACTACTTTCGCCGCCCAGTAGTTGCCCTTGCTAGGCACACTACAAAAAATAAGGGCTGTCTCAGAATAAAATGGACCCCGAGTGAAGTAATAACAAAGAAATAGAAATAACATTTATTAAAGAAGACTAGAAAAATTTCACTAAGGCATATGAAACAAAATAACAAGTCAAAGATGTTATGTATATTTTGAGTCAGACAAGAAAGTAACATTAGCCAATAGTAGGCTATTAGCTAATGTTACTGACGTAGTATGACTAAAAATAGACTAGCATACTGACTTGTTATTTTGTTGAATATGCCTAAAAGTTTCTAACATTTATGGAACAACTTCAAATGAAGAAACTCTAAGCTTATTTTTCAATGCTTCTTCCACAAATGTTATTTCTATTTTTTTGAATATACATCATATCATTAAATGATTTGTATTATGATACAGCCCCTTGTTTTATTTATTATGGAGTAAATTTACCATCTACATTACATTTAATAAAATTACTTATTTGTAAATAAAATATTTTTTTAAAGTTCTAACCATTTATTATGCATAAGTAACTATTTAGCTATAGCTATTTATTTACATTGTGGTTAACCATAAATATATTATTACATAGTATCCAAATTAAATAAATATGCATTCCTCTAAACGTACAATATCAGGCACTAAACGCAAATACTTGATTTTTTTGCCTTATTTTTCTGATTTATTCCGTTTAACACCAAAATATTCCGTTTAGTTCCTAAAAATGTACGTTTTATGCCAATAGTATTGAATTTTTATCAAATATAGTATATATTTACTTGTTTACAAATACGATATTGACTTGTTATTTTTTCGAATGTGCCTATCCTATCATGCCACCTGATGTTTTCTAAATGATCTATAAGCAAAAGGTAATAATAAAATCGTAAATAATCCATATAAAACAGGAAGTATCTGATAAGGTGTGATTACCTTTCCTCCAAAATCATAAAATGTATATGTCTGAATCAAGTTCCAACCTAGCAGCATCTGAGATGGGAACATGTTTATACATTTGTCCCAAAAGCCTCCTTCAATTAGAAACTTACCAATGGTTGAAGGAACCATGATAATTAGAACTATCAAAATAATCGTTGCAAAGGATGTTTTTACTTTAGATGAAAGGAACATAGTCAAACTACTAATAAACAGGCAGCCTAGATAACCCAAAAGCAATATCATCAAAAAAGCCTCACTGTTTGTGATATGATAAAAACTTTTCCAGCCTTCGAAATGCGCCTGAATTTGAGAATCACCACCTTCAAATCCAAATATCATAAAAGTAAAACCGAACACTATACACACAGTTATCCAATATACCAAAGAAGTGGATAACAATCCAGCAAACAGCTTATATACAATCCCCTTTTTCTTTCCATGCTCAGTAGTAAGTAAGATTACATCGCTGCCTGTTTGATATTCTACAGAAAATATGGGTGCCATTAAAATACAAATTACAAATGATAAATAAAAGATTACTCTTGCACTATTTTCAAATGATTTAAACCAACCATCTGCATAGGAATACTTAAGCGGTGTAGTTAAGTTTTTAGCAGAATTTATCAAATATTCTTTCTCATTTGCATTAAGGCGGCTTGCTTCATCACTAGCCAGAAATTCTTTTAAATGATCAACCCGATTTGAATAAAATCTATCCGCATCATCAACACTTAATCTGTCAATCATCTCATAATCATAGAAATGAATTTTACAATAAGAGGACATAATTAACTCACGTATATCCATAAATCCCTGCATTCTGGAATACTGCATGTTTGCAAGCTTAATATCTGCTTCATTTGTCAGTTCCCTTTTTTCATTTATACCCGCATATTTACTATCTGAATTGATATCATAATTCTCTTTTATCACATTTCTAATGGTTTCCTCTGTTAAGATTCCATTCCATTTCATTTTTTCATCCTTCAGTAACCTTACTGCTTTAATTCCTTTAATGTGGTTTCCAGCAGCATCAGTATATGACTCTTGGAACAAACTGGAAAACAGCGAGCTTGCTAAACAAACTCCTAATACTATTAAACTTATAATTGCACTCCTTTTACAAAATATTTTTTTCATTTCATATTTCAAAATTTGCATTTTCATTCACCTCGCCAAAATAGTATATAAACAAATCTTCCAAAGTAGGTTCAACCTGTATAGCAGATGATGACGGGCTTGTTTCTGAAATAATCCTAAGTTCAACTTTCTCTCCACAGTTCTTTTCATTGCTGAATAAATACGTTGAACATAATTCTTCTGCTTCTTTCAAATCTGCTAAGCAAGTCCATGTCTTACCTCTTACTTCAGACAGTAAATTTTCAATATCTCCCTGTGCAATAATACTTCCATCTTTCATAATTAAAATTTCTTTTGCTATGGATTCTAAATCTGACACAATATGAGTAGACAATAGAACAATTCGTTCCTCAGCAATGTGGCTGATGAGCATACGGAACCGGATTCTTTCTTTTGGATCTAGTCCTGCTGTTGGCTCATCTAAGATTAAAATCTCTGGATCATTTAAGACTGCCTGAGCAATCCCAAGCCTTCTCTTCATTCCACCAGAAAAAGTTTTTATTTTCTTTTTTCTGACTTTTGTTAGTGAAACTATCTCCAATAATTCACTTACACGTTTTCTTGCGATTATTGGCTTTAATCCCTTTAAGGCAGCTATATATAACAGATAATCCTCTGCGGAAAATTGCGGATAATATCCAAATTCTTGTGGCAGATAACCAAGAATTCTCCTATATCTTTCATCCATATCTTGGATATCTTCATCATCATACTGTATCGTTCCCATAGTAGGAGTAACTAAAGTACAAAGCATTCTCATAAGAGTTGTTTTTCCTGCACCATTAGCCCCTAAAAGACCATATACTCCTTTTTCTAATGTAAAGCTTACCTGGTTAACAGCCGTATTTTCTTTAAAATTCTTACATAAATTATTTACTTGTAATTGCATTAGTACACCTCCAAATAACATTTGCTACATTTCACAATTCTTTTCCCAACAAAAATAAGATACCCCAGAGAAAGAATCAAAAGTACATACCATATTTTCATCTGCAACAATTCATATACATGATAATCTTTCACCAATAGATACCAAAAAACTGCTCCACTTATGCAGCTTCCTCCAGCAAGAAGCTCTGAACATATTCTTCTTTTACTCAATAACAATGAAAAACAGATGCAGCAATTAAAATTAAATGGTACAAAAAAGTAAATCGCTGACTCATACAGAGAAAATCCACCTATTTGCGCTGTTATTACAGTTAATATAGTCAATAATATCAAATCCAACATTCCTACTAACACTAATCTTGAAAGGTACACCTTTCGTAAGTCAAAGTATGTTGTATTTTCCACTTCATAGGTATTAGTGGATATATTTTTCCATAGCTCCGGTATTGAAAATATAATTAACAACGGTGCAAATATGGCACAATAACTCATTTTATTTTCACTTATACCTTCATGTAAGTTCATGAACCCTAAACTAAAAGCAGCTACAAAAAAAACAATAAGTTGTGTCAACCAATACCTTTTACTCAAAGATAACATTTGCTGAAATAGAAACTCTAATCGGTTCATAGGTTCTAAAAGCATTTGCCTGCGATATTCCTTTTTAGAAGCATCAATTGTCTGCATCATCTTTTCTTCATCATAAGCTGGAATTTCCTGATTTAAATGAACATCCATAAAAATCCTCCTTATCTATGCTTTTTTTAAGCATCTTCTTGCTTTCTGAGAGACGATATTTTACTAATGAAATCTTAATATCCAGTATTTCTGCAATTTCTCGAATCTTTAGATTCTGAAAGTAGTATAAGAGAACCACTTCCTTAAACTCATTTGGCAACCTAGAAATCTCTTGTTCCATTGATACCTTTAGCACAATTTCTTTTTGTACTTCTTTCGTATCCACTATTTGGTCTTCCTCTTGCAAGGTGGACACTTCTTTATGCTTTTTATATTCATTTTTACACAAGTTTCCTGCAATAACATAAAGATAGTTTTTTGCCTTCCCCTTGTGAATATAGCTGTTAAAATGTCTAAAAAAATTTATAAAAGTATCTTGTGTAACATCTTCAGCCTGCCATTTATTAGAAAATTTATAATAACAATACCTATATATTTCACTATAATACTGCTTTACAAAATCATTAACCGCAGATTCATCGCCCTGCTTCATTCTTCGTATCAGAAAAAAGTTCTTGTCCACTACTTTATCTCCTTTCTACAGATTAAAAGTACTTTCCATTATGTATAACAACCTATGCAAACAAAAAGTTAGGATAATTTATATTTTTTCTCAAATTACTCTTTAGCTGCCTATTTATGCAAGCAGCCAAATGGTGGTGGAGGTACTCTTATCATACATAAATATACAAACTTTTGTCTTTTTTTGCAAAATAGCCTCCTATGCCATAATTTATAATGTTTTGTAAGATATTAGTTTATTCCTTGGGAAAATATGAACCTAAATGATAAGATATTGTTGAAAATTGAATAATGCGGTGTAAAAAAATAAAACTAACATTAGAAGATGAGTATAATCCTCACTTAATTGAAACACAATCTGTAGATTATATAATCTATATAAGTAAATGGTATTTAGTGTATTGTTTTTATATAAGAATATAAATTAAATTACTACAAAAATATGTTCTTTAAAAATTGAATAATATGATATTTTCAAAAATGTGATATACTTAACAGGGAATGGTAAAAAACATGAAAAATTTATGGAGAATAATGATGAATGAACAAAAAGCACTAAAGTATATAAAGCATGTATTAATAGTAGGAATAATTGTAGGTATATTATTTGGATTAAATATAATATCCGCATTTATGAGAGATGTAGAATTTAAAGTAATATATGCTATGATGACACGTATGATAATGGCTATTTCTATTCTATTGGGAATGACTTGGGGAGTATATATAAAAAGGAGCCGAATATGCTCAGTATTACTATTTAGTATTAGTATGTTTTTTTTCATACTTGAATTGACTGAGAATATTAAAATTAGTACATTGATATCTTTGATATTTATAGTAATTTATTTTAATGGAATAAGAGCAACAATATATTATCATAATAAACTAAAAATTAAAGGATAATATTTGGAGCTGAATGTATATAAAAAATAAGTCTTAAATATTCCTTCATTATGAATCAATAAAGATAAATAACAGATTAAAATATCGCTTATTCGAATGAATTTGCGATATTTTTTGTTGCACAATTCTATTTAGATGTGAGGGGTAACAAAGTGTAGATAAGATTACATGTCTATATTTAATCAAGATTTATTATTACATTAGTAACAAAACATGTAACTATAAATGTCACATAGTTTGTAACATAATATATTACAACGAGTATGATCTTTGATTAGTTATTTATTTTCTGTGTACATCCATAATACTTATAATCCCCCTGATTTAATAAAGTCTTTAGTAACAAAGATTATCAGCAAGCTTCCAATCTTTGTAAGGTACCTGTTACCCTACAAAAACTGGAACAGTTTTTATTTCAGCAGTTTTTGCAGGAAATGGAACAAAAGCAATTCAATCCACTGTATTCTTGTTGTTTAACTTACCTTAATTGGATATAATAATATAAAATAAGGCACATAAAAAATAATAGTTAAGAAATTGAAACAGTGGAACACTAAATTGAAATGAGCAATCAATAATTTGAGGAACATTCAAAAATGGAGAAGGAGATTTTATGACAATTAATAACTTAAGAGAGCTAAGTCTTACTAGTACATCAAAAGGAATGTTATATAAATGTATAGGAAATATAAATGGCAAAAAAGTTTTTATTAAGACAGGAACTAAATTAAAAAATAAATTTTCCATACTAGAACCCGTTAGTGAAGTTATTGCTAGTGAAATAATTAAAAAATTTAATATAGAATGTGCAGTTAATACTTTAAGTGAAATGAAATTACCTAGTTTTAATAAAGAAGTATTGGTAAATATATCAGAGAATTTTTTAAAAGATAATGAATCATTAATGAGTATTAGAAGTATTTTAGGTAATATTAGTAGAGAAAATCTATATGATAAAGTTATAGCGATAATTCCTAGCTTTAAAATAGATATAGATAGAATGATAATAATGGATTTTTTAATAAATAATATTGATAGACATTTAAGAAATTTTAGTGTTGTAAACAAAGATGGAAATATTATAAAATTTGCTCCACTTTATGATCATGGGTTATGCTTATATGCAGATATTCAAGACTTCGAATTAGAACAAGATGATAAAGAAACTTGGGAAATGATAGATGAGTGTAAGCCTTTTTGTGAATCACATTATAAACAATTAGAGTTAATTGGTGATGTTAAGTTACCTAAAGTATCTTTAAAAGAATTATTTGATATAGTGGATAAGTATAAGGAACATTTATCAGAATTCAGAATTGAATGTATTAAGTATTTGTTAGAAACAAGATATAATTATTTAATAGAGAAGGAGATTTTATGATAGAGAAGTATATATTGATGTGTAAAGATGTTCCGGTTGGAGATCTTATTTATAATACAAATACTAAAGAATTTAGTTTTGAAAAATATGATGAAATTACAAATAGAAAGTATCTACCATTAGGCATGTATAGTTATAAAAATTGGAATATAGATTATGAACCTTCTCATGATGATATTGTGTTTTGGCTTGAAGATAGGGTTGTTCCAAAAGAAAGAGCAAATATAGATGAAATATTAAAGGTTATGGGGTTAATAGATTATGATTTTTGGGAATTATGTAGAAGAACTAGGGCAATGTGTATGGAGGATTACTTTTGGTTAAGTAAAGGTGAAAAATATGAGGATGTTCATATAAGATATTTATCTGAACATAATAGAATAGAGGAAACTCCAATACCGTTTGAAGTAGAGGAATATCCTGCTGAATATAAAGTTATAGGAAATAAAATAATTAAGAATAAAGAATAAAGATTCATTATAAATCAATAAAGATAAATAATAGATTAAAATATTGCTTATTCGAATGAATTTGCGATATTTTTTGCTATGTATTGCATAAAAAAAACCACCACTATAAATATGACGGCTTTGTAAATTATTCATCTTTTATACCCTTATAATACCACAAAATAAGGAAAATTTCAAGTCTTGTACTGTTAGAAATGAAGTGGTATTAATTATTAGAGGTGATAATTTTATGGAACAAAAAAGCATGACCGCATTGGTAAGTGCATTTTCAAGGGCATATCATTCAGTGCAAAATACAGAGAAAGTATTTGATGATTACTTGGCAAAGGATATTTTAACTCAACATGAATATGAACAAATTTCAAGCAATATGTCAAAAGGAATTAGTTTCTTCAATCCATCATTTGAGGGTACACAAGAAGAAGCCTTGAAGTGGATTGTAGATAATCAGTTATCTCCATCGCCAATTGGTAGAGCGGCATTTGCAAAAAAAGCACTTGAAAATGCTGTGCGAATTGGTGCAAAGCAATACTTGATTTTCGCAGCAGGATATGATACATTTGCATATCGTCAGCCTGACTGGGCATCAAAAATCCAAATATTTGAACTTGATCACCCTGCTACTGGTTCTGACAAACAAAAGCGTATTCAATCAATAGTAGCAGAAAAGCCTGCTAATCTGCACTATGTATCTGTAGATTTTACAAAAAACAACTGGGAAAGCAATTTAATTGCCTGTTCAGAATTTGCTCAAAGCAAAATCAGTTTTTGCAGTTTACTTGGAATAAGCTATTATTTGTCTAAGCAAACTTTTGCTGAAACAATTAACACTATTTCAAGCATTGTGCCAAAAGGTAGTAGTATTATTTTTGATTATCCAGATGAAGATACCTATACTCCAAGAGCAGGAGAACGAGCCAAAAAGCAAGCAGCAATGGCTGGTGCAGCAAACGAAAAAATGCTTGCAAGTTATTCTTATTTAGAGTTAGAGAAGTTATTAGCTGATAGTAATTTCTTGATTTATGAGCATTTGACACCAAATGAAATAACAGAACAGTATTTTAAAAAATATAATCAAGCAAATCCAGAGCATCCTATAACAGCTTTTGATAATGTGAATTATTGTTTGGCAGTGAAGAAATAAAACTAACATTAGAAGATGAGTATAATCTTTACTTAATTGAAACACGCTCGTAATTTAATATGAATTAAACTTAGGGAGGTGTAAAAGTTAATGTTTTTTCAAAAAATTATTAATCGAGTTAGTGTATTAATCTCATGGCTTTATGGATTTACAATATTACGCATATATGACTTTCTATATATTCCGAAAATTAGTTTTCCAGGTGATCCTTTTTTCCAACATCCAAGCAATAAAGGTATTGTAAGAGGTATTTTATCAGTTGTAGTTTATTTTAGTGTGATGTTTATCTTGAATTATATAGTAAAATTAAAAGTTAAAGAAGATTCTAAAAAGTTTATTTATAAAAATGCTATAGCATTTTTCGTTGGTTTATTTCTATTTTTTATCATTGGACCGTTATTTCTACCTTATAATGACGTTTCTGGGCCATAATGTGGTATATGCGGGATACGTGCAAAAAACATATTATATCATAGATATTTTGCTTTAAATTAATTCACAATCTCTCATTTGGCTAAGTAAAATATAAAACCATTCTTTGAAAATTGAAAAATGCGGCATTTACAAAATATTGAGCTTATATTACTTTCAACTTATCCAACAATTAATATTGATTTGTGAATGAATATAAAATAATTAAATGTGGATAATAACATTACTTGATTAATTTCTAAATTAGATATAGAAGGAGACGCTAAGTACATGGAAAAAGTTTTGTTAATGACAATAATAAAATGTGTTGGAGTATATATTTTGGCAATATTTTTAACTAAAAGCGTTGGAAGAAAACTTATCTCTCAAATGAATTTTTTTGATTTTATTATGGGAGTTTCAATGGGATCAATAGTTGCGTATGCGGTTGTTGATAAACAGTTTGGAGCAATATCAGCCATAACTGCATTAATTTTATTTTGTATTCTTACAATTGTAACGGGATATTTAAGCATGAAAAGTTTAAAAATAAGAAAAATAATAAATTCTGAACCGATAAATTTAGTAGAGAATGGTAAGATAATAGAGAAGAATATGAAAAAAAATAAACTAACAATTAATGAATTAATGATGAAACTAAGAGAAAAAAATATGTTTCATTTAGCTGATGTAGAATTTGCGATAATGGAAACAGATGGGGAATTATCTGTACTGCCGAAAGCTGATAAAAAGCCACTTACACCTTATAATATGAAAGTTAATGTAACTAGTTCAGGCATTGATAAGGATATAATAATTGACGGAATTATAATAGATGAAAATTTAAAAAATATTGGGCTAGATAAAGAATGGTTAAAGTCAGAATTAAATAAAAAAAATATAAAAGAAATTTCGGAAGTATTCTATGCTGGCGTGGATAACACACAAAAATTATATATATCAAAGAAGAATATAAACAAAGAATAAATAATAAAACTTAAATACCGCATTATTCAGAATGATATGCATCCTTTCAAGCAACAGATTTTTATTTTTTTTAATCTGTCTACCTTAAAGTGAGCATATCAGAATGGATTTGCGGTATTTTTTTGTACATAATACTATTTAGATGTGAAGAATGACAAAGTGCAGATAATGTTAAAGACGATTAGTAGAAATATAACGAGTTGTAATTATTTTAAATTGTTATATAATATGTAGATTTGATGTTATCTTTAGTGATTATAGTATAGATAGTAAATAAAAAAGTATTTCTTTGAAAATGAATAATACAAATAATAATTAATTAATATGCATTTATATTGATAAACGATAAAAGTATATTGCTATTTAATAAAAAAAGTGATATATTGGTAATACCATATTTTACAAGGAGATGCTTGTTTATGAAGAAACATTTATCAATTGGCTTTAGTAAAGTTTTTTTAAATTTTTTACTATTTATGTTAGGATTTTTTTTAGTTTCAATGGTATTTGTTACAATATATCATGGGATAAATATACAAGTAGGTATTGAGTTTATAGTAGGATTAATATACTTTTTAATAATATACACTTTACGTAAAATTGTATATAGCACTGATTCTACACCGTTTTGTTTTGATAATGTCAAGAGATTTAGGAGAATTGGATATTACATGCTTGTTATGGCAATAGTTGATGGCATTATAAATTGGAAAATGAAAAGTAATTTTGAAGTATTTGGGACAAACTCTGGATCTCTTAAATTAAGTTTTATCATGTATATTATATTAGCATGTATAGCTTTAGTTTTATCAGAAATATTTGAAAAAGCAGTTGAAATAAAGGATGAAAATGACCTTACTGTTTAAAGGAGCACCATATGGGAATTATCATTAATTTAGATGTAATGATGGCAAAAAGAAAAATATCACTGTCAGAGTTGTCAGAAAGAGTTGGAATTACAAACGCAAACTTATCTATATTAAAAAATAATAAAGCAAAGGCCATAAGATTTTCTACACTTGAAGCGATTTGCCGTGAACTCCAGTGTCAACCCGGTGATATATTAGAATATAGTGAAAATGAAGAATAACAAATTACAATACCTTATTATTCAAAAAATGTAGCAACAAAGATTATCAGCAAACTTCCAATCTTTGTAAAGTGCCTGCTACCTTACAAAAACTGGAACAGTTTTTGTTTAATCCACAGACAAATAGTAATTATTTATATAAGGAGAGGAGTAAAACTATGGCTTATAAATTGAAGGAAGTAACAATAAGAACAAATAATTCTGAAGAAGGAACAAAAAAAATTGGTGAAATTTGGGGGGATATTACGAGCGGAAAGCTACCCCTTCTTTTTGATACCGAGCATATGTTTCAACAAGGCGTTTCTCCAGTTTCAAAATACAGTAACTATTCCAGTGATGAAAGTGGAGAGTATGACCTTACCATAATAGCTGTAACAGCTGATTTTTTTCAAAAAATCGAAACAGCAGTAAGTAAAGGCTTATATAAAAAATATGATGAAAAAAGTGAAAATGGAGAAATAGGTGTATGTACAAGAAATGCCTGGGAAAAAGTATGGCTTGAGCAAAAATCAGGCGATATAAAGAGAGCCTTTACCGAGGATTATGAGAGTACCGTTCCCAGTGAATATACGAAAGATGGAAAACCACATTGTTATTTATATATTGCCATTCAGTAGAATGAAAAAACGAGATTGTTAACATAATACAAAGCTGACAAATTCCAATTTGCCTGATTGAACCAAACAAGCATAATATATGGTACAATATAGCAATATATAAGTTATATAATACGAAAGATAGGGAGAAAATATAAATGAAAAGAGATTA
Organism: Clostridium uliginosum; assembly: GCF_900112485.1. Lineage (GTDB taxonomy): Bacteria > Bacillota > Clostridia > Clostridiales > Clostridiaceae > Clostridium > Clostridium uliginosum. Next base: position 35,147 of record NZ_FOMG01000029.1, read on the forward strand.
TATATTGATTAATGGTAAAAAGCTAGACATTCCCAATTGGGGAAAATGGGCAATACTATATTTGGTTTACAATATAACTATACTTGCAATTCATACAGCAATAATAACAGTAGGAATTCATATTGGGGTAGAGCCGGCAATTATGCGTCAAGTAGCATATTATATTGATGCATTTATTATATTAACATTTATACATGATTTGGCACCAAAATTTAAAAAAACTTTTTCTATGTTTATTAGTTTTTTTGCGATATTCTTTTATGTGGCAGAGTATAATTTGCAGGCTTCATTACCTGCTATTATATTTATAGCCATAATTATTTTATATAATATACTTTTATACAAGAAGTTTGCTTAAAATCTAAAATATATAGTCAAATCAGAATTAAATAATTATTAGAATACCGTATTATTCAAAAAATGAATTTGCGGTATTTTTTTGTGCACAATTCTATTTAGATGTGAAGAATGACAAAGTGTAGATAAGATTACATGTCTATATTTAATCAAGATTTATTATTACACTAGTAACAAAACATGTAACTAAAAATATCACATAGTTTGTAACATAAAATATTATAACTAATGTAATCTTTGATTAGTTATTTATTTTACAATACCTAATAATAAATATGCACGAAAAGAAAATAATGATTGCCTGTACTTATTAAAATAAGTATGGTATAATTATGTCATAAATGTAAACGATTGGAAAATAGAAACCTGTGAAACAAAAGAAAAATTATTAACATATAGGCAAGATAATTAACTATAGCTATAATAATAAGCTATTACATTTAAAAAAGCCTATAAAAAACCAAACCTCCTAATTATATAAGTAAAACATGAATAAAGAGGATGTTGCTTAAAATGGTTTAAAAAATCATTTTGCAACATCCTCTTTATTATTTCTATATCCACATTTTTAAATTAGGCGCTGTTTTAAAACCGTGTTGATATTGTTATATATTGTAAAGTGGGCTAAGAAATTGATATAGGAAACTCGACTCATATTCATTCGCTGAGTAAGTTCGAGCAACAAAATATAAAATTTTGACTCTCACTTAAGAATATCTAAATGAGTATAGTCCCCTTTTAGCTTGCTCCAAAGGCAAGCTTCGGACAAGCAGGAAAGGTGACAATACCCAAGGAAACTCGACTCACATTTGTTCGCTGAGTAAGTTTGAGGTACCAAATGTAAAATGCCCACAGGGAAAGTTCATGTTTCCAAATATAAAATTTGGACATTTACTTTTGGACTCTCACTTAAGAATTCTAAAAGTCCAATTTCAATGTCCACTTTACAAAAATATAACAATATCAACACTATTCTAAAACAAAGCCTTAAATTAAAGTTTTCCTTAAAATTTAATTTAAGGTTTTCACTGTCTGCATGTCATATTTAGTATCTATGCATTTGGTATTTAAATTGTAATTGAATTTAGTTACCATCTTATCTATACCAAATATGGATAAAAATATTAAAACATAGCAACATATATATCCATACCGTCCTTGTTCTTCAACGAATAAATATGCTATTCCGTATCCACCAAGTATTAAATAAAATAAATTTACTTCTTTAATTTTGGTTATTAAATTTTTGTTGCTTAATCCTATAAATACTAACAACATTATTAATGTATAAATCAATTGAATTGCTAATGTGCCTTCTTTTTTTATTGGGAATTTAATTTGATCTTCTGGTACATCCATTTGAGCCCATACATACCCCTCAAAATCGCCTACAGACCATTGAAGTGTAAATTTTCCTAATAAAAATATTATAGTTTTAAATACTGAATTAGATCTAAACCTATCCAATATTATCTCTTTACTTTTTTCCTGTAATTCATCATAGTTATTTATATGTTCTTCTATGAATTTTGCATCTTCCTCGTTCCACCTACCAAATGCTTTATAATTACTCCCCTTAAGAGTACTAGTTATCTTAGGTTCTCTAGCATTCCATAATTGTCTTTCTGTAATATTTAAACTTTGAAGGGTTGTACTTACTATAATCATTATTAACAAATAAGATGTTACTAATATAACTATATCTTTTAATTTTTCATATATAGAATCTAAAAAGTATATCCCTATATATATTACATATGCTATTAAAACAACCATTGCAGTTGTTCTAAAAAGGTTCCCCACGGATAAAATTATCCCACATATTAAAAGTTGAAATTTAGATTTTTTATTTCTTGAATAATGTATAAATATGTACATACTTAATAAATAAAAAGGTATTGCTATATTTTCAGTACATAATACTGATGTATAAGTGATAAATGGTGGAAATATTGCAGCTATAAATGCTACAAATTGTGCGTATTTTTTATTTTTAAATATAATATCACCTAATAAATATAATAAAATTATATCTACTAACCCAAATAATAAATTTATTATTTTGATAACTAATAAACTTTTAAGAGGAAATAAGAAATTAATAAGGGCTGTGTACAACACCATCATTGTAAGATGTGGAAATCTAGCTATATATGCTGTTCCACGAAACATACTTGTATCACCCTTTAAAAACTTAATAGATGAATCATAGATAAGTTTAAAATCTGATGATGGAACACTTGGCATGTTTAATAACCATAAAATTCTAAGCATAAATCCCATAATTAAGATCAAAAGTAATCTTTTTCTTGTAGGTATATTTAACTTAAATATTCTATATCCCATAAATATAGATATTCCTGATACAATTAAATACACTATAGTACTTTTACTAAATCCAATTATGTTTGCAACCATAATTCCTAAACTTCCAATCAAAACAAAAAATAATAAACTCTTAATTGTTTTATTCATAAAACGTGTAAATGTCTCACTAAATTTATTCATAACTTCTCCTATTCATATGTAATTAAGGCACATAAAAGAAAATAATAGACCAAAGATGCATCGTGTATTTTGTGTCAGACAAGAAGGCAAGTTCTTTTAATAGCGAGCTATTAGCTGAATTTGCCAACATAAGTGTATACTAGTCGAGCTTCCTTATGACGCAAAATAAACATGCATACTGGTCTATTATTTTTTGAATGTGCCTAAAGTAGCTGTTGAAAAGTAGAAATGCAATTTCTATTTTTAAGCAGCTCCTTTCTTAGCCTTCAGCACTAATTTCTTGTTCTGAAGATTTAATTATTTCATTTCTAATGTATTCAAGTATTGCTTGTCCTATTAATATAGATACAGATAGTATAATTATACCATAAATTAATCTTATCGCTATCAGGGTTTTTTATGAACTTATATAAGCAAGTGTTTCGTGATAACTGTAGTAAAAGTTTATGTATTTTTATATTGGAATATATATATTTATCTCTGCACCTTTTGTAACATTTGAATTAGTAAGCTCCATTTTTCCATTATGTTGTTTTACAATGGAGTCTGCTATGTATAAACCCATTCCATAATGTGATTTGCTGCTTCTACTTAGGTCCCCCATATAAAACTGCTGTTTTGCATTTAGTAAGGCTTCCTTTGAAAAACCATTTCCATCATCACAAATTGTAAACCTAATATAGTTTGAAATTTGATCTACAGAAAATATAATTGTGCCATTTTCCTTTGAATAATCAACAGCGTTTGAAACCACATTCATAATTGCCCTTTGAAGTAAGTTAAAATCAGCCTTAAAAACCTTTGGAAGATTATTAATTTTTAAATCCACTTTTATTTTTTTTATGGAAGTTAAAGCATTTATATGGTTGTAAATTATATCTAAATATTTTTTGCTATCAAGCTCTTCTTTTTGTAGAATATATCCTATATCAGCCTTTGAAATTTCAATTAATGCCTTAATGTACTGTTGCATATCATGGGCACTATCAATAATGTAATTTGTATATTCTTTTTGCTCATCAGTTTGATTTGTTTCCTCTAAAAGTTCTGCATTGCCTCTAACAATTGTTAAAGGTGTTTTTATATCATGGGCAAGAGAAGAGATTTGTTTTCTTCTTTCTTGCTCTAAATCCCACTGCTTTTTCATGGATGTTTTTAATGCTTCTTTCATTTCATCCATTGAAGAGAGTACATTATCTATTTCAAAAATGCCACTGTATTTTATACTAAAATCTAAGTTTTCATTTTGTATTTTCTTTGCTGCATCCTGAAGTAATTCCATGTTTTTTGTGAACTTTTTTCCAAAATTATAGGCTAAGAAGAAACCTTCCAAAATAAAACCAAAACAAAATAGGAAAATTAAAAATAGATCTGGATTTGGCAAAAACTTACGTAGGGTAGGAGAAGTATACTGGCTGGATATTGAATATTGAACAATGCACACTTCATTTTCTCGAGGTATTTTTAAATAGTGATGTAGAAAATTACTGCCTTTTTCACTATTTTTTACTGCATCCCATGCTTTTGTAGCTTCCTTAGGATTTAAATTTCCTGAAATTATTTTTCCATCATTTGTGTATACTCCATATTTACAGGTATCTGGAATTAAGCTAGGAGTAACATTCTTACTTGATGAAATTTCATTTTTCTGCTCCATAAGTTTATTTTCAGCATAATTAGCAGGAAGCACATTTATGCTTGAAAATATGATAGAGTACAGAATTAATAAGGCAAGCATAATAACAATTGTACTTATACAAAACATAAATAAATACTTAATAAATATAGTTCGGAGTTTTATTTGCTTTTTTATATCCACTTGTATCCAATCCCCCAAACAGTTTCAATAGGAGAAACTTTGAATTTTGAAAACTTTGCCCTTATATTTTTAATGTGTTCTACTACTACTGAATACTCACTTTCTCCATCAAATCCAAAAATGGCTTCATATATTCTTTCCTTTGAAAATACTTGTCCTCTGTTACAGACAAGAAACTCGCAAATTTCATATTCACTTTTTGTAAGAGAAACTTTTTTATCATGAATTGTTATTTCCTTTCCAGACAAATTAAACTGAATATTGCCAAGATAGATTACATTTCTCTTTTGACGGTTTTCACGTCTCAAATGAGCATTAATCCGTGCTCTTAGTTCACCTGATCCAAAGGGTTTTAAAATATAATCATCAGCACCTACTCTAAATCCGTACATAATATCATTTTCCATGGATTTTGCTGTAAGAAATAGTATTGGACAATCTACTTTGCTGCGAATATCTTTACATAAAGTAAAACCATCTATTTCATTCATCATAACATCCAATAAAATTAATTGAAATTCACCAAGTTGCTGCTTTAAAACCATACTTGGATCAGATATATTCGTAACAATGTGGCCATCTTTTTCAAGTATATTTTTTATCAACGCAAGCACTGCCTTATCGTCATCAACAGCTAATATTTTTGACATTTTTTATCACCTTCTATCATATCTAGTATTAAAAGTAATAAAACCTTTAAAATATTTTCTAATTTGGTGTATAGAGGAAAAATATCATACACTATATTACTCTTTTAGTATAATTTAAATGTAAAAGTGGTGCAAATATTACATAATTTATCATATATCACTATTCACTTTTTCTTCCTTCCCATCTAAAAAACCATAAGCAGGCAAATATAGTAATGATAATTGTGCCTAAAATACACAATATAATACCTAAACGAAGTTCTGAAATCTCTTCAAAAAAGCTTTGGTCTTTTAATGTAAATTTATGAAAATACATCATTAATCGCATTCCCCAAGTACAAGGCACAAACTCCCATTTTCCAAGTCCTAAGTCTGTAGCAAAAATAATAGATAGCAAACTTTCAGTAATACCAATACCTATAGACGGTATATTTCCAAACTTCATACTAATAATAATGTGGAAAACATATATAAAAATACTACTAAAAAATAAAATGCATCCAGCATACATATAATATCTAAATTCAAATGGACTTTCATTGAGTATATATGAAAATCCAGCACCAAAGCCGCATACAAGTACTAACATAGAGCTAAGTCCAAATAAAAGAACAACTGTTAACTTGCTTAAAAATGGCATTAGTTTTATATCTGAGGTAAGCATTTGCTGAAAGTTTCCTGCTAAGGCTTCCTGGTCCACAACCATAGAACAAATAAGTGCAATTAATATTGGAAATACAAATGCTGCCATCTGTAAAAATACAAATACTTTAGAAGTTGGCTTCCATGGTGTATAGGAAAAATATGAAAGAAATATTATTATTCCTAAAAGAGGGATTAAAGTATGCATAATTAATAATGGCTGCCTTTTTATTTTTACAAAATCCGATTTAACAAAACGAAAAAAATATGTCATTTATCTTTTCTCCCTTTTTCGAAACAATAATGCAGTTAAAACTGAAAGAAGTATAAAAAGTATAATAGACACCATAACTCCAGGTAAAACTACACTGCTATCTTTTAATGGACTATCTATTGGAATCTTCAATCCACCTGGAAGTACACCTATAGCAGGACACATTAGCCTACTTGTAATACCGTAAGGAAAAGCAATCCATTTTACAGGCTCTATAGCTAATACTACACCTACCGCATTAAATGAAAAATTAATTAACATTGCTGCAATTATACCAAGTTTATATGTTAAAAAAAGGCATAATGGTATTTGCCACAAAAATGTAATAAAGATAAGAATGCTTCCATAGATACTGCTAGGAAAAGAAATGGATCTTCCCCATATAACACTACAAAGATTTATTACTATTGAAAAAATAACAGATGATATAAAATAATATAATATACAAACAATAATCTTACTAATCCACATTTTAGCTGGATCAATAGGAAGGCTTAAGATGGCATGTCCTTTCAATTTTTTAATATCTTTATTAATAACTTCTCCACAAATAAGTGTAAGTACACCAGGTAATATCACTGCATACCAATAGTTATAGCTACTAATTTGGAATAATTCATCTGGAGACAATACAATACAAAGCAATATTGTAATAATTGGCATAGTAAAAGCAAGCTTTTTTGTAAATGTATTTTTAAATTTCATATGTTCTGACATTATACAATTAAACATATTAACCAACCTTTCTATTTTCACTTACTATTTTCATAAATAATTTTTCAAGATCCTGCCCTGGATTAATTTTTTCTTCATATCCTAAAATTCCGTTTGAAATAATGCCAATGTGATCTGCAATTTGTTCAACTTCTGATAGATAATGGCTAGATAATATAACTGTAATTCCGCGATCTTTAAATGAGCGAATTAGTTTACGCAAATCCTGAATACCCATTGGATCCAGTCCATTGGTTGGTTCATCTAGTATTAATAATTTTGGATGATTTACAAGAGCAATTGCTATGCCAAGACGTTGCTTCATTCCCATAGAAAACTGGCCAGAATGTTTTTTACCTGTATTAGTTAAATCCACAATTTCAAGCAATTCATCAATTCTAGAATCTGGGAGACCAAATAAGGTAGTACGAACCTTTAAATTTTCTCTTGCTGTGAGATTTTCATATAATGGTGGTGCCTCAATTAGTGCTCCAATATTTAAAAGATCGTTTCTATTCCATGGGTGTCCATTATACATGATTTCACCAGAAGTAGCTCTAAGGATTCCTGTAATCATTTTTAAGGTGGTGGATTTTCCAGCTCCATTTGGTCCTAAAAGACCATATACAGAATTTTCCTTAACCGAAAGTGAAATATTATTTACTGCTAATTGATTTTTAAATTTTTTACAAAGATTCTCTGTTTTTAAAATATAATTTGTCATATTATTCATCCTTCCTTTTCCTTAAGCACATGAAAGAAAATAACAAATCAAAGATGCAATGTATATTTTGTCTTGTTATTTTTTTGAATGTGCCTTATATAGCATTAATTTTCTGTTCGAAATATAATTTACTATGAATTTATAAGGAATTTATAAGGATTATAAAAAAATAAAATCCGACCATATTTTAGTCGAATTTTATTTACTAGGAATCAAGAGAAAATAATTCATCAACAGTAGTATTAAGAAGTTTAGCTAATTTCATAGCTAGTTCTAAAGTAGGATTATACTTTTCATTTTCAATAGCATTAATAGTCTGTCTTGTTACACCTAGCTCATTTGCAAGATCTTCTTGACGGAATTTAAAAGATTTTCTTAATTCTCTAATCTTATTTTTCATTTGTTCATCTTTCTATTTAAGAAAAAGTGTATACATATATATATAAGATTTTGAGAAATCAAAAGAAAAAATGCTAGGCTATTATTATATGAACCGGTTTTAATAAAATCATAAGTTGACCATATAAACAAAAAAATCACTGTATAAACCCATGCAAATTTAACTGAAGTTAAGTTGATACTTAATTGCATTTCATCCATTTTTTTAAAAACTTTCATAAACAACATCCCCTTAAAATGTATAATCTTTTTTACATTTTAAGCATAACTATCCTAATATAAAATGTCAATAGTTTTTTACATTTCTATTATTTATCACTATATGTAATATACGATTAACCAGTTTGCAATGCTTAAAAGATGTGAAGGATGGCAAACAGTAGATAAATTTAAAGAAGTGCATTAGGAATACAAAGAGTTGTAATGATTTTAAATTGTTACATAATAGGTAGAAAATATGAAGCAATTAATATAAAATGTCCTTTGAAAATCGAATAATGTGATGTTTATAAAATATGTTATAATTTACTAAAGGTTAACTAGTAATATTTGGAGGGAATCATAATGAAATTTGGAGAAAATGAAATAAAATTAAAAGATGGAACGCCATGCATTTTAAGAAGCCCAAATGAAGATGATGCGGAAAAAATGATTGAATATCTAAAAATTACATCAAAAGAAACGCATTTCATGGTTAGATATCCTGAAGAAATTAAGATGACTATTGATGCAGAAAAAGAATGTCTTAAGAATAATTTAATTAGCGATAAAGATATAATGATTGCTGCATTTGTGAATGGTGAACTTGCAGGTAATGCTGGTATTAGCTGCGTAAGAAATCATATTAAACTTAAACATAGAGCAGTGTTTGGAATTTCTATTAAAGAAAAGTACTGGAATAATGGTATTGGAAGTATACTTCTCAAAGAGATAATTGAACAGGCAAAGAAGATGGGTTATGAGCAAATTGAACTTGGTGTATTTTCAGATAATGAGAAAGCACAGGTTTTATATAAAAAGTATGGCTTTGAAGTTTGGGGTACTACGAAGAATGCATTTAAACTTAAAGATGGAACATATCGTGATGAAATTATAATGGGAAGAATGATAAAATAAATATCAATCCAAATTAATAAATTCCACTTTATAGGTGAGAATACAAGTACACTAATGTGATATTTACAAAATATACTATAATTAATTTAAGCTATGTTTTAAAACCGTGTTGATATTGTTACATATTGTTCAGCGTGCTAAAGAATTCAACTTAAGAACATCTAAACGAGTATAGTCCCATTCCAGCTTGCTCCAAAGACAAGCTTCGGACAAGCAATTAATGTGACAATACTCATTAAGAGTTCTAAAAGTCGAATTCTAATGCACACTTCACAAAAATGTAACAATATCAACACTATATTAAAACAAAGCTTTAATTTAAAATGGTAAATAATAGTTAAGTAACAATTATTTGTATTATATAAGAGGGGGATAAACGTGGATATAAAAGATATTACTCAAAATATAGGATATTGCGGTTTGGTTTGCAAATTATGCCATGAGGCAGATAAATGTGCTGGGTGTAAATCTGAAAATAATTGTTGTGGAAGACATTTAAGCGAGAATGGTTGTTTTCAATTTGACTGTTGTGTCAAAAATGGGATAAATGGTTGTTGGGAATGTGAAGATGGTCCATGTGATAAAGATATGTTCAGCGAACATCACGATGTTAGAAATCGGACTTTTGTAAAAGTGGCAAAAAATGAGGGCATAGAAAAGCTTGCAGAATATGTTCTAAAAAATCAAAAGAATGGTATTATGTATGGATGGAATAAAGATTATGATAATTTAGGAAATGAAAAGGCTGTTATTGATTTATTACATAATGGATTAAATAGTAAGTATGCAAAATGAGCATAATATGAAGTTAGATGAAGTGGATTTAATTCAGTCACGCACATCTCATTGTGATACAACTCAAACTAATCAAATAGAAGTAAAATATATCCATCCTGTTTATGGATGTAATCCAGTTTATATAAAATATGAGGGAAATCTTATCAAGGGTTTTAGTGATTGTACATTATGCTTTCAAGCAACACTATATTAAAATAACATTCTGTTTTAATATAGTATTGCTATTGTTACATATTGTTCAGGCTGCTAAATAATTGATATAGCCTAAAGTTATAACATAGATTAAGAATACCGTACTACTTTAGAAATAAATTTGCGGTGTTTTTTGTACTGTATAAGTGCAAATGTTAAACCAATATATATGGTTAGCATTTGCACTTATTTTATTTATAATTACGCTATGTTTTAAGTGAATTCCACTGTCCATGAGCTTTATATTACAATATCAACATTCACTTAAAACATAGCCTATAGTTAAAGGAATAATTGGTCTGGCATCAGTATTTACAAAGTATGTGCTAATTCAGTCATGTAGTAGGAAATTACGAAACAATATACTTTTGAGTGAATACTATAGTATATAAGATTTTTACTAATGACTATAAAGAGATTATTATGAAGCGGGTGCTTAAAATGACTATTGAATTTAATCGAATTATGTTTAATTTAAAACGAGGATATTATAGATATATTGGTTCTGGTTCTGGTAGACAAGTATTCGATTTGGGAAATGGATATGTAATCAAAGTGGCAAGAAATAGAGCAGGAATTGCACAAAATATGTGTGAGTATAAAATTTCATTTAATGATGATTCTGATTTATTTGCAAAAGTTATACAAGCTTCAAACGACTTTGATTTATTGATAATGCAAAAAGCTCATAAAATATATAATATTTCATATGTTTTTGAGTATTTTAATGTTGCAAGCAAAAGGGAACTGTTTAACTTAGAAGAACTACAGAGTATTAAGAGAAGGTATAATTTATTATTGGATGATTTTGATCGAAAAAGCAGCTGGGGAATGATTAATGGAAGGCCTGTCATTATTGATTACGGTTTCACAAGAGAAGTCATGGAAAGATATTATTAATGAACAATTATGTAAGATTGAGCATATATTAAATTATACAAAAGAGGAGAGGTGATTAATATGTTATGTTGCCAATGTTGTAGATGTTGCAGATGTTGTAGATGCCGTAGATGTCGTATACGTTGCAGACGTCGTCGTAGATTCTCTTCTTTATAATGCATGATAAATTAATTCCTTATGTGATAAATCTATAATGAAACCATTAATTCTAGATACCATATTATTTAGGTTTTTATAAATGAATAATATGGTATTTTTTAGTGTACAATACTTTTACGATAGGCTATGTTTTATAATATCAACACTTACTTAAAACATAGCCTTATGATAAGTAACTATTAAGAATTTATATTAGACATATTAAGGAAAAAGTAAACTTAAATATTAACAGGGAGAATGGGAGTCTTATTATTTAAGGTGTAATTATTTAATAGTAACCGTTAATTTATAGAATTAATACAATGATACTAGTAAATAATTATATTAGGAGAATTTAACTGTGTTATCTAATAGTAGATTTATACAACAATCATTGGAATTGCATCTTTTTTTTGCAAGAATTATGAAAGAACATTCATTCTTTTTAGAAGTAGGTTTTACACCAAAGGATTCAAATTATATTGATGAGGCAGACGCCTTTAGAATGAAGTTTGACAAACTTTTAGCTGATGCCATATCTCTTTCTAATGGTGTTGTTAGTAATGATGTATTACAATCTGGTGAAGTAGTAACCCCTTTTACATTAGAAGCTGAACAGGCTTCAGTATATTTTACAGGAGTGAAAATTCCAACTAATATTACTAAAATAGAGCAAGGATTAATGGGTGATTCCTTAATCAGAAGTAATCATCCTGTTCTTGAGCAAAGAGTATCTGAACTTAATGATAGAGCATTGGAATTAATTAGATGTTTAGCAAGGTTTAAGACTAAGTTATTATCAGATGTTATATCCTGTAGGATATTTACAACTAATTATCCTTTGCTTTTAGATCATATTTTAAGAGAAGCAAAGTTTTATTTTCAGCTACTTCAAAGATTGCAAAATCGTGAAGAAATCAACTTAGAGAGAGAAGCTTATGAACAAGAAACTTTCTGGAACAGAATTATGGCTGAACATTCAAAATTTATTCGTGGACTTCTTGATCCAACTGAAGAAGAACTAATAAATACAGCAAATAATTTTGGATATGAGTTTGATCAGTTGACAATAGAAGCAAAAGAAGCTATGGATAATTCCATGCCAATTGTAAAAGTTACAGATGACAGTTTTAAAGCAACTGTAGAAATAAGTAAGTTTAAGACACAAGGTACACAAGGATTGGTAGAGTGTAAAATCAAATCTATAATAATACCATTATTGGGTGACCATACTTTACGTGAAGCAAATCATTATTTGCGTTTATTAAAAATGTTTAAAAAAGCACCAGAAAGTGATTATTAATAAGTTTAACCTAGAAAAGATAGTCTAGTATGAACTTTTTTATATTATTTATAAATAAAAGTAACTAATACAGATTTTCTTGACCACCATCATGAAATAGGAGGAATAACTGGATCTGATATTCCTATTCCAAATAGCAAAAGAGCCTGCATCTTTTATATATGCAGGCTTTAGTTGTCTTACAATTTGTAGGTATTGAAAAAGAAAGGAAGAAAAATACTGTATTTATAAAACGTTAGTTTACATATTATTCCAAATATGATTTAATAAAAATGAACATCTGAATAAATGGGGGGATTTTCTATTAAATATATATTTAAAATAAGTATAATCCTAATTTTAATATTAAATATTACAGGTTGCGATAAAAAGTTAAATACAAAGCAAATGAAAGATATCGAAGAAAATAGAACGGCAGAGGAATCACAAAATAATATAGATATACCAGATACTACAGAAATTATAGACACTTTATGTTCAGATGATTTTGGAGGAAGATTAGTAGGTTCCAAAGGAGATCAGGAAACTGAAAACTATATTTTTAAAATAATTAAAGATTTAAAACTAGAACCATTATTTGATGAAGAATATTATGAGCCATATACTCAAGAAGTATATAAAAATTATGGTTTAATTGATGATAATGATAAACCTGAAAATAAAGAGATTCATAATTTAGTAGGAGTTATTAAAGGTTCCGATAGTACAAAAGCAGTAGTCATATCAGCACATTTTGATCATATTGGATATCAAGATGGAAAGATAATTAGAGGGGCATTAGATAATGCCTCAGGAGTTGCCACTTTAATACGAATAGCAGATATTTTAAAAAAGCAATCTCAAAGTAAGACTTTTAGTCAAGATATAATTATTGCATTTTTTGATGGTGAAGAAACTTCTCAACAAGGAAGTAAAGCTTTTGTTAATGATATAAAAGATAGATATTCAAATTTATACAATATAAATATAGATTGTGTAGGTGGAAAAAAAGCTGGAAAGATATCCTTAAATAATAAAAGTAAGATATCAAATAAATTAACTGTAGCAATGAAAGAAACATTTAAAAATAATAATATGGATTTTTCAGATGTTGAATTAAAAGGTGCAACAAGTGATCATAAAAGTTTTGAAAAAATGGGTATTACTAATATTTATATAGGACAAGAAGACTTAAAACCATATGTTCATAATGAAACTGATAATCCAGATACTTTAAATTGTGATGAAATAGAAAAGGTGGCAAATGTTATAGGTAATTTTATAGAAATAAATGATGGTCAAATTTTTAAAGAGTAAGTTGTATAATATAAGAATAATAGACTTATTTAACAATTTTCTAGATTATAAATTATTAAAAACAAACAATAAATTAAAATACTGTATTGAAAAAGTTGTGGTATTTTTATTGTACAATAGTAAATTAATACGAAGAAAGGGGATGGTTTAATATGCTAATTATCGAACACTTAGCAGACCATAAAGAATATTTAGATAATGTAGTAGATTGGCTTTGGAAAGAATTTGGTAATGAAGATAATTATGCTTTTTGGGAAAGTATAGTAAAAAATAGTTTGAGAAAAAATAAATTACCTTTAACATTTATTGCACTTATGGATAATAAGTTGGTTGGAACTGTAGGATTATGGAGAAGTGATTTATTGAGTAGACAAGACCTTTATCCATGGCTATCAGCATTATTTGTTAAAGATGAATATAGAAGTAAAAATATTGGACAAGAGTTACAGCGATTTTTGATTAATTATTGCAGAAAAAAAGGATATGAAGAACTTTTTCTTTATACCGACATTTGCAATTATTATGAAAGAACTGGATGGCAGTATCTTGAAGATGGTATTGAATATTCAGGTGGAAATATAAAGATATACAAGAAAAAACTAAGTTAGTAATAAATAATATTCTTTTATGGTGCAATTTTATTTGAAAAATTATACTCCTAAAGGGCTGAATCATAATGCAAATCATTTACTGATATGATGTATATTCAAAAAAGAAATAGAAATAACATTTGTGGAAGAAGCATTGAAAAATAAGCTTAGAGTTTCTTCATTTGAAGTTGTTCCATAAATGATTGTACTAAT
>NZ_FOMG01000032.1 GCF_900112485.1 Clostridium uliginosum
GCATGAGCAAGTAAAGAATAAGATTCCTGAAGAACATAGCAAAGCAACGATTGAATGGTTTAATAATATTAAATCAAGGCAAGTTTAAGATTCTTAAGATGATTTTATAATTAATGTAGATTGTGTAATTTTATTTAAAAATTGAATAATGTAATATTTATAAAATACGTTATAATTTATAAGTGTATAAATAGTAATTTATAAAACGTAAAAGGAGAATAATTATGCTTGAATACAAATTTGATACGCAGTTATTAATTGAAGGAGAGAATCTTTCAGAAGATAAAATAAACGAATATATTACAAAAAACATTGAAGGTGATTGCTTACTTGCGGTTGGTGATGAGGAACTGATTAAAATTCATTTTCACACAAATACTCCATGGAAAGTACTTTAGTATTGTGCTTCTTTGGGAGAAATTTATGATATCGTTGTAGAAAACATGGAACGCCAAGCCAATGGTCTTCAAGGTTAAACGCATGTTTTTCTTATATTGTGCAACATCAAGAGCAGAAATGCTCTTTTTTATTGTTTAAAAATAGGGCACATCTAGTATTAAACCTTATTAGAACAGATTTATGGAATATAAAACTCCTTATGTGTTTATAAGAATATTATTACAAAAGCAATAAGGAGGAGATCTTGATGTTCTTCTTTACAGATCTGGAACGATAATTATATGTACAATATGCTACAATTAATTTAGAATATTTTTATAAAGTGAACTAACAATATATTAATATTAGACATATGAATTTGGAATAAGAAATGTTTGACAACAGAACATATGTTTGCTATCCTATCTATAGAATAATTAAAAAATATATTAATTGTTATTATATTTAACCTATTACATGAAATTTTTAAGTTAAATATAATAGGTTAGGAGAGTAAAAATGTCGCTGATTGAAATAAATGGAGTAAACTTAAACATTGAAATACAAGGTCATGGGGAGCCTTTAATACTTATACATGGACTTGGTTGTGATAGTACACAATGGAGTAACGAAATTCAGAGACTTTCTAAAAATTTTAAAACAGTTTTATTAGACTGTAGGGGACATGGAAAATCTGATAAACCAGATAGTTATACATTAAATGATCATATTCAAGATATTTTATCTATAATGGATGCTTTTAAATTCACAACTGCAAATCTTTATGGAGTTTCAATGGGAAGTTATATTGCACAAGGCGTAGCAATTTCACAACCTTATAGAATAAAAAAATTAATCTTGACTGTTCCTAAATCAAATGGTTTAACATCATCAACTCAAAGATTGATTGATGAGCATGCAGCAGACTTAGAAAGACTAAATGAACAAGAAAAATTAATCTTTTTTTATAAACATATGGCATATAATCCAGAAATATTTTTACAATATCCTAATCTTCTTAAAAACTCATTAACACCTAAACAGACTCTAGCCGCAAATAAAGCATTAGAAGGTTTTGATTATCGAAGTGAATTGTGCAAGATAGCAGCCAAAACTATTGTTATAAGTGGTAAATATGATGGGCTAAATCCCCCTTCTGATGGAAAATTATGTGCTTCACTGATACCAAATGCAACCTTCATTGAAATGAAATATTCAGGGCATATACCTATGCTTGAGGAACCAGACATATATAGCAACATAATTGAGAAATTCCTAAGTAACTAAATTAAACAGATTATTAAAAGATGAGAATCAATTATAATAGATAGTTCATTTTATTATTACTGTCTATTACTGGAGGTAAAATTATGGCTTCAAATTTAGAGTTTGTAGAATACGTTTGTGAACAAATTAGTGATTCTGGAACTATAACCTATAGAAAAATGTTTGGCGACTATGGAGTTTATTGCAATGCAAAAATAATAGGATTAAGGCATATTAAAGAAAATAACAAGTCAAAGATGCGACGTATATTTCGTGTCAGACAAGGAGATGAAATCATCTCATAGCAGGGCTATGGGATGATTTCACCGACGCAGTATGACGTAAAATAGACTAGCATACTGACTTGTTATTTATTTTAATGTGCCTAATTTGTGATAATCAATTTTTCTTGAAGATAACAAAAGCTGGTAAAAATCTATTGCATGAAATTATAGAAGCACCTGCCTATAAAGGTGCAAAACCATCCTTTTTAATTGAATCTTTAGATGATAGAGATTTTTTAGCTAAACTTATTGTTGCAACTTATGAAGAGTTGCCAATGCCAAAACCAAAGAAGAAAAAACACTATAATTACTGACTTGACAATTTCTTATTAAATATCATTATAAAGCCATATAGTTTATAACATAATTTGCAATATAATATGTTATAAACTACATGGCTTTTTTGTTACATCTTATGTTATACTATCTGTTCTTTAGATATTTCTAAGCTTGTCTAATCTTCTTTTTTATCAAAAAAATAATATCCATATGATATAATCAACCACATTAATATAACTATTCTAATATCTATATTAAATAAATGTTGTAATAGTATTAAAGTTGTTGTAACAATAATGTATGAAAAGTCTCGAACATGTTTATGATATGTTTTTAATTCAAAACTAGCTTTTTGAATCTTAATTAAAAACAACATTAAAATACATTCACATATACACACTAATAAAAAATATTCAAATTCAAACATCTTTAATATGCTCCTATTGGATCAAACTAACTTGTATGAATATTATCATAATTTATACTGCTTCTATAGCTTACTATAAAGTCAATCCATCTATTATTCATTTCATTAAACTTTTTATACCTTAATGATTTTAAGTTATCTAATGATATTCTTTTCTAAAACCTCTTACTTCATCAATAAAACCTAAATTTTTATAAAATTTATGTGCTTCTTTACGAGTAGCAGATGATATAAGAATGGAGTATGCACATCTCTTTATAAATTTCACTTGATTGTTGCACTAAGTTATTATATGGAGTGAGTTCCTTATATAATTCTAATAGTTGTGGAATATCTTCAATTTTCAATTTTTCTATCATCACTATTAACTTCTTTCTCTATAACTATTTTTAAATTTAATATTTGACTCTGCTTTAATATTTAAATACATCTCACTTTAATCCTACTTCATTAGATACAGATATAGACTATATGAAGATTGTTCTTTAATTATTATTTATTTTAGATTTATTTTGGAAAAATAAGATAATAGCACTTATCAAAACTACTGCCTCTATGAACATAACCACTGTACCTACATTAGAAATTAAATACTTCTCCAAGAAAATTATTCTTAATAACTCAAATGTAAAAAACATGCAAAATAGTAAATTATAAATCTTTCTTCCTTTATAAAACGATTGAGCATTAATCACCAACATCGTGCCATATAGAACAATGTGAAATATATCGTCAAGCATAAAGCCTACCCCCTGTGTAAAAAATTAATCTAAATAAGTAATTAAATGATAATACGATACAATTCCAACATAACTTTTAATTAATTATACCATTATATTCTATAATATTACTGTTTTTAGGATTATATACAAGGAACTACCATATCGCCAACACTAATTGCACTCAGTACCCAATATATAGTTATTCTTTTAAATTTTAGAATAAAAGTTTTAGAATAAGAGTTTTAGAGTAAGAATTTTAGAGATATTAATCTAATAAATATAAGAAAATTTTAATATGAGTATTTTTGATTATATGCGTATTTAACTGAGTTTAAATTGATATTTAATATGAAATTCAAATAAATAAAAGTTACAAACTTTGTGACACTATCTGGTACTTAATTTATAACAAATAATGTATCAAAATTTGTAACTTTCATTGTAATAAAAATTGTTATATTCATATGTAGCTTTTTTAGAGATGGAATCTATTCTAGAACAGATGTTTTTAAATAAATTTAACCATCTCTTTTACTTCTTAATAGGAATCCAAATCTCACATCTGTAATCGGTCGAGTATATATCACCTTCAGGATAAACCTCAAGCTCTGGTGCACAAGCATGTTGATATCCTGCAGATGGCAACCACTCTGTAAATATCCTTTTGGTAAGATCTTGTATAGCTTCTGGAAGTGCACCAACTGATTCAAATATAGCCCAAGTTGCTGCAGGTATAGTTGCTAAAATATATCCTTTTGGAAGGGTATCTTTGATTTCCTCAATTCCTATCATATAATTAAATTCATCTTTACAAAAATCCTTACATATACCTAGGACACCAAGCTTGCCTGCTTTTGAGCTAGTCCACTGGTATGAACCATCCTTCATACAATCATTCCAGAATTTAGGTACTTGTTCGAAGTTTTCTCCGTCCACCATAGTTATCCTTGTTTGTTTACCTACTACTTTAAAGCTTCCTTTATCAACAATCTTATAATTCATATCTTTCTCTCCTTTTATTGAAATGTGAAAGGATAGTTTAGGATATGCCTTGAGATTTACTCCCGGCTCCCGAGCTGCAGTCGGACTCATTCCATGCATTTTTCTAAAAGCTTTTATGAATGCTTCCGGTGTTTCATATCCATACTTATAAGCTACATTAATGATCTTTTCACCAGATATAATATCTTGTGCAGCGAGTGTAAGCCTTCTTCTGCGTATATATTCAGCTATTGTAACACCGGTTATCATATGGTACATACGCTGAAAGTGAAACGTGGATGATAATGCAATTTTCGCCACCTTTTCAATATCAAGCTTTTCAGTAATGTTAGCCTCCAAATATTCTACTGCCTTATTCATTGAGTCAAGCCAATCCATAAAGCCACTCCTCTCTGTTTCTATATTAAGTGTTTTCTACTTAGTTGTCCTGTCTTTAAATGCTACCAGATGATAGGTTTTAATTATGTAGTTTTTATCTGATCTATAATACTAACTTACCAGTGCGATTTAATCATTATGATTATTATATCATTGAACATCATTTTTATAAATTTATACACATATATCCCACAATTTAAATAGAAACTATGTTTTAGAAGAGTGGCTGTCTCAGAATTATCAAGTGAAGCAATAACAAAGAAATAGAAATAACATTTATTAAAGAAGACTAGAAAAATTTCGCTAAGACTTTCTAATATTTAAAGTTGTACCCATAAAAGATTGCTCCTAATATGCATTAGGACAATCATTTATGGAACAACTTCAAATGAATAAACTCTAAGCTTATTTTTCAATGCTTCTTCCACAAATGTTATTTCTACTTTTTTAAATATACATCATATCATTAAATGATTTGTATTATGATACAGCTCCAGTTTTAAAAATTATATATTAATAAATGATATAAAAGCGTTAGCTACCTCATCTTTTTGATATAATAAAATAGAGAATAATAATAACAGTAAATATAAATAAATAGAGGAGTAAAGCTGCAAATGATGAGAGAAAACATTCCAGAAGTAGTAGGAAATTATTTAGATTATTTATCTACAATTCAAGAAAGAGCAGATAGTACAATTGCAGGTTATAAATTAGATTTAATTATGCTTTTTAAATTTTTAAAACATAATAAAGATTTGAGTTACAAAAATTTTAATGAAATTGATATTAGTGATATAGATGAAGAGTTTATAAGAAATATAGAACTTAAAGATTTATACTCATTCTTAGGATTTACTAAAAATAACAAGAAGAATAATGCTTTTACTAGAGCTAGAAAGATTGCTACTATAAAATCATTTTTTAAGTATTGTCAAAGTAAGGTTAAGATTTTAGATAATAATATAAGTCTTGAACTTGAAAGTCCCAAATTACCTAAAAAGCAGGTAGCTTATTTGAATTTAGATGAGAGTGAAAAGTTACTAGGATCAATAACTGGGAGAAATAAAGATAGAGATTTTTGCATAATAACATTGTTTTTAAATTGTGGTCTTAGATTAAATGAGCTATGTAATATAAAACTTGAGGATATTAGAGACGATATTTTGGTAGTTATGGGAAAAGGGGATAAGGATAGAACAGTTTATTTAAATGATTCATGCATAAGAGCTATTAAGATTTATCTCATACACAGAAAGAATGTAAACAATACATATCTTTTCATAAGTGAAAGAGATAATCACATAAGCAAGAGAAGTATTCAAACTATAGTTAAAAATAATCTTAAATCAGCAGGGCTTGATACACATAAGTATTCTACTCATAAATTAAGACATACAGCAGCTACACTACTTTATAAATATGCAAATGTAGATATAAGAACTATTCAAAAAATCTTAGGCCATAAAAACATTGCAACTACAACTATTTATACTCATGTAGATGATGAAAGTGTAAGAAAAGCTATAAGATTAAATCCACTAAATAAATAAGAGATGGAATGTAGATAGAATTAAAAAATCACTTAGGATAACTAAATCCCAAGTGATTTTTTTAAAATTGCATTACCATCTAATTTAATTTGTTTTTTAACATTTCTATATCCTCTATGCTTAATCCAGTACCCTTTGCTATGGTGTTTCAAAATATAAGTTCTTATAGTAAAGGACATGAAAAAAATATAGCAATGATACTAGATTTTTACATAATTACTTATTTATTAAGGAGTAATATTAACTTCTAAATGATGCGATTATTTCATAGAGTTTATAAAATAAATAATATAGGTTATAATTGAAATGAAAAGATTTATATGATAGGATTGTTTTTTCATAGTTAAAGGGGTGAAGTTATGGTTAATATAGATACAAAAATAAATGATTTAAAGAATTATTTTAAAAGCAATGATAATATAGTAGCAGCCTGGTTTATAGGCTCATATGGAACAGTGAATCAAACAGAAGATAGTGATATTGATATTGCATTATTATTTGATAAACCAACTGGTATTATTGATGAAATGGATATATCATGTAGAATTAGTGAAGTTCTTGATTTTGATAATATTGATAGTATTAACCTTTTATCTGCACCTATAACATTACAATTTAAGGTCATAGATGAAGGTAGAAGTATTTATGAAAAAGATTATTATAAAGTTTGTGACTTTATGGAAGAAGTTTTTAATAAATATAGAGATGAAAAGTATTATTTGGATAGATTTATGAAAGATTTCTATGAAAGTTATGGAGTTAGGAGTAGAGCTTAATGGAATTTGATAAAAATAAAATAGATCAGAAATTATTATTTATGGATACTTGTTTAAATAAATTAAAAAAACTAAGCACACTTGATAAAGATGCATTTATAGATGATTTTACAAAGGTTGATAGTGCTAAATATTTATTGCAAGTAAGTATAGAAGCAATGTTAGATATATCTAGTCATTTAATTGCTAGAAATAGATGGGGAAGACCAAAAGATAATAAGGACCATTTTCAAATATTATTTGATAATGGAATAATATTTGAAAAAGATGTATTAATATATTTTAATATGGCTAAATTTAGAAATAGAATTGTTCATATGTATTTTAATATTAGTGATGAAATGATATATGATATTGTTCAAAATAATATTAATGATTTTGAAAGATTTATCGGTAATATTGCAAAAGTAATTGTATAATTTAGCTTTTTGTTAATTAACATCTTATATTCCACTATTACTGGAATAAAATCTACCAAATAATTATACTAAAGTAAATGATTTTAAAAGCAGACAGCCAATATTTGTGTGAATATAAGGATTTATAATAATTGACTGGATTAATTATCCATAAATTGAGTATAATACATAAACTAACCAATAATAGTTGTGCTAAAAATAAATCACAATTTTATGGAGGAACAATAAATGAAAAATATTAAATTGCTTTACTGTATTTTAGGAAGTATAATTCTTAGTTTAGCAAGTACACCTATTCCATATAATACATTACATTATATACCAGTTATAGGCTTTACTTTGAGCCAACTTACTTATTATATTTCTTTTGTAGGAATTATTTTAACTATATACTTTGCTATAATGCTAATAAGAGAAAACTATAAATTTAAAAATGAATAATCTTAAAACTTAGACGAATTAACCATAAACTAAAAGGACAAGCAATGCTTGTTTTTTAGCTTATGGTTAATTATCAACAATGGTTTAAAACAAAGCATTAATTTTAAAATTCTCCAATCCCATCAATTTTCCAATCTCCTAAATTATTTTCCTTAATTAAAGTATATATTTTGTCATATGATCCACTATCTGCTGGTTCTTTGCTCTGATCTTTATATTTTATATTATAGTTAACAGTATATTTCTTTACATTTTCTCTTTTCACACTGTTAAATAATCCTAATCCACTTGTAAAATAACTATAATAAATTTCTTCATCTGTTATTAAATCTAGAGAATTTAATTCAATACTTTCTAAATTATCTAACCTAAAATTAATATTTTCATATCGTGTTGTGTAATAATTCAATAATTTTTCTTTATTGTGTTCATTTTCATATTTAAATGAATCTTTTATAACATCCTCTGGTGATTTTATAGGTTCGGATAATTCTATTTTTGTAATTTCATTATTAGTATTAGTATCAGATTTTTCACTACAACCAAACACAAAAATTGAAATCCCCAAAATAACTGATAATATAAACATACTTTGTAAGTATTTTAAAATTTTCATATACTACCTCCATCCTATTTATTATAAACTATTTTTATAATTCATTATCTATATGTTGCACTAAAGATTCTTCGTCAAATTCATATAACACTCTAAATTTTAATGTAGATTAATTATTACAACATATATCTATAAAAAAGGATTTAGACTTATTAGAAAATGAGGCTATTCTTTCTAAAAGTATTTTATCTGAATATAATAAATTATTAACTGAAACAACTGTAAGATAGTTTGAAGGAATTGACCAACAATTACAGCTCATAAGGGAACTCACAGGGGTGTTTCAAAATATAAGTTCTTCTAGTAAAGGACATGAAAAAAATCCAGCAAGGGTACTGGATTTTTACATAATTACTTATTTATTAAGGAGTAATATTAACTTCTAAGTGATGCGATTACTTCATAGAGTTTATAAATTGTTTACAGGCTCATATGGAACAGTGAATTAAACAGAAGATAGAGAATTAACTAACTTTACATTATGCTAATAATTATACTATTTTGCAAAGTATGATTCACCATCAAAGATCCAATTTATCAAAACTGTCAGACGACTTTTTATAAGCTAGCAAGGTTATTGCTGTATATAGGATAACACCTAGAAGAAATACCGGGATCTGTTTTGTCTGGTTTTCGATGCTTACACTGTCACAATAATCTCGCATATAAGGAATGACACGAAGCATTATCTCCGCTATCACGATATAAACAGCCATCATAATGGTTGACTTGACAAAAGGTACTCCGATTTTATACCCGCTCTTATAATATTGCGTAAGGAAAATAAAATTGAACAAGCCAAGCATGATAAATGACAAGCCTATGAATGCAACATTTGCTTCAATGCCGACCTGATTATTCATCGGAATGAATTTATCCCGGATAAAAGCAAATGGAATACAGGCGATGATCTGTGCAAGTTCAATGCAAACCACTAGATAAAATCTCGCCTTTACGATATTCCTTTTCCGAATTGGTAAGGCCATCATATAATATACATCATGATTTTCACGGTTTCCTTGGAATACAAAGAAAATTCCCAGACAGGTGTAGAAAAATGTGACATAATACGGGTAATTGGGAATACATAAAAGTGCACTTAAACTTAGGAAAATATATGCAACAGGGTGCATAGAAAGTTTAAACTCTTTATACATTAACTCTTTCATTGTCGTCACTCCTTCTCAATGTAAATCATGATAGATTCCAAATCAGCTGGTAAAATTTCTACATCTCCATCAATTGGAAGATTTTCAGTACGAACCAGTCCACAAAAACCATCCGCATGTTTTTTAAAACTTATCAGTTTTTTTATGATTGCCCCCGTAAGCTGCTTGGAACTTCCTTTTACAATCCTGTAAGCGTCCAGAAATGACTTCTTATCCGTACTTGCAAGAATCTCCCCATTTTTTATATAGGTAACATATCTTGCGCATTTTTCCAAATCCGATGTAATATGGGTAGAAAACAGGATGCTTACCTGTTCTTCTTCTACCAGGGTGATAAATAAATCAAGCAGATCATCTCTTGAAACAGGATCAAGTCCACTGGTAGGTTCATCAAAAATCAATAATTGGGCATGATGCGACAAGGCCAAGGCCAACTGGTATTTTACTTTCATTCCTTCAGACAACTCATCCACTTTTTTCTCCGTATCCAGATGAAACCGCTCTAAATATGCTTTATAAGCCTCCTCATCCCATTTTTTATAAAACTTTTTGGTAACTTCTGTGATGGTTTTCAATTTTTTCTTCGGATAGTAATTGACTCCCCCCGATACAAAACCAACTTTCTGCTTGATTAAAAACTCATTATCGGAAAAATCCTTCCCGAAAAATTTAATAGTTCCACTATCTGCATGAATATAATTAAGCAAAGCTTTTAATGTGGTAGTCTTGCCTGCCCCATTACGTCCGATAAAACCCATAATAGTTCCCTGTCTCATAGAAAATGAAGCATTCTTCAATTCAAATTTCTCATATCTCTTATTTAAATTTTGTATTGATAATACGTCCATATGCAATCCTCCTCTATTTGATTTCCTTAACTACTCTGTTATTTTGCTTCCTCCGGTTTTTTCTGTGCTGCAAAAATTTCTTTTGCAAACTGTAGATATCCATCATTTTGTACAATAGCAATCCCCTGATCTTTATCTGCTAGTAAAAGTAGCGTGTCCCCTGGTTTTATATCAAATAACTCCCTTGCTCCTTTAGGAATTACAATCTGACCCTTCTCTCCAACTTTCACCGTACACATAAATTTTCCTTCTGGTATCTGCATTGGCATAAATTATCATTCCTTCCAATATGATTTATTTTATTAGTATAAATTGTACTACTTGTATAACTTATACAATTTATTATACTTTTCGTTAAATTATATGTCAACAAAAAAGAAAAAGAACATTGTTACAGTTAGTGAACGTTCAATAAACTATTCATATGAATTTAAAATACGCTTCATTGAAAAATATCTTAAAGGAAAGTTACCTAGAGATATTTTTGCTCACTTTTCCAAGGCACAGACCCCTTTGTGAGTCTTACGAACTTGCTAAAGAACTAAACATTAAATAAACATAAGGTGATTAGATATTAATAAAGAAGCTAATTATATTAAAAGGAACATTAGCGTATGTTATAATTGTCTTAAAATATAGACATTATTTAAGATAAAATAGAAATTTTAAGAGGGGAAGTGAGATTGTGAGAAAAAGATTTAATACAACAGGAGTATGTATTCCTAGAAAGCATTATATGGTAGACATATCAAATAAGATAGATGAAATAGAAAAACTTGTAGAGGAAGAATTTTATTTTGTTATAAATAGACCAAGACAATTTGGAAAAACAACAACATTGAATGAATTATATAAAAGACTAAATAGTAAATATAGCGTAATAAGAATGGATTTTGAGCTTATAGGAGAAGATTTTGCAAGTGAGGAGAGATTTTGCGAAACTTTTGTAGATTATATGTCTAGATTTACTAATATAGATATAAGGAAAGCATCAACATTAACAGAACTTTCAAATAGAATAATAGATCTGACAAAAGATAATGAAATTATACTTATTATAGATGAAGTTGATAAAAATTCTAACAATAGATTATTTTTAAGTTTTCTTGGTATGCTTAGATCTTTATACTTAAGTAGAGAGCAGGATCTTGCTACAACTTTTAAATCAGTTATATTAGCAGGTGTGTATGATATTAAAAACTTAAAATTAAAGGTTAGAGATAATTCTGAAATAAGATATAATTCACCATGGAATATAGCAATTAATTTTAATGTAGATATGAGTTTTAGTGAGACAGAAATAGGAACTATGTTAAGGGAATATGCTGATGAAAATGAATTACCATTAAATATAGAACTTCTTAGTAAGGAGATATATAAATTTACAGCAGGATATCCCTTTTTAGTATCAAGAATATGCCAAATAATAGATGAGATTTTATTATGTGAAGATAAAAAGGAATGGACACTATTTGATATACAAAGAGCAGTAAAATTGTTATTAGAAGATAAAAATACATTATTTGACGATCTAATTAAAAATCTTGAAAATAACTCAAATTTGTATGAGTATTTGTATAATATCTTAGTTAGTGGTTTACAAATAACATACAATATAAATAATCCCACTATAGATTTAGGTCATATGTTTGGATATTTAGTAAAAGATAAAAATAACAACACTATTGTATCAAATCAAATCCTTAAAGAAGTTATTTACAATTATATGATATCCAAAACAGACACTAGAACAATGTCTAGATATAATTTTAAAGATAACTTTATAAATGAAGATAACACCCTTGATATGGAGAATGTATTATTAAGATTTCAACAGTTTATGAAAGAAAATTATAGTTCTAGGGATATAGAGTTTTTAGAAAGACAAGGAGTTCTTTTATTTTTGTCATTTATAAAACCAATAATTAATGGAGTAGGTTTTGATTATAAAGAAGTTCAGATTTCCGAGGAAAGAAGATTAGATATTGTTATTCAATATAATAAATGTAAGTACATTATAGAAACGAAAATTTGGCATGGAGAAATTGCACATAAAAAAGGTTTAAATCAATTAAAAAATTATCTTGAAATAGAGGGTTTAAATAAAGGATATTTATTAATATTTAACTTTAATGAAAGTAAACAATATAGCAATAGTGAATATTGTTTAGATAATAAAACTATATTTGAAGTTATTGTTTAAAGGAATTAGTAGATTATAACTTGAAAGTGAAGCTACTACTTTTTATTAATATTTTAGAATAAGAGATGGAGAACCGTACCATAAATAAATTAGGTTTTTAGCCTTAGGCATTGATATAACTTGCCTAAGGCTATCTTTACAAGTAAAAATATCTCATCATAAGTAAGTATTATTGTTTATGTGAGAAATATAGTATAATAATCGTTTGTCAAGATAACATGACTTATTTTTTATAGTGGAAAATAAATTAATAATAAATACAGAAATAAGGGTAAATATGAAAGATAAATTTAAGTATGATACACATAGAGACTATTTAATTAAAGAGTTTATATTTGATGATGAAATTAAACAAGCAGTAGCAGATATTGTTTTAATTTATAGAGATAAGTTTTTGCCTAATGGTAAAGACGAGAAATATATATCTGACAAACTGCTATTAATGAGAGCAATTCCATTATTAGAAGAATTAAAAGCATATTATAATAATGATATATGTATATCATGTGCAACTGGAATTGCAGTAGCCAGAAATACAAATTTTAATTTGAGAACACATGCTTTTTATTTTGAAAATGCTATCTATCGTGCAGCTAATGCTTGGGAGTATATTCATATATTAATAAATGAAATTTTGGATATTAATATGTGTGTGGGTAATGATATTAGGGAAAATACAGTTAATGCTAGATGCAGCAATATTTACTTTGAGCATACTAAACAAGGATATAAACTAAGAATTGAACCATATACTGGTCAAAAACTTCAAGAGGCTAAAAATAAAGCAGAGGAAGAAGAAAAATTATTAGAAGTTTCAATTAATAAAAAAAAGAGTAAATTTCATAAATTATTAAAGAAAAAGAGAACTATAAATAATAACTTTCAAATAATATTTGATTTATTTTATAGCGATGAGGTTAAAAAACTCTATGCATTTAGAAATGAATCAGTGCATAGAAGGCCAATTGGGGCAAAATTTTCAGTTGCTCCTTTAGAATTTATACCAGGACAAGGAATTAGCATAAATCCAACTGGATGGTTTATTTTTAAAGACACTGATATGTTATTGGAAAAAAATATGTCTATTTTGAAGGAAGTTATTCATATTATAACAGATATTATATTTAATCATGATATACCTAATACAAAAGAAAATGAAGGTAAAGTATATTATTGTAATGAGATAAAATGCGCTAAATGTAAAACTAGTTCTTTAGTGCCGGCGGAGATAGTAGACTTCTTTAATGAAAGAAATATTAGAGTGGCGTGTCTAAAGTGTGGAGGTAAGGATACTGTTATACAAGATAAAATAGAAGTTGATGATATGTGTTACTATGATAATTTTTGGAGTTATAATGAGATGGTAAAAAGGCATAGTAATGATATATTTAAGTAAATATGTAGACTTATTGGATAAAGAGGTATAGCAATTAAAACGTGATTAGGATGAGAATGTAAGAAATAATTCTTTACTTATGGAAACTAATGTTGAAATTTACTATATTTAAGATATATTCATATGTTGCTAAGGGGAATTGGAGCAGTAATTATTTTATTAGGTTTCGTCGGAATTCTATTGATGAAATC
The DNA here is from genome assembly GCF_900112485.1 of Clostridium uliginosum. Classification (GTDB taxonomy): domain Bacteria; phylum Bacillota; class Clostridia; order Clostridiales; family Clostridiaceae; genus Clostridium; species Clostridium uliginosum. The sequence continues at coordinate 14,349 of NZ_FOMG01000032.1, forward strand.
ATTTCGGTGCGAAAGCATAAAATATAGAATTCCAATTAGGGACAGGCAGTTGCATATAACTATTGGAGTTGTTTAGGATACGTGGTTCTTTTCATGGAAAATATTCTATATCTAATTAATATAAAAAAATTATAGAGTCAGCATTGTATGCAGTAAAAGTATGAAAGATTAGTTAAACAAGTTGATATTAAGACTCAAATATATTTACTTCAATGCAAAGAAGTATTTACTTACACAGATAGTATTGTTGAACAAAACTTTCAGAAGTATAGAGAATATTCACTCATTTCATATAATATGGATAAATTCAAGCTTAAAGAAGTAAAAACGTATATCCTTAATGAGATAAAAGATAGAGGAAAATTAAGTGTTGACACTGGTTTAAGAAGATTACGTTTATATATGGTTTAAAGAAAAATAAAAAGAAGCTTATAAAAAAAGAAAGAAATAGTATTTATGTAATTTGGAGTATAAAGAACATATTTGAATGAAGAAACCGTATATAGAATTTGGAAAGAAGATGTATATAGTGAGTAAAAAAGATGAAGTATATTTATATGTAAAGTATGAAAATAATATATATAAATTTTTAAAACTAGTACAAGAAGATGATGGAAGTTTTTATATAGTATTCTTATATAATAAGAAACCTAAACATTGTATAAAATACAGATTAAAGCTTAATGAAAAAGATGGATTATCTTGTGAGAAGGAAGCTATTAATGAAAAAGAATCCATAAGATTTGAGCTCAAACGAATTTCTTATCATACAACTGGTAGAGTTAATTATCATGGAATGACTCATAATAGTACATATTTTGAACCACTAGTCAATGTTCAAAATATTAATACTTTTTTTATGATTTCAATTCCTCAAATAACTCAATTACAATTAGTTGAAGAACAAAATAAAACTAATTGTAGTATTGTTGATTTATCTAAAATACAAAATGAAAGATTAAATATTTACTTTAGTATTTTTCCCTATGAATTTGATGGGTTAGGTTCAATTAATAATTTAGTTACAGCTATAACTTATGATAAATTTTATTCTTTTGTAGTAACATTGGAAATTGATAGATTAAGCATTAATTTGGAGAAAAGAATAGAGAAAAATGCTTTCTTATATGGGGCAAGTGAATGTGGATTATATGAAAGCCAAGTATTAGGGAAAAATGAAGCATATATAAAGTTTCAACAAAAACTTTATTCTACTAAAGAGCTAATATTATTTGCACCTAATAATGCTGGGATATTTAGAATTGTATTTTGTGTTGAAATGAGAGTTCCTCCAAGAGTAAATATAGAATTTTTTAATGATAATTATCAAATAGAAATAATCAGTGTAGATACAGCCAAATTGAGATTTAAAATTCTTGATACTAAGAGTAATTCATATTTAAAAGACGCTGAAAATGTAAAAATAAAATCAATATCGTTAGATTCTGAAATATATTAGTATTATTAAAATCGAATATACTTTCGCACTTACTACTGATACGGCGAACCATATCATAAGTAAATGCGGTTTTCTAGTAAAGTATTGATATCACTAGCTTAACAAGATGTTTTATGTTGAAAATACTGTATCATAAATAATATGAATTTATAATTGAATTAACGGTAGTAGAGTATTATTGAGGATATCATATACAAATCAAATTATATTATGTAGAAAGTGAAGAGAAAGCTACAAATAATAAGGTTTAATATAACACATGGACTATATGGAAAATTAATTATATACTGTATAAAAATAGGGGGTGTAAGGATGAAAATAAAAAGAATGCTAGTGTTAATACTAATTACAATTTTCATTATGCCGACTTTGGCATTTGCAGATACTCAGAACAAAAGTATTAGCGCATCTTTTAATGAAATTAATATTAAGGTTAATGGAGTTAGTTTTCAAAGCGATAATATGGTGTACAATAATACTATATATTTACCAATATCTAATCTTTCAAAACTTCTTAACTTATCTGTGCATTACTATGATGCTACAAATACAGTGTACATTGGACAAATACCTGCTGGAGAGGTTCCGATTAGTATTGCTGAGTCTTGGAAATCATATGAGGAACCAAAAGATGTAATTCCAAAAGGAGTAAATAATATTGATGTAGCATTTAATAATGTTACTATTAAAGTTCATGGAGAAAAGGTTAATGCTGCAAATATATCATATAAAAATACAATTTTTGTTTCTCTAAAAGCAGTATGTGAAATATTGAATACTAATCTTATATACGATGCGCCTACATTAACTGCATATGTAGGACAGATCAACCAAAATGTAGCACCTTACGATATTTATAAAAATGGTTTTTTAGATAAACAGAAAACATTATATGCTGAACCAGCAACTGGAGATATGGAAGGGTGGCAGAAAATTAAAGGACATGAATATGAGGGCATAGTTGAGATTTATTATAAATTAAATGGAAATATCCAAAGTATACAAGTAAAAAACATAAGAAATGTTGATTTAAACAAAGTTGTTGAATGGATAGATGATAATGGTATAAAGAGATATAATTCTGTAGGATATATATACGAATTATTTAATCGTTTTGGTTCATATTCAACAGAATGGTTTAATAATAAATTCGGTAATCTTTATAAGGAGTGGTTAATGGTAAACTCTATAGATTCTGAGAAAATTGTATCAGATTATTTAGAAATGAGAGGACAAATTCAAAAACAAAACAAAATAACACTTACTCCAGATGCTGAATTTAAAACTATAGAGCCATAGAAGAAGGATATCAGTACTGAAGAAGTAATAAAAAACATTGAAAAATATATGAAAAAACAGTCAAAAAATAAAGTGAAGAATTGATTTAAATATATACAAAATAATAAAATCACTTACTTAATTGTAGGTGATTTTATTATGTCAAAATTTAAAGAAGATTTTTTACAGAGTCGAGGATTTTTATTTATTAGGAGATCTGATAAGAGGTTCTCCTTTTTCTGTTGTTTCAAAAAGGATGCTTATGATAAATCCTGTGAATATAAAAATTTGTATATAATAATACTGAATATGTTTTATTTGACGAAGTAAATTAAAAAAGAATTCTTTGAAAATTTAGTAGTGCTATTTGTAAAATATGTTACAATTTATTGAAAGATAAATAGTAATTTATAAACTGGAATTTTTGTTTAAGAAGCGTGAGGTGAAATTATGGAGAGTGTCGCAGAATTGATTGAAAGACTATACTCTAAAGATAATAAAGTTGCATATCAAGTATTGCAGCTGTTAGAAACTGAAAGCGAAAAATCTAATGCTGTCTATAAATTTTTTGATAGGTTTGCTGAAATGATTGAAGATAGTAATTCATATATCAGAACCAGAGGTATTGTCTTAATATCTGTTAACGCTAAATGGGATACGGAAAACAAAATTGATGAGATTATAGATAATTACTTAAAGCATATTTTAGATAAAAAGCCAATTACAGCAAGACAATGTATTAAGACATTGCCGAGTATTGCAAGATATAAATCAGATTTGGTTGAATGTATCCGAGAAGCCTTAATGAAAGCAGCTGTAACGATATATGGTGAAAGTATGCAGACACTGGTATATAAAGATATTTCGTCTTCATTAAAGAAAATTAGATGATAAATTCTAAATTTGAAAGGAAGTTTCATTATGGGGGAATTAGCAAAACTATCTAATATCGGAAAAGAAGTTGAAAGGCAGTTAAATAAAGTAGGGATATTTACTTATGATGAATTAAGAGATATTGGTGCAGAGCAGGCGTGGCTGAAAATACAAGAAATTGATGTTTCTGCATGTATTCATAGATTATTAGCACTGGAAGGTGCAATTCAAGGTGTTAAGAAAACAGAGTTACCACAGGAACGTAAAGCAGATCTAAAAGATTTTTATAATTGGCATAAAGGTAAACAGTAATTTGTAAGTTAGTTAAATAGACATTTAATTTAAGGGGAGGAGTTTAAGAATGAGTAAGAGTTTTGATTTTTTAAAATCATGTGGAGTGTTTTTTGTAACAACTATTAATGGTGAAGTTCCTGCTTCAAGACCATTTGGAGCAGTTATGGAATATGAAGGAAATCTATATATTTCTACTGGCAATACAAAAGATGTTTATAAGCAACTTGTGCAAAATCCCAATATTCAAATTGTTGCATTGAAAAAAGAAACAAGAGAATGGATAAGAATTAATGGAAAGGCAATAGAAACAAATGACTTAAAAGAGAAGATGACTATGCTTAAGGAATGTCCTATTCTTTCTAAAAGATTTAATTCTGCAACTTGCGAATATTTTGCCTTATTCAAAATTACGAATATGGAATCTTATCTATGTACCGACAACGGAATGAGTAAAATTGATTGAATGAGATTCTCAAATTCCAATTTAAGATTGGGTATTGTAAATAGTAATTTAGTCAATTCAGAAGGGGAGATATTAGGTGGATGGAGTGGCAAAGTTAATAATACTAAGAGGTAATTCTGGAAGTGGTAAAACTACGACAGGCAAGGCTTTACAAAGAAAATTTGGACATGGTACAATGCTAATTTCACAAGATGTCGTTAGAAGAGAAATGCTATTTGTGAAAGATGGACATAATCCAGAAGCAAGTCAGTTATTATTGGAACTTGGACTATACGGAAAAAGCCATTGTAATATCGTAATATTAGAAGGCATTTTAAATTCAAAGTGGTATGAAAAATTATTTGAAAATTTACTAGACGAATTCAACGACCAAATTTTTGCATATTACTTCGATATACCTTTTGAAGAAACTTTAAATCGTCATCAACAAAAGCCTAATTCACATGAATTTGGAGAAAAGGAACTAAGGGAATGGTGGAATGAAAAAGATTTATTAGATATTATCCCAGAAGTATGCCTGCATAAAGAATTAAGCTTAAATGAAATAGTGGATACAATCTACCAGGATGTTATAAAGTAAATAGCAAATTCCAATTTATAGAGTTGATTATAGATACAGGATAATAGTCCAATGTAGGGGACAATATCCTGTATTTTTTTAATATGCCTAAAACTATGCTTGGGGTTTTAATATACGTGGCTCATAAACTTCTGCAACTGCTTTCATAATGAAAATGAAGCAGACAGCAAAAAATATTATTGTTACAATGAGAAGTACATACTGGTAAGCAAATTTGCCAAGTATAAATCCATAGATTAATGATCCAAAGGGAACAGCTCCTTGACAGAACACACCCAATAAAGCAAAGAACCTTGCTCTCATTTCATTTGGAACCATTTTTTGAAAATTTACATTCATAGGTGTGTTTATTCCTGAATTAAACAATCCACATAATAGCATTACTACCGCTAAAATTATAAATAGTTTCAAGTTGTGACCACCAAGATAATTTACAGCATTTGGGTATACTGAAAATGTAAGTACAAAAAGCATAGCTGCTTGAAGTAAAATTGCAAGTTTTATTACTATTTTTGTACTAAATTTCTTTAAATAAGCCCCTAGTGCTATATTTCCAAGTAGTATACCAACGGTAAAACATGAAATTAAATAACCATACTGCTGTGAATTAAAACCTACACATTTTTTTAATACATAGGGAAATACTATATCAAAGAACGGTGCAACAAGAAAATTACTTATCAAGCAAAATAGTAAAAGTTGATTTAAAGCCTTATTTTTCTTTATAAAGCCAATTACACTAGCATTTTCTGTAAAAAATGATTTTAAAGTTATTCTTTCTCTTTGTCTATTTATATTTTTATAAATTATAAGAAATGAACAAAGTGCTGATATTATAAAGGATAGACCATTTAAATAAAATACTGTTTTTATTCCTAAAATTCCATATATTATACCTCCAAGACAAGGGCCTATAATCATGGAAATTGCATCACTGCCACCCCGCATGGACATGGCTTTCATAAGTTCTTCTTCTTTTATGAGTTCTGGAAGAATTGCTGTAGATGATGCTGAAAAAATACTATCCATAATAGAAATAAATATCTGTATTAAAAATAGTGTATAAATATTTAAACTATTCCATAAGGCTAAAAATCCTAATGTGAGCATTAAAATTCCTCTGCCAATATCGGTTATTACCATAATGTTTTTTCTATTCTTTCTATCACCTAAAATGCCTGCAAAGGGTAGTGTAATTATATTAGGTAACAGATTAAGAGCAGAAAATATTCCCATCATAATTGCAGAATGAGTTATATCCAATATATAAAGTGGTATTGCTATCTGTTGTATTCCAGTTCCAATGTAGGATATAAATCTTCCTAACATATAAAATAATAAATTTTTTTTAAGTTTCATTTTATCTCCTTATATTAAAATTGATATTTATAAAGTTATAGTAACGTGACTTCCATCTTTCGAGTGTACATCAACAATTTTTAAACCTTTGTATTCTCTTAAAATGTCAATACAACTTGAAAGTTCTTTCCAATCAATTATATTTATATATTTTTTATCTTTTTCAGGTATATGCTTTTGAATAAATGGGGTATCTACAATTGAAATTCCAAATTTTAAAAGTGCATTAGGCACAGGCACTGTAAATCCCCTTTTACCTGACTTAATATATATTTTCATAAAATTTCCTCTCTATTCTATACTAACTTCTACTAAATCACCATCTGCACTTTTCACATCTACTATTTTTCCTGAAAGGTTATTGTCTATTGCATCTGAAATAAAATTTAAATCTACATTTTCCATTCCCTTAATGTTATCAGTTATTGGTATTTTACCTATAGTTTTAAGCATAGTTTTTATAAACTTAATTGGAAGATTTACATTTACATCATCTCCCTCATGAGAAGTAACCTTTATTTTAAGCATTTTGTTTATGATGTCTGTATCGTTTGAAGTATTTCCTAAGGTTTCAATGGATGTGCTCTTAGTATTAAGTGCTTCTATAAGTTGTTCTGCTTTTTCAGAAGTTATTTTACCTTCTTGTACCATTTTTAATATTTTTGACATTTCTTCATTCATTTTAAACGCTCCTTTAATAACATATTAGGCATAATCAATTAAATAATAAGTCCATCTGTCAAGCCTATTTTTTATTTTCTTTCATATGCCTTATTCATTTAACATTTTAATAGCTTGGTCTGAAGTTATCTCTCCTTTGTCTAACATATCTACTATTTTCTTTTTATCTACTGAAGGTTCCTTTGCTACCTTATATCCAAGAGAAGTTATAACTTCATCTAATTTTGCTCTTACTGTTGGGTAGGATATGCCAAGTTCTTTTTCAACATCTTTTATATTTCCTCTATTTTTTAAAAACACTTCTATAAATTTTAATTGTTCTCCTGAGAGATATTCAAACTTTGACATTTCAAAATCATTTTCTATTACAGTACTGCATTTAGAGCACTTTAGTTTTGAAATAAAAAGTTTAGAAGAACAAACAGGGCATTTACTAATAACTTTATATGCCAAATTATCACTTCCCTTCCTGTGTTTATAATATATCACTTTAAATTAAATAAATCAATATTAAAATTAAATAAATCAATATTAAAATTAAATATTTTAATATTATTAATATTTATATTCATATCTTTAAGTTTTAAATTGATAATCAGGGGAGGTATATTAAAGTATTTTTCATAGGAAGAGAAAATGGAAGTAATTAAAAAGATATGCTATTTTTAATTGATGTATGAAAAAATTGATTATATTTCAGAAATAAATTTTATAATATAAAAATAGACAATATATTGACTACAGTAATATACATTGATATAATCGGATAGTCAATATATTGTCAAAGTTTTAATACGTTTGTTAAGTTACTTAATGAAATAGAGCTCTTTATTCAAAATATAAAGAATAATATTGCAAGGAGAATGTGATTATGAAAATAGAAATATCTAATATAGAAGCACTTGTAGTTGAAAAAATTAAAATTAAAGTTTTGGAACTAAGCCCAAATAGTAAACTAAGAATTAGCCTAAAAATGGAATTACCATGGTGCAAGGGAGAAGAATATTCATCTTACGGAGTATTTATTTCTGATGAAAAAGGTGAAGTGGATTTAGATTTAGCTAAGCCTTTGGAAGGTACTTATGAAGCTAATGATAGTATGGGATTAATTTATTCATTGAAAAAGTCTAGGACTGAAGGCAAAAACATTGCAGAAAATATATCTATTGATGAACCAATGATTATGAATATGGTATTTGAATCTTCTGATGAAAAAAAGGAAATTAATTTAAAGAGATTGTTTAAAACAGAAGATGTTATTATAAAGAATATATGTGAAGAAGAGTTTAGTGGGCAGTTATTTTATAAAGAAAAACTTAATAATAAAACAGTTTTAATGGTAGGCGGATCAAGTGGAGATGTAAGAGCATTAGCTCTGTTAGCAGCACCGCTTGCATCTACTGGATTTAATGTTCTTATAGTTCCATTTTTTGATTCAGAAGGATTACCAAACAAATTAGAAAAAGTTCCACTAGAATATTTTGAAAAAATATTTAAATGGATTGAGAATAATGAAATTACGTGTTCTAAAGAGATATTTCTACATGGAACATCAAAAGGTGGAGAATTATCACTTTTACTTGCTTCAAGATACAAACAAATTAAAAAAGTGGTTGCAGTAGAGCCTCATGCTTATTGTTTTCAAGCACTTAATGGAATGATGAGCGGAAATAATGTTTCATCTTGGGGCTATAAAGGAGAATCAATTCCATATATAGAAGTTGATAATGATATTTTTTTTGAAGATCAAAAGAAGGCTGTAGAAAAGGGAATCCCATTTGGATTTGCTAGTACTTATAAGAAAAGTATTGAAAAAGCAGCAAATAAAGAAGATGCAAGAATAAAAGTAGAGAATTCTGAAGCAGATATTCTTATGATTGCAGGAAAAGAAGATAATATCTGGAACAGTTATGATGGGTGTTTAGAAATATTAGATAATCTGAAAAAGAACAACTATAAATACAATGCAGAATTACTAACATGTGATAAAATGGGTCATCCGATGCCAGTTCCATATATTATTCCGATAAGCGAAACCTTATCCATGAATATGATGGGAGGAGTATTTTCTTCAGGTGGAACTATAGAAGGTAATGCAGAAGGACAGTTTAGATCATGGAAAAGAACAATTGAATTTTTTATGAAGCCTTTATCACAAAAACTAAAAAAATAAAAATGAGTATATTACAATAACCTCAGCATTATTGATATTTCTTCAGTAAAGTTATATAATCTATAGACAATGTATTGACTAAATGCAACGTCTATAGATTGTAGGTTAAATTTTATGAAGGAGATTTTTAGCATGGATTATAGTAAAGAAATTTATTTATTGCATATTATGCAGCAGGCATATTCAAGCCTTGTTTCAGTTTCAAATAAATTACAAATTACAGGTGATCAATATTGTGAGCCATTAACCTCTAGGCAATATATGACAATGCTCGCAGTGCTTCATTTACCTAAAGATGAGACTACGCTTATTAATATTGCTAAGAAGTTAGGTACAACAAAACAAAACATAACCCAATTAGTTAAAAGTCTTGAAAAAAAGAATTTTGTATCTATAATACCTAGTAAAAAAGACAAGAGATCTGTAAATGTATGTGTGACTGATTTAGGAATGGATGCCATTATTAAATGTGGGAAAAATGGTACTATTGATTTCATGGCTGATATTTTTAAAGATTTTACTAAAGAAGAAATAGAAACTCTTTGGAAGCTATTGATTAAACTATATCGTTTTGATGGTGTAGAAATGGATGGATTTGAAGAGAATGTTCAAATTCCTAATATTGATTTAGAAGAAGAAGTAAGATTTGGATTAGAAAAGTTTTTTAAGAGAAGAAATGCTAAATAATTAAGGAATAGTTATCAGGAATATTCTGGGAATAATTTTTTCTCTCACTAATAAGCTTCGAATAAAAGGTGATGTATATGTTGATAAAATATAAAACGAATAATATTATCACGGTAAAAAATGAGAATTCGAGTTATGAAAAATAAGTTTGGGAGATTAATTTACTATGAGGAATATGTACATATTAATGGTATAAATCAATATTTATTTCATACTGGGACAAAGTATGATAATCCAGTAATGTTGTTTTTACATGGTGGACCTGGTTTTGCAGAATCAACACTTTCACATGTTTTTCAAGAAAAATGGGAAGAAATTTTTACAGTGGTTCATTGGGATCAACGTGGTGCTGGAAAAACGCTTACTAGGAATCCTGATAAATGTCCTGCTATTGACTTAATGTTAGAAGACTTGTTTGTAATTGTTCAATATCTAAAGAAAAAATATAACAAAGAAAAAATAATTGTACTTGGGCATTCGTGGGGAACTGTTTTAGGAAGCATGTTTATAAAGAAGCACCCAGAAGAGGTAGCTTATTATATTGGGGTTGGGCAAGTTATCAGTATGTTTGAAAATGAGCGTCTTGGATACGAAAAAGTTAGAGAATTAGCTTTGCAGGCAAATGATATGAAATCTTTAAGAAAGCTTGAAAGTTTAGGTGATTATCCAGGGAATAACCATGGCATTAACTTTAAGAAAAAATCTGAGAAATTACGTAAAATTCAAGGTAAATATAATTTGGCTGTTAATTGGAATTTCTCCACAATTATTGGTTTAATTAAAAGTCCAATTTTTAAATTATCAGATATTTATGCATTGATAAAAATGGATAAAGTAAACGAAGAAATAATAGAATTTTGGAGTAAATTTGATATAAGATTAGAATCAATAGAATATAAAGTACCAATTTATTATATTTTAGGTAAAAATGATTGGCAAACACCATATGTTATTGCAGAAGAATATTTTAAGGAGATTAATGCACCACATAAAAAGTTATATTTAATACCTAATGCTGGACACTTTACAATGCTGGATCAATCTAACTTGTTTTTCTCTTCATTATTAGAAATTAATAATGAAGAGAAAAATTAAGGTGGAACCTAATAAAGAAGTATTATCACTTACTTACATTTATGAATAATTTTAGGATATTTTTTGATTATGATTTGAGTTACCAGCATACGGAAGTTTAGGGTCACATATTACAAATTGAAAGCTGTCTCTATCCACGTATCCAACAGTTTTGTCACTATCATACAGATCAAGTAAAAAATTTGCAATTTCATTACTCATAGCAGATACAAATACTAAAAAATGTTTTATTAAGAGATACTAAATTCACTACATTAGAAATAAAAGAAATGAGTTTTTATTTTAATACAGATAAAATATACTAAGAGCTTAATATAAATGATAACTTAATAATGTATTTAAGATATGTAGGAGAAGCAAGTCTAGATAATGGAGGAGGTTCTCCTTCTTATTTCAAGAAGAAAATTGATGATAAATCTGTGAATAAAAAAATTTGTATATAATAGGTTTTAAATAAAAATGTCTAAATAGTTAAAAATAGTCTAAATAGAGAAGAATGATTTAGAATAAATACAATAGCCCATGTAAACTTCATTTGATAATTTTTTATATCATTTTCATGAAGTTTACACGAACTATTTTAGAATCACTAGAATTTGATTAAAAGCAATGTACTACTTTTTCCTTTTTGCTGAAGTTACATTTTGCTTAGCTTTCTGAGTATTGCTATCAAAAACATTATTAGAGGAGTTTCGTTCTGAAGGGGGTGAATTTAGTATCTTTAAACCTGGTACGTCTTTAGCGTTTCTGAGCAACAAAGATAGTCAGCAATCTTCCAATCTTTGTAAGGTACCTGTTACCTTACCAAAACTTGACAAAAGAGTATAGTAGCTATATACTTTCGTTATGATGAATTTCAATAATGAACGAAAAAATAAAATAAGTTATTCTTTATTAACAGTAATTTACAAGTTTATCGAGAATGATACACAGACCCGTTATTATGGAACTGATACACCTTTATTCAGCTCAGAAATACACATGATAAGAGCAATTAAAGAGGAGGAGGGTATTCATATTACAGGATTGGCAAATAAATTGGGTGTAACAAAAGGGGCTGTATCACAAATTGTTAATAAACTGAATAAAAAGGGCTTCATAACAAAAGAAACTGATTTACATAATCAATCAAAGCTTATTATAAAATTAACGCCAAAAGGTGAAATTGCAGATGCAAATCATGTGAAATTGCATAATAAATTTGATACATTAATTAATAATATATTAAAAGATGCTTCAAATGAAGAAGTTACATTCCTAAAGAATTTTTTAAATAAAGTTGAAGAGCAAATTGACGATTTTGAAAAAAATCTTACGGAATAAATATTTTTATTCAAAGTGTATAGCAGGTATACATATTAACGGTAAACTTCTATTTGAGAAATTTTCTGTTAATGTGTATGTCATAAATATTTTTTTTACCAAAGCGTATAGCTACTATACTCTTCGTCGTAAATAGATTACAGGAGGTAAATATTAATGAATAAAAAAGAAAATAAAATAAAAATGATAGGTGAAGGTGATATTAAAAAAGTATTATTTCAGCTTGGCATACCGGTTATTATCGGAATGCTTGTGACTTCCCTTTATAATGTTGTGGATGCTATGTTTGTTGGAGGATTAGGGACAAGTCAAATGGCTGCTGTCTCAATTACATATCCAATTGGGCAGTTGATTATTGGATTGGGGTTAACATTTGGAAGCGGTTCTGCATCTTATATATCAAGACTTTTGGGTGAAAAGAATAATAAACAAGCCGATTGTACTGCTTCAACAGCATTATTTACTAGTATCATTGTAGGATTAATAACTATTGCGCTAACAATGTGTTTTCTTGACAAAGTGTTAACTTTTTTAGGTGCTACGCAAACAATTCTGCCTTATGCAAAAGAGTTTGCTATTATTTACATACCGGGTTCAATATTAAATGTTATTAATGTAACAATGAATAATATTTCGGCATCAGAGGGTGCCACAAAAATTAGCATGACGTCAATGCTTATGGGAGCCGGATTAAATGTTATTCTTGAACCTATTTTTATATATACGTTCCAGTGGGGAATTAAAGGTTCAGCGATTGCAACTGTGATTGCACAGGGAGTTACTACTCTTCTTTATGTGTGGTATATCTTAAGTGGAAAAAGCAATTTGCATATTTCGATTAAACATTTTTCTATAAATAAAATAATATATGTTCAAATCTTGAAAATTGGAATACCAACCTTACTTTTTCAATTATTATCAAGTGCTTCAATGGGATTGACCAATACTGCATCAAGTCATTATGGTGATTCAGCTGTTGCAGCAATGGGGGTCGTTGCAAGGGTTTTAGCTCTCGGTTCATATGTTATATTTGGATATGCGAAAGGATTCCAACCTGTTGCAGGATTTAGTTTTGGTGCAAGAAATTATAAAAGATTGAGAGAAGCTATTGTGGTTTCACTAAAATGGTCAACTGTTTTTTGTGCAGTAACTGAAATTATATTCTTTATTTTTTCAAGGCAAATTATTGGTTTGTTTAGTAAAGATGCTTCTGTTATTGCAATAGGTAGCAACGCCTTAAAAGCAAACAGCATAACTTTTATTCTGTTTGGTTTTCAATATATATACACAACCCTATTCCTAGCTCTTGGAAAAGCATTCAAAGGTACAATCTTGAGTATTGCGCGCCAAGGTATCTTTTTTATACCAGTAATTCTTATTTTACCAAGTATTTTAGGATTAAATGGTATCATATTTACACAACCTATAGTTGATGTTATGACTACAATACTAACTCTAATATTCGCTGTAAAAATACAAAGAAAAATAAAGTATTCTAGTCAAGAATCAAATTCAAAAATCATTCAAGGGTAACAACAGTATTCATGTAGCTCTTGGCAAGATTGATAAACAATATTATTATTTTTGTTTAATAATTATATTTGAATAATATGAGGAATACTTACAAGAGAATGAAGCAACAAAGATAGTCAACAGGATTCCAATATTTGTAAGGTACCTGTTACCTTACAAAAACTGGAACATTAAACTTTTTTACTTATGATGTTGTGAAGCGTATCTGTGGAGAAACAAAATTATCAAAAGTGTTTAAAAGATTAAAAATAAGCAAATGATATTAGAAGTATCATTGGCTTAGGCACATTCAAAAAAATAACAAGTCAATATACATGCCATATTGGACTTGTTATTTTTTTCATGTGCCTTATGTTATAATTAAGATAAATAAGTTAGAAATTAAAATGAGTATAATGGACATTCAAAATAATCGGTTAACATATAAAGATATAGGGGGCGGAGCTGTATGGCTATATATTTAAATACTAATAAGCCTTTAGAAAATTACAAGAATCTCTATAGAAGCAAATATTTTGTAGATAAATCTTTAATTATAGAAAATTTAAATCAATTAATAGAAACATCAGATAGATATTTATGTATAACAAGACCAAGAAGATTTGGCAAGTCTAGTATTGCTGATATGTTAGGGGCTTATTATTCTAAAGCTGTGGATTCAAAAGAGATTTTTAATAGACTTAATATAAGCAAATTTGATTATTATGAAGAGCATTTAAATAAATATAATTTAATTAATATTTCTTTCAATAAAATACCGGAAATCGGAAAAAGTTTTGATGCTTATATGGATATGATAAAGACATCATTAATAAATGATATTAAAGAAGCTTTTCCAAAAACTGATAGCAAAAAGTATTTCACCATAAGTGATATGTTAATTGATACAGGAGAGAAGTTTATATTTATTTTTGATGAGTGGGACTATATTTTTAATAATAATCTTTTTATAGAAGATCAAAATAATTTTCTAGAATTTATAAGAAATTTACTTAAAGACCAACCTTATGTAGCACTTGCATATATGACTGGAGTACTACCAATAAAGAAATATTCTAGTGGTTCAGCCCTTAATATGTTTGATGAGTTTACATTTTTAAAGGATAGAATATTTGATGAATATTTTGGTTTTATAAATAGTGAGGTTATAGCTCTTTGTAAAAAAATGAATCAATTAATTTTAATGAATTAGAGGCATGGTACAATGGGTATCTAACAGCAAAAGGTACAAGAGTATATAATCCACGTTCAGTAGTTAAAGCACTACAAAATGGCTATTGTGAAAGCTATTGGACAAATACTGGAGCTATGGATGAAGTTAAGGAATACTTAAAATATAATATCAGAGAAATAAGAGAAGATGTTATAAAAATGGTATCAGGTGAAGAAATTGATATTTCAATAAAGGAAGAGTTTAGAGCAGGTCAAGCTGCACCTAGGACCAAGAAAGAAATATATTCAGCAATGATAATACTTGGATTTTTATCTTATTCTGATGGTTATTTAAAAATACCTAATAAAGAACTAATGCAAGAATTTGAAAAAGCACTAGAAGATGAATCGTTTGGATATGTAGCAGAAATTATTGATAACTCTAAAAAGATGTTAAAGGCAACAGTTTCAGAAGATACAGAAACTATAGTAAAAATACTACACGATATTCATAACTCTGAAATACCAATACTTCAATATAATGATGAAAATAGTTTAGCATGTGTTTTAACTTTAGCGTATCTTTCAGCAAGAGATACATATAGAGTAGAAAGAGAAGAAAAATCAGGAAAATGATATGCCGATTTTACTTTTCACCCTAGAAGAAAGAATGATATTGCTTTTATAGTTGAACTTAAGAAGGATGAAACTCCAGAGGTGGCAATAAATCAAATAAGGAAAAAAGAATATGTAGAGAAGATGCGACACGAAAATGAAGGCAAAAAAGTATTAGCAGTGGCAATATGTTATAATTCAAAGAGTAAAGAACATAGCTGTAAAATTGAAGAAATTTAAGATTATAGATAGGCTTAAGGCACATGAAAGAAAATAATAGACCCAATATACATGGCATATTGGACTTGTTATTTTTTTGAATGTGCCTTATGTTTAAATGAGGTTAATGTGTGATAAAATAATAGCAGAGGATGGTGAAAATTTTTGGAGAAAGAATTTAATATAACAGGAACGTGTATTCCTAAAATGCATTATATGGTAGACACATCTGATAAATTAAAAAAAACTATGAAACTTATATATAAAGGAAAGTATTTTATAATAAATAGACCAAGACAGTATGGAAAGACTACAACTTTATATATGTTAGAGAGATTTTTAAATAAAGATAAGGATTATTTAGTTTTATCTATTAGTTTTGAAGGAATTGGAGATTTAATTTTTGAGGATGAAGCTAGATTTTCTAAAGGGTTCTTGAAAATATTAAAAAGAAGTATTGAAATAGAAAACATGGAGCTTGCAGATTTTGTTAATAAAGAAAAAGAGGAAGTTGAAGATTTAGATGATTTATCAAGCTTTATAACTAAATTAGTAAAGAAAACAAACAAGAAAGTAGTATTAATGATAGATGAAGTTGATAAAAGCTCAAATAATCAATTATTTTTAAGTTTTTTAGGAATGCTTAGAAATAAGTATTTACTTAGAAATGTTGGCAAGGACTACACATTTCATAGTGTAATACTTGCAGGTGTTCATGATGTTAAAACTCTAAAGGTAAAGATAAGACCAGATGAAGAACAAAAATACAATAGTCCTTGGAATATAGCTTCTGATTTTGATGTGGATATGAGTTTTTCAAAAGAAGAAATAATGACCATGCTCGATGATTACGTGAAAAATAAAGAAGTAGTTTTAGATAAAGAATATTTTTCAGAAAGATTGTATTTTTATACCTCAGGCTATCCATTCTTAGTAAGTAAATTATGCAAAATAATAGATGAAAAGATAATGATAGAAGATAAATTAGTATGGGAAAAAGAATATATGGACTTAGCTGTAAAGGAAATCTTAAGAGATAGCAATACTAATTTTGATAGCTTAATTAAAAATATTCACAATAATTTAGAATTAACAAGTTTAGTAAAGAAAATTATTTTAGATAATGATCAAGTAACTTATGTACCTGATAATCCAATAATAAATTTGGGAATAATATATGGTATTTTTAAGAATGACAATGGAAAAGTCAAAATTAATAATAGAATATATGAACAAAGAATTTATAATTATATGAGTTCACTAATAGAAACATCAGTTAATGTAGGTTCTTATAATCAAAGAAGCTTATATATAAAACCAGACGGCAATTTAGACATAAAAAAGATTTTAGTAAAATTTTCAGAATTTATGAAGCATGAGTATTCAGAAAAAAGAGAAGCTTTTTTAGAAGCAGATGGAAGATTATTATTTTTAGCTTTTATAAGCCCAATAATAAATGGAACAGGATTTGCCTTTAAAGAAGTTCAGGGTGGAGAAGAAAGACGTTTTGACATAGTTATAACTTATAATAAGAAAATGTATATATTAGAACTAAAAAAATGGAATGGAGAATCCTATCATCAGAAAGGCTTAATTCAATTAGGAGAATACTTAGAGCAGTATGGATTAGATGAAGGATATCTTTTAATATTTGATTTTAGAAAGATTAAAGGGGCAGTAGGTAAATTAGAGGAAACTATTGTAACTTTAGGTGAGAAGGAAAAAAGGATAGTTGAAGTTTATTGCTAGAGAAATAAGGCATATGAAAAAAAATAACAAGTCCAATATCCCATGTATATTTTGTGTCAGGCAAAGAAGCAGAATGGTTTAATAGCGAGCTATTAGACTAATCTACTGACTCAGTATGACTTAAAATAGACTAGAATATTGACTTGTTATTTTTTTTGAATGTGCCTTATGTAGATTCCTTTTTACAACATATATAATAGAAAAATATTGAAAATATATTATAAAAATAGTATTATTGAAATTGAGAATCTATGTCAAAGATATTTTAAGAAGTTAAGAGATTCTAACTGATTTGCGGACAGTTAGAATCTGTATAAAAAATAGTATTAGCAATATTAGATTTTTTCTAATATTGCTTTTTTAAATTTCGCTTTGTTTTAAAACCGTGTTGATATTGTTATATATTGTAAAGTGGGCTAAGAAATTGAACTTAAGAACGTCTAAATGAGTATAGTCCCCTTTTAGCTTGCTCCAAAGACAAGCTTTGGACAAGCAAGAAAGATGACAATACTCATTAAGAGTTCTAAAAGTCCAATTTCAATGTCCACTTTACAAAAATATAACAATATCAACACTCTGCTAAAACATAGCTTTGAATTTAAGAGATATAAGCTATTACAGCTAATGTATCAGGAGGAATAAGTTGTGGAATCAACATACAAAGAAAAATTATTATATGGAAGTAAAATAATAGTTATAAAGAGAGAAAAAAAATTAAATATTTATAAAGTAGAAGATAATACAGGTAGTGGAATAATGACAAGCTACAATATATTAGACGGGATTGAATTAGTTTATAATGATATTCACATGGAGTCAGCATCAATAGATTTAAATCCACCAGAAGGAATTTTTGAAATAAATCATTGTAGAGAAGGTAGAATAGAATGTGAATTTAAGAATGGGGAATTTTTATATATGTCAAAAGATGATTTTTCCATTAATAGGAAAAATGGTACATGCCATCAATCATATTTTCCTTTAAGTCATTACCATGGTATTTCTATATGCCTTGAGATAGATAAAGCTCAAAAAGAGATAGATAAATACCTTCCACATAGTTGCATTGATTTAAAGAAATTATGTAATAGATTATGTAAAAACAGTAGTTTTATGATTATGAAAGCTAATGAATCTATAGGACATATTTTTGCAGAATTATATTCAGTACCTGAAAGAATAAAGTTAGAATATTTTAAAATTAAAATATTAGAAATAGTTTTGTTTTTAAGCACTATAGGTGAAAGTAAAGAAGAAAAAAGAGAGTATTATACAAAAAGACAGGTAGAAGTAATTAAAAATATACAAAAGCAAATTATTGAAAATATTCAGAATAGGTACACCTTAGAGGAATTGTCACATAAACATGATATTGCTTTAACTACAATGAAAAAATGTTTTAAAGGAGTTTATGGAAAAAGCATTTATTCATATATGAGAGAATATCGTATGAAAATAGCAGCAGAAAGACTTATTTCTACAAATGATAATATATTAATAATTGCAAATTTTGTAGGATATGAAAATGGAAGTAAGTTTGCATCTGCTTTTAAAGAGATAGTTGGCTTATCACCAAGAGAATTTCGTAAGAATAGGGAATAGTTGTCCATTTGGAGCTAAGTTAAACTTAATGGAGTAGATAGCGATGCAGATTAGAAATAAAATATACTCAGTGAAAGATAACAATATAAAATTTTAAAATTTAAGGCTATGTTTTAGCAGCGTGTTGATATTGTTATATAAAGCTCATGGACGATGAAATTTATATAATAATATCAACACTGTTTTAAAACAAAGCGAAATTTAATTATTGTTATTGATTAACTATTATTAGGAGGTGTATTTTTTGAAAAAAAATAAAGAAAAAGGAATGCTAGATTTTGCAGGGAATTATAAGTATTTAACTTATATAGGATGCATATTATCAGGTATTAGTGCAGTACTAGTTTTAATTCCTTTTATTTGTATTTGGAAAATGGCATATGAGATAATTCAGGTATTTCCAAATATTTCTATGGTATCAGACTTATCTTTTTATGGGTGGGAGGCTGTTATATTTTCTGTTGTAGGTATTTTTGTCTATTTTGGAGCATTAATGTGCACTCATATTTCAGCTTTTAGAACAGCTAGGAATATGAAAAACGAATCACTTCATTATATAGTTAAATTACCTATTGGATATTTTGAGGAGAATGGGAGTGGAAAGATTAGAAGAATTATAAATGAGTGCTCTGTCCAAACTGAAACATTTTTAGCCCATATATTGCCAGATATTACTGGTGCAGTTGTCACACCAGTTGCTATGATTGTATTGCTTATGTTATTTGATTGGAGGCTTGGAATAATCAGTCTTATTCCAATAGTAATCAGCATATATTTTGCTAATAAAATGATGGGAAAAGATTTAGTAGAATCTATGAAACAGTATCAAAATGCTTTAGATGATATGAACAATGAGGCTGTTGAATATGTAAGAGGAATACCAGTTGTTAAGACGTTTGGACAAACTGTTTTTTCTTTTGAAAACTTTCATGATTCCATTGAACATTATAAAAAATGGGCAGTAAATTATACAATAAAATTAAGAATACCTATGTGTAATTTTACTGTAAGTATTAATTCTATATTTGCTCTTTTAATACCAGCAGGAGTTCTTTTAATTGCTTCAGCTATAAATCCAAATAAATTTATTTCAGATTTTATATTCTATATTATATTTACCCCAATTCTTACTGTTGTTATGAATAAAATTATGTTTTCTAGTGAAAATTTTTTATTAGCTAAGGATGCTACAAAAAGAATTAATTCTATTTTAAGCGAAGAGATATTAAAAGTGGCTGTAAAGAATAAAGTACCTAATAATGCAACTATTAAATTTGAACATGTGGATTTTTCATATAAGGGTTCAAATAATAAAGCTTTAGATAATGTTTCTTTAGAAATAAAAGAAGGATGTAAAGTAGCATTAGTAGGACCTTCTGGAGGAGGAAAAACTACAGTTGCTAGTATGATACCTAGATTTTATGATGTCAATTCAGGAAAAGTTACTATTGGAGGAGTAGATATAAGAGAAATATCAAATGAGAAACTTATGAGTATGATTTCATTTGTATTTCAAAACACTAAATTATTTAAAACAAGTTTATTTGAAAATATTCGTTTTTCAAAACCTGATGCAAGTCGTGAAGAAGTTCTTGCAGCAGCTAAGGCTGCACAATGTGAAGAAATTTTTGAAAAATTTCCAGATGGCATAAACTCTATAGTAGGAAGCAAAGGAATTTATTTATCAGGTGGTGAAGCACAGAGAATATCACTTGCAAGGGCTATTTTAAAAAATGCTCCTATTATATTGCTTGATGAAGCAACAGCATTTGCAGATCCTGAAAATGAGTATAAGATCCAGAAGGCATTTGAACAGTTGATAAAAGGCAAAACTGTATTAATGATAGCCCATAGATTATCTACTATTAAAGATGCAGATGAAATATTGGTTATTGATAAGGGAAAGATTATAGAAAAAGGGTCACATCATGAATTATTAAATAAAAAAGGTATTTATAATAATATGTGGTTAGATTATCAGACTTCTATATGTTGGAAAGTAAAGGAGGTAGGATAAGATATGGTTAAATATTTAAAAAATAGATTATCACTTAGTGATAAAGGAGCAAAAGATTTAGTAAAAGCAATGTTTGCTTGCACAGTAACAAATATTAGTTTTATGTTACCAGTAGGACTTTTATATTTAGTAGTAGAAGGAATGATTGGAAGATATTTAGGTGTAGAGGGAAAAGTATATCCTATTACAATGTATGTAGGAATTTCCGTAATATTTTTATTTGCAATTTTTATTTGTGAAAAAGTTCAATATAATGCCACTTTTCTTGCTTCTTATGAGGAAAGTGCAACCAAAAGAATAACTATAGCAGAAAAATTAAGAAAAATACCATTATCATTTTTTGGAAAAAGAGATTTAACTGATTTAACTACTACAATTATGGGAGACTGTGCAGGTCTAGAAACATCATTTTCACACTTTATACCGGAACTTTTTGGAGCTATAATGTCAGTAGTTATTGTTGGTATAGGATTATTGCTTTATAATTGGAAATTAGGCGTTTCATTATTATGGGTTATTCCAGTAGCATTTTTATTAACACTTTCAGGGAAGAAAACAGTAAAAGAATCAAATAAAAAACTCAATGAGTTGAATTTAACTAATGCAGATAGTATTCAAGAATGCATTGAAAATATAAGAGAAATTAAGGGGTATAATCAAGAAGAAGAGTACCTTAAACATGTAGAAGAAAATCTTATATGCCAAGAAAAAACAAATATTAAGACAGAACTTAAAATGGCAGTTTTTGTTATTTCCTCTCAAATGTTATTGAGAGTTGGAGTTGCTACTATGACACTTATAGGAGCTAAACTTATAACTGATGGAGAAATTGATTTTTTAACTTTTCTTATGTTTTTAATTGCTGCTTCAAGAGTTTTTGATCCTTTAGCTATAGCATTAGAAAACTTAGCTGCTATTTTTGCTACAGAATTTAAAATAGATAGGATGAAAGAAATTGAAGGACAAGTAATACAAGAAGGAAATGATAATGCACATTTTGATAATTATAATATCACTTTTAATCATGTTAACTTTACTTATGATGGAAATGAAAATGTATTAAATGATGTTTCATTTTTAGCAAAACAAGGAGAAATTACAGCTTTAGTAGGACCATCTGGTGGTGGAAAAAGTACAGTAGCAAAATTAGCCGCTAGATTTTGGGATATAACAAGTGGAAAAATAAAAGTGGGAGGCAAAGATATTTCTAATATTGAGCCTGAAGAATTATTGAAAAAGTATGCGATTGTTTTTCAAGATGTAGTATTATTCAATAATACTATAATGGAAAATATTCGTATAGGAAAGCGTGGAGCTAGTGATGAAGAAATAATTAGAGCTGCTAAGCTATCATGTTGTGATGAATTTATTAACAAGTTACCTAAAAAGTATAATACTATAATTGGTGAAAATGGTTCAAGCTTATCAGGAGGAGAGCGTCAAAGAATATCTATTGCTAGAGCACTTTTGAAAGATGCACCAATAATTTTATTAGATGAAGCTACAGCTTCTCTTGATGTAGAAAATGAATCAAAGGTACAATCCGCAATATCTAAGCTTGTAAAAAATAAAACAGTATTAGTTATTGCTCATAGAATGAGAACTATTGCAGAAGCAGATCATATTATCGTATTAGAAGATGGAAAAGTAGCTGAGGAAGGAATTCATAAAAATCTACTTGATAAAAAAGGTATATATAATAAATTGTGGACTTTACAAACAAAAGCTGCAGATTGGACAATATAATTTAAACTTAAAGTTATACTCAAAAAAGAAAGTAAAGAAAAGTACTAGTCTTAATTTATTAAATAGATTGGCTATGTTTTAGCAGAGTGTTGATATAAGAATCAAATACTTGCTTTTATGCATAACTTTAATGTACCTTTTATTAAGCACATTGGATTGTTTAAATTCAATTTTCACTTTGAATCCACTTGATCCGACCTTAGTCTAACTAAGATAAATTTAGAGGTACTTAGAATTTCAGTACCTCTATTTTTTGTATCTAAAATCATATTAGAAATAAATTAATTTGCTATGGCTGAATAGTTACGAATGCAACCATATAAACAAATATTTACATTAATGTATATTTATTTAAAAAGTAAATATTTTATGTTATAGTTTATTTATAGAAGTTAAGGGGGGGATAAAGATGCTAATGGATAATTATGTAGTAGTCATAGGTGGAATGAATTTAGATATAGCAGGTCTGTCAGGAGATTTATACAAAGAAAAAGATTCAAATATCGGAGAAATTCAGATGACAGTTGGTGGAGTAGGACAGAATATTGCCCAAAATTTAGTAAAATTAAATGTTTCTACATACTTGATAACAGTCTATGGAGATGATTATTTTGGAGAATTTCTAGCTGACGAGTGTAAAAAGAACAATATTCATTTAGATTATGCTCAACGCATTTTTAACACCAGAAGCTCGACTTATTTATATGTTACAGATGACCAAGGTGATATGGTTACAGCAGTTAATGATATGAAGATTACAGAAAATATTACTTCGGAATTTTTGGAAAAGCGTATAAACTTTATTAACGGAGCATCAATCTGTGTAGTTGATGGGAATATCCCCCAAAATTCTATTGAATGGCTTGCAAATCATTGTACTGTACCGATTTTTGTAGATCCAGTTTCTATTGCTAAAGTAAGTAGATTTGAAAATATTTTAGATAAGATTGATACTTTTAAACCCAATACATTAGAAGCAAGTGTTTTATCAGGAGTGAAAATTGTTGATATAGAAAGTGCTAAACAAGCAGCTAAAATTTTATATAAAAAAGGAATAAAGAATGTATTTATATCGTTAGGATCAAGGGGAATCTTATGTTCAAGAGAAGAAGAAGTAGATTTCATTCCGATTTTGCCAACACGTGTAGTTAGTGTAAATGGAGCTGGGGATTGTAATATGGCAATGATTGTATGGGCACGTTTTCAATATGACAATAAAATACCATTAAAAAGAATAGGGATGTTGATTCAGGCGGCAGCTAGTTTAACAGTAGAAGTTGCACAGTCAGTATCTCCAAATTTAAACATTAAAAATATAATAGAAAGGTCAAAAAAATTTTTAAAAGAGGTGTAAAAATATGAAAAAACAAATTTATTCTTTAGTAAATTATAATGAAAGTGTTGCAACAATGAATGCTGGTGCAGATCATATTGGTTTGGTGCCTATGCAGAGTGGTGGTATACCAGCTCATCGTGTTCCATTTGATGTTGTGGATCGTATCTTTAATGTGGCGAAAAAGCGTGGTGTCAAATGTGTGGCTATCATGTTGAATACAGATCCAGATGAAATGATTTTCATTGCAAATAGAGTAAAACCTGATATTCTGCATATTGCAGGCATGGAATTTACAGCTGATGCAGCATTTGCTGAAAGACTACATAAAGAATGTCCAGGTGTTGAATTGATGCAAGCTGTTCTTGTCGATGGACCTGAAGCTATAGAACGTGCAAAAGAATATGCAAAATTCTGCAATTACATCTTAACCGATTCAGGACTTGCACGCGATACAGGTATTGGGGCAAGTGGCATGATTCATGATTGGAATATTGATGCAGAAATTGTGAGAAGTATAAATATACCAGTAATTATTGCAGGTGGTTTAGGCCCAGATAATGTAGAAGAATGTATCAAACAAGTAAAACCTTATGGTGTAGATTCTTTAACTAAGACAAGCCATAAATATAATGATGGTGTTATGGAAAAAGATATTCCAAAAGTAAAGCAATTTTGTGAAAGAGCAGATAAGATTGCTGAAAAATTGGGTTTGTAAAATTAAATTCATTAGTGAAAACCTAATCTTGTGTGATATATATCACCAAGATTAGGTTTTTCATTCTTTTAGCACAACAGTTTAACTTATAATAAAAAATAGCCAGAATGAGATTAGTTATAAAGTTTACTTGATATTTCTTTTAAGATATATATTCTAATAATCTTTTCCCAGTAAAAGATGAAGGACATTTTGTAATACCATTGGGATATCCCATATATATAAGATCTCCTCCATTAAAGCCGCCTAAGGGACCTAAGTCAATAATCCAGTTAGCATGGCACATTATACTTAAATTATGTTCTAGTATGATAACTGTTTTTCCTTTATTAATTAATTTATTAAATAGTTGTATCAATTTTTTTATATCTGACTCATGTAATCCTGTGCTTGGTTCATCTAATATATAAATTTCACCAGTATTCTTTAAAAGAGTAACAGCAATTTTTAATCTTTGTAGTTCTCCACCTGACATAGTGTCAAGAGATTGTCCAAGCTTTATATAACCTAGGTTTACTTCAGAAATAATATATAATATTTTTTTCAACTCTTTATCGATAAAGACTTCCAAAGCTTCATCAATTGAGAGGTTAAGAATATCACTTATTGTATATCCGTTATACTTATAATTTGATATTTCCTGTTTGTATCGTGTTCCTTCACATAATTCGCAAGTCTCTTCCACATCATCCATAAAAGCCAAATCTGTTTTTACTATACCTTTACCTTTGCACAAAGGACAGGCACCTTCTCCACTAAAGCTAAATAATGAAGGTGATTTACTGCTTGCTTTACTAAAGATATTTCTAATTTTATCAAAGAAGCCAATGTAAGTTGCTAATATTGAACGGGAAGATGTATAAATTTTTTTTTGGTCTAAGAGTATACTATTTGGATACTTGTTACGGAAAAGACGTGTAATTAATGTACTTTTACCAGAACCTGCTACTCCAGTTATAACTGTTAAGGCGTTCTTAGGTATTTTTATAGAGATATTCTTTAAATTAAACATCTTTGCATTATTAAGTTCGTAGAAATCATAAAATTCCTTATTTACTGTATTTATATTATGTTTTTTAGATAAAGCATTTCCAGTAGTGGTATCACTATTTAATGGCTGTGGATATGTTCCTTGAAAAGTGATTTTTCCGCCGTTAACTCCTGATCCTGGACCCATATCAATAATATGATCTGCTATATTTATCACATCAGGATCATGCTCCACAATTATAACTGTATTTCCTTTCTCTTTAAGCCCTTTGAATATCTTATTTATACCAGTGATATCGTGAGGATGTAATCCAATACTAGGTTCATCAAATATATATACAACGTCACTTAGACTGCTGTTTAAATGTTTTGACATTTTAATACGTTGAGATTCTCCACCAGATAATGTATTAGTTGTACGATTTAGTGTAAGATAATCTAATCCAACTTCTTCTAATGTACTTAAACGCTTGAGAATATCATCAATAACTGTCTGAACTTTTGACTCATGGATTATTTGAAGGAAAGATTTTAATTCATTTATTGGCATGTCAGCACAATCAGCAATTGATTTCTCATTGATTTTGCAGGATAAAACAGTATCATTAAGACGTTTTCCATTGCAATGAGGGCAAATTTGTTCGTCTACAAGTTGTTCAAGCTCTTTTTTATATTGTTTTTGATCTTTTTCTAAAAAAGAGTTTCTTATTCTTGGAATAAGTCCAATATACTTTGCTGTCTTATGCCAATTGCTTGTTGGATTATCAGGAGTTTTTTCTTCTTCATAAAGCAGAGTATTAAGTTCTAAATCTGAGTAGTCTTTAATTGGCTTTTCAATATTGAAATAACCAGATTCCGTATAACGGCTTAATCGCCATCCCCCTGGTTGAAATGTTGGAAATTGAATAGCACCATTATTTAAATTTTTATCAAAATTTATTAGTTTATGAATATCAATATCTTTAATTATCCCTAATCCTTGGCAATAAGGACACATACCATTTGTACTGTTGAAAGAAAAATTCATTGAGTAACCAACAAAAGGTTTTCCTATTCTAGAAAAGAGAAGACGTAACAAGGTATAGATATCAGTGACTGTACCAACAGTTGATCGTACATTTCCGCCTATTTTCTTTTGGTCTATAATAATAGAGACAGGAAGATTGTTAATTTTTTCAACATTAGGCCTGCCATAGTGAGGTAATAATTGTTGAATGTAAGAGGAATATGTATCATTTAACATCCTTTGAGATTCAGCAGCTAATGTATCGAAAATTAGTGAAGACTTCCCTGAACCAGATAAACCTGTAATTATAGTGATTTCCTTTTTGGGTATATTTACTGATATATCCTTAAGATTATTTTCATTTGCATGGAAGATTTCAATCATTTCTCTTGGCATATTAGCGCCTTCTTTCTTCAAAAACTCTGCTTACTTTAAGGCATAGTTCAGCAAAAAGTTCTTGCTCATTTGAAGTTAAAGCAAATGATGTAATTTCAGCCAAATGTTCATGGTCTTTTTGTACTTCTTTTAAAAATTTAAAACCTTTATCTGTTAATACTGTCCAAAGCTCTCTTGCATCAGAGTTGCTTTTTTCCTGTTTTACATAACCCATATCTTTAAGAACTTTTAATCCTTTAGATATTTTAGAACGAGAAACTCCCAAGTTACTACTTAATTCTGCAGGACGGCTTCCATTTGTATGATATAGAGATTCTAATAAATCATACTGAAACCAAGAAATGTTATCTTTATTTATCTTATTTCTTTCAGCAACAAGTTCACATTGAAGTCTTGATAATCCTTCTTCTAATTTAGAATTATATAATTGTTTATTCATATTGTGCATATCTCCTTAATATTAATAAAAAATAGTTTCTTTTCGGAAACTATTTTAGCACTTTATTAAAATGATTGCAATATGGAAATTATTTTCTAGAGCTGACCTACAAAAACAAATAGATGCAGATTTGGGTTTAGCAAATCTATTAGGATCAGATTTAACTGACTGGATTGGTTATGCTGCTGATTTAATTTGTAAAAATGCAATAGTTTCTCTTTCAGTAATGATATTAAAACCACTGTTAAAAGCAGATGCATCAGAAATAGCATCAACAATTAACAGTATGGTTAGCAATCACTATAATTATATAGTAGTAACTTACACATATGAATATCAAGGGTATCTACCAGGCAGTAGCTATCCTAACTATAATGTAATAGTACGCATATTAGATAAGATCATACTCTCAAGATTAAAATAATAATAATTTCAAAGTTGTCACAGTTTAAACTTAACTATTGAAATTAGAACAAAAAGAGCTAATTTTAAAGCTATTGAAAATATAGAAATATGATAAAAGGGGCTGTCTTATAATACAAATGATTTAATGATGTGATGTATATTCAAAAAAGAAATAGAAATAACATTTGTCGAAGAAGCATTGAAAAATAAGCTTAGAGTTTCTTCATTTGAAGTTGTTCCATAAATGATTGTCCTAATGCATATTAGGAGCAATCTTTTATGGGTACAACTTTAAATGTTAGAAACTCTTAGGCATATAAAACAAAATAACAAGTCAGTATGCTAGTCTATTTTGAGTCATACTACGTCAGTAACATTAGCTAATAGTCTACTATTGACTAATATTACTTTCTTGTCTGACTCAAAATATACGTCACATCTTTGACTTGTTATTTTGTTCATATGCCTTAGCGAAATTTTTCTAGTCTTCTTTAATAAATGTTATTTCTATT
>NZ_FOMG01000031.1 GCF_900112485.1 Clostridium uliginosum
ATTTGTCAAGTGTTAATTGAAAAAAGCAAGGTATATTTTTATACCTTGCTTTTTTTGAACAATATCAATGTCATTTCGTTAACTAAATGACATTGCATATTGGACTTGTTATTTTCCTTCATGTGCCTAAAATAAGAATTTTATTAAAATGATAAATCAAACAGCATATAATCAGCAGGAATAAGACTATTAAAAAGAAAAAAGTTTATCAAAATGATAAAATATTATTAAAGTGATAAATTTCCTCTTTTTGTATTATATAAAATTAGCTTAATTATTAGAAAGTTAAAAGAAATAGGTAAAAACAAGTATCTTAATTGGCATAGGTATTGCTTTTACAATATTTGTAGGAAAAATTGTAAACGTATAATGAATGTTCTAATATGAGGGGGAGTTTTTTATGGAATCAAAGGGGAAGTCTTTACTTTTTCAATTTGAGGGTAAGCCAACATTAAAAGAGGTAGTTCCATTAGGATTACAACATGTTGTAGCTATGATTATTGGGTGTGTTACTCCAGCTATAATAGTAGCAGGTGTGTGTGATCTAAGCCCACAAGATAAAATTTTACTTGTTCAATCATC
This sequence comes from Clostridium uliginosum, assembly GCF_900112485.1. Taxonomy (GTDB): domain Bacteria; phylum Bacillota; class Clostridia; order Clostridiales; family Clostridiaceae; genus Clostridium; species Clostridium uliginosum. The sequence goes on from NZ_FOMG01000031.1 coordinate 583, forward strand.
ATTATTTTTTGCAGGAATAGCAACTTTAATTCAACTTTTTCCTATGTTTAGGGTAATTGGATCAAGGTTGCCTATAATTATAGGGACAAGCTTTGCATATGTACCAACATTAATGGCAATAGCTGGTGAATTTAATATTGCAACAATTTTTGGTGCACAAGTAATAGGAGGAATAGTAGCTGTTATTTTTGGAGTATTTGTTAAAAAGTTAGTTAAATTTTTTCCATTAATAGTAACAGGAACTGTTATATTCTCAATAGGTTTATCATTATATTCAGTTGCTATTAATTATATAGCTGGTGGAGTGGGAAGTCCAACTTTTGGTTCACCTAAAAACTGGGGGGTTGCACTTATAACTTTATGTGTAGTAATATTTTTAAATTATTTTACTAAAGGGTCATTAAAACTTGCATCTGTATTAGTAGGAATTGTTGTTGGCTATATTGTTGCTTTATGTTTTGGAATGATTTCTTTTACAGATGTTCAAGCAGCAGGGTGGTTACAAGTACCAAAATTTATGCATTTTGGACTGAGCTTTAATGTTACAGCAATTATATCTATGATTATAATGCACATTGTAAATTCTGTTCAAGCAATAGGTGATTTTTCTGCTACTACTGGGGGAGCAATGAATAGAGTTCCTACAGATAAAGAACTTTCAGGAGGAATAATTGGTAATGGTATTAGTAGTATTGTGGGTGCATTTTTTGGAGGTATGCCTACTGCAACATTTAGTCAAAATGTTGGGATAGTAACGATGAACAAGGTTATAAATAGAAGTGTATTTGTATTTGCTTCAGTAGTTATTATAATATCAGGACTAGTACCTAAGTTTGCATCAATACTAACAAGTATTCCTCAATGTGTACTTGGAGGAGCTACACTATCAGTGTTTGCAACTATTACAATGACTGGAATTAAAATGATTTCATCAACTAAACTTACAGCTAGAAATACTGCTATTGTAGGTCTATCAATTGCATTAGGTGTAGGTATAGTTCAAGTTCCAAATGCATTAGCGTTATTCCCAGCTTGGTTTATATCAATTTTTGGAAAATCTTCAATAGTTGTAACTACATTAGTAGCTATAGCCTTAAATTTAATTTTACCAAAAGACGAGACAGAGTTAATAAGTGTTAATGAAGAACATAATATAAATAACCAATTATAAGTATATGGAGAAAGAGCTAATGGATTTAAGAAATTATATTTCAAAATCCATTAGCTCTTTTTATCTTAAGACCAAATATATGGCGCATCTTTGGTTTATTATTTTCTTTCATATGCTTTAGTTATTTTTTAAAATAAAAATAACTAATACTATAATAAATATTTAAAAAACTAGTGGATATACTTGGGGAAGCGTTGGAATTATATGGTATAATAGTGAGGTATAAAGATGAAAATAATAAAGTAAGGCTTAGTTTTAATATAGTGTTGATACTTATTTAGAGTTCTTAAGTTTAATTTCTTAGTCCATTTAGCTATATATAAATATCAACACGTTTTTTAAATTAAGAATAAAGTTAAAATTAAGACTAAAGTTAAAATAAATATTAAGAGGTAATAGGTGGATTGTGAAATGAAGATAAATTTAGTAGATATAAAAGGCATAATAAATAAATATTCTGTATTACTATCAAATTTGTTAAGAATAGATGTAGAGATAGTTGATGATAAATTAATAAGAATTGCCGGAACTGGAATATACGAAAAAAGAGTTGGAGAAAATATAAAAGATCAGGGGTATGTATATAAGAAGGCATTAGATACAGGAAAAACATTAGTAATAGAAAATCCAGGGGAAGATAGATTATGTGCTGAATGTAAAAAAAGAGGAAACTGTAATGAACTTATGGAAATATGTGTACCTATTAAATATGAAGAAACTACATTTGGAATAATAGGTTTAGTATGTTCTGATGAAGGTCAAAAGGAGAATTTAAAAAACAATTTAACTATTATGATTAAATTTTTAGAACAAATAGCTGAATTTATTTCAATTAAAGTAATAGAGCAAAATGAAATATTGGAGAATGAAAATAATATTAAATTTTTTAGAGAAATAATAAATGCTATAGATGATGGAATTATAACTGTAGATAGAAAAAATGAAATTATAAATGTAAATAATAATGCATTGAAGCTATTAAAAGTTAAACCAAGTATTTTAGGAAGTAAAATTAGTATAGAAGAAACAGATGAATATACGCCTAAAGGATATATGTATGATTTTAACATTGAAAATGAAAAATTTAGAATTATAGGAAAGGTAGTAAAAAACTATATTAATAATAAGGATTGTAATAAAATAATTATTTTTAAGGAATTAGTTAGTATTGAAGAAGAATTGAAAACGAATAGTATAACTTGTGATTCAACAATTGGACAAGCAGAGAATATAGTAGAACTTAAGAAGAAAATAAAAAAAGTCTCATATACTGATGCCACAATATTAATTACAGGAGAAAGTGGTACAGGAAAAGAGTTAGTAGCTAGGGCAATACATTCAGAGGGGAATAGGAAAAACATGCCATTTATAGCTATAAATTGTGGAGCTATTCCAGAAAATCTATTGGAAAGCGAACTTTTTGGATATGTCAAAGGCGCATTTTCAGGAGCAAGTTCTGCTGGAAGAATAGGTAAGTTTGAGCTTGCTAATAATGGGGTGATTTTCCTGGATGAAATAGGTGATATGCCACTATATCTTCAAGTGAAAATTTTAAGAGTATTACAAGAAAAAACAATTGTAAAAATAGGTTCAAATAAGTTAATAAATCTAAATATAAGAGTAATAGCAGCTACAAATAAAAACTTAAAAAAACTAGTTGATGAAGGTAAATTTAGAGCAGATTTGTATTATAGGTTAAATATAATTCCTATTGAGGTACCAAGTTTAAAGGACAGAGGAGATGATGTTATACTAATAACTAAAATGTTAATAGAAAAATATAATGCAAGATGTAATAAATACATACATACTATAGATAAAGAATTAATAAAAATATTCAAAGACTATAGTTGGCCAGGAAATATAAGAGAATTAGAAAATATAGTAGAATTTATGGTGAGTTTATCAGGAGAAAATGGAATAATTGGAAAATCTATGTTGCCAACATCATTTATACAAAGCTACAATGATGAACTTGCAAATAGAAGTGATGAAATATGTATGGATGATGACATAATTAAATTAAAGGAAATTGAAAAAATGTATATTAAAAAAGCTTTAGCTAAATATGGACATTCAACTAAGAGTAAAATAAAAGTAGCAAAAAAATTAGGTATAGGAATAGCTACTCTTTATAGAAAAATGGAAGAATAAAATATAATTTATCATTATGATAAATTATGCCTTATTATCTTAAACTTAGTGAACTAAAGTAAGTGCAAGCCTTAGGCACATGAAAGAAAATAACAAAATAGACAAGTATGTTGTTCTATTATTTTCTTTCATGTGTCTTATTATTTTGATAAAAACAATTATCAAAATGATAATTATTTAATTTAAAAAGAAAATAAGTAATTAAAATGATGTTGTTAACTGAGGTTTAGAAGGTATTTGTTATAAAAAACTAAGAAAATACTTTTTAGTTTTGGCAAGGAAATTGCTTATGTAATAGTTAGTGGTAATATGGGGAATAAAATTCTCATAAAACCAGTGATATAAAATAAATTTATATTATAAGCTATAAGGCACAATCAAAAAATAACAAGTCCATTTGCCAGCCTATTTTCCATCATGCTGCGTCGGCAAATTGACCTAATAGGCCCGCTATGAGGGCAATTTGTCTCCTTGCCTGATGAAAAATATCCATTGCAAATTTGGACTTGTTATTTATTTTCATGTGCCTAAAATATATAAAAAGGTGGGGAATAACTATGAATTTTGAACATATCAAGGTAAAAGCAGAAGGTTATGAAGTAGGAATGACAAAGTTTTTAAGGGACCTAATTGCTATACCAGGAGAAAGTGCTAATGAAGAATTAGTGATAAAAAGAATATCAGAAGAAATGAAAATGCTTGGGTTTGATAAAGTTGAAATTGATAATATGGGTAATGTTTTGGGATATATGGGAACCGGTGAAACTTTAATTGCTTATGATGCCCATATAGATACTGTAGGTATAGGTGAAATAAGTAACTGGACATTTGATCCTTATAAAGGATATGAAACTAAAGAAGAAATCGGTGGTCGTGGAGCTTCAGATCAATTAGGAGGAATAGTTTCTGCAACTTATGGAGCAAAAATAATGAAAGAATTAAATCTTTTATCTGATAAGTACACAGTATTAGTAACTGGTACAGTACAAGAAGAAGATTGTGATGGATTATGTTGGCAATATATTCATAATGAAAGTAAGATAAAACCAGAATTTGTTGTAATAACTGAACCAACTAATGGAAATATTTATAGAGGTCAACGTGGTCGTATGGAAATAAGAGTTGAAGTTAAGGGTGTATCTTGTCATGGCTCTGCTCCAGAACGTGGAGATAATGCAATTTATAAAATGGCTGATATATTACAAGAGGTTAGGGTGTTAAATGATAATTTACACTATGATGAATTCCTAGGAAAAGGAACTGTGACAGTTTCACAAGTATTCTACAATTCACCATCTCGCTGTGCAGTAGCAGATATGTGTGCAATTTCTTTAGATCGTAGATTAACTGATGGAGAAACTTTTGAATCAGCATTAGAAGAAGTAAGAAATCTTCCATTTGCTAAAAAATATAATGCAAAAGTAACTATGTATGAATATGAAAGAGCAAGCTGGACAGGACTTGTATATCCAACAGAATGTTATTTCCCAACTTGGGTAATACCAGAGTATGCACCAGCAACTAAATCAATGGTTGAAGCTTATGAAGGTATGTACGGAACACCATTAGTTGATAAATGGACATTCTCAACTAATGGAGTATCAATAATGGGTAGATATGGAATCCCATGTATAGGATTTGGACCAGGGAGAGAAGAAGAAGCGCATGCTCCAAATGAAAAGACTTGGAAGGCTGATTTAGTAAAATGTGCTGCTGTATATGCTGCTGTACCAACAATTTATTGTAAAAATAAATAAAGAAAAATAAGTGTATATTTTAAGGTGAATATTGATTTTTAGTATAAAGCAAATTCCAATGCCAGTTCGACCTTATACTATAAGATCAACATTATTAAAAATATAGCTATAAATAAAAATAAATAAAGAAGAAATATTGGAGGATTTACAATGAGTATAATGGATAAATATATTGATAAATTAAATACATTAAATTTTGAGAATATGCATGAGAATGATTTTATGCTAACTTGGGATAAAAGTAATGATGAGCTTGAGGCTGTTTTTACAATAGCAGAAGCTTTAAGAAATTTAAGAGAAAATAACATATCTCCAAAGATATTTGATAGTGGACTTGGAATTTCATTATTTAGGGATAATTCAACAAGAACAAGATTTAGTTTTGCATCTGCATGTAATCTTTTAGGTCTTGAAGTACAAGATTTAGATGAAGGTAAATCACAAATAGCTCATGGAGAAACAGTAAGAGAAACTGCTAATATGATTTCATTTATGGCTGATGTTATTGGTATTCGTGATGATATGTTTATAGGAAAAGGACATACCTACATGAAGAATGTTTCAGAATATGTTAAAGACGGAAACAATGAAGGAGTTTTAGAACAAAAACCAACACTTGTTAATTTACAATGTGATATAGATCATCCAACACAAGTAATGGCAGATACACTTCATTTAATAAATGAACTTGGTGGCATTGAAAATCTAAAAGGTAAAAAGGTTGCTATGACTTGGGCTTATTCTCCATCATATGGTAAGCCACTTTCAGTTCCACAAGGAGTTATTGGGTTATTAACTAGATTTGGAATGGATGTAGTATTAGCTCACCCTGAAGGTTATGAAGTTATGAGTGAAGTTGAAGAGGTTGCAAAGAAAAATGCAAAAGAATCAGGCGGATCATTTACAAAGACAAACTCTATGGAAGAAGCATTTAGAAATGCAGATGTAGTATATCCAAAGAGCTGGGCTCCTTATAGTGCAATGGAAAAAAGAACTGATTTATATGCAGAAGGAGACAAAGCTGGCATTGATGAATTAGAACAAGAATTACTTAAGCAAAATGCAGAACATATGGACTGGCAGTGCACTGAGGAATTAATGAAACTTACTAATGAAGGCAAGGCTATATATATGCATTGTTTACCAGCAGATATTAGTGGTGTAAGTTGTGATTCTGGTGAAGTTGAGGCTAGTGTATTTGATAGATATAGAAAATCTTTATATAAAGAAGCAAGTTTTAAACCATATATTATAGCAGCTATGATTTTCTTAAGTAAGATTAAAAATCCACAAGAGACTTTAGAAAAATTAGTGAAAGAAAGTAAAGTGCGTCACGTTGAATAATAATTAGTTTATTATTTGTTTCAGGATGACTAAGGCTCTTGTGGAAAAATCCATAAGAGCCTATCTTTCCTAAAACATAGATATGGAGATGAGAAATGTGAAAAAAAAGATTGTAATTGCACTAGGTGGAAATGCTCTAGGTAATACTTTGAAAGATCAGATGAATGCTGTAAAAACTACTGCTAAAGCAATAGTTGATTTAATTGAAGATGGAAATGAAGTTGTTATTTCTCATGGAAATGGACCTCAAGTTGGAATGATAAACATAGCTATGAGTGAACTTCATAACTTAGATTCAAAATATTCTATTTGTCCAATGTCAGTTTGTGTTGCTATGAGTCAAGGATATGTAGGATATGATCTGCAAAATCAAATTAAAGAAGAGTTATTAAATAGAAATATAAATAAAAGTGTAGCAACTATTATTACACAAGTTGAAGTAAATCCAGAAGATAAGGCTTTTAAAAATCCAACTAAGCCAATTGGCAGCTTCATGACAAAAGAAGAAGCTGAAGTTGCTATTAAAAATGGAGACAATGTAATTGAAGATTCTGGCAGAGGATATAGAAGGGTAGTAGCATCACCAAAACCAGTTAGTATTGTGGAAATAGGAACAATAAAGAGTTTAATTAAAGATGGTCAAGTTGTAATTGCTTGTGGTGGAGGCGGAATTCCTGTTATAAAAGAAGGGAATCATTTAAGAGGTGTAGGAGCTGTAATTGATAAAGATTTTGCTAGTTGCACACTTGCAAAGGAGCTTGAGGCTGATTGTTTAATTATTTTGACTGCTGTTGAAAAAGTTGCTATAAACTTTGGCAAAGAAAATGAACAATGGTTAGATGAAGTTAATGTAGCTAATATGAAAAAGTATTTAGAAGAAGGTCATTTTGCGCCAGGTTCCATGAGACCAAAAGTAGAAGCTGGAATAGATTTTGCTTCATCAAAAGAAGGCAGATATTCATTAATTACGCTTCTTGAAAAAGCAAAGGATGGTATAACTGGAATAACTGGTACTAGAATAAAGTATTAAGATATCTCTAAATAAAAGACTATGTTTTAAAAATAGTGTTGATATTGTATTTCAACATTCACTTAAAACATTGCCAAACAAAAATATAACGCTAATTTGGAGGGAAAATAATGGAAAATATAGAATGGAAAAAAAATACACTACCTAAAACTGATAATAAGAATTTACTAGATTTTTTAAGTAAAGAGGAAATAAGTAAAGCTAGAGATTTTCATAAAAGTTTTCCACAATATAAGGAAACACCATTAGTTAATTTAGAAAATTTAAGTAAGGATATAGGATTAGGTGGTATTTATATAAAAGATGAATCATATAGATTTGGATTAAATGCCTTTAAAGTATTAGGTGGCTCTTTTGCTATGGCAAAGTATATGGCACAAAAACTAAATAAAGATATATCTGAATTACCTTATGAGAAGTTAATTTCATCGGAGCTAAGGGAAGAGCTTGGAGAAGTTACATTTGTAACGGCTACAGATGGAAATCATGGAAGAGGGGTTGCTTGGACTGCAAATAAGTTAAAGCAAAAATCAGTTGTTTATATGCCAAAGGGATCATCAAAAACAAGGTTAGAGAATATAAGAAAAGAAGGAGCAGAGGCTTCTATAACTGATATGAATTATGATGATGCGGTAAGACTTGCAGCAAAATATGCAAGTGAAAAGAATGGAGTAGTTATACAAGATACTGCATGGGAAGGTTACGAGGAAATTCCAGCATGGATAATGCAAGGCTATGGAACTATGGGGCTTGAAGCATTAAACCAATTAATTGAATATGGAGTTGAAAAGCCAACTCATATCTTTATACAAGCTGGTGTAGGTTCTTTGGCAGGCGGAATTCAAGGGTTCTTTGCTTCTGTATTTAATAAAGATTGTCCAAAGACAGTAATAGTAGAATCAAATTTAGCAGATTGCTTATATAAATCAGCAGTAGCTAATGATGGAAACCTAAGAGCAGTAGGTGGAGATATGCAAACAATAATGGCTGGTTTAGCTTGTGGAGAAGCAAATACAATTGGATGGGAAGTTTTAAAGGAATATTCTGATACCTTTGTTTCATCTCCAGATTATGTTGCAGCAAATGGTATGAGAATACTTGGAAATCCATTAAGAGGAGACAAAAAGGTTATTTCTGGTGAATCAGGTGCTGTTACTTCAGGATTACTTTATGAAATAATGAAAAATGATAAATATAAGGATTTAAAAGAATCATTAGAATTAGATGAAAATTCAAAAGTACTACTATTTAGTACCGAGGGAGATACAGACCCTGAGAAGTATAAAGAAATAGTTTGGAAAGGCCAATATAACAAATAAAAAATTATAGTTAAAGAGGGTGGCGTAATGCTATTAGTTGGAAATGGAAGGGTAATAACTCAAGATAATAAAAATCCCTATTTAGAAGATGGTTGTATTGCAATAAAAGATAATATTATTTTAGAAGTTGGTAATACAGATGAGCTTAAAGGAAAGTATGAAGATTATGAGTTTATAGATGCAGAAGAAAAAGTTATAATGCCTGGATTAATAAATACTCATCATCATATATATAGCGCATTTGCAAGAGGACTAACATTAAATAATCCTCCAGCAAAAAGTTTGATTGATATTCTTGAAAATGTTTGGTGGAAAATAGATAAAAAATTAACTTTAGAAGATGTTAAATATAGTGCTTATACAACTTTAACTGAGTGTGTTAAAAATGGAGTTACAACAGTATTTGATCATCATGCTAGTCCTATGTCAGCAAGTAGAAGTTTGTTTACTATAGGAGATGCAGCCACTCATTTAGGTATTAGAGGAGTTTATGCCTACGAAGTTTCCGATAGAGATGGAGATAAAATCCTAAATGAAGGCATAAAAGAAAACGTTAACTTTATTGAAGCTTCAAATAAAAGAGAAGATGATATGGTAAAAGGTATGTTTGGAATGCACGCATCTTTTACGCTTAGTGATGAAAGTTTAAAAAAGTGTGTAGATAGTATGAAAGGTCTTGACACAGGATATCATATTCATGCAGCAGAAGGAATCGATGATTTGAATCATTGTTTAAAAAACAACAGCAAGAGAGTAATAGAAAGATTATATGATTTTGGAATATTAGGAGAAAAAACAATATGTGCTCATTGTATTCACATAAATAAACGGGAAATTGGTATTTTAAAAGAAACTAATACTAATGTAGTTAATAATCCAGAATCTAATATGGGCAATGCTGTTGGGTGCGCCCCAGTAATAGAAATGATGAAAAATGAAGTAGTAGTTGGTCTTGGCACTGATGGATATACATCAGATATGTTTGAATCAATGAAAGTTGAAAATATAATTCATAAACATAATTTATGTGATTCTAATGTAGGGTTTGTAGAAACTAATAAAATGCTATTTGAAAATAATAGAAATATAGCAGGAAAGTATTTTAATAAACCACTTGGAATATTAAAAGAGGGTGCATATGCTGACTTAATAATTGTTGATTATAATCCATTAACACCAATGAGTGAACAAAATCTAAATGGCCATATATTATTTGGAATGAGTGGAAGATGTGTAGATACAACAATTATTAATGGTAAAGTTATAATGCAAAATAGAAAAATTATTACATTAGATGAGAAGAAAGCATTTAGTGAATCAAGAAAAATAGCACAAAAATTATGGGAAAAGTTAAAATAAGAGATTAAGTTTATATAAAGTTTTATAGGGGGAGTAGTATTATGGCAAATTTAAAAGTTAATATACTCGGAATGAAGTTTAATAACCCAATATTTACAGCAGCGGGACCTGGTGCAAAAGATGGAGAATTATGCGTTTTAGCAGTAAAGGGCGGTGCAGGTGGATTAGTTACAAAAACAATTTCTGAAAATCCAGCACCAGTGCCAAGACCTTGTATGGCAAAAACAAATGCAGGTTTTTTAAATACAGAACTTTGGTCAGAGCTACCAAAAGAACAATGGGTAGAAAAAGAGTATAAAAGAGCAAAGGAAGCAGGAGTTCCAATGATAGTAAGTATGGGATATTCTGCAGACCAAATAAAAAAAGTTGCACCTTTAGTAAGACCATATGCAGATGCTGTTGAGTTATCAACTCATTATGTTGGAACTGATGTTGGTCCAATAGTTGAATCAATGAAGGCAGCTAAAGCAGCACTTGATTGTCCTGTATTTATGAAAATGAGTCCTCATACAGATATTCAAAAAATAGCAAAAGCATTAGAAGATGCAGGAGCAGATGGACTTGTAATGATAAATTCTGTAGGACCTTGCATGGCCATTGATGTGGAAACTGGGTATCCAATTATGGGTAGTGAAAAAGGATATGGATGGTTATCAGGATCATCAATAAAACCAGTAGCTATTAGAAATATTTATGATGCTTCTAAGGTAATAAATATACCAATAATAGGAGTTGGGGGAATTACTTGTGGAAGAGATGCTGCAGAAATGTTAATGGCAGGAGCACAATCTGTACAAGTTTGCACAGAAGCGATTTTAAAAGGAACAGGAGTTTATGGGAAAATTGCTAATGAGTTAAATGAGTTCTTAGATAGTCATGGATATAAAGATGTAAATGAAATAATTGGACTTGCTCACAAAAAAGCTGATGAAAGAAACTTTAGAACAGAATCAATAGCACCTACGGTAAAACAAGACATTTGTATAAAATGCGGACTTTGTAAAACAAGCTGTGTATATGATGCAATAGAAGTTGGAAATGAGCTAATTATTGATAGCAAGAAATGTTTTGGTTGTGGATTATGTGTAACGAGATGTCCGAAGAATGCATTATCAATGCAATATAACTAAATTGGAAATTAGGCACATCTTTGATCTATTATTTTCTTTCATGTGCCTTAGTAGCTAAAATGCATATTTTTCAATTTGAGAGGTGATAAATAATGTTTGAATTCACTGTGAATGGAGAAAAAAAGATAACAGATAAAAGTAAAAACCTATTAAAGTTTTTAAGAGAAGATTGTGATATTACATCAGTTAAAAATGGGTGCTCAGAAGGTGCTTGTGGAACTTGTATGACTTTAGTAGATGGAAAAGCAATAAAAGCATGTTTATTAACTACAGAAAAAATTAATGGTAAAGAAATTAATACTATAGAATCTCTTACAGATAGAGAGAAAGATGTATTTGCTTATGCATTTACTGAAGCTGGTGCAGTTCAATGTGGATTTTGTATACCAGGTATGGTAATTAGTGCAAAAGGATTATTTAATAGGAATTTAAATCCAAGTAGTGAAGAAGTCAAAAAAGCTTTAATGGGGAATATATGCAGATGTACAGGATATGTGAAAATTGAGGAAGCAATTTTAATGGCAGCTAAAATACTAAGAGAAAACAAAGCTGTTCCAAAGGTAGCATGTAAAGGTTTAGTAGGAGAAAGAATGGGAAGAATTGATGCTCATGATAAAACATTAGGAATTGCAGAATATACAGATGATATAAGATTTCCAGGAATGATATATGGAGTTGCATTAAGAACTAAATATCCTAGAGCATTAATAAAAGCTATTGATATAAGTGAAGCAGAAAAGCTCGATGGTGTTGTGAAGATTGTAACCGCTAAGGATATTCCTGGTGAAAGATATTTAGGGCATATAAAAAAAGATTGGCCAGCTTTAATTGATATAGGAGAGGAAACTAGATATTTAGGAGATGCATTAGCCTTAGTAGCAGCAGAAAGTGAAGAAATAGCAAGACAGGCTATAGATATGATAAAGGTAGATTATAGTGAGCTTAAGCCAATAACATCACCAGAAGAAGCATTGAAAGAAGATGCACCTAAAATACACAAAACAGGAAATATATTATCACATGAGCATTTGATAAGAGGAAATGCAGAAGAGGTAATTGAAAAATCAAAATATAAAGTAACATATAAATATAAAGTTCCATTCACAGAGCATGCATTTTTAGAGCCAGAGTGCTCAGTAGCAGTATCTAATGGAGATCAATTAATAGTATATACTGGATCTCAAAGCATATATGATGACTTACGTGAAATTAGATCTTTATTAGATATTGGAGAAGATAAATTAAGAATAGTATCTAAGTATGTGGGTGGCGGTTTTGGTGGTAAAGAAGATATGAGTTGTCAACATCATGTAGCATTATTAGCCTATATTACTAAAAGAACTGTTAAAATTTGTTTATCAAGAAAGGAAAGTCTTATAGTAGATACAAAAAGACATGCAATGGAAATGGAATTAATAACATCTTGTGATGAAAATGGTATATTGACAGCAATGAAAGCAAAGATTATTGCAGATACAGGAGCTTATGCATCACTTGGAGGACCAGTACTTCAAAGAGCATGCACACATGCAGCAGGACCTTATAATTATCAAAATATAGATATAGAGGGGACTGCAGTATACACCAATAATTGCGTGGGTGGTGCTTTTAGAGGATTTGGTGTTACCCAATCTAATTTTGCTACAGAATGTAATATAAATAAATTAGCTGAAATGGTTGGAATAGATCCTTTTGAAATGAGAGTTATAAATGCAATTAAATCAGGGCAAGTTCTTCCAAATGGACAAATAGCGGATGAGGGAACAGCATTAATCGAAACATTAGAAGCAGTTAAAGATGTTTATTATAAAAATAAGGATAGAGCAGGAGTTGCTTGTGCATTTAAAAATGCAGGTATAGGAGTAGGACTACCTGATATAGGTAGATGTAAGTTGAAAGTGGAAAGTGGAAAGATACACATAAAAACATCAGCAGCATGCATAGGACAAGGGCTTGGAACTATACTAGTGCAAATAGTTGGAGAAGTAATAAATGTGAATGCTTTGAAAATAGTTCATGAAATGCCAGATACTAGAATTACTCCAAATTCAGGAACAACTACAGCTTCAAGGCAAACAGTCTTTACTGGAGAGGCAACTAGATTAGCTGCACTTAAGTTAAGGGAAGCATTAATGAAAGAAAGTTTAATTGAATTAGAAGGAAGAGAATTTATAGGTGAATACTCAGGTATCACTGATAAAATGGGAAGTGAAAAAGAAAACCCAGTAAGCCATGTTGCCTACGGATTTGCTACACAAATAGTTATTTTAGATGAAAATGGAAAGCTAGATAAAATTGTGGCAGCTCACGATGTAGGTAAAGCTATTAATCCTAGGAATGTAGAGGGACAAATTGAAGGTGGAGTAGCAATGGGGCTAGGTTATGCTTTAACTGAGGATTATAAGTTAGATAAATCTGTGCCTAAAGTAAAATTTGGAACACTTGGTTTATTAAGAGCTAATCAAGTTCCTAAGATTGAATCTGTTATTATAGAAAAAAACATTAAAGAGTTATCATTTGGATCAAAAGGTGTTGGAGAAATAACCTGTGTTCCTACAGCAGCAGCAGTTCAAGGAGCTTATTATAAGTTAGATGGAATATTTAGAACAGAACTGCCACTAAAAAATACATTTTATAAAAAAGCAAAAAAATAATATAGAAAAAGGAGATTTAATATGAATAAAATAATTAATACACAAAATGCACCAGAAGCAATAGGACCATATTCACAAGGGGTAATTATAGACAATTTAGTATATACATCTGGACAATTACCTATAAATCCTAATACAAAAGTTATGGAAACAGAAATAAAACATGCAACTAAGCAAAGCTTAGAAAATTGTAAGGCTATTTTAGAAAGTGCAGGTACAACTCTTGACAATGTAATTAAAACTACAGTTTTTGTAAAAGATTTAAATGATTTTTCAGCAATAAATGAAGTATATGCACAATATTTTACAAAAAACTTTCCCGCAAGAAGTTGTGTGCAAGTAGCAAAATTACCAATGGATGCGGTAATAGAAATAGAGGTAATTGCTACATTACTTTAAAATAGTGTTGATATTGTAGTATAAAGCTCATGGACAGGGGAATTCATATAGGAAACTCGACTCATATGCATTCGCTGAGTAAGTTCGAGAAACAAAATATAAAATTTTGACTCTTACTTAAGAACTCTAAAATAAAGCTTAGTCCAATTAATGCATGCTCCCAATCAAAGATTGTGACAAGCAATTAATTGGACAAATCTTCAAGGAAACTCGATTCATGTACATTCGCTGAGTAAGTTCAAAAACAAATTCCAATGCCGTTCGCCCTTATACTATAATATCAACATTCACTTAAAATATAGTCTAATTATAAAAGGAAATTTAGTTATGTATAAGAACATATTTATAATTTTTTCTAAAAGCATTTTATAGAACGAGGTGGTAATAATGTCTTTATTAATAAAAAATGGAACTGTAGTAACTGCTAGTGATATTTATAATGGAGATATTTATATTGAAGATGGTATTATAAAGGAAATCGGTATTAATCTTATAAAAGAGGTAAATGAAATAATCGATGCTAAAGGTAAATATGTTATTCCAGGTGGAGTAGATGTCCATACTCATTTAAATTTAGACATGGAAATATCTGTTGCAAACGATGATTTTTACACAGGAACAGTAGCAGCAGCATGTGGTGGTACAACTACTGTTGTAGATCATATGGGGTTTGGACCTAAAGGTTGTAATTTAAAACATCAAGTAGACGTTTATCATGGATATGCTGATGATAAATCTGTAATAGACTATAGCTTTCATGGTGTTGTTCAACATGTAAATGACAGTATAATTGATGAGATGAAAAAAATAGTTGAAGAAGAGGGAATACCTAGTTTTAAGGTTTATTTAACATATGATTATATGATTGATGATCAAGGTGTACTTAGGGTTTTAAATAAGTTAAAAGAATTACAAGGTATTATGACTGTTCATTGTGAAAATGATGGAAGTATAAAACTTCTAAAAGAAAATTACATAAGTAAAGGGCTTAAGGGTCCTCTATATCATTGCTTAAGCAGACCAGTTGAAACTGAAGCAGAAGCGGTAAATAGAATGATAAATATGGCGTCAATAGTAAAAGATGCACCACTTTATATAGTTCATTTATCATCAGGGTTAGGATTAGATTATGTAAAAATGGCTAGAGAAAGAGGACAAAAAGTATATGTAGAAACATGTCCACAATATTTAGTATTAGATGAAAGTAAGTATAATCTTTCCAATAATGAATCATTAAAATATATAATTAGCCCTCCACTAAGAGCTAAAAGCGATATAGAAAAGTTATGGGAAGGAATTAATGATGGATATATACAAACTATAGCATCAGATCATTGTCCATTCTCTTTTAAAGAAGATAAACAAAAAGGTAAAGATGATTTTACTAAGTGTCCAAATGGTAACCCTGGAATTGAGGAAAGAATCCCACTTATATTTTCAGAAGGTGTTATGAAAGGTAGGATTAACTTAAATAAATTTGTAGACTTATGCTGTACAAAGCCAGCTAAAATATTTGGACTATATCCTAAAAAAGGAACTATACAAGTTGGTTCAGATGGAGATATAGTAATAATTGATCCAGAAAAAGAAGTTACTATAACAAATTCTAATTTACATTCTAATGTAGATTATTCTGCATATGAAGGGATAAAGGTAAAGGGTTATCCAATAATAACTATTTCACGTGGTAAAATAATATTTAAAGATAATAAATTTATAGGCCCAAAAGGGTATGGTAAGTTTATTAAAAGGTCAAAGGTAGATTTGAATAGTATATAAGTTCCAATAAAGTTTGTTCATTA
This sequence comes from Clostridium uliginosum, assembly GCF_900112485.1. Lineage (GTDB taxonomy): Bacteria > Bacillota > Clostridia > Clostridiales > Clostridiaceae > Clostridium > Clostridium uliginosum. The sequence goes on from NZ_FOMG01000031.1 coordinate 16,702, forward strand.
ATATAAATCTTAGAATATTTATAAATGTTATGACTCACAAGTATAGTGAGGAACTTATATAGAAAATTTATGATATATATGCTTCTAACTAGATATTGTTAATTAGAGATATAATTTTCTATAAAAATTATATAAGAGATTATAAATGTATTAACTTAATTAGAACATATATATAACTATTTTTAAAAATTTTATACTTATGAATAATAAAGATACTAAAAATTATTAGGCACATAAAAGATAATAATAAGTCAAATATATTAGCCAAAGGACTTGTTTTATCTTTTATGTGCCTTAATTACAAAATATTGTAAATTTAACATACCTTTTTTATATTTCGTATAACATAATTCCATTTATAAAATTTGAATTATCAAAATGATAAAAAAGATATACGTTGAAAATTTAATTTAGCAATAAACATGTAAACAATTACTTAATTTTAAAAAAATTTTATTATATAAGAAAAATACATTTAATTGATTGATAAATAATAGAAAATTAGTATAAAAACACGAAAAAACTAAAATCTAATTTTGGCATGAAATATGCTACTTACTAGTAATAAAGTGAGATATTATAAATAGGTAAAATTTTAAGAAGTACTTATGCCTACACTATAGTTAAAAATATAGATATTAGTAATGTAAAAGTATTAAAGATATAAAAAGTAGCTGATGAAATACTAGCTAGATATAGGAAAATTAGTAATATATTATGGGCATAATTAGTGAAGGGATTTGAGAATTATGAGAGAAAAAGATGGAGATAATTTAATACCTGCGGTTGATGAAAAAATACCTTTCTCAAAGGTATGGATATTTTCACTTCAACATGTTATGTCAATGTGTGCAGGTGCAGTAGCGGTTCCACTTATGATTGGAGAAGCAGCAGGTCTAGATAATTTGGAAATAGTTTTTCTTATAAGTGCAGGATTATTTATGGCTGGAATAGGTACTTTAATTCAAGGATGTGGTGTGAAAAATATTGCAGGAGCTAAAATACCGGTTATAGAAGGTACAAGCTTTGCAGCAGTATCTGGAATTCTTGCAATTATTTCAGGAGCTCATGGTGATAAGCATTTGGCGATGACAACTGTTTTTGGATCAGTAATTATAGCAGGATTATTTTGCTTTATTATATCACCTGTGTTTGGAAAATTAATAAAATTTTTTCCAAAGGTAGTTACAGGAACAGTTGTGTTAGTAATAGGAGTTTCTATAATGCCGGTGGGTATAAAGTGGATAACTGGAGGAATAGCAAAACCAGCAAGTGCACAAGAAGTAGGATTATCACTAGCAGTTTTAGTAATAACATTACTATTATTTAAGTATATAAAGGGTATTTGGAATAGTGCAGCAATACTTTTTTCTATAGTAATAGGAACTTTATTATCTATGGTTTTAGGTATGGCTGATTTTAGTAAAGTTAAAGAGGCCGGATGGTTTAGTTTAAATGTACCATTAGAATTTGGAATGCCTACATTTGATGCTTCAGCCATAATTTCCATGGTTTTAATAATGCTTGTTTTAATGACTGAATCAGTTGGAAATATGATAGCAATACATGAAACAACAGATAAAGAAGTTACTGAAGAAAATATAAGAAAAGGTTTAGCAGGAGATGGTATTTCAACATTTTTAGCAGGCATATTTAATACATTTCCAATTACTCCATTTGCTCAAAACACAGGTCTTGTAGGACTCACAGGAATAAAATCAAGATTTGTTGGTGTTTACGCAGGAATATTGCTTTTAATATTGAGCTTTACACCAAAATTTGCAGCAATAATGGGAGCTATACCTAAACAAGTACTTGGCGGAGTTGGATTTGTAATGTTTGGAATGGTTCTAGTTGGAGGAATAAAAACATTATCAAAAGTTAATTTTGAAGGAACTAAAAATTCAGTAATAGTTGCTGTAAGTGTAGGACTTTCAATGATACCATTAGCTAATTTAACATTCTATGAAAATTTCCCAACATGGGTACAAACAATTTTCCATAGTGGAATAACTACAGGAAGTATATCAGCAGTTTTATTAAATATATTTTTTAATGTATTAGGAAAGGAGAATGCAGAGGAAAAAGTATTAATCAATGAAATTGAAGAAATATATATAAGTAACGAGCCATTAGAAATAAATAATTAAATATTAAATGCAACTGAATGTAACTTAAATCAATTAGCAGAAATGGTTGGTATAGATCCTTTTGAAATAAGAACGTTAAATAGTCGTCTTGACAATTTTGTTATAAATTATAACTATAATAAAGGAATATAAATGATATAAAGATAAAAATTAAATGAGGTGATATTAATGTCTTTATTAATAAAAAATGGAACAATAATAACTGTTAGTGATATTTATAAAGGAGATATTTATATAGAAGATGGTATTATAAATGAAATTGGTATTAATATTATAAAAAAAGCAGATGAAATAATTGATGCTAAAGGTAAATACGTTATTCCAGGTGGAGTAGATGTTCATACTCATTTAAATTTAGATGTAGGTATTGCTGTTGCAAATGATGATTTTTATACAGGGACAGTAGCAGCAGCATGTGGAGGAACAACAACTATTGTAGACCATATGGGATTTGGCCCTAAAGGGTGTAATTTGAAACATCAAATTGATGTTTATCATGGGTATGCAAAAGGGAATGCAGTAATAGATTATAGTTTTCATGGTGTTATTCAACATGTAAATGATAACATAATTAATGAGATGGAAAAAATAGTTAAGGAAGAAGGAATACCTAGCTTTAAGCTTTATTTAACATATGATTATATGATTGATGATGAGGGGGTACTTAAAGTCTTAAAGAGACTAAAAGAGTTACAAGGAGTTGCAACTATTCATTGTGAAAACCATGGAAGTATAAAACTTTTAAGAGAAAAGTATGTTAGTAATGGACTTAAGAGTGTTAAGTATCATCCTTTAAGCAGACCAGTTGAAAGTGAAGCAGAAGCAATTAATAGAATGATAAATATGGCATCAATAGTAGAAGATGCACCACTTTATATAGTTCATTTATCATCAGGATTAGGATTAGATTATATAAAAATGGCAAGAGAAAGAGGAGAAAAAGTATATGCAGAAACATGTCCTCAATATCTAATATTAGATGAAAGTAAATATAATCTTCCAAACAATGAAGCATTAAAATATACAATTAGTCCTCCATTAAGATCTAAAAGCGATATAGAAAAGTTATGGAAAGGGATTAATGAGGGATATATACAAACAATAGCAACAGATCATTGCCCATTTTCTCTTAGCAATGATAAACAAATGGGAAAAGATGATTTTACTAAGTGTCCTAATGGTGCTCCAGGAATAGAAGAAAGAATTTCACTTATATTTTCAGAAGGGGTTATGAAAGGTAGAATTAATTTAAATAAATTTGTAGAGTTATGTTGTACAAATCCAGCTAAAATGTTTGGACTGTATCCTAAAAAAGGAACTATACAGGTAGGTTCAGATGGAGATATAGCAATAATTGATCCAGAAAAGGAAGTTACATTAACAAACTCTAACTTACATTCTAATGTAGATTATTCTGCATATGAAGGGATAAAGGTAAAAGGCTATCCAGTAATAACTATTTCACGTGGTCAAATAATAGTTAAAGATAATAAATTTATAGGCAAAAAAGGATATGGCGAGTTTATTAAAAGATCAAAGGTAGATTTAAATAATATCTAAAATTAAGTGGTGAATTCACCGAAATAAGGGATAATTGTTTATTTCGGTTGCTGAGGATTTTCATGTGGGTTTCTAACATTAGAAGTTGCCTCATTTACGCTTGTTCCCGAAACAAGTTCGTGACAAGCACAAAATGAAACAATTTATAATGAAGAAACGCCTACATGAAAATCCTTTGATGCAACACTACATAAACAATTATCACTTATTTCTTTGTTCACTGCATAACTTTAAGATAGTGGAAAATATATCTATACATACATAAAACTTAGATTATGGGTATCTATAGATAAAATTTAAGGATATATATTAATGGTATTAAATGCATTAATATATATCCTCATTTAATTTATTGGCTTTATTTTAATATCAACACGGTTTTAAAACAAAGCTAATTTATTTAAGAGATTTTAACTAAGTTTAATATCTTGTTTTATCTTGACTATTTGTCCACATTTTAAATGCAGTCATGCAATTTGATTTATCTATTTGTTCTAAATCTAAGATTTTTTTATCAGTACAGCCACCATTTAAGAAATTTAATATATGCTCATCTCTAAATCCTATATCTGCAGCATCTTTGACGGTACAACCATAATAAACTTTTGATATGTTAGCCCATATTATTGCTGACATACACATTGGACACGGTTCAGATGTTGTGTATAATTCACATCCATTTAAATCAAATGTAGATAGTTTGCTACAAGCTTGTCTTATTGCATTCATTTCACCATGAGCTGTAGGATCATTAGTACCAACAACTGTATTATTAGCAAGAGCTATGATTTGACCATCTTTTACAATAGCAGCACCAAAGGGGCCACCTTGAGAATTTAGCATACCTTCTTTGCATTTTTCAACACATAAATCCATTATCTCTTTTTTTTGCATTTTAACATCTCCCATAATATGATTGAGCTCCACAGAAACTCGTCAGAGCTTGTGATTGCTCTTTTTTTATTAATTTAAATTTTTATTTGTTATTTCACTTTTTGCATAAAACATTTGACAAGCGTATAAAAATTTGCGGTTATTCTACTAAGAATACATTTTCTGGAAACAATATCTTATATTTAAAATTATATGCTCTTATAAGAAAAAGACTTCTAAAATAATATTAACAGCAATTATTATGCCATGAGTGCATGTTTGGTTAGGACTTTTTAACTGGTTTTGCACTATTGAGTAGTAGGTAAATTTCTTTGTTATAAGTGAAAACTATATATTTATTTAACAATATCAACACGGCTTTAAAACAGATCCTAAAATTTAAGAATAAATACAAGGCTTATATTTATTGCTTTGAAAAAATTATAAAAGTATTATCAAGATGATAAAAATTTATCATTTTGATAATTCCAATAAATAGGTTATAGCAAATAATATGTGATCTAATTATTTTAAATTACCAAAATGATAAAAATATATCAATAAAAATATATTTAAATCAACTAATAAACAATAAATAATAGAAAATAGTATAAGATCAAGCAGAAACATATAAATTTAATTTTGGCATGAAATATGCTGTATATATTATTAAAATGGAATATTACAAAAAAGAGTAGATGATATATAAGCATTTAATGAATAAGTATAATCTATTTATATATATAGTAAAATATAACAATAAAATACAATCTTGTAAATTTAAATTTATTAAAAGATATTAAATTTATTTTATTCTATGTAGATTTTTATGGAGGTGTAATATGACAAACAATATAGTAGGAAATAGCGTAATTAGATTTGATGCTGTGGCTAAAGTTACTGGTAAAGCAAAGTATGTGGATGATTTTTTTATAAGCGATATGCTTATAGGCAAAGTTTTAAGAAGTCCTTATGCCCATGCTATAGTTAAAAATATAGATACTAGTAAGGCAAAAGCATTAGATGGGGTAGAAGCAGTTATTACGCATAAAGATCTACCTAAAATTAAATTTGCTACTGCGGGTCACCCCTGGTCATTAGATCCAAGTCATAGAGATATAGAGGATAGATTAATTCTTACTAATAAAGCTCGTTTTGTTGGAGATGCAATTGCGGCTGTTGTAGCAGTAGATGAAGTAGTAGCAGCAAAAGCTTTGGAACTTATTGATGTTGATTATGAAGTTCTTGAACCTATATTAAAGAGTGAAGATGCTTTAAAAAAAGATGCACCAATAATTCATGAGGAACGACCTAATAATATTTTAAGCTCTTTTGGATCAGAAATTGGAAATGTAGAAGAAGACTTAAAAAAGGCAGATAGAGTATTTGAAGGAAAATTTGAAACCAGTATGGTTCAACATTGTCATATGGAAAATCATAGTACTTATGTTTACGTAGACAGTGAGGAGCGTATTGTAATAGTTTCTTCAACTCAAATTCCTCATATTGTAAGAAGAGTTGTTGGACAGGCACTAGGAATTCCTTGGGGAAAAATAAAAGTTATTAAGCCATATGTTGGTGGTGGTTTTGGAAATAAGCAGGATGTAGTTATCGAGCCTTTAACTGTAGCTATGTCTCTTGCTGTCAATGGGAAACCAGTAAGATATACATTGGATAGAGAAGAATGCTTTATTGACACAAGAACAAGACATGCAATGAAAATTAAGTTTAAAACAGCAGTGTCAAAGGATGGGAAATTATTAGGAATGGATATAGAAAATCTTGTAAATAATGGAGCATATGCTTCACATGGACATTCTGTTGCTATGAGTGCTGGAGGAAAATTTAGAGGAGTATATGATTTTAATTCAATAAAATATAGTCCTGTAACTGTATATACAAACTTACCAGCAGCAGGTGCAATGAGAGGCTATGGAGCACCTCAAATGTGTTTTGCATTAGAAAGTCATATAGATGATATTTCTAGAGAACTTAATATGGATCCTATAGAATTTAGAATTAAGAACTTTATAACTGAAGGTTATGTTGAACCTCTTAGTAAAAATGTAGTTCGTGCATTTGGATTGCTAGAATGTATTGAAAAGGGAAAAGAATTAATTAAATGGGATGAGAAAAAGAAATTATACAAAAATAAAAGTGGAGATAAAAGAAGAGGCGTAGGCATGGCTTGCTTTAGTTATTTCACTGGAACTTATCCTGTGGCACTAGAACCAGCTGGAGCAAGAATAGTAATGAATCAAGATGGATCAGTACAATTACAAATTGGAGCAACTGAAATAGGGCAAGGTAGTGATACGGTTTTTGGACAAATGGTAGCTGAGGTTCTTGGATTAAAAATAGATATGGTACATGTAATATCAATTCAAGATACAGATATAACCCCTTTTGATACTGGCTCTTATGCATCAAGACAAACATTTGTAAGTGGTGCTGCAGTTAAGAAATGTGCATTAGAAATTAAAGATAAGGTATTAGCATTTGCAAGTAGTAAATGTGGATTAGAGGCTAATGAATTAGATATTATAAATTGTAAAATTGTAGAAAAGAGATTAGGCAAAGTGATATGTCCGCTTGAGGAAATTGCTATGGAATCATATTATGACAGAATTAAATGTTGTCCTATAACTAGTGATACATCAGTTAATGTTAGGGTTAATGCAATAGCTTATGGTGCTACGTATGCAGCAGTAGAAGTTGATATCAAAACTGGTAAAATAGAAGTTTTAGAAATATATAATATACATGATTCTGGAATTGTTATGAATCCTATGCTAGCAGAAGGACAAGTACATGGTGGAGTAAGTATGGGGCTTGGATATGCTTTATCAGAACAAATGTTATTTGATGAGAAAACTGGTAAGCCATTAAATAATAATCTTTTAGATTATAAATTACAAACAATAATGGATACTCCTACTATTGGATCAGCTTTTGTGGAGAAATATGAACCAGCAGGTGGATTTGGACAAAAATCTATTGGAGAAAACACAACTGTTTCACCAGCACCAGCAATTCGTAATGCTGTTTTGGATGCTACAGGTGTGGCATTTAATAAAATACCTATGAATCCACAATCTGTTTTTGAAAAATTTAAGGAAGTTGGATTAGTGTAATTTAAGGAGGGGTTAAAATGTTTGATATTAAGGATATATTAGAACCTGAAACTCTAGAAAAAGCATTGGAATTATTGGCGCAAAATGCAGAACTTAAAATAATAGCAGGCGGTACAGATGTTTTAATAAAATTACATCATAGACGTATAAAGGAAGTAGAATTATTAAGTCTTAGGAAAATAAAAGGACTCGATAAAATTAGCATGTTGGAAGATGGATCAATAGAAATAGGAGCAATGGCATCTTTTGCACAAATATTTAGAGATAGTATTGTAGAAAAACACATTAAAGTATTGGCAGAAGGAGCAGTTTCTATGGGTGGACCACAAGTTAGAAATATGGCTACTATAGGAGGAAACGTTTGTAATGGAGCTGTTTCAGCAGATAGTGCACCTTCTTTATTCTGTCTTAATGCTAAAGTAAGATTGAAAAATAAATATGGTGAAAGAATTATACCAATACAAGATTTTTATAAAGGGCCAGGAAAGGTAGATATAAAAAGTGATGAAATATTAATTAGCTTAATAATAGAAAAGGAAAGTTATGAGAATACAATAGGTCATTATATAAAATTTAGTAATAGAAAAGCTATGGATATAGCAATGGTTAGTGTATGTGTTGTATCTTCAATTGAAAATGGAAAGTTTAATGATTTAAGGATTGCATTAGGAGTAGCAGCGCCAACTCCAATAAGATGTAGTGAAGCTGAGAATTATGCTAAAGGACTTGAAATAACCGAAGAGAATATTGATAAAATTGCTGAATTTGCAGTGAAATCATCAAAATCAAGGAATTCATGGCGTGCATCTAAGGATTTTAGAGAGCATCTAATTAAAGAGTTAACTAAAAGAGGAATAAAAGAAACTATAAAGTGAAACTTTTCAGGTGGAGTTTTATACTCCAGCTGAATTTAGTTGAACTTATCCAGGAGCGTGCAGCAGTTATCGCCCACTCGAAGAAGAGGGAGTGTTACGGATGCTAGCTATCGGATAAAAAGAAAGGGTGGAGAAGCAGAATGAGTAATGAAAAAATGAAAAAAATATCAATTATAGTAAATGATAAACCTTATACTTTAGAAGTTGATATAAGAGAATCGTTGCTTGATGTTTTAAGAAATAAATTACATTGTACAGGAGTAAAGTGTGGATGTCATGTTGGTGAATGTGGAGCTTGTACTGTACTGATTGATGGAATACCTACTGATTCGTGTATATACATGGCAGTTTGGGCAGATGGTAAAACTATTTTAACTATTGAAGGTGTTAAGAAAGATGGTAAGTTATCGAAAGTTCAACAAGCATTTATTGATGAAGGTGCTGTTCAATGTGGTTTTTGCACACCAGGGTTGGTATTAACATCTACAGCTCTTGTTAATAGTGGTAAGAAATATACGGATGAGGAAATAAAAAGAGAGATTTCAGGTCATTTATGCCGTTGTACGGGATATCAAAAAATATTTAATGCAACTAAGAAGTCTTTAGAACAATAATGAATTTAGATAAAGTTTTAAATTTAGATAATGGTTAGGTAAGTTCCATAATTGGAGCTTTGTATTGCACAAATTATTAGTAAGGCACCTTTAATGAAAAATACTTTTGTGCACAGATGATTTTGGGAATAGTAGCTGTTATATTCAGTTGTTGTTAACTAAATTAAATACAACTTATATAGTATATAAAATGAAGAAAATATATACTATATATTCAGGGATATATATGAAATAATGTAATTAATATACTTAAGAAGGAGGAAAGTACCATATGAAAAAATTAAAAAGAATTTCGTCAGTTATATTGGTATTTATATTTATCACAACGTTTTTTATTGGATGTGGAAAAAATGAAAAAATAACAGATAATAACAATAAAACTATTACAGTTGAAGATCAATTAGGAAGAAAAGTAGAGATTAAAGGTGAGGTAAATAAAATTATTTCAAGTTATCCTATTACAACATCACTTTTAGTAGCTCTAGGAATTAAGGACAAGCTTGCAGGTGTTGAGATGAAGCCTAAGGATAAGGAACTCTATAGAAGGGTTGCACCAGAATTTTTGGATAAGCCACAGATAGGTTCAGCTAAAAGCATAAATGTAGAAGAGTGTGCAAAGATAAATCCAGATTTAGTTATAATTCCAACTAGAACTAAAGAAGTGATTCCGAAGTTTGAAGAACTTAATATTCCAGTTATAGCTGTAGAACCAGAATCATTAGATTCATTTTTAGAATGTGTAAAACTTATAGGCAAATCTACTAACACAGAACAAAGAGCAAATGAAATAGTAAAATATTACGAAGATAATTTAGAAAAAGTAAAGAAAATAAATGAAAATAATACTAATAAGCCTAAAGTTTACTTATCAGGAAGTAGTAACATTTTAAGGACATGCACATCAAAAATGTATCAAGACTACATGATAAAAGCATCAGGTGGAAATAATGTGACTTCAAATATTAATGATGGTTATTGGGTTGATATATCAGCTGAGCAATTATTATCTTATAATCCTGATATCATTTATATAGTGCAATATGCTAAATATAGTGTAGAAGATGTACTTAAGGATCCAAGATTAAAAGATGTAAATGCCGTAAAGAATAAGAAGGTCTTTGCTATACCATCAGTAATAGAACCTTGGGATTATCCAACTCCATCATCAATTCTAGGTATTCTTTGGATGACAAATAATATTAATCCAGATAAATATTCAAAAGATGAATTTGAAAAGACAGCTAAAGATTTTTACAAGAAATTCTTTAATTTAGAAGTAGAAAATAAGGATATTGGAATATGAAATTAAGATATTCTAAAGTGATAAGCAGCATTATTTTATTAATATTAATAATTACATCTTTATTAATAGGGAGATATGATATTAAACCAATAAATATAATAAACACTATGTTACATGGAAAATCTGATTCATTAGAATTTAATTTAATATGGAACATAAGATTTTCAAGAGTAGTATTAGTTTCAATAAGTGGAGCTGCATTATCACTATCGGGAATTGTTTTTCAAAGTATATTTCAAAATCCTATAGTATCTGCTGATGTACTTGGCGTAAGCTCAGGAGCTTCGCTAGGTGCAGCAATTGCCATAGTATTTTTACCTTTCTCGCCAATAATAATTCAAGTAATGGCATTTACTTTTGGAATAGTAGCAGTGATTTTTTCATTGCTTTTATCCAGAAAAATGAGAAGCAATAGAATATTAGCTCTTATTATAGCGGGGATTGTAACTGGTGCAATATCATCATCATTTTTAATGATTATAAAATACTTAGCAGACCCATATAAAGAATTACCATCAATAGATTTCTGGTTAATGGGTGGATTTTATAATAGCACATGGAATAATGTAGTCTATGTATTTATATTAACAACTATATCAGCAATAATATTATTTTTATTTAGATGGAGATTAAAAGTACTTACTATGGGAGATGATCAAGCAAAACTCTTAGGAGTAAATGTTAAAGTTATTAGAGTAATTGCTATATTTTCAGCAACTCTTTTAGTATCAACTGTAGTTTCTGTGGCTGGGATTATAAGTTGGATAGGTTTACTAGCACCTCATATAGTGAAATTTTATGCTAAAGATGATATATCAGAGGTTATGGGATTAACTATGATTGTTGGAGCAATACTTCTTATAATAGCTGATACTATTGCAAGGAGTTTAACTTCAACAGAAATTCCAGTTAGTATCTTAACATCGTTAGTAGGTGCACCATTTTTAGTTTACATTCTTAACCGAAAGGAAAATCTTATTAGATGAAAAATGATTTAGAAATAAAGAATTTATATGTTAATTATTTAGATAAAACAATATTAAAAAATATTAATCTTTTACTTAACGAAGGGGAAGTGACAATTCTTTTAGGCCTTAATGGTGCAGGCAAGACAACACTGTTAAAATCTATGATTGGACTTACAAAAACTATAAGTGGTGAAGTAATTTACAATGATAAAAATATATTAAAAATTTCTAATAAGGAGAGAGGAAAATTAATATCATATATTCCTCAAAATCTGCATACAAGCCAAAACTATAGTGTGGAAGATATTATTCTTATGGGAATTACGCCTTACCTTGGAATGTTTGATATGCCAAGTAAAAAACATTACCAATTGGCTAGCGAAGTACTTAAAAAGTTAAATATAGATTATCTAAAAAATAAGTATATAAGTGAAATAAGTGGTGGAGAGAGAAGATTAGTTTACTTAGCAAGGGTATTTCTTCAGAACTCTAACATTTTACTTTTGGATGAACCGAATACATTTTTAGACTATGTAAAACAACATGATTTTTTTACATTTATTAGTAAATTAATTAGGGAAAATAGTTTAATAAATTTAATTACGGTGCACGATATTAATTTAGCATTAAGATATGCAGATAAAATAGTAATATTAAATGAAAATGAAATAGTAGATATTATTGACTGTAAAATTGAAGGTTATGAGAAAAAATTTGTAACCATAATGGAGAAAATATATAATAGAAAGCTTGAAATTACCTATACAAAATTTGGCCCATTTATAGTGTGTTAAATTTTATATATTACCGACATAGTATGACACGAAATGGACTAGAATATTAACTTGTTATTTTTAAAAATGTGCCTCATAGCAATTTGTAAAAGGTATATAAAATCGATGAAGGTGAGAATATGAAAATTTTTAATTGTAGTAATGCAGAAATAAAGGAACAAAAATTATTAATAGAAGCATTAAAAATAGATATTAATAAAAAAAAGATAATTTCATTTGTTGGAGGCGGGGGTAAGACAAGCTTAATATATGAACTAGGAAATGAATTAAGTAAATTAGGTAAAAAAGTTATTGTAACAACTACTACCCACATGTGTATGCCTAAAAGTAATGTAGTACTTACAGGGAAAAAAGATGATATCAAAAAGTTATTATATAGTAAAAATATGATTACAGTTGGAATGTTATGTGATCAAAAAGATAAGAAATTTGAAGAGAATAAATTGAAAAACAAACAAACAGTAAATTGTAATGAAGAAGAAAAATTAAAGAAAATAAGTGGATTAACAAAAGAGATGGCTACAAGTCTTATTGAATTAGCTGATTTTGTATTAGTTGAAGCTGATGGATCAAAAAGATTACCATTAAAAGTACCAGCACAGCATGAACCAGTAATATTAGAAGGAAGCAATTTAGTTGTAGGGGTATGTGGTATTGATGCAATAGGAAAAAGTATTGATGAGACATGCCATAGATCAAATTTAGTTTCAAAATTCTTGGATACAGATGAGCAACATATTATTAATGAAACCGATATCGCCAAAATATTATTGAGTGAAAATGGACAAAAAAAAGATGTGAAGTGTGATTATAGAGTAGTTGTAAATAAAATTGATACTAGAGAAGAATTTGAAATAGCTAAAAATATTTCACACGAATTTTTAAAATTAGGAGTAAATGAATTAATATTAACAACATTTAGAGAAGAGGCTATCTCAAAATAAATGTACTATGTTTTTAACAATTCACATAAGGGGTGTACGGATTATGATATTAATAAAGGGTGCTGGAGATTTAGCTACAGGAGTCGCTAATAGATTAAAAAAATGTGGATTTAATATAGTTATGACAGAAATCTCAGAACCAACTACAGTAAGAAGAACGGTAGCCTTTTCACAAGCTGTGTATGACAAAGAAGTAGAAGCTGAAGGAATAACTGCAGTTCTTGCTTCTAAAAAAGAGGATATTAATAGAATTCTTAAAGATGGAAACATTGCAGTTATAGTAGATGAAGAAGCTAAAATTATAGATGAAATTAAGCCAGATATAATAATAGATGCTATATTAGCAAAGAAAAATTTAGGAACATATATTGAAGACGCTAAAATTGTAATTGCACTTGGACCAGGATTTACAGCTGGCGTTGATTGTCATTGTGTTGTTGAAACGAAAAGAGGACATTATCTTGGAAAGCCAATATATAGTGGAAGTGCTATACCTAATACAGGCGTACCTGGAGATGTTGGAGGATACACCAAAGAAAGAATAATCAGAGCTACAAATGATGGCAAAATATTGCCTATATCTAAAATAGGAGACTACGTAGAAAAAGGTGACATTGTAGCCTATGTTAATGAAACTCCAATTTTTGCAGAAATAAATGGTATAGTACGTGGAATGCTTCAAAAAAATATTAATGTATTTAAAGGAATGAAAAGTGGAGATATTGATCCAAGATGTGAGAAAAATCATTGCTTTACAATTTCAGATAAAGCTAGATCTATTGGAGGTGGCGTTTTAGAAGCAATTTTATATTTACAGAATACTTTAAAATAATTTAAACAAGATAATAATTTTACATGACTCTGTTTTAAAACTGTATTGATATTAAAATAGAGCATTTTACTTAATAAAAATTAGGAGGGATACTAAATGAATAAGATAATTGATGCAAAAGGTAAGAACTGTCCAATACCTGTAATAATGGCAAAGAAAGAAATTGATGGTGGAAATAATAGTTTTCTAGTTGAAGTTGATAATAAAATTGCTGTACAAAATCTTCAAAAGTTAGCTAATAGTCAAGATTTTATAACATCTTTAGAAGAAGGCAATGGCGTATTTAAAGTTTATTTCTCCAAAGATTGTGAAGAATGCAATGAAATATTGGCTAAACTAGAAGAAAATAAAAAGGACTTGGGTACATGGTCAGTATTTATTGGAAAAGATATTATCGGTGCAGGAAGTGAAGAGCTTGGAAAATCACTTATGAAAATGTACTTTTATACAATTTCAGAATCTGAGGATTTACCAAAATCAGTTTTATTTATGAATGATGGAGTAAAAGTTCCTACATTAAATGATCAAGCAATAGAGCATTTAAAAGATTTAGAAAAAAAAGGTGTTGAAATATTAGTCTGTGGTACATGTCTTAATTTTTATGGACTTGAGGAAGAGTTAAAGGTAGGAAAAGTAAGTAATATGTACGATATAACAAATTCTATGAAAGAAGCATCAAAGGTTATCACATTATAGATACCTAATGTGAAAATCATACTTATGTGTATAACGCCTCGAAATAAGGAACATGATTTTGTTCCGGTTTCTAAGGAATTTTGATGGGTGCTTCTAAGATCACAAGTTGTACCCAAAATGCTAGCCTCAAAGGCAAGCTTTGAACAAGCATATTTGGAACAACTTATAATCTAAGAAGTACAACCATAAAAATTCCTGATGAAACACTTCACAAAATAAGCTCCTTATTTCTAGTTGGGTATATTTTCACAGTATAAGTATAACTTAGAAGTTGGGTATCTATATAAAAAGTACCTGTACAGATTTTTTCATATCATTTAGTGATTTGTTACTTAAATTATTTAATGGGAGGATTCGTTATATGTCAAAAAATATAAAACTTACTAGTTTAACTAAAACTTCAGGATGTGCTGCAAAAATAGGTCCTGGTGTTCTTCATAATGTTTTAAGTAGTTTGCCTAAATTTGAAGATGCAAATTTACTTGTTGGATTTGATACTAATGATGATGCTTGTGTATATAAAATTAATGATAATACAGTAGTAATTCAAACAGTAGACTTCTTTCCACCAATGGTAGATGATCCATATATTTTTGGTCAGATTGCAGCTGCTAATGCGCTTAGTGATGTTTATGCAATGGGTGGAAATCCTGCAACAGCTATGAATTTACTTTGTTTCCCTTCTTGCTTAGATATATCAATTATGCATGACATACTTGCTGGTGGATATGACAAGGTTAAGGAAGCTGGTGCAGTAATTGCTGGTGGACATACTATAGCAGATCCAATTCCCAAATATGGACTTTGTGTAAGTGGATTTGCACATCCAAATGAAATTCTTTCAAATAGTAATGCAAAAACTGGCGATATACTTGTACTTACAAAACCATTAGGCATTGGAATAATGAATACTGCTGCCAAAGCAGAACTGTTAACTGAAACTAAAATTAAAGAAGTTACATCTATTATGTCTACACTAAATAAGTATGCTAAAGAATGTACTTTAGGACTACATGTTCATTCATGTACTGATATAACAGGGTTTAGTTTAATTGGTCATAGCTATGAAATGGCAAGTGGTAGTAACAAAACAATAGAGATTTTCAGTGATTCTGTACCTATTATAGATGGAGCACTAGATTACGCTAAAATGGGCATTATACCTGAAGGGATGTACAATAATCTTGATTATTTAAAAGATAAGTTTACTTTAGCTTCAAATATCCCACAGGAACTACAAGATGTGTTAATAGATCCACAAACATCAGGCGGATTATTGCTTTCACTTCCAGAAAAAAATGTTAAAGAGTTTCTATCAAGAAGTGAAAGATTCACTTCTTATGCAAAAGTTATTGGACAAGTTGTTGATAAAGGCGATAAACCTATAGTGATTAAATAATTATAGTATTATAAATAAATGGAGGGTATCATGAAATTACAAAAAAATTTACCGGAAATATTTGAAGAATTTGCTGAAGGAAGGAGAAATGCGTTCATTAAAGCTAAAGAACTTAAAGATAAGGATATACCACTAATCGGTGTATTTTGCACTTACTTTCCACAAGAGATAGCATTAGCTATGGGGGCTTCTACTGTTTCATTGTGTTCGACATCTGATGAAACTATTGCTGACGCGGAACAAGATCTTCCACGTAATTTATGTCCTTTAATAAAATCTAGTTATGGTTTTGCTAAAACTGATAAGTGTCCTTTCTTTTTCTTTTCAGATTTAATTGTTGGAGAAACAACTTGTGATGGTAAAAAGAAAATGTATGAATATCTTTCAGCGTTTAAACCTGTGCATGTTATGGAACTTCCAAATTCTCAAAGTGAAGCGGGACTTAAATTATGGAAAAATGAAATTATTAAATTGCAATCAACTTTAGAAGAAATGTTTAATGTAAAAATAACAGAAGATAATATAAGAAAAGCAATTAAAATAAAAAATAATGAACGTAAAGCATTGAAGAAATTTTATGAGCTTGGCAAAAAAGAGCCAGTTGCAATGTTAGGACAAGATTTGTTTAAAGTGATAAATGGAACAACATTTAGCTTTGATAAAGAAAAAATCCCCAAGCAAATGGATGAGTTAATTGAAAAGATTAATTCTGAATATGAAGCTGAAAAGAAATACGAATCTAAGCCTCGTATATTAATTACTGGTTGTCCTATTGGTGGTGCTACTGAAAAAGTTATTAAAGCAATTGAAGATAATGGTGCGTATGTAGTTGCCTTTGAAAATTGTAGTGTTGCAAAAGCTGTTGATGAATTAGTAGATGAAGAAAATCCTGATGTTTATGATGCTCTTTCTCGTAAATATTTATCCATTGGATGCTCTTGCATGACTCCTAATCCAAATAGAATTAAACTTCTTAATAGAATGATTAATGAATATAAAGTAGATGCTGTAGTTGATGTGATATTAACAGCTTGCCACACATACAATGTGGAAAGTTTATCAATTAAAAGATTTGTAAATAATGAAAAAAATAAACCTTATATGAGTGTTGAAACTGACTTTTCTATTAATGATATTGGACAATTAAATACTAGAATGGCTGCATTTATAGAGATGCTTTAATTTATATATGAATGCAGTTATTCTAGTATAAACGTTAAGAATATACGAGGTTATAAATTATGAGTAAATATACTTTAGGAATTGATTCTGGTTCAACAACTACAAAGGGTGCACTATTTGATGGTAAAACAATTGTTAAAACAATGATTGTAAAAACAGCTGCAAAACCAAAAGAAAGCATTTATAAAATTTATAATGAACTTTATTCTAAGGATGTAAAATACACTATATCGACAGGATATGGTAGAAATTTATTAAAAGAAGCTGACAAAATTGTGACTGAAATAACTTGTCATGCCCAAGGTGCAGTTTTCTTGAATCCTAGTATTAGAGGTGTTATAGATATAGGTGGACAAGATTCTAAAGTTATTTTGTTAGATAACTCATCAAATGTTGTAGATTTTCTAATGAATGATAAATGTGCTGCTGGAACTGGTAGATTTGTTGAAGTTATGATGAGAATTTTAGAAGAAGATATGACTAATATTGATGATTTCGTGAAAAATAGAAATCCAGTAAGCATATCTAGTATGTGTACTGTTTTTGCGGAAAGTGAAATTATTAGCCTTCTTGCAAGAGATGTTCATAGAGGTGATATTGCTCTTGGAATCATTCATTCAATTTGCAGACGAACAGCTAATTTTGCCCAAAAACTAAACTTACAAGGTGATATATTCTTTAGTGGTGGACTTGCATCTTCTGAAACTTTTAGAATAGCCCTTGAAAGTTACCTTAATAAAAAAGTATTAACTAATGCTTTAAGTCAGTATGCAGGTGCAATTGGTGCAGCTACTATTGGATATAGAAAAATTAAATAAAAAATGATGAAAGGAATTATACAAGAATCAATTGGGATGTATAATTAAAAAATTAATATAAATGAAGATAAACTTAATTTTACTAGCATCAGGGAATAGTAATAGATTTAAAAGCAATAAATTATTAACTACAGTTAATAATAAACCAATGTATATGAATGTGGTAGAAAAGATTTTAAAATTAAATTTTAATAAAATAATTTTAGTTACTCAATATGAAGAAATTAAAGTAGCCTTGTTTGAAAAAACTATTCAAGTTGTTATGAATAAAAATAGTGAACTTGGAATATCTCATTCTATTAAACTTGGAATTCAAAGGGACATGGAAGCAGATGCTTATATGTTTATGGTATGTGATCAACCATTTATTTCATTAATGAGTATAGAAATATTAATTGATAGATTTATAAAAAGTCATAAGGGAATGGCTTGTGTTGAACATAAAGGCAACCTTGGAAATCCAACTATATTTTCTAAAAAATATAAAAATGAACTATTCAGTTTAAAAGGTGATATTGGTGGAAAGGCTGTTATGAAAAAGCACCTTGATGATTTAGAAAAAGTCTCTATTATTAATGAAGTAGAAATGATGGACATTGATACTAAAGAGGAATTGGAGAATGCATCTTATATTTATAATAAGGCACATTCAAAAAAATAATAGACCAGTATGCTTGTCTATTATGCGTCATACTGCGTCGGCAAATCCAGCTAATAGCTGCTATTAACTGAACTTGCCTCCTTGCCTGACATGGAGTGATTGTTAGGTTTAGGTGGAGTTTGCTTATAAAAATAGATATACGAGGTGAGATAATATGAAAAAGAATTTTTATAGGAATCTTTTTAATAGACTAAATTTTAATGGAGAAGCATTTGTAGTAACGGTTACAAAAGGAATATACAATGGGAGCAGTATCGTAGGGCAAAAGTTATTAAAAAGTAAAGAAAGTATCTTTATAGAAAATGATAATATTGTAGATTTTTGGAATGGAATTTTAAATAGTGTGGATTTTAATAAAGGTACCTATATATTAGGGTTAGAAAATGGAATAGAATTATTTATAGAATATGTTATAGGAAAACCTGACTTGGTTATTTGTGGAGGTGGCCACATTGCAATGCCTTTATGTAAAATGGGAAAGATGTTGGAGTTTAATACAACTATAATTGATAATAGAGAAGAGTTTGCAAATAAATCGAGATTTCCTATGGCAGATAATATTTTATGTAAAGATTTTAATGAAGCATTTAAGGAAATAAAATTTAATAAAAATACTTATTTTGTTATAGTTACGAGAGGACATAAAGACGATAAAAAGTGTTTAGAAACAATACTTCAAAATGATTTTTATTACGTTGGAATGATTGGAAGCAAAAGTAAAGTAGCTTTTATAATAAATAACATGTTAGAGCATGGATATACAAAAGAAGATATTGCTAAAGTACACACACCAATTGGTCTTAAGATAGGTGCTAAGACTCCAGCAGAAATAGCTATAAGTATTTTAGGTGAAATTATTGAAGTTAAAAATGAAAAGCCAATTAGTAATATAGAGAGTGATATTTTTAATGGAATCTTCAAAAGAGATCAGCTTATGATTCTAGCAACAATAATAGAAAAACATGGTTCAGGTCCTAGAGGGGTTGGAACTAAGATGCTTATATATAAAAACAAAGATTTTATTGGAACTGTTGGTGGTGGGAGCATAGAAAATGCAGTATATGAAAAAGCATTAGAGCTTATTGAAACTAAAAAATCTATTCTAGAGGAGTATGATTTATCAAACTCTGCATCAGCAAAACTTGGTATGGCTTGTGGAGGATCTGTAAAAGTACTCTTTGAGTTTATTGAATAATATAAATACATTCTTTATTTATGGTTATTTAAAATTAATGTAGTATAATTATATATTATAGAAAAGAATAAAGCATATGCAAGAAAATAAGTAAGCATACTGAATTGTTATTTTCTTGCATATGCCTAATGTGTAAAGAAGTTAGTATAAGGCACAATCAAAAAAATAACAAGTCCATCTGCCAGACTATCTTCCATCATCCTGCGTCAGTAAAATGCCATAATAGGCCCGCTATGATGGCACTTTACTTCCTTGCCTGATGAAAAATATTCATGGCAGTTTTGGACTTGTTATTTATTTTTATGTGCCTAACAATTATAAATAAAGGAGTATATCTTAATGAAGAAGAATTTTAATATAGATGAATTTCTAGTAAAGTATCCACAGGCTAAGGAAACAATCTCAAAAAATAATATTAATATTGATAATCTTAGAGAAATTTATGAAGATTATATAGACTATAAAAACTCATATGAAAATCAAGCAGAATTTATAGCTAATATATTACGTTCACAAAAAATGGTACATTCAGTTAAGTCTAGGATTAAGGATCCAGATAGATTAGTAGAAAAGGTTATAAGAAAGACAGAAGATAGAAAAGGTAAATATGGTGATGAGTTTGAGTTTACAGTAGATAACTATAAAAATGAAATAAATGATTTAATAGGAATAAGGGTTATACATATATTTAAGGATCAGTGGCAAGAAATACATGAATTTATTTTAAAAACTTGGAAGGTTATAGAGATAACCGCAAATGTTAGGGATGGGGATAATATAAGGGTTTTTGAAGATCCTAGTATTGAAGTAAGGTCAAAAGCTTCAGGATATCGTTCAGTACATTATTTAGTAGAATTTTATCCAACTAGCCAAAAGGTTATAGCAGAAATACAAGTTAGAACAATTTTTGAAGAGGGGTATGGGGAAATAGACCATAGGTTAAGATATTCACATAATGAAATCCCGGAAATTCTTCAATCTAATTTGTTATTATTTAATAGAATTGTAGGAAGTGCAGATGAAATGGCATCATTAATTAATAACCTTAGTAAGGAATGGGGAGAAAAGGAAGTAAATTATAAAAAGATAATAGAAGAACAGGAAGCTGAGATAAATAGATTGAAACATAAGGTGACATGGATAGATGTAGAAAATAATAAATAGAAGAAAATATTATATATAATTAAAACATCGGCAGTATTAGAGTAAATACTGTCGATGTTTTTTTAATGTCCATAGTTGAGCTGGTTATATATTGTCTATATTTCATTGAAAATGGAAAGCATATTTAGAAAGTGGAATAAGTTAGCTATTTATATATTGTTTATATATTATTTATAAAAAAATTATACATGACTTTTATAATGAAACTAAGCTAATAATAAACAATTTTAAAGATTACAAGTTTATAGATTAATAGCTAAAAAATAAAGGGAGATGCTAAATATGAAAAGTAAAAAAATTAAGACAATAATGGTTACTGCATTAACTGGATGTATGTTATTATCAGTTACTGTAGCTGCATCAGCAAATGGAGTTTCAGGATATGAAACATATAAAAGTGCAGCAAAAAATATAGCAGTTACGAGCAATGGTACATTATCAACATCATTTGAAGTAAAGGACAATGGAAATACTAACATTTCAGGAACTAACGTAGAAAAGCTTGAAGGTGCTAATAATTCTTCAAGTACAAAAATTAAAATTGGTGATGTTACAAAAGAAACTGAAACAAGTAGAATAGATGGTAAAACTATTGTAAAAGATGGGGAAAATTATTCTTCTAGAACTAATAATGATAAAATGAAAAATGATAAAATTGAGAAAAAATTTGATGCTTCATCAAGTAAAGCCAAACTAGGAGAAATGGTTTTAGACACTTTAGTTGGAGATGTTAAAAATCAATTTGTTGTAGATGGAGATACAATTAGTGTAAATCTAGAGGGTGCACAAATTCCGGAACTTGCTAAATTAGCTATTTCAGCAGCTGCTGAAGAGGGAAATAGTAAAAAGGATAATAAAGATGAATCTGGAAAAGATGGATTAAAAGAAGCATTAAAGAGTATACCAAATTTGAAAAATATAGATGTTAAATCATTAAGCATGACTGCAAAAGTAAATGGAAGCACATTAACAGAAAATGACTTTAAAATTGTAATTACTGGTGATGATGAAAGTGGTGTTTCACATGAAATCGAAGTATCTGTAAATAATACAATTAGTGATGTGAATTCAACAAAAGCAGATTCAATTGATACAACAGGTAAGCAAGTACAAGCTATACAAAATAAAGAGAATAATAGAAAACACTAAAATAATATTAAAGAATATATAAATAAATAGCAAAATTTAGCTATATTTTTGATGTACATTGGAGATACTCCAGATGTAGTTAAGTATAAAAACTGTCTCAAAGTTTAATTTGGAAATAAAATAGATTTTTCATTTATTAACTTTGAGACAGTTATTTTTAAGAGAAGAGGAGGAAATTAGTATGGCACCTGTACTTAAAGTGAATGAGTTAACAAAGACATACAAAAATGGTCGTGGAATTATTGATATATCCTTCGAAATCGAAAAAGGAGATATTTTCGGTTTACTTGGTCCAAATGGTTCGGGAAAAACTACTACTATGAAAATTATCACTGGCTTGTCATATGCAGACAAGGGAAGTGTTCAAATATTGGGATATGATTCTTTAGAAGAAAGTTCAAAGGTATTAAAAGAAATTGGATGCCTTATTGAGGCACCGGCAATTTATGATTATCTTACAGCTAGAGAAAATCTAAAACTTGCAGCAAATTATTATGCAGAAATTAAAGCGCCAAGAATAGATGATATGCTTACACAAACAGGATTAATAAAATATGCTAATGAGAAGGTAAAAAACTTTTCTCTTGGAATGAAGCAACGATTAGGGCTTGCTCTAGCATTAATATCTAAACCTAAATTAGTGATTTTAGATGAACCCACTAATGGATTAGATATAGAAGGAACTGTAGATATTAGAGAAATCATAATTAAACAAGCAAAACTTGGTACAACATTTCTTGTTTCAAGTCATATTTCTCATGAAATAGAACTTATGTGTAATAAAGTTGGCATTGTAAAAGAAGGAAAACTATTAAAGGTAACATCAATGAAAAATGCACTAGATGAATGTGAAACTTTAGAAAAATATTTTCTTAAACATGTTGGTAGAAAGGGTGAAGATGTATGAATGCAATAAAAAACGGAATAATTAATGAAAGTACAAAACTATTTAAAAGAAGTAAGTACAAAATATTATTAATTTGTATTGGAATATTAACTATAGCCCTAGGACTAATAAGTAATTTTACACGAGGTTTAATTAATGTTTCATTATCTAATCTACCGTTAAATGTATTATCAATATTGACTAATATTTTGATTCCTCTAGTTATTTTTATGGCAGTTGCTGATTTATTTGCAGCAGAACAAGAAAATGGAACAATTAAAGGCATAATAACAAGACCTATAAGCAGAAATGAAATTCTTATTTCTAAGTTGATATCTATTTTGATTTATGTAACAAGCATTTTAATAGTAACATTTGTAATAGGCTTAGTTATGGGAATATTCTTTGGAAGAACACAAATAATAAATATCCCAGAGATTTTTATAGCATATGTTGTATCAATAGTACCTATAATACCAACAACTCTTCTTTCAATACTAATATCACAATTATCAAAAAGTAGCTCTTCTTCAGTAATGCTTTCAGTCCTAATTTATATTATAATTATATTACTCGGAATAATTGTTCCTTCAATATCACCAATGATATTTATTTCATATACAAATTGGTATAAACTTTTTATTGGAGCTCAAATGCCAATAAAATCAATTTTAACAATTGTAGGATTGCTCATGGGATATTCATTAGTATTCTTTTCAGGAGCATATGCATTATTTGAAAAGAAGGAATATTAATATATCTAGGAGGATACCTTACTATGATGATAAAAAAGCGTCTTTTTATTTCTAATATTCTTATGCTAGTAGTTCCAGCAATATTAATAGTAGCTATTGCAGGAGGAGTGCTTGAAGGTTTTGTGGAAATATATGGTAAAAAGATAAAAGTTTTAGATGATAATAATGGAACTTATTATGTACAGAAAGCTTTAAATTCCTATAGCAAAAACTTAAAAGATTATAATAAACAAAATCAAGAAGATAGGAAGATTGAAGAAGTTCTTAAAGAAGTAGGATATAATTTAATAATTACCAGTAATGAAGAAACAATCTTTTCAAATTTAACTGATGAAGATAAAAATTCTATTTCTAAAGTAAAAAGTGATATGCTTTCTTCATCAGATTCAATAGTACTTGAAGTTAACTCTGTTTGTTTAGTTAAAAATACTTTTATAAAAGATGATAAAACTATTAATATGATTGCCATTAGATCAAATGTTTTAATGGGTAGAGAACATATGAAAGCTGAGGTTAAAGCTTTTTTTGTTAGTTATATGGGAATTGTATTTGTAATAGCATTATTTATTATTGTATTAACAAATGGTATACTATCATCACGTTTAGCTAAGAGTTTAATTGAACCTTTAGATTTATTAAGTTATGGTGCAGGGCAAATTGAAGAAGGTAACCTTGATTTTAAAATGAATTATAAAGGAAAGGATGAATTTTCAAAGGTTTGTGCTGACTTTGATAAAATGAGAATTAGATTGAAAGAATCTGTTAAAATGCAATTAAAATATGAAGAAAATAGAAAAGAATTAGTTGTAGGAATATCTCATGATTTACGTACTCCGTTAACAACAATTAAGGGATATGTGAAAGGATTAAAAGATGGTGTTGCGAGTACTCCTGAAAAATGTGAAAGATATCATGATATTATATACAATAAAGCTTGTGATATGGATATGCTAGTTGATAAATTGTTTTTATTCTCTAAATTAGATACAGGAAAATTTCCTTTCAATTTTCAAAAAGTATATTTCAATGAATTTTTAAGAAGTTTCTTTAAACGTGCTATAGATGAATTTGAAAGAAAAGGACTTAAGTTATTTTATGAAAATAGTTGTAATGATGATATTTTGATTAATATTGACTCTGAAGAAATGAATAGAGTTTTGGTGAACATACTTGAAAATAGCGTGAAATATAAAGTTAAGGATTATGGAAATGTAAATGTCACAGTAAATAAACAAGAAGATAGTATTGTTTTAAGGATTAAGGATGATGGACCAGGAGTTTTAGAAGAGAATCTTTCACGTTTATTTGTTAGTTTTTATAGAGGAGATGCAGCAAGAACTAATCCAAGTGAAGGTAGTGGACTTGGACTTTCTATATCGGAATATATAGTAAAGGCACATGGTGGTACAATTACTGCTGAAAACATGGATGGACTTGCAATTACAATAACTTTACCAATTAGTGGGCAACATGAAATGCGCGAAGAAAATATTTAATATATATAAGTTCTAATTAAGATTCTACAGTTAATTTATTATACAGTAATGAAATATATGTAGTATCTTTAATAGAACATATATATGTATTTTAATTAGTTTGATAAAGGCATAATGAGGGAGAAAAAATGAGAAGAATATTAATTATAGAAGATGATAAACTTATTGCAGAATTAGAGAGAGATTATCTTGAAATAAATGGATTTGAAATAGAGATAGCAATGAATGGAGATAAGGGATTAGAGCTTGCATTAAATAAGGAATTTGATTTAATACTTCTGGATTTAATGCTTCCTAGTAAAGATGGATTTCAGATTTGCAGAGAAATAAGAAATAGTAAAGAGATACCTATATTAATGGTTACAGCAAAAAAAGAGTCTATAGATAAGATTAGAGGACTTGGAATTGGCGCAGATGACTATATTGTTAAGCCTTTTGATCCTAGCGAACTTGTAGCTAGAGTAAACGCACATCTTTCTCGTTATGATAGATTAACATCAGTGAAAAAAAATGATGAGCTAGAGCTTGGAGCTATAACTTTTGGAAGGTTAAAGATATTAACAAAGGCATGGAGAGTATATGTCGATGACAAAGAAGTGAAATTTGCAAATAAAGAATTTGAATTGTTATTATTCTTAGCTACTAATCCTAATATTGTATTTTCAAAAGCCACTCTTTTAGATAGAATTTGGGGCCTAGATTGTTTTGGTGATGTTGCCACTGTTACAGTGCATATTAATAGAATACGAGAAAAGATTGAAAAAGATAGTAGTAACCCTAAATTCATAGAAACTGTATGGGGTGCAGGCTATAGATTTAAAATATAACTATGGGTGGTAGGAGGTAAGTTCAGTTGATAGACTAGCTATTAGTTGAATTTGCCGATGCAGTATCACGACAAATAGACAAGCATACTGGTCTATTATTTTTTTGAATGTGACTAAGATTGAAATTAAAAACAGCAGAGCAAACAATGGAACTAAGTTCAACACAGTGTGTAATGTCCCATAAGTAAGATGCCTCACCTTTAACATAGTTACTTAATGTATCTTCAATTAAAGTTTTTATTGAAGATATGCTATTTAAAGTGAAATGAATATTGTTTGAGTTGTTTTGAAATTGATTTTTTAGAATATCAAAATTTTTAAACAAATATTTTTGAAAGTCACGCTCATATTTTAAATGATATGGAATATTACCAATTGAGCCAGATATGTGAGAATAACAACAAAAATCGCAAATATAATGAACAACTATCCCTAGTTGCATTGAATAATACCCATTAAATTTTTTGACTGAAAGAAGCTTTTCTATCTTTTCATTAATATATCCAAGAGATTTTTGCATATAATGAGGATGAGTTTTAACATGCCAACTTTGATCAATCATTACAAGACCAAAATTAAACATGAACTTAGAAAATCCTTTGGGAATAGTATTTTTGTTTTTAATGAAGGATAATTCTGCTAATTTAACATGAGTTTTTACTTTCATAAATAATCGCTCCTTTGGAGTATAATAAATTTTCTATACAAATAAATTAAGCATAGAAATATTAAGGTCTGATTTAATTTTAAAGGAGTGTTATAAATTTGTTATAAATTAAATATAAACAATCTATAAATTTATTAAACTAAGACGCTATTTTAAAACATAGCTTAAACTAAAATTAAATTTTAAAAACCATACTTTTATATTCTAGGAGTGTGGTTTTTTTTATGTCTCTTAAAGAAATTTTTTAGAAAGTTTAAGCATAATATTAAGTATAAGTAATATTAGGAGTTAAATATGGCTAATTTACAGAAGTGTGCTTTATATTATACAGATGCCCCTGATTTTTTAGTTGAATATAGAGGTAACTTCAAAGAGCAAATAGATAAAGTATCTTATGCTTGTGGAGATACTATTACTAAAACTATTGGTGTTGTGACAGTATATTATAAAGATTTAGATAAACTTTTAAAGGATGTACCATCAATTATATTCATTGAATTTAGAGTTATGTATGTATTACAAGAAATATCCCCATCTGCTGTAGATAATATAACTGCTATTAAGAATAACCCTTATTTAGGCTTAACAGGTAGAGGAGTTTTAATAGGCATGGTTGATACTGGAATAGATTATTTAAATCAGGAGTTTATTAGAGAAGACGGCACCTCTAGAATAGTTAGTATATGGGATCAAACTATTCGTAATAGTACTAATACATCTTTATATGTTGGTGAGACTTATTCAAATGAACAAATCAATAATGCAATTAATGCTCATAAAAACAAAGGAGATTCGTATCAAATTGTGCCTTCAAAGGATGAGGTAGGTCATGGAACTGAGGTAGCTGGAATCATAGGGGCAAGAGGATATAATAAAGAATTTCAAGGAGTTTCACCTGATAGTGATTTTGTAATTGTTAAACTTCTTGAATCTACTAACTTTGGAAATATATTAAAAGGAAATGGAGTTAAATACACACCAGTTTATAATGCTTCTGAGATTTTAGCAGGAATAGAATATCTAAAAAATTTTTCTTTAAAAGTAAAAAAACCTATGGTTATATGTTTAAATGTTGGCAGTACGGAAGGAAGCCATGATGGCAGTAATTTGCTTTCGAAATATTTAACAACTGTTGGTAGTATTAGAGGAATAGTTTTAGTTACAGGAGTTGGAAATGAAGGAGCAGCAGAAGGACATGCTTCGGGTTATATTAAAAATGTACATGATATAGATAAAATAGAATTAAAAATACCTAGAGAAATGAAATATTTTTCTTTAAATATATTGGTTGAAAAACCTAATAAGATGTCTTTAAATGTAATTTCTCCAACAGGAGAAGAATCTGGGTTCATTCAATCAAAAATAAATAAAATAGAAAATCTTAAATTTGTTTTTTCAGATACTAACATGTCTGTTAGATATTATCTTCCTGAACATTTTACAGGACAGGAAGTAATAAATGTTGTTTTTACTGATATAAAACCTGGAATATGGGAGTTTCAGCTAATTGGAGATTATATAACTGATGGTAGATATAATATATGGCTTTCACCTCAAAGCACATTACCAGAAGATACAAAATTCCTTAAACCAGATCCATTTATTACATTAACAGTTCCAGCTACTGCTAGAAAAACAGTTACAGTAGCTTATTATGGTAGTTATAATGAATCTTTAGTTTCTTCCTCAGGAAGAGGTTTTAATACTAATAATTTAATTAATCCTGATATTGCTACAATAGGAATAAATGTTTTAACCACCACAGTTGCAGGAAAAAATACTACTGCTTCAGGTAGTTCTGCAGCAACCGCAATAGTAGCAGGAGCTTGTGCTCTTTTATTGCAGTGGGGGATTATTGATGGAAATGATACAACTATGTATTCTACAAAGGTTAGAAGTTATTTACTGTATGGAGCTTACAGAAACCCTATATATAAATTCCCGAGTAGAGAAATTGGTTATGGAAATTTTGATTTATTAGGCACATTTAATATTATTAGTAGGAAATATAGAGGATATATAGAAGATAGTTTCATTGAATACAATGTTAATAATTTATTTATAAGATTACCAAAGGAAATGGAGGAAAGTTTAAATGAATAGACAAGGTACTACTCCAGAAAATATTTTTAGTGATATAAATTATGATCATTATATTGTTCAATACCAAGGTGAGATTGATGAGGAATTTTTAAAAAAATCAGGGTATTATATTACAATAATTAATGATAAGTATGCAATATTAACATTACAGAAAAATATGAAAATTAATCTTGATGACTTAATTCACGCATCTATTGTATATGTTAAATC
The DNA here is from genome assembly GCF_900112485.1 of Clostridium uliginosum. Classification (GTDB taxonomy): domain Bacteria; phylum Bacillota; class Clostridia; order Clostridiales; family Clostridiaceae; genus Clostridium; species Clostridium uliginosum. The sequence continues at coordinate 45,957 of NZ_FOMG01000031.1, forward strand.
TGTAGAAGTATATACTCTTCAAGAAATTTCACCAATTGAAGCGTCTCAAGCTAGAGCATTACAATTGGACTTACCTTTAAAGCTAACTGGGAAAGGGGTTATAGTAGGAATTATAGATTCAGGTATTGATTATTTGAATGAGGAATTTATGACATCTAGTGGAGAAACTAGAATTGAAAATATTTGGGATCAAACAATAAACTCTACTGAAAAAGATGAAATTAATAAAATGCCATTTGGAACTGTATATACAAAAAGTAAAATACAAGAGGCTATAGCAGCTTATAAGAAAGGAGAATCACCTTATGCAATAGTTCCAAGTAAAGATGAAATTGGACATGGGACAAAGATGGCTGGAATAATTGGGGCTACAGGCAAAAACTCAGATTTAAAAGGAGTTGTTCCTGATTGTGAATTTGCAGTTGTAAAGTTAATAGAGGATTTTTCATATGAATCTCAGTTTGATATAAAAGTTCCTGTTTTTAATATAACATCTATTTTTGCTGCTATAGAATTTTTACATCAATATGCAATAATGACATCTAAACCAATGGTCATATATCTTCCACTTGGAACTAATTCAGGTAATCATAAAGGAGATGGTATTTTAGAAGAATATATAGAATCAATATCTATAAATAGAGGTATAGTTGTGGTAACTGGATCGGGAAACGAGAGAGCAAGAGGTAGTCACACTTCTGGCATTATACCTGAAGTCGGAGGGACAAGTACAATAGAGCTAGATGTATCAACAGAACAGAAATATTTGTGGGCGGAGGTTTGGGTTGATGTACCTAATATAATGACTTTAAATATAGTTTCTCCTTCAGGAGAAGATACTGGTATAATCCCAGCTGTAATTAATTCTATTGAGTATTATACTTTTATATTTGAAAAAACATCAATAACAGTTAATTTTTATTTACCAGAAGAAAATACTGGAGATGAATTAATACGCATTAGTTTTTATAATGTACAACCAGGTATATGGAAAATCACGTTAATTGCAAACTCTGTTTTAGATGGAAAGTATAATGTTTGGATACCGCAACAAGGAATAACAATTGGAGAGACTCACCTTAGTCCATCCGATCCATATGGCACAATAACTAATCCAGGTACCTCAAGGAGTATAATTACTGTAGCAGCCTATAATCAAAACAATAACAATTTGGTTAATTACTCAGGTATGGCATTTGCCAATGACTATATTGATGTAATAGATATTGCAGCAGGGGGAGTAAACGCATTAACTGTAGCCCCTAATAATCAAATTGCTACTGTTAATGGAACTAGTGTATCTGCTACGATAGTTGTCGGAACTTGCGCTATGTTACTTGAATGGGGAATTATTGATGGTAATGATCCTTATATGTATTCTCAAACCATTAAAACATACCTTGTAAGAGGAACTACCAAAAGAGTTGGTGATATATATCCTAATCCACAATGGGGATATGGAATTTTAAATGTACTTGGTATATTTCAGAACATGAGATAAGGCATATTCTGAAATATAACAAGTAAGTATTCTAGTCTATTTTGCATCTTTGACTCATTATTTTATTTAATATATCTAATTTGAAAAGCATTAGTTAAAACACATTGTCTGTAAATGTCTTTTAATATTAAGAGTAATTAATTTGTAAACCAATAAATGTTTTGTAACTATTTAACACAAGTTGCATAGCAAAAGTGAATTAAATGATGCATACACTAAGTAAAAAGAGATAGTCTATTCAGAACATTATATTCATGTGTTGAAAAATGTCGAATATATGTTAACATTAATGCATGGACAATGTTGTAATAAATTTAAATATATTAAGAAAGACTAATTAAAAACCATTATATTAAAATTGTTACATATATCCAAATAAGGATTAACGAAGGAGAAAAACTAATGAAGAATGCTTTTTTAAGAAAGACAATAGGAATGGTTGTTGTAGCGGCAACAATTACTACTTTAGCTCCATTAGGAGTATCTGCACAGTGGAAACAATCTACTGATAATACCTGGAGTTATGCAGAAGGAAACAAAAATGTTAAAGGATGGAAAAAAATTAATGATAATTGGTACTACTTCGATTCAACTGGTAAAATGAAGACAGGCTGGTTGAAAGATTGCGGTAATTGGTACTATAATGATAACTCAGGCTCAATGAAGACAGGTTGGGTAAAAGACAATGGCACTTGGTACTATAATGATAATTCGGGAGCAATGAAAACAGGGTGGATTAATGATAATAACACCTGGTATTATATGGATAAATCAGGAGCAATGCAAACAGGTGTTGTTAAAACAGGTGGAAAGATATATTCACTAGATAAATCAGGAGCAATGCAAACTGGAAAAATTAAAATTGGAAATAAAGACTGTACGTTTGCTACAAATGGTGAAGTAACAGGAAATAATATTCCTAATTGTGATAGAGACTTTGATAAAACAGATAATACAATAACATCAGATCAACCTCAAAACGATCAAAACTCTAATGGGACAAGCAATACAACGACAAATAATCAAGAATCTGTTAGTAACAGTGGTACAACAACAAATAGTGGTACAATAACAACACCAAATAGTGATACAACAATAAATAGTAGTACAACAATACCAAATAGCGGTACAGCAACAATAAATAGTGGTACAACACCAAATAGTGGAACAACAACAAATACAACTCAAGACATAAATTCTACAAATGGTGATACAGTAAGTGTAAGTGGTTTAAATAAGTTACCACAAACCTACGCTATTAGTATACAAAGTAGTGCTGAAAATAAAATTCTTGAGTTACTAAATCAAAAGAGAGTAGAGGCTGGTTTAAAACCATTAACTATGGACAACACTTTACTACAAGTAGCAAGATATAAGAGTGATTGTATGATACAATACAAATATTTCGATCATACAAATCCTGATGGAACTAAATGGTTTGATTGGTTAAAAACAATAGGATACACATATAATGCAACAGCAGAAAATATTGCATATAATACTTATGATCCAGTTGAATTATTTAATCAATGGTGGAATTCACCAGGACATAAAGCTAATATGATGAACGCTTCATATAATAAAATTGGTATAGGCGTTATATACGATAAAACTAACAACAAATACATGGGAACACAAACATTCTCAAATTAAATAAAATATTTAGGCTGTTTTAATATACAAATGATATAAGATAAACAAAAAAATAGAAATAACATTTATTAAAGAAGACTAGAAAAATTTCGCTAATAGTTTCTAACATTTGAAGTTGTACCCATAAAAGACTGCTCCCAATACAAGATTGGGACAATCATTTATGGAACAATTTCAAATAAATAAACTCTAAGCTTATTTTTCAATGCTTCGTCCACAAATGTTATTTCTATTTTTATTTTCACAAAAATTCATATTAGGCATATGAAAAAAATAACAAGTTAAAGATGCAAATACACTAGCATACTGACCAATGTCATTTAGATAAGGATTTATCCTTGTCAAGATCATCTAAGGATATTGAAAATATTCTTAGGTGACTTTTTTGTCTTACTATACA
>NZ_FOMG01000041.1 GCF_900112485.1 Clostridium uliginosum
CCGGTAGCAAAAATTTTTGAGTACTTAAAAATAGCTTAGGAATCTCTTTGTTTATTCAACTGTAAAATTATTCAAGTAAAAATGCACTATTATAGTATATATTTCTATATATATATATTATATATTAACTTCATAAATTCACTACATTATATTATATCAGATACATAAAAATAAAAAAGCACTAAGAACATAAAACATTCCTAGTACTTAAATTTAATTTAAAATATATTTTTTACTTACATAATTGAAACTTTTGCATTCCAAAGAATATATGTTTATTTCTAATACCTTTACCAGTTTATTTCTAACCCTACACCAACTTCTTTAACTGGTAAAACTTTATGTATTTCTGCTTTAACAACAAATGAAGTACAATGGCAAGGATATAATTCCTTTAAGTTGTTCTGTTTTAGATAATCGATAGTTTTATTAACCTGTTCTTTTACTTCAAATAAATGAAATCCTCCTATAATTCCTAATACTCTATTATCTTTACATACTTGTTTTGCATATTCTATTATATTGCATATTCCACTGTGAGAACATCCTGTAATAATGTAAATACCATTTTCGCTTTTATATGCAAGTGCTGTATCATCCATTAAAGTTTCACCAACAATTTGTTTCCCAATAGGTTTTCTATTCTCAAAATTATTTGTTTGTGGTATTTCCCCTAAAAAAGTTATATGTTTGCTAACTTTTTTAGGTTCTTTTGAAAGAATTAGATTGCATTTTTCTTTTAGTTCGTCTTGTAAAATGGGAGAACAAATTTTTAAATTGCCTACCACCTTTTCTTTAAATGTATCTGGATGAGCTACAATAGAAATATTATTTTTATTATTTTGTTCAAAATAGTATTTTAATCCTCTTGTGTGGTCATCATGACCATGTGAAATAACAATAGTAGTTACATTTTCTAAATCTACGCCTAACTCATTTGAGTTTTTAATAAATCAGAATATCCTACATCTAATAATAGTCTAGTATCTTCATCTTCTATATAATATGAAACAGCAGGTTCACCACAATAATATTGGTCAATGTATGTATTGTTATCTACTAAAACTTTTAGTTTCACCTTTTTCCCCTCCTTCATCTAACATAATCAATTTACGTAAAATAAAACTGATATAAATCCAAAAATTTATGTTAGCAGATAATTCTTTTTAATATATTCCATCCATTTATTTTGTAATTCGTTCTCTGTTATTCCAAAAATATCTTCAAAGTTATTAGGCGATTTTATTAAATTATATAACTTATCATAACCGTACTCTTCAATTATTGATTCTACTATAGTATATGAGTATTGATACCCATTACGTTTGAAAAACGTTTCAAAATCCTCTCCAGTATCTAAATCTTTAAATGTAGGAAGCATATTACTTACTAATCCATTCTTAACGGTTTTTCTTATCCAGTTTTCATCATTGTCTTTCGCTTCGTAACATGCAATTCCTTCATTTAGCCATCTGGGTGTATCCTTATTTATTTTATTTACTATGATATGCCCAAACTCGTGAACGGCTGTATTTAAAACATTATCAAATTTTGAACCTGGTGGTGGATTTAGAGGTGATGCTATTATAATTTTACCTACTCCAATCCCCCCTCTTATCCAATCTGGTGCATTGGGAAATCCTAAAGCAATATGAAGTTGATTAAGGTCTGAATGAATCTCAATAGTCAATTTTTCTTGAAGTTGTTGATTGAAATTAATAGTGATTCTATTATAATTATTTTCAAGAACATCTGAAACTTTATCTATACATGTCTTGTCTATTTCCGTGTAAAAAATTATAAAATGTTGAGTTTCTTTTCTTAAATTTAGTTTGTAATCTTTCTCTTTATATATCTGTTCAAATTCTAAGTTACCCGAACAATCTTCTTTTCTTTTTCCTATCATTTTAATTTTCCCCTTTAGGCATATTAAAGAAAATAACAAGTTAAAGATGCGACGTATATTTTGTGTCAGACAAGGAGATTTAATCATCTCATAGCAGGCTATGAGATGATTTCACCGACGCAGTATGACGCAAAATAGACTAGCATACTGACTTGTTATTTATTTTAATGTGCCTTATATTAATATTACTTTCATGCATTAATTGATGTAATCCCATTATAGTTTTACGTATCTTTATTCTAACATAATTGGATTTATTAGCAATTAAAGATTATACTCAGTATTATCTAACAAATCCTAAATTCTAAAAACCAAAAATAAAGGATACTCTGTTGCTAATGTAACGCTTCACAACAAAGTACCCCTTATTTGGGTTATATATCACATAAGCTTAATTTCCACTTTGGGTATCTATAGATACCCACAAGCTAAATTGCTATTATACTTCAAGACATATTTTTCAATATATTTAATTTAAGCGACAAACAAAGAAATAGAGGTCATGCTTTTGTGCAGTATTACATTAGAATATTTTGATGGCTGTGCTTCTTAGTTTATAAGTTGTTCCAAATGTGCTTGTTCCAAGCTTGACTTGGAAGCAAGCACTTTGGGCACAACTTATAATTTTAGAAGCACCCATCAAAATCTTCAGTAACCGACACAAATGCATGACCTTTATTTCGATAGGTTACCACCTAACTATAGTTTTATATTTAACCAAATAAAGTTCTATCACTTAATTCATCTGTAATATGAGCTTTTTCAAAAAGTTCAAGAAGCTTATTATTATCTAACTTTTCTTTTTCTTCTCCTTTAACGTCTATTAATATTTTTCCTCTATGCATCATAAATAATCTATTTCCATTTTCAAGCGCATGCTTTAAATTATGCGTAACCATCAATGTTGTTATTCCGCTATCTTTAACAATATTTCTAGTTATATTCATTATCTTTTCTGATGTTTTAGGATCTAAAGCTGCTGTGTGTTCATCTAGTAACAACATCTTGGGTTTAGACATTACTGCCATAAGTAATGTTAATGCTTGTCTTTGCCCTCCTGATAAAAGTAATACTTTATTATAAATTTTATCTTCTAGTCCTAAGTCAAGTTCACTTACCATTTCTTTATAGTAATTTATTCTCTTTTTATTTATGCCAAATCCCAATCCAAATGATTTGCCCTTATTATCTGCAAGCGCAATATTTTCCAAAATGGTCATGTTAGGCGAAACACCCATTGATGGATTTTGAAATACTCTACCAATTAATTTTGCTCTAGCATATTCCGGTTTATTAATAACTTCTGTTCCATCTAGTAGTATTGATCCTGAATCTGCTTCTATTGTTCCTGAAATCATATTTAATAGTGTTGACTTACCAGCTCCATTAGAACCGATAATGCTTACAAAATCTCCTTGATTAACATCTAAAGATAATTTATCAAAAACTCTATTTTCATTTATAGTATTTGGATTAAACACTTTGGACAGTTGTTTCACTTTTAACATTTTCAGCACCACCTTCCATAACAGCTTTCTTTTTAAATTTAAGAACTCCACTATTAGAACATAATGCTATAACTACTATTATTGCTGTCATTAATTTTAAATCATTTGCATTTAAGCCAAGCTTTAATACAATTGCTATTGCACCTTTATAAATAATTGCGCCTAAAATTGATAATGTAGTGACTTTAGCAAAAGATATTTTTTCAAATAAAGATGTTCCAATAATTACTGCAGCAAGTCCCATTACTACTGTTCCAGTTCCCATTCCAACATCACTGAATCCTTGATATTGTGCTGTTAATGCACCTGCCATAGCAACTAATGCATTACTTATCATAAGCCCTATTACTTTAACTAAATCTTTGTTAACTCCAAGTGATGAAACAACTTGTTCATTATCTCCTACTGCTTTAAGTAAAAATCCTGATTTAGTTTTTAAATATAAATCTAATAGTACTTTTACTATAATAACCAATATTAAAATCATAACTATTGCTGGCATAGTCCCTTTAAACAGATTAGGAGTATTAAATAATGGAATATTTGCTTTTCCCATTATTCTTAAATTTATTGAATATAAACCTATCATTACTAATATTCCAGCCATTAAATTTGTTATTTTAAGTTTAACATGTAAAAATGCTGTTACTCCTCCAGCTAATGCTCCACCCAAAGTTGCTATTATTATCGTAATCCAAGGATTAATTCCTTTAACTAGAAGAGCTGCAGAAATTGCAGCCCCTAATGGGAATGTTGAATCCACTGATAAATCAGGAAAGTCCAAAATTTTATAAGTTATATATACTCCAATTGAAACTAACGAAAATAATAGTCCTTGTTCTAAAATATTAAGTAAAACACCCACTATTGAACGCCTCCAGTTACTTTTTTAGCATTAGCTTCTATATCTGCTGGAATTGTTATATTTAATTTTTTAGCAACATCTGTATTAATAGTAAATGACATTTCACTCAATGTTGTTATTTCAACATCTGTTGGCTTCTTGCCTTCTAATATTTCAACTGCTTTTAATCCTGCTTCTTTTCCTAATTTATAGTAATCTATACCTATTGACGCCAATCCACCTTTATTTACTATCGCTTCTTCTGCGCCTATTATAGGAACATTTGCTTCTAAGCAAAGCTTTCCTATTAAGCTATGTCCTGAAGCTACTGTATTATCTGTTGGTGTATATAATACATCTATAGATTTTAATGCACTTGCCAAATTTTGATTTATTTCATTTACAGTAGTAACACCAACTTCTTTCACTGCTAGTCCTTCTTTTTCTGCTGCTGCTTTTAATTCATCAACTTGAATTACTGAATTTGTTTCAGACGTATTGTAAATTACTCCTATAGTTTTAGCATTCGGAATTAATTGTTTAAGTAATTTTATTTGTTTATCTACAGGAACCTTATCTGATGTACCTGTAAAATTAGTACCTGAACTTTTCCAATCCTTTGCAATTTCAGCTGATACTGGGTCTGTTACAGCAGTAAACACTGTTGGTATATCTTTAGTAGCATTATATACTGCTTGAGCTGCTGGAGTTGCAATGGAAAATATTAAATCCTTTTTTGAATCTACAAACTGCTTAGCTATTGTTTGAGCATTTGTCATTTCACCTTGAGCATTTTGCTGCTCAATTTCAATATTTTTTCCATTTTCATATCCTTTTTCCTTTAACATATCAACAAAACCTTTATTAGCTGAATCTAAAGCATCATGTTGAATTAATTGAAGTACTCCTATTTTCTTCATATCTCCAGATTTTAATGAATCATTTGAAGACTTCTGTGTACTTCCTGAGCATCCAATCAAAGCACTCCCTATGAAAGTTGCACATACAATTAAAATTAATTTTCTTTTTCCTACCATTATTCCATCCTCCTCTTATTTTTTATTATCAATTTCCTACTATGCTTCTATTTTTCTTGATAAACATTTTGCTAAATATACTTCTATATTTATACTATATATTAAAATATATTGATAATAAATTATAAATATAATATGCTATGATAGCATAATTTCATATATTTGTAAAGTTGATACTTTGTTTTTTTGAGTAGTTTTTTGCTATAAAAGTTATATATATTATTATTTTATAGTCAAAAAAACTCATTTATTTAGAAAATACTTTTTCTAAATAAATGAGTTTTTAAATTGAATTATTTTTTAAATATACCTTAATTCTAAATTACATTGAAATAGCTCTATGCCCTATACCTATAACTACTTCATCTAAATGAAGCAACCCAATACTTAAAAATATGCAAACTGATATATGTTCTCCACCTCTTGCTATTCCAATCTTTCCTCCAACATTTTGAGCATTAGCTCTGTGTGAAACTTGAATTATAGCATCTCTAGTTGCTCCTATAACAGCTCCTTCATGCAGATGTTCCTCTCTAATTAATCCATTTCTCTTTGAAGCTACTAACGCACTTTCTAATATCTTAGATATAGAAGAGTTAATATTTCCGCCTATATTTACTGCAGTAACTTTTATCCCTTTTTCACTATAAATTCTTTTTAACTCTTGTTCTTCATCCCTATCACATATAGCCATCTTGGTTGCAATTTTAGCAACTTTAGTACTATTACTGTCCATATTATTACTCCTTCTTTTTTAGATTTCAAAATACAAAAAATTATTATTGGAATAAGGCTAAAATTTAAATTAGTAGTATTGTTATATATTCTATCAATCTACTAAGTAAATTTACCTCTCCTTGAATAAATGAATTCATATGCTTTGTAGAAATCACTTGAATATATTCATTTAAAACTAATCCTATTGAAAGTAACATAAATATATTTTTCTTTGAATGTTTTTTTTCAGCAAACTGATTATAAACTTCAATTACATCACCCACAAATTTTTCTGTTTTTTCAACAATTAATGAAGATAATCCAATTAACAAATAGTATTCTTCACATATTATAATGTTATTATTTTGAAAAACTCTCTTTATATCCTTAACTTTATTTAATCGTTCTACATAATTTTTATTATCTGAAAGAATTAAAGTAGATACAGAATAAAATGTTTCAGTCTCACTAAAACCTTCATTAATTAACTTATCATAAATATTTAAGTAATCTTCTAATATTTCCTTGCTTGATTTAGTAAAAGTTGCAAGATTTAAAAAACATAAATACTTTATATTAGTTTTATATTTTATATGCTCTTTAAATTCTAAAGTCCTTTTTATATATATCATTTTTTTTATAATATTGTCATATTCCTTTTCGTGAAACCTATTACTAATGCTAAAAGATATAAACGCTGTAAACTTGTCTTTTTCAAATCCTTTACTAATTAAATGATCATAAATTATTATTGTATCTTTGATTATTTTTTTATAATTATCGTTTGAAAATAAAAAAATAGAAATTATCTTTCTAATATCCCCACTAAATACATATCCTAATTCACTCTTTTTTATGTACTTTTTAATTTCCTTTGTTTTTTCATAATCTATTTCTTCATCAGTTGTTGTATATAAAAAACTCTCTAAATTTTTTATCTTATTACTTTCCAACCTTAATACTTTGTTTACATCTTTATAATACTCTTTAAAAATAATTACCTTACTTCTCAGATCAATATCCATATTACCATCCTTTAAATTCAACAATACACTTTAATATTATATTATTTCTACATATTATTATTGTCAATAATAATATGAATTTTTTTACTTATTTTTATCTACTATTCTATTTTAAAACCGTGTTGATATTATTGTATATTGTAAAGCGGCTAAAAAACATAACACTATTCTAAAATATAGCCTTATGTAAATTTTTATTTAAATATACCTTATACTAAATAGAGAAGCTTGTTAGATTCTAAAATCTTACTCAGCTTCTCTTAACTATTTTTTATTATCAGATAAACTTAAACTTAGGCACATGAAAGAAAATAACAGACCAAAGATATTCTGTCTATTTTTTTGAATGTGCCTTATATTTTTAATTACCCATTTTTCTAAATTTATCATATCTTTCATTTACTAGTTGATTTATTTCTTTGCTCTTAACTTCTTGTATTGATTGTAAAATTTCTTTTTTTATTATATCCGCTTGTTTAATAGGGTTTTTATGTGCTCCGCCTCTAGGTTCTTTTACTATTTTATCTATAATATTAAAACCTTTTAAATCCTGTGCTGTTATTTTCATAACTCCAGCTGCCTCTTTTGCTCTCTTACTGTCTTTCCATAGAATTGATGCAAAACCTTCTGGTGATAGTATTGAATATACTGCATGTTCTAACATAAGTATTTTATCTCCTACTGTTAACGCTAGAGCTCCACCACTTCCACCTTCTCCAATAACAATTGATATTATTGGAGTTTTAAGTCTGCTTAATTCAAATAGATTATTTGCTATAGCACTACCCTGTCCTCTCTCTTCAGCTCCTACACCACAAAAAGCACCTGGTGTATCTATGAAACAAATTACAGGTCTATTAAACTTCTCTGCTTGTTTCATAAGTCTTAAAGCCTTTCTATATCCTTCAGGATTTGGCATACCAAAATTTCTTTCTATGTTCTCATTAGTATTAGATCCTTTAGTTATTGCAATTACAGTAACACTTACATCTTCAATAGATGCAATTCCTCCAATTACTGCTTTATCATCTCCAAATAATCTGTCTCCATGAAATTCAAAAAAATCTTTAAATATATTATCTATATAATATTTTCCAGTAGGTCTATCCTTATGCCTAGCAATTTCAACCTTTTCCCATGGTGTTATTGTTATAGCTTTTATAAAATCTTTATTCATATCTCTTCACTCCATGTAAAACAAGAATTTTATATATACAAGATCTCATATGTTTTCTTGATACAATTTTATCAACAAACCCTTTTTCAAGTAAGAATTCTGCCTTTTGAAATGAATCTGGAAGAGTCTCTTTTATAGTATTTTCTATAACTCTTCTTCCTGCAAAACCTACCAAAGCATTCGGTTCACTTAAAATAATATCACCTTCCATAGCAAAACTTGCTGTTACTCCACCTGTCGTTGGGTCTGTTAAAACAGTTATGTATAAAAGGCCCTCATTATCATGTCTTGCTAGAGCTGCACTAACCTTAGCCATTTGCATTAATGAATAAATACCCTCTTGCATCCTAGCACCACCAGATGCTGTAAAAATTACTACTGGCATTTTATTTTCAGTAGCATACTCTACTATTCTAGTAATTTTTTCTCCAACTACAGTTCCCATGCTTCCCATCATAAAAAAGCTATCCATTATTGCACAAGCTATTTCTATTCCGTTTACTCTTCCAATTCCAGTAACTACAGCTTCTGTACTATCTGTACTACTTTTAGTTTTCTCAAGTTTTTCTATATAACCTTCAAAATTAATAGGATTAACTGTCTTTAGTCCTCTCCACATTTCTTTAAAAGTATCATTATCAAAAAATTGTTTAACTCTTTCTTTAGGTGTTATTCTAAAATGATAACCACATTTTGTGCAAACTTGTTTGTTATTTTGTAAATCTTCATAATAAATCATACTATTGCATTCATTACACTTAGTCCACATACCAGAAGGAATATTAGGCTTCTCTTGTGTTGTATTTCCTGGCATACTTCTTTTTAATACTGAAGGATTAACAGTTGCATATTGATTTTTCCTAAATAAATCTTTAAGCATTATTCTTCACCATCTTTTCTGATAAAAATGACGTATCGTATTCTCCTTTTAAGAACTCTTCCATTTCAAGTATAGATAATTGAAAATCAATATTAGTTTTCACTCCACCTACTGCAAATTCTCCTAAAGCTCTTTTCATCTTAACAATAGCTTCATCCCTATCTTTTCCAAAAGTAATAAGTTTTGCAATCATAGAATCATAACAATATGGAATTTTATATCCACCAAATATTGCTGAATCTATTCTTACTCCCATTCCTCCTGGAAGACAAAGTTCATCAATTGTACCTGGACATGGTCTAAAGTCATTATCAGGGTCTTCTGCATTAACTCTACATTCTATCGCATGTCCTTTGATTTTTATATCTTCTTGGTTTAATGAAAGTTTTTCACCAGAAGCTATCTTAAGTTGTTCTTTAACTAAATCAACTCCAGTAATCATTTCAGTAATTGGGTGCTCTACTTGAATTCTTGTATTCATCTCCATGAAATAAAAATTATTATTTTTATCAAATAAGAACTCAATGGTTCCTGCATTTTTATAATTTACAGCTTTTGCTGCTTCTTTAGCAATTTCACCCATCTTAAATCTCATTTCTTCGTTCAATACATTTGAAGGTGCTTCTTCCAATACCTTTTGATTTTTCCTTTGAAGAGAACATTCTCTTTCTCCTAAATGTATCACATTTCCAAATTCATCTCCTAAGATTTGAAATTCAATATGTCTTGGATTTTCAATAAACTTTTCTATATATAACCTATCATCTCCAAAGCAAGCTTTAGATTCTGATTTAGCAGTCTTATATCCCATTAAAAACTCTTCGTCATTCCTTGCAACTCTTATGCCTTTACCGCCACCGCCAGCTGCAGCTTTTATCATAATTGGATATCCAATTTTTTGAGCTATATCTAACGCATGAGATTCATTTTTTATATTTCCTTCATATCCTGGTACAACAGGCACTTTAGCTTTTTTCATTATTTCTCTAGCTCTTGCCTTATCACCCATAAGCTCAATCGATTCATAATCTGGTCCTATAAATTTTATATTGCATTCTTTACACATCTTAGCAAATTTAGAGTTTTCAGATAAGAAACCAAATCCTGGATGTATAGCATCGGCTCCTGTTAAAACACATGCACTTAAAATATTAGTAATATTTAAATAACTATCTTTTGCAGATGCAGGCCCAATACAAATTGCTTCATCAGCTAATTGAGTATGAAGTGCTTCTTTATCAATTTCTGAATAAACAGCAACTGTAAGAATTCCCATCTCTCTACATGCCCTAATTATTCTAACTGCAATTTCCCCTCTATTTGCAATAAGTACTTTTTTAAACATATTTATCACCTATCCTATAGCAAACAGTAATTCAGCTTCGCAAACTGTTTTCCCATCAACTGATGCTATTCCTTTACCAATACCTATTGGTCCTTTAATTTTAATAATTTCACAATATAAATCTAATTTATCTCCTGGTACAACTTTAGCTTTAAATCTTACTTTATTAGTTCCAGCAAATAATGGTATTTTTCCTTTAAACTTTTCCATTGAAAGAATTGCAACTGCTCCTGTTTGAGCCAAAGCTTCTATTTGTAAAACTCCTGGCATAATAGGTTCCTCTGGATAGTGTCCTTGAAAAAACTCTTCATTTGCAGAGACATTTTTATATCCCTTTACAAACATCTTCTCTTCTATATCCATTTCAGTAACTCTATCAATAAGTAAAAATGGATATCTATGAGGTAAAATTTCCTTTATTTCTTTTATATTTAACATAAATCCTATTCCCCCCTAATCTCAAACAACTTTTGACCATACTCCACCATATCACCATTTTGTAATAAGCACTTAATTACTTTACCACTGTAATCACTTTCAATTTCATTCATAAGCTTCATAGCTTCAATTATACAAATAACTTGCCCTTTTTTTATAATATCTCCTTCTTTAATAAATGCTTCACTTTCAGGAGATGCTGATGAATAAAACGTTCCTACCATTGGTGAGGTTATTATAGTTATATCTTCTTTTAAATCATTATCTTCTATATTATTATCTAATTGTTCTAATTTTTGTTTTTCTTCTTGTGCATAACTAATTTTTTCATTTATATTAGCTTCTTTAATTTCATCTTTTTGTTTAAGACCACTGTTATCTAAATTTCTATTTAATGATTTATCCATTTTTATATAGCTATCAGATGTTTTAATCTCTAAAAATGCTAAATCTGAAGAATCTATTATATTAATAAGTTCTTTAATTTTATCAAATTCCATAAAATTTCCTCCTAATTATTACTACCATCTTTTGAAAAGTAAGGTTGCATTGTGTCCACCAAAACCTAGAGAGTTTGTCAATGTATATTTAACATCTTGCTTTCTCCCTATATTAGGTACATAATCTAAATCTAACTCTTCATCTTTTGTTTCATATCCTATTGTTGGAGGAATAAATCCTTCTCTCATTGCCTTTATACAAATTATTGATTCAATAGCTCCAGCTGCACCTAAAAGATGTCCTGTCATTGACTTTGTAGAAGATATAGGTATGTTATAAGCATCTTCTCCAAATACTTTTTTTATTGCTGCTGTTTCAAACTTATCATTTAATTGTGTTGAAGTTCCATGAGCATTAATATAAGAAATCTCATTTTCTTTTATTCCAGCTTCTTTTATTGCTTGACTCATAGCTTCAGCTGCTCCAATTCCATCTGGATGTGGAGATGTTATATGATATGCATCACAAGTTGATCCATATCCAACAATTTCAGCCAATATATTTGCTCCTCTTGCTTTAGCACCTTCTAAAGACTCAAGTAATAATATTCCAGCGCCTTCACCAATTACAAATCCACTTCTGTTTTTATCAAACGGTGTAGATGCTTTAGATGGATCATTTGATGAATTAAGGGCTTTCATACTATGAAAACCACCAACACCAATTCTAGTTATTGGTGCTTCTGCTCCACCAGCTAACATTATATCTGCATATCCATGCTTTATTAATCTAAATGCATCACCTATATTATTAGTTCCAGTTGCGCAAGCTGTTACTACTGAAGTACAACTTCCCTCTGCACCATACCTAATTGCTATATTTCCTGCTGCTAAATTTATAATAGCCATAGGGACAAAAAATGGAGACATTCTTTTTGATTTTCCTGTAACTAATTTAGCACATTCACTCTCAATAGTAGCAAATCCACCAATTCCTGAACCTACCATAACTCCAAATCTCTTTTTATCCACTTTATCTAAATCTATGCCTGAACTTTTCAATGCTTCATCTGATGCCACTAGTGCCATTTGAGCAAATCTATCAAGTCTTTTACATTCTTTTTTACCTATTAATTCTTCTGGATTAAAATTTTTAACCTCACCTGCAATTTTTACATCAATTAAATCATTATCTATTAATGTTATAAAATCTATTCCTAATTTTCCTTCTTTACTATTATTCCAAAATGTATCTACATCATTCCCTATAGGAGTTAAAGCTCCCATTCCTGTAACAACAACTCTTCTTTCCATAATTCCATACTCCTCCATTACATTACCATTCCACCATCAATGTTAATAACTTGACCTGTAATATAGCTTGAGCTTTCACTTGCAAGAAAAGCTACAACATCTGCAACATCTTCTGGTGTTCCAAATCTCTTTAATGGTATACTTTTTTTTGCTTCTTCTTTAACTTTATCACCTAAAGTACTTGTCATATCAGTTTCAATAAACCCTGGTGCTACTGCATTTACGTTAATACCTCTTCCACCTAGTTCCTTAGCTAAAGATTTTGTCATTCCAATAACTCCAGCTTTAGATGCAGCATAATTTACTTGGCCTGCATTTCCAACAACTCCAACAACTGAAGAAATATTTATTATTTTGCCATGTTTTTGCTTTACCATAATAGGAGTAATTGATTTTAAGCAATTAAAAACTCCCTTTAAATTTACATCTATAATATTATCAAAATCCTCTTCTTTCATTCTAAGAAGAAGTGTATCTTTTGTAATCCCAGCATTGTTTACAATAATATCTATAATTTCGAATTTCTCTTTTGCCTTTGTCATAATATTTTGAGCTTCTTCTAATTTACTTATATCGCCCTTAACTGTTAATACTTCAACTCCCATATCTTCTATTTGAGCTGCAACTTTTTGAGCTTCTTCTTCGCTACTTCTATAATTTAAAACTATATTTACTCCAAGTGATGCTAATTTTAAAGCAATTGCTTTACCTATACCTCTTGCTGCACCTGTAATAATGGCACATTTTCCTTTTAACATATAATTTAACTCCTCCTTAAACCTATTATTCTAGGCTTGAAATTGTTTTATTTAATGATTCCATATCTTGAACATTTAAAACTTGGACATCTCTGTTAATCTTCTTAACAAATCCACCTAGTACCTTACCTGGACCAACTTCAATAAATGTAGTTACCCCTGCCTCTATCATATCTTGTACTGTATTATCAAAAAGTACAGATGTTCTAATATGTCTCTTTAATAAATCCTTAATATCATCTTCATTACTATAAGGTAATCCCTTAACATTAGAATAAACTACTTTATTCAGTTGTTTAATATCTGCCTTCTCCAAGTTTTTGTAAAATTCTTCACTTGCAGGTTCTAACAATGAGCTATGAAATGGTCCACTTACTTTTAATGGTATTCCAACTCCACCAAGTTCCTTTGCAATTTTAACGGCCTCATCTATAGCTTTATTTTCTCCAGAAATAACAACTTGCTTTGGACAATTATAATTTGCAGCTTCAACTATTCCAAACACACTGGCTTTATTTAATAGTTCATCTAATTTTTCATTATCTAATTTTAAAATAGCAGCCATTTTGCCAAGTCCCTTAGGAAGAGAACTTCCCATTATTCTTCCTCTTTCTTTTACTAGAAGTAATCCTTCTTCTAAAGAAAGTGCGCCACTATATATTAATGCTGCATATTCTCCCAAACTTAATCCAGCAGTATAATCTGCTTTAACATTATTTATTTCTAAAGCTTTTAAAGCTACTAAAGAAGCAACAACTATTGTAGGTTGTGCATTTTCTGTTTGCATTAATATTTCTTCTGGTCCATTAAATAACATATCTTTTAGAGGTATATTTAAAATTTCTTCAGCTTTATCTACAATTTCTTTACATTCTTCTATTTCTTCATAAAATTGCTTAGCCATACCAACATATTGAGCTCCTTGACCTGGAAAAAGGAATGCTATATTCTTACTATTCATGCTTTCCTCCAAATAAGTTAAATCTCTCATCTGCTTCTTTAAACATCTCTTCAATTATTTCTTTTGATGTTTGCTCTTTATTAACTAAACCTGCAATTTGTCCTGACATTATAGATCCATTGTCCATATCGCCTTCTACTGCAGCTTTTCTTAATGCTCCTGCACCTAATTTTTCTAGTTCCTCAACACTTACGCCTTCTTTTTCTAACTTGGCATAAGTTCTTGAAAGTTTATTTTTAATTACCCTAACTGGATGACCTGTTGATTTTCCTGTTACTTCTGTATCTATATCTTTAGCTTTTAATATTTTATCTTTATAATTTTGACTTACTGTACATTCTTTAGCTACTAAAAATCTTGTTCCAACTTGAACGCCTTCAGCACCTAACATAAATGATGCAGCTACTCCTCTTCCATCCCCAATTCCACCAGCTGCTATTACAGGAATATTTACTGCATCTACAACTTGTGGAATTAATGCCATTGTAGTTAATTGTCCTACGTGTCCCCCTGATTCCGTACCTTCAGCTATAATTGCATGTGCGCCTGCTTTTTCCATTCTTTTAGCAAGAGCTACAGAAGCTACAACAGGTATTACTTTTATATTATTGCTTTTCCACTTCTCCATATACTTACCAGGACTTCCCGCTCCAGTAGTAACAATTGAAACTTTTTCTGTACATACTAATTCTGCTATTTCTTCTGCATTTTCAGACATTAACATTATGTTTACACCAAATGGCTTTTTAGTTAATTTCTTAGCTTCTCTTATTTGTTCTTTTACCCATTCTGTCGGTGCAGCTCCTGTTATTATTCCAATTCCACCAGCTTCACTTACAGCTGCTGCCAACGAAGCATCTGCTATCCAAGCCATAGCACCTTGAAATATAGGGTAATCTATATTAAGTAACTCACATACTCTATTATTTTCCACTAAAACTTCCTCCTAGTAACTTTTTTATAAAAGTGATTATATTATATAAATAAATCTATAATATACTATACAACTTAACTTATTTACATTTTTACTATTTATATATTACTAACTAATTTAAACTCTTCTCTACATATGCTACTGCATCTTTTAAACTCTTTAAATTTTCAACATCTTCTATTTGAATATCATATTTTTCTTCTAATTCAATTACTACTTGAAATAAATCTAAAGAATCAGCTCCCAATTCTTCAAATGTTGTATCTAAAGTGATTCCTTCTTTTTCTGCTCCTAATTGTTCACATATTACATCTCTAATTTCTTCAAATAACATAATTTCTTCCTCCTAAAATTTCATTTATGTTTAATATGATTTAAATAATTTATCATATAATAATTTGGATTCTTATATGAAACTCGACTCACATACGCTTTCGCTGAGTAAGTTCGAATAGCCAAATGTAAAATTTGGATTCTTACTTACCACTCTATTATGGTGGCTCCATAACTTAAACCGCCACCAAACGCAACTAAAAGTAGCTTATCGCCTTCTTTAATAAGGTTTTTTTCATACATCTCATTTAAAGCTATAGGTACTGAAGCTGATGATGTATTTCCTGTTGTATCTAAATTTAAATAAAATTTATCTATATCTAATTCTAACTTTCTAGCAACATAATCTATAATTCTCATATTAGCTTGATGAGGTACTATATACTTTATTTCATCTAATGAAATTCCTGTACCTTCTAATACTCCATCAATTGCTCTAACTATAGCTGAAGTTGCAAATTTAAAAACTTCTCTTCCATTCATAACAATATTTTTATTTTTTATATTTTTTTCACTTGCAAATGGTGTATTAAAATCAACTGCTCCAATTGTTAAAGCGTCTCCTTTTTTTCCTTCTGATTTTAAATAAGAATTTATTATTCCTTGTTTTTCATCTCTAACAAGTACTGCAGCACCACCTCCATCACCAAATAAAATACAAGTTGATCTATCTGTCCAATCCACAACTTTTGAAAGTGTTTCAGCTCCAATAATCAATGCATTTTTGTAATCTAATGACTTCATTAGTGCCTTAGCTGTTTCTAGCGCATACACAAATCCAGAACAAGCAACACTTATATCAAATGCAGCTGCATTATCTGCTTTTAATTCACTTTGCACTAAACATGCTACAGATGGTATAAACATATCTGGAGTAATTGTTGCAACAATTATCAAATCTAAATCTTCACCTTTAACTCCTGCTCTTTCAAGCGCAAGTTTAGATGCCTTTGTTGCAATGTCTGATGTATTTTCACCTTCTGAAATTCTTCTTTCCTTTATACCTGTTCTTTCAAGTATCCATTCATCATTAGTAGGAACAAGTTCACTTATTTTATTATTTGTGACCACTAAAGGTGGTAGATAAGCACCTACTCCTCCTATTTTAATATTACTCATAGCAATCTCCTTAATTATGCACATGAAATAAAATAACAGACCAAAGATGCGTAGTACATTTTGCCTTAAGATAAGGTGCCCCTTGAGGGTATAAGTTTAGCTAAATTCATCTGGAGTATAAAACTCCACCTGAAAAGTTTCACTTTACGTAAGGGCAAGGAGGTAAGTTTAGTTAATAGCGACTATTAACTAAACTTACCGACGCAGTATGAAGCAAAATATACAATCATACTGGTCTGTTATTTTTTTGAATGTGCCTTATTTCAATTTATATTTTTCTTTTAAAAATTTATTTATTCTACTTAATGATGAAATTAAAACTTCTTCTTCTTGTGAAGTTAGTCCATCTACTGAATTGCTAACCATATCATCATGGAATTTTTCATGTAACCTATAAGCCAATTTTCCTCGTTTTGTTAATCCAATTAAAACTACTCTTCTATCTTCCTCTATTCTATTTCTTTCTACATATCCTTTTTTTATAAGTTTATTAATTGCACTTGTTAAAGTTCCTACAGTTATTTTTAAATCTTGAGCTACTTCAGACATTGTTCTTTTGGTATACATTCCAATAGCTTCTATTGTATGCATTTCTGTGAGCGAAAGGTCTGAGATTACGCCCTCCTTTAAAACTTGTTCTTCAATCTGTAATATATCATTAAATAACTGTACTAAAAGTTCATTAACTACTTTTTTTGATTTATCCATATGTATTTTCCTCCAGTTAAAGCATTCCCTAACATTTATTATCAAAATATTTAATTTGTTTAATCAAATATTTTGATAATCAAAATATACTATAATCAAATTAAATTGTCAATTATTACTTTTTAATTTTGTAATGCAAATAACCTCTGTTAATATACTTCTCTAATCTTTTAATTATTAGTCACATATGCTATAATTAATTATGATATTCAAAAATAAATTGTATATTTTTTTTACATAAGGGGGATTAAAATAATGATAAAAAGGTTAGTTTTAGCTACAGTTTTAATGCTAAGCATTGCCTTAGTAGGATGTTCTTCAAATTCAGCTAGCGATTTAAAAAATGATAATAAAAATACTGTAGTAGAAAATTCAAATAATGATAATGATACTACCAAAAAAGAACAACCTAAAGAGCCGGCTGTTGAAACTCCAAAGGCTAATAAAGAAGAAAAGGAAGTATTTTCTATTTATACAGAAGATTCTGATACTATGAACATTAAAGAGGTTTCAAATATTGAATTAAGCAAAGATTTAAGCTTAGAAAAAAAATTAACTAATTTATCAAAAGCTCTTTCTGAAAAAGTTTTTGATAAGTTGCCAATTGAAGTTAAATCTATTGATACCATAGATGGTAAAAAAATTGCTACTATTAATATAGATGAAAGTGAAGCTAATAAAAATGCAACTTCTAATGCAGACTTAAAAAAACCGAATTGGGCTGCAAGTAAATTTCAAGGTTCTACTGGTGGTGAAATTACAGAAAATAGTTTAATTGAAACTTTACTTCAAGTAAAATACAAAGGTGAATGGATTGATGGAATTAAATTCTTATATAAAAATGAGCCAATTGAATTTGAACATACACCTAATTTATCAGGTATAAAATATAGAAGATAATAAAAAAAGAGAATCATTTAGATTCTCTTTTTTTATTGACAATATTTTAAGAAGTTTAATAGAATTTCTATCCTTCATTAACTATTCATTACTTTGTATAATCCTCTAATATCTCGCCAAAATATAAAACATGTTTTGATTCTCCTACACCATAAAATTTATCTTTTATTTCTTCATCAATATTATTTAAATTCATAGGTTGTTTAAACAATATTTTACATTCATAATATTTATTACATCCATCTACTATAGGTGCTTTTACTTTTTTACTAGATATAAATTTAATATTTGCTTCTTTTTCTTTATTTATTTCTGCACCTGACTTTGTACCACATAAAGTTAATTCTGATTTCATACTTCCTTCATAAGGAATACTTACAGTATAGCTATCTCCTGAATCTAAAAATTTCTTAGTATATCTTGTTTCTCTAACCAAAGCCATAAATACAGGTTTTCTCCAAATATATCCTATAGTACCCCAACTTATTGTCATAGTATTTGCATTTTTTTCGTCACCAGCAGTTAAAAATGCACCTCCTTTGTAAAAGTTGTCCATTGACAATTCTAATCCTTCTGTAAAAGTATCTTTCATTTTTTTACCTCCTAAATAATTAATTATTATAATCTAAATTTAGATTTAGGAATTATAAAATATCATTCCCAAAATAAATTATTTTACTCCAACTACCTCACTTCTCTTTTCCATTATAACAACATCATGCCAAGTACCATCATCAAGCATACTACCTGGTTTCTTCCAATATCCAACTTCTCTAAACCCGCAATTTTTATGCAATTGTATACTTGCAATATTTTCGCGTATTATTAAAGATTGCAATGACCAAATTCCTTGTTTTTCTGATTCATTTATAAGCGAGTTTAACAGAGCTTTTCCAATTCCTTTTCCTCTAGATGCTCCATCAATATATATACTTATCTCTAAAAATCCATCATATACTTGTCTGCTAAATATTTTACTCAAGGCAGCCCAACCTAAAATTTTATCTTCTGACCTTGCCACCAATCTACATTCTTTTATATGTCCTTTATTCCATTCGTCGTAAGAAACGGCCTTATTTTGAAAGGTAGAAATTTTAGTTTTTATTCCTTCTTCATATATTCTAGTAAGTTCTTTGAAATCTTCTTTCTTCATTTCATCAATTATAATGCTCATAAAATTCTCCAATCTAAAATTTTAAACAATTATATATTAATAAATTATAATATTAATTCCTTATATCCCTCTAAATTACGTATTGGATCTAATTCATTATCCTTTTTCATATAATCTAAAAATAACTCATTTAATTCTATACTCTTTTTAACATCTATTAATACTTTTAAATTTTCTCCTATATTAACATAAAAATAAGCTTTGTCATAGTTAGGATTTTTTTGTATTGCTTTTTTATAATATTCTTTAGCTTTGTTTAAATCTCCATCTTCATCTATTTTTATTATTTCAAAATACTTTTTTTTCTGCTTCACTTGAAAACACAATTTCATCATGAAACACTTTCTTTTATTAATATTATAATATGTTCTAACAATATCACAAATTATTTTTATATTGCAATATAATTAGACATATATTCAAAAAAATAAGCCTGACACTTTTTAACTTAGTGTCAGGCTTACTAGAAATTGAATACTATATGGTATATCTTTTTATTTGTTTATAATCAAACGTATCGCCGGTTAATCTTCTTATTACTAAAAGCATTTTTATCTACTTTAATAGTTTAAGCGGCCTTCTTTGCTTCTACATGTTTTGTTATTACATTCCAATTATTAGAACATGTTGGTGAAACTTCTCCATGTTTTTGGAAATAACTTATCATTAAGTTCCTTACTTGTCCATCATCTCCTAAAGCTTTTGCTGAATCATAGGTTACAGTACTTGAATCATTTGGAGTTAAACCTACAGCTTTCATAAAGCCTCCTCCACCATTATATCTATAGTTATTAATTGCAACTGTAAATTGATCTGAATCTTGTACTTCAACTCCATTAACCTTCAAATTCTTTATTCTATCTCCTGAAGTTACTCTACCAGTTGTCTCATCTATTGTACATGCTGGTTCTGTCAAATCAATATCATATGTTGCACCATATAATTGATCTAAATTAAAGTCTGGAACATTTAAATCTTTATTTTTAATTACTTGTTGATTTTCATCAGTTGTTTGATCGTAATATTTAACTGAATATTCCATCCAATTTTTTAATTGAGCTCCACTCATTTTTACTCCATATAAGAAGTTTTCAAATACATAAGCTGACATCATATCTTTTATAGTTACATCACCTTTTGGTATAAAACATGATGAACTTAATGGTGCTGCGATTGATAGTTGTGTTCCTGCACTTTCTTTTTGGACTTTATTAATTAATTCCATAATAGCTGTAGTTCCTATTGTTTGTCCATTTCCTGTAAATTCTCCAGTTGAAGTTCCAACCTTTGTATCTACATATTTCAATATTGTCTCTTGATAAGGCTTAATTAATTCAACTATTTCTGAATCTTCTGCAATACTATTGTCCATAATAACATTCTTTGTTGAAATTCCACTTACTTTACCATTTGAGTCAATATTAATATCTAATTGAGCAAGAGCTGTAGCTGCCTTAGTTGATTCAACTATTGGTACTATTTTTCCTTCTGGATTTTTCTTAGTTAAGTCATTAGCTTTTACGTGAGCATGCCCTGCAACAATTGCATCTATTCCACTTACTTGTGTTGCTATTGCATCTGCTTGATTTTCTGGAAGAACACCCGCTTGTGCTTCAGATGAATTTCCTCCGCCTTGTCCACTATGGGCTGATACTATAACAATATCTGCTCCTTCGTCTTTTACTACTTTAACCCACTTTTTAGCTTCATCGACAAGATCATTGAAGTATAAACCTTTATAATGTGATACATCTTCCCAATCTGGTATACATTTATTTTCTAATCCTATAACTGCAACCTTCATTTGTTTTCCATTTATATTAAAAGTCTTCATTATATAAGGTTGTACAAAATTTGCATCACCATTATTGTTTGCATTTGGAGTATTTTCTTTATAAATGTTAGCTCCAAGTGTTGGTATTCCTTCATCTTTATAATCTTTAATTATTCTGTTTAATACTCCTAATCCATAATTAAATTCGTGATTACCAAGTTCCCATGAATCATACTTCATAGCTCCCATAACCTTTGCCATAGGATATTTTGAAGTTGTATCAATTAGATTGTAGTAATATGAAAGTGGTGTCCCTTGAATTGAATCTCCATTATCAACTAGAACAACATTTCTATTATTTTTTCTTACATCTTTAACATATGTTGAAATTTTTGCTAATCCTTGTGCTTTTTTAGGAGCCTTTCCTGTTGCATAATCATAATTTAATACTGTTCCATGAACATCTGTTGTTGCAAGCAATGTTATTGAACTTGATAAATTAGTCATTCTTGAAATATCAATATTAGATATTGTATTTTCTCCATTTTTATCTTTATTTTCTCTACACCAAGCTATAAATGCATCTCTTACTACAATGTGTGTATCATTTGCAGGATTTAATCCACCATAAGTTTTAAATGCAGTAAATCCATCTCCACCTGTAGCTACAAAATCTGGAGCTGCTACAGATAATGTTTCTGTTTCACTAATTGTTGTTCCATCTTCTCTTGTTATATCAATAATTCTATTTCCTGATTGAAGGTTAGAATCATAAGTAAACTTAATTCCTGACACTTGTAAACCCTTGCCCTTATCTGCAACAGCTTGCTCTAAAGCTTCCTTTAATTGCGCTTTTGTCATACTAAATTTATAAATAGTATTATCAAAAGGCATAAATTTCCACATAGTTCCTGTTGTAATATCTCCTTGTGGTATATCTATTCTAAGACCTCCATTATTTTGAACACCTACATCTGCTTTAACTGCACTTCTAGTAATATCAGATGCCCAATTTCCTAAAACTGATGAACCATATGGATACGCATCTTTTTCTCTTGTAAGATCTTTTTCAGTATTATAACCAATAACTTCACTTGTTATTGGATAAACTTTAGCATTTGCTTCATTTACCACTTTATCAATATCTTTATCTGTTCTTGGATTACTATTCTTATATCCATTTTCATTATCTATAGCAGTATAACTTTTATCAATACTTGGTATTTCAAATTTAATCTTCTTATTATCAGTTATGGTAAACTTAGCATTTATATATCCTTTACCATAAGAATTTCCAATATAAACTGGTATCTTTGTAGAAGAAGCGGTTCCGCATACTTTAGTATGAGTATGTCCACCAAATACTGCATCTACATTTTGAAGCTTATTTGTCATGTCAAATATTGGTCCTGTAGCATTATCTTTATTATCACCTTCGTGTACTAATGCTAATGTTACATCTGCTAAATTATTTTGCTTAATTTCTGATGCAACTGAATTTATCTCACTTGCAAGATCTCTAAACTCATAATCTTTTACATATTCAGGTAATACAATTGATGGTGTTTCTGTTGTTATACCACCTATAATGGCAATCCTTATTCCATCTTTAGTTACAATTTTATATGAATCAAATACTCTTTTGCCAGTATTCTTATTATAAAGATTACTACAAACTATAGAATATCCTGAACCATTCATAGTAGTATCTTTTATTGTATCTAATCCCCAATCAAATTCATGATTTCCAAGTGTTGTTACGTCCATCCCTATTTCGGTAAATACTTCTTGCACTGGAACCCCTTTCATAATGTTCGAAGTTGCAGATCCTTGATATAAATCTCCACCCCCTAAAATTAATGTTCTATCTTTATTAGATTCTTTTATACTATTTATTCTATCCGCTAAAACACCAGCCACTGGATTTCCTGATGCATCTGTTAAAGCACCATGAAAGTCAGTTACTTCAACAATATCAAAACTCTTACCAATTTCTTCGGCATATGCCAGTACTGGAAAACCAGTTAATAAAGTAATCGTTAAACAAAAAGTAGTTAAAAATGCTACTATCTTTTTGAAGCTTAATGATTTTTTCAAAAAAATTCCCCCTTAACCTATTAAGTGTATATTTTTAAAAAACGTTTACAGGTAAATTATATAATATTTAGTTTGTGTTTTCCATCCTTATATGTAAAATATTCCATATTTGTTTTATATCATTACTTTTTTTGTCCGTTGATTAATATTTCTAGTTATCTTATGCCTATTTGTTAAATAACAATATAACTATAATAGTGCATTTTTACTTGAATAATTTTACAGTTGAATAAACAAAGAGATTCCTAAGCTATTTTTAAGTACTCAAAAATTTTTGCTACCGG
>NZ_FOMG01000036.1 GCF_900112485.1 Clostridium uliginosum
CAAGGAATCAAAACGAGAAAATATCCTTGGAATTTATGATTCCTAAGAATATTTTTTAAATAAATATTTGTAAAAATTAGTTATTCAACAACCTACATTAATATAAATCTTAGAATATTTATAAATCATATTATTTACCAGTATAGTGAGGAACTTATATAGAAAATTTATGATATATATGCTTCTAACTAGATATTGTTAATTAAAGATATAATTTTCTATAAAAATTACATAAAAGATTATAAATGTATTAACTTAATTAGAACATATATATAATATTAAATTTCTTAGCTCACTTTACAATATATAACAATATAAACATGGTTTTAAAACAGCACCATTTTTAAAAATATGACTTAAAGAGCGTACTCTGTAATGTAGCTTTATTTATTTAAATGTTGTAATATCATAAATATACAAAGAGAAAATATCTCAAATTAAAAATAAATTTATTTATTCTTAATTTGAATCTTAGGAGGAAATGTCATGTACGATAAAATAATGGAATCAGTAAATTATATAAAAGGCAAGGTAAATAGAAATCCTAAGGTTGCAGTAATACTTGGGTCTGGCTTAGGTGATTTAGTTAATGTAGCTAAGGACATAGAAGATATACCTTATGAAGATATTCCTAATTTTCCAATATCAACAGTTAAAGGTCATGAAGGAAAATTAGCATTTGGAAAAATCAATGGAGTAGAAGTACTATTAATGCAAGGAAGATTTCATTATTATGAAGGATATACAATGAAAGAAGTTACATATCCTATATATGTAATGAAAAAATTAGGAATTGAAAAAATTATTGTAACTAATGCTTGTGGTGGAATTAATACAAATTTTGAACCAGGAACATTAATGCTTATTAATGATTTTATAAATCTATTTGGAGATAATCCTTTAATTGGTTTAAATGATGAAAGATTAGGAACAAGATTTCCTGATATGTCAGAACCATATAAGATAGAGCTTATTAACAAAGCAAAAGAAATTGCAGATAAGTTAGATATAAAATATGCTGAAGGTGTTTATGCAGGATTTATGGGTCCGTATTATGAAACAGCTGCTGAAATTGTAATGATTGGAAGACATGGAGCTGATGCAGTTGGTATGTCAACAGTACCTGAAACAATAGTAGCTAATTATTTAGGAATGGATGTACTAGGAATAGCATGTATTACTAATATGGCTACAGGAATACAAAAAGTGAAACATTCACATGAAAGAGTAGTAGAAACAGCTAAAAAAGCTTCAGTAAACTTATGTAAATGGGTAGAAAAGATTATAGAAGTAATATAATTTTTTCTATATTTAAGGCGAAATTTTAAAACCGTGTTTATATTGTTACATATTGTTCAGTGGGCTAAAGAATTGGACTTAAGAACATCTAAATGAGTATAGTCCCATTCCAGCTTGCTCCAAAGACAAGCTTTGGACAAGCAATTAATGTGACAATACTCATTAAGAGTTCTAAAAGTCCAATTCTAATGCCCGCTGAACAAAAATGTAACAATATAAACACTATATTAAAACAGAACTAAAGTTAAAAAGCATATTTTTTACTAAAAATAGAGATTGGTTTACCAAGCTCTATTTATTTTAGTGTTCAATTTTTGCATTATATATTATATTGTTTACCTGATTACTTTACGCTTTTATGCAACATAAGAATCAATAGTTTTTGCATAATATTAAATTGTTATGGTTAAATGATTTATATATAATCAATATGGTATAATATAGAAACTAAGAATTATTATAGATTTATTACTAATTGGGGCATTAAATACGCTATGTTTTAGAATAGTGTTGATATTATTATATAATAGCGAACTGGCATTGAAATTCGCTTTGTAGAACTCTTAATGAAAATTTGTACTATTAATTGCTTGTCACAATCTTTGATTGGGAGCATGCATTAATAGGACTAATATTCATTTTAGAGTTCTTAAAGTAAATTTCACCGTCCATGAGCTTTATATAACAATATCAACACAGCTTTAAAACAAAGATACATGGGGGGGCTTATTATTAATTTAAAACAAAATTTAACTCAATACAAAGGATTGCCTAGGGAAATATATATTCTTTTTATAGGTAGAATTATTAACTGTATAGGATCATTTGTCACGCCTTTAATGGCACTTATTTTAACACAAAAATTTGGAATGTCAGCGACGCAATCAGGAAACTTTATTGCTATTCAAGCATGTCTTCAAGGGTTATCTCTATTATTGGGCGGAAAATTGGTTGATTCTTTTGGGCGTAAAAAAATAATAGTTATATGTCAATCATTAGGAGCTATTATGCTTTTAACATGTGGATTTATGCCAATATCAATTCTTACTACTAAAATGATGATGGCATCTTCTTGTTTTTATTCAATGGCAATGCCAGCTTATGATGCATTAAATGCAGATGTAACAAACTCTGAAAATAGAAAATTATCATACTCATTATTATACATGGGAGTAAATTTAGGATTTTCTATAGGACCAATAATTGGAGGATTTTTATATAAGCATTATTTGCCTTTGGTATTTATATTAGATGCAGTTACAACATTAGCTTCAATGATTCTTATTGTAATGCTAATAAAAGAGAAAAAAATAGTAAAAAATTTAGAAGAGTATGAAGAAAAGGATAATTTACAAGAAGAAAATCAGTTAGAAAATATCGTAGAAGGATCCGTTTTTAAAGTTTTATTAAAAAGACCAATTCTTATTGCATTTGGTATTATTATGTTTTTTATAGAATTCACATATGCACAATGGGTATTTGCATTACCCCTTCAACTTGGAACGTTATTTGGAAGTGATGGAGCTAAATTATATGGTTTATTGGGAGCAACAAATGGAATAATAGTAATAATTGCTACACCTTTTTTAATGAGGTTAACTAAAAATACATCAGAACTAAATAATGTATGCTTAAGTGGATTTATATATGTTATTTCATTTCTTATGTTTGGATTTATAAGTTCTAGTACATTATTTTTCTTTGGGGTAATCCTTATGACTTTTGGTGAAGTAATAGGAGCAACAAATGTATCAACATTTATAGCTAATAATTCTCCAGCTTCTCACAGGGGAAGAATAAGTTCAATTTTATCAATAATATCAAGAACAGGATATTCAATTTCACCTATGGTTATAGGAAATGTAATAGATAAGTGTGGCATAAGTCAAGGTTATATAGTAACTGCTAGTAGTTCAATGATTGCAGTTAGTTTAATATTTATGGTTAATAAATTAATGTTAAATGAGAAAGTTATGGAAAGTGAAAACAATGTTTAAATATTAGGCTATATTTTAAGTGAGTGTTGATATTTTAAAACAGAGCAAAATATAAAATGCTTACAGAGAAAGTTCGAGGAACCAAATATAAAATTTGGACTCTCACTGTTGGAACATAACTTTTTGAATCTCACTTAAGTGATCATAAGAATAATTTGACAATTAATACTGTGAAGGCTAAAATATTGTTTAGTAAGGGATATGAAAGAAAATAACAAGTCAAAGATGCTATGTATATTTTGTCTTGTTATTTTTTGAATATCCCTAAAATCAATACGTTTAGCATATACTACACGAGATATGAAGAGGAGTTGTTATAAATGATAAAAGAAAATGGTAATATTTCAATTGATACAGAGAATATATTTCCTATTATTAAGAAATGGCTATACTCTGACAAGGACATATTTATAAGAGAAGTTATAAGTAATGCCTGTGATGCAATTAGTAAGTTTCAAAGGTTGGTTTCACTCGGAGAAGCAAATGCTGAAGAAGACGAAAAATATAGGGTTACTGTTTCTTTAAATAAAGAAAAGAAAACTCTTAAGTTTAGTGATAATGGTATTGGAATGACTGAAGAAGAGGTTAAAAAGTATATTAACCAAGTAGCTTTTTCAGGTGCAACAGATTTTATGGAAAAATATAAAGATAAGATGGATGAAGGAAAAGATATAATTGGTCACTTTGGACTTGGATTTTATTCAACTTTTATGGTATCTACTAGAGTAGAGATAGATACTTTATCATATAAAGAAGGAGCAGAATCAGTAAAGTGGATATGTGAAGGTGGTACTGAATATGAGATTACTTCTTCAGATGAAAAACTTAATAGAGGTACAATTATAACTTTATATATTAATGATGAGAGTAGCGAATTTTTAGATGAACATAAGGTTAGAGAAATAATAAAGAAGTATTGTTCATTCTTACCCACAGAAATATATTTAGAAGATGAAAATAAGCCAAAAGAAGAACCAAAGTTTGAAACAAAGAAAAATGAAGATGGTACTGAGTTTAAAGAGGAAATAAAACCAGAGGCACCAAAGCCTTTAAATGATACTAATCCACTTTGGATGAAAAAACCTAGTGAATGTACTGATGAGGAATATAAGGATTTTTATAGAAAAGTATTTATGGATTTCAATGAACCATTATTCTGGATTCATCTAAATGTTGATTATCCATTTAATTTAAAAGGAATATTATATTTCCCTAAATTAAAGCATGAATTTGAAGCTACAGAAGGTCAAGTAAAACTTTATAATAATCAAGTGTTTGTAGAGGATAATATAAAAGAAGTAATACCTGAATTTTTACTATTATTAAAAGGAACTATAGATTGTCCAGATCTACCACTTAATGTATCAAGAAGCTTCTTACAAAATGATAAAGATGTAGCTAAAATTTCTAATCATATAGTTAAAAAGGTAGCTGATAAGTTAACATCATTATTTAAAAATAGTAGAGAAGAATTCAATAATTTCTGGAATGATATACAAATATTTATTAAATATGGTTGCTTAAGAGATGAAAAATTCTATGAAAAGATTAAAGACATATTAATATTTAAGACTATAAGTGGAGAATATATAACATTAAAAGATTATCTTGAAAAAGCTAAAGAAAAACATGAAAATAAAGTATTTTATGTAAGCAATGAAAAACAACAATCACAATATATAAAGTTATTTAAAGAATATGATTTAGATGCTATTATATTAGATGCTAGTTTAGATAATCACTTTATGTCTTTCTTAGAAATGAAGGAGAGTGGAGTACACTTTACTAGAATTGATTCAGATATTTCTGAAGTGTTAAAGTCTGATGATGCGCCAAATGATGATGCTTCAAAAGAATTAAATACTAAGATAGAAGATATGTTTAAAAATTCACTTGGAGACAAAATAAGCAAAGTTTCAATAGAAGCATTAAAGAATGAAGAAACTCCAGCTATGATTTTAATTTCTGAAGAATCAAGAAGAATGGCAGAAATGAGCAAAATGTATGCAACAATGAATATGCCAGCAGGTATGTTCAATGAAGAAAAGACTTTAGTAATTAATAATAAAAATGCTATTGTTAAGAAGCTTGCATCAGTTTACGAAGATGAATCTAAAAAAGATGAAGTTAAATTTATTTGTGAACATATATTAGATTTAGCTAAAATAGCAAATAATGAGTTAACTCCTGAAGATATGGATGGATTTATAAAGAGAAATAATGAACTTCTAAACAAGTTAATATTACTTTAGGCATATGAAACCGAAATTAATGGCTATATGTGTTCCGGTTACACAGGATTTGGTTGGGTGTTTCTAACATTAGAAGTTGCGTCCAAAACAGTTTGTTCCAAAGGCACAGCTTTGGACAAACGATTTTGGAACAACTTCTAATGAAGAAATACAGCCACCCAAATCCCCGATGTAACACTCCACACATATAGCCATTAATTTCTCTGTTTTTCTGTAAGTCACATGAAAGAAGATAATAGACCTAATAATATACAGGTATTCTGGTCTATTATTTTTTTTGAATGTGTCTAATATTTAAGTATTCATATAGTAGTCAACGATATTTCAATAATAAGTTTATTGAGATATTATTGTCTACTTTTTTTATTCTTTAGGAAATTATATTCTTAAAGAAGTTGTGGATAATGCAGATTATATTTTTGTTTAAAGGTTAAGAAATAAAAACTAAAGAATAAAAAGAAAATATATTCGCCTGCCAGATTTTTCTCACATACGTTCGAAAAGGCAGATGCGTAAAAAAAATTGACAGCTCCACAGTCGCCTTGACGATTTTTTTATTTGTTATAGAAATTATCTTGAGATTAAGCATATAAAAGAAAATAACATTTAAAATTACGCTCTGTTAATATCAATACGTTTTTAAAACAGCGTCTAATTAATCAATAGATACAATGTTAGAAGTTTGAAGTTGAATTTTAGATGTGGTAGAATATTGTTATATAACTTCGAAAAATATCTAAAATAGGATATTAATGTAAAAATATGTAGTATAAACTTAAATATACATATTATAGAAAACAATCTACATGAAACTAGTTAGTAGGTACTTAATTTTAGGTAGGATTTATATTGCAACATATATAATTAAATATTTAGTAAAGCGAAAATGTAATATATATTATAGTATGTAATAACTTGTAATAGATTAGGGGGGGATTATTTATGATAAATAAAATCTTTAGACCTAAAATAATGCATAGAAGGCGTATTGATAAGATATTATCTCAAATTTTTGAGGTACCTATATTTTTTATATCTGCATCTATGGGATATGGAAAAACCACTTCAGTTAAAAATTTTATAGAAAAGAAAAAAAAGATACAAACTATTTGGCTTGATATATCTAATGAAGAAAATGATGGTGTTTTGATATGGAACAAATTTTGCAACTCAATTAAAAGTACAAATTTTAACCTTAGTAAAAGACTTATAACATATGGTTTCCCTAGAAATAATATGGAAGCTCATGAAATAATAGATATAATTCGGGATGAAATAAAGCAAAAAACAGTTATTGTTATTGATGATTGGTATGATAAAAGAACTATTTATATTAGCTATTTAATAAAGGCTATAGTTTTAGAAGAAATACCTAATTTACATATTGTTATAATAAGTCGTAATAGGCCAACAGATGAATATATAGAACTTGAATTAAAGCAAAAGTGTAGAGTAATGTGGCAAGATGATATAGCATTTACTTTTAATGAAACAGTAGAATTTTTTGAAATTAATAAAATAATATTAACAGAAAAAGAAAAAAAAGAAGTATATGAATATACAGGAGGATGGACTTCAGCTACTTATCTTGCATTACTTCAATATTATAATAAAAATACTTTTGATAATATACCAAAGGCAACAGAACTTATTAAAACAGCTGTATATGATAAATTTGATGAAAAGACAAAACAAATTCTTTTAAAACTTGCACCAGTTGAAAAATTTACGTTAGAGCAAGCTGTTTATATTACTGGAAATAAAAAATCTAATTATGTAATTAAGAATTTACAATCAAATAACTGTTTTATAAAATATGATAGTAAATTAAAGACATATACTTTACATTCGATTTTAAGAAGTGCGTTAGAAGAAGAACTTCTATCATCAGATGTAGATTTAAATAAAATAAATAATGCTTGTGGTGAGTGGTACTATAAAAATTTAAAAGATATAGACGCAATAGAATATTATTACAAGGCAAAAAATTTTAAACGTATACTTGATTTGATGGAACGGAATGATACAATAGATCTTACTAATTTATATAAAAGAATTATTAATTCAGTGTTTGATGAGCTAAGTATGGAGGAAAAGATAAGTAGACCTATAGCTTATTTAACTTATTTATTTTTTTATGTACTTTATGGAAACCCTATAGTCGGTGAAAAACTTTTATGTGAAGCAAAGACTATTTATGAAGTAGACGAAAACCTTAAAGATAAAAATCAATTATTGGGAGAAATCATATTTTTGCAAAGCCTTTTAATAATGGATGATGTGAAAAAGATGATTGAATATCATAAAAAGGCATATGAATTTTTTGGTAGAGGAACTTCTAAAATTGCAAATGATAAAATGCCGATTACTTTTGGTTCACCACATTTTTTATGTTTATACCATACTCAAAAAGGAAATTTCAAAGAAATGTCAGAGTATTTTGAACAAGGAATACATTATTTTATTCATATATCAAATGGAGGAGGCACAGGGGCAAACTACCTAATGAGAGCAGAATATTTTTTTGAAACGGGAGATCTTTATAATGGGGAATTATTTGCATATAAAGCGTTATATAAAGCAAAATCAAAAAATCAGACAAGTATTATAATTTGTTCCATTTTTCTTTTACTAAGAATTTGTGTGAACAAAAATGATAGGTGTGAAGTTAGAAATAAGTTTAATACTTTAATTAAGGAATATGAAAATCTTAATATCCCAAGATTTCTAAATGGAGCAAAATTAGCTTTGGGATATATTGATGGAATTACCGGAAATTTACAAGATATGCATAATTGGAATAAAGATGTGGAAAAGTCTAATTCACAAATGAAGTCACCTGTTGCAAATATGAGTTATATTATATTAGGATTAGCAATGATACTTAAAGGTAATTATATTGAATTAGAAGTTCAAGTGGAAACTATGTTAGAATGTTATGGAAAAAAGAATAACATATTTGGAATATTATATGCTTATATATTTGATTCAGTTGCCAAGTACAAGCTCTATGACATACAGCAAGCTAAAAATTCATTATTAAAAGCAATAGATTTAGCCAAAGAGGACAATATTGTAATGTGCTTTGTGGAGTTAGCACCACACATATTACCTATATTAAAAGACCTTGAAAAAGAAAATGAATATGTAAAAATGTTGCTGCCAAAGTGCATAAAATTTAATGAGATATATGAAAAAAATTATTGTTATGTGGAAAAAGTAGAATTAACTCCAAGGGAACTTGAAGTAATGCAATTAGTAGATGAAGGATATAAACAAAGTGAAATCTCAGAAAAATTAAACATTGCATTGATTACTGTAAAAAAACATATTGCATCTGTTTATTCTAAGTTGAATGTAAAAAATAAAACAATAGCAATAAAGATATTAAAAGAAAAAGGTATAATTTAGATATACATATAATTATCAAGTGAAGTAATAACAAAGAAATAGAAATAACATTTATTAAAGAAGACTAGAATAAATGTTATTTCTATTTTTTTGAATATACATAATATCAATAACTTCTTTCATATGCCTAAAGTAGACAATTTGTAGTTGCAAGAAAACTATTTTGCGACAATTATCTTAAATTTTGATGTTTATAATTACAAAAAATTCAGTTAATTTATAAAGTTGGATATAAAAGTATACTTTAGTATAATACACAAAATTTTAAATTTAGATATAATTTAATTAAAGAGAATTTTTGTTAGTAAGTAAAGAGGTTTAAAGCCAAGTCAACTATGGTAAGGATAATGTTGATTTTATAGTGTAGTTTTACTAGACGGAATATAATAAGTAATTGTTAGGCAAATGAAAGAAAATACTAGAGCAAAGATGCGTCGTATATTTCGTGTCAGACAAAGAGGTGAGTTTAGTTAACAGCGGGTTATTGGCTGAACTTACTGATACAGTATGACGCAAAATAGACTAGAATACTGGTCTATTATTTTTTTGAATGTGCCTTATATGTCTAAATAAATTTTACTATATATATCAAATCAATGAAGTCACATTCTTTTTTTGCTTCCATTATAAAATTTGGACAAGCAATGAATGTGACTTTATCCATAAAGGTATATGGATAAGTCATTTCTAAGTTTTAGGCAGATTCAATTCTTTCATATGCCTTATTTTATAAACATCTATTATATTTTTTGATAGTCTTAAATTTAAAAAATCAACATTGTTTAAAAATATAGATTAAGTTCAATCAGTTATTTTTAAAACGTGTTGATATTGTTATATTAAGCACATACATGCCTCCTTGTCTGATGTAAAACACACGATGTATCTTTGGTCTATTATTTTATTTCATGTGCCTTAAGGCAGAATCTAACTTTAAAAGATAATTATTAATAATGGGAAGAAGGAAAAACTATGGATAAAAATAAGAGCAAGAATAAAGAAAATAGTAGTTTAAAAAAGAAATTGTTATTAATTACACTACCTTTGACTATATCAGTAATATTAATACTCGTTGCAATATTCTATGGAATAAATAAAAAATCAATATTAGACTCAGCAAGTCAAATAGTTAATGGAAGAACAAATGAAGAAGCAATGGTAGTTGAAGGGACATTAAATGAAACATTATTTTCATTAGATGCAATCGCAGATTCAATAGAAAGTAATGGTGTTACTAAAGAATACGTTGAATCTTTAAAAGGTAAATATGGATTAAAAGCAGGAATTTATGTTTATACCCATGATGAACAATACATAGATTCAGAAGGCTATATATCTGAAGTAGATCAAAAAACAAGAGATTGGTATAAAGAAGCTCAAAGTCATAAGGATAAGTTTCAATTAGGAAAAGTATATGCAGATGCAGCTACAGGAAAACCAGTAGTTACTGCAAGTAGAATGTTAAAAGATGGAACAACCATTTGTGGAGATATATTTTTAAATGAGTTAAGTGATAAAGTTTCAAGTGCTAAAATACTTGATGGTGGTAAAGCTATGTTAGTTGATTCTCAAGATAAAAAAATATTGGCATGTGAAGATAAAAATGCTCTTGGAAAGAGTGTTGATGAGTTTGGAGATTCTGATATAAAGCAAATATTAGAATTAAATGGTGTGGGAACTATTGGCAAGTATACATGTGCCAATGTAAAGATAGAAGGAACTACATGGATACTTGGAAGCTATGTAGAAACTAGTGTGTTATTAAGTGGCTTAAATAAATTAATTATATTTGTAGTAATTTTAGCTATTGCATGTATAGGTATTATTGGAGGACTACAATGGTGGCTACTTAGTAAAGCAGTAAAGCCAATAAAAGTAGTTACTAATGCATTAACTAAGATGAGTAGCGGTGATTTAATGATTAAAGTAAATGTATCAAGTAATGATGAATTAGGTGTTATGGCAAATGCCTTAAGAAATTATGCTAAAACAATGAAAGATAAAATTAGTCAAATATTACAACATTCAGATCATCTTAAAGCTAAAAGTATAGATGGAAGTGATTATGCTATTCTATTACAAGAAGAAGCAGAAATGCAATCACAATCTATGTATGAGTTAAAAGAAACAATGACACAAATAGCTACAAGTGTTTCAGAAGTAGCAGAAAATACAGTTCAATTGGCTCAATCAATGGAAGAATGTACAGATATGGAAGATGATATTAATTTAAAAATGAGTAATACTATAGAAATATCTAATGAGAGTAAAAATGATATGAATGAATTAGAAGGGGCAATGACTGAAATAGAAAAATCAATGGATACATTAGAATCCACAATAAATAAAGTAGTTAATACAAATAAGGAAATGAAAAATATTATTGATTTAATAAAAGGTATTGCTGAACAAACTAATTTATTGTCGTTAAATGCAAGTATTGAAAGTGCTAGAGCAGGGGAAGCTGGAAAGGGATTTGCAGTAGTAGCTAATGAAATTAGAAAATTAGCAGATAAAAGTGCTTTGGCAGTTGAGGATATTACAAAGTTAATTATAAGAATAAACAAATATCTAACAGATACAAGCAATGCAACTGAAAAAAGTGTTAAATGTGTTCATATTAGCAAAAATGTATCAGAAAAGGCTTTAGCTACATTTGAGAGAATACTTAAAGACGTTGAATTAACAGGTCAATCTACTAAGATAATTAAAAGCAAGATAGCAGAATGTTCAAATATTGCTACAGGAATGGCAGCTATTACAGAAGAACAAAGTGCAAGCGTTGAAGAAGTACTAGCGACTGTTGAAACTTTAACTGAATCGTCGAATTCAATAGCTAAGAGTAGTGACGGATTAAAGACTGATTCAGAAGATACACTAAATATAAGCAAAGCGCTAAATAGCTCAATACAAGATTTTAAAGTTGAGTAATTAGGCTATGTTTTAAAAATGTGTTGATATTATTATATATTGTTAAGTATATATAACTTTTGACTGTGCAGTGTTATATATGATGATAAAAAATGATTATAAGAAAAGGATAAAGAGAATATGAGGGGGTAGCCATTAATGGAATTAAAAAGAGATATTTATGTTGATTTACTTAATTGGAAGGAAAATCATAGTAAACAAGTACTTTTATTAGAAGGTTGTAGGCAAGTCGGTAAAACTCATATAATAAAGAAATTCGCAAGAGAACAATATAAACGTGTAATTTACATTAATTTATCAGATGATAGTGGTAAAAGGCTTTTAGAATGTTATAAAAAGCTTTATGAGGATATAAGAAATAATAAGATTAATATAAATAATAATTATCTAAAGGAATTATTTAAGCGATATGATGATAACTTTGTTGATAGTAGTGATACTATAATTGTTATAGATGAAATACAAGAATCATATAAGGTATATAATAAGATAAGAGGATTTTCAAAAGAACTTGAATCTCATGTAGTTGTAACAGGAAGTTATCTAGGTAGAATAGTAAATAATAAAGAGTTTTGGTTACTCGTAGGTGATGTGTATACAATACAGGTATATCCATTATCTTTTGAAGAATTTTTAAAAGCCTTTGATTTATTTGACGTGTATTTAAATTTAGATTTTTTTGGAGGCTCAGATGAAGAAGACTACGAAAAAATAAGTAATATGTTTTCAGTATATAGTGTAGTTGGTGGATATCCAGAGGTAGTTGCAAAACTTGAAGAAACTGGTAACATAATGGAATGTGAAAATATAATAAGTAATATCATAAAAACTTTTTGCAAAGAACTAACGAAATATTTTGGTGATAATAGTATTAATGTAAGTATATTTAATCATATATTAAGAAGTATTAATAAACTTTTGACAAATAAAAAGAAAGTTTTTAAAGAAGATAGCTTTAATGAGGCTCTACAAAAGGTATTGAGTAAAGGGCATTATAGTAATATAAGTAAAGAGGTTTTAAATAGAGCAGTTAGTTGGCTTGAAAGTGCAAACATTATTGGATACTGTAATAAGATTATTAATTGTAATATAAATGATTTTAAAGTTAAACAAAGATGTTTTTTTACAGATTTAGGTGTTGCAACTCATTTATTAAATTTATTAGGAGTATTAAACTTTGATGAAATTAGTTTGAGAAATGAAATCTTTGTATTCAACTGTTTAGCTAGAAGTGAAAATAAAACTCCGTCTTTTTCAACATTAAACAAAGGTGAATTAGACTTTCTTGTTAAAAGTAAATATGATTCAAAGTTATATGGTATTCAAGTAAAATCAAGTAAGAATTCTGAAAAGACAATTTCAGATGCATTAAGGTTAAACAAGATAGATTATGCTTTGTATTTGAAAGAAGGTACTTTTGGGGGAATAGATAAAGAAAAAAAGATAATTACAGTACCAATATATCTTTTTGAAAGATTCAAATTTGATATAGGAGAAAGAGTTTTAGAACATGAAATCAATAATATTTTTAAATTATTGAATGTTAATGATTTAAAAATTGCATTATACGAATAAAAAAATGCATACTATTCATATTGAAGTATAGAATAAAATTTTATCAGTTTAGGCACATAAGAGAAAATAATAAGTCAAAGATGCGATGTATATTTTGAGTTAGACAAAGAAGCATATTGGACAAATAGTGAGCAATCTGATAAATAAAAATTGTATAATAGATGCGAATATATATTATTTTTTATTAAGAGAGGTTTTACTAGTTCTTTAATACTTCTATAGATTATGGTATAATCATGTAGGATATTTTTGTGAATGGAGGAACTTTATTTATGAAACATATAAAAACAATAAATAAAACTAACATTAAAAATAGTTTATGTAAACCAGGTTGTAAAGAATGTGCAAACTCATGTCAATCAGCATGTAAGACATCTTGTACAGTTGCAAACTTAGAATGCGAAAACTAGTTTTAGGCATATAAGGCACATTTTTGGTCTATTATTTTCTTTCATGTGCCTAAAATAAAATAACGAGTCAAAGATGCGATATGTATTTT
The DNA here is from genome assembly GCF_900112485.1 of Clostridium uliginosum. Lineage (GTDB taxonomy): Bacteria > Bacillota > Clostridia > Clostridiales > Clostridiaceae > Clostridium > Clostridium uliginosum. The sequence continues at coordinate 13,965 of NZ_FOMG01000036.1, forward strand.
GTGTCAAGCAAGTAGATATGTTTGGCTCATAGCTTATCTATTAGGTGGACATGCCAACGTAGCATGATACGAAATAGACTAGCTGACTTACTTGTTATTTTTTTAAATACGCCTTAACAGCAGTAACTGAATAGTTACTGCTTACTTTTTATTTTATATATTTAGGAGGAAATTAAATTGTCTTTAATACACAAGTTTAAACAAGGTGGAAACTTTTTTGTTTTAGATGTAAATACAGGAGCAGTTCATGTAGTGGACGAGCTAGTATATGATATATTAGGAGATGAAAAATTAAAAAATAAGGTTGAAGTATTATCAGATCTTAAAGGAAAGTATAAGGAAGAAGATATTTCAGAAGCATATGATGAAATTCAAGAATTAGCTGAGGAGGGAATACTTTATTCTCATGATCAGTATGAAGAAATTGCTCATAGTTCTATGGATGACAGGGACTATATAAAAGCTATTTGTTTAAATGTAATTCATGGATGTAATTTAAGATGTAAATATTGCTTTGCAGATGAAGGGGAATATCATGGTCATGGTGGAGTAATGACTATTGACACAGCTAAAAAAGCAATAGATTATGTAATTAAGAGAAGTGGCCCAAGAAAGAATATAGAAATTGATTTATTCGGTGGAGAACCAACTTTAATTATGGACACTATAAAAGAAATAATTAAATATGCAAGAGATAATGAAGCAAAGTGGAATAAGAAAATTAGATTTACTATGACTACTAATGCTACTCTTTTAAATCCTGAAATGATGGATTTTATGGACAAAGAGATGGGTAACATAATTTTATCATTAGATGGAAGAAAATCTGTTAATGATAATGTTAGAATTAAGCCTGATGGAAGTGGATCATATGATGACATTATTCCTAATATTAAAGAAATGATTAGTAGAAGAACAAAGGGAAAGACATTTTATGTTAGAGGAACATTTACTAGAGATAATATAGACTTCTATGAAGATATAATGGCTATGTTAAAGGAAGGGTTTGATGAATTATCAATTGAACCTGTTGTACTTCCAGATAATCATGCACTTTCTTTAAGAGAAGAGGATTTAGATACTATATTTAAAAACTATGACAAACTATATGATGAAATGGCTAAAAGAAAAAGAGAAGGAAAAGATGAATTTAACTTCTATCATTTCAATATAGATCTTCAAGGTGGACCTTGTGTTTATAAGAGAATATCAGGTTGCGGAGCTGGATTTGAATATGTAGCAATAACTCCTCAAGGGGATGTATATCCATGCCATCAGTTTGTTGGAAATGAGGAATTTAAATTAGGAAGTATTTATGATGATACATATAATACTGAATTAGCAAAAGAATTTAAGAAATCTCATATATATAATAAACCTAAATGTAAGGATTGTTGGGCTAAGTTCTACTGTAGCGGTGGATGCCAAGCTAACAATTTCAATTTTAATGGAGACATGAAAATTCCTTATGAATTAGGATGCAAAATGCAAAAGAAGAGAATAGAATGTGCAATTGCACTAAAGGCTGAAGGAAATTAGGCACATGAAAATAAATAACAAGTCCAAAGTTGCAATGGATATTTTTCATCAGGCAAGGAGACGAATTGCCCTCATAGCCAGGCCTATTAGGTCAATTTGCCGATGAGCAGAGAACCAAAATCTATGATTTTGTGTAAATCGCTTACTCAGCGAGCGTATGCGAGTCGAGCTTCCTATGATGGGAAATAGGCTGGCAAATGGACTTGTTATTTTTTTGATTGTGCCTTAATTTTAAATAGATACCTTAAAGTTTGAATATATCATCGAAATAAAGGTCATGCATTTGTTCCGGTTACTGAGGATTTACCTGTGAATTTCCAACAGTAGAAGTAGCACCATTTATGCATGCTCCCAATATAAAATTGGGACAGGCAATGAATGGAACAACTTCTACTGAAGAAATATCTACAGTTAAATTCATTGATGTAACACTTCACAAAAGCATGACCTTTATTTCTATTTTGAATATATCACTGAAATAAAGGTCATGCTTTTGTTCCGGTTACTGAGGATTTACCTGTGAATTTCCAACAGTAGAAGTAGCACCATTTATGCATGCTCCCAATATAAAATTGGGACAGGCAATAAATGGAACAACTTCTACTGAAGAAATATCTACAGCTAAATCCACTGATGTAACACTTTACAAAAGCATGACCTTTATTTCTATTTTGAATATATTCAAAATAGAAGACACATCTTTGGTCTATTATTTTCTTTCATGTGCCTAAGTGTAATTTAAAAATCAGGTAAAGTTATAACAAACCCAAATAGAAATAACATTTATTTTAGAAGACTAGAAAAATTTTGCTTAGCTCATACAATTAAATAATGCATATTTTGAGACAGTTTATTTTGCAGAATTATATTATTTATAATTAATTAGAACCATAAATGTGCTTGGTAAATATGTCAGAATAATCAGAAAGATACAAAATAATACAAAATGTGATATAATAAATGTAATTGTAACAAAATATACTTAAAAGGGGAATAATTATGAAAAAAACAAAAAGAATTTTACCGTTACTATTAACTACTTTACTATTGGGCTGTGTGATGTTGACAGGTTGTGGAAAAAAGGAAGTAAAAGCTGTTGAAAGTGCACAAATATTATTTGACTTGTATATAAAACAAGACACAACTAATGCAGAAAAGATTAGACTTACTAAGGAAGAAGCAGATTCTTTAGTAAAAAAACAAAATGAATTACTTACAACTATGACTAAGAAAAATTTCAAAAATTCTGGAATAACAGTTACAGATGAGGAATTAGATTCTATAGTTAAACAACAATTAGCTGCAATGTCTAAAGTAACTCCAACGATAGAGTTAGTTTCAGAAAAAGATGGAATATCTGAAGTTAAGATTAAATCTACTTATATTGATTTAGTTGGAGCTGATGAAAAAGCTGTAAATGATGCTATAGAAAAATTTGAAAATACAAATATTACAAATGAAAAAGAATTACTTGCTCAGATGACAAGTGAATATGTAAAAAATGTAATAAATGAATTAAACAACATACAAGTATCAGCAGATACCAAAGAAGAAACTTATAAGTTTAAAAAAGATGAAAAATCAAAAGTATGGATACCAGAAAATATGTTTGAATTTGGAAAAGGCATAGGTACTCTAATACAAAAATAAAACAAGAATTAATAGGTTTAACTAAAGGAATCAAGGAGGGGTGTTGCTTAAAATGATTTAAAAAATCATTTTGCAATGACCTCTTTATTTATTTGGTAATTATGTTGGAATAATCAGAAAAATACAAATTACCATATAATAAATGCAATTATAGCAAAATATATTTAAAAGGGGAATAATTATGAAAAAAGCAAAAAGAATTTTACCTTTACTATTAACTACTTTACTATTTTCTTGTGTTATATTAACGGGTTGTGGAAAGAAGGAAATAAAAGCTGTTGAAAGTGCACAAATATTATTTGATTTGTATGTAAAACAAGACACAACTAATGTAGAAAAGATTACCCTTACTAAGGAAGAAGCAGATTCAGTAATAAAAGTAGAAAAACAAGCGATTAAAGGTTTAATTAGTAATAATTTTGAAAATTATAAAGTAACAATTACAGATGAAGAATTAGATAGTATAGTTGAAAAACAATTAACTGCAATGTCTAAAATAACTCCAGAAATAGAATTAGTTTCAGAAAAAGATGGAATATCTGAAGTTAAGGTGAAAAGTAAATATATTGATTTAGTTGGAGCTGATGAAAAAGCTGTAGATGATGCTATAAAAAAATTTAAAAATTCAGGTATTACAGATGAAACAGAATTACTTACTAAAATGAAGAATGAATATTTAAAGAATATAATAAACGAATTAGATAATATACAAGTATCTGAGGATACTAAAGAAGAAACTTATAAGTTTAAAAAAGATAAGAGATCAAATGTATGGATACCAAAAAATTTGGTTGAATTTGAATTAGGTATATGTGATTTAATACAAAAACAATAGTTTTAATTAAAGAAGTCAAGCTTTTATTTTGTGAAGGTTTGACTTTTTTATTTGGCGCTGTTTTAAAACAGATCCTTATATTTATAAAAAATATAAATATTTCTATCATTTTTATAATAAATCTAAAAATAAGCATAAAAGTATAAATTTAGACAGAAAGTTTACGATAATTACTGTAGAATAAATTTTTTTGGGGGTATATATATATGGAATTTAAAATTTTCAATAAAAAATCAATAAAAAATCGTTTGCTTATAATTATAATAGCTGTTTTAGTAGTTATATTTTCAATAACTACTATTCTAATTAGTTATAACATAAAAAAAAGCATGACTGATGTTTTATTAGATAAATCTATTGATGTAGCAAATCAAGTTAAATCATTAGCAGAATTTATCATTGAGGATAAAAATGAGGATGATTTTGGAAAACTACAAATGTTAGTTGAAAAAAAATCACAAGAAAAGAATATTGCTTATGCTGTTATTATAGATAATAATGTAAAAGCTATAGCACATAGTGATCATGAAAAAATAGGTAAAGCATATGATGATAAATATACAATTGATGTAGTTAAAAATGGTAAGGTTGCAACTTCGAAGTTTTATGCAGATCTTCAAAAAACATGGACTTATGATATTATGGTTCCAATATATAAAAATGGAGAATTATATGGATCGTTAGATATTGGAATACCTATTAATGGAATTAATTCTATTGTTACAGACTTTTTAAAAATTCAAATATTTCTTACGATAACTGGACTTTTATTAATCACATTAATTTTAACATTAGTATTAAACAAAACTTTAAATCCTATAAAATCATTAATGGAAATTATAGATGAAACAAGCAGGTTAAATTTAAATTCAAATTCAAAATTAGAAGAATTATCTAAAAACCAAGACGAGATAGGTAAAATTTCAAATTCATTGATTAACATGAGAGAAAAACTAAGAGAAATAGTAGTATCAATTATGAATAATTCAAATGAAATTGATGAATTTTCTTATAAATTAGTTAAGACAACAGATCAAAGTGTAGGTTCTATTAATGGAATTTCAGAAGCTATATCAGAAATTGCATCAAGTTCTCAAAGTCAATCAGAAGATATACAAGATGAAGTAACACAAATATATGATTTAAGTAAAGAAATTGATAACATTTCAAATGATACAAATAATATATTTAATAAAATTAATTATACAAAGACATTAAGCGAAAATGGAATTAATATTGTAGACAATTTAACAAAATGCTCAGAAAAAAATAAAGATATTTCTGATAACATTAGAGAAATAGTTATAGATGTGGATAGTAATTCTAAAGATATTAGTAGTATTATTGACACAATTAATGAAATTGCTAATCAAACTAATTTACTAGCATTAAATGCATCTATTGAAGCTGCAAGAGCTGGTGAAAGTGGTAAGGGATTTACTGTAGTTGCTGAGGAAGTTAAAAAATTGGCACAACAAACTAGTCAATTTACTAATGAAATAAGAAGTAAGATAAATTCAATACAAGAAAAATCTAATAGTGCTGTTTTGTGCATGAAAGAAAATATTTTAATTGTTGATGAAAATAATAAAGCTGTAATACAAACAGAAGGTATCTTTAGTAATCTTTCTGAAGAATTAATAAACTTAATGGAAATAAGCAATAAAATTCAAGAGCATAGTAAAAGCATGATTTCTAAGAAGGATAAAATTTTAGATATAAGTCAAAATATATCTGCAGCTTCAGAGCAGACAACTGCATCCACGCAAGAAATTAATAGTATTTCAAAAGAACAATTGTTAGGAATGAAGGATTTATATGAAGAAGTAGAGAATCTACAAGCATATTCAAAATCACTTATAGAAGAAGTATCTAAATTTAATATTTAAAAAATGTTGATAATGTAATATAAACACTTTGTTAAAACAGATCGTAAAATATAAACAAGTGCTGTCTCATAATACAAATCATTTAATGATATGATGTATATTCAAAAAAAATAGAAATAACATTTGTGTAAGAAGCATTGAAAAATAAGATTAGAGTTTCTTCATTTGAAGTTGTTTCATAAATGATTGTCCTAATGCATATTAGGAGCAATCTTTTATGGGTAAAACCTTAAATTTTAGAAACTCTTAGCAAAATTTTTCTAGTCTTCTTTAATAAATGTTATTTTTATTTCTTTGTTATTACTTCACTTGGTAATTTTAAGGCATCCCCTCTTTTTTGAATGTGTTTTAAGTTAGCTTGTTTATTTAGTTAAGGTAATTTAAGATTATGTATATGAAAGAAAATAACAAGTCAAAGATGTGATGTATATTTTGAGTCATACTGGCTTATTATTTTTTTTAAAGGCTATGTTTTAAAAAATGGCTATGTTTTAGCAGAGTGTTGATATTGTTATATTTTTGTAAAGTGGACATTGAAATTGGACTTTTAGAACTCTTAATGAGTATTGTCATCTTTCTTGCTTGTCTTTGGAGCAAGCTAAAAGGGGACTATACTCATTTAGAAGTTCTTAAGTTCAATTTCTTAGCCCGCTTTACAATATATAACAATATCAACATGGTTTTAAAACAAAGCGTAAAAAATACATATGTTGCAGATTCAAATGTGTAACACAAAAAGTAAACATCTACTTAATTTATTGAATATTTCTTATTGCAACATATATACATTAAAATAAAGTTATTATATTTTTGGGAGGAAAATTAATTGAAAGAATATATATTTAAGAATAATTTAAAGTTAATATATAAAAAAAGTACATCAGAGCTTTCTTCTATATGTATCTCATTAGAAGCAGGGGCTGGAGTTGAAAGCAACATTTTAGGAATTGCTCATGCAACAGAGCATATGGTATTTAAAAATACTAAAAATAGAAATGAAAGTGAAATAAATAAAGAATTAAGTAAGATTTTTGGTTTTCATAATGCTATGACTAATTATCCTTATGTGATTTATTATGGAACTATGCTTAGTGAAGATTTAGAAAAGGGTATTGAAATCTTTTCTGACATAATTGTTAATCCTAATTTTGTAGATGATGGATTCAAAGAGGAAATGAATGTAATAATTGAGGAGCTTAGAGAATGGGATGAAGAAGTTGAGCAATACTGTGAAGATAAGCTATTTTTAAATAGTTTTAGTAATAGGAGAATTAAATATCCTATTATAGGAACTGAAGAAAGTCTTAAGAATATAACTTTAGATGATATTAAGAATTTTCACGAAAAATTTTATTTCCCTGGTAATACATCTATTGCAGTAGTATCTTCACTTGAATTTGAAGATATTAAAAAAATTGTTTCAAAGTATTTTAAGTGTTGGAAAAATAAAGATGATAAAAATATAGATACTTTATATGAAAATAATAATAATCTTATATATGAGAATAATAATAACAATAGATTTATAAATGAAAAAGAAGGATTAAAGACATGCAAAATTGAGATGATATATCCTATTCATTCTTTAAATAATAATGAAATTAAAGCACTTAGAATATTTAATGAGTGGTTTGGAGAAGGGGTAAATTCATTACTTTATGACACTTTAAGAACTAAGAATGGACTTATTTATGATGTTATTACAAAAATTGCTCATGAAAAATACATTAAGTTATATAAAGTGACATTTAGTACTTCAAAAGAAAACATAGATAAAACTCTAGGATTAATACAAGAGTGTATAGATAAGTTAGAAATTTTAAGAGCAGATATTAATGAAGATGTATTTCAGGGATTAGTAAAAGCATACAAGTTAAAAAGATTGTTTAGAGAAGAACAGAGTATTGTCTTAGCTAAGGAATTATCTACATATGATACAATGTCTGGAGATTATAATGTATATGTAGAAGAAGTTAAAGGAGTAAACAAGTTAACTAAAAACTTTATATTTGATACAGCAATTAAGGTGCTGAAAAATTCATCAATAGAAATTATAATACCTAAATAATATAGTATTAATATAGTTTTTCAGAACGTATAATAATATTAAGATAATGCGTTTTGCTGGTTTAAATAAGTCTATTTTCTAATAATGTTATAAAACGGGGCTGTCTCGGAATTTCCAAGTGAAGTAATAGCAAATAAATAGAAATAACATTTATTCCAGAAGACCAGAAAAATTTCGCTAATAGTTTCTAACATTTAAAATTGTACCCATAAAAGATTGCTCCTAATATGCATTAGGACAATCATTTATGGAACAACTTTAAATGAAGAAACTCTAAGCTTATTTTTCAATGCTTCTTCCACAAATGTTATTTCTATTTTTTTTAATATACATCATATCATTAAATGACTTGTATTAGGATACAGCCAAGTCTAATTATTGTTGATTTTAAAATGGAAAGAGGTAAGACAGCAGTCAATAAAACCTTATAAAAGTTTATATAATTATCTTGAATTTATATAATGTTTATGCTATAACAAGTTCAAGAGGTGATTATATGAAATACTATTCTATTGGAGAATTTTCAAAATTAATAGGTAAAAATGCTCAAACATTAAGAGAATGGGATAAAAAAGATATATTAAAACCACATCATGTTGCTCCAACAGGGTATAGATATTATTCACAAGAGCAACTTAATCATTTTTTAGGAATCAAAGGTATTGAAACTAAAACTAAAAAAGTAATTGGATATTGTAGAGTTAGTTCTCATAAACAAAAAGATGATTTAGCAAGACAAATAGAAAATGTTAAAACATATATGATCGCTAAAGGGTATCAATTTGAAATCATACAAGACATAGGAAGTGGGATAAATTACAATAAAAAAGGATTAAATCAACTAATAGATATGATAACTAATTCAGAAGTTGAAAAGATAGTAATTCTATATAAAGATAGATTGTTAAGGTTTGGTTTTGAAATTATAGAGAATCTATGCAATAAATATGGTACTACTATTGAAATCATAGATAATACTGAAAAGACAGAAGAACAGGAATTAGTTGAAGATTTAATTCAAATCGTTACAGTTTTTAGTTGTAGATTGCAAGGTAAAAGAGCTAATAAAGCAAAGAAAATGATTAAGGAGTTGTTGGAGAATGATACTAGGGAATAAAGTTAGATTATTTCCAACTAAAGAACAAGAACAAAAATTATGGAAATCAGTTGGCACTGCAAGATTTATTTATAACTGGACACTTGCAAGACAAGAAGAAAATTATAAAAATGGTGGTAAGTTTATATCTGATAATGATTTAAGAAAAGAGATAACAGTATTAAAACAAGATAAATTAAATTGGCTGAGTGGAGTATCTAACAATGTAGCTAAACAAGCTGTTAAAGATGCTTGTAATGCTTATAAAAAGTTTTTTAAAGTCGAATCAGATAAACCAAGATTTAAGAGTAGAAAAAAAGCTAAACCATCATTTTACAACGATACTTCAAAACTTAAAGTTAAAGATAATGCAGTATTAATTGAAAAAATAGGTTGGATTACTGTAAAGAAAAACTCAATACCTATGAATTGTAAATACACTAATCCAAGGATAAGTTTTGACGGAAAATATTGGTTTGTAGCCGTTGGAATAGAAAAGGAACAACCTAAATTAGAACTAACTAATGAGAGCATAGGAATTGATGTTGGCATAAAAGATTTAGCTATATGCTCCAACGGAATGACCTTTAAAAATATTAATAAAACAAAGAAGGTAAAAAAGCTTAAAAAGATATTGAAAAGAAAACAAAGACAATGTTCAAGAAAATATGAAAAAAATAGAAACGGAAAGGAGTATGTCAAAACCGAGAACATTGCAAAACTCGAAAAGCAAGTTAAATTACTTCATAGGAGATTAGCAAATATAAGAACTAATCACCTACACCAAGCTACTAACGAGATAGTGAAAACCAAGCCATCAAGAGTAGTCATGGAAACACTTAATATAAAAGGTATGATTAAAAACAAATACTTATCTAAAGAAATAACAGAACAATGTTTATATGAGTTTAAAAGGCAAATACAATATAAATGTGAATTCAATGGCATAGAGTTTGTTGAAGCTGATAAGTGGTATCCCTCATCAAAGACTTGTAGTGAGTGTGGTCATGTAAAAACTAAACTTTCATTATCTGAAAGAACTTATATCTGTGAAGAATGTGGTTTTGCTATAGATAGAGATTATAATGCAAGTATAAATCTTAGCAGATATTCAGCATAATTACTTAAACAATTATGACTGAGGTGTACCATGCGTTGTATGGGAAGTTAAGCCCCTGGACTATTATATCAAACCAAAGTAGCTTTTAGCAAAATGGGATAGGTTGAATGGGGAATTAAACAAGCTTTATAAAGTTTTATAAGGTTTTGGCAACGGATATATAATGAATACAAAATTACCATTATTAAATGAATTATTAAAGTATCATGAAGAGAAGAATTTAATACTTTCTATGCCAGGAAATAAAAGTGGCATAGGATTTTTAAGAGATAGTATAGGAAAGAAATTTGCAGAGAATTTAGGTTATATTGATATAACAGAAGTTGAGCCACTAGATAATCTTCATTGTCCTGAAGGTGTAATTAAAGAAGCTCAGGAGTTACTTAGTAAAACTTATAATGTAAAAAAAGCTTATTTTATGATCAATGGAAGTTCAGGTGGAAATTTAGTTTCTATTTTTGATGCATTTAATGAGGGTGACGAGGTAGTAGTTGAGAGAAATTGTCATAAGTCAATTTATAATGGACTTATTTTAAGAAAATTAAAGGTTACATATATTGAACCTGTTATAGATTATGAAAATGATTTATTTTTTCCTCCTAATAAAGAAAATATCTATGATGCAATAAAAAAGTGCCAAAATCCTAAAGGGATTATTTTGACTTATCCTAATTATTTTGGTATTTGTTATGATATTGAAGAAATTATTAAAGACTTAAAGCAAAAAGGATTAAAAATTATTATTGATGCAGCACATGGTGCTCACTTTGGGATAAATGATAGATTACCTAAATCTGTAGCTTCTTTAGGAGATTATGTTATTTTAAGTGCTCATAAAACATTGCCAGCACTTACGCAGGGCTCATACTTATTGGTTAATAATGAGTGTGGAAACATAGAATTTTATTTAAAAGCTTTTATGACTACATCACCATCTTATTTAATTATGGCATCTTTAGATTATGCAAGATATTATTTGGATAAGTATGGAAAGGGCGATTATGAACTCTTAATAGCAGTTTGCGAAAAATGGAGAGAGAAAATCAATAAGATTAATAAAGTGCATATAATTTCAAAAGAAGATTTAAAAGAAGATTATGATATAGATATAACTAGATATATAATGATGCTTCCAAAAGGCTTTAGTGGACACAAACTTTTAGATTATTTAAGAACTAAAAAAATACAAGCAGAGATGAGTTTTTCACGAGGTGTAGTTTTGATTTTATCACCATTTAATACAGAAAGAGATTTTAACACTATATATGATGCTATAGTAGGGCTCAATTTAAGTTTATTAAAAGATGATAATAAAGCAAAATATTTTTCTATAATTCCAAAGAAGGTATTAGAACCTTATGAAACTTTTAAGTTACAAGGAAAACTATGTTTTATAGAAGAAAGTGAAGGGAAAATATCAAAAGAAATGATAGTCCCATATCCACCAGGAATACCTTTAATTTGTGCAGGTGAGGTTATAACTAAAGACGCTATCAATATTATAAAAGATTATATTAAGAACGAAAGAAGTATAATAGGAGTAGTTGATAACAAAATAGAAGTTGTTATTCCTTAATAAGGTACATCTTTGGTCTGTTATTTTATTTCATGTGCCTAATTAGGAATCTCCCAATAAATAACTAGTCAAAAATTCTTAGTTTTTTTGATTAGTTATTTTAATATGCCTTATGTTATAATGATTATCGAAAAAATTGATATTTGTGTTATATATGATATATAATTACATTATATGTAAAACTATTAAGCGTATATAAACGGAGTTCTTAGTTTCAGATGGGGTTTTAACACCATCTGAAACTTAAAAATCGTTATATAAGGAGCGTGCAGCCGTTATCATCCACTTGGAGAAGTAGGAGCATTACGGATGCTAGCTATCGGATAAAATTAGATTGTAGAAGTAATAAATATATATAAATTTCAGGCTATGTTTAAAAATAGTGCTGGTATTGTAATATAGGACACATCTTGGTTTTGTTATTTTATTACAAGTGTTACAGGTGCCTAAAGCAAATTTCAATGTCAGTTCGCTATTATATTACAATATCAATATTGAATTAAAACATAGCTAAAGTTTAAAAGGTGGCTAAAATTATGATAAATGGTATAAGAGATGGTTTAGAAAATTATATAGGGGATTTAGGAGCAATTTACTCAAATGAAAAAACTAGATTTATTTTATGGGCACCTATTTCAGAAGATGTAAAATTAATATTGTATAATAATGAAGATACTAAGATTATACACATGGAAAGAAAAGAAAATGGTGTTTGGTTTTTAGAAGTCATGGGCAACTTAAATGGTATTTACTATAATTATATAGTAACAAACAATGGAAATGAACATGAAGTTGTTGATCCATATGCAAAAGCAGTAGGGGTTAATGGAAACGTAGGCATGGTAATAGATTTAGAATCAACAAATCCTAAAGGCTGGGAGGAAGATGTTAAACCAGACTTTAAAGCACCAACAGATTCAATTATATATGAAATACATATTAGAGATTTTTCAATAAGTGAAACTTCAGGTGTTGATGATAAGTTTAAGGGCAAGTATAGTGGTTTATGTCAGAAAGGTACAAGAATACCAGGTACATCAGAGAAGACTTGCTTAGATTACATTGAAGAACTAGGAATAACACATGTACACTTGATGCCAACTTTTGATTACTCAACTGTGGATGAATCTAAATTTGATAATAAAGAATATAATTGGGGATATGATCCTAAAAATTATAATGTTCCTGAAGGTTCATATTCTATAAATCCCTACTTAGGAGAAAAAAGAATACAAGAATTTAAAAATATGGTTCAAGAATTACACAAAGCAGGGATAAGGGTAGTTATGGATGTTGTGTATAATCACACATATGAAACTCATAATTCTAATTTGAATTTAATAGTTCCTAATTATTATTATAGACAGAATCCAGATGGAAGCTTTTCAAATGGATCTGGTTGTGGAAATGAACTTGCATCTGAGAGAATGATGGTAAGAAAATTTATAATTGACTCTATACTTTATTGGGCTAAAGAATATCATATAGATGGTTTTAGATTTGACTTAATGGGGTTACATGACATAGAGACTATGAAAGAGATAAGAAAAAATTTAGATTTGATAGATAATTCAATAATAATGTATGGGGAGGGATGGACTGGAGGAAGTTCACCTTTACCAGATGAAGATAAATCTATTAAAAATAATATGAGAAAATATGTTAACATGCAAATTGCAGCGTTTAGTGATGATATTAGAGACGCAGTAAAGGGGCAAGTATTTGATGCGGCTGCAAATGGGTTTGTTAATGGAAGATATGGTTTAGAAGAAACAATAAAATCTGGAGTAGTAGCTTCTACAAAACATAATCAAATACAATATGATAAATTATGTTATTCGAAATTTCCTTGGGCAAATGAACCTTATCAAACGGTAAATTATATATCAGCACATGATAATTACACATTATGGGATAAATTATGCGTTGTTAATAAAAATTATTCAGAAGAAGAATTAATAGCAATGAATAAGTTAGCAGCAGCAATAATTTTAAGTTCACAAGGACTAGTGTTTTTTCAAGCAGGAGAAGAATTTTTAAGAAGTAAAGTTAATGTAGATGGAACAATAAATCATAATAGTTACAATTCCCCAGATAGTGTTAATGCTTTAGATTGGAGTAGAACATTAAAATATAAAGATGTTACTGAATATTATAAAGGCTTGATATCTTTAAGAAAAGCGCACAAAGCTTTTAGGATGAATAGTAGTAATGAAATAAGAGAAAATTTAATGTTTTTGGAAAAAGGAAAAAATTTCAATGCAGATAATGTAGTGGCATTTACTTTAAAAGTAACTTCAGTGCAAGATAGTTGGTATAACATAGCTGTTATATACAATGCTAATACAAATAACGTAGAAGTAACTTTAAGTGAAAGTGGCTGGTCAATTGTTGTAAATGAGAAGTTAGCAGGGAATGAGGAATTAGCATATATTGAAGATAATATAGTTAAAGTACCTAAGATGAGTTGTTATGTTTTAATGCGGAAGTAAGATTAAGTGAGAGTCAAAAAGTGATGTTCCAAATCTTGTATTTGGCTAACAGAACTTTCCCTGTTGGTATTTTATATTTTGTTTCTCTAACTTACTCAGCGAATATATATGAATCGAGTTCCCTATATTAATTTTTAGACCGCTTAACAATATATAACAATATCAGCACGGATTTAAAATATAGAGTTAAATTTCAATATATTTGTAAAATACTATTGAATTTAAAGTTGATTTGTGTTTATAATATATAAAAATAATAATTTAAAAGATAGTGATAAGGAATAGTATATAATGGGAAACTTTTCAGAGAGCTAGATGATGGTGTGAATCTAGTAAGTGAAATTATAGAAGCAGCCTTTGAATTGCACATTAAAAAATAAGAATTTAGGCACATTACAATAAATAACAAGGAAGTCAGCTAGTCTATTTTGCGTCATAAGGAAGCTCGACTCGTATACACTCGCTGAGTAAGTGATTCACGCAAAATCATAGATTTTGGTTCTCTACTCACGTCGGTAAAATCATCCCATAGCTTGGCTGTGAAATGATTTCATCTCCTTGTCTGACACAAAATATACGTCGCATCTTTGACTTGTTATTTTCTTTAATATGCCTTATATTCTTAAATAGATGATGACGTGTCCCTCATGTTATAGAGGGTGGAATATTTTTTTAATATTTCAACTGAGTGAGCAATTAATTGCTTATTAGGGTGGTACCGCGAAGTAAATCTTTCGTCCCTTTTTGGGGATGAGGGATTTTTTTATTTTAGGCATATTCAAAAAAATTTTAAAGGAGGTATTTTTAATGAAAGAAGTATTAGAAATGCTAGAAAAAAACAGCCGATATTCTGATGAACAAATAGCAGTTATGGTTGGGAAAAGTGTGGAAGAAGTTAGGGAAGCTATTAGGGATTATGAGGAACAAAGTATAATAGCAGGTTATACAACTTTAATAAACTGGGATAACACAGGAAAGGAAAGTGTAACTGCATTAATTGAAGTTAATATAACACCTCAAAGAGGAGCAGGATTTGATAAAGTAGCTGAAAGAATATATAAATTTGCAGAAGTTAAAGCTTGTTATCTAATGTCTGGTGGATTTGATTTAACAGTTATAGTTGAAGGAAAAACTATGAGAGACGTAGCACTTTTTGTATCAGAAAAACTAGCTATACAACAATATGTTCTTAGTACTAGTACACACTTTGTTCTAAAGAAATATAAAGATCATGGAACTATATTTAGATCAAAGCAAATAGATGATAGGGAGGCAATATTCATATGATATTAGAAGATATGATTTTAGACAATGTTAAAAATATGCCTCCTTCGGGAATAAGAAAATATTTTGATTTGATAAATGAAATGGAGGATGTAATATCACTTGGAGTTGGAGAACCTGATTTTGTTACTCCTTGGAATATAAGAGAAGCTGGAATTTATTCTCTTGAAGAAGGCCATACTCATTATTCATCAAATGCAGGTTTTATAGAGCTTCGTCATGAAATATCAAAATACTTATATAGAAAATTTAATCTTACTTATAATCCTACAGATGAAATACTAGTTACAGTAGGGGGTAGTGAAGGTATTGATTTAGCACTTAGAGCATTAACAGGTCCTGGAGATGAGGTTATTATACCGGAACCAAGCTTTGTAGCGTATAAAGGATGCACAGCCTTTACAGGCGCTACAGCTAAGGTTATAAATCTTAGAGCAGAAGATGAATTTAAACTTACTCCAAAACTTTTAGAAGAAGCAATTACTCCAAAAACAAAAGTAGTAATAGTTCCTTTCCCTAATAATCCAACGGGTGCTATTATGACTAGAGATGAATTACAAGGCATAGTAGAAGTTTTGAAAGATAAAGATATTATTGTTATTTCAGATGAAATATATGCAGAACTTTGTTATGGAAAGGAGCATGTTTCAATAGCATCTTTCCCAGAAATGAAAGAAAAAACATTAGTTATAAATGGATTTTCAAAAGCATATGCTATGACTGGATGGAGATTAGGATATATATGTGGACATCCTATATTAATAGAGGCTATGAAAAAGATACATCAATATGCAATAATGTGTTCACCAACAACAGCTCAATATGCAGCCATAGAAGCTATGAAAAATGGAGACAATAGTGTAGAAGAAATGGTTAAGGAATATAATAGAAGAAGAAGAGTTTTAGTTGATGGATTTAGGAAAATGGGATTAGATTGTTTTGAACCATTAGGTGCTTTTTATGTATTCCCATGTATTAAATCTACAGGAATGACATCTGATGAGTTTTGTGAAAAACTTCTTAGAGATCAAAAAGTTTTAACTGTACCTGGAAATGCATTTGGTGATTGTGGAGAAGGCTTTATTAGAGCATGTTATGCATCTTCTATGGATAATATTATAGAAGCATTAAGAAGAATAAGTTTATTTATTGATAAAATAAATAAATAAATAAATAAATAAATAAATAAAAAGAGGCTGTATCAAAATAAATTTGATACTAGCCGATAAAAAAAGTGGATTCATTAATTTGAATCCACTTTTTTGCGCATAATATTTATATGAAATA
>NZ_FOMG01000038.1 GCF_900112485.1 Clostridium uliginosum
AAACATATTTTTAGTATTTACTAAAAATAAAAAAATATTACCAGAAAACAAAATTTCCAGTAATATTTTAATGATAAATGTGTTAATAACACAAAACTATCTAGAGTCCCGATAAATTTAAGTTTGTTCTTTTTCATTATATATTTACTGCTTTTTTTATTCTTTCTTTTAGTAAAACTCCAATAAATATTCCAAGTATAATCTTTGCTAAATCAAACATATAATTCCACCTTCATAATATTTGGTTCTGTTTTAAAACCGTGTTGATATTGGACTATTATTTTTTTTAGATATCCTATATATAATTATATTTATATTCCAGCAATTATCAACTCGACATTATACTATGGTTTACAATAGTGGCTAAAAAAACAGATATTTAGAAGTAGTAATTCTAAACATCTGTTTATCTGTAAAATATATTTAAAATGGCTTTAGGGATTTTAAAATGATTTTTATTTTAAATTTACTTTGTTAAATGTGTCTTATGCAAAGTATCTATCTAATAATCCTTTGAAAGCTTTTCCATGTCTTGCTTCATCTTTGCACATTTCATGTACTGTGTCATGAATTGCATCTAAGTTCAATTGTTTTGCAAGTGTTGCTAGGTCTTTCTTTCCTTGACATGCTCCATGTTCTGCATCTACTCTT
Source organism: Clostridium uliginosum (assembly GCF_900112485.1). Lineage (GTDB taxonomy): Bacteria > Bacillota > Clostridia > Clostridiales > Clostridiaceae > Clostridium > Clostridium uliginosum. Next base: position 652 of record NZ_FOMG01000038.1, read on the forward strand.
AATTCTAAGTTTTTCTTTGTATCTGCATTTACCACTTCTCCTAGTAATTCTGCAAATTTTGCTGCATGTTCTGCTTCTTCAAATGCTATTCTCTTATATGCTTCTGCTACTTCTGGGAATCCTTCTCTGTCTGCTTGTCTTGACATTGCAAGGTACATTCCTATTTCTGTACATTCTCCAGCAAAGTTTGCTTGTAATCCTTCTACTATTCTTGGATCTACATCTTTACCTATTCCTATTACATGTTCATCTGCGAATGATAAATCTCCTGATTTTTCTATAAACTTCTCTGGGCCTACTCCACATAATGGACATTTTTCTGGTGCTGCTTCTCCCTCATATACATATCCGCATACTGTACAAACAAATTTTTTCATAATTTAGTTCCCCCTATTTTTTTAATTTATTTTTTTATATTCATTTTACTTTTTAATTATTTTTTTATATTTAATTTCTCTCAACAGAATTTATTATATAATAATTATTATTTGTTGTAAAGGCTTTTTTCGAAAAAAATTAAAAAAATGAAAATTTTCTCAAATTTCTTATTTGCTTTAATTTTAGGCACAAATAATATTGTCAATAAATTTGTTAAACATAAAAAAGCTTACAAAAAACAGATATTTAGAAGTAGTAATTCTAAACATCTGCTTATCTGTAAAATATATTTAAAATGGCTTTAGGGATTTTAAAATGATTTTTATTTTAATTTACTTTGTTAAATGTGTCTTATGCAAAGTATCTATCTAATAATCCTTTGAAAGCTTTTCCATGTCTTGCTTCATCTTTGCACATTTCATGTACTGTGTCATGAATTGCATCTAAGTTCAATTGTTTTGCAAGTGTTGCTAGGTCTTTCTTCCCTTGACATGCTCCATGTTCTGCATCTACTCTTAATTCTAAGTTTTTCTTTGTATCTGCATTTACCACTTCTCCTAGTAATTCTGCAAATTTTGCTGCATGTTCTGCTTCTTCAAATGCTATTCTTTTATATGCTGCTGCTACTTCTGGGAATCCTTCTCTGTCTGCTTGTCTTGACATTGCAAGATACATTCCTATCTCTGTACATTCTCCAGCAAAGTTTGCTTGTAATCCTTCTACTATTCTTGGATCTACATCTTTACCTATTCCTATTACATGCTCATCTGCAAATGATAAATCTCCTGATTTTTCTATAAACTTCTCTGGACCTACTCCACATAATGGACATTTTTCTGGTGCTGCTTCTCCCTCATATACATATCCGCATACTGTACAAACAAATTTTTTCATAATTTAGTTCCCCCTATTTTTTAATTTATTTTTTATATTCATTTTTACTTTTTAATTATTTTTTATATTTAATTTCTCTTAACAAAATTTATTATATAATAATTATTATTCGTTGTAAAGGCTTTTTTCAAAAAAAAATGAAAATCTTTCTATTTTTTCGAAGATAACTAATTATATTTTTCTTAATATTTGTACTGTAATAAAAAGTTTGTTGTTTAACAAATTTACTTTCTGTATAATGAATTTATATATTGTAAAATAACTAACTTGTCAAATAACTCTTAGTTTTTTAACTACAAAATAGAGAAGAGGTAATTAATCCTGATATTATTATCTACCCTCCTTTACGTAACATAGTACAAAAAAAGATAAGAATACTTGCCAGTTATTTATTTAAAAATACTTTATATATAATTTTATAAGGAGTGTTTTTTATTGTTTGGATATGTTACTCCATTAAAAGCAGAAATGAAAGTAAAAGATTATAATAGATTTAAGAGTTATTATTGTGGATTATGCTTTCAAATAAAAAAAGATTTTGGCAACCTTCCAAGAATGGCATTAAATTATGATATGACTTTTCTTGCATTATTGTTAGATGGATTAATCCCTCAAGAAATCGAGGTCACTTCATGTAGGTGTTTAATTCATCCAAGCTCCAAAAAACCTATTGTAATTAACAACAATGCAATATCTTATTCCTCATCTATGAATTTATCATTATTTTATTATAAATTATTAGATGATGTACAAGATGATAAAAATTTGAAAAGTAAATTGAAAGTAATAATGCTTTCACCATATAAAAGAAAATTCCCCAAAGCTATAATTTTAATTAATTCTAAAATTCAAAAACATTTAGAAGAATTATCTTTCTTAGAACAAGATAAGAATTTTACATCTATAGATGAAATATGTGATCCTTTTAGTAAGCTTGTTGGAGATATATTAAAGGATTACCCCTATAAACTAAACGATGATAATGAAACTTTAAGAAATATTCTATATTCTCTTGGGTACTCTATAGGAAAATGGATTTACTTAATAGATGCTCTAGATGATCTGAAATCTGACATTGAAAAAAATAAGTTTAATCCTATAAATTTTTTATATAATAAAGAAAATTTAAATTACACAGAACTTGTTACACTAATAAAACCCAGAATAGAATTTACCATATTAAATTGTGCATGCACATGTAAAGATAATCTATCAAAATTGAATTTAAACAAAAATAAAGATATACTTCATAATATAATTGAATTAGGTTTAATGGATAAATATATAAACATCATAGATAAGGCATATGAAATAAAATAACAAGACTAAAGCACATTCAAAAAAATAATAGACCAGTGTGCTTACTACAAATGAAAATAAAGGAAGTGACTTCAATAATGAATCCATATGAGGTACTAGGATTAAATCCTAACGCAACTCAAGAAGAAATAAAAATTGCTTATAGAAAACTTACAAAACAATATCACCCTGATCAATATGGTAATAATCCATTAAAAGAGTTAGCCGAACAAAAAATGAGAGAAATTAATGCAGCTTATACTGAATTAACTAAAGGCTCACACAATAATCATAGTAGTCAATCTAACAGCAATACCTATTCAAATAGTTCTTACATTTATCAAGAGATACGACAATTAATACAATCTGGTAAAACATCACTTGCAGAAAGTAAATTAAATGCCATATCTAATAGAGATGCTGAGTGGCATTATTTATATGGTGTTGTATGCTTAAATAAAAATTGGTTTGATGCTGCTTTAGAACATATAAATACTGCTGTTAATATGGACCCTAATAACTTTGAATATAGACAAGGATTGAATTCTTTAAAACAAAGAAGTTCTGGATTTTCTAATAACTACTACAGAACAACTAATAGAAACTCTAATGATGCTTGTGATTGTTGTATTCAGCTTTGGTGTTTAGATAGTCTTTGTGAATGCATGGGAGGAGATTTAATAGGTTGTTGTTAATCTATTAAATCAAGGTGACTATAATGAAATCTAACAATATAGCTCAAGGTGGTATAGTAATTGCTTTGACTTTAATTATATTATATTCAGCTTCTATTTTACCAGTTAGCACCCTAACAGTACTTACAATTGCATCTTGCTTAATTCCTATATGTATAATAAGAACATCTGTTAAAAATGCTTTATTAGTTTATATATCATCTACTATTCTTAGTTTTTTTCTTGTAAAAATAGACATAGCTATTTATTATGGTTTATTTTTTGGAATTTATGGAATTATTAAGTGTTTAATAGAGAAATTAAATAAATTCGCTATAGAGATAATATTAAAACTTATTTCATTTAACTTCTTATTAGGAATTGGTTATTTTTTAATAAGTTCATTCTTAGGTATTAATGAACTTAAATTGCCCATTTACCTTTTATTTATAATTGCTCAGGTTGTATTTTTAATATTTGATTATGCATTAACACTTATAATAACTTTTTACTTAAATAAAATTCATAAAGCATCTTAGGTATTTCCAACTAAATAACAATACAATATACAATTAATAGTTAAAAAAGCTGTATTTAACAAAATTTAATGTTAAATACAGCTTTTTTATAATTTATTTAGGATCTTTTTTAATATAGTGTTGATATTGTTACATTTGAAATTAAGTCTGTTTCTTCATCACAACCAATACCGCTTAAATACGTCCTAATAAAACTATAATTTTTTAACACTATCCTTTTCAATTAGATGTGGTTCCAAACAAATAGTTTTCTTTTCTATATTAGGCTGTTTGATATTTTCAATCAAAATATCACATGCAGTAAGTGCTAATTTCTCAATATTTTGATCAATACTTGTGATTTCTGTACCTTGCATAAAAGGATTTAGAGTATTATCATAACTTATAATAGAAATATCTTCAGGTACTCTTTTATTATGCTCCTGAAAACAACGCATAAGCCCTAATGTCATCATATCATTACATACAAATATAGCAGTAATATCACTATCTAAAAGTTTTAATCCACAATCATATCCACCTTGAAAACGATAATTTCCATCTAATATATAAGACTCTGGTACAGGAAGTTTAAAATATTCCATAGCTTTACGATAACCTACTACCCTGTAAGAACCATTCTTACTTATCTCAGATATTCCTACACAAGCTATTTTTGAATGACCATATTCTACAAACTTTTTAATAGCCAAATAAGCACCCAATTCATTGTCAAAATATACTTTATTACAATGTATTTCTGGATAAACTCTATCTACCATAACATAAGGGATAGTAAAGTCTGATAATGTTTTCTGTATACTTTTAGAATCTAATAATGATTCATTACTAACAGTAATAAATATACCATCTACACCTCTAGAAACAAGTAGATCAATAAGCAAATGATCATCTTCCTTACGATCATTTGAATTTACTATAATAATTGCATATCCAAGTGAACGACAATACTCCTCAATTTGTTTACATAAAGCAGAGAAGAACAGATTTTCAATATCTGGAATTATTAAGCCAAGAATATTTGATTTTTTTGTAACCAAACTTCTTGCGGTTTGGTTTGCCTTATAATTATATTTTTCTGCAATTTGTTTGATTTTTTTTCGCGTATTCTCTGCTACACGACATGGCTTATTATTTAATACAAGAGAAACAGTGCTGATACTAACCTCTGCTTTCTTTGCTATGTCCTTAATTGTTACTTTCATAAACCCTCCCAAAATAATCCTATAAAACATTAAGCTATTTTTTCATAACAACTTAATAGAATCTAATTCTATTAAATAAAGGTAATTATTTAAAAAATAATTACCTTTATTTTATCATATTTTCACTATCATAAGTGAATTTTTTATTATACAAATAGAATTATAGATAAAGTAAACATCGTGATGACACCAGCAATCATCGGAACAGAAGTACGTTTTACTATATCTAATGGGTTCACCTTTATAGTACCTGCAACAATTACTACTACCGCAGCAACTGGTGATACTGCACGCATCAGATTACCGCATAATCCCATAGGAATAGAAATAGCAATTGGACTTATTCCAGCTGCAGTAGCTAATGGTACCACCAATGGAATCATAGCATAAAACAATGCAGTTCCACTTCCACTTAATAATACAATAATAATAGTTAATCCCATTAAAATCAATGGTAATACGAATCCTAAACCTGAGCCATGAATACCCAACATTGCCTTTTGTAATGCTTGAATCAATCCTATAGAGTTCAGTCCTAATACAAATACACTAGCAGCAACAAGTAAAGCAACTATTGGTAGAGAATTTCCCATTCCTTTAAAGAAATTTTCTGTTTGCTTTAAAGTCTTGTTTATATCTTTAGTACGAATACATTCACAAATAATAGCAATTATGAACGATATTAAAGAAGCAACCGAAACACTTATATCAATATTTTTTCCTGATGTAGAACGGATAATATAAACAATGATTAATAATAAAATTGGAAAAATAGGAAGGATAGTATATACAAAACGATATAAAATTCCTTCTTGGATAGATTTTATTTCTTTTAATTCAATATTTTCTTCTTTTGAATTAACTTTACCGTTCTTTTTATCCATAAATTTTTGCCAGAAAAAGTGAGCGATAGCCATTATAATTAATGTTGGTATAGAAACAATAGCATGATAATGTATTACATAATCAGTAACACTTAGCCCTGCAAATTGTGGATATTTTGCCAATTCCGTAGCAATAGCAACATTATCACCTCCAAGTGGAGTAGGCATAACAGTTGCAGTTGTAGCAATAACAGCAGCTGCTGTTATTGGAGTCATACCAGCCTGACGTAATACTGGATACAATGTAGCAAGTAAAATAATAGCCAAGTTAGAAGCACTAGGAATAACCAATGATAACAAATTCCCAATCAAAAATACAAGTGGTACAAGAATATATACAGATTTTATTCTCTTAATTGGTTTTGTTAATGTGTGAACAGTAACTTCATTTGCACCAATACTTGTCATATAAGTAGAATATCCACCTAATATTAAAATAATGAAACCAGCTGCTGGCAATGTGGATTCAAACTGATTAATTACAGCCTTTATTGGATCTAAAAGAATTAGTCCTGTTGATTTAAACTCACTAATAGCAATGGTATTTCCTGTAGCAATTGCAATATACATTAACACAATTCCCATAGCAAACAATGTAATTTTAATATCCATTTTTTTGATCAGCATAATTATTACAACAATAACTGAAATCAGTGCTGAACAATACATAATGATGTCATTCATATAAATTTTCCTCCTAATATCTTATATACATTTCTCAATTGCATCTACAAACCACTTTCTAAATTCATCTCCATTAATATCTAGACATACAGTTGCATTATTTGCTTTCCCTAGATAACCTTTTAAGTCAACAAGTGTACATCCATGAGTCATAGAACCATGAAGTTCTACATCTAAATATGTTTCTACTGCTTCAAATAATTCTGGCTTCAATAGATAGGCAATTGCAGTACTGTCATACATTTTTAATCCAGTATTGAAACTTCCACCACGATATTTCTTAAATAGGCAGTAAGCCATTTTACCAGTTTTATTCATTCCTTTGATATGTTCACTATCTTCTGGTAATACAAGAGCTTTTAATCCAACATCAAGACCTACCATAGTCAATTTCACACCACTGTGAAATACTATATGTGCAGCTTCTGGATCAACTCCAATATTGTATTCACTCATAACACCTTTATTACCACGACTTGCACTACCACCCATCAATACGATTTCTTTAATATTATTTTTTACTTCTGGATACGTTTTTAATAGTAAAGCAATATTGGTCAATGGAGCTATTGGAACTAAAGTAATAGGTTCTTCACTTTCCATAATAGCGCTACGCATTGCATCCACTGCATTTTCCTTAATAGCAGTTTGTGTAGGTTTTTCAAAATCAAAACCTTCCATTCCACTTTTTCCATGTACACTACTTGCATCTTCATATTCACGAATCAATGGACGATCAGCACCCATAGCAACAGGAATATTTTCCTTTCCAAAGTATTTTAATAAACATAGAGTATTGTATGTAACCTTATTTAGCCCAACATTACCTGCAACAGTTGTGATTAATTTAACATCTAATTCTTCATTGAATAATGCAATCGCAATAGCTAATGCATCATCAATTCCTGGATCTGTATCAATAATAATAGAACGTTTATTCATTTCTTAATCCTCCTTAAAATAATTTTTTACTTCTTCTTTATATGGTATTGAAACCTGTGCACCTCGTCTAGTTACTGTTATTGCTGCAATCTTTGTTGCAAATTCCAATGCATACTTCATATTAGTGCCTTCAGCTAGACAACTACATATTGCTCCAATATAAGCATCTCCAGCACTTGTTGTATCTACGGTATCCACTTTTTTAATTGGTACAAAAATAGGTTCATTGTCATAATTTGTAATGCTTCCTTGCATTCCTAAAGTAATAATTGCTTTTACCTGTTTCTTTTCAAATACCTTTAAGGCTTCAAGACTTGTTTCTTCATCATTAGGAAATATGCCCGTTAACTCTTGACATTCACTTTGATTAACAACAACTAAATCAAGATTCTTATAAATCTCATCATTCAATGTGCGAGCAGGTGCAGGATTTAAAATTGTATATAAACCCAATTCCTTAGCGTAGACAATTCCTTCATTCACTAATGTGAATTCATTCTCTAGTTGTGTTAAAAAAATATCTCCTGGTTTACTAATTTTTTTTAGTTTCTTTTTCACAAATTCTAAATTTAAAGTATGATTTGCACCATTACCTAAAATAATTCTGTTATCATTATGAGAGCGAATTACCATAGCAATTCCTGTTGAATCCTCTTTAGATATCTGAATATTTTCTATATTAACCTTATACTTTTTTAAAGCTTCTAGAATTTCATTTCCAAATACATCATTTCCGATATTCGCAATCATATTTGTATTTGTACCAAGCTTTGCACAAGCAACAGCTTGATTTCCTCCCTTACCCCCAGGATTGACAAAGAAGTCAAATCCATTAATGGTTTCACCACTCTTTGGTAAGTCCTCACATTGAATAGATAAATCCATGTTTAGACTTCCTAAAACAATTACATTTTTCATTTTGCCACCTTATTTCTATCAAAAAATTTTATCATACCTGGTCCAAATCCCGTACTTGGACGTTCAATAAATTCATGTTTCTTATAAAAAGGAACACAATTTGGTGTTGACATAAGACCAATATAAGCACCATCACACGCTTTCTTCTCGATATAAGTCTTCATATTTTCCATAAGAAGATCACCTATTCCCATTTTTTGATATTGAGGGTCTACAACAACATCCTTAATAAAAAAAACGATACGATCATCTCCAACAATTCTAGAAATTCCAATAGGACGATTATTATCATAAATAACCACTGTATAAAGTGAATTTTCCAAAGCTACATTTACATCTTCTTCTTGATACTCTTTGAAATCCACTTTTTTACGCAGTAATATATAAATTTGTGCTGTTAATGCATTATCTTTACAATAATATCTCATATCTTCTCCTCCTTGAAAAAACGTTTTACCAGCCTGCAAATATATATTAACATTCATTGTAAGCGTTGTCAATTTTTTTACCTTTTTCTACAAAAAATTCCTTTAAATCTATATTTAATCATGTTAAAAACTACCATATACTATGCTTTTAGCCCTTTTATTACATATTACCTCAATATATTGTACTTATTTTTAGACATAAGAAAAAAAAATTAATATTTCCTTATCAAAAACATTAAATCCATACCACCTTTTAATATTTATATTGGAGTTCTAGAAAGAGTCAACAAATACCCTACAAAGCTCTTTAAAAGTTTTAGTTGAAATATTCTGTCTAGCTTTTGAAAATGCTTGATAAAAATTTAATATTATTCATAAAAAAATCCTTTCAGTAAATGTAATATTTACTGAAAGGATTCAAAATTTTCCTGCTATTGTTAAGTGTTTTTTTAATATTTTTACTTTTATCTTTGCATGATTATTAAGTTGACGACCTTGATCGAACTTATGTGGGTCCAGCGTCCTATATAAATTTTTTAGCACGCTGAACAATATAAACATACTTTTAAAACAGAGCTTTTTAAAAACTCTCTTTTTACTTTATCTTAAAGACTTCTAAATTTTTATCCATTTCATTTGTTGAGAAACTTAAATTTTCTGCTGAGTTAGCTACTTCTTCACTTGCTGAATTTAATTCTTGCGAAGAAGCTGATATTTCTTCTGCTGTTGCTGATATTTCTTCTGAAATTGCAGATATATTTTCAACTCTATTTAATATTTCATCTTTTTTAGTATTTATATTATTAAATGTATCTGTAACTCCAACTATTTTAGGTGCTACTAATTCAACCCCTTCTGATATACTACTAAATGCATTCCTTGTTTTATCAACTACTTCATTTTGCTTTTTGATATCATCATTTATTAAAGAAGTTTTTTCAACTATTACATTGGTATTTTGTAAAATATTTTTAACTATATCATAAATATTATTAGATGAATCTTTACTCATCTCTGCAAGCTTTCTTATTTCATCTGCCACAACTGCAAATCCTTTTCCAGATTCGCCTGCTCTTGCAGCTTCAATAGCTGCATTTAGTGCTAACAGATTAGTTTGTTCTGCAATACTATTTATTAAATTTGTCATTTCATTTACTTGTTTTATATCACCTGTCATCTTATCTAGAGATTCACTAAAACTGTTAAAGTTATTATTAAGTCCTACAATAACATTTGACAAATCTTTTAATTCCTCATTGCTACCTTCTGCTCTTTCGCCTATTTCACTAAATAAATTATCTATAATTTTCACATCTTTATTTACTTCTGCAACTTGCTCTCCAAATAAGCCTAATTCAGCTGATATATCTGTTAAATCAGTTGCTTGACTTGTTGTTCCTTTTGCTACATCATCTATAGCAGCAACTATATTAGATGTTAATGCTGTCATTTCTTCTGAAATAGCAGCTAGACTACTTGCTTGATTATCTACTTTATTAGAATTACTTTTAATATTACCTAACATATTTGTGATAACTTGTAATGTATCCATTAAGCCTGTACACATACTACCTATCTCAGTTTTATCCATTAAATATTTTTCATCAATTTTTTGTGTAAAATCTCCTCCTTTAACTTTATCCATAACTTCTTTTACTGCAATTATTGGTTTTGATACTTCTAATGAAATTTTTAAAATTGCAAAAGCAAGTAACAATATTACAAAAATCGCTATTACTATTTGTATTACATTCATAGTTGTTAGTTCGCTTAATAATTCTGCTCTAGTAATAGAAATTCCAACAGACCAACCTAAATCTCCAACCGGAGCATATCCTATAAAGAAATCATCAGCCTTGGTATGCCATTCTTCTACACCATTGCCACCTTTAATCATGATATTAAAAATTGTTGTTAGATTTTTTTCATCTTCAGTAGTTCCTTTTTTTATCACATTATACGCATTATCAACTTTTTCTTGACTTTTATTAGCTATGTATGTACCTTCATTGTCTATTAAAAAAGCTTCTCCATTTTTTAAAACTTTTATATTATTTGATATATTTGAAAAATCATTTCCATCTCTAAGTGTTACTACTGCTCCAACTACATTATTCCCTGATTTTATTGGAGCTGACAATGCTACAATAAGTTTTCCATCTATTCTACTAATAAAAGGTTTTGATATGTATGAATTTCCTTTCATTGCTTCAATGTAAAAATCTCTATCACGAATATCAACCTCTGAACCATTTATATAATGAATTATTCCATCTGTTCCATACACAATTCCAATGTTATTGTCATTTTGAATTTCAGCATATTTTTGCATAATGCTAAGCTTTGTTTCTAATGGGGTATTATTATTCCCTATATCTGGAATAGATGCTAGTGCTGAAACTGTTTTAAGTTTTTCCTTTAAAAGTCCATTAACTTCTTCTCCTGCTATTCTACTTGTTTCTTGTAATAATCCTTTTCCTGTATTAATTATAGCTCTGCTAGAAAAATATATTGCTCCAGCGGATAATAAAACACAAGCTATTATCCCTATTGGAATTAGTGTGTAAGTTAATTTTTTTCTTATTGAATCAATTTTAAAATTAACTCTAATATTGTTTTTCATAGAACCTCCCCCTATTGTTTGCATCATTTTACTTTATAATAATTATATAGCATATTATATAATTTTGTCTTATTTTGTTTCAAAAAATTTTAAAAATTTATTTTTTTATACAAAATTTTATGTTTTTTCTTTATATTTTTGAATTAAATTAACTTTATAGTAATTTTTATAGTTTTATATATAAATACTGTTTAATAATTTCTTTGAATAAATTAAATAATCGCACTACTATTTAATAAAGTAGTGCGATTTATAAAGTCATGTTTATATTACTAATATTTTATTGTTATAAACATAATATAAAAATATTATAAATTTTCTTTAGTAATATCATACTAATAATTAATATTGTTAACCAAATTGTAGATACTAAATCATCCTTTAACTTATTATACATTATCATTTCTATAATACTTTTCAATTAATTCATTTAAAAACTTTACTGTTTTTATTGGTGCTCTACCAATCGATGTCTCACCAGCTAATAAAAAACCTGTTACTCCATTTTTTATAAAATGATATATGCTTTCAACTTCTGATATTGAAGCTATCTTTCCACTCTTCATGCTATTTAAAACATGAGTTGCAATAATAATCTCTTTGTTATTGCTTTTTACTAAATCCTTTATAATTTTATTTTCATATATTGGTGTATCTTCTATTGACGTTTCTGGAATCAAATCCCCTCTAGCTATTACTATACCATCTACTTTAGACGCAATATTTTTTATATTATTTACACCCTTTAACGTTTCAATTTTAGCCCAAATCTTTGGCTTATAATTTTCAACATTACATGTGTCAATAACTTTTATAACCTCTTCAATATCTTTTTCAGTTTCAACAAATGATTGACATATTATATCAACTTTATTTCTAATACCAAACTCAATATCATCTTTATCTTTTTTACTTAAATTCATATATTCTCTATCTAAACCTTTTATATTACATCCTTTACCACCTCTAATAACTCCACCTGTTACTGTACTAGCTTTAATTAAATCATTTTCTCTCTTAAAAACGTTAAATAACATTGTATTATCTTTAATACTTATTTGATTATATTCATTTTCTTTTAGTACTTTGTTTTTTATATTTAATGGTATTATTTTACTATTCTTATGTATCTTATTCTTTATTTCTTCATATTTATCTTCGCCACAAAAATATACCTCCTCACCATCATATATTTTATATATACTCATTAAACTATTCGATACTCTTATTTTATTACCTGATAAATCTAAAATTATGACTATATCTTTTTTTATTTCTCTAGCCATTTTTAAATATTCTAAAAATTCACTGTTACTTCCATGTGAAAAATTAAGCCTTAATGCATTTGCACCATTATAAACTATCTCTTTTAATACCTTTTTCTCTTTTATATTAGGTCCCACTGTAGCAATAATGTACATATCGTCCTCCAAAAAAATATTATTACTATTTATTCATACTCAATCTTTTTTTTAATATCACCATAATATAAATTTAATTTTAGGCATATAGTTATTAAAACTAGGTCCTGTTTTAATATAGTGTTGATATTGTTACATTTTTGTTCAGTGGGCATTAGAATTGGACTTTTAGAACTCTTAATGAGTATTGTCACATTAGTTGCTTGTCCGAAGCTTGTCTTTGGAGCAAGCTGGAATGGGACTATATTCATTTAGATGTTCTTAAGTGAGAATCAAAATTTTATATTTTGTTGCTCGAACTTACTCAGCGAATGAATATGAGTCGAGTTTCCTATATTAATTCTTTAGCCCACTGAACAATATGTAACAATATCAACACGGTTTTAAAACAGCACCTAAAACTAAAGTTCTAAACAAAATTAATGTGAATAAATTTATTAAATAAAAGCATGTTTTTAGGAGGACTATTTATTGAAAAAGTTAAGTTTTATTTCATTAATTATGTTAGTGTATCTTTTATTAAATGGCTGTGGGCTATTTAGTCCTAAATACATAAACCTTTCAGAAAAAGCTAATAATCATTATTATACAGATGAACTTCACAAAAAAATATTAAGTAATGAAAACTTTACTCTTTATGTATTTGATAAAAATTTATATAAAGAAATTAAAGTTAATGACGATGAAATCTCTATAATAGAAAATTTTACTAATCATTTAATTAATACTGATTACTTAGACTCAACTGAAGAAAGTAATCTTAAAGAGCCATTTAGAATAAAAATAGTTTTTAAAGATGAAACATTTTTAATAAAAGTATTTAATTCTAAATTAGTAACTCTATCGCCTTGGGATGGTAACTATAAAGAAGATATTATATCAATGGATAACTTACCTTTAGGATATAACTTATATGACTTTTGTCTTCATATACATTCCAAACCTATTGAATCTAATTCCTAAAAATAGGTTGTATCAGAATAGAGACTACTCATAAAGAAATAGAGATATGATTAACTTCAGGTGTTAAGACACCTTCAAGAATAGAATAATTAATATCCTAGTCTGTTTCGCAATCATATCTCTATTGTAAGTATCAATTATAAAAATATAAATAGTTTAAAAAATTCTAAGAATTTTCACTAGTTATTCATTTTACAATGCCTAAAGTAAAAAGATATCATATATAATTGCAACGTAGGCATTGAAAATTTGTGCTTACTGTTTCATTATTTTAAGTTGTTCCATTTTTGATTGTCCAAAGCCCTGTCTTTGGAACAATCGATAATGGGTGTAACTTAAAATAATAGAAACTGTTAGTACAATTTTTCTAGTCCTTTGGAGTAATTATATATGATATCTTCAATTTTATAACATGATTAGAATATAAACTTATTTTAACTAGCACAACGCGCTATATTAATGTTATTATATTTTTAATATAATAATATATAACAACTGCATTTCAAATATAGTACATATGTAATCTACACTAAAAATCATCAACCGTTTGTATTTAAAATGTGGAATTATTTATAACTAAAAGAAAGGGGTTTTAATATATGAAAAAAGTAGATCTTCATATACATACTTCATGTTCCGACGGGTTATTATCTCCAACTGAAATAGTTGAGAGAGCTAGTATTAATAAAGTTTCCTATTTAGCTATTACAGATCATGATACTTTATCAGGATTAGATGAAGCAATTAAGGCTGGAAACAAATTAGGCATTAAAGTTATACCTGGTATTGAATTATCAACTCAACATAATAATGAAAGTGTACATTTACTAGGATTTTTTAGAAATGATAATTTTAAAAATTTAGACTTAATAAATACGTTAAAAAAAATTAAAGATCAAAGATTAACCAGAGCAAAAACAATTATTAAAAAACTTAAAGATGAATTTAATATAATTATTAATTTTGATGATGTTATAGCTAATGGAAAAGATACTATAGCTAGGCCTCATATAGCTAGAGAAATAATCAAAGCTGGTTATCCTTATGACTTTGAATATATCTTTTCTAATTTTATAGGCAAAAATTGTAAAGCATTTGCTCCTACTTTAAAAATATCTACACAAGAAGGAATATCACTTTTAAAATCTTATAATGCATTAGTGTTTTTAGCTCATCCTAAATTAATTCACAATTCTAGTATTAATGAATTTTTAAAAATGAATTTAGATGGGATAGAATGTATATATTGTCAAAACACACCCATTGAAAACAATTTCTTTATAAATATAGCACAAGAAAATAACTTATTAATTTCTTGTGGATCAGATTTTCATGGAAATATAGAAAATGACAAACGTCACGGTGACATTGGATCTATGGTTCTCCCTGACGAATACTTACATAAACTACTAAATGCTTTAAATATATAATTTTAGGCTATGTTTTAAGTGAATGTTGATATTGTAATATAAAGCTCATGGACATTGGAATTCATATAGGAAACTCGACTCATGTACATTCGCTGAGTAAGTTCAAAAAACAAAATATAAAATTTTGATTTTCACTTAAGAGTTCTACAAAGCAAATTCCAATGCCAGTTCGCCTTTATATTAAAATATCAACACTATGTTAAAACATAGCCTAATTTTAAAATTGTGTTTTATCAATAATAAAAAGACCTTCTTTGTCCTTAAAGTATTAAATATTATTAAAGGAAGAAAATAATATTTAATAATCATGACATTTTGAACTTGTTATTTTCTTTCATATGCCTTATGCTTCTACTAAAAATGCTCTGTATCCCTTCATAGTTTCAAATATATCAACTTTACTGGCTATTTCCCATGGTGCATGCATATTTTGAAGTGCAACACCACAATCTATAACTTCCATATTATATTGAGCTAAAATATAAGCTATGGTTCCACCACCACCAACATCTACTTTTCCAAGTTCTGCAGTTTGTATTGAAACATCATGTTTCTCCATTATATTTCTAAGCTCTGCCATGTATTCTGCATTAGCATCATTACATCCTGACTTTCCTCTAGCTCCAGTATATTTATTAAATACCATTCCATTTCCAAAAAAAGCTGCATTTTTCTTTTCCATTACTGATGGATAATTAGGATCAAAAGCTGCACTAACATCAGAAGATAACATTTTTGAATTGCTAAGGCATCTTCTTAATTTAAGATCTGACGCTCCTTCAACCTTATCCATAACTTCTGCAACTATGTTTTCAAAGAATCTTGATTGCATTCCAGTTGCCCCTATACTTCCTACTTCTTCTTTATCAACTAGAAGGCAGCAACAAGTCTTATCACATTCTTTCATATCAAACATAGCCATTAATGAAGTATAAGAACATACTCTATCATCATGACCGTAAGCCATAACCATACTTCTGTCTAAACCATAGTCCCTAGCTTTTCCAGCTGGTACTATTTCTATTTCAGCTGATAAGAAATCGTCCTCTTCAAAATCATATTTTTCTTTTAAAATTTTTAAAATATTAGCTTTTACAGCATCTTTTTCTGTATCTTTTAAAGGCATACTTCCTACTAATACATTAAGATCTTCTCCTTCAACCACCTTGTTACCTTTCTTAAGTAATTGATCTCCAGATAAATGAACTAATAAATCTGATACCCCTACTACTGGATCTGCTTCATCTTCTCCAATACAAATATCAATTATAGTTCCATCTTTTTTTACTACTACTCCATGTAATGCTAAAGGTAAAGTAACCCATTGATATTTCTTGATTCCTCCATAATAATGAGTATCAAGAAGAACTAATTCACTATCTTCATAAAGCGGATTTTGTTTTGCATCTAATCTTGGTGAATCTATGTGAGCACCTAAAATTTTAAGTCCTTTTTCCATAGATTCTTTTCCAATTATAAATAAAGCAATAGTCTTTCCTTTATTATTTGCATAAACCTTATCTCCAGGCTTTAAAGTTGTACCATTTTTGATGATATCATCTATGTTTTTATATCCTTGAAGTTCTGCCATCTTAATACTTTCTTTAACACATTCTCTTTCTGTCTTACAAGTAGACATAAAGTGTTTGTATCCATCGCAAAAATCAAAGATTTCTTTAACACCTTTTTGATCATATTTATTCCATGCATTTTTAATTGTATTTTCTGTTTTCATATCTAATCCTCATTTCTTTTAATTTAGGCATTTTAAAAAATAATAACAGTTCAATATGAGATATATATTTTTCAAGATGCCTTATATTTATATATTTTATAATTGAATATTCCTTATTAAAACTATTGTTCATCACTAACATTATTCATTCTATTTTCTATTATATCTACTGGACTAATCTTTGACATTAAAGAATACCTATAATTAACAGCAGCCGCCTCTATTATTACTGCAATATTTCTACCTGGTCTCACTGGAACTACTAATTTCCTTACAGGTATACCTAATATATCCATACATTCATTGTCAATTCCTAGTCTATCATAATCATTATCATCTTTCCAATGTTCAAAGTGCATTATTAACTTAATTTCTTTTTGTTGAACTACTGAGCTTAATCCATATAGTGCTGTTACATCAATAATTCCTATTCCCCTAACTTCTAACATTCCTATTGTTATTTTAGGTGAACTACCTATTAATGCCCCATCGGTTTCTCTTATATCTACAGCATCATCTGTAACAAGCCTATGACCTCTTTTTATAAGTTCTAAGGCTGTCTCACTTTTACCGATTCCACTTTCTCCAGTTATTAAGATTCCAATACCCGAAACATCAACCAAAACTCCATGAACCCTTGTTTCTGGGGCAAGTTTATCTGCTAAATATATAATAGTTTTGCTTATAAACTTTGTTGTAACTAATTTAGTTCTAAGCACCCATACCTTATATTTTTTTGCTTCTTTTATAAATTCTTTATGTGGTTCCAAGCCTCTAGTTATAATTAAACAATTTATATCAAAGCTAAAATATTTTTTCACTCTTTTTTTTCTTAATTCAATTTGCATATCTTCTAAAAAGCTCCATTCAGCTTTTCCTATAACTTGAATTCTTTCAGGAGTGAAATAATTATAGAATCCTGCTAATTGCAGTCCTGGTCTATTTATATCATTTACTGAAATATCTACATCTTCTTTTCCTTCAACCAATATTTCTAAATCAAAATCATTTATTAGCTTTTTAACCGAAACCGCCACTATACATCACCCTTCTTATTTATTTTTTGGCTCTATTCCATCTAATTGAACCTTAAAATTTCTCTTTACATTATCAATATACTTTTTTCTTAATTTTTGCTGTAAATCCTTTTCTTCTAAAGTTAGTTCTCCTTCTTTACTCTTCTTATATAATAAATTTATATTTTCTACTAATTCTTCTATTTTCATATTTTTAATATCCATTTTAAAATACACCCTTTCTCTTTCTCTAACAATAATTTTACCTATTTTCAAAAATATAATCAATATAAAAAAGCTTCGACAATTTTTTTTATTTAAATATACATATATATTCAGTCCATATATGGTTTATATTTTAAATTATTCAATAAATATACATTTTCCCTCTCTTTATCCGTATTTGTATTTTTTTTATTAAAATACATTATTTATATTTTGTAACTTTTTATTCCATTTTTGGGAGTTTTTTGATTTATGTTACATTATTTTGCTAATTAATGTCGGGAATTGTATTGCGAAATATTTTTACAAAAGTGCAATGATTGTTTATAATAAATTTACATCATATAACTAAAAGACCCTAAAAAGTTAAATTTTTACTTATAATTTATAAAGTTAAGATTTAAATGTTTTAATTTTGCTTTATATAAAATAAAATATTAGTTTATAAGAGGTGATATAATTGAAAGGTAGAAAGTTATCGAATATAGAAAAAAAAATATATATTAGAAAAAAAATACTTAATTTATTATTATCGTGGTTTTCCCCCACAAATAAATTAATGGTTATTTTATCTTGTAATTTGGACAAGCATATTGCTATATACCAAAAAAACTTATCATTGAAACACAAACATAATAAACTTGTAGTAACTATTTTTAAGTATTCAGTTGCTTAATAAAATAACATAAATTAACTTTTGATAGGATCTGATGTAATTTTAATAAATGTTATTGTTAATAAAATAACAAAAGTTAACTTTTGACTACCATAAAATTTTGTTTATTGATTCATCTATGTTTAGTAAAGTAACATAAGTTAACTTTTGACTACCCATTTAATAATTCAAACATTCTTTACTATTTATAGTTCATTCCCATTAAACTTAGGAATAACAAAAAAACACCTCATAAATGAGGTGTTAAATACATAATTATAGATCCCAACATGCCGTTTGCTTATTATTCACACCTGCGTCTCGCAGGTGGGTTAAGTTCAACTTACTTTTGTCATCTTCTGCATTTAAATGACTAAATGAAGCCCGACAGCCATAAGTATATCACAAATCCCGAATATATAATGTAGGTTGAAATCATAAGCTTGGCGAACATCTTAGGAAATCTATAAATTTATTATATCATAAGTTCTTTAAAATTCAATAGTATTTAAGCATCTTGAAAAAATAGATAGTCAATATGTCACTCATATTTGACTGTTATTTTTTCAGATGCCTTATTAGTTCCTATAATTCTTTGCTACTTTATACTATTGAACATAGTCATTTAAAACTTCTTCTAAATCTATTTCATTATCATCAGACGAAAATGCTGAAACAAATTTTAAATATCCACAATTACTAGCTTCTATTTCCATGTGCTTAAATTTTCCTTCTAATTCCAAATCTTCCATGAGATCTTCCATTATTCCTTCAACATTATCTATTGCAATATCTTTTAAATAAGGAATGTAAAACTCACTGTACCATTCTTCACTTTCTGCTTCAAAATCACTTTCTTCCTTAGCATAACTTTCAGCAGCTTCTATCTCTTCTTTATCAAAGTCATAAAAAAACTTAATTACTAAAAAATCATCAGTTGTCTTTACTTCTTCAATTTCAGATAAACCATTTTCCTCTAAATAATCCATTATTTCTGAAGTCTTCATAAAATACACTCTCCTAGTATAATAATTTTTTATATTCTTTTTTAATAGCTTCAAATTCATTATCATCTTCTACAAGATTTAATTCTTCATTTCCATCTGTATCTTCATCTATCCTAAATGCAAAAATGTTAGAATCTTCTACTGAATCTTCTAATGGTGATAATAATAAATATTCTTGTTCTCCTAAAAAAATTCTTGCTATTGCCTCAAAATCAACTTTATTTCCTTCTTCATCTTTAAATGACATTATCTCTTTTTCTTCCATATTGTTCACCTCTTAATTTTATTATGCTGGAAAATTATTCAAAAATAACAAACATGCTAGTCTATTATTTTTTGGAATGTACCTTATTATATATTTAAATGCAAAATACATAATTACTTATTATTATATGCTATTTTATACCTTTATGAATATATTTTAATTTGTATCTCAATAATTTTTTTCTATTAAAGTTGTTAATTCATTTATTTTTAAAATATATTCATAGTGAAGAGCTCTAGTTAACATAACATATAAAAGCCTTTCATCCAAAATTGTTTTTTCATATTTATTTTTGCTCGGATCATATATTATAGTACAATCAAACTCTAATCCTTTTGTTAGGTATGATGGTATTATCACATTATCTTCTATAAAACTACTTTCTTTTCCTTTTATGCGTTGAAATTTATGCTTACTTTTTTTCTTTAATAGTTTTTCTACTTTTTCTGCTTCTTTAGTATCTTTAGTTATTACTGCAACACTAATTTTACCTAATGTTCTAATCTCATCAATTATTTGATCTATACTTTTGTAAATCTCTTTTTCATTCTCTACTTCAACAATCTTAGGTTCTTCTCCATGTCTTAATACTGGTTTTGCATTTTTAAGACCTAAATTCTGAGCTTGCAATGCTCCACTCGCAAAATCAATAATTTCTACTGTAGATCTATAACTTTGAGTTAATTGAACATATGTTGCTGCATCTTTAAATAAATCTTTGGTTATATCTTCCCACATTTTCAATCCTTTATAGTAGTAAATTCCTTGAGCTAAATCACCAACTAAAGTTAATGAATTTCCTTTAGCAAAAGAATTAACTAAATATACTTGAAAAGGGCTATAATCTTGAGCTTCATCTACTACTATATGTTTAAATTTTTCTTTTTCTTCAATTCCTTCTAATAAATTTCTTATATATAAAAGTGGCGCTAAATCATCCTCATCAACAATTCCATTTTCATGATTCAATAAAAATTCTTGTTGCATAAAATCTATTAAATCATATGAGAGATCTTTTGGAGCTACAATTTTGAAAAGCTCATCATCAGTAAAGAAATTATAATAAATATCTTTCACTCCAATTTCTTTCCAACTTTTAAAATAATTATTAAATTGCTTTTTCGAATTTTTTAATATATGATTTTTAATTTCATCTCTATTATCATATTCTTTAATTAAAAATCTTCTTCTTTCTTCTAAGTCTTCGTATTTACTCTTAATTTCTTTTATCTTAGGTTCCCATTTAATATCAATTGAATATATTAGAACATCTATTTTTTCTTTTATCTTTAAAGATAAATACCTCTTAATTTCATCTTTTCTTCTATTTATAGGATATGATTTTAAATCTTTCAAATATAACTTTACTATCTCTTTTTTATCAAATATAACATACCCATCTATAGTTATGTCATTTATCTCTCTAGTACTACTATCTACTAACGCAATGTATTTATCTATCATATCCTTATATGCAATAGAACCCTTAAATTTAGCACAATTAACAATAAACTCTTTCTTGTCTAAATTTTCTTCTTCCATTACATCTTTAAGTTTGTCATCTTTATTATATATTTTACCCTTAAGCTTGAATTTAGATTGAACTAGTTCTTCAAAAGTGCTCTGTTTTACTTCTTCTGCACCTAGATTAGGCAATATCTCTGATATATAATCTAAGAATAACTTATTAGGTGCTAATACCAGGATTTCTTCTCCCTTCATATTCTCTTTATATCTATAAATTAAATATGCTAATCTATGAAGTGCTATTGTTGTTTTTCCAGAACCTGCTGAACCTTGAACTATTATTGGAAAGTTTCTAGGCCATCTTATAATCTCATTTTGTTCCTTTTGGATTGTTGCAACAACTTCCTTTAGCTTTTTACCTCTACTTTCCTCAAGGTTAATCTTTAAAAATTCGTCTACTAATTCTGTTCCTTCTTCTCCATTAATCATTAATTCATTTAATCCATCATCAAAAATATCATTAATTTCTCCATCTTCAAATAAGAATTTCCTTTTTAATGAAAGCGTTCCTTCAATTACTCCTACTGGGGCCTTATAATATGACTCTCCACCAGTAGCACTATAGTAAAGGTCTGCAACTGGAGCTCTCCAATCTACAACTACCTCTTCCCCTCTTATATTATTTGTAATACCATTTTTTCCAATGTATATGCTCTCTTCTATTCCTCTCTTTTCTCTAAAATCGACTCTTCCAAAGTATGGAGAAAGTAGAGATTCTTCATATCCTTCTATATCTTTTTTTAATACATTAGCAATCTTTTCTGTAGTTTCTTTTTCTTCATTGTAACTTCCTTTTGACTCCTTAGCTAACGATTTAACTTTAGCATTAATTTTCTCTCTATTATTTTTTTTCTCATTCAATTCTTCTCTTATCAAATCTTTTTTTTCTTCTAATATTTTTCTCTCTTTGTATAAAATTTCATTTATCATAATCTTACCTCTTAGTATAAATTGCTATTATCAATTATATCCTAATATTACATAATTGATAATAGGAATTTAGCGATTTAATTTTATATTTAAGGCATTTCAAAATAAATAATATAATATGTGATACCAATATTATTAATATAGTGTTATCTCATATAATCCTTTCATAAAATTAAGCCACTATTAGCCATTTTAATATAAATTCTTTTCTACAACATATTATAGTAAGAAATTAGTTAATAAATAGTGTTCTTTGAAGATTTAATAATACAGTATTTATAAAATATGCTATAATGAGGGTATATTTATAAGGATTAAATTCTAAGAGTAATGCAGTATTAAGTAAAGATTATTTATATAATGGACGGTGATAATATGTACACAAAAACTGAAATTTTACAAATTGCTAAGGCTCAGTTAGCACTCGACTATAATTGCCAAATGTCTGATTTTGAAAAAGAAAAAAATACAATAGTTAAAAATAATCTCATTGATGGCAGACGTATTTATGATAGTGATGGATGTTTTTTTAAAATACTCTGTTTTGGTAACAAAGCAATTATCAGCACGTCACCTATAATTATTCCTTGGTGTGATGAAAAACTTCTAAATAGAGATGCTGCATGGCTTTTTGAATATCCAAAATTACGAGTAATCGATAAAAAATTGCAAGAGTTTGGACATGAAATAGCAGATGTTCACCACTACTATCTACCAAATCCAAATGTGTCGTGTATAGAACCTATTACTAGCGTAAAATGGTATGAGTATGAAGATATTTTGCAGTTTGAGAATGATGATAGATTTGGAGAAGCTTTTGCTTTTAATAAAAACTATCCAGATGTGCTTGCAGTTGCCGCTTTTGATGGAGATAACATAATTGGTATGGCAGGTGCCAGTAAGGATAGCAAAACCATGTGGCAAATTGGTATTGATGTTTTGCCTGAACACCGTGGCAGAGGTATAGCAACAAACTTGGTTAAGCTTTTAAAGAATGAGATTTTAAAACGAGGAAAAATACCTTTTTACGGCACCGTAGAATCCCATTTTCACTCACAGAATACTGCTTTAAGTGCTGGATTTTTTCCAGCATGGGCAGAACTTTATTCCAAAGCAAAAGAAAATGAAGAACATTAAAAATAAGTAACTTTTTAAAGGAATTCTACATATATTATAGTAAAGTACAAATTATTTTCTATTAAGTAAATAAAGGGGACTTATATATATGTGGGAAAAACGAATTTTTTCTACTGGCGTATTAACTAAAGAGCCTAATACTGTTACTGCGGTAGTTAATATTGTAAATCTAGATATGCACAATGCAGATGAAGTTACTGTTGAAGTCTGGAATTGGTCATCTTTTGATAATCCTGTAAAAATACCCGTTCTAATCGGTGCAAATCAACCAGTTAGCTTTCCTTTCACCCTACAACCAAACCATTTAGCAGTTATGTTTGCTGATTTAAATGCAAATAATGTTACACTTTACGAAATTCGTATTAGTTATTCTAGAAATAGAAATATCATAGCAAATTGTTTTGGTAGAAGTGCTCCTCCTTCTGCAAGTCAAGAAGGAAATACTGTACTTCAACATGAACTGGTTGAATTAGAATTTAGAAAACCATGTGTTCCTATGTGTTATAGTGATAGATATTTTACTGTGTAATGCAAAGTGCTTAAATACCCTTAATTTGTGTTATGCATTATTTTTAAGCAACTAAATAGCTAAAAGTGACAGCTTGATTTAGTAATTTAGTTTTATTCTATTATTGTGTGAAAGCATCAGTAATTAAAATTAAATATGAAAAGTAACTAATTAAAATATCATATTATTTTAAAGTTAATTTGCGGTCTTTTTTGCTTCACAATACTAAAATATTGGGAATTATAGGTGGACAGTCCCACCTATAATTTTTTATTATATTAAAACATAGACGATTAAAAAAATATGGGGCTGTCTCATAATACAAATCATTTACTGATATGATATATATTCAAAAAAATAGAAATAACATTTGTGTAAGAAGCATTGAAAAATAAGCTTAGAGTTTCTTCATTTGAAGTTGTTCCATAAATGATTGTCCTAATGCATATTAGGAGCAATCTTTTATGGGTACAACTTTAAATGTTAGAAACTTTTAGGCATATTCAACAAAATAACAAGTCAGTATGCTAGTCTATTTTGTTTCATACGCCTTAGCGAAATTTTTCTAGTCTTCTTTAATAAATGTTATTTCTATTTCTTTGTTATTACTTCACTTGGTGATTCTGAGACAGCCCCATATTTCCTAGTTTATTAATCAACATTTGTCCTATCTCTGATTTTTACATTTTTTATCATCACAACACATTATGAATATTTCTTATAAGAAAACCCCACCAAAACCTAAGAATCACTTGATTTTAATCGTGTATTTAAACTTCTGTTTGAACTTTTTCTTTATGTGTAAATTCCCCAAATACATGATATATATCTGTTTTCCTGGCTTTTGCCATTGCTTTTATTAGTATATATGAGATTCCACTATCTACAATATGATGTAATATACCACCTACTGCTGTTACTATTAACAGTTTGTATACGTTAAATCCTATAAATGGTATTACAACTATCATTTCTGCTAATCCATGAATAGGTGCTGTTAATGCTGCTGCTTTAAGATAATTTTTATCTTTAATAATTATTTTTGCACCAATGTATCCAACAAGTATATGTGTAGCTGCTCTAAATACTACTGGCATTGGCATTCCTGATATTAAAAAACCTAAAGTCGATCCAATCCCTACTACAACTGCTACCATAGGTGATATTAGCATAGATATCATCATTGGTACATGTGCAGCTAATGTTGCTGTAAATGGTGGTATAATTATTTTTAAAAATCCAAATTGAATTGGAATTATGATTGCTAATGCAGTTAATAATGCTGCATAAACCATTTGTTTAGTTTTATTATTCATATTAACTCCCCTTTAAGTGTATATACACCAGTATATATGTTATATACCTGTTAGTAAATACATTTGAGAAATTAATATAAAAAATTTATTTAAAAGGTGCTGTTTTAAAATCGTGTTAATATCGTTATATATTGTAAAGTGGGCTAAGAAATTGAGCTTAAGAACGTCTAAATCAGTATAGTCCACTTTTAGCTTGCTCCAAAGGCAAGCTTTGGACAAGCAGAAAAGGTGACAATACTCAAGGAAACTCGACTCACATTCGTTCGCTGAGTAAGTTTGAGATACCAAATGTAAAATTTGGACTCTCACTTAAGAGTTCTAAAAGTTCAATTTCAATGTCTACTTTACAAAAATATAACAATATCAACACTCTTCTAAAACATAATAATTTAAAAATATAATAATACTTAATCAAACTTGGGACAGTAGATAATTTTGTGTAAAAACAAAATTATCTGCTGTTTTTTTACATAATCAGTTGGTAGTTTTGGAATAATATACTTTAAAATATTTAAGGAGTGATAATTA
>NZ_FOMG01000039.1 GCF_900112485.1 Clostridium uliginosum
CAAGGAATCAAAACGAGAAAATATCCTTGGAATTTATGATTCCTAAGAATATTTTTTAAATAAATATTTGTAAAAATTAGTTATTCAACAACCTACTCATTATTTAAATTATATAAATTCTATCTTCCAATTGTAATATCCTGTTTTTTCATTTTTTTCATATCTAAAATATGCTGAAAAGGTATTTCCCTTTTTACTTTTAAGATTCCTAAATCCTACTTTTCCATTTTTAAGTAACAGTACTACCATTTCCTTAGAAACCTTTTTTCCAAAAGATAATATATACTTATCATCTTTCCAAATAGTATACTTACACCCATTCTTCCAGTTTGTACATCCAAAGCTTTTTTCACTCTCTACTATTGAATTGCCACAAACAGGACATTTTCCAATTTCCTCTACACCTTCTGGTAATTCTACTTTAAATTTAGATAAAGCTGAAGTATCTTTTTTTATTTTATCAACAGCGTTAGTTGTAAAATCATATATGAGCTTCATAAAATCTGATTTTTTAAATTTTCCTTTTTCTATGTCAGATAATGTGCTTTCAAGCCTTCCTGTATACTCTAAATCTAAAAGTTCTTGAACCGGGAATATTTCAACTATATTTCTTCCAAGCTCACTACAAGTTAAGCTCTTTCCCTTAGATATTATATATCCAATATCTTTAAGTTTCTTAATAGTTTCTGCACGAGTAGCTGGAGTACCTATACTAAATCCATTTAATATAGACTGCATCATTTCGTCAGAATCTTCTTCATTGCCTTCTACACCCTTACCACATGTCTCCATAACTCTAAGAAGTGTCTTTTCTGTATGATACTTCGGTGGCTTTTTAGTTACTTTATTTATCTTATTTGATGTAATATCAACCTTTTCATCAATTGAAACCATTGGGAGTATTGTATCCTTAGTATCTATCTTTTCAACAACTCTCCATCCTTCTACAAGTTGAACTTTTCCTTTTGCAATAAATTCTCCCTTAACTTGAGGATTATCACTTCTTAACCTTATTTTAGTTTCCTCAAATTCTGCAATAGGCATAAATTGCATTATGAATCTATTTTTAATAGCAGTATAAACTATCTCTTCATCTTTACTAAGCCCACTTGGTTTTATATATGTTGGTGTTATAGCACTATGGCTTTCAACTTTCGAATTATCAAATACTCTCTTAGTTTTTAAAAATTTAATGTCACTTTCATAAGGTAATCCTACTTTAAGAGTATTTAAAACCTTTCTTGCTCTATCCTCTAAGCTCTCCTCTAGCACCACACTAGCTGTTCTAGGATATGTTGTATATTTCTTTTCATAAAGGCTTTGAGCGACCTTTAACACCTTATCAGATGTCCATCCTTTATATTTACTTGTTACATACCCTTGCAAATTTGATAAATTAAAAAGGTATGGAGGATAATCTTTCTTTTTTTCAGTTTGCTTATCAATTATAGTTGCACTACTTCCATCTAATAATGGTATTAGCTTATCTAATATAGCCTTATCTTCAAACTTTTCAGATTCATTTTCATAGTATAACCCATCAAATTCATCATTATTTAAGTTTTTAAAGCTTGATGTTAACTTATAATATGTAGTTGCTTCAAAATTTTCTATTTCCTTATCCCTATCATATATAATTTTTAAAGTAGGCAAAAGTACCCTTCCAATATTAATTGTTTTATTTTCTTCAAACTTATATTTTAAAGTACTAACAGACGTCAAATTTATTCCAATAATCCAATCAGTCCATTGCCTTCCTATTCCAGCATCCTGTAAAAATTGCATTTCTTTATTATCTTTTAAATTATTCATACCTTTTTTTACTTCATCTGGAGTCCATTCATTTAATAACAATCTATATGTAGGTTTACTTACATTTAAATAATTAAATAATTCATCCGCTATTACTTGACCTTCTCTATCAAAGTCAGTTGCAGAAATTACACCATCTATATCTTCTTGTTCTATTAAAGACTTTATTATATTCAATTGTTTTGCTGCACCCTTATCTGGTGCAGTTCTATCAATATTGTCGCATTTCACCTTATACTGAAAATTATCAGGTATAAATGGAAATTTTTCCATTCTCCAACCTTTCATATTTTCATCATAGTCTTTTGCATCATATAGTTGTAGAAGGTGACCAAAAGCCCAAGTAATATAGTAATCTTCACCTTTAAAGTATCCGTCTTTTCTTGTTTTTATTTTTAATGCCTCTGCAATATTCTTTGCAACAGAAGGTTTTTCTGCAATAATAACCTTTCCCATGCTAGACCCCCTAAAATCACTTGATATTATTTTCTACCAACATATATATTAACATTAAAATAAAAATAAGGCTAGTTATAAGCAACTAACCTTATTTTTAGTCATTATTAAAAATATTAAACTAATAATTCCTATTCAAAAAAATAATAAATCAGTATGCTAGTATATTTGACTTGTTATTTTCTTTCATATGTCTAATTCACATCTCATTTAACATCCAAATAAAAAAGTTTAATGCTCCTGCATAAACTAACCAAATTAAGTATGGAATAAATAATAATCCTGCATATTTATCTTTCTTATAAAATCTAATAAATGTTAATGTAGCAAAAAGTAACAGTATTAATAATTCTATAAAAGCTATTCCATATAATCTCAATCCAAAAAATATAAATACCCACAAAAAATTTAATAACAGTTGTATTGTATAAGTAAATATAGCCGAGCTACTATCAATGCCCTTATATTTAAGTATATATACTCTATAGCAAGCTATCCCCATGAGTATATAAAGTATTGTCCAAACAATAGGAAAGACTATTGCTGGTGGCGCAAAAATAGGCTTATTTAAAGTCATATAAAGATCTTTTGTAGGAAGAATGTAAGTTATAATACTTGCTATTAATAAAGGAGCTCCTATACTTATTATAAGAGGTATGAAGTAAATTTTCTTTTTGCTATTTATTTTACTTTTCATATTAACACCCCATATTTATAAATTAATTGTTAAGTCATTTTTTGAATATCTATTATGTAATCTTTAATCCCAAACAATATACTCCAAATGATATAACTATGTTAATATATATGCAATTTAATTTATAATATGATTAGCTAAAAAAAATAATATCACTACCAACTCTATTATTCAATATAAATATCCGAAAATTCTACATCAACTTTTTCTTCAATATTATTCATTTCTAAGTCATACTGTGCATTTATATTATTTTTTTGATTTGTAATTGAAAGATTAATTATAAATGTATTACCATTTTCATCTGAAGTTAATGAAATATTTCCTCCTTGTAGCTCTACTAAAGCTTTAGTTAAAAATAATCCTAAACCACTTCCTTCTCTCAATCTATTAAGTGACTTATTTAATTTAGTAAATTTATCGAATACATATGGAATGGTTTTTTCTTCAATTCTGTGTCCATTATTTTTCACTGTTATTACTACAACATTCTTCTCTTTAATTATTATATTTACTTTTATTTCTCCACCTTTTTTACCATACTTAACCGAGTTAGAAAGTATATTTAAAATAATTCTTTCTATCATATCCTTATCACATTTAACGTAAATTTCTTCTTCCTGTGCATCAAAAATTAAATTAATTTCTGCTTTATTTATATATTTATTACATGCAATAGAAATATTCTCAACAACCTCAACGATATTATAAATTTTGAAATCTGGTTTAAGATATCCTTCTGAAACCTTATTTGTATCAATAAAATTATTAATAGTTCTTATTAATCTTAATGAATTTTGCTTAATTATCTTATTATTCTTTTTAATATTGTTAAAATTTTCTTTTTGTAAACTTATTTCATTAAGTTGCATTGCAGAAAAAATTAAGTTTATAGGCGTCCTAAGTTCATGAGAAACATTTGAAAAAAACTGATTCTTCAATTCTTCTTCCCTTAAATATGTTTCTAACTTATTTCGCATTCTTTCGCTTTTTTTAATTTCTGTTACATCATGAATATAAAGTAATTTAGTACTACTATCTATATAAACTACAAATAAATCAACTATCAAGTTGTTACATTTCATTTTTACATCTGTAATATGATTTACTTGTAATTTAACTTTCTCTAACTTGAAATTAAAATATTTTGCTATAAAATCTTCCATTTCTATTCCTAAAAGATCTTCTTTATTCACATCTCCAAGTAGTTTTAAAGCACTTTTATTAATATATTCTAAACAATTTAAAGAAAATAGAAAAACTCCATCATAAATTAAATCAATTAATTCATTATACTTACTTTGGCTCTTTTCTATCATAATATTAGTTTCATTTAAAATTCTATTTTTTTTGCTTATAGTTGTACTAAGTTCTATTTTTATCTTATTTGCTTCTTCTAATTTTTTCTTCATAGTTTTAAAAGACTGACTAAGTATCTCATTTACAATGCATCTATATAAAAAATAAAATGCACTTAATTTTAAAACTCCACTAATAATGATAAATTCTTTAAAGCCTTTTATTATAAATATAAGACTAATATAACTACAAAGTCTTAAAAAAATATATAAATATATTTTTATGTTATCAAATTCACTTAAAATACTTTTAGATTTCAACAAATTTGATATCATAAAAGCTGTTAATAATATAGCTAAAAGATTATTTAAAAGTATCCTTAAAGTAAAAAAATTTATTTTAGTACTTATCCACAAATAATTTTTAGGCATAATAAAAAATAATATACTAATGCTTATAAGTGTATAAATTAAAATCCCCTTTTTAACCTTAGTTCTTTTATTACTAAAGTAAAATCCCAATGATATTATTAAAACTTCAAAGCAATATAACATACTACTTAAAAACACTAAATAATAAACCCCTACTTCATTCCAATTATAATTAAGTATTAATAGACTTACGCTAGTTACTATAGAAATAAAAATACTTTCCAGGCCCAAATATTCTAAGAAATAATTTTTATAAGCATTTATTTTTACCATAGATATATAAATAACTCCACTTGTTATCGATATATATATTGCAGTATCTAATGTGATGTACAACTTATATTCTTTAGTGAAAGCACAATATAACGTAACCCCAATAAATAAAACTACCCATTCAATAGCAATATTTCCAACCTTCCTACTATCATTAATAATATTAATGATTGTATTTTGTTTACTCATATTCATTTAAACTCTCCCTTTTAAACTGTATTATTATATTGGTCCCTACCCCCAATTCAGTTTGTACATCTATATTTCCATGTTGCAATTCAACTAGTTTCTTAACTACAAAAAGTCCTATTCCAGTTTCCTTTTTAGAATAAGCTGCTTTTTCATCTGTAGAATATTTAGTAAACGCTTCTTTAATAAACTCTTTATTTATTCCAAATCCATTATCTTTTACAGATATATTAACACAGTTATTTTCATACTCTATATTTACATCTATTCTTCCTTTATGAGATGTAAATTTTATAGAATTTGAAATTAAATTTAAAATTATTCTTTGCATAAATTCATAATCAAGGTTGAAATAACATTCTTCTGTATTAGTATTGAAAATCAGCTCAGTATAATTACTTTTAGAATAGTCTACT
This sequence comes from Clostridium uliginosum, assembly GCF_900112485.1. Taxonomy (GTDB): domain Bacteria; phylum Bacillota; class Clostridia; order Clostridiales; family Clostridiaceae; genus Clostridium; species Clostridium uliginosum. The sequence goes on from NZ_FOMG01000039.1 coordinate 5,574, forward strand.
AATGATGTTACAACGTCTTCAACTACCTCTACCACATTAAGTTTTTCTAATCTAGGAATTAAATAACCTGAGTTTATTTTTGAGCTATCAATTAAGTTATTTGTTAATCTTATTAAAGAAATACAGTTCTTTTTAGATATATTACTATATTTTTTCAAAGCTTGTACGTCTGTTTTTTCCATGTATATACTCTCTAACTGTGTTGCAGAGTATATAACATTTATTGGTGTCTTTAAATCATGACTAATGCCAGATAAAAATTCAGTTCTTATACTTTCTTCAATAATTTTGTTTTGAACTTGTTTTTTTATTTCTTCTGTTAAAACTTTAGATGTATTATCTTCAATTAATATTATCTCCTGCATTCTATCTTTATACGCAGATAAAAATTGAACATTTATAAATTTATCTTGATCCCTAGTATTTAAAATTGCATTATAGTTGTTATTTATTTTATCTTCATCAATAAAAGTTATATATTCATACAACTTTTTATTGATCACCTCTCTTCTTGTTGATATATTTACTAAATCTAAAAAAGGCTTATTAACAAATAAAATTCTATCATTCTGCAAATTAAGTAATATCATAGGGTGTGGCATAAACCTAAAGAACGTTGTATATAAATATTGTTTATTCCTTAAATTATTAATAGATGTCTCTAGCTGTTTATTTTTTACTAATAGCTCTCTAGAAAGGTAATTTACATTTTTAATTTTTTTAATTAATGATTCGTATAAATTTTTATATGGATTTTTTATTAAATTAGTTGCAAAAAATTTCCAAATTATATTAAATTGAACGAAAATTAATAATTCCATTAAACTTATTAAATTGTATTTATATTGATAAAAATTATAAATAATACTTAATATAAATATTAAAATTACTAAACATAAATATATATTTATAATATTTAAATTATCTTTTTTTATGTTTATAATGTTTCTTTTTCGTATTTTGTTTGCAAAAAAGTTAATTAATGACAAACCTTCAATGAAAAAGATAATAACTAAGGTTTGATTTAAAATTAATTGTTTGTAATAACAAAATAAGGAAACACAAAATATAATTGCTAAAATAGTATACAGTGTGTTATCTTTTTTTTCTTTTTTAACTTTATATCCTATAATTATATAAACTATAAATTCTCCCATTAATATGAAAGTATTAGTACTTATATCTACATAGGTATTATATATATTTAGTACAGGAATCATTTTTGTATTTGTAATAAATACCATTATGTAAATAACTGTATTTAAATATGAAAATATATATATAACTTTGATAATACATTCATTGTATATTCTACTTATTGGCTTTAATAGAATCGAAAAAGTTATGCTAGCAACTATATAATAAATTCTAATAGTTAAAATTAACATAAAAAAGTTTTTTATAAAAATTAAATTTAATATAACATAAAACAATATACTAATAAGACAAGTTTTTATAACACTTGTTTTATTTATAAATGTAATATTTTCTATTTCTTCGTAATTCCTCATTTTTCTTCACCTTCTATTTATTTTACTTTATTTTACTTTAAATGTATAGAAGATATTTTACACTTTTTGAAATTTTAGGGTTATATATGTATATACATGTAAAAAAACAATTGCGTATCTAGGTAAATAGATACGCAATTGTTTTTATAAATGTTAATGTCGAAGTATTCCACTTTCTCCTAATTTATTCATAAGTTTTGTAGTTGTTTTACTCATTAAATTCTTTAATAATAGTCCGCACATTAATGAAGCAACCATATATATACATAATATAGATATATCCTTAAATAATATAGGGTATACTATTCCAGCCATAATTTGCCTCATACCATTTATAGCATATGTGAATGGTAAATATGGATATAACTTTTGGAATAATACTGGAGTAACTTCGATAGGAAAGTTTCCACTTGTTCCTGCCATTTGTAGTACTAATATAATTACTATAATAGCTTTTCCCACATCATCTAATATACTTCCAGCAGTATATATCATTGTCATAAATACAACACTAACAAATATTGAATAAAAAATATACATCATTGGATGAAGTGCATAACTTCCAAGTATAGCTAGGGCACCTATACTTGCTACTAATGCCTGAAATATTGCAAGTAACAAAAATACTAATAATTTTCCTAAATACATTTCGTACGCTTTAATCGGAAGTCCATCTTCAAATTCATGTGCTTCTAATGATAATAATGCTGATGCTAATAATCCACCAACCCATAAACATAATACAGTATAAAATGGCGTAGCAGTTGATCCGTAATTAGGCCATGGAAATAATCTATTATCTTCAATTTCAACGGGACTAGCCATAAATGTACTTTGTGACTCCCAATCATTAGTTATCATATCTAATAATTCATCAATTTTATCTTCTTCATCTAATCCCTTAAGTTTATATGCTAATTTATGTATTTTCTCCTCAATATCAGGGAAATTATCTTTTAGCTTAACTAATTGTTCATTAGATAAATTTGAAGTTTCTGTGAAATTATTTAATAATTTTTCAACATCTGGTAATATGTTTTTTCCTTGCTCTAGTAATATTAAACCACTATCTGATATTTCTCTAATTGAATTAAAACCTTCTTCAATAGTTGGTACGAGTTCTGAATCATAGCTATCTACCATAGTAGCAACTAATGCATGCACATCCTCTAATATCTTTCTTGTATCTTTAATAGCTTGAATATCCAATCTTCCATCACTATCTATTTTTTCTACTTCTTTGCCTGCTCTATCAATAACCACATCTAGTCTATCATCAATTGTGTCTAATTTATCTATGCTATCAGAAATTTTCTTACTAACATCTTTTAATTTAGATTTAGCACTTTGTAAATATTTCAGCTCTTTATTATTAGCTTCTTGATTCTTTACTGTTTCTTCCGAATTATCATCTTTAGTTTCTTTTAGTTTTATTTCAATATTAGCTATCTTATCAATATATGACTTTATGTCTTTTAATTGAGATTTAGCATTCTTAACTATTTTCTTTAATGATTCTGCTGAATCTGATATTCCAATAAAACTCTTTTTTGCAACTTCCGGTAATATATTTTCATCAATATTTCCTAAAATTACGCCTGAAGCATCTAATGTATCTTCTGACATAACTAATTTTTCTTTAATTAATGGTGATATATCAGAAAGACTTCCTTCTATTTTATCTAAAGAATTTTGACTATTATCTAAAAATTCCCCTGTTGCATCAATAGTATCTGATACTACTGGAATCATTTCATCAGTTTTTTGTAGTAATTTTGAAGCACTTACAGTTCCATCAATTGTATCATCTAATAAGTTTTTAAGATCAGGCATGTTTTCGTCTAATTTATATATTTCATCAATTATTTTTCTAAGTTTAGGTCTATTCTGCTCACTATCTAGTCCTACTTCATTGCATATTCTAAACATTGCTCCAGATACAGTCTTTACAATATTATCGTCAATTTGTCCTTTTAAAGCCTTAATTCCTGCATCTGTCATTTTAGGTGCTATTACATTTTTCTTTTCATTAACAGTATATATTAATTTAGGTTTTGTAACATCTTTCCCAGTTAATGTAGTAACATCTTCTGAAAATCCATCTGGAATTTCAATAGTTGCATAATATTTCTCTTCTAATAAACCTTTTTTCCCAGTTTCTTTATCAACAAAAGTCCATCCTAATTTATCATTATCCTGTAACTTTTCTACTAAGTCTTCTCCTAGATTTATATCTTTTTCTTTAAATACTGTCCCTTTATCTTCATTAATAATTGCCACTTTAATACCTGTTGTATTTCCATATGGATCCCATGATGCTTTAATGTTTATTAATGAATATAATGATGGTATGATTATAAGCACTACTATCATAATTAACGCTGCCCAATTAGTTGATATTGTAATCATATCTCTTTTAAAAATTCTAAATATATTCTTCATGTTTATTACCTCTATTATCTACTTTATAAATTTTCTTAACCATTCATTATTGTGCTTTCTTTTAGCTTTTTAACAAACTTTTCACTCTTTCTATTAACTATCTTTCTAAATAATAATCCAATAACAAGTGATATAACCATAAATATACATAATACAGTAATATCCTTAAATAATATAGAATACACTATTCCTACCATTATCTGCCTCATTCCGCTTATAGCATATGTAAATGGTAGCAATGAGAATAACTTTTGAAATATTGCCGGGTTGACTTCTATTGGAAAGTTCCCACTTGTTCCTGCAACTTGTATTACTAGTAGAACTACACCAAATATTATTCCTGCATTTCCAAAAACACTAACAGCAGTGTAAATCATAATTGTAAATACAATACTTACAAATATCGTATAGAATATAAACATCGCAGGATGAAGAGCATAACTACCTAAAATAAATAAAGCTCCCATACTTGCTATTATTGCTTGTCCTATTCCTATAAATAAAAATAATAACATTTTGCCAAAATATATTTCATAAGACTTTAGTTCTTGATTTTCTTCAAATGAATGTGCATCTGTTCCAAGTATGATTGATAACATATATCCTCCAATCCATAAACACAATACTGTATAAAATGGTGTACATGCTGACCCATAGTTAGGCCATGAGAATAATCTATTATCCTCAATCTGAACTGGACTAGATAAAAATGTACTTTGATCTTCCCAATTATTTGTTATCATATCAAATAATTCATCAAATTTATTTTCTTCATCATATTCTCTAAATTTATCAGCTAATTCATGTACATTATCCTTAAACTCTGGAAATTTATCTTTTAATTTAACTAACTCATCAGTAGATAAATTTGAAAATTCTGTAGATACACTTAATATCTCTTCAAGGTCTGGTAATGTACTTCTTCCTGTGTCTAAAACAGTTAATGTCTTGTCTGAAATAATTCTAATTGAATCAAAGCCATCTTTAATAGCTGGTACAATTTCTGAATCATAGCTGTCAATTACATCTGTAACTGATGTATGAATATCCTCTAATACGTTTCTCATGTCTTTAATAACTTGAGTATCTAATTTTTTCCCATTATCTAAATCTTTAATTTCTTCATCAGCTCTATTTTTCACCATATCAAGCTTTTCATTGATATTATCCAAGTTATCTATAGTTTTAGAGATCCGTTTGCTAACATTTTTTAAGTTATCCTTTATACTTGTTAATGACTTAAATTGTTTATTTATTTCTGATCCTTCTTGATTATTACTATCTAGTGTAAACTTTGAAAGATCTATCTTACTTACTTTATCTGAAAATTTCTTTACACTCTTAAGTTGAGATATAACATCATCAATTAATGTACTTGCAGATTTAGCAGTATCCGAAACCCTTATCAATGTTTTCTTTGCCACCTCAGGTATTATATTTTCATCAAGATTTGTAAGCTGAATACTTGTAGTATCAATTACATTTTCCGACTTAATTAAATCTTCTTTTATTGTTGGTGATATATCCGATAAATACCCTTGACTTTCATCAAAAATCGTTTGAGTATTTTTTAAAAATTCATCGGTTATATCAATTGTATTTGATACATTTGGAAGTATCTCATTTGCTTTTACAATTAAATCTGAAAGACTTGTCGTTCCATCAATAGTGTTATTTAATAATTTTTCAAGTTGTGGCATATTTTCATCTAATTCATATACCTCATCTATTGTTTTTCTATATTCATTTCTATTTTTATCTAACTCAATTCCAATTTCATTACACGCTCTAAAAAGTACTCCTGAAATTGTCTTTACAATATTATCATCAATTTGTCCTTTTACATTTTTCACTCCCGCATCTGTTATCTTTGGAGCTATTGCATTTTTCTTTTCATTTACAGTATATATTAGTTTAGGTTTTACAACTTTCTTATCTACTATTGTAGTAGCATTTTCAGAAAAATCTTCTGGTATTTCAACAGTTGCATAATATTTTTCATATAGTAGTCCATCTTTTGCTGTCTCTTTATCAACAAATGTCCATCCCATCTTATCATTATCTTTTAACTTATCAACTAAATCATTTCCTAAATTTATATCTTGATCTTTAAAGGTTGCCCCTTTATCTTCATTAATAATTGCTATTTGAATACCACTAGTATTTGAATATGGATCCCATGATGCTTTTATATTAATTAATGAATATAATGATGGAATAACCATAAGGGCGATTACTACAACTGTTGCTACCCAATTTGTTGCTATATTAACTACATCTCTTTTAAAAATCTTTATTATATTCTTCATACTCACCTTATTGTCAGAACTTTACAAAAGACTAATTTACATTTTATTAACTTAACATTTTCAAAAGTCATACACTTATATTTTGTATTAAGTTAACTTGTCCTATTGTAAATACTAACTAAAAATCCTCCTATCATTATAATATAATTTATAATATAATTTTTTATCTTTAAGTTAAATTAATTTCTAATTCTAATTTTTAAACTAAAAACCTCTTTTTATATTATAGAGCAAAACCTTGTGGTTTAAAATACTTTTAAATATCTTTATGATTATATCATATTAAAAATGACTATGAGTCAATTTTAATAAAAAAATAATATTTTTCTTAATATTTTTTTATTTTATAACCAAAAATAATCTTCTAATTCACAATTTTTTATTTTAAGTTTTGGTTCTTTTTTGAAACTGTGTTGATATTGTTACATATTGTTCAGCATGCTAAAACTAGACTCACATTCGTTCGCTTAGTAAGTTTGAGATACCAAATGTAAAATGCCCACAGGAAAAGTTCATGTTTCCAAATATAAAATGCTCACAAAGAAAGTTTGAGGAACCAAATATAAAATTTGGACTCTCACTTTTGGACATTTACTTTTTGACTCTCACTTAAAAGTTCTAAAAATCGAATTCTAATGTAAGTATCTCCTTAACATAAAAAAAACTACTACACGCTTATCTAGTATTTCTACAATAAACGTGCAATAGCTTTATGTTATTAAGTGCCTAAAACAGGCTTAAATGGTGCAGGTAACGGGACTTGAACCCGTACGTTATAAACACACGCCCCTTAAACGCGCCTGTCTGCCAATTCCAGCATACCTGCTTATACTTTAATCTAATTGTAAATCATTTTTGCCAATTTTTCAATATGATTTGTATTAATATATTTTTAATATTTAAAATATCTATGTGCTAGAAGCGCATTTAAATTATCAAATGAATAAACATTATTACCATCTTCTTGTCCATAGCCACCATATATCTTACTATTTTGATTTTTAACTTGAAATGCATTAACTTTTTCCATTGCTAATCTAGATAGTTCCTCATCGTCAGCATTAGTTGCCATTCTTACTATCATTGAATATATTGATGTAGACTCAATGTTTGATGTAGCTTTACCAACTTCAGAATATGAAGTAACAATAAAGCCTTCTTTCTTTAGCCTGTCTTTAATCCATTCTAAACTTCTACTAACATCTTGACCACACTCTTGTTTATTAAGTAATACAATCATTGATAAAAGAGTATCTATATTATCATTGTTATCATAAGTTCCTTCACTTCTATTAAATTCTTTTTTATATAATGGCATATCATTACTAATATATGCATTTTCTATAATTTCTGAAGATTTATTCAATACTTTTTCCCATGAAGAATTAAGATTTGATAGCATTTTTAAAGTCTTTATATCTAAATAACATAAAGTAGTAGTTTTGCTCATTTCTTTTCCATCATTAAAATCTATAAGAGTAGTTCCATCCACTAAATCTTTATATATACCTTTTGATATTCTAAGTGCTACTACCCTATAACTCTTATTACCCCATTTTTCATCCGCTAAAAGTAAAGCCTTAACTATTCTTAAATCATCAATAGTTGCTGAAGTTTTTAATTTAGTTCCACTTTCGATTCTCCAACTTATAAGATTATTAGAAAGCATCATGTAATTTTTGATATAATCCAAAGTTTTATCAAATGATACTCTATCATTCTTCTCTAATGCATATAAAAGCATAATACCTTCAGATTCTGATAATACTGTATGTCCTTTAGTTATATCCCCATCAGAATTTGTATCAATATAATTTGTATATATTCCGCCTTCTTTATCAATCAAATTATTGTTTATAAAGTCACTTAGTAAGTGTTCTTCTTGTGAAATTCCTGCTTCTAACCAGATTTTCTCACTATATATAGATCTAAAATATGGTGCTAAAACATAATATGCTACAGCAATTAGCAATAAGATCATTCCAGTAATTAATATATATTTTTTTTTCATATTTACCTCATCCTCTTAGGCACATGAAAGAAAATAATAGACAATCATACTGGTTATTATTTTTTGAATGTGCCTTATATAATTGTTATTGGATATGTCGCACTCCCACATACTTCAAGTAGGCGCCAACGTCTACTATACTTTTATTCATTATTTTTATATAAGTATTTATAAACATTATAATACGTAGTAACTTTATCTAAATATTTTTTCGTTTCTTTAAATGGTATATAGCTTAAATCTTTTCCATTTTCAGAAAATTTATCATCGTTAAGCCATTTATTAACATTACCAGGTCCTGCATTATATCCAGCAATTATTAATTCTAAGTTTCCATCAAACATTTTTCTTAGTTCACTTAAGTACCAACAGCCAATTCTTATATTATATTCTTCATCAAATAACATTTCTTTTGAAAAGATACCTAGTCCCATTTTTTCTGCTGCCCACTCTCCAGTTTCAACAGTTATTTGCATTAATCCTATTGCATCTTTATTAGAATGAGCATCTTCATCAAATTTACTTTCCGTCTTCATAACTGCTAATACAAAAAATGGATCAAGATCATATTCTTTGCTATATTTATCTACATATTCCGCATATTTATAAGGAAAAAAGACTTCTTTTATAAGATATTTAGATCCTATTCCTATAGCTAGTAGAATGAGTATTGCTACTAATATAAGAAAACTACTTTTCCGCGATTTCATTGTTTTTCTCCTTGCTTAAAATATATTGATTGAATAAATACTTAATTTTACACTATAACGCCTTCATAAAATCAATTAAATCATACACTTGTTTTTGTGTTTCAATTAAATCACCATTATTATCAATAATTATATTTGCAAAATTCTTTTTCTCACTTACAGTCATCTGTGCATTTATACGACTTATTGTTTCTGCTTGGCTTAATTTGTCTCTTTGTTTAACTCTCTGAATTTGCGTATTATTTTCTGCACATACAAGTATTACATAGTCTACATCTTCATGCATTTTATTTTCAATTAAAGTTGGAGCATCTACTATTACTAGTTTTTCTCCTTTTTTTTCATAAAACTCTATTTTATTATTTATTGCATCTTTAATATAAGGCATTATTATAGCTTCATATTTTATTCTTTGTTTTATAAATTTAAAAATATGATTTCCAAATTCTCTTCTTCTAAATTCCCCTCTCCAATCAAAAAAACCTGCTCCAAACTCTGTTCGAACACTTTCTAATATTTGTGGATTTTTTTCTAATACTTCTTTTGCAATTTCATCCGCATCTATTACATTTAAATTTTCACTTTTAAAAATATTAGATATAGTACTTTTTCCCGTTCCTATACCCCCTGTTAACCCAATTTTAATCATGTAATAATTTCATCTCCCACTTTTAGTGCCTTATTTTGCATCGTACCATGTAGCACCATATTTCATATCTACATCAAGTGCTACCTTTAATTTAATAGCATTTTCCATTTCCTCTGTAACTAAATTTTTTACCTCATCAAATTCATTTTCCTTAACATTTAATATAAGTTCATCATGTACTTGAAGAATTAATTCACTCTTTAGTTTATTTTCTTTTAACTTGCTATATACATTAACCATAGCAAGTTTTATAATATCTGCTGCACTTCCTTGTATTGGTGCATTCATAGCTAATCTTTCTCCTAAAGCTTTTACTATTTTATTTGAAGACTTAATCTCTGGTATAAATCTTCTTCTATTTAAAATAGTTAATACATATCCCTTCTCTTTAGCATACTCGCTTACATAATTTAAATATTCCTTTATTTTAGGATATCTTTCAAAATAAATAGCCATATATTCTCCAGCTTCTTTTTTAGTTATCTTTAAATCTTGTGCTAAACTAAAATCACTTATACCATATACTATTCCAAAATTGACAGCTTTAGCATTACTTCTCATCGTAGATGTAACCTCATCTATTGGTACTTTAAAAACTTCTGATGCTGTCTTAGTATGAATATCACTATGATTCATAAATCCATCTATCATATTTTTATCATCTGCAACATGAGCTAATACCCTTAATTCTATCTGAGAGTAATCACAAGAAATTAGTATATCATTTTTTTCTTTAGGTATAAATACCTTTCTTATTTCCTTACCCATCTCATACTTTATTGGAATATTTTGAAGATTAGGCTCTGTACTTGATAATCTTCCTGTAGTAGTAACAGTTTGATTGAAATTAGAATGTATATATCCATCTTCATCTATTACATTTTTTAATCCTTCTACATATGTAGAATTAATTTTAGTAATTTGTCTGAAATACATAACCTTAGATATTATTGGATGCTTATCCAGTAATTTTTCTAATACTTCTTGATTAGTTGAATATCCTGTTTTAGTCTTTTTGATTACAGGCAAATCAAGCTTTTCAAACAAAATTTTCCCTAATTGTTTAGGTGAGCTAATATTAAATTCTTCTTCTGATAAATCATATATTTCTTTTTGAGTCTTCTCAATTTGTTCTTTAAATTTAACCCTTAATTCCTCTAATTTATCCTGATTTATGTTAAATCCAATACTTTCCATAGATGAAAGTACATATATTAAAGGATGCTCAACTTTATAATATAATTCATCCATATCTTCCTTATTAAGTCGTGTCTTTAACTCATTATACAATTTTATCAAATAGCTGCAACATATTCCATTAAGCTTAATACCTTCACCTTTAATATCTTTTTCTAAATATTGATTAATCAAATTCAAAATATCATAATTGCTTTTTGAAGAATCAATCAAATAAGCAGCTATTGCAGTATCAAAATCAAATCCTTGAATTTCTATATCATACTTATTTAAAAATGTAATTAAGCTCTTAGCATCATGAATTACCTTATTAATACTTTTATCTTCCATAAAGATCTTTAAAGTTTTTAAAGCTTCTTCTCTATTACTCATATTTATTAATTTAAAATCTATAATATTTGCTTTATTTTCTTCTCCTAAAATTAAATATTCTAATTCTAACTTAGAATATAAAGATGCATCACTTAAAGTAAATAATATATAGCTTCTATCTTTTATATTAGATAAAACTTCTTTCATGCCATCTAATGTTTCAACATTATTTATTTCTATATTAGCAATTTCAGCTAATTCTTCTTCCTCACTATGTGCGTTATATCTTGCTAATATTGACTTTAATTGAAGGTTTTTAGCAAGTTTATTAAGTTCTTTAAGCTTTGGTTCATTATCACTTTCTATATCTTTTAATGACAATTCAATCGGAACTTCTCTCATAATAGTAGCTAATTTTTTAGAAAACACCGCTTGCTCCATATTGTTTTCTAAATTTTCCTTTAGCTTCTTACCACTTATTTCAGGAATATGTTTCAATACCTCTTCAAGTGATCCATATTCTTTAATAAGCTTAAATGCAGTTTTCTCGCCAACTCCAGGTACACCAGGAATATTATCTGATTTATCTCCCATAAGCCCTTTTACATCAATAAATTGCACTGGTGTTATTTCAAATTCGTCTACAAATGCTTTTTCATCATAAATAGCCGTTTCTGTAACACCTTTTTTAGTTATGACAACCTTAGTTTTTTCTGAAGCTAATTGAAGTGCATCCTTATCTCCAGTAACTATGAACACTTCCATGTCACTTTCTTCTGCAAATTTAGATATAGTTCCTATTAAATCATCTGCTTCAAAACCATCTATTTCAAAAATACCTATGCCAATAAAACCAAGTAATTCCTTAATAATTGGAAATTGCTCAGCTAGTTCTGGTGGCATCTTCTTTCTTCCAGCTTTATAATCTTCATACTCTTTATGTCTAAATGTTGGTGCCTTCCTATCAAAGGTAGCAATTATAGTATCAGGATTTAATTCATCCTTCATCTTAAATAACATATTCATAAATCCATAAATAGCATTTGTATTTATTCCATCACTATTTGTGAGAGGAGGCAACGCATAAAAAGCCCTGTTCATTAGTGAATTTGAGTCTAAAATTAATAACCTTTTCATTTAAATCCTCCTATAAATCGAATAATTTTTTATAACTTTATTATATAATTAATTCCTAGATTTAGTTTAACTTAAGGTATATTTTTTTAAAAATAACAAGTAAGTCAGCTAATCTATTTTGCGTCATACTGTATTAATAAGTTTATCTAATAAAATTTATTTCATAAATAATATCTTACCTATAAAACTTAAAATAACTTATCCTTAAGTGTATCATGTGATAAATTAGTCATACACTACTATTATACTATTTTTATTAACTAAAATCATTATTCTTTAATAAAGGTAACCATATTTTCTAATATTAATTCATATCTAAATTTAAAGCAACTCACATTTTTATTAATTATTAAGACGATTATACAAATCTATATTTTAAAACCGTGTTGATATTGTTATATATTATAAAGTGGGCTAAGAAATTGAACTTAAGAACGTCTAAATGAGTATAGTCCTCTTTTAGCTTGCTCCAAAGGCAAGCTTTGGACAAGCAGGAAAGATGACAATACTCATTAAGAGTTCTAAAAGTCCAATTTCAATGTCCACTTTACAAAAATATAACAATATCAACACTCTGCTAAAACATAGCCTAAATAATAAACAAGTATTGTATATTTTGCTTAACAATAAACATATTACCAATAAGTGTATTATTATTTTTTAATATTGCTAGTATGCTTAGACAATTTGTGAGAATAATGGCATAATAAAGATAAAATAATATAAGAGGTGATTAAATGTATAAAGATTTACTTAGAAAATATGCTAAATTAGCTGTAACTAAAGGAGTGAATTTACAAGAAAATGGTCTTTTAGTCATTAACTCTCCTATCGAATGTTGTGAATTTGCAAGGATGATAAGCGAAGAAGCTTATAATATGGGTGCTTTAGATGTTTACATGAATTATTCTGATGAAAAATTTAATAAGATAAGATTTGTTAATGCATCTAAAGAAACACTTAGCCACATTCATTATTTTGAACGTGATAAATATGATTACTTTGCAGAAAATGGTGCTGCATTTTTAAGTATATCTGCTTCTGACCCAAATATCTTAAAAGATGTAGATTCTTCAAAAATTGCTTTATATCAAAAAAGCAAACGTACTGCACTTAAAAACTATTTTGAAAGATGTTCATCTAATAGAAATTCATGGTGTATAGTTTCAATTCCTACTCAAGGATGGGCAAAAAAAGTATTTAGTGAACTTTCTACTGAAGAAGCTGTAGAAAAACTATGGGATGTAATCTTTGATGTAATGAGACTTAACGAAAATGATCCAATTGTTGCTTGGAATAAACATACATCACTTCTTCACGCAAAGGTACATGAATTAAATAATCATAACTTTAAATACGTACACTTTAAAAATTCTCTAGGTACAGATTTAAAAATTGAACTTGTAAAAAATCATCTTTGGTGTGGTGGCGAAGATAAAGCTGAAGCAGGATTTAACTTCATTGCCAATATGCCAACAGAAGAAGTTTATTCAATGCCAAAATATGATGGAGTTAATGGAAAAGTTTTTAGCTCTAAGCCTTTAAGTTACTGTGGTAATATTATTAACAACTTTTCAGTAACATTTAAAAATGGAAAAGTAGTAGATTATGATGCTGAAGTTGGTTTAGAAGTATTGAAAGAACTTCTTGAAACTGATGAAGGTTCAAAACACTTAGGTGAAGTTGCTTTAGTTCCTTATGATTCTCCAATCTCAAACTCAAATATAATATTTTACAATACATTATATGATGAAAATGCTTCTTGCCATTTAGCACTTGGAGAAGCTTACACTTGTTGTATTGAAAATGGTGAAAACATGTCAAAGGGAGAATTATCTAAAGCTGGCTACAATCATTCATTAGTTCATGTTGACTTTATGATTGGCACAAAAGATATGAATATTGTAGGAGTAAAAGAAGATGGAAGCGAAGTGCAAATCTTCAAAGATGGTAATTGGGCCTAAACTTAGAATTTAATTATCTTAAAAAGAAATAGAGTGAATTGATATTTAACAAATCATTTCTTCTATTTCTATACTAGGCATATAAATGAAAATAATACTAACTATTCTAATACAAAAAACATTCTTTTTATACTCTAATAAGGCACAATCAAAAAAATAACAAGTCCATCTGGCAGCATATTTTCCATCATAGGAAGTTCGACTCGCATACGCTCACTGAGTAAGCGATTTACACCAAATCATAGATTTGGGTTCACTGCTCACGTCGGCAAAATGCCATAATAGACCCTCTATGATGGCACTTTACCTCCTTGCCTGATGAAAAATATTCATGACAGTTTTGGACTTGTTATTTATTTTCATGTGCCTTATAAACATATATTTATTGAAGATATCTAAATATTGTCCTTATCAATCTCACTTAAATTTCTATTGGATTTTAATAAATCTCTAATTTCGGTAAGTAATTCAACTTCTAGCGATACATCTAATTTTTCTGTTTCCTTAGGCTTGTTCTCTTCTTCCTTATTTCTAAATCTATTCATTTGCTTTATAAATGTAAATATAACAAGTGAAATTAGTAAAAAATTAATTGTATTTTGTATAAATGATCCATAATATATTGCAGCTTCAACATTACCATCTCCTGCTGAAGTTAATACAATTTTTAAATTACTAAAGTTTATTTTCCCAATTATAATGCCCAAAATCGGCATAAATATATCTTTAACAAGTGAATTTACTATTGTTGTAAAAGCACCTCCAATAATTACACCGACTGCCATATCAATGACATTACCCCTTGATATAAATTCTTTAAATTCTGTTAAAATACTCTTTTGTTTTTTAATATTAATCTCCTCTTTCTCTTATGTACTTATTATGTTTAAGAAATATTTTTAAAAAATAACAAGTAAGTCAGCTACTTAAGATTAAATCTAACATAACTGGACACGCCTTTCAATGTTAACTTTTAGTTAGCTAAGCATATATTTCATTAAGAGATTGTAAAATAAACATATTTCTAAGTCTCAGATGGAATTTTGACACCATCTGAAACTTAGAAGCCGTTATCCACAACTTGTAGAAGTAGTAGTTTTACGGATGCTAGCTATAAGATAAATAACTAATACCACTAATATTATTGTTAATAAAATTGGCATTTGATCGCTCAAATTCTATATCATATATAAAAAAAACGGTAGGTAATTTTATTTTTATATAAAACTACCTACCCTACTTAATCAAAAACTAATTATTATAAAGTTCTTCAACCTTTTCCCAGTCAATTAAATTCCATATATTTTTAACATAATCAGCTCTTAAATTCTTATACTTTAAGTAATAAGCATGCTCCCAAACATCTATAGTTAATATAGGAGTTAAATTACTACTAATAGGCGTATTTTGGTTTAATGTATTTATTACTTCTAATTTCCCATGTTTACCTTTGACTAACCATCCATAACCCGATCCAAATTGACTTATAGCCACATTGCTTATTTTATCTTTTAAACTTTCTAAATCCCCAAAGGTTTTATTTATCTCTTCTAATAACTTTCCTTCTGGAGCTTTCTTTGGGTTTGGAGAAAGAATTGAAAAATACAAATTGTGATTTAAAACTCCTCCACCTTGATTTATAACACCTTGTCTAATATCTTTAGGTATCTTATCTGTATCTGAAAGTATTTCTTCTAATGTTTTTCCTTTTGTAAACTTATCATATCCTTCTAAAAGTTTATTTAAGTTGTTTACATAAGTTTGAAGATGCTTGGTATAGTGTACTTCTACAGTTTCTGCATCAATATATGGTTCTAATGCATCATATGAATACGGTAATTTAATTTTATCATACATAATTATATATCTCCCTTCTAATACTTAATGAAAATTTTTATTACTAATAATAATTTTTATTACTTAATAATAATTTCTATATTATGATTATATATCAAATTAGTTTTAAAGTCATTATTTTTTTAATTTTTTCTTTTAAGTATAGTAATTATTATTATCCAATTTTAATTTTTTTATTACTTACAACATACTTTCAAGAATTTTTTCTTTCCTATGATTATAATCATCTCTGAAGTTGTAGTAATATTCATCAAATTAGTTACTTTCTTTGAATTAATTCTAACACCTCCTTGCACAGCCAATCTTCTAAGTTCACTTTTACTTTTAACTAATTTATTATTTACTAAAACTTCTTCTAAATTGAATCCTTCTTTAGAAACCTCTATAGTTTGTATATCTTTAGGAATTAATCCTTTTTGAAATACTTCTTTAAATCTTTCTTCAGAAATATCAGATGCCTCTTCTCCATGGTATAACTTAACTATTTCCTTAGCTAAATTCATTTTTACGTCTCTAGGATTAACTTTATTTTGATTTAAGTTTTCTTCTATTTCTCTAATATGATCTGGATGAATATCTGTTACTAATTCAAAATATTTAATTATTAATTCATCTGGTAATGTCATAGCTTTTTCATACATTACTTCTGCTTTTTCATCAACACCAATGTAGTTTCCTAAACTCTTACTCATTTTATTTACACCATCAAGTCCTTCTAGTAATGGCATAAATATAGTTGCTTGAGGTTCTTGATTAAACTCTTTTTGAAGCATCCTTCCCATTAAAACATTAAATCTTTGATCTGTTCCACCTAACTCAATATCTGCTTTTATTTCTACCGAATCATATCCTTGCATTAAAGGGTAGAAAAATTCATGTACTCCGATTGGAGTTTGAGTATCGTATCTCTTTTTAAAATCTTCTCTTTCAAGCATTCTTGCTACAGTCATTGTAGAAGCTAGTTTTATAATTTCTTCGAGTTTTAGATTACTAAGCCATTCACTATTAAATTTAACTTCTGTTTTTTCTTTATCTAACACTTTAAAAATTTGTTCTTCATATGTTTTAGCATTCTCTAATACTTGTTCTGTTGTAAGAGCTTTTCTTGCTTTTGATTTTCCAGTTGGATCACCTATTTTTCCAGTAAAATCTCCAATTATAATTACTGCTTTATGACCTAAATCTTGTAGCTGTTTTATTTTTCTTAAAACTACCGTATGTCCTAAATGTATATCTGGTGCGCTAGGATCTAAACCAAGTTTAACTGTTAATGATTTTCCTTGATTTTGTGCTTTTTTTAATTTATCTTTAAGTCCATCGAGACCTATTATTTCATCTACACCCTTCATTATTATCTTTAATTGTTCATCTATATTCTTCATAATTAACATTTAGAATAGTTCTTAAATAAATTGCTATTCTAAATTTTCACATCCTTTCTTTTGCATAATATTTTTTGTTCTTATAAATTTATTCTTTTCAATTTAAAATAGTTATTAAGTTTATGGCGCCATATACTTTATATATAAATTTTAAATATAAAAAAATCGCAAAGGCGACTGTGGAGACGTCGATTTTTTTTACGCATCTGCCTTTTCGAACGTATGTGAGAAAAATCTGGCAGGCGAATATATTTTCTTTTTATTCTTTAGTTTTTATTTCTTAACCTTTAAACAAAAATATAATCTGCGTTATCCACAACTTCTTTAAGAATATAATTTCCTAAAGAATAAAAAAAACTCCCTATCCTTATATAAAAGGACGGGAGATTACTCACGTGTTACCACCTTGGTTCATTGTTACCTCACAATAACAAACTCTTCAAGTACGCCAATTAAACAAAACTGGTTATACTCTAGCACTATAACGTGTGCAAAAAACGACAACTGCCTACTTGATTATCTCTTTCAGAGTGCTGCTCAAAGACGTATTCAACTTAACTTGTTTATCCTCTTACACCAACCGAGGATTCTCTTTAAAACTCTATTAAATCTACTATTTCTTATCAAAGCTTTTAATATATATTTCACATTTATATTATTACCATTCTTGAAATTTGTCAATAGTTTTACTTAAAAATAGATTGTATTTTAAAAATCCATATTATATAATATTTTTTTCTTATTTGATAGATACTAAATAAATAATACGTTTCTTTGCATAGTGTATATAGAAAGGAGGATTATATTTATGAACGAACATTCAAAAAAAAGAAAAGAACTTATAGAAAAAGTAAGAAATTTAAGTCCTTTTGAATTAAAAGATGAATTAATAAGCCTTGCATTAGATTCAGAAAAAAAAGGTGTAAAAATCTTTCTAAATGCTGGTAGAGGTAATCCTAATTGGACAGCATCTACTCCAAGAGATGCATTTTTTACACTTGGTCACTTTGCAGTTTCTGAAACAAGAAGAATTTGGTGTGATGGTGATTTAGCAGGAATGCCAGAAAAGCTAGAAATTTATAATCGATTTAAAAATTTCGTTAGTAATCATAAGGATGCACCTGGAATTCATTTATTAGATGAAATAGTGCAATACGGTATTGATAAATATGATTTTGATAATGATTCATGGGTGTTTGAACTAGTAGATGGTATTATTGGTGACAATTATCCAGTACCTGATCGTATGCTAATTAGAGTTGAAAGAGCAGTTCACGATTATCTTATTAAAGAAATGGGTGGAGAAATAACAGATACATCTAGTCATGATTTATTCGCTGTAGAAGGTGGAACTGCAGCAATGTGTTATATTTTTGATTCACTTATGGCTAACCATTTATTAGAAAAGGAATCACATATTGCATTAATGGTACCTATTTTTACTCCATACCTAGAAATTCCACATTTATCTAGATATAATTTTAATGTTACAGAAGTTTTTGCTTCTCAATTAAATGAAGAAGGTCGTCATACTTGGCAATATCCAAAAGAAGAACTTGCTAAACTTGCAAATCCTGAGATCAAGCTTTTATGTCTAGTTAATCCAAGCAATCCTCCTTCTGTAGCAATAGATGATCAATCAATGAATTATATTAAGAACATTGTAAAAGAAAAAAATCCAAACTTAATGATCGTAACAGATGATGTCTATGGTACATTTGCTAATAACTTTAAATCTATAATGGTAACTATGCCATATAATACACTTGGAGTGTATTCTTTCTCCAAATATTTTGGAGTTACAGGTTGGAGACTTGGAGTTATAGCTTTAGCTCATGATAATGTATTTAATAAATTGATTCAGGAATTATCAGAAGAAGCTAAATCTGATTTAATTGCTAGATATAATGCATTAACTACAGATCCTCAAAACATTCCATTTATAGATAGAATTGTTGCTGATAGTAGGCAAGTTGCATTAAATCATACAGCTGGTCTTTCTACTCCTCAACAAGTTCAAATGGCTATTTTCTCTATTTTTGCATTATTAGATAGTAATAATACATATAAACAACAAACAAAAGATATATGTTATAGACGTAAGAAGTTAGTTTATGATAATTTAAGTGGATTACCAATGAAGAAAAAAGATGAACACAGTACGTCTTATTATAATGAATATGACTTATTGGTTTGGGCTAGATTAAAATATGGTGAAGACTTTGCAAAATATCTTCAAGAACAACGTGATCCAATTGAATTCTTGTTTGAATTAGCGCAAAAGTATAAAATTATATTATTAAACGGTGGTGGATTTGATGGTCCAAAGTGGTCTATCCGTGTATCTTTTGCAAATTTAAAAGATGAGCAATATATTAAAATAGGTAAAGCCATCAATGAACTATTTGAAGAATATGCTGAAGATTGGAAAGCTTTTAAGACACATTTTAAAAAATAATAAGAGGCTGTATCAAAATAAATTTGATACTAGCCGATAAAAAAAGTGGATTCATTAATTTGAATCCACTTTTTTGCGCATAATATTTATATGAAATA
>NZ_FOMG01000045.1 GCF_900112485.1 Clostridium uliginosum
CTTATGTGATGTATTTGTTGTTTTTAGCGAAATCATTATATCACAAAGGAATGGCTTATTTATTTTTTACAATTTTTGTTTACTCAACAACCTATTAACATATAAATTTATAATTTATTAATCTCATAACTATTAATCTCATAACTATTAAATTTAATGAATATATTTCATTAAAGATAAAATATTGAAGGTAGGTGAAAATTTAATATGATTCAAAATGTTAATGACCTTATTAATAATATTAACAAACAAGAGAAAATCTCTCTTGTAGCAAATAAATACATTTTTACATCTCTTCTTATAATAGGAAACACTTCTAATATTATAGGAAATGGTAGTACTTTAATGGGGCCAATATTAATATGTACTGATGTTATCATAAGTAATATTACATTTTCTAATTTTGAAAATATAATAAGTATAACATCAGATTGCTCTGTTACTTTTAATGACTGTACTTTTCTTGGCAACAATGAAAATACTGCTATCACTTTAGAAAAAGAATTTAATTCTTCAATCAATTTAGAAAATTGTATGTTTTCAAATTTTCTTTCTGGTATTTCTATAAATGAAAATAATACCTTATCTTTATTAAAAAATTGCTCGTTTCAATTTTGTACTACTGCAATAGATAAAGTGGTTTCAAACTCCTCTATTAAAATTTCTTCTATAACCAATAATTTTATGTTTAATTCTAATGATGCTATTTTCTTAAAATTTAATGAATCATTTCATATTGAAGATTATTATAATTTCTGTTTTGAATTATGTTCAAACAATAACTATGCTAGAATTTTTGGGGAAGTTAATAATCAAACATTTGATACAGCTTGTTTTTATGTTGATACCTTAAAAGAATTAAATTCTGTGCTTAACACATGTTCTCACTGTGCCACAGTTTTCTTAAAAGATGGAATGTACGAGCTAAATGAAGGAATATATACTAGTGGTATATTAATTGCTACTTCAATACATTTAATTGGTATAAATTCTCCAACTTTATACAAAGCTCAACTTAATTCTATTGAGTATGCAATAACCATAAATACTTCTAATGTAATAATAGAAAATCTTAAAATAGATGGTGGTGAAAATTATGCTCTTAGAGATGGTATTCATTTTGAGGAATTAGGTGGATTAAATATAAAAATCAAAAATATCGATATATCAAGAATAGCTAGACGTGGAATATCTGTTTGGGGTAAAGACACTTGCAATTGTACAATAAGTAATTGCAAATTTACTTATATTAAAGAACAATGTGCTATCTATTGCTTTAAAAATTTATTCATATATAAGTGTTCCTTTAAAAATCTTAAAGTTGCTCTTAATTGTACAGCTAATAGTAGTGTAACTTTTGAAGATAATTTATTTGAAAATATCTATTGTTGCCTATTAAATGATAATCCTTCATTTAATAATATATATCAAAAAAATAATATATTTAATTTTGTAAAAAACTTGTTTATGTTAAGTGAATTTTGAACACAATTCTTCTTTCTTACATAAACTACTACCAGGGGGGTGTCCTATGTATATTATAAAATCGCTTGAACTATTTAATCCTAATGATAAATTTGACATTAACTTTGAAAATTATAAATTAAATAAAGATAAGCCACTTATAGTGCATAGAGGACACTACTTTCTTAAATTATTTATACAATTATCAAATTTAAATGAAAGTGATAGATTTGCAATTTTATTAGACAATAGAATTATATTTACTAAAATGTTAGAAGTAAGAAAAGATTATTGGGTCGAAATCACTACTGCTTTAGACATTTTAAAAGAAGCTAACACTCTAAGATTTCTTAATAATTCAGATGATCTATTGATTGTAAATACAATTAAAGGAGGATTATATATGGCAGACACAGCCGATTTTAGTATTATTAGAATAGATAATGCTAACAATAAAAGTTTTGACCTTGTCTTAAGTGAACCCTTTACCAATGCCTTTACTGCTACAATTAAAATTTTAGGCACTAGTACAGAGTATGATTGTTCACTTGTTTCAAATTCATTATTTCCAACTGACCCTATGAAAAAGACTTTATTAATAGGTAAAGTAGATTCTAAAGGAACTCATACCCTTAAAGAACAAGCTTTAATTAACTTAACAGTTCCTAGTAATCAAACTTATAGAATAACTGTATTTAAAAATAACTTATCAAACGAAAGTGCTTATATTGATTATACACTAAATTCATTTAATGCTATTTCGGATCCATTAAAAGATGTAAGTGCAACAGTTATTGGAGATAGGATTTTAAAAGTTTCATTTAAATATCCTGTTAAAAATGTATTTAATATTGTTGATGCAGATTCACTTGAACAACCAGTACCACCTAGCACTAATCCAGTTGTTACACATTTTTTATCTAATTTCTATGCTTTATATTACGGAAGAGATACTAATGATGTGGTAGTTTCAGGAAGTATAAATTGGCCTGGTGCTTTTGATACAGATAGAATTTCCTTCTCTCAAACCTTATCCTCTGATGGAAAAACTTTAATATTACAAGATAACATTCTTGCAGTTCCATTAACTGAAAATTTATCTCATATATTAGCTTTAAATAAAGGAAAATATCATTTATCGCCAAGTGACAAATCTAAAGTTTTAACAGATTATAGTCCAGAAAAAAGAATAGTTCCAATGATGGAACTTTCATTTAATGTAGGTATAACAGCTGTACCAGCAATTGCAATAAATGCTACTGCTCCTGTTAGAAATGAGGTTACTGTAAGCTTTGATAAAGCTGTTATGAAGCCTCTTGATGCTACTATTGCTACAGCTAAAATATTATTTGATTCAAATGGAAATTCATTAAAAATAAGTAAAATTACAAGGGCTGAAAATGACTTTAACACCTTGATTTTTACACTAGATAATTCTAATGTTTTACCTGCTGGCAATATTAACCTTGGAGTTGGTTCTAATACAGCAGGAGTTGGAGATTTAATAGATGCGTGTGGTTATATAGTGCCTTTTACAACTTTAAGTGTAAATGTTGGTAGTGTACCTCCTACACTAAATGATGTTGAGCAAGATAAAAACCTAATATATACAAATAATACAGTAATAAATTTAACTTTTTCAACTTCAATGAAAGATGATGCTACTGGCACAGGAGCTAACAATCCAACAAATTACAAATTTGTTGATAAAAATGCAAACACTCAAGACATTAAATCAGCAACATTTGTTGATCCTGATAAAAAAATCGTTCAAATAATGTTCAAAAATCTATTAGGTGCTGGATCTTATAGATTAATAATCTCAGCTAATTCTATAACTGATAGTATTGGTGAAAAAATAAATTATACAAACTATTATCCTGTTCCTATTGAAGATACAACTAAACCTTCAGTTGTTGAAATTATTGGATTAAATAGAGATATTCTCAATACTGGAGCTTATATAACTGATAAAGACAATGCTATCATAATTAAATATAAGACTCCTATGAGTGTAATTGGTGATAGTACAGATGATAAGCATGCAGCTAATCAACCTTTAAATTATAAGTTTATAGAATCAACTGCTGCTACTACTAACAATCCTCTTCCAACTGGAACCACAGCTATACCTTTAAAGAATAATAAATGGATTAGATTTGTATTGCCAACTCTAAATAGCTATCCAGTATTTGAAAATACAACTACTCTTAATGGAAATCCTAATCTTAACTATGATATGTATATTGGATATACAGAACTTGATGACGTTAGATATGTTTGCAACACTTCTGGAAATATATATCCACTTTGTAGTTTAGAGAAAATAACTGCTACCGTTCCACTAATTGATTTAAGTAAAGGTAAAGTTGAAATAACTTCAGATAATGAACTTAAATACACTTATACTGATAAAACTACACTTGCTGGTAATTATTATAATAATGAATTTAATAACCCTTTAAATAAATCAGATTTTATAGTTGCAGTAAGTAATGCAACTGGAACTCCTGACCCTGCTTCTCCATTACCAGTAAAAGAAGTTGCTTTATCTGATGATGGGACAACTATTACTTTTACCTTTGATGACGGTACTTTTAATTCAGGAGATAAAAAAGCATATATCGGTGGTACAGTTAATAATAGTATCTTAGATATATTTGGTAAGGGACTTACAGGTACTGCATTTAATGGAGTTGTTATTAACAGTGTTCCTTCAACATTAGTTGGAGTAAGCTTAACAGATATTAGTCGTACCGCAACAAAATTTAATATCCAAGGTACAGATTTTGCAGTTGGATATCCAGTTGAAATAGCATTAAAATTCTCTAACACAATTAAGAATACAGCATCTAGTGATTTCTTAGTAACATTCAATAATGCTATTAATTCTCCTATACTAAGTGCTAATGTTTTACAAGTAAATGGTAATAATTCAGATACAGTACTTTTAGAATCATATATTCCATCAGTTGCTACTGATAATTTGGATAATATTCTTCTTATAAGAACAGTAAGTGATAAAACTTTACTTGCAACTAAGGATATAAATAATAATACTATTAGTCCATTTGGTTATATGTCTGTTAGCAATTTAGCTATTTTTAATGCTGCTTGGAACTTTACAACACCTGATAACTTAGATGCAGCTAATCTTAAAGCTACATTTAATAAAGATTTAGACTTTAGTAAGCTTCCATTATTAGCTGTTAAAAATGCTGGAGCTACTGGTCTTACTATAGGTGGAGCTGCTGGTACAAACTTTGTTACTACAGATGGTACTGATAATATTTTAACACCTTATATAAGTTTAGTAGATGCTAATAATAATAAATTAGGTACAGTTACTTTGAAGAAAGTTGATATTAATAATTCAATTTTCACTAATTCACAAGAAAGTAAAGTAAATGAAACTCTTAATTTAGCAACAGCTGCTGTTCCATTAGCTAACGAAGCTAAGACTGCTGCTGATGCAACTCCAAATACAGCTACTAAAACTGCAGCAAATACTGCTGTAGCTTCAGCTTCAGCTACTAAGACTGCTGCTACTACTGCTAAAACTACTATGACTCCTGCTAATGTTACTGCTCTTAACACTGCTGCTACTACTTCCTCAACTGATGCCGCTGCTTTAGTTACTGCAGCTAACACTTATAACACTAATATAGTTGCTGCTCAAGCAGCTGCTATTAATGCTCAAGCTGCTGCTCAAGCTGCTGTTACTGCTGCTAACGTAGTTCCATATGATGGTACGGCTGTTCTTAATGCTGCTACTGCTGCTCAAACTGCTGCTGCTACTGCTGTTACTGCTGCTACTACTGCTGGTGATACTGCTACTAGTACTGCTGCTACTGCTGCTAAGACTGCTGCTGATTCTGCAGTTACTGCTGCTACTACTGCTCAAACTACTCCTAGTGATGCTAATATAGGTGCTGCTAAGACTGCTATAGCTACTTTAAAAACTGCTACAGATGCTACAGTAACTTCTGCTAATACTGCTACTAATCTTGCAGGTACTGCATTAACTAAAGCTCAAGCTTATAAAGTTGCTGCTGATGCTACTAAAGCTTCTGCAACTGCTGCTACTACAGCTTCAAAAGATTCAGATATCAAGTTTAATATTAACATTAAGAAAGAAACTACAGATTCAGTATTATCCTTAACATTCAATAAGATAACTGCTGATTTAACTCTTAGTACTACTAACTTAGCTTATATTGAATATACTGGAGAAGCATATCAATTTATGAATTTTGAAGATCAATTATATGCTAATACTAGTCTAGATTATAATGCTAATACAACCTTAAAATAATACTAGTTATCTATTATATTAATTAAATATTGTTTATAAACAAAAAAGACCTAAAGTAATAGAAATAATTTCTTTACTTTAGGTCTTCTTTAAGGCACATTAAAATAAATAACAAGTCAGTATGCTAGTCTATTTTGCGTCATACTGCGTCGGTGAAATCATCCCATGGCCCTGCTATGAGATGATTTCATCTCCTTGTCTGACACGAAATATACGTCGCATCTTTGACTTGTTATTTTCTTTAATATGCCTAAGTTAAAACATAGCCTACATTTTAAATAAATCTAATAGTTCATCTTTATTTAATTTATTAAATAACTTATCTTCTTTTAGCTCTCCAGTTATTACATCTTCTATTAAAGCTTTTTTATCTTCTTGAAGGAGTAGTATTTTTTCTTCTATACTCCCTTTAGTTATTAATTTAATTACTTGAACTACATTTCTTTGTCCTATTCTATGTGCTCTATCAGTTGCTTGATCCTCTATTGCTGGATTCCACCAAGGATCAAAATGTATTACCATATCTGCGCAAGTTAAATTAAGACCTGTTCCCCCAGCTTTTAAAGAAATTAAAAATATTTGTATGTCCTTATTGTTATTAAATTCTTCTACAAGTTTAATTCTATCTTTTGAAGGCGTTGACCCATCTAAATAAAAATATGGTATTCCTTCACTTTCGAGTTCTTTATAAATCTTATGTAATACAGATGTAAATTGAGAGAAAAGAAGTATTTTATGCTTACTTTCTATTCCTTTTTTTATTAAATCCTTAGCTATATTAATCTTTCCACTTCCACCATCATAATCCTCTATTATTAATGATGGATCTAAGCAAATTTGTCTAAGTCTAGTTAAGTATGAGAATATAGTTATTTTATTATTACTATTCTCAGATTGTTTTAACTTACCTTGTATATCTTTTATATATGTTTTATATAATTTCTTTTGATTTGTAGTCATTTCCACAAAAAATTTATTTTCTATTTTATCTGGTAATTCTTTTACAACATCTTTTTTTAATCTTCTTATTATATAAGGATTTATCATTGTTCTTAAGTCTTGTTTTGAATTTTCGTCCTTACCTGTAAATCTTTTAGAAAATACATCTTTATTACAAAGGTATCCTGGGATTATAAAATCAAATAAAGACCATAAATCTATCAAATTATTTTCTACAGGGGTTCCTGTTAAAGCGAATTTAATTTTAGAATTTATGCTTTTTACTACTTCTGTTATTTTTGCTTTAGGATTATTTATATTTTGTGCTTCATCTATGATCACATTATTAAAGATTATATCTTGATATTTTGATATATCATTTCTTAATGTTCCATATGTAGTAAGTACAACGTCATACTCATTTACCTTATTTAAGATATTTCCTCGTTCTTTTGAATTACCATGCACAATTCCTATTTTTAAGCTTGGTGCAAATTTATGAAATTCCTCATACCAATTATATATTAAGGAAGTTGGAGTTATTACTAAAGATTTTTTATTTTCCTCTGAAAGTAGAAAGGCAATTATTTGAACTGTTTTACCAAGTCCCATCTCATCAGCTAATATCCCTCCAAAGCCTAAATAGCTTAAAGTTTTAAGCCAGTTATATCCCTTAATTTGATAATCTCTTAAGTTTGTTTTAAGATTTTTGGGTACCACAAATTCATTATTATTTATATTTTCTAATTTACTTAAAACTTCATTAAAAACTTCTCTTCCATTAACACTTAACTTATCTTTACTTAGCTTATCATTTAAATAATAAATTTTATTTTCATCAATTACATACGAATTATTTTCACTTTTTATATCTATATTTAAATTCTCAATTATTCTTAAAAATCTAATCATATCTTCATCTTCTAAATTAACAAAACTTTCATCATTAAGTTTAATATATGTTTTCTTTTCTTTCCAAGCATCATATATTAAACTTAAATCTTCTTTATTTAAATCATCTAATAAAAAAGAAAAATCTACTCTTTCTTTTTCATCTCTATTTAAAGAATAATTAATTAGAGAACCATCATATAACTTAAAAGCCTTTTCTTTTTTTAAAGTACTAACCTCTCCTAGTTGCTTGAGCTTATGTATTCCGTATTTTAAAAAGTTATAATACTCATTATCATCTCCTTGAAATACAAATCTTTTATTTCTATAAAAAAATCTATGTTTATTTAATTCGCTTTCAATGCTATGAAATTTCTTAGATCTTTTAAGTACAATGTCAAATTCTAAAATTTCATCACTATAATCAATTTCTTTTTCATCTTGTATTACTTTAACTTCACATATACTTTTATCTTGTATCTTAAAAAAATTAAACTTAAATCTTAATAATTCATCTAAATCATCAATAATATCTTGTTCAATAGTTAATTCATCAGAGATATCATACAATGTATAAATCAAGGCATTTAATTTTTTTGATTTAATATCTTTTAAAAATTTAATTTCCCCATTATCTTTGAGTTCTTTATAAAGCTTACTATATTTTTTGACTTGATTCATAGGTGGAATATATATTTCCCTATCATAAAGAAATGCATTCATTTTACCGTTTAATGGCATTGGAAAATTTTTTTTAGTTCTTAATATATAATCATCTCTTAACTTCTTTAAAGTGAAACTAACTGGCATATTTTGAGTTTTAATTTCACATAAGTAAGTTTGATACTCATATTTAAATTTTATTTTTTTAATATTTATAATATTTAAAAAGTTCCTTAAATTTTGTGGAAATATTCTTATACTTCCTCCTTTAAGTTCTTGTCTACAAATTGATAAATATTCTTCTATAAAATTAAGTAAAGTTTCATCAGCCTGACTAAAAAAATAGTTTTTAGGTGTGTAAATAAGACCTTTTACTATATAAAAGTTTTCTCCATTTATAAACCTATCAATAAACTCTTTAATGTTAACTAAATGCTTAGTTTTATTTCCAATAAAAAAACTAGCTTCAAAATAACTACTGTTATTATCTTTGACTTCTTTTAAAAATACATCTATTTCTAAAAGATTCTTATCTCTATTTTCACTTATTATATTATTTAATATAATTTTATCGTTTCTTAAATCATCATCTTCATTTTGAGTTTTTATAGATTCTTTTTTACTTTTAATTTGCTTTTTTGCTTCATTAAAAAACCTCATCATTATAGATGCCAAATGTTCACAAAGGAAAATTTCTTTAATCGGATTATCTAAATCAAAATCATGACATTCACATTTAGCTAATAGTACATTTCCATTCTTTAAATCTATTCTTAAATGAGGATTATATGTACTAGATTTATTATCTCCTTTTATCTTTCCATATATATTATAAAGTCCATCAATCTTTTTACCACTTACTCTAATTATTCTATTATTATCAAGAATTTTTTTACCATTAATTAAGCTAATTTTAGAGATATCTTTTAATAATTTAAATTCTAAATCTGATACTTTCAAATTTTCACCTACCTTAAGGACTGACTAGAAATCATTTATCCGATTGCTACCACTACTAACACTCCCATTACACTCTATGAAAACAATTTACATCAAATTAAATATTTGAGTTCTCTGCTTTTCTGTCAAAACGAGAAATAAGCACTGCTACGCACCTGGATAAGTTATTTTAGTCAACAACATTTATGAATACATAACATAAAACATGACTAAGTATATAAAAAAATCGTCAAGGCGACTGTGGAGCCGTCGATTTTTTTTACGCATCTGCCTTTTCGAACGTATGTGAGAAAAATCTGGCAGGCGAATATATTTTCTTTTTATTCTTTAGTTTTTATTTCTTAACCTTTAAACAAAAATATAATCTGCGTTATCCACAACTTCTTTAAGAATATAATTTTCTAAAGAATAAAAAAGCATATGAAAGGAGCTTAGAGACCGGCGAAGGACACTCTAAGCTCCAGTAATTAGCACTTTCGTACCAACTGCTCATTTAGAATAACATAATTAATACTTAATAGCAAGCTATATTTTATTATTTTTACAAATAGAGTTTTTTAAGCACAGTAGACTAGTATGCGCTTATTTTATAAGTTCTAGAATTTTCACTAGTATTCACTGCTTTGAGGAATTTCAAGTAGACAACTCCAAAGTGCCCAAAGGGAAAGTTCTGTTGATTAAATATAAAATTTAGAACATCACTTTGGGACTCTCACTTAGCACATACCACCGTTTCCTCCTCCTGATCCACCTCCACATGCATTAACATTATTAGAATTAGGCTTTATATTTTTTTTCGCATAATTTGCAGCAAATTCCATAACCTTTGACTGAAGAGTATTTAAGCCATTTAAATACTCTATATTATTAGGTTCTATTTCAGTAGCTGTTTTTAAATATTTTAATCCTGTATCAAACCACCCTTTTTGTACTGCTATAAATCCTTGAAGATAATTCCATTCAGCAGAACTTCTATTATCAACAACGTTCAATTTAGCTTCAGCAGCCAAAAAGTTATTTTTGTCAATTAAAGACCTAACCTCCTTATATAAATTTCCATTAATAAGTATATCGTATGCTATGTTTACATCTTTTAGTATCCCTTGTGAATACCCATCTTCATCTTTTTCTGTGCATTCTTCTACTATCTTTTGATATTTGTCCTTAATATCTTCTTCTGATGCATTTTCATTAATCCCTAAAATTTTATATGGATCCAAATTAATAACACTCCTCAAATATTTCTTTAAGCACATGAAAGAAAATAATAGACAAGCATACCGGTTTATTATTTTTTTGAATGTGCTTTATTCCTTATTATTAAATATATTTATTAAGTTTGATAATATTACTAAGGCATCTCAAATAAAATAACTATTCAATATACTAATAAAAAATATAAAAACTAAAACTAGGACAAATATTACTCCATAAGCTAGGAAAATCATACTAAGTATTTATAATTTTCCAATGTTTATTTCGCAATTATTTGTCCTAGTTCTTTGTGCAATTTATTTATTAACCAACATAACGCGTTAATTTTATCCGATTGCTAGCATTGCTAGCAATCCTATCTTATATAAAAATGGGAGATAAGCACTGCTACGCACCTGGATAAGTTCTTCTAAGATTAAGATGGAGAAAAGCACTTCTTATAAGCAAACTCCACCTGAACCTAAGAATCACTTGATAAACATAAAATATTATTATCTTTTATCACTCTAGGTACCTTCAATTGAGATTTAGAAGCTCCTTTGTTTATAAGTGACTTTTTGAAATTATCAAAAGTTCCTTCAGATATCATGACTATTTTTAATTTAGCTAATCTATTGTTGTTTCTGAATCTTCCATATGCTAAATTAACTTTTTTAAGCTCATCATCTAACTTTTCTTCAATTTGTGAAATATTATATTTGTTATTAAAGTTTTTAAATTCTAAATATATTATATATCTTCCAGGAGTATTATCATTATCAGCAAAAGTAGTATAATCTACTAAGTTTAAATTAAATTCGGTAATTGTTGCTTCTATTGATATTTTAATATGTTGTTCTGTAGTTTTTTCAGACACCATATTAAGCAATTGATTTTTTCTATATAAAAATTCTAACTTAGGACTTTCATTATAAAATCCAACAACTTTTACAACATCACCAAGCCTATATCTATACAATCCATTTAAGTTAGTAATAACTATTTCATACTCATTTCCTAATATTAATTCATTAATATTATTAGTAACAGGATTTTGTTTATATACATCCTCTATCCTTATAAATTCAAAATAGCATGAGTCTGGAACTACTACATATTCTATTTTGTTTATATACGGATTAATACCAATCATTCCTTCACTAGCACCATATGTGCTTGAATAAACAGGTAGCTTGTCTGTATAAAAATCAACCATATTATCATAAATAGTAAAATTTGCTCCAGTCACACTTGCTATATATGCTACTGATGGCCAAATTCTTTTAGCTATTCCTTTAAATCCTTTGTTGAATTCAAATTCTAATTCATCAGCCCTTTTAGAAAATTGAGATAGTTTTTTATTAAGTCTTTTTCTTATTTCAGGATTGAGTTCTACTTTTTCATTTATTTTTCCAGCTCTTATATCATTAATTAACAAATCATGTTTTTCTTCTATAAGTCTAAAGAAATCTAAAATACTAGAAATAAATATTCCACTTATATACATTAAGTTTTTCTCTCTTAATGCAAATAATGCATGAAGGTAAAATGCAGAATCCTTATTTTCTAATTCCATTACTTCAATAGGGGATGTCCAAATAAATGGAATTATACTTTTAATTGATTTCATTCCTCCAGAAGATGCAGCACTTATTGGGATTCCACCATCTGTATAACTTGCTACAATTACATCTGTAAGCATAACTCCTTTTCCATAATTCCAGTTATCTTTTAACTCATTATATGCAAATTTTTGAGATAGCAATGCATTGTACTTTGAAGGAATTCTTTTTCCAGACTTGGTTATAGGAATTAATTTTTGAGTTCCTGTAGTCCCTGAAGTACGTCCAAAGTATGCAACATCTTCTTTAGTTAAAATATTTTTTTCGCCTTTTGCAATTTTCCCTATATATTTTTGGTAATTATCATATGTAGAAAGTGGAACATTATTTTTATAATCTTCTATAGATTTTATTTCATTAAATTTATATTTTTTCCCAAATTCTGTTTCTGAATTATTCTTTAAAATGCTAAATAATAATTCAGTATTTGTTTTATATGCATTTTTAGTATAATAATCAAATTTCTTTTCTATTTTACTAGCAACTTTTAACATTGATAAATATAATGCTTTACTAAAAATACTCATATATTTCTCCTTAATACTTATTAATTATCTCTTAAGAAATATTTTTTTAGAATAACAGCTCTTATAGCCTCATATTTTATATATGATGGAAGTTCTTTCTTTATTGCACTTACTTTATCATATCCAAGTTTTTCACAGCTATTAACAATTAAAGTCTCTTCTTCCTCATTATAAAACTCATCTAAATTTAAATTAAACTGTACCTCTCCAAATTCTTTAATATAATCAGTCACATATCCCAAAATAGTAGAAATTGATACTTCAGTTTCATCTGAAATTAAGGTCATCTCTTTTCCTTCTTTAAGCATATCTAATGCAATTTCATGAATTTCTCTACTTTCTCCATCAATAATGACCTTTTTCTTCTTCTTTTCTGTCCAATTTACTTCTTGGCTATTACTTAAAATATATTCATTTACTGATGAAATTATTTTTTCTCCATAAGATGAAATCTTCTTTGGACCCATTCCTGTTATATCTTTTAACTGATCTAAATTAGTAGGGTATCTTCCACTTATCTCTTTAAGTGAATTTTGTGAAATAATCATTTTAGGAATTGTATGTTCTTTTTTAGCAAATTCACATCTTATATCATTTAATTTATTAAATAATTCTTTATTCGTAGTAACATCTAAATGAATACTTTCTATTTTAGCGTCTTCAGTCTCCTTTGTATGAGTTGATACCTCAATATTATTTTCATCTACAAATGTTCTTATAGCATTTTCAAATACTTCTCCATATTTTTTGTATTTTACTTCTCCAACTCCTGAAATATTAAGCATTTGCTCTTTATTTAAAGGATACTTTATTGTCATCTCTTTTAATGTTGCATCTCCAAAAATAACGTACGGAGGGACACCATTTTCTATTGAAATTTCTTTTCTTATTTCCTTAAGAATTGTAAATAATTCATTGTCTTCTCTAGCTTTCTTTTCAACCTTAAATTCTTTGAATGTAACTTTTTCCTCAGATTTCAATACCTTCATAGATTTTTCATTTAACCCTAAAACTGGATAAGTTCCAGTTACAAGTGATATGTACCTATGAGAAACTAAGGTATTAATAAAGTTTTTAAGTTCTAAGCTAGAATAATCCTTCATAATTCCATAAGTTGAAAGTTCATCAAAACTAAATTGAATTACCTTTTTATTTTTTGATCCTCTAAGAACATCAATAAGCATTGTTGTGCCAAATTTATGTTTCATTCTATATATGCATGAAAGCACCTTTTGAGCATCTATTGTCTTGTCTACTAATTCACCTTCATTTAAACAATTGCTACAATTATCACAATTATGATCATAAATTTCTCCAAAACAATCTAAAATATATTTTCTATAGCATTCATTGCTATACACAAAATCAGTCATTTGATTAAGTTTATTGTATTGATTATTTTTTCTTTCAATATTTTCAATTGATTGTTCTATTAAATATTTTTGTATTTGAACATCTTGGGGAGAAAATAACAAGATACATTCACTCTTTTCTCCATCTCTTCCTGCTCTACCTATTTCTTGATAATACCCTTCTATGTTCTTAGGCATATTATAATGTATTACAAATCTTATATTAGGCTTATCTATACCCATACCAAAAGCATTAGTTGCCACCATAAGATTAACCCTATCATATATAAAGTCCTCTTGATTTTTCTTTCTATCATTTTCTGATAATCCTGCATGATATTTAGTTGCTGAATATCCTTTAGTACATAATTCTTCACATATATTATTAACTTCTTTTCTAGTTGCAGCATAAATTACACCAGAAGCCTCTTTATTATTGCTAATATAATTATGCAAATAAGATTTTTTATCTCCTGATTTTATTACATTTATAAATAAGTTTTCTCTATCAAAGCCTGTAATGAAAATCTTAGGATTATTTAAATTAAGTAATCTTACAATATCTTCTCTTACCTCTTCTGAAGCAGTTGCTGTAAAAGCTGTAATTATAGGTCTTTTTTTAAGCAACCTAATAAAACCAGATACCTTTGTATAACTAGTTCTAAAATCATGTCCCCATTGAGAAATACAATGAGCTTCATCTATAGCAATTTGAGAAATATTACAATTTGATATAACATTCAAAAAAGAAGATGATTCTAATCTTTCTGGTGCTATATATAATATCTTGCATTTACCTTCTTTAATATTATTTATAACTTTATTCTCTTCTATTGCACTTATTGAACTATTAATAAGCTCTCCTTGTATCCCCATATCTTTTAATGCGTCAACTTGATCCTTCATTAAAGAAATAAGAGGAGAAATAACTATTGTTAATCCTTCAAATATAAGAGCAGGAATTTGATAACATATAGACTTACCTCCACCGGTTGGCATTATTGCTAATACATCACTACCATTTACAATAGTTGAAATTATATCTTCTTGCCCTTTTCTAAAAGACTTATATCCATAATACTTCTCTAAAAGTGCCAGTTCTTTACTCTTCATTCACATTATCTCCTTAAACTTAAGCACATTCAAAAAAATAACAGGCAATTATATTTGCCTATTTTGTGCTTTAAGTAGTATTTAGACATATTTTAAGAAATAACAAGTCAGTATGACAGGTTATTTCTTTCATACGTATTAATTTAATTATTAACCTAAGTTTACAATAATTAAACAATTAATCATAGTTTTTCAGAAAATTAATATCTAATTCTTACAATCATTATATACTTTTACAGTTGACAATGGACAATTCAGGATGAATTTTCTCCGAAATTCCTAAAATATATGTGGCATCTTTAACTTGTTATTTTCTTTTATGTGCCTTATTATAATTTCCTAAAAACAACAAAAAAGAAATAGAAATAACATTTGTGGAAGAAGCATTGAAAAATAAGCTTAGAGTTTCTTCATTTAAGTTGTTCCATAAAAAATTGCCCCAATCTTATGTTAGAGCAATCTTTTATGGGTACAACTTCAAATATTAGAAACTATTAGCGAAATTTTTCTAGTCTTCTGTAATAAATGTTATTTCTATTTCTAGGTTTGACTTGTTATTTTCTTTCATATTCTTAAATCATTTTTTTCAACACGAATTATTTCATAAAACCAAGTACCTAAGTTTTTCTTTAACTCTAAACATTTATCCATTGATAAGACTTGAGTTTCTATCCAAATACCCTTATTATTTCCTCTAACATAACATCTTACATCCTTAAAATAGCTTAAGACATAATTTAAATCAACACCATCAAATTTTTGATTTCCTAAATAACCACTTGGTAAATATTTAGTTATTATATAACCTTTATTGTCTTTATTGTCTTTATTGTCTTTATTGTCTTTATTGTCTTTATTGTCTTTATTGTCTTTATTGTCTTTATTGTCTTTATTGTCTTTATTGTCTTTATATTTTAACATATCATTATTTAAATCTACTTTTCCACTAATCTTTACAATCTTACCACTTTCTATATATTGATTTCCTTTATAACAATTACCCCATACTTTATTTGACATGGGTTCCTTCACTCCACAATGTGCTATCTAAGGCATATTCAAAAATCTATTTTCTTTCAATGCCTAAAGCGCATATTTTACATTATCATTCTTGTTTTTTAGATTGTTTAAGCAGCTGATTAGTATAAACTGTTACCCCAGTAACCAAGACTCCCTGTATTGCTGCATTTGCATTAAATCCCATTAATAACATTGCTCCTACAATTCCTATAACTAATAAAACAAGTGGTATATATTTATCTGAAATTTTTTCTGTATTCTTAATAATCAATCCAATTATATATAGTGCTGGTATTAATATTAAAGCATTATTTGTTATATAGTTTAAAAAATCCATTTCATATCCCCTCTCTTTTTATTTAAGTCATTTAGGTAATCTAAAAAATAACAGTTTAATATGTAATGTATATTTTATGGTTTTAGGCATATTCAAAAAAAATAGCTAGTCATATTCTTGTCTATTTTGTATTATAAATCTTTACCTATCACAAAATATCTTTAGAATCTCCAACTTGTTATTTTATTCCAAATGTCTTAATAAACTTCTCTACATTTCTAATATATGTTCATTTACTTATAATTGTTAATAGATAAATAGAAGGCATATTCAAAAAAAATAACAAGTCAGTATGCCAATGTCATTTAGTTAACAAAATGACATTGATATTGTTCAAAAAAAGTAAGGTATAAAAATATACCTTGCTTTTTTTTCAATTAACACTTGACAAATATATAGAAAAATGCGGCGTAGCCCCTTAAATATATAAAAATTTAAGGAGGCATCACTAATGATTAATTACTCAAAAATTGTAAAATACAAGCTAACATATATTATTAAAGAAATGGG
>NZ_FOMG01000040.1 GCF_900112485.1 Clostridium uliginosum
AAGAAAACTTCGTACCAAATCTTTGGTAAGCTTCATTTATAGAGTAGCATAAATTTTATCATATTTCAAAAAAACAGATGTAAATCTGTTTATTTATTGCGCCCAAAAATATTATTTTGTGGCATGTGTAGTAAAACAAAAAAGTCACCTAAGAATATTTTCAATATCCTTAGATGATCTTGACAAGGATAAATCCTTATCTAAATGACATTGGCTGACTTCCTTGTTATTTTTTTGCATGTGCCTTAACTCTCTGCATTTATATATGAAATACTAACTTTAGTTCCTTTTCCTTCATCTGATTGTATGCTTATTTCATTATTTAATCTTTCACATACTAATTTGCACATATACAGTCCTATACCAGTTGATTCTTCATTTTCACGTCCATTATTTCCTGTAAAAAACAAATCAAATACTCTATTTATATATTGTTCTTTAATTCCAATACCTTCATCTTCAATTGCCAATATCACTTTGTTTTCATCTTTAATTGCATTTATGTTAACCTTAGAATTTTCTTTATTAGAATACTTTATAGAATTGCTTATTATTTGCTCAATTACATAACAGCCCCATTTTTTATCTGTATAAACAACTATTTTCTTATCTATATCTACATTAGGGAAAACTTTAGAATATATAAAATCTCTTTTTTTAGAGTTGATTGCCCTAGTGACTAATTCTTTTAAGTTAACTTTTTCTGGTATATAATCCTTCGAAAACGACTCTACCCTAAATACATTTAAAGCTCCCTCTAAATTGTCTTGTAACTTACAATTTTCTTCTATAATATCTTTAAATATTTCCTTATTATCATCATTCTTTTCTAATCCCTCATCTGCTGCTAGTTCTATAACTGCTACGGATGTTTTCATATTATGTATCCATTGATTCATTAAACTATCCTTTTCTTCTACCTTCAATTCCATATTGTATAATTTTAATATATATGATTTATGTACTTGTCCTAAATACTCCACTACATCCTTATATTCATAATCATCTTCTGTCTTATATTGGGGACTTGTCTTTCCCTCTTCTAAAATTCCATAAAGCTTTTTATAGACTATAAATTTATAAACTAAGTATGAAAATAAAAAGAATATTGTTAATACTAAAGGATATAATTGCAAATTACCTCCATATAACAAATAATACAACATCATTATAAATGTTGTATTTATTAAATATAATATTATTGTCGCTTTTTCTTTTATTAAGGTTGCTTTTATAAGTTTATTTAAGGACATAACCAATTCCCCTTTTAGTTATAATTTCACACTTTAAATTCATATCCCTAAGCTTTTTCTTAAGCCTTGTTATGTTAACAGTTAATGTATTATCATCAACAAAAGATTCTTCTTCCCAAAGTTCTTCTAATAGTTTCTCTCTTGAAACAACCTTAGTGTAATTATTCATAAACATCTTCATAAGCTTGTACTCATTTTTAGATAAATCAATTATTGTATTGTGAGCTTTAAGTTGCATTCCTTCACATAGAAGCATCATATCACATACTTCTATAACATCTGCACTTTTTATAGTCGTTCTCCTTAAAACTGCATTTATCTTCGCTAGTAGTATACCCATGCTAAATGGCTTTGTTACATAATCATCTGCTCCCATTTCTATTCCCCTTATTTGTTCTCCTTCTTCACTTCTAGCTGATACTATAATTATAGGAATATCACGCTTTCTTCTTATAACCTTCAAAAAGTAAAAGCCATCAAATGTTGGTAAATTTATATCTAGCAAAATTAAATCTGGATTTATATCAAGTACTTCCTCTTCCACATTTTCAAAATCAGCTATTACAAAAACTTCATAATTATATCCTTTTAAATACTTCTCCATATACTTTCTAAGTTTCGTATCATCTTCAACAATAACTATTTTCTTCATATTTCTCCCTTATACCTTTCATGTACCTTACTTTCTCTAATTACTTAAAGTCTTCACCCTTTTTAATATTTTCAAGATACATTTTACCCCAATAAAACAATGTTCTTTTATCCATATTTCCTTTATCTGTAAGCTGAACTTCAATATCAACATGTTCACCTTATATTCAAGCAACAACCTTTTCTTATGGTAATTGCTGTTTTAATTATTCAATTAGATTATTATACCTTCAAAATGATCTATTTCATGTTGAATTATTTGTGCTGTAAATCCAGTAAACACTTGCTTTTGCTTCTTAAAATTTCTATCAAGATACTCCACCTCTATCATTTCATATCTATTTGTTTTTCTAAAGCCAATTAAAGATAAACAACTCTCTTCTGTTTCATAAAGCTTTTCTTTCTTTAATATAACTGGATTTATCATGGGTACAATAAAGTTGCCTACAGTAAATACCAATATACGCTTTTTTACTCCAATCATGTTCCCAGCCAATCCAACACAATACTCTAAGTTTGATCTTAATGTATCTATTAAATCATCAACTACTACTATATCATTTTTAGTTGCATCTTCTGATTTTTGTCCTAAAAACAATATATCTTTTATAATTGGTTTTATCATAATTTATCCCTCTTTTTCAGTTATATTTTTTATACCTATTACTTACCATTGAACAAATCCATAAATAATGCAAATAATTCCTACTAATATACAAATAATTTCAAAATAGAAATTATTAATCCTTGACTTAATAAATAGTTTTGATTTATTTTTATCCTTGTAGTATAAAAGTTCTATAGTGCTCCCAATTTCATAATTAAATGAACTATCACCCATACTTGATTCAAAAGTCACACTTTTCTCTGAAATATCTTTATTATAGTACTCTACAACTGGGAAATAGACTTTTCCATTAAATTTAACATCTTTTACAATACCCTTTATTACCTTTCCTTTTGTATAATAAACCCTCATTCTTTTCACAAAAATCATTCCATATACTAAAAGTAAAGCTCCTACAATAATATGTTTAATTGAAATAACCATTTTAAGCCCCCTTTTACTAAAAACAACAAGAATATATTATAATTAAATAATTTATAAAAAGCTTTATAAATTATAGTGTTTTAACATTTAGGCTATGTTTTAACAGAGTGTTGATATTGTTATATAATAGCGAACTGGCATTGAAATTTGCTTTTTAGAACTCTTAATTAATATTTGTACTATTAATTGCTTGTCACAATCTGTGATTGGGAGCATGCATTAATAGGACTAATATTAATTTTAGAGTTCTTAAAGTAAATTTCACCGTCCATGAGCTTTATATAACAATATCAACATGGTTTTAAAACATAGCCAACATTTAAAATCTTATATCACTACTACAACTTTATGTTATATTTTCCATATTAACTTATAATATTCTGTTTATATTATGGATTAATTATATTTTAGGCTATGTTTTAATATAGTGTTGAAATATAGCCTAAAAAAATTATAGGTGGGATTATCCACCTATAATGCTCAATATAAGAATATCATGTTTTAAAATATTATTAATATTTTTTATGTTTTGATGAAGAGTAACTTGAAATTAATCCAGTAACGCTTATAAGTATTGGTATTATAGAATACGAAATTGATTTATAATCATTTCTATAAAGTATTTTAAATAGCAAAAACAAAATTGGAATTATAATACAAAATATAAGTATCATTCTGCAAATTTTAATTTTAGAATTAATCATATTTATAACCTCCTCAATGCACATTTTTTTACTATTGTTACTCAGATTATTGTCTTATATTTCACTTATTATAACATAATTTACTAGATATCTCACACAGTCTACATATATTGGTTCTCTCTTTATATGTATCGAATAATTGAAAACATTTGTATAACTTAAAATTATCGATGTATTTTCTTTCATGTGCCTAAATGCATCCGTTTTTAGTATTACGAAAAATCGCATAATTCAATCTTTCTTGAATTACACGATTTTTAACTTCTAATTATTTAATTGCAGTTCATTTTTTGAGTATCTATGTTAATACTTATAACTTTGGTTCTGTATGTCAAATCGTTCATAGTTTTTAATTACTTATTACTATTTTCAGAATAAAATTTCAAAGCTTCTCCTATAAATTTAGATGCACCACTGCCATATTTCTTATCAACTGCTTCTATCCATTCAGGATATACCGAATAAATATTCACCATATAGTACCAGTAATCATCTCCCCTATCACTTTTGAAAATTTCATAATCTTTTTTAGCTGTATTTGTTATTTTTTCAGCAATTTCTTGAATCTCCTTTGAAGAAGAATTTTTACTTAAATCAGCTGTAAGCTTTTTAAATAATTCTTTTAATTTAGGATGCTTATCTTCTATACAATCTTTTTTAAACTTATCATATTGCTCCGCTAAAGATAATGTAGCACTATTATTAAGATTATTTTTTACAGCTTTAGCATATCTTTCAATACTTCCATATTGCTTTATAGCCATTCTAGCAATTTCATCTTCCTTAGATTTACATTTTTCAATAAATTCATTATATTTATCTATGCTACCATAATGTTTAATTACCTTATCCTCATGTTCCTCTTTAAATTCTTCTAATACATTATAATATTCACTCATATCAAATTCTTTAAAATTCATTGTGCTTTCTCCTTTTAATGTTTTATTTATAAGCTCTATTAAGCCATTCAATCTTTTGCGTTTTAACAAAAGCAACTTTTTTTGATTTTTTAGAGCTTGCATTTTATCAAAGTATGGACTGAGCATTATCTCTTTAACCTCTTTTAAAGGTATATCAAGTTCTTTGAAAAATAAAATTTGCTGCAAGGTTTTAAGAGCTTCATTATCATAAAGTCTGTAACCTGCTTCTGTAATTTCACTTGGCTTTAATAATCCTATTTCATCGTAATAATGTAGTGCGCGCACACTTATTCCTGTCAAATCCGAAACTTGTTTTACTGTTCTCATTGCTACACCTCAAAGTTTGATTTTAGAGCTTTAAATATTATTTAATAATCTGCCGGCCGGAAATTTTTGCAATATATTCAAGCTCTATTTTTATATTACACTATGACGTGGTGTTAGGGTCAACACTTCTCCATGTACAGTATATTTATTCTTATTTTCAAATTCAAATTTTTATATTAGTTTTTTATAAAATAAAAATAGACACCTATATAGATGCCTATTCTTATAATTTATTATATAATTCAACAACCTTTTCTTTTGTAAGTCCTGTACCTTTAGTTACAGTATCAATATCAACTCCTAACTTCAAAAAGTTAATAGCATTTTCAATAGATTTTCTTTCTTCTGCTGAGCTAATCATATTAGCTCTTTCATGAAATGATCTTTCTCTCTCATAGTAAATCCTCATAGCTTCATCATCACTACTTAAATATTCGATTCTTTGCTCAGCTTTTTCTATTGCTGCATCCAAACTA
The DNA here is from genome assembly GCF_900112485.1 of Clostridium uliginosum. Taxonomy (GTDB): domain Bacteria; phylum Bacillota; class Clostridia; order Clostridiales; family Clostridiaceae; genus Clostridium; species Clostridium uliginosum. The sequence goes on from NZ_FOMG01000040.1 coordinate 5,383, forward strand.
ATCAACTTCTTTAATGTAGTTTCAGATATATCTTTTTCTAAAAAAGCAAGCCATCTCGCTATGTCATTTTCTCTATAATCTTTATTTTTTTTATTTCTAAATTTAGGTAATTCTAAGAAGTGTATTTCTAGATATGAATTCAACTGTTCTTTCAAAACCTTATAGTCTAATTATTTTTTTTATTTACTACGTCAAATATACAAACTGAGCACAATAAAAATCAAAACTAATCAAAAAACTTCCCCTTATAAAAATTCTCATTGTCAAGTTTCTTTGCCATCAGCCTGAACATTACACAGCCATCTGGGCATACAATGTCCTTGCTATATTTACCATTGCCGCCAATGTTCTCTAAATCTCCGCCACTTCTGACCGACTCCATGATTGGGAACATAATCATCATAACCTTGGAACAGATACCCTGTCCATCTGAATTTATGGGACAGCCATAGGTGCAGGTATACTTATCCCCCACTTCTTCGCCGTTTCGGCAGTACCGCTCTGTATGGTCACTGCGAAGAAACCCAGTTACCTCAATTTCAAATTCGTACTCCTCATCATACCATTTTTTCATGATTAACCTCCAAAGTCTAATTTATCGAGAGTTTAATAAACAACTCACTCGCATAAAATTACTATTGTTACTCAGATTATTGTCTTATATTTCACTTATTATAACATAATTTACTAAATATCTCACACATTCTACATATATTGGTTCTCTCTTTATATGTATCGAATAATTGAAAACATTTGTATAACTTTAGTAACAAAAACTATTATAGTTTTTGTAAGGTAACAGGTACCTTACAGAGATTGGAAGCTTGCTAACTATCTTTGTTGCTAATATTTTTTATATAAATATAGCTAGTAAAACTTAATACATTTTACTAGCTACTTTTATAATATATAGATTTATATATTGAAGTTTTTTCTGCACCATTAACACCTGCAAAAATTGTATAAGTCGGCATATTATTTACCTATTACCTTTGCTTGCTCTTTTTGTAAAACTAAATTTGATAAAGTCATATAAAAATCTTGTTCTTCTTTTGTCTTTGCACTTTTAAACAAACTTTTCAATTGACTATATGAATAATTTATAAAAATATCATATAAGTTATCTTCTTTATTTTCCATATCGAATACCTCCTAAAGGAAAGTTATTTATATATTAGTATATACCAGAAGATAAAAATAATAAACCTACTGTCTTTTAATTTTGATTCTCCACATATACGGCTCAATGTATCAGTTGTAAGTGATAACTCTTTTAATACATCCATTATTAGAATTGTGCAACAAAAAATCGCAAATTCATTTCTGTAATAATACTGTATTTTATTATTACTGTGTATTCGATCTCATTTCAAGTTTACAATATTTTTTGTATAAGCTACTTGACATTACAGATGAAAATAGTATAATTACCCTGGTTAACAGTTAACAATGGTAACTATATATTTTTAGGAGGAAATAACATGCAAGGACTACTTCAACGTTTTTTTTCATTACATCGACCACTTCTAAGTAAATTAAATGAGTTATTAGGTGAATACAATCTTTCTTACTCCTTGTGGCAGGTTATTCTATATTTAAAAAACAATCAACCATCTTCCCTAGTAGATATTGCCAACTACTATGATATAGAAAAGCCTAGCATTACAAGAAGAGTTCATCGTTTGGAAGAAGGACTAATAGTAAAAACAATATCCGGTAAGGATAGACGCGAAAAAATAATTGAGTTAACTGAAATTGGCGAAGAACTTTACAAGGTATGTCGTGAAAGAATAACAGAATTAGAAAATAATGTGGTAAGAGATATTTCAGAAAATGATCAAATTAGCACATTTGAGACACTTACTAAAATACAAAAAAACATTACGAATGAAAAGGAGATATAAAAATGGATAAACCTAAATTATGGACGAAAAATTTCTTGATTGTTTCGGCAGCAAACTTTTTTCTTTATTTTACATTTTACTTATTGATGGTTACTATAACTACATTTGCAACAGAAAGATTTCATGCTTCACCAAGTGAAGCAGGCTTAGCTTCTGGTATATTTGTAATAGGAGTACTTCTCTCTCGTATATTTTCCGGAAGATATATCGACCAAGTTGGATGGAAAAAAATGCTTTACATAGGATTTATTTTCTTTTTGGCTACAACATGCTTATATTTTCTAGTAAATAGTATGGCATTTCTCTTAATTAATCGTTTCTTAAATGGTGCCGCAATGGGAATTGCTTCAACAGCAACAGGAACAATTGTAGCAAAGATTATTCCAAATGAACGTCGTGGTGAAGGTACCGGTTATTATGCATTAAGTCTTACTATTGCTGCTGCAATTGGACCTTTTTTAGGAATGTTCATTACTGAACATTCAAACTTTTATATGAATTTCGTTGTATGTATTATTTTCTTAGTATTTAGTTTTCTTGCTGTATTTTTTATAAAAATTCCAAAACTAGAATTTACAAAAGAACAGTTAGATAGTAAGAAAGATTTTTCTTTACATAATTTCTTTGAAATAAAAGCTATTCCCATTTCAATTATCGCTGGAATAATTGCTCTTGGTTATTCTAGCATTCTTACTTTCATTAGTTCTTATGCTAAGGAAATTAATTTAATTAGTGTTGGAAGCTTATTCTTTATTATTTATGCGATATTTGTTTTAGTTTCAAGACCTTTTACTGGACAAATGTTTGATAAAAAAGGTGAAAATTTTGTTATGTACCCAGCAATCGTATTGTTTGCCTTGTCTTTATTTTTCCTTAGTCAAACTCATGGAAGCTTAACTCTTTTATTTGCTGCAGCAATGTTAGGTCTTGGATATGGTACCACTTCGTCTAGTGTACAAGCAATTGCAATAAAAGTTTCACCAAAGCATCGTATAGGATTAGCAACTTCTACTAATTTTATCTTTCAAGATTTAGGTGTTGGAATTGGACCATTTATTTTAGGATATTTTGTCCCATTAATGGGATATCGTGGATTATATATGATGATGGCAGTAGTGGCATTTATTTGTCTTTTATTATATTATTACTTGCATAGTAAAAAAGCAATTTCTATGAATGAAGATTCTGAATCAATAGTGGCCTAAAGAACTAACCTACTTAATAGTCGAAAAATAATTTTGTTGACAGTATGACATTTTTAAGGGAACTCAACCTTTGAGTTCCCTTAGTTTATCTTTAATTACTATTTTTAATTAATCATAACACACTTTGTAAACACCAAGTTATTCAATTTTCCAGGAACCTTTTAATGTTTATTACGTCATATCCACATATTACATATTGTATTAGAATTGTGCACAAAAAAATACCACACTTTTATTCTGAATAATGTGATATCTCAACTATTATTTATTTTTATTAATTTATAATGTACGAACATTCTGTAATAGTTGAAACATCTATCTCTCACCTAATAATTCTAACGATTCATTAGCCATTGTCAAAATATTATCCTGAATGTCATATGCGTTTTTCAAATCTTCTTTACTATACCATTTGAGCAAATTAGATTCCCCATCTCCTGGTATTGTGTCAAAAGAATTAGCAGTTGCATAATAAACAAAGTCTATATGATAATGTTCTGGATTTATTTCACCAAAAATTGTATACATAGGATTTATCAACAGTTTTTCTCCTACTAATTCGCATGAATTTTTAAGTTGCTTATTTAGTGGATTGTATAGATTTATTTTTAAACCTGATTCTTCTTGTGCTTCACGAGTACATGCTTCCTCTGGCAATTCATTTAATTCTATATGCCCACCTAAAGGAAGTATTTTTTTAGCCTTTTTATGTAAATGTAATAATACTTTATCTTTATGTAGTATATATATTGAAACTGTAAAATGCCTATCCATGCTTATGTTCACCCTCCAAAATTGTATACCAAATATTTCGCTATATTTTACTATCACGAATCAATTATAGCATATTTTGTAAATACCACATTATTAAATTAGCAAAGAACATATTTTTTTCTTTACTACGTCAAATAAGAATGTTGTGAACTATACTTAAATATAGATTATGTTTATAAGGAGAACTCCAATTGAAAATCTCTTGTGTCACTTCCGTATAGTTCTTTCGCCTATTTTTTCCCTATTACGCAAGAAAAATACCGCAAATTCATTTTATTGAATAACGCGGTATTATAATTTGTTATATGCTATAGCCATTTGGATTCTGTATTTCTCCAATTAAATTACCTTTTGAATCGTACTGCGGTAAATATTTAATTTGAGTATAAATTTTAGAATTAGCTGCAAAAGGCTTTCCATCTCTGTCTAATATTTTACCATTGTCATATTTACACTCAATTGTATATCTATTCTCTTGACTTTTAGTTCTACTGCTACCTAGTGAATCATACTTATAATAGCTATCATTTTTAATACATAAATAGCTATCATGAACATTATTGCCAAATAAAAAATGTGAATATGCTTGATACAAAACACCATCCACCATGAATAATCCGTCTACAGGATGTCCCTCTTTATTTGTAAAAAATCTATCATTTGTATTTGCCCTTACAACAAATCCACCAGTTGCCAATTTACCAGACTGTTCAAAGCAATAGTCTCCTCCAATATCCTCATATTTACTTCTCGCAGGTACACCCTGAGCCATATAATAATCATGACGAATATAATACCAAGAACCATTATCATAAAGCCATCTATCTCTAGCATAGTTCCCGTCATCTTCTAAATATTGCCATTTTTCAGGGTCATATGAACATTGTTTCCATGTTCCTGCAAATGCAGTAGTGGGTATCATGCAAAAGATGAGTACTGCACACGAAATTACTCTTTTCAGTTTTTTTATTAACATTATCATTACCATCCTTTTCTTATATTTACATATATTATTGTAAGCTTTTGTAGTAATATAATCAATATTGTATTATTATATAGTTTAACTTCATCTCATAGGCTATATTTTGCAGTAGTTTCCTATTGGGTGACAGTTTGTATATTAGTTGTTAGTGATGTTTCTTCCTTTAATATAAAGTCTAATTTAGTGATTTCTTTATACTGCTCTACTGTTATTTCTCCAAATTTATTGATTTCTGTTATTACTGCACCTTTAGCATTTAAATTATTAACTAAAATATTTTTATCGTACTGTATTTCATTTACTATTTCTTGGTGCGTGTTATTGCCTGTTACATAGCCAATAACGTTAGCAATATTAGTTTTCCCATTATTGGCATATTGAAAAGCCTGATTTGCTTTATTTAATGCTTCATTTCCTTTATCGTAAGCAGTTTTTACTGCATTAGCTGTAGCTGTTTCAATTGTGCTTGCACTTGTTACAGTATCATTTAATTTAACAATACCCTTTTGACTTGTAGTTCCATCTGGTACTTTTATATTATCAACTTTCTTCGTCAAAAATTACTATTGTAAAAAAATAAGCTCCCTACAATATAAATGTATAGGGAACTCTATGAGTATCATTTTTTAAATAAAATTATACCATAACTTTTATTATTCATTAAACTAAACAATAAAAGTTATTATTTATCTTTTGTTATAATTGGTTTTCCTTCGGAATTTAATAACACCGTCAACCCACCAGAAGTACCATTACTAACATATAGGTAATTTACCCAAGTTTCTTTATCAACTATTACTCTATAACTTTCTATAGCTCCTTGTGTAGATACAACTTCAAACCTTTTGTCTCCTTTCATCATAATCCCTTCTTCTTCTCCAGATAAATTACTATTTTAATTACTCAAATTTAAGTTGAAACTTATTAATGCTTATGTAACTTCCAATCATTTTTATTCAAAACATATTCAAATGACTTGAAAGTTTTATTCAATGATTCTGCATAAAATGTTCCTTCTTGTTCAAAAGTAAAACCACATTTTTCAATTAAATGTTTAGATGGCCTGTTATTTTGAAAGCAACAGGCATAAACATATTCAATTCCATTACAGAATAGGTAGTCCAAAATAGTGTATACTATTTCTGTCATAATTCCTTTATTTTGATAGTTAAGATTCAGTACAAATCCCAATTCTTTTGTATCTTCTCTTCCATTTTCAGAATCATTATGTATTGCTATATGCCCAATTACTTTGTTGTTTTCTTTATTTTCTATAGCAAAAATGTTTCCATTTTGAATGTTTTTATTTAATACATCTTTTGATATTGACAAATTACAATGATGTTGCCATCCTGTCATTTCTCCCACGCCATCTTGACTACAGTATTCATTCAAATCCTTTAAGTCTTTATTTTCAAAGTGACGAAGAATTGTTCTATCAGTTTCTAATATCATATATACCACTCTCTTACAAATTACTATTTTAATTGCTATACATTAAATTGGAATTTACACCATTCTGATTTCAATATTGAATAATAGCATGCATCACATATTCCTTGATTATTTCGATCAGAGCTTCTTAGTGTTCCTTCATATACCATTCCACATTTTTTCATAACTGCTCCTGAATTTGGATTCTTTGGGTCATGTCTTGATTCAATACGATTCACATCTACATTTTTAAATAAGAAATCTATGACTGCTTTTAATGCTTCTGAAGTGATTCCTCTATGCCACCATTTACGGCCTATACAATATCCAACATGAGCCATAGATACATCTCCATCTATGTGATTCACACCTATGCCTCCTATTGGTTCATCACTTTCTTCTTTGAGCACAATTGCCCATTGATAAAAATCAGTTCTACTGTAAGAATCAACCCACTCATTCGTAACCGATAGACTAATCTCTTGATTCTTATGTGCTGGCCACGTAAGATATTTGGTAACTTCTATGTCTGAAGCCCAATTTTTGTACATTGCATCAGAATCCTTTGGCATAAATTTTCTCAAAATCAATCTATCTGTTTCTATAGTTTGTGTTCCACAATTCTTCATTTTTACACCTACCTTTCAAATTACTATTTTAATTGCTATACTTTAAATTGAGAATTTGTAATCTTTTTTATTTTAAAGAATATTACCTACAATTCTATTTATATCCGAAATGTTACTTATTGGATATTTACTATCATCTAATTGCCCAAATCCATATTCAGCATAAATAAATGGTATACCAGCATAATTAGCTCCTTCTAAATCACCAGTTGTATCTCCAACATATACAGATTTTTTTAGTTTATTTCTTTCAATAATAATTTTTATATTTGCTCCCTTACTTTTTTCTGTTCTCCCTGACATCTCAATATCCTTGAAATAACTCCATAATTTATGATAATCAAGAAAAGCCTGTACATATCCATCTTGACAATTACTTACAATATAAAGAGAATAATTTTGAACTAATAACTTTAATGTATCTTCCAACTTAGGATATAAAATTCCACCATGTTTACGTAGATATATTTGCTCTTCATTGCAGCATTCTTTAAGTATTTTCACACGCTTTTTCGAATCCATTCTAGGAAACATAATTTCTGCTATAACATCAATTGTTTTTCCCATAAAACCTCTCATATCATCTATTGTTATCTGTTTATCAATTTCACTATGTCGGTTTAAAGCAATATTCCAAGCTGGTACCACCTGTGTTGAAGCATCCCATAAAGTACCATCTAAATCAAAAATAATTCCTCTTTTATTCATTATCTTATGACTCCCTCTAAATAAATTTATTACATAATCTACTCTCTAAATTACTATTTATCTTTTTGTTTTTACTATTTTAATAACAATAATAAATTATCACTTTAATATTGGTTAATTATAACATATTTTGTAAATGTAATATTATTAAATTTTCAAAGAATAATTTTTAACTTAATGCCTACTTTATACATTTTTATAATAAAAAAATACTTACATAAAAGTAAGTATTTTAAGTATAAATATTAATTTTTTATAATATTTTTTATCAATTTATATATTATGTAATCAAGCAAATACAACAACTTTTAATTATTTATTGTTACTTATTATGTTACAAATTAAGTAACTATTTATGTGATAATATTAGTAACGTATTTTGTAATAAAATATGTTACTAATATATGTTCATGTTGTAATCCTCCATAACTTTTTCCACTTTCGTATTTTGGTTCTAAAGGACTTGAATGGTGCAACAGTATTGATGTGAATCCACTTCCATATTGGCCAATTAGAAGGAGTTGATGATGACCACTTTCTTTCACCTTGTTGAAACAATTCTACATCTGTATAACTGTTAATTAATTCAATAATTTGATTTTCTGCCTTTATAAACATAGTACATAACTCTTTGAGAGTATATCCCTCATATTGCTTATAAAAACTTTCATATAAGACACCAAGATTATTCCATTTATAGCCTGGAGTTGGCGTGATAACAATATGTCCTTGCTGTTCTTGATTCTCCCAATCAAGAATGAGATTCATCCATCCCAATTGATAAGCAATCATTTGAGAAGGTGTTCTCTCAACTCCATCAATTAACCTATCTTTATCTTTTTTATTAATATCATTAAATTCTTCAATAAATAATTTTGCACGATTTGAAATTTCTAAAATCAATTCTTCTCTATTTTGATATTCTGCCAACTTGCTCCATCTCCATTTAATATTCTAGTTTCAATCTCATCAACATTATATTTTTCGCATATTGTAGCTTCTGAAAGCTTTTTAAAGTGCTTTGCATTATCAAAACTTGCACAAACTGTCTTGCTCTCAACAATATATGGATCCTTACCATCTTCAAGTTTTAATTATATTTTTATAAAAAATAAGATAGACTAAAATAAGCCTACCCTTTAATTTTCTTTTCTTAACTTTTTAATTCCCTCTACATCTAATCCTGTCTTTAATGCTATTGTTTCATCATCTAATATATCTAATAAATTTTTAGCTATCTCAATTGCTTTTCTCTTTTCTGCATTCTCTTCCATCTCTTTAATAATAAATGCATTATTAGCAACCATTTTTATGACCTCCTCTTTACTTGCTTCTAATACCTCCGTAGCCTGTCCCACTAATCTTTCTTCAGTTGTATTTTTAATCCAATGTTTTATGGCTTTTAGTTCTTCATTATCGTAGAGTTTAGCTCTATAAACTATATCACTTTCTGATTCTTCATAATCTGATGAATATATGATTTATTAACTAATGTTAAATCTTCTGGCTTTAAACCTTTAGTAATCTCCTTATTAACAAAATTCTTTAATAAATCTACTGCTATTTCTTTTTTAGAATACAAATCCTTATAACTTTTATCATGAATATGGTATATCTCTTTTTTAACATTCTTATTCATATAATACCATTACTTACTTCTTCTTTTGTTTAAATTATTATCGTATATTAACTTTATTATAACATTAAATCAAGATACTATTAATTAAAACTTGAAATTAAAATTAATCTATATATAATAAGAGCAACTAATATAAGTTCAGTTGCTCTTTCAAAATCCCATAACTAAATATGATTATTTTTGCTAATCATTTTTATTCAAAACATATTCAAATGACTTGAAAGTTTTATTCAATGATTCTGCATAAAATGTTCCTTCTTGTTCAAAAGAATTGTTCTATCAGTTTCTAATATCATATATACCACTCTCTTACAAATTACTATTTTAATTGCTATACTTTAAATTGGAATTTAACGAGTAGTTTGAAAGTGAAAAAGAATATTGTACTTGCTTATATTACACTAGTAATTTGTTTAAAATTATCACCATTTAGGTTATAATAAAAATATAATATATACGGAGGTGTTTTAAATGAATTTAGCTCAAAAATTATTAGAAGTTATCGAGAATATTTCAGACGAAAAGTTATATGAAATTATTGATTTTGCTGAATATTTAAAAGCAAAAGAGTCAAAAGAAAATAAATCCTTAATTGATTCATTAGTAGATGACTACGATGAAGCATTAAAGGAGCTTGCTAAATAATGAAAAATTTAACTTTAGAAGATATTATTTATATAAATGAACTAACAATCAGAAAACATGGTGGTTCATCTGGTATAAAAAATCAATCTTTAATTGAAAGTTCGCTAAATTCAGGACTTGCAACATTTGGTGGCAAAGATTTATATCCAAAAATTGAAGATAAAATATCTATGATTTCATACTCCTTTATAAAAAATCATGGATTTAATGATGGAAATAAAAGAGTTGGATGCATAGTATTACTGACTTTATGTAATAAAAATAATATTCCAATTAAGCCATCACAACAAGATTTAATTTCCCTAGGTCTTGGTGTTGCAAGTGGCACTTTAGGAAAAGATGAAATAAAATCATTTATATTAACTCATAAAAGGTAGTAAATTAGATTTATAACTTCCACCAAATAGTTTCTTCTTGTTTATAATTTTTGAATCCACATCTCTCAAGGATTTTTTGAGATGCAAAACCATCTAAATCAGTTTCAGCAATAACACTTTTAACTGTATTCTGTTTTAATCCCCACTCACACATTGCCTTTACAGCTTCTGTCATATAACCTTTGTGTTCAAACTCTTTACCTAAACCATAACCAATCTCAACTTCACCATTTTTATTAGGAATATCTTTAAAATCCGCGGAGCCTACTACAACCCTATCATCCTTGCGAATTAAGAAGAAAAAGCTATGCCATAAATAATTATTAGGGTCTTTTTGAGTTATTTCATACTGTCCCTTTACTATTTCAAGAAAAAATCCTTCCATTGGCTCTGCCTTATAGGAACAATCTAATTCTTTTTCGAGTTCATGAATGTCTTCAATCCATAGTTTTAATTGATTAGGCGTTAACAGAATAAGCTTCAAGTGTTCAGTTTGTATTGTCATTTTGTTACCTCCATTAAGTAAAATCTTTCTGTAAAACAGCTCTACAAATTACTATTTTAATTGCTATACATTAAATTGGAATTTAGCAGTTAAAAAACAAGCATACAATTATTATCGTATTTAAAATTTGGACCCCAGGCTACTTCCCAATAATAGCCGTCTAAATCAGCAAAATATGCATGGTATCCTCCCCAAAATACATTCTGAGGCTCTTTAACTATTTTAGCACCAGCATTTCTAACCATTTCAATAACCTTATCAACATCTTCCTTATTTTCAACATTATATGCTAATGTAATTCCTCCAAATCCATTACCGATTTGAGGTGTATTTTCTTCGCTTATATCTTTTGCTAATAACTCTAAAGGATAAAGTTCAAATTTTGTTCCCGGCGTGTCAAAAAATATTACTTCTGGATTATTTCTTTTTTCATCTGTTTTAAATCCAAGCTCATCTCTATAAAACTTTATAGCTTTCTCCATACTTCTTACACCTAAGCAAATACATGTAATTTTATTCATTATCCCATCTCCCCTACAAATTGGAATTTATCAGTTTCATATTATGCTCATTTTGTTCATCAGATATATTTCTCTATTTTGCATTGCTCATATAAATTTTTCCCTAACAGAGTAATTGCTTGTTGAGGACAATTGCTTATACACCGATAGCACATAGTGCATCTTCCATTTTGTACTGCTCTACGATTTACAATAGATAAGTTTTTCATCGGGCATAGTTGCATACACACCCCACAACCGATACATTTTTCAGTGTTGATTTTCAGCTTATCTGAATAATTTTTTGTTTTGCAATAGAACCAAAGTCTTTGACCGAAAAGACCTGCAATATGATAGAGAAGACCAATTCCCTCTTGTGTTGCATGCCCGTTTTTTAGGTTATTTGCAGACTTTTTTATTTTTATATACGCTTGCTTTACAATAACTTTATTTTGCTCTATTGTTTTCTTTAATGCTTTTTCATCACCTATACAATCAGGCATTTTTAAATGAAGCCCGCCAACAATCTCAGCGCCACATCGGACAAGTAACCTTGCGCTACAACCAGCGCCATCACCACTGAACAAACCCATAGTTGCAATGATAAAAACTTTTTTACCCATAAATTTGGGTTTATTCTGCAAAATAAAATCTCTCACTATTTTAGGTAAATTACTAAAATAAATCGGATACGCTAAAACGATAAAGTCACTTTTATATATTTCATCTAAGACCTTCGCATCTTCAATAGAAATACACTTTGCTGCTGCGTCAAGTTCTTTTACGAACATTTCAATACAATACTTTGTGTTACCTGTTCCACTAAAATATATTCCTAACATATCTCTACCTCGTTTGTTTCGACTATTGTAAAATTAATATAAATAATTTCCCCATGTTTCAATCTTCCATCTCCTTCAGAATCATCAACATCAAAATTTATAAGCAAGATGATAATCTAATCAGTACCATATTGTTTTTCCCATTTATCTAATGCTGAAATGATTCCATATCATTTGGGAGTCTATCGCATATCTTTATAATAGTATTGATTGACATGGATATTCAAACACTTCTGCTAATTTTAAAAAAAGCTGAGCATGATTAGCCAATTGCTCATATCCATCATTTTGCAGGCACCACCTAATTGTAGTCATAACAAGTGCTGAATATAACGTTGACAAATAATCTAAACTGTCAGGAGATTTTTTATTTTTTGTTTTATACTGCTCGTAAAAACTTCTCTTTAAAAAATCAGACATATCATCATATAAATGAATCGTATCTGTATTAATAGTAAAAAGAGCTAAAATTTCTTCTCGTTTGGAAGATAGTATCTGATACAAAGGTTTTATAACCATGAGGACATCTTCTACATTAACATAGTTAAATCGTTTTTTTACTCCAGTTTTTAGTAAGTCAAATACTTCATTGCAAAGAGTTTCTGCTAGCTGATATTTATCTGTATAATGTTTGTAGAATGTAGAACGGTTAATCAAAGCCCTGTCCAATATATCCTGTACTGTTATTTTGCTAAAGTCTTTTTGCCTTAGTAAATAAATAAAAGATGCTTCTATATTTTTTTTTGTCTTTATAACACGCAAGTCATTTTGTTTCATATGCAATTCCTCCATGCCATTATTTTAAAATATTTTATATAGATAAACAACACTTTGTATGATTTTTGTAGTTTAATTGTATAAACATTTAAATACTGATGATTGAAACATTAAAGTCGATGATTAAAATAAATAGTAAAGGAGGAATAAAAAATGAATGAATTAAAATGGTTTGTATGGTTGTTTCCGTTATTATTTATTGTACATGATATGGAAGAAATTATTTTGGCAAAGCACTGGTGCAAAAAAAATTTAAAACAATATATCCATCTGCCTATAACACCCTTTGGAGGCACAAAAAGTACAGCTGGATGTGCAATTGGTGTATATGAAGAACTGATTTTATGGCTCATAGTTACTATGATTGGTAATATTAGTGGATTTTATGGTTTATGGTACGGTTTGCTCGTGGCAAATATCGTGCATCTGATTTTATTCCATATTATATTATTGCCATTGTCTTACCGTCATTATGTTCCTGGTGAAATAACAGCATGGCTGACGGTTATTCCATGCTGTTATATTTTAAAACTTGCTCATAATATCTTGGGTTATTCTGTTACTGAGATTGTCATCTGGGTAACGATAGGAGTTGTATTTGCTTTTGTAAATATGAAAATATTGCATAAAAACATTAACCAATTGTCCAAATTGGTGGAATGATTATATGTTGATGAAAAATAGGGGGAATAACTTACTAAGTTATATTCCCCCTGCTAATGTCAAGAAAAAGGCAAAAAAATATTTTTTTCAGCTTTTTCATCCCCTCTAGTTAAAACTAAAAAAATATTGTGAAGTTTAAGCTCCACAATAGCCTTTATTACTTCCTGAATGATTGTCATTGCTTTAATACTTACAATACAACTCGTTAAATTACTATTTATCTTTTTGTTTTTACTATTTTAATAACAATAATAAATTATCACTTTAATATTGGTTAATTATAACATATTTTGTAAATGCAATATTATTAAATTTTCAAAGAATAATTTTTAACTTAATGCCTACTTTATACATTTTTATAATAAAAAAATACTTACATAAAAGTAAGTATTTTAAGTATAAATATTAATTTTTTATAATATTTTTTATCAATTTATATATTATATAATCAAGCAAATACAACAACTTTTAATTATTTATTGTTACTTATTATGTTACAAATTAAGTAACTATTTATGTGATAATCTTAGTAACGTATTTTGTAATAAAATATGTTACTAATATATGTTCATGTTGTAATCCTCCATAACTTTTTCCACTTTCGTATTTTGGTTCTAAAGGACTTGAATGGTGCAACAGTATTGATGTGAATCCACTTCCATATTGGCCAATTAGAAGGAGTTGATGATGACCACTTTCTTCCACTTTGTTGAAATAATTCTACATCTGTATAACTGTTAATTAATTCAATAATTTGATTTTCTGCCTTTATAAACATAGTACATAATTCTTTGAGAGTATATCCCTCATATTGCTTATAAAAACTTTCATATAAGACACCAAGGTTATTCCATTTATAGCTTGGAGTTGGCGTGATAACAATATGTCCTTGCTGTTCTTGATTCTCCCAATCAAGAATGAGATTCATCCATCCCAATTGATAAGCAATCATTTGAGAAGGTGTTCTCTCAACTCCATCAATTAACCTATCTTTATCTTTTTCATTAATATCATTAAATTCTTCAATAAATAATTTTGCACGATTTGAAATTTCTAAAATCAATTCTTCTCTATTTTGATATTCTGCCAACTTAACCCCTTACTTTCAAATTGGAATTTGATGATTATAACTTATACTCTTATAAATTACCAATATTTCATTTCTGATGGTACATTTTTATCACCTCTAATGAAATATAATCAATCATTATTCGTATATATAATTTCTACTACAATTTAGAATTTATAATGAACTATACCATTGTTCTGCAAATTCATCTTGTTCTTCAGAATTTGAAAATTCAAAAATATCTGCATATTCATAAATACTCACTAAATTCTTTCTTAGTGCCTGTTTTCCTAGTTCAACGACATAAATCTTATCAGAATTAGCAGCCATTCCTGATTGAACAACATTAGGCAATGAGCCCTTGCATTTTATTCCATAATTTAAATCTAATAATTTATCTTTTAATTGCTTAAAGGCTTCAAAATACCCCTCACTACCACCAACAATTTCATTATTATCAAGTTTTACAAATAATAGTATATCATCTGACGTTTCAGCTTCATCTGCTTCAATGATTAAATTCGATTTCTTTTTATTTAAAAGGTTTACTACTATTACATTATATTTTTCCAAAACATTCTCCTTAGGCATATGAAAGAAAATAACAAGTCAAAGATGCGACGTATATTTTGTGTTAGACAAGAAGATAATGTTAGATCATAGCGAGCTATGGGCTAATATTACCGACGCAGTATAACGCAAAATAGACTAGCATACTAACTTGTTATTTTTTTTAATATGCCTTATTTGAATTCTTTAGGAATATACTTTACTAAAGCAAAATTTTTAGTAACAAGCTCAGTATCTAAAACTTTACCACCTTGAAATTTAGCTATCTTATTTCTCCAAATTTCATTTTGTCTATAATAATTATCTTCAATTTTTAAAAATTTGTGATTCTTTTCAAATACATGATATCCAAAATCAAGTTCTTCATTTATCCTAAGTTCCCCTTCTAAACATTTTTCTGTCATCCAAAGATTTATTTGAAATGTATAGCTTGTATTATTTTTCACCTGAAAATCTCCATAATTATAAAATATTGTAGCACCGCTACCAAAAGGAAGTACCCTTCCGTCATCTGGAAATGGGTCAAAGCTGTGGTGATGTCTCTCTGTTACATTAAGAGGACTATGTATTACAAGCCAATTTAAAAGATTTGCAATTTGACACAATCCTCCTCCAATGCCTGGTCTTGCTTCACCAAAACAAAGCTCCATCCCTGGAAGATATCCTTTATATTTGGTTGGAAGCCCCACTGTTTTGCAAAACGAAAAAACTTCTCCTGGACTAATAATAATTCCATCTATCTTTTTTACAGCTATCTTTAAGTTCTCAACCTTATTAAGCTGTAACTGAACATCACTATCTCCTAATTTTCTGATTAAAACTGATTGATGTTTTTTAACCCTATATGGTAATTTATTAAACTCTTTCACATTTGCAAACTTTATAGAACTAAAATACCACTGCTTGTATCTAATTATACGTCTATACCAAACTGCTAAACAATAAAATATTGGATGCCTTTGGCTTAATAATTTCTTTTCCATTAAAATCTCCTACTGCATATCATATCTACAACTATTTTGTATTATTAATAATATATTTTTATATTTTACATTATCACAAGTTTTATTACAATAATAACCCAATATACTAAAAATTTAGGCGCTGTTTTAAAACCGTGTTGATATTATTATATATTGTAAAATGGGCTAAGACATTTAATATAGGAAACTCGACTCATATTCATTCGCTGGGTAAGTTCGAGCAACAAAATATAACAATATCAACACTATTCTAAAGCATAACCAAAATTTAAAACCTTTAATTAATCTAAAAAAAATACTATACTTAATAATGATAATATATATAAGTTCCAATAAAGTTTGTTCATTAATATAAATTTTAGAACAGTTATAAATACTATGATTTAACTACTATAGTGAGGAACTTATATAGAAAATTTATGATATATATGATTCTAAGTAGATATTGTTAATTAAAGATGTAATTTATTATAAAAATTAAATAAAAGTTTATAAATGTATTAATTTAATTAGAACATATATATTAAGTAGAGAATAGATTGAGGAGTTTATATATGAGAAAAAAAGATATACTTGAATTAAAAAGACGTTTTAAAAAAGATAATTGCACTTTCACTAAAATTTGTGGTTGCTATGTTAATGGAGAAAAGCATATTATTTTAAAATTTAGAGAAACCTTTCTAAATTTAAATGATGATGAATACTTTAAATACTTAGAAATTGCTAAAAAAGTACTCTCTGGAACTATTGGGAATAATATTTTAGAATTGAATTTTCCAATTAATGAAAATTTTATAAATGAAAAACAAATTTCTCTTATGCAGCTTAAAAAAAGTCAATTAAAGGATGATTGCCTTCTTGATGCTTTTTATGAATCTATTATAGATAGTTATGATTATACTGGTAACTTTTTAATACTTATTTTTCATGATGCTTATGATGTTATTACTAAAACCACTGATAATACAAAGCTAGATGAATCCGAAGAAGTGTATGAATATGTACTATGTGCAATATGTCCTGTTTCACTTTCAAAGCCAGGTCTTAGATACTTTGAAGAAGAAAACAAAATCAAAGCACGAATAAGAGATTGGGTGGTTGAATCTCCAACTAATGGCTTTGTATTTCCTGCTTTTATTGATCGTAGTTCAGATGTTAACTCTATTATGTATTACGCAAAGGACGCCAAGGATGCACATCCTGAATTAATGGAAAATGCTTTAGGTTGTTCTTCAAAACAAACTGCTACCATACAAAAAGAAACTTTTCAAACAATTATTAAAGATTCTATGAGTACTGATGAAAAAAAAGCTGATAAAATTTTTATGGAAATACAAGAAAACCTAAATGCTATGGTAGATGAACATAATTCAATATATGATGATACAGATTGTGAGCCTATAACTTTAACAAAGAAGGATATACAAAACCTTTTAATAGAAAGTGGCGTACCAGAAGAAACTACTAATAAAATTAAGGAATCATATATAGAAAATTTTGGTGATGACCTTCCTATAGCAGAAAATTTAATTGATTCAAAAATACTTAAGGTAAATGCTCAAATAAAGAAGGAAGATAACCTTAAGAAGCAAGTAGAAATTTTACAAAACAGACTTGAACAAGCTAAACAAGAAACTGCTGTAGATAATGAAACCAATACTTCTAAAGATATTGATGGTGACAATGTGGTTTTAGAAGAAACATTAGAAACTAACTTAGAAGAAGCTAAGGATGAAAATTCAGAAGATAATAAATCTACGACTAACTATGACGTTATACTTCATGTAAAACCTGAAAAAGTACCTCAAATAAAATCACAAATAATCGATGGTCAAAAATGCATAGTTATTCCCATTAATGAGAATGAACAAACTACAGTTAATGGCTTAGATGATTTGATTTAAGTTATATAAATTGGCTATATTTTAAGTGAATGTTGATATTTTAAAACATAGCCTATAAATTAATTCTAAGTTTTAAAATCATTCCAAGACAACCTCCTTTTAATATCTATATTTCTTATTTATAATGTGCTTATCATCAACCTTCTTCTTAAAACAAAAGAAGAAGGAGAACCAACTCCATCTGGACTTGGTTCTCCTCCATTACTTAGATTCAATCTAATATTTATCAACTACACTTCCCATAACTGCATTTTTTATAAAGTTAGTGTTTGCAAGTTTATTGATTTCACTTGGAGCTCCAACTACTACAACTCCATTAATCTTAATATTATTTTCATCAATATTTTTTACTAAATCTTTATAATCTGTTGACTGCAATTTTCTTATTCCATCAATAAAATCCATTTTTCTATCATTTAAATCGTACATTATTTCCCCATATCTATTATTAGATTTTATACCAATAGTCATGTCTTCTTGTACTAGTTCTTTAAATTGGGAATTTTTATTATTTTCTTTTTGTTCATCTGATTTATTATCAACCCAGTAAAATGTTATTAAATTCTTATCAATCATATTATTTACTTCTTCATAACTATATTCTTTATCAAACGATATAGCCATCTCTAATACTTTATTATCTTCTATTTCATTTAATATATGAAAATCATTTATTAAATTCTCATAATCAACATATGGATATGCAAAATATAGTTTTCTTAATCCATACACAGTATTACTTCTTTGAGTTATATCATCATTTATACGTATTGTTTTTCCTTCTGACTGTCCTCCACATATATTGTTTTTTCCTATGCCTCCATAATTATTTATCTCTCCAGCATAAAGGTTTTTTGCACTAATTTTTCTTGAAATATCATAAGTGCTTTCAAAGCTAAAATATCCTGTACCTCTATATCTAGTTGCCCCTATATATTCATTAGGATTCATAACCCTGTACGCTAAATCTTGTACTTCACGATCTTTTGTTGAGAAATAGCTTATACATTTATCACTAGTAGTTTTAATTGCTATATTTCCTATAAGTAAAATTAAAAGAGTAATTATAATAGATTTAATTATTAATTTTCTATTTAATTTATTTCTACCGACCCTAATTTCATTTTTTATTTCATTTTCCATTTTATCTGAAAATATATCATCTATATTTTTATCCATTTTTTTCACCCTCCCATATTTTTTTAAACTTATTTCTTGCTCTATAACATAAAGTTTTTGCTGAACCTTCCTCAATATTAAGTTGTTGTCCTATACTTCTATAAGATAATCCAATACTATACTTTAGAACTAATATATTTCGTTCACTTTCTTTTAATTGAGATAATACTCTATTAACTTCTAATGCATTATCTACATGTGATATTTCAAAATTACTTTTAATATTTAAATACAATTCATCACTTAAACTTATATTTACTTTGCTTTTTTTATATAAACTATAAAATCTATTAATAGAAACTTTAAACATCCATGCCCTTATATTACCATCCAATAATATATCTATATTTTGATATGTTTTAATAAAAGTCTCCTGTATAATATCTTCTGAGTCCTCTTTGGAGGCTCCTATTGAATTTAAATACTTATATATAAGTGATAGATCTTTTTTTATCAAATTATATATTTTATCATTGATACTTAATCACCTCTTTTTAATATCCTTTTTATGGTACCATATATATAACATTTTATAGTTGTAAAAAGTGAACAACATTTCTAAAAATAACAAAAGGGGCTGTCTCAGAATTACCAAGTGAAGTAATAACAAAGAAATAGAAATAACATTTATTAAAGAAGACTAGAAAAATTTCGCTAAGGCATATGAACAAA
>NZ_FOMG01000061.1 GCF_900112485.1 Clostridium uliginosum
GAAAGAACATTATCTATTGGAGGATATTTTATACCAATTTTTGGTGAATATAAAATGTTAGCAGAAATAGTTGATGGAAAAGACTTAGTATCAGGAAGACGCTATAGTGTAGGAGAACAATTATTTGCAATAGGTGCTGTAGGAGCAGGAAGCTTAATAGGAAAAATATATAAAGGTGTGAAGGCAGGACTTGCATCGGGAGTAGAAGAAACATCAGGCAAAATAGCTGAAGGAACTGTGTTTGCTATGAATGGTGCTAGGGATTCTAGTGGAATTGAAAAACTGGCTAAGAGCATAACCGAAAAGGTTGTTGGTAAAGAGGGAGGAATTAAGGGGGCAGCTGATGCTGATAAGCTTACAAGTATTATAAATAGAGTTAAAGAAATAAGGTCTGAGTTACCAAGCAAGTTGAAAAAATCAGGAAATTTTGGGTATTCTGAGGTAGAGGTAGATGGCATTCAGCAAGGAGAGTTTTTTGCGCACAGTTCAGTTGATACAGCAGCTGACAAAGGAGCATTGCCAGGTATGTCATTTAAATCAGAAGGTGAGCCGATATATAAGGCTAAAAAGGTAGACCCAGATAATGCTAGAATAGATACACCAGAAGCATATTTAAGAGACTATGATACTGAATATAAAATGTTAAATGATATAGCAGAAAAATTGAAAAATAATGAGAATGCTACTGGAACTATAAATCTTTTTACAGAACGTTATACATGCGCGAGTTGCAGTGATATTATACTAAAATTTAGGCATGACTATCCTAACATTAAACTAAATGTTCTTACAAACGATGGAAAAGTAGTTAAATAGTACTGGTGTAGAGAAAGGAAGATTACGATGAAAGAGTGGGAATTCGATGAACTATATGAGTATATTGAGGAAGTTTTTAATAAATCTCTAAATGATGGACTTAATGAGTTACAAGCAGGTGGTAGATGTCTGTATGAATTTGCTAATGTAATAGAAGATGGGGAAACAGAGAAGCAAATAGTTTATACGACTATTGCAACTTTAGAAATTAAATATGGAGTTCTATCACAACGTATTTTTGAAGAAGTATCAAGAATAATAGATACATTTAGAGAAACTAACATTAGAGAAGAATTGGATTTAGATTTAGGCGAAATTGATAAATTTACTAATATTATAAATAATTTAAGAGTAAATATGGATGCGGTTAAAATTCAGTAAAAGCTTCTTTTGATGTCTGATTCAAGCTAATAGCAAGACTCCAATGGATGCTAAAAGGTGTCTGTTGGAGTTTTCTACGACTTAAGTGAGAGCAAATTGTTAATAATTCGAAGGTTGGAAACTAAGCCAATATAGGGGAGGATAAAAACGGAAGATAGTATTAATAGGAAAAGTTTATTACTTGCAATAAAAAGAAATGAACTTGATGATTTCTTAGTAGGAAGAGGAGTATATTCTTTTGGATTTAATCCATATAAGCCAGGAAATTCTATGTTGGATTTAGATAATGCAATGGCAGAAATATATAAATATTATATTGATGAACCAAATGAAAGAATAGATTTATTGTTAGAAAAAACATTATTAGAATGGTTAATATGGAAATCAGGAATAGGTATATATGCAATATTTTCAGTATTAAGTTATCAGCTGATAATGGAAAATTTAAAAAAATCTCCATTTAATATAAATAAAAAAGAGATAATTAGGGAGTTAAGGAAAAATGTTCTTATATACGAAGATAAACTGAAAAATCGTAAGGAGTATGAAGGAGAAAATTTAGCAGAAGGATTATGGGAAGCTATGCAACTTGAAAATAAAAGGAACATTAAAAACTATGGAATAGAAATTTTATGATTAATTAATAAAGTAAATACATTTTTAGGATTAATCTAACTGCATAATACTTAAGTGCCAACTGATACAATAAAATAGATAAACTAATAAAAATCAAGACTAACGATGGAAGTTGATTTTATTGTTAGTCTTTTGTTTTGTCTAAAAATAACAATGTAAGGGTGAGAAACAATGATAAAAATAGTAGGAGAATTTGAGTGCTCAAGATAAAGAAGAAGCAGAAAGTTATAATGCAAATATGGTATAGGAGAATATGAAATGAGAAATTATATTTTAGATTCA
>NZ_FOMG01000043.1 GCF_900112485.1 Clostridium uliginosum
AAGAAAACTTCGTACCAAATCTTCGGTAAGCTTCATTTATAGAGTAGCATAAATTTTATCATATTTCAAAAAAACAGATGTAAATCTGTTTATTTGTTGCACCCAAAAATATTATTTTGTAGCATGTATAGTAAGACAAAAAAGTCACCTAAGAATATTTTCAATATCCTTAGATGATCTTGACAAGGATAAATCCTTATCTAAATGACATTGGTCAGTAGGCTAGTCTATTTTTGTGTCAGTAGGTGTAGCTAATAGATAAGCTATGAACTAAACTTTACACAAAATATCCATCGCATTTTTGACTTGTTATTTTATATACCTAAAATAAATATACTTAATGAATAAATCCTTGAACTATAAAGTAAATAAGAAAAATTAATGATGTAATATACATAGTAATAGATACATCTTTCTTTTTATTAGTAAATAGTTTGCATATAGGATATAATATGAATCCGAAGGCTATTCCATCTACAATACTATAAGTTAAAGGAATTAAAATGATTATTATAAAAGCTGGAAACAGCTCTGTTAAATCATCAAAGTCAATATACTTTAAATTTTGAAACATTAAAGAACCAATAATAATAAGTATTGGAGATAATGCAGCATTTGGAATTATTGATATAAATGGTATGAAAAATATCGAAGCTAAAAATAATAGTCCAGTTATTATTGAAGTTAAGCCTGTTCTTCCACCAGCAGCAATTCCAGCAGCACCTTCTACTGTAGACACAGGAGGACTACTTCCAAGGAAACCATATCCAATAACAGAAAAAGCAATTGCAGATAAAGCTTTTGGAGCTTTTTCAGGAACATTCAACATACCTGTTAGCTGACCATGTAATAGACCAATATTTTCAAATACTAATACCAACGTTAATGAAAATGTAGCTATCCAAAAATTAGGGTTAGTCATTCCACCAAAATCAGCATTAAAGAATATATCTTTATAAGCATTAAAATCTGGAAGAGAAAAAGTAAGATTACTAACATCTACGATTCCCATAAATATAGAGATAATAGTACCTAAAATAATAGAAATTAAAAATCCACCAGGTACATTTTTGATAAATAATATCAAAGTTATAATCATAATAATGATAAAGGCTATAACTTCAGGACTAGTTATATTTCCAAGCTTTAATAATGTAGAAGGATCAGATACTACAAGACCTGATTTTCCTAAGCCAATAAGAGTTATAAAAAGTCCAATACCAACTGTAATAGCTGCCTTAAAATTACTTGGTATTGCTTCAGTTATAATCTTTGCAAGTGGAGTAAGTGCAATTATAACAAATAAAATTCCTGCTATAACTACTGTAGCTAGACCTTCATAAAATGTAAGTCCTAAAGTCTTTACAATTGTATAAGTAAAAAGTGCATTGATTCCCATTCCGGGCATAATTATTAGGGGGGCATTACTAATAAAACCGACTAAAATACATCCAAGTAATGAAGATAATACCGTTGAAATAATTAATGGTTCAATGGCGATACCTGAATCACTTAATATGCTAGCATTTACAATTATAATATAAACTGCTGCAAAAAATGATGTTAAGGCGGCTATAGTCTCCCTCCTAACTGTAGTATTATGTTCTTTTAGTTTAAAAAATTTGTTCATCCTTTCAACCTGACTTTCAAAAGCTCCCTCACCCACCCACACAAAAAAAGTGCATACTTATTATAACATTAAGTGACTAATTTGCAATAGACTAACATACTGACTTGTTATTTTTTTGAATATGCCTAAAGACTTCATAATAAGTAATAAAATACAAAGGATAATTTCTTTACTTTGACTAAAAATAAAATTTAGAAGGGATGTGATATTTTTGTCAAAGAATAAGAAAGAAAAGTTAGATCAAAAAACAGGTAATTTAACAAATGCAAAAGTTAAAGAATATGTAGAACATGAAGAAAACACAAATAATTATACAGCTAAGGGTAAAGGCAACCAATACAAGAAATTTTAATATGTTTAAATATTAAGGCATCTTAAAATAATAATTTTAATTATTTAGGCATATGCAAGAAAATAACAAGTCAAATATATTATCAAACTGACTTGTTGTTTTTACTTGTTTTTAATTTATCTATTAAAGAAAGTAAAAATGCACATAAACAAACAATAGAAAGTGTTATATAAACCCCTTTCATGCCATAAACAAATATATAGTCTTTACCAGGAATTGCCTCTAAAACTCTATAGCCTGCAAGCCTACTCATTCTTGAATAAAGTATTGATGTGGATAATGATACGCCAAAGGCTAACCCTAAATTTCTAATCAATGCATTAGTGCTACCTGCAATACCTAGTTTATCTTTTGGTACAGAGGACATTACAATATTGGTATTTGGAGAATTGAATATTCCACTAGATAATCCAAGCAATGAAAGCAATAGAATTATGTGTAACTTAGTAGAATATTCATTTAAAAATGACATTCCAAAAATAATAGAAGTAGTTCCAAACAATCCTAATAAAGTAAGTTTTTTACTACCTATTTTATCAGATAATGCTCCACTTAAAGGTGCAACAAATAATAAGACAATAGGATTAAATAACATTAATACAGAAATTCCAGCTGGTGTATATTTTAAAATATCTGTAAAATAAAATGGTAAAATAATGTTTATTGCATTTATTGTGGCAAATGAAATAAATGCACAAACTAAATTAATAGAAAAAGAAGAAACTTTAAATAATGATAAATCAAGCATTGGTTTGTCAACTTTAGATTCAATTATTAAAAATATAATAAGAAAAATTATTCCCATTACTAAACCTGAAATTATAAAAATGTTTTTAAATCCTAGATTTTGACTTAATAGGATAGATGTAAACAAAAATAATATTGATAAAACAAATACTGTTGCACCAATTTTATCCATAGTTTCATCGGAATTTGATTCTTTTACTGGTAGAGTTTTCATACCAATAAAATAAGCTATAAGACCAATGGGTATGTTAATTAAAAAAATAAAATGCCAACTTAAGTAAGAAATAATAGCACCACCTAAAGCAGGACCTAAAATAGATCCAAGCGCTACAAATGAACCTGAAATTCCAAGTGCTTTACCTCTTTCATTTAAAGGGAAGATGTCAGCAATTAATCCTTGATTTGTTGCCATAATCATAGCAGCACCAATTGCTTGAATAATTCTTGAAATTACTAAAAGTTCAATATTAGGAGACAAGCTACAAAAAAGTGATCCAAGAACAAAAACTAAAATACCTTTTAAAAATACTTTACTTTTACTTTTTAGATCTCCAAGTCTTCCGAAAATTAATATAGCTGCAGATATAACAATTAAATATGAGCTAACTATCCATTCTGCAGAAGACATTGTTATACCTAAATTTTCTCTAATGGTGGGTAGGGCAACATTTATTATGCTACCATCAATACAAGCCATGAAAGGTTGAGTAACTAATACTCCAAGCATAATCCATTTATTTTTATAAGATTTAGAATTATTCTGAATATTAGCTTTTTCTTTAATGTCATTATTAGTTATATTCGTTTTATTATTCATTTTCATTGCTCCTTTCATCAACAATGATATAGTAAAAGTAAAAGATAAGCAAAATTGATTATCAATTTTTAAATATTAGAATTTGGACAAGAGCTATATTCTAAAAATAAAAGATAACAAAAAAGAAAACCCTATTTATGTATAATACCAAATAGAGTTTATTTGGGGCTGTCTTAGAATTATCAAGTGAAGTAATAACATTTATTAAAGAAGACTAGCATACTGACTTGTTATTTTGTTGAATATGCCTAAAAGTTTCTAACATTTAAAGTTGTACCCATAAAAAATTGCTCCTAATATGCATTAGGACAATCATTTATGGAACAACTTCAAATGAAGAAACTCTAAGCTTATTTTTCAGCGATTCTTCCACAAATGTTATTTCTATTTCTTTTTTTGAATATACATCATATCATTAAATGATTTGTATTAGCTACAGCCTCATTTTTATTAAATTAAGTATCATCTACCTATTTTAATTCAAATATTATTAGAAAATTAAAATTATATAAACATCTCATATACTCCTAATATAATTATAATACATCCACATACTAAGTAAGAATATTTAGTAACTAATTTTGAAAAACAGCTTTTCCCAACATACTCACCTAAACAAAGACTAACTATAGTAATGATAAAATTGAAAAATATACTAAGTGGTATGTTCACTCCAATAATACTAGCTATAATTCCAAGTTGTACATTAATTTTTGAAAGAGCAAGAGAAATAAAAATATAGTCTTTGAAATGTATATCTACTGAATTATTGAAAATGCTTAACTTACCTTCCTCTAAAAACATATTGTATTTTGAAATGTTTTCTACATAATAAGATGTATCTTCCCCAAGACTTTTCTTTTTCAATCTTATATATTCTACAAAAAAGTAAATTCCTATAAAAATTAAAAGTACACTACCAAATAAAGTGGTAATTTCACTTAAAAATAAATTTTTAATTAATGTTCCTAAGTACATTGAAAAGAAAGTCGCAATGGTTGTAATAATTGAAATAAGCATGATTTGTACTTTATTAATACATATTTTTTTTGCTCCATAGAAATTTGAAATTCTAAAAGTATCTAAATTTGATGAGATTGATAATAATAAGGGAGAAAAAAATTGCATATCTTACTCCAAAAAACATTGATTTACTATAATATATTCTAATTCCTAAAAAAATGACTAAAAATATAATTATAAAAATAATTGATAAAAAGATAAAAAAACACTAATATGATTAACAATTTATACTGTAAAAAGTACATTTATTTTACATACAGTTAAAAAAGTGGTAGAATAGTTTTAATATATAGTTACCAGTATTAATATTTCTATTTTAATAAAAGGAAAAAGAAAATCACTGGTATGTAGATTTGATAATTATATAAAGAGGTGGTTTAGGTGGGGTTAAGAAAGTAGACAAAAAAATTATATTTATTATAAAGATGTATGGGGTAGTTGAGGGACTGCACTGTTTTAGATCTAAGGCATCTTTAAAAAAATAACTAGTCAATATACATCGCATATCGAACTGTTATTTTTTTTAGATACCTAATTAATTTTTATAAAGAATATTTAATTTTGGGGAGATGATGAAATGTTAAATTATAAAAAATATAAAAGATTTGAAACAGTAAAGTTAAAGGACAGGCAATGGCCAAATAATGCAATAAAGAAAGCACCTATTTGGTGTAGTGTTGACTTAAGAGATGGTAATCAAGCGCTTATAAATCCTATGACTGTAGATGAGAAAATAGAAATGTTTAAGTTACTTGTAAAGCTAGGATTTAAAGAAATTGAAGTTGGATTTCCTTCAGCATCTCAAATAGAGTACGATTTTTTAAGAAGGTTAGTTGATGAAAATCATGTTCCAGATGATGTTGTTTTGCAAGTTTTAACACAAGCTAGACCTCATTTAATAACAAGAACTTTTGAAGGTTTAACGGGCTTAAAAAAAGCCATTGTTCATATATATAATTCAACTTCAGTTCTTCAAAGAGATGTAGTTTTTAATATGAGCAAAGATGAAATTAAAGAAATTGCAGTAAAAGGAACTAAGTTGGTTAAAGAGTATGCAAAAGATTTTGATGGAGAGATTTTACTAGAATATTCTCCAGAAAGTTTTACAGGAACAGAAGTTGAATATTCTTTAGATATATGCGAAGCTGTGGCTGATGTATGGGAAGCGAGTGAGGATAAAAAAATAATTATAAATCTTCCATCAACAGTACAAATGGATATGCCTAATATATTTGCAGATCAAATAGAATGGATGTGTAAGAACTTTAAAAATAGAGCAAGAATGATTGTAAGTGTACATCCACATAATGATAGAGGTACAGGGGTAGCTGATGCAGAATTAGCTCTTTTAGCTGGAGCAGATAGGGTTGAAGGAACTTTATTTGGAAATGGAGAGAGAACAGGTAATGTTGATGTTTTAAATATAGCTTACAATATGTTTTCTCATGGAGTTAATCCAAATTTAAATATAGAAGATATTAATGAAATAATTGATGTATATGAGAGATGTGCTAAGATACCAGTTCATGTCAGACATCCATATGCTGGTAAATTAGTTTTTACAGCTTTTTCAGGATCACACCAAGACGCTATAAATAAAGGTATGGATAAGTACAAAGAAAGAAAAAATAATATATGGCAAGTTCCTTATTTACCAATTGATCCAAGTGATTTAGGTAGAGAATATGAAGCTTTAGTTAGAATTAACAGTCAATCTGGTAAAGGTGGAGTTGCATTTGTAATGGATCACTGTTTTGGATTTAAAATTCCTAAAACAATGCAGAAAGAATTTGCAGATGTTATTCAAAAGTTATCAGAAGAGAAGGGTGAGATTGCTCCTGATACAATAATGGAACAATTTAGTAAGGAATACTTAGATCTTGAAGAACCGTTTAAGTTGATTAAATGTACAATTACTGATATTACAGGTGAAGATTATAAAGAAGATACTAGAGTAAATGTTACATTGATCTATAAAGAAAAAGAAATGGAACTTGAAGGGATAGGTAATGGTCCTATAGATTCATTAAAGAAAGCGTTAGTTTCCACTGAATTAATCGATACTAAGATTATTGATTATACAGAGCATGCTTTAAGTACTGGTTCAGAAGCAAAGGCTGCTGCTTATGTATATATGGAGAGAAATGATACACATGAGAAAACTTTTGGTGTTGGTGTTAATACCAATATTACAAGAGCATCAATAAAATCTATATTTAGTGCAATTAATCGTCTATATTCTAAAAAAGTAAAATAATAAAAGAGAGTATAAGATAAGCTATGTAAAGGGCCTATCTGAAAGTTAAAATAAAATTTAGTGCTGAGATAGAATTAAATATTATTTATTTAATTAATTTATAAACACAAAAATAGGGATATGCTTTTACGAAATTTTTCAGTGATTGGAGTAAATGCTTATCCTTATTTCGTTTTATAACTAAATTATTTTCAGACATCTCTGTTTACAGACTATTATTTTAGAGATAAAATGATTTGCTATATTTTTTAGAACTTTCATGTTATTATTTTAACATAATTATATTAAGGTTACAGATGATAAATAATATTATTATATTGGAGGGAGCATATTGAATAGAATTATTAATCTTAAAGATATAATAAATGTGGAAGCTTTTCAAAAAATTCAAGATGATATTGCAAAGGCAACAGGAATTGCTATTATAACTACAGATTATAAAGGAAAGCCTATAACTGAACATAGTTGTTGCACAGAATTTTGTAATATAGTGCGTTTAAATAAAGATCTGGTAGAATTATGTGAAAAATGTGATTCAAGAGGAGGAATTGAAGCTACACGAACAGGAGAACCATACATATATATTTGTCATAAAGGTATTGTGGATTTTGCAGTGCCAATTATTGTTCAAGGACAGTATTTAGGATCTATAATGGCTGGACAAGTTTTAACTGAAGAAAGGGATCAGTCAAATTTAGAAAGTGTTGTTCCTATTAATTTCAACATAGAGGAAAATGAAATGCTTATTAGTGCATATAAAAGATTACCTGTTATTCCATTAGAAAAGATTAAGCATATTGCACAAATGATGCTTCATATTTCAAAATACATTGTAGAAGAAAGTATGTATAAAATAAATGAACAAAAATTAAGTGAAACAAATAATAAAATGATACAATCTGGAATTAATGAAATAAAATTTCAAAAAGAGTTAGAAAAATCAAGATTAATGTTATTAAGTTCACAAATAAATCAGGATTTTATATTCAACATATTAAATAGTATTTATTCACTAACATTAATTGAAAATGCTAAAAAGACAAGTGAAGTTACTTTTAAACTTTCTGAATTCATTAGAGATACTTTTGAAAAATCAAACAAAATTGTGACTTTAGGAGAAGAAATAAATTATAGCTTATCGTATTTAAATTTACAAAAAATTAGATTTGGTAAGAGATTAAATTTTAATATAGAAATAAATAGTGAAGATGAAAAAGTAAAAATTCCTTTTATGTCTATGTATCCATTTGTTGAAAACGTTGTTAAACATGGAATAAGTTCAAAAGAAGATGGAGGATATGTAACAATAAAAGTAGAAAGAGAAAAGGAATTCATTCGGATATTAATAATAGACAATGGAATTGGAATTGCAAAAGAAAAGCTTAAATATATAAATCAAGATATAAATCAAAATATAAATTTTTTGTTTACTGGAATTGAAAGTGCTAAACAAAGAATTAGAAATTTTTATAAGTATGATTATCTTATAAATATAGAAAGTGAAATAAAAAAAGGGACAAAAGTCATAATTAATTTACCTAAAGATGATAGATGGGAGTGATAGGGTGTTTAATGTTATTTTAGTCAATGATGAAGCTTTAGAGATAGAAGCAATCAAAATCATGATTGATGATTTAACAGATGAATTGCTTATTGTAGGAACAGCAGAAAATGGTAAAATAGCTATAGAAAAGGATAAAGAGTTAGAACCTGATATAATAATTATGGATAATGAAATGCCAGGTATTAATGGGATAGAAGCTTCTAAAATTATAAAAGATAGAAATAAAGAAAAGATAATAATATTGCTAATGGAGTATTATAATTTTAAATATGAAAAGGTAGACTTACAAGTTAATGACTATATATTAAAACCTATAAATAAGAATTATTTAATAGAAATTTTAAATAGACAGATTATAAATTTAAAGACGAATAGTAATAAATTAAAAGAACAAGAATTATTACTATTGGATAAAATAATTTCTAATGAGGAAAATGGTGTAAAAATTTTATTGAAAAACATTTTGGAAGGATACATATTACAAGGAAATAATGACATTTATGTTTTTAGAGGTAAGGTACAAATTTTATTAGATAAGATAATTAAAATTTTTGCTAAGATAAAAAGTAAAAGTAAAGAAGAAATAAATAATCAATTATACATGGAAAAGCTTTATTCATTAAATAGTTTAACTTCTATCAGTAGTTTAATGAATGAAGTTTTAGATATTATTTATAAAGACAATACAGAGTGCATTATTAGAGAAAAATTAATAGGTAACAGAGAGATAAGTAAAGTTTTAGAACCAGTATTAAATTATATTGAAGAAAATTATAAAGAAAAAATAACTTTACAAAGTGCAGCAAGATCTTGCAATTTAAGTATATTTTATTTTAGTAAATTATTTAAAAAGGATATAGGAATGAATTTTATTGATTATATTAATTTATATAAGATAGAAAAATCTAAAGAAATCTTAAGTACTACAGATATGCCAATATTAAATATTGCCATACACTTAGGCTACGATGAATCAGGATATTTTTCAAAAGTTTTTAAAAAAATAGTTGGTATAACTCCAACTGAGTACAGAAATAAATAAAGCAAAGAAGCTGTCTTAAAATTATCAAGTGAAGCAATAACAAAG
This sequence comes from Clostridium uliginosum, assembly GCF_900112485.1. Classification (GTDB taxonomy): domain Bacteria; phylum Bacillota; class Clostridia; order Clostridiales; family Clostridiaceae; genus Clostridium; species Clostridium uliginosum. Next base: position 9,478 of record NZ_FOMG01000043.1, read on the forward strand.
AAATAGAAATAACATTTATTAAAGAAGACTAGAAAAATGAGCTAAGCTTATTTTTCAATGATTTTTCCACAAATGTTATTTCTATTTTTTTTAAAATATACATCATATCATTAAAAGATTTGTATTATGATACAGCCCCATTTTGTTATAAGCCATATACTAACAACTGACTTGTTATTTTTAAAAATATGTCTAAATAACAAAAAAACAAGGATATAAACAAAATAGTACTGTGATATAAAATTAAATATAAAAAACAACAAAAAAATACTAATGTTAAGCAATAATATTTGTTAAAAAATTATCAATATAGTGATAGTATTAAATCAATCGAAAGAGAATTATGAGTGGAGGCAAAGAAATGATAAGTAAAGGTTTTAGTAAAGAAACAGATAGAATTAAAGTTTTAAAAGCACAAATATTAGATGCAAAACCTTGTGTTGAAGTAGAAAGAGCAGTTTTAATAACTCAATCTTATAAAGAAACAGAAGGTCAACCAACGATAATAAGAAGAGCGTTAGCGCTAAAGAAAATATTAAATAATGTGCCTATTACAATTAGAGAAGAAGAACTTATAGTAGGAAGTTTAACTAAAGAAGCAAGATCTTCACAAGTATTTCCAGAGTTCTCTAATAAATGGCTAAAAGAAGAACTTGATAGAATTGATAAAAGAGGAGGAGATTCATTCCAAATATCTGAAGAAGATAAAGCAAAATTACAAGATGTTTTTGAATATTGGGATGGAAAAACAACAAGTGAATTAGCAACGTCATATATGTCACAGGAAACAGTAGATGCAGTAAATGCAAATGTGTTTACAGTTGGAAACTATTATTATAATGGAGTAGGACATATTGCAGTAAATTATGACAAAGTATTAAAAATTGGTTATAACGGAATCATAAAAGAAGCCTTAGAACAAATGGAAGAAAGCAAAAGTATAGATCCTAATTACATAAAGAAAGAGAAATTCCTAAAGAGTGTTATTATATCTTGTGAAGCAGCAATAGATTATGCAAAGAGATATGCTGAAAAGGCAAAAGAACTTGCTAAAAATACTAAGAATGAAAACAGAAAAGAAGAATTAAATAATATAGCAAGAATTTGCACAAAGGTTCCAGCAGAAGGAGCAACTTCTTTTTATGAAGCTTGTCAATCATTCTGGTTTGTTCATGCAATAATTAATATTGAATCTAATGGACACTCTATTTCACCAGCTAGATTTGACCAATATATGTATCCTTTCTATGAAAAAGATGCAAAAGCAGGAGCAATAGACAGAGAGTTTGCGCAAGAATTAATTGATTGTATTTGGATAAAATTAAATGATATCAATAAGGTAAGAGATGAAATTTCAACTAAACATTTTGGTGGATATCCAATGTATCAAAACCTAATAGTAGGTGGACAAAATGCTGAAGGAAAAGATGTAACAAATGAAATATCATACATGGCTTTAGAAGCAGCAGTACATGTAAAGTTACCTCAGCCTTCGTTATCAGTAAGAATTTGGAATAAAACACCTGATGAATTTATGCTTAGAGCTGCTGAATTAACTAGAGAAGGCCTAGGTCTTCCAGCTTATTATAATGATGAAGTTATTATTCCATCATTAGTAGCCAGAGGACTTACATTAGAGGATGCAAGAGATTATGGTATTATAGGATGCGTTGAACCTCAAAAACCTGGAAAGACTGAAGGATGGCATGATTCAGCATTCTTTAATCTTGCAAGAATAATTGAATTAACTATAAATTCTGGAGAAGATAATAAAAAGCAAATAGGACCTAAAACACAAAACTTTGATGATATGATATCTTTTGATGAATTTATGGAAGCATATAAAGTTCAAATGGAGTATTTTGTAAGAAATATGTGTACAGCAGATAACTGTATAGATTTAGCCCATGCAGAAAGAGCACCATTACCGTTCTTATCATCAATGGTAGATGATTGTATTGGAAAGGGAAAAGCGCTACAAGATGGTGGAGCTCATTATAACTTTAGTGGTCCACAAGGGGTTGGAGTAGCTAATTTAGGAGATTCATTAGTAGCTGTTAAGAAGATCGTTTTTGACGATAAGAAAGTTACACCACATGATTTAAAGAAAGCATTAAATAATGATTTTGAGGGAACAGAAGTTATACAACAATTGCTTAAAAAGGCACCTAAGTTTGGTAATGACATTGATGAAGTTGATGAATTAGCAAGAGAAGGCGCATTAGTATATAGCAGAGAAGTTAATAAGTATACAAATCCAAGAGGCGGAAAGTTCCAACCAGGACTTTATCCATCATCAATTAATGTATTTTTTGGTATGTTAACTGGAGCTACTCCTGATGGTAGAAATCAAGCTCAACCATTAGCAGATGGAGTTTCACCATCAAGAGGGTGTGATGTTTCAGGACCTACTGCAGCATGTAATTCAGTTGCTAAATTAGATCATTTTATCGCATCAAATGGAACTTTATTTAATCAAAAATTCCATCCGTCAGCGTTAAAAGGCGATAAAGGGCTAATGAATTTAACAGCATTAATTAGAAGTTACTTTGATCAAAAAGGTTTCCATGTTCAATATAATGTAATTGATAAAGAGATATTAATTGCAGCACAAAAGAATCCGGAAAAGTATCAAGATTTAATAGTTAGAGTTGCAGGTTATAGTGCTCAATTTATTTCACTTGATAAATCTATACAAAATGATATTATTGCAAGAACAGAGCACGTTATGTAGGAACTGCTCTATAGGAGATATGAAATTTATGAATAAAGATACTAATGGAGTTATATTTAATATACAGAAATTTTCATTGCATGATGGGCCTGGGATAAGAAGTATAGTGTTTTTTAAAGGCTGTCCGATGTCATGTCTTTGGTGTAGTAATCCAGAATCACAAGAAATTGCTCCTCAAATTCTGTTTAATAAAAACTTGTGTACTAAATGCGGAAAATGTTCTTTAGCGTGTGATAAGTTAGCAGTTGATATAACTTCACAATATAGAATAAATAAAGACAAATGTAAAGTTTGTACTAAATGTGTTGATAATTGTCTAAGTGGAGCCTTAGTACTTGAAGGAAAAGAATGTAGTGTTCACGAGGTAATAGAAGAATTAAAAAAAGATAGCATTCATTATAGAAGATCTAATGGTGGTATAACCCTATCAGGGGGAGAAGTGTTGCTTCAGCCAGATTTTGCAGTAGAACTTTTAAGAAGATGTAAATCATATGGATGGCATACTGCTATTGAAACCGCAATGTATGTAGGTAATGAAGCTGTTAAAAAAGTAATTCCATATGTAGATTTAGTTATGGTAGATATAAAAAGCATGGATAGCGAAATACATAAGAAATTTACAGGTGTAGATAATAAAGTTATTTTAGAAAATATAAAATTAACAGATGAGATTTCTAAAGAACTAATTATTAGAGTTCCGGTCATTGAAGGATTTAATGCAGATATAAAAAGCATAAAGAATATTGCTGAATTTTCAAAGGACCTAAAGAATTTAAAGAGGATAGATCTTTTGCCATACCATAATTATGGAGAAGGCAAATATGAAGCAATAGGAAGAGAGTATGAACTTAAAGAATTGAGTACTCCTAATGAAGAAAAAATGAATACTTTAAAATCTATAGTTGAAGATATGGGAATAATTTGTACTATTGGAGCTGAATAATTTTTAGTGGTGTAAATTAAGAATAAGACAAAACAACATAGGCAAGAACAAAATAATACTATGTCAATAAGAAAATTAGAATTAAAATCACAAAAAAGTATTGTTAAAGAGCAATAAATTTTGACAATAAATTAACAATGCTATGATACTATTAATACAAACAAAAATTATTGATAAAAAACAAACTAATGTTGTTTGATAAACAAAGAGACAAATGGAGGATGAAAATAATGAGAATGTATGATTATTTAGTACCAAGTGTAAACTTTATGGGCGCAAATTCTGTGTCAGTTGTAGGAGAAAGATGTAAAATATTAGGCGGAAAGAAAGCCTTAATAGTTACTGATAAATTTTTAAGAGACATGGAAGGCGGAGCTGTTCAATTAACAGTTAAGTATTTAACAGAAGCAGGAATAGATGTTGTATATTATGATGGAGTTGAACCTAATCCAAAGGATGTAAATGTTGCAGAGGGGTTAAAAATATTCCAAAATGAAAATTGTGACATGATAGTAACAGTAGGTGGTGGAAGTGCACATGATTGTGGTAAAGGAATAGGAATAGCTGCAACTCATGAAGGCGATCTTTATGACTATGCAGGTATAGAAACACTTACAAATCCACTTCCACCAATAGTAGCAGTAAATACTACAGCAGGAACAGCAAGTGAAGTAACTCGTCATTGTGTTTTAACTAACACAAAGAAGAAAATAAAATTTGTTATAGTTAGCTGGAGAAACTTACCTTTAGTTTCTATAAATGATCCACTTCTTATGGTTAAAAAACCAGCAGGATTAACTGCAGCTACAGGAATGGATGCTTTAACTCATGCAATAGAAGCTTATGTTTCAAAGGATGCTAATCCAGTAACGGATGCTTCAGCTATACAAGCTATTAAATTAATTTCTCAAAATTTAAGACAAGCAGTTGCTTTAGGTGAAAATCTTGAAGCTAGAGAAAACATGGCTTATGGTTCATTATTAGCTGGAATGGCATTTAATAACGCTAATTTAGGATATGTTCATGCTATGGCTCATCAACTTGGAGGATTATATGATATGCCTCACGGTGTAGCAAATGCTATGTTATTGCCACATGTTGAGCGTTATAACATTATTGCAAATCCTAAGAAATTTGCTGATATAGCTGAATTTATGGGAGAAAACATTCAAGGACTTTCAGTTATGGAAGCAGCAGAAAAATCTATAGATGCTATGTTTAAACTTTCAAAAGATATCGGAATCCCAACAAGTTTAAAAGAAAAGGGAATAAAAGAAGAAGATTTTGAATATATGGCAGAATTAGCACTTCAAGATGGAAATGCATTTAGTAATCCAAGAAAAGGAAATGAAAAAGATATAGTAGATATATTTAGAGCTGCTTATTAATTTCCTTTCAGGTATCTTATATAAATGGCTATGTTTTAAGTGAATGTTGATATTGTAATATAAAGCTCATGGACAGTGGAATTCATATAGGAAACTCGACTCATATGCATTCGCTGAGTAAGTTCGAGGAACAAAATATAAAATTTTGACTCTTACTTAAGAACTCTAAAACGAATACTAGTACTATTAATGCATGCTCCTAATCAAAGATTATGACAAGCGTTAATAGTACAAATATTCATTAAGAGTTCTACAAAGCAAATTCCAATGCCAGTTCGCCTTTATATTAAAATATCAACACTACTTTAAAACATAGCCATATAAATAAAAAATCCCAAAGAATGTTTTATTTAAAACATCTTTGGGATTTTTATTATTTTAATTTATTTAAATCTTGTAAATTAAGAGTACCTTTAATAGTGAATATTACTTCATTATTCTTTATACTTAAATTTTTAATTTCTAGTCCTTTTAGGTTTTTAACTTTTAGTATAATGTCTCCAGCTTCCTTATCAATATCTAAAATTTCATTAGATATTAATTTTGAAAATATCAAATCTTTATTAATACTTATAAACCCTAAGTTACCACTTTCATAATGAAGGACACATTTGCCATTTAAAGCTTCACAACTAAAGACTAAATTGCCTTCAAGAGGAATTCCTTTATATTTTAAGTGAAGTAATACATTAATTTTATTATCATTTATTTCAGCTTTTATACCTGTTATAATATTCGATAATTTACTATTACTTGCAATTAAGTTAACAAATAAATCAGTAAGATCATCTTCAGAAAGTGCTATAGAAGTTTCTAAAGATACTTCTTTTGAAGAAATATTTAAGTTATTAGATGTTAATTTGTTTAATAACATTTTTTGATTAAAATTAGATATAGAATTAATATTTGTAACTTCACTTTTAGGATAAAAGCCAATGTAGTAGGTAGCCCCTAACGCTAAAAATATAAATAATATAATACCTAAAAATAAGGTAGGCTTTTTTGATTTAGCCATAGTTAGTTCACGTCCTATCATAAATATTTAATAATTATAAGTTCCTAAAATAATACAAAAATTGTAATTGAAAATTTTATTTGTTTTATTTCAAATGCTTACATATTTAATATTGTAACTTATATAGTATTAAAAATAAATCAACTTCTAAAATAATAAATATAGATTTATAGTTAAATTTAAATTATTTAACTGATAAAATGCATTAATTTAATATTTTAGTACCAATTTCTTTATTTGTAGTATGTACTATTAAATGGTACAATTTAGTGTGCATAATAAGGCATCGTAAAATAAATAACTAGCCAAGGATTTTTAGGCTTTTTTGAACTAGACAAGGAAGCGAAGGTAGTTATACTGCTACTATTAGCTGCATTTGCTGACTCAGAATAGTACAAAAAAGACAAGAAGACGGAATAGTTATTTATTGGGAAATACCTAAGGGGGAATCAATACAATGAACAAAAGTATAATTAAAATAGGAGCAATTGCATTACTTATTATATGTAGCAATAGTATTCCTACATTTGCTTATGAGAAAAATGTAAACGCAGATGTTAAAATTTCTAATCAAGATGAATTTCAAGCAGAAGACAATTGGTTAAATAGGGAAGTAGCAGCACAATTAAATAAGGACTTAAAAGATATTACAGAGCAGGACTTTTTATCAATTAAACGTATTGACTTACATTATAAAAAAATAGAAGGTGAAATTCCTAAATCAATAGGTTTATTAAAAAATTTAGAATATCTAAATTTAGATTATTGTAGATTAACTAAAGTTCCTGAAAATATACTTGAACTAAAAAAATTAACATATCTAGATTTAGGAGATAACAAATTTAGAGATTTACCAGAAGAATTTGAAAAAAAGATAATTAAAGGTGAATATCCTTATGTTGATGTAGAAGGTAAAGAACTTACATTAAAAGAAGATTGGTATTTTCTTAAAGGAAAATGGTTTCATATGGACTCAAGAGGGGACAAGCTTACAGGATTACAAGAAATAGATGGTAAAGCTTACAGATTTAGTGAAGATGGAAGTTTGAAAACTGGATGGGATCAAGTTGATGGTAAATGGCATTACTATGATAAAGCAGGTTCAACATTAAAAAATGCTTGGAAATTAATAAACGGTAAATGGTATTATTTTAATGAAAAAGAAGAAATGCAAACAGGTTTAGTAACAATAAAGTCTAATAAGTATTACTTAAACGAAAATGGAGAAATGTTTACAGGATGGAAAGTAATAGATGGTAAATCATATTTTTTTGATGGCTATGGTGTTATGAAACATGGATGGCTAGAAATTGGAGATGAAAAGTATTATTTTGATGATAATGGAGTTATGGCAGCTGGACAAGAAGTGGTTATAGATGGTAAAAAATATAAATTTTATGCAGAAGGTACATTAGCTAAAAATATGTGGGTTGATAATTATACATATGTACAACCTAATGGAGAAGTTGCAAATACATATTATAATTACTCTCATTCAAATACACAATATAATGCATTTAAATATATGACAGATGTTAATAATCAAGTAAGTGTTCATAATACAGCTATAAGCTTACATAATGGAGTGCAAAGTAATAACTGTGTATATTTCTTATCAGAAATTTTGAGAAGAAATAGTGTTGCATTACCAAGTCAAACTTGTAATACTTATCAATTAGAAAGAGAACTACAAAGTAGAGGTTTTGTGGCAAGCTATGATTTTACTCAATTAAAGCCAGGAGATATTATTTTTACAAATGGATATACACATGTTTATATGTTTATGTGTTGGAAAAACTCTGAATATGCATATATAGTTGATAATCAAAGAGAAAAATTTGAGAATAACATACTTCATATAAGAAATGTTTTATATGATGATTCACAATATGACACAGATAGAGCAACACATTTTTATTATTATCCATACTAAAATATTTAGTTAGGCACATGAAAGAAAATAACAAGTCAAAGATACGACGTAGTATGACGCAAAATAGACTAGCATACTGACTTGCTATTTATTTTAATGTGCCTTATGTAAAGTAATGTGCTTAAATATTGTGAAGAATAGTTTTTAGTGTAAGTCCAAAATATTATAAGTATGATGAAATTTTGATGATTATAAAGGAGATAAGTATGAATATAGAAATTAATAAAAAATATATTTTTAAAGTAGCAAAAGAATTATTAGAATTTAATAGTCCTACTGGATTTTGTTTTGAAATAATGGACAAAATAAAGAAAATTTCAGAAGATTTTGGATATCAATTTGAAAACACAAAAAAAGGTTGTGGAATAATAACTATCAAAGGAAAGTCCAATGAAGAGGTTATAGGGTTATCAGCTCATGTAGATACATTAGGGTCAATGGTTAGGTCGATAACACCTCAAGGAAAGCTAAAATTTACATTACTTGGAGGACCAATAGTTCCAACATTAGATGGAGAATACTGCACAATTAGAACAAGAGAAGGTAAGCTTTATAGTGGAACATTTTTAAGTACAAGTCCAGCAGCTCATGTATTTGAAGATAGTGCAACTAAAATTCGTGATCCTAAGAATATGGAAATAAGAATTGATGAAAGAGTATCTTCTAAAGAAGAAACTGAAAAACTAGGAATTTGTGCAGGAGATTTTATTTTTATAGATCCTAAAACAACAATAACTTCAAGTGGATTTATTAAGTCAAGATTTATAGATGACAAGGGTAGTGTATCTTGTCTAATGGGATTATTAGAGTTATTTAAGAGAGAAAATATAGTACCTAATTTTACTACTAAGATATTTATTTCTACTTATGAAGAAGTAGGTCATGGTTCTTCATATATTCCAGAAGATATTACAGAAATGATATCTGTTGATATGGGATGTATAGGTGATGATCTAAGTTGCACAGAATATGATGTTTCAATTTGCGCTAAGGATTCAGGTGGCCCATATGACTATAATATGGTTACAGACTTAGTTAACTTAGCAAAAAATAATACTTTAGATTATGCAGTTGATATTTATCCTATGTATGGTTCAGATGTTGGAGCAGCATTAAAAGGTGGAAACAATATAAGAGGAGCACTGATAGGACCAGGTGTTAGTGCATCTCATGGTATGGAAAGAACACATTATAATGCTTTAGAAAATACTCTTAAGTTATTATATTTGTACTTAACTAGATAAAAAATTTGTTGTTTGATTTTATATAAAAAATACAGACGGCAAAAATTTATTTTAAAGGCTATGTTTTAGAAAAGTGTTGATATTGTTATATAATAGCGAACTGGCATTGAAATTTGCTTTGTAGAACTCTTAAGTGAAAATCAAAATTTTATATTTTGTTTTTGAACTTACTCAGCGAATGTACATGAGTCGAGTTTCCTATATGAATTTCACCGTCCATGAGCTTTATATAACAATTCAACACGGTTTTAAAACAAAGCAATTTTTAAAAAATTTTGACGTTTTTTTGAATGTGTCTTATTATAAATATCTTATAATATAATTAACGCTATTTTCTCAAAATTATTTATCCCTTAGAAAAATCATCATTACCTTTGGAATGAAAATCTTCTTCCCAAGCTTTATCAGCATAAGGTTTATATTCCGATGATAGTTTATCAAGTTTGCTTTGAAATGTCTTATCATATAACATAGATATTCCACTGTTTTCAGTAGTAAAAGCTTTTACTTTTTTACTTACTTCTCTAATCACATTAGTATTATCGATCATCATGCATGGCATTAGCATATTTTTATTATATGGCTGACGAGATCTAAGTTCCTTAAATAATTCACTTCTAAATATATCTATTAATGGTTTGGTTTTTACATTATCACATGCTATATGAGCAAATATACATGGTTCTACATCACCAGTAGCATTTATATGGCAATAATACTTACCAGCAATACATCCTCCAACATATGGAGCATCATTAAAGAAATCAATAGTGAAATAAGGTTTGGTATTTCTAATATTCTTAGTCCTTCTACCAAGTTCTATTCTTTGGTCAGGCTTAAGCATGTTGTCAATATTAATTCCTTCACCTACAGGCATGTACATAAAGTACCAATTCATTTTTGACCCTTTTTTTATTAACATATCTATAAAGGCATCAGATGTTACAGTATTCATATTATGAGTTGAAGTAGCAGAAGATACTCCAAAAGGAATACCTCTTTCTTTTAATAAGTCCATACCATTCATAACCATATCAAAAGTGCCATCTCCTCTTCTAGAATCAGTTTCTTCTTTGAAGCCTTCAAGAGAAAACATAGGCATAACATTGTTTAAAGAAGCTAATTTATCAGCAACTTCAGGAGTAAATAAAGTACCATTTGTAAAAGGAGTAAATAATACATCATTATATTTTTTATAAATATCATACATAAAATCAACAAAGAAAGGTTCTCCACCTAAAATTATCATGTAATGTATTCCGAGATCTCTTGCTTCACCAATAATTCTATCAACTTCGTCATATGTAAGTCCTTTAGATTTATCATATTTAGCAGCATAACAACCACTGCAATGTAAATTACATTTCATTGAGGGGCTTATAAGCAATGCAAAGGGAACTTTTGTGTTTTCTGCTAAAAGTATATTTTTTCTTTTTTCACCACCAGACCAAATTGCATTCCCTAAAAAATTAATAAAGAATTTTTTTAAAAATTCAGGATTTGTACTTGTTAAGATGTTTTGAATTAATTCTTTAACAGAAGGTATTTCATGATAATAAGTATCAATAGAAGTTATTGCTAGCTTACTCTCTTTATCTTTTGCCAACTTGGTGATTAATTGAAAAAGTTTATCTACATTTTTTTCGGGATTTTTTTCTAAAAACGTACATACCCTAGAAATAATAACATTTCTAGTTGAACTTTTGATGTGTTCTTTTAAATTCATAATAATTTTCCTCCTTTAAACTCTACAGTATGTATTGTATATATCTATTCTATAAAAGTTAAAATATTACATATACACTATATAAGAAAAGTTTGTAAATATAGTAAACCCATAAAGCATATTAAAAAAAGAAATAGAAATAACATTTGTGTAAGAAGCATTGAAAAATAAGCTAAGAGTTTCTTCATTTGAAGTTGTTCCATAAATGATTGTCCTAATGCATATTAGGAGTAATCTTTTATGGGTACAACTTTAAATGCTAGAAACTATTAGGCATATTCAACAAAATAACAAGTCAGTATGCCAATGTCATTTAGTTAACAAAATGACATTGATATTGTTCAAAAAAAGTAAGGTATAAAAATATACCTTGCTTTTTTTTCAATTAACACTTGACAAATATATAGAAAAATGCGGCGTAGCCCCTTAAATATATAAAAATTTAAGGAGGCATCACTAATGATTAATTACTCAAAAATTGTAAAATACAAGCTAACATATATTATTAAAGAAATGGG
>NZ_FOMG01000027.1 GCF_900112485.1 Clostridium uliginosum
ATGAAAGAAAAGTTCTCTTTTTTAACTAGAGTGTTAGAGATAACAGTTACATCTGCACAACAAAAGATTTAGATTTTGAATTTTATTAACTAATTTTAATTGATATAAACAAGGTTCATTCTAGAAAATATTCAAAAAAATAGAGCTATGCATTAAAAGGTTTAGCTCTATTTTTTTTGAATATTTTATATTATTGTGTATAATTTACCTATATATGTAAAGGAGTGATATCAAATTGATGCGTTTTAAAGAATCTTACACAGCAGATGATCCAGACATGTCAGGATTAGTTAAAATATTAAATGATCTAATTAAAAATTTTGAATTTTCAATTGCTTATATTGAAATAATTGCTCAAATACCATCCAATAAAATAAAAAATTTTCTAGGTGGTAAAGATGGTATAAGTTATGAGGAAAGTATTCGAGCATTTTTAGTATCAGAGTCATTGAAAAATACATGTAATAAATTCTCCAGTGGATTTTTGGATGAATTTTATTAATTTAATTAGAACATATATATTAAATAATTTAGCAACATAAGTAAAAGCCATATAGTGTTCAATCTCTCAGAGTCTAATTCATAATGCACAGCAGCTAAAAGATGCAATAAGAAAAGAATTTAAGGCAATTGTTGTATCATTACCTTACAGAGCAGATGATGCACTAAGAAAAAATGCTGATTTAACAGGAAGATTAAGTTTAATTAATATAAAGCCTTGGAAGAATGAAGAACTAGAGAAAATTGCAATAAAAGGGTTTGAAAAGCTTAATATTAAAATAAAAGATGATATAGCAAAAAGTATAGCTATTGAAAGTCTAACATCACCTCAGTTAATGCAATATATATGCTTAAGTATTTGTACTTTATTATATACAGATAATTCAAAAATAAACGAAGTACCTAAAGAAATTTTAGAGCAAGCGTATAAATTTACTACAGCTAATTTTGAATATTCAGATGTTCTAAAGGTATTACAAGTCAAAGATGCAATGTATATTTTGCGTCAGACAAGGAGATATATTTCATTATAAATATACTAATATATTTTTCTTTGTATATGATAAAGAAAATATCATAAGAAATAGTACAGCTTTTAAAAATAGATATAATACTAGTTTTGACAAAAAGAATATAGAGACGATAATTAGGCACATTCAAAAAAATAACAAGTCCATTTGCCAGCCTATTTTGCATCATGCTGCGTCGGCAAATTGACCTAATAGACCCGCTATGAGGGCAATTCGTCTCCTTGCCTGATGAAAAATATCCATGGCAACTTTGGACTTGTTATTTATTTTCATGTGCCTTATTCAGCCTATAACGTTATAAAAGGTCACATAATTTGTAACATTTTATGTTACAAATTATGTGACTTTCTTAGTTACGTGTTTTGTTACTAGTGTAATAATAATAGCATCTGTATCTTATCACTAAATTGGAGTTTATTTACTAGCCTTATTTCTCAAAATGGCATTTTAGGCACAAAACTAATAACTGAGTTTTCATTGACTATTTATTGGTTAATTCTTTATATAATCAGATGCTTTTTTATGTTCAGATATATTTATATGCTTTGAGTTATATATTTCGACAGCTCTTTCAATACCATTAGAAGACATATCGGGGATATATTTCTCAATATATGACCAATTTCCTGTTTTCTGTATGATTTCTATAGCTTCTGTATCTGCTTGATTTTTTGAAATATCAGGTGTAACCTCCATGTTTTTTTGGTTATTTTGACCGTTCATAGTCAAATATACAGAACTATCATCGCTATTCCATTCAACTTTGAAATGCATATATTCTAGCAATTCGCTCATCGGCATATATAATTGGGCTTCAGAACTCCCATCTTTTACAATTGTAACTAAAGGATTTTTTAACTTTATCTCATTTCCATTAAAATATACTTTATCATTATTAATATTTGCTGATTTTATTCCTTCTGTTTCTTCTGCTACAGGAACAGTCGCAACCTTTTTCTCACTAATAGTTGCTAGTTTTCTTTCTCCTGCTGCAAAAACAATGGAAAATCCTATTATACCAATCACTAAGCCTACAACTATACTTTTAAAATCAAATTTTTTCATCTTTTTTCTCCTTTTACTCTTGTGATTTAATTCTTACATTTTTTATCCGATAGCTAGCATCCGTAACACTCCCTCTTCTTCAAGTGGGCGATAACGGCTGCACGCTCCTGGATAAGTTCAACTAAATTCAGCTGGAGTATACAAAACTCCACCTAAAAAGTTTCACTTTATATGTTGCTAAAGGTATACTTATACCAACATGGTTTTAAAATTGAGCCTTATATTAATTTTTTAATACCCTTATATCTTTTAATAATTGCTTATATTCATACTCTAATTTTTCTTTTTTAGATACATCATTTTCTATTGACAAAAGAGAAATTACTTCAGAAAGTTTATTTTGCAATAGCAACAATTTATCTTTATTTATTTTTTCAGCTTTGTTTATTTTAGGTTTATTCTTTTCGTTAATATATTCTTTATAACTTCCGTGAAACTCATTTATACTATTATCTTTTATTTCAATTATATAGTCACATATATTTCCTATAAATTTTCTATCATGACATACTATAATTACTGTTTTTTCTGTGCTTATCAATGCTTTTTCCAAGGCTTCCATAGCTTTAATATCTAAATAATTCGTTGGTTCATCTAATATTAGAATATTGTTATCACTTAGTAGTATTTTGCAGAGAGCTACCTTGACCTTTTCGCCACCACTTAATGAACTTACAAGTTTGTAAACCTCATCCCCTTTAAATCCAAAGTTATCTAAGTTAATTCTTACAAAGCCCTGATCATATGAACAGTTTTCTCTCACATTCTCTAAAATACTTTTTTCTTTTTGTAATATACTTTGGCTTTGATCGAAATATCCTATGGTTACTCTACTCGCAATTTTTATATTGTCATTTTCTTTTTTTAGTATTTCATTTAATAAAGTAGTTTTCCCACATCCATTATCACCTATTATTCCTACTTTACGCCCTCTTTTAACTTTAAAAGTAGCATTTTTTATTAATAACTTATTCTCTACAGATAAATTCAGATTATTAACCTCTATAATGTTTTTAGATATTATCTCCATACCAGCTTGTATATTTATTTTAGTTTCACTTATAGTTTTTGGTTTTTCTTTAACTTCTAAATGATCAATTCTACTTTTTAATGCCTTTATATTTTTATCAATTTTTCTTTTTTGTTTTTGTCCTCCCATTTTATGAAGCCTTGCCTCTGAATTGCCCATTCTCTTTGGAGTCTTTTTTATACTGTTTCTTAATTCTTCTTTTCCTATAATTGCATTCTTAAGTCTTATTTTTGCATTTAAATATTCATTATGTTCAATTTCTTCTCTTTTTCTTTCTTCTCTTTTTAATTCTAAATACTTAGAATAATTCCCTTTGTATACTGATATTTTCCCATCTTCTATTTGAACAATAGTATTGCATAGTGAATCTAAAATTTCTCTATCATGAGATACTAGTAATAATGCTCCTTTATAATTTTTTAACATATCTTCAAGTACTTTAATACTTTTACTATCTAAATTTGAAGTAGGTTCATCTGCTATTATAAGTTTTTTATTTTCACTTAAAGCCTTTGATATTTTTAATTTAATTTTTTCTCCTCCCGATAAAAAATCTTCATATTTATCTGGTGCATCAAATAATTTTTTAACCTTGCTTTCTTCACATTCACCAAAATATTCTTCCATTTGGCTTATATATGAATAACTCTCAGTCAAAAAGATTTGTCCTTCATCTGGTTCAATATTTTTCATTAATATATTTAACATAGTTGTTTTGCCAGCTCCATTTTCCCCAACTATTCCAATCCTATCTTCTTCTAAAATTTCAAACCCTTTAATATCTAAAATTAATCTATCTCCATAATACTTCTTTATCTTATCTAATTTTGCTAATTGCATAAAAAAATCCCTCCTAGTTTAATAGGAGAGAGTATATATCTATTTTAGTTAATGAAAATTTAATTTAGATGTTTATAACTAAACATCCAAACCCTTACTCATATATGTTTGCCAAATAAATTTATAATCTACAATTATAAATTTTTATATCTCTTTAAAGAACTTTAGCCCACTATATTATCTTTGAGTAATTTGTATTATTTAAATGTAAAACTTTTTTTATAAATTAGGCTATTAAGCCCTAAAATTCATAGCTTACTTTTAGATTAATACATGGTAACATCATTACTTATTAGATTATAATCTACTCTCCTTAAATTTAAGCATAACAATAATACCTTTAAAGTTAGGTTTTTAAATTCACTAGAATAAAATTAGCTCATAAAAATACTATGATCTTTATAAAACACCACTTATACACATGAATTCAATTTTGTTGTTATACATTAAGTCTTTATTGTAGATTACATTCTCATAGTTGAAATTACCTTACCCTTTCTTTAATATAGTTTTATTATATCACTATTGCTATAACTATCCAATATTAAAACTACACTTTGCTATCATTCACAGCTTACAAGAATTGTGTAATATGTAATGATAGAACATGCCCTGTCCATTTCTAAAATAATGTAATACTATAACAATTTTTTAGTTGTTTATTATTCTTATTTTGTTTCTTGTGTGTATGTATTTTCACATCTAATTAAATTAGAATAGTTAATTGCCCACTCACATAGATCAGTTAGAACTGGTAAAAGACTTCTTCCATAATCAGTAAGGGAATATTCCACTTTAGGTGGAACTTGATTATAAATAACCCTATTAATTAACTTGCTTTCTTCTAATGCTCTAAGCTGTTGAGTTAACATTTTTTGTGTAATATTAGGTAAACTTCTTTTTAATTCATTAAAACGCATAGTTTTTTTACCTAAATGCCAAATAATAATAGATTTCCATTTACCGCCTATAATATCTAATGTTAATTCCATAGAACAATTATATTCAATGCCTTTAAATTTTATCATTTTTACTCCTTCATATATCTTCAATCAATTCTATATGGTATACAAATGGGAACCGCGTTCCCCAAAAGTGCGTACTTGATAATATCAACATAATCATATAAATTGTATTATATCATAGGAACTTGAATGTGAAGCAAATATTGTTAACAAACTAGGAGTGAAATTTAATGAATTTAATTAATGTAAATCAATCAAAATGTATTAAATGTGGAATTTGTTCAAAAGTATGTCCAAGTGGAGTTTTATCTATAGACAAAACTGGACCTAATGTAACTAATGCAAATAACTGTATTGCTTGTGGACAATGTGTAGCTGCATGTCCAAGTGGAGCACTAGATAATATAAAATCACCTATAGCTGATCAAACTGATATAGAAAACTTTCCAGTTATAAATTCAAAAACTGCAGAGCATTTTCTTAGATCTCGTCGTTCAATACGTTGTTATAAAGATGCACCTGTACCTAGAGAAAAATTATTAGAATTAATTAATATTGCACATTATGCACCTACTGCCAGTAATAGCCAAGGCATTTCTTATATAATAGTGGAAAACAAAAAGATATTGGAAAAGGCTATAAAAATTATTTATGATTGGATGGAAAAGCAACTTAAAAATCCATCTCATTGGAGTTTTCCAAGGCATGTTCAAACTTATAAGACTACCGGAATGGATACTGTGTTACGTAATGCTCCACATCTTATCTTAGCAACAGCTCCAAAAGACTTTAAAAATGGAAGAGAAAATACTATTTCTCAGCTTACTTATGCTGAACTATATGCAACTACCATTGGACTTGGTTCTTGCTGGGCTGGATTATTTGAAATGTGTGCATTTTCCAACTATTTACCACTGCTTTCTCTATTTAATATACCTGAAGACAGAGTTATAACAGGTGCTGTTATGGTTGGATATCCCAAATATAAATATAAGAAACTCGTAGACAGAAATCCATTAGATGTTACATTTATTAACTAACAACTTTAAAATAAATTTAATAATTTAAAATAAAATCGGCAGCTTTAGACGCACCGCCGCAGCATTTTATTTTATCTGAATATATCTTGAGATTTTGTTTAAATGCATTGTCTTTAATAATTTTTCTACATGTTTTTAAAAGAAATTCCTTACTAAAATTATTTATGCCTGGATTTAGTGCACAGCCTATTTCAGAAGCTTTTTCGGCATTAAAATAACGTTCGAAATGTTTTCCAGGAAAAATAATTGAAGGTACCTCATTTTCAATGCATTGTACAGTGGTATTTTGACCGCCGTGATGAATAGCTATATCTGTCATTTTTATAACCTTATCTGATGGAACCATATTCATAAAGTGTACATTACTAGTATTAGAGCTCACACTGCTTTTAAAGTGAGGGTTTCCTCCTGCTGTGACTATAACATCAAATTCCGAACCTGAAAATGTGTCTAAAATCACCTTTTGATATACATCCGGCTTTATTTCACCAGCGCTTAAATATACGTATATTAGTGGGCGCTTCTTTTCAAAGTTAAAATCTGATTTTATAAAATTCTTAGGTGTCACTGAGCCTAAAAATATATATTTTGAGCTGTCTTTTAAATTCTCCAGTTCAGGTATGCTTGGAACGAAAACTTTGCTGCAGTTATAGTCTTGATTAAGTTCGCATATGTTTTCTATAGTTTTTAAATTTAAAGTCTTTAAGAGTTCATTATAATCTTCTGCATATCCGTATTCAGTTTTATTAGAAAATCCAAAGTAACAGAAGTCTTTCTTGCTTGGAGTACCCCCTGTACAAAAATAGGGTATGTCCATTTTCTTTGCAACTATAGGCATAACTGTTTCAAATTCCCCGAATATCAGATCTGGCTTAAAACTTTGTACTAAGACCATTTCTTCTTTAAAGGTATTTTGTACATATTCTTTGGAAATAAGACCTTTAAGCCTTATTACATCACATACACTGCTGATAGAAAAATTATGAGATGAATTGCCTTTAATATCGTTATTGCTGTTTTGCTTAAACAACTTTTGCAAATCGAACTTAGGTTTATATCCTTGTACAACTTCATATCCACAAGATGCGGCATAATCTGCTTCTCTTCCTGCAGCTCTAAATATTATGCTGCAGTCTTTCTGTCTTTTTTTTATTTCATCTGCTATTGCAATTAATCTGGTTATACTTCCTAAAGCTTCAATAGCGGCTATTCCAGGAGCAAATAATATTTTTTTCAAATTAACCATCTCCTTAAATTAAATTTTTCTTATCCCATTTATGAAAAAATCTATAAATGGGATAATCTTATATTTTAGTTCGTTATCAGAAAGTTTTTCTCTTAAAAAGTTCATGAAAAAAATGAAATTGAAAAAGGCACTATGGATAAATTCTGCTGCCGATTTCGCATCAATATCTTTAAAATAACTTTTCTTTATACCTGAAGACAAACCTCCTAAATGTAAGATGTATTAGTATATAATAAACTACTATAAAATATAGTAGTTGGGGCAAAAAAATGTCTCTCAATATAAGTATTTATTAGAGACATTAGGCACATTCAAAAAAATAACAATTCAATATGCCTTAAATTATTAATTATAATGATCAAAAACTTTTTCAGACCATTTTTGTAAAACACTATAAAATTCGTTATATAGTTCTAATAGAATAAATCCAGAACCAGTTATTTCATTGTGCTGTTTTTCATGATTATATCTTGACGCTACAAACGCTCTACGTTCTTCTATCTTGTTTTTGAAGTTTTTAAGATATTCTTTTCTTTTTTCTTCTGGTAAATGCTCTATATTATTAAAAAATGCATTAAATTCAAAATAAACTTTTCCAATATGCTTTGAACTTTCTTCCATTAGTTCATTGAAATATGTATTTCCCTTTTCATTCATTGAATATAATGTTTTTTCAGGCATTTCACCTTCTTTAACAGTTCTTGAATTTAAATATCCATTATCGCATAATTTAATTATATTTTTATAAATTGACGGATCACTGATCTTTAACCAATTACTAAGATTCCAGCTATCAAATTCTTTAACCATTTCATAGGCACTTTTTTCTTTGTTTTGCAAATAGCCAAGTATTATTAAATTTATTGAAGACAATTTAATCACCACCATTTATTATACTACTATAAAGTATAGTAGTATATGATATATTTGTCAATATAGAATTTGGTAAAATTATTCAATCCAAAATAATAATTACTCATATAAAGGATATGAAAACAAGTAAAATTAATATATAATTACCTATATGACTTTAATATAGGTAAAAAAACAAAAATATTACCTATATTAAAGTGATATAGGTAATATTTAAGAGGATATTGCCTATAATATTAGAATATATGATATAAGATGAAAGGGAAAATAAATATGTTAAAAAAATTACCACTAGATGTAGATTTTAATACTATAGATATATTAAAGCAATTAGCAAAGACAAATAGAGCACTTGCAGAATTAAAAGGTTATGCAGATACAATACCTAATAAACACATATTAATAAATGCTATTAATATAAATGAAGCGAAAGATAGTTCTGAAATAGAGCAAATAATAACTACTCATGATGATTTGTATAAAGCACTTACATATGAAAAGATGGCTACTTTATCAGCAAAAGAAGTTGTAAATTACAGAACAGCCTTATGGCATGGATATGAATTAATTAAAAAAAATGAATTTTTAACTACTAATATGTTAGTTGAAATTCAAAGTATAGTTGAGGAAAGCAAAGCAGGAATACGGAAGTTACCAGGAACTGCTCTTAGAAATGCCTTAACTGGAGAAGTAGTATATACACCACCACAATCTGAAGAAGAAGTTAGAAATTATTTATCAAATTTAGAAATCTATATAAATGAAGACCAAGATGAAGTAGATCCATTGATAAAATTAGCTATTATACATTATCAATTTGAAGCAATTCATCCTTTTTATGATGGTAATGGAAGAACAGGCAGAATACTTAATGTATTATATTTAGTTCTTAAAGGATTACTTGATAGTCCAATATTATATTTAAGTAAATATATTCTTGAAAATAAAGCTTCATATTATGAACTATTAAAGGATATGCAAGATGATTCTAATAATTGTGAAGGGTTTGTAATATTTATATTACAAGGTATTGAAGAAACTTCTTTGGAAACTTTTAAATTAGTTAAAAGAATAGTAGAAGAAATGAATAGTTATAGTGAAGAATTAAAAGAAAAGTTACCACAAATATATTCAAAAGAATTATTAGAGTTATTATTTTTTGAATTTTATACTAAAATCTCCTATATTGAAGATGGACTTAGAGTAAGTAGAAAAACAGCAGTAAGTTACTTAAAACAATTAGAAGAAAATAATTTTTTATCTTCTCAGAAAATTGGAAGAGAAAGAGTTTATTGTAATGATAGGTTGTTTAATTTAGTAAAAGAAAGTAATAGGCACAAATAAATTTAGAAAAGTAAGAGTTAAGTAATTGCACAATTTATAATTATACATTATGCAAATGGTGGGATATAATTATACTTATACATTATTGATAAGCTATCAAAAATTTTAAGCTCAGAAATTATTACGGTGCTTTACTCAAAGAGTAGAAATTTTTAATTAAGGGATATGAAAGAAATAACAAGTTCAAGATGTAATGTATATTTTACATCAGGCAAGGAAGCATCTTTTACTTGTTATTTATTTTCATGTGCCTTAAACTATTATAGCATTCAGGTAAATACACCAACATTGACATTTCTTTACCAAGTACATCGCTATAAAAATTTACTTTTTCTACTTTTAATTTATTCATTTTTATACCACCTTATTTGAAATTTTGATTTGATTTTTAAATATATAGACAGCAATTACTGAAGCTGGATATAATTTTATCCCTAATTTCAACACTATACCAAAACAAATTGAAAAAGTCACATTATTTGTAACATAATTTGTTACAAATAATGTGACTTTTAAATAGAATCTATAATATCACATCTAGTAAGTATCAATTTTTTAATTCCTTCTCTATACCAATTAGGGCAATCAAACCAATCTATATTGTCTAATTTTAATCTTAAAACTTTAGTCCAACGTTTATATCTTGTTTTATTTTGAGCTATAACATATTTTGCTAAATCTTTGTTTTCTAATACAAAACTTGGGTGTGGTTCTGAATATTCTACTAAATCCTTTCTAAAATATTGAATGTGCCTTATAGTTATTGTTTTTATTTTTTATAAATTTCTGTCATTATATTTATAACTTCATTTATATTTGTTTTATTATCTTTTACAAACTCAATAATTTCCTCTACAGATGGCTGCTTATATACATGTGCTATTCTATTTCTATATCTTCTATATTGATTTAAAAAAAGATATAATCTTTCACTAATAATATTATTTTCATATAGTTTCTTTAGTGATTTTTCCATATCATCACTTATTCTATACAGCTTTAATTCCTTTAAACATAACGATGTAAAACTTTCTATCAAAATAAAATATTCTAAAAAACTTTGTTTCACTGATGATTTAATAAGTTCTTTTATATCTTCATCATCTATAACCTCTAATTTAATTAATGCTTTATCTAAAAGAGATAGTGTTTCTTTAATATTTTTTATAATATCATATAGTCTTTCTCTATTCATCATATATCACATCCCTTTCTCTAAAGAATCTAAATTCCTCATTGTTTATATATATAATATCTGTTTTATTATAATCCTTTGTGTACAGGTCTAACTCATCATTATATATTAACATTCCAGTATCATATACGGATACTTTAAATCTTAAATCCAAGTCCTCATTATTTAAATCGATAATATCTATTTCTCTATTTAACATATTTCTCAATGTTTCTTCTAAATCCATAATCTTATTAAGATTGTTTTTTTCTTTACTTAAAATAGCAATATCCACATCAGAATATTCCTGAAAATTATCCGTAACAATACTACCAAATAAAATAATAGCATTTATGTTTTGTTTTTTAAATAATTCTATACTTTGTACAGATTTTAGAATATTTATAATTTCATCTTTACCATATAAATTACTATTTTTAGTTAAATTCATATCTACACCTCATATAATTGACTTCTATAGTGTTATTATATACCACTAATGCTGATTTATAAACAAAATTACTGTGGCACATATACTCCTTCTTATTCCCACATGCTTTACTAACTGTATTACTAGTTCTTCATTTTTAGTATTGTACTAATTGATCTGGTTTACATTCGATCTTTTTATTTGTATAAGGCACATTCAAAAAAATAACAAGTCCATTTGCCTAAAAATATATTTTGACTTGTTGTAAAATGAAATTGAACCAATAAAAAGTCCACTATCTGGATTTTTGTCCAGATAGTGGACTCATTACTTGTTATAATTCATGTGGTTTATTCCACTTCCGTCAGTCGTATAACCTTTATGTAAAAAGTATAATTTTAATGTAAATTTGTCAAATAATTTAAAATATAATTTGTATAATGGTGATTGTTACCATGAGTATAATCCTTTTATGCTAATAGTTTACCTTCTAAATAAGAATATTTTAAGTACTGTGGACTACTATAATATACAGACGAATTAAAATCTGAGATTTCATCACTAATAAAGGATTTAAACACCTCATACATTACATCTATTATATCACTATCATTATGCATAACATCAATAATTAACCCTTGATATTCTTTTCCTATAGCTTGAACGCTAGGTACAGTATATTTACACATTCCAACGGAATCAAAATCACCATCTTCAATATTAAAATACTCTATAATTTCATCACTTACTTGTTCAAATGATAAACAATGATTAACATCTGCAAGCTCTAATTGTCTTTTCAATTCTTTTTTGCCTAATATATCAACAATTGCAGATCTTCTATTTTTAGTTTTTCTACCTATAAATTCTATTAATGAGCATATATAAAACAAATCATTTTTGTTAGTATCATTCATTTATAATTTCACTCCTCTCAAACTTAAGGCAATCTAACGCTTTTAATGTATGAAAACTTATTTGATGAGTTGGATGTTTAAATTTAGCTAACTCCCAAAAGACATTTCTAGAAATATCACCTTTTAAAAAATCATTTACATAATTCCATACAGTATCATCTGCCATAGGCCCATCTACTATATCATAGTCATGTATAAATCCATTTCTACACTTAGCTATAAAGTCTAACCATTCATCTGTCATTTCTTCAAACTTTAATATATTAAGATCTTTATTTTCTGTGTAAGTATAATAATTAATCGTAGGATACTCCCTGTTTCTTCTTGCCCATTTCTTAGCTTGTTCAAAATTATTTGTACAATAAAATCCCCATGAGAAATCTTTTGTATACTTACTTTTTCTTACCTCAGGAAATTCAACAGCCTCTCCAGATGCATGATATAACATAAAATACTCACCTCCATCAAGCTTCTCTGTATTATTATATCATTGTGTTAGTTACTACACAAAATATTATTAAACTCCCGACCATTACCCCAGAGGTCCTAATTTTGGAAGTTTTACTTACAAAACTTTTAAAAGGCATTATAATGTTTCATAAGCAAAATTTAAAGAAACTAATTTTAAACAATAAAATGATTAAAAAAGCTGGAATTTTAACTGATATATAAGCTATAAACACTATTAGATGCAATGGTTTTAGCATTATTTATTGTTACTAATACTGTTACAATGTTAGTAACAATATTAGTAACTTATTTTGTAATAAAATACGTTACATATCCTATTTGTTTTAGTTATCAGTGCATTTAATAATACATTTAGAATTTTTCTTTATTTCATTATAGTAAATCATTATATAAAAACATCATAGTAATAATAAAAAAAGTCTAACTCTATACTATAAATTCATATAGGGTTAGACAATATTTGTTTATTCTTAATTATTGATAGTTATTTAAGTAAACTTATTCTGCTGGTTTAGTAACATTAACTACATCATGTGGATGTTGAGGTGGTGCATAGATAGCGTATACTTTAAGTGGTTTATCACCTGTATTGATAACATTGTGCCACATACCAGCAGGTATCATGATTGCAAAGTCATTATGGGCGTTTACTTGAAAATCTAAATTTTCTTTACTTCTTCCCATTTTAACAACTGCTTGTCCATGTTCAATACGTATGAACTGATCAGTATCTGGATGAATCTCTAAACCAATATCATCACCAACATTGATACTCATCAAAGTAACTTGAAAATGATCTCCTGTCCATAAACCAGTACGGAAATTATTGTTTTGCTTGGTTGCTTTATCAATATTAATTACTAAAGGCTTAGGACCATAGTCTTTCAATACCATTTTGTTATTGTCCATTTCTAACTGTGAGGAATCAAATCTTGAACTAAACTTTGTGTCATCAAAAAGTTTAGTATAGGGAACACATCTGAAATAAGGAGACGGATAGTCCCAATTATTATTATATATGTGGTATGAGTCACAACTTGATGTATCAGGAGAATCATCTGATGAATACATTCTATAATTATACATATTATTTCTTCCTTCTTATAGCATTTCAAAATTATAATATGCTTTAGATTTTGCAAATGTGCTGTATTAGTTGTAGATAATTCGTATTATCTCAATATGGTTTTGTGTAGCCTACTTCATTATCTATCCAAATCATAAATAAATTAACATCTTCTGACATACTATTTTCCTCCAATGTTTAAAATTTACGCTTTGTTTTAAAACCGTGTTGATATTGTGATATAAAGCTCATGGACAGTCAAATACACA
This sequence comes from Clostridium uliginosum, assembly GCF_900112485.1. GTDB lineage: Bacteria > Bacillota > Clostridia > Clostridiales > Clostridiaceae > Clostridium > Clostridium uliginosum. Next base: position 13,762 of record NZ_FOMG01000027.1, read on the forward strand.
TAGGAAACTCGACTCATATGCATTCGCTGAGTAAGTTCAAAAACAAAATATAAAATTTTGATTTTCACTTAAGAGTTCTACAAAGCAAATTTCAATGCCAGTTCGCTATTATATAACAATATCAACACTCTTTTAAAACATAGCCAAAACTTAAATTTGAGCTCCCGTTAATACAAAATAAATTATTATTATGTTTTATAAGAATATTGTTGCTTATTCTTTCCACACTACTTCAAATTCTTCACAAACAATAATCATATTTTCATCAAAATCGAGGTCATATACTTTTAGTTCTTTTGAAAAAAAATCTTTATGTACCTTTCTCCAATATGCTAAGGAGAAATCCCCTTCACCCTCCTTAAAAGCATGACTTTCTGATACTTCTAAAAATGGGCAAGTATAAACTTTAGTTGTTTCAGTTATACAAACAGCATTATTATCAGAATCTAATATAATGTTTAAACCACCTATTGGTGGCAATGGACTGTTTTCAATTTCATATAATTGATAAGCTGATGCAGTTGCAGTTTTAATCCCGTTTACTACAAGTTTTGCAAGTTCATTTGCGATTGAAGAAGCATCCCCACCAAAACACCAAGCATCATAGGTCTTATTTTTCACATCGTTATTTTTTGTATATAAATTCCACATTTCTTTTTCAGTCATATATTTTTATCCTCCTATTATATAAACAATCCTTGCTTCATAATATCTTACTATTTTAAATTGATTATAACATATTTTGTAAATGCCACATATTCAATTTTTAAGTGAGTTTGCTTGTAAATGTTTATTTAAATATCCATTTATAATTTTTTTGTTTCTTATTATGAGATGAAAAACAATCTCAATGCTTTTCTTACTGAAAATTTCTATATTTTCTTTAGTTTATATATATATGTTGCAAATTTAAATGTGTAATAAAAGTGCAACAGCTACTTAATTTGTTGAAGATTTTTTATTTCAACATATATATATATGTTCTGAAAAAGTTTGTTCATTTAAATTGAATTTGTACTTTTAGCAATTGCAACAAGTAACTTTGCAATAATGAATTTTATTAATTAGAACTTATATATAACATTAAGAGCATAAGAAATTATAGGGAATTTAGTAATAAAATGTTGTATAATGTAATTATAACGATAATAATAAGTATTACATCATGATACTATAGATAAAACCATGTTAAATTAACGCTATGTTTTAGAAGAGTGTTGATATTACAATATCAACACGGTCTTAAAACAGATCCTAAATTAAAAAATATGGAGGAGAGAAATTGATTAAAAAGAAATTAGCTTTATGTATAATTCTAGCGTTACTTTTGTCAGGCTGTGGAGTGGCAAATAAAAATGAAGACAATACAAAGGTAGATCCTTCAAGCAATGAAAAAATAACTAGTGATTCTACTAACGAAAATCCCATAGAAGAGCCAAAGTCTGATAAATCAGATTCTATTTCTAAAGCAGGGTCTACACCTAAACCTGACTCTACGACTAAAGAAAAATCTACTTCAACCCCAAAGTCATCTACTCCAAAAGTATCATCTGACATTTCATCACTTAGTACTAAACCCATAGAGTGGTCATGGTTATATTCATCAAGAGATAGCGCTGAACTTTTATCGAAATATAAAGCCTATGGTTTTGGAGATACTTCAAAAAAAATTATTTATCTTACTTTTGATGAAGGCTATGAAAATGGCTATACTGCTAGTATTCTTGATACTTTAAAGGCAAATAATGTACATGCTACCTTCTTTGTAACCAAGCCTTATGTAACTGGAAGTTTTAATGGTGTTTCAGATACTGAGTTACTAAAAAGGATGAGCAATGAGGGCCATATAATAGGTAATCATTCTGTACATCATAAATCTATGCCTACATTTACAGATGAAGCTGCTTTTAATGCCGAAATTACTCAAGTAGAAGATGCAGTGAATAATGTTTCTGGTTGTAAAATGTCAAAATATTTTAGACCACCAGAAGGAACTTTTAGTGAATTGTCACTTTACTATACTCAAAAACTTGGTTATAAATCTATATTTTTTACTCTTGCTTATAAAGATTATGATGTAGACAATCAGCCTGATCCTGGATCTTCTAAAACACAGCTTTTAAAAAATACTCGTGATGGTATGATTTGCTTACTTCATGCTGTGTCTAAAACTAATGCAACTATCTTAGACAGCTTGATTAAAGATTGGAAGAATCAAGGTTATGAATTTAAAACATTAGATGAACTTCCGAGTTAGATAACTAAATTTACAATTTTACTTATATGGTGAAACTAAATAATATTTAAAACAAAATTAGGGCCGTCTCAGAATTAGCAAGTGAAGTAATAACAAAGAAATAGAAATAACATTTATTAAAGGAGACTAGAAAAATAAGCTAATAGTTTCTAACATTTAAAGTTGTACCCATAAAAGATTGCTCCTAATATGCATTAGGACAATCATTTATGGAACAACTTCAAATGAAGAAACTCTAAGCTTATTTTTCAATGCTTCTTCCACAAATGTTATTTCTATTTCTTTTTTTGAATATACATCATATCATTAAATGATTTGTATTATTAGACAGCCCCTTTACAGTATCTTGTATGTAATTAAACAAAAAATGGTTACTTAATTTATAACAAAAAGTGTAATAAAACTTGTAACAAAACTTGTAACCTATAATGGCAATTTACTTAATTAGAAAAAGTATCCTAAAACAACAATCCAAACATATATGAAGCAGGGAAAACTAAAATCAAAGCTGGAAGAAGATTAGCAACATTAATTTTTATAAGTTTTAGGATACTTAAACCAAGAACAAAAGTTAAAATCCCTCCTATAGAGATAAAATCAGACAACATAGCCTGTGAAATATTAGGCATAATTAGTTTTGCTAGGTAAAATAAAGAAGATAAAATAAGGCACTGAGGGATTACAATAAGATTTATGGCATATCCTAAAGTAGTTGCAAAAATAACTGAAGCGAAAATATCCATAACAGCTTTAGAAATCAAGATAGTCATATTGCCAGTCATTCCTTCGTCAAGTGCTCCAAAAATGTTTGCACCACTTGCACAAAAAGTGACAGCAACAATAATGTAGAAATTCATATACTCCTCATAATTACCTTCTATATTAAAATTTAATTTAAGTATAATTTTTGAAAAAGCATTTTTTATGTGAGTATCTAATCTTATAAGCTCTCCAATGAGACAGCCTAAAATAAGTGATAAAATCACAGCTGGTAAAGATTTAAGTTTTATACATGATACAATACCGATTGAGATTGCAGATATCCCGAAAATAATATTTAATGGTTCTTTGATATGATTCGGAATAACAGATTTAAATTTTGAACCTAGTGTACCTCCTAATAATATGCAAAAACAATCAATGAATACACCTATAGGCATAATAAAACATCTCCTTATACTTTAAGTTATTTCTTGTTAAAAACAAGATAGTAATTTTTAACATAAAATTATTATCTTGTCAATACTTAAATGACATTGAATTCATTGAAATTATGCAGATTATTATAATGGAGTAAAAGACTTTTTTTATGTATCAGTTATTTATATGACTTGCCTAAGGCTATTTTTATAAGTGAAAATTGTGGATCACAAGTAATAATATATTTACAAAATATGTTACAATAAAAATAGAAACAATTTTGAGTATTAGACAAATAGTAATTTGATGTACAGGTTATTTAATAATCTTTTAGAAAAGACAAAACATAACACAAAAAGTCGGGAATAATCGTTTGAAAAAAGATAAGATATATGTACAGACAGGGGTGATGATTATGGAGTGGATTGAAGGAATCGGTGAAGCTATCAGCTATATTGAGGAGAATATCACTGAAGAAATAACAATAAAAAATATTGCAAAAAAAACATTTATGTCTCCGTTCTATTTCCAAAAAGGCTTTGCAATGCTTTGTGGTTTTACGGTCGGAGAGTACATCAGACAACGCAGGCTTACTCTTGCCGGCAGTGAGCTTGTTTCTAGTGATGAAAAAATCATTGATATTGCACTGAAATATGGATACGCTTCACCAGATAGTTTCACAAAAGCTTTTACTCGATTTCATGGTGTAACACCTACTGCTGTTCGAAAAGATGGAGCAATGATTAAATCGTTTGCTCCGCTGAAAATCAAATTTTTATTGGAAGGCGGTTATATTATGGATTACAAAATTGTTAAAAAAGATTCGTTTACTATTATGGGAGTATCAAAGGTGTTTAAATATGATAGTGCAACTACAGAAATTCCACAGTTTTGGACAGAACATTATCAAACAGAAAAAGGGGAATTTGTATGCGGAATGTACGGAGTATGCATAGATGAAAGCATGGGTTCAGATGAGTTTGAATATTTGATTGCAGACAATTATAATCCGTCGATAGAAATACCTAATGGTTTTGTTACAAAGATTATTCCTAAACACACATGGGCTGTTTTTGGTTGCAAGGGCGCAATGCCAAAATCTCTGCAAGATGCGAATAAAAAAATCTTCTCAGAATGGTTGCCTAATTGCAAGGATTATGAAATTGCAGCAGGTTATAATATTGAAATGTACACAAATGTGGCTGATTATCCGCAAGGTATCCAAGATGAAAACTACTACAGTGAAATTTGGATTCCTGTTAAGAAAAAATAATTATGTAAAAGAGGATAAATTGGAGTTCATCAAATTCCAATTTATCTAACAGTTAATAATTTTAAATATAAAAAATTATTAACTGTTTATTTTAAAAAATAGCTACTTCGGATCTTAAGAAAGATGTGACTAATCACTGTATATAATTTCGTATTTATACTGGTAATTTTTCAATTTTGGATAGTATTTTATTATAAATTTTCTTCATATGGGATTCACTTGAGTGTATATCTATCTCACTGATTGGAATCCATTTAACAGCACTATTCTCATCTGGTTTAATAATAACCTGCTCATTCTCATCACCCTGAACTAAATATACTACTGATATATGTAAGTGTGATGAAACATACTTTCCTTTTCTAAAATGTCCTAACAAAGGTAAAATATCTAATGAAACAATCTTATTAGTGATAGGAATAAGATTATTTACTCCTGTTTCTTCTTTAATCTCTCTTATAGCAACACCTAATAAATTTTCCTCACCGTCTGCATGTCCTCCTGGCAAAGACCATGCATTAAATATATTATGATGTACCATTAATACTTTATCTTTATTTAGTACAAACCCAGAACTTGTTATATGAATAATTTCATTATCTCTTTTTAAAATATCATCAAACATATTTATGTATTTCAATATTACTTCCTTGTCTTTTCTCTCTTGCTCATCGGAAGGGACAAATTCTTCTATTGAATCAATCCAACTCACATTACCACCCGCCTTCTTAAATATAATTCGTAATAATTCACTATAATATATAAATTATACCAAATTGTACATAAAATTATCATTCTTACTATGTAAAAAAACAATTGTTTTCATATACATTAAAAAGCAACAAAGATTGTCAGCAATCCTCCAATATTTGTAAGGCACCTGTTACCTTTCTTTGTTATTACTTCACTTGGTAATTCTGAGACAGCCCCAGTTTGGTGATAAATGTGAATAAGTATAATATATTACACAGGGAGCGGGTATATAGATATAGTGCAAGCTTGCGATTTAAGGAAGAATTATAATATAAATAAAAAACATAGAAATTAAACTTGATATAATTTATCAAATGATATCAATTATTGACTAGAACAAATTAGAATGATATTATAGGATGGTATTATTTATTTAAATAATTGGATATGTTTTACAATATATAATAATATCAACATGGTTTTAAAATAGATCCAAATAATTAAATAAAACAAAGGAGGATTAAAATGATACTTATTATTTCAATATTATTTTCAATGGGATTTTATTTAGCATTCAGCAAACAGATAAAGAAAAGACCTAGTTTTTTTTATGTTTTAACGATTCTATTTACAATTTTTATAATTTATTATTATAGAACCAACATGTATGAATTATATCCAAAATGGGTTACAACATATCTAGCAAATCCATTTAAAAGAGGTGCTTTTTCAACCGCAACATTTATTATTGTTATGTATTTGGGGGCAATTAAAAAGAACAATGCAATAGCAAAAAGATTGTTTAGCATAAGGGGAGAGATATCAATTATGGCATGTATTTCAACTTTAGGGCATAACATAATTTATGGAATATATTATTTCCCAAAGCTATTTTTAGATCCAGCTTCATTAGGTAAGCTTCAATTGATAGCAGCATCATTGACTCTTGTTATGATATCAATTATGTTACCACTTTTTATAACTTCTTTTAGATGTATAAGAAAAAAAATGAAGGCATCTACTTGGAAAAAAGTTCAAAGATTAGCCTATCCATTTTTTCTTATGATATATGTTCACGTAATGGTATTGTATTCTGCAAAGCTTGACAAGCATATGACTAATATCATAATCTATACTTTAATTTTTGGAATATATGTAGTTTTAAGAGTAAGAAATTATATAATTGACCAAAAGAGAAAATCAGAATTTTTTAAAGCTAAAGTTATGTCACTAGATTAGAGAAAAAATGTATTGATAAATTAAAATAATGGATATTCTATTTCTATAAATCAGAGCATTATTATATGAATAATACGCTTTAAGCTAAAAATATTAAAGCAACAAAGATTGTCAGCAATCCTCCAATATTTGTAAGGTACCTGTTACCTTACAAAAACTGGAACAGTTTTTGTTATTGATGATACGAAATAGACTAGCTGACTTATTTGTTATTTTTTGAATACTCCTATATAGATAAATAATTATCACTATGGTTATTTACTAATATATTTAATTAATTCTGCAACTAAATCTTGAACTTTAGTTGCAGGATTCATTTTATTTGGGCTAAATATCTTATCGCATCTATGATCTTCTAGTAAAGAGTTACTTCTTTTTATAGCAGTATCTACATATAAAGATGTAATATCAAAAATATTATAGATGTTTTTATCATACTTACCATTATTAATATTTTTATCTTTAAAATGATTAGTTAATTTAGAATAATAATCATTTCTGCCAATAGCTGATTTTAAATCTTGGAAATGAAGTAATAACCATAGTTCAAAGCATTCATTTGACCAAGCTACATGCAAATCTTCTTTTATAGCAAGGGCTATAGCTTCATCAAAATCTATATTTTCATCTTTATCAAATACTACCCAAACATCACTGTAAGATTGTAAACTACGTTTTTTGATAGCTTCCTTCACCAAAACTGTAGTAGAGCGAGCAGTACCGTGTATATCTAAGTCTATTCTTTCAACCATAATACTATTATTAAATGACTTTTCAATTAGTCGTTTTATATTTTTAAAATAATTAACTTCAGTTTCAGTACCTTCAGTGACAATTAAATAATTACCTGGTTGATTGGTTTTATTCCCTTCATTTCTTTTATGCTTACGACCAGCTCTATTTAATTTCATTGTCTTGCATCCTCCACATATCATAACCTCTCAAAACAGGAACAGAACCATATTTTCCAAGAAGATAATCTTTGCTATAAGAAGCATCTTTTCTCACCTTTTTGTCATCATCACATTTATATTCAGCTAAGGAATATAAATGTGATACTGAATCAGAATCTTTTTCTACAAACCATATTTGATCACGTCTAAAAATATCCTTCGTTAATGTATAGTTGTCATGAGTTACATATATAAGTTGAGAACCATTTTTATTTATATTTTCATCATGGAACATAGTTATAATATATCTTAAAAGTAATGGATGAAGCTTTGCATCAAGTTCATCAATAAATATTGGTACCCCCATCTCAAGTGAATTTTGTAAATAATAAAAAAGTGTAAACATTTTTTGAGTTCCACTTGATTCTTCTGTAATAGGCATCTTATAATAATTTTTTTTATCTTTCATTAGATGTTTGGTATAGATTTTAGGTCTATCATTTTCATTTTCAGGTTTTTCCACAATAATACCATCTATATTTATATCTATAGCATTTAGGAAATTAACTAACTCTTTTTGATAAGATTCATCTTCAATATTTGGTGAAAGTAGTTGTGTTAATGCACTTTCAAATTTTATATTTCCATAATCTATAACAGGAGCTAAAAACCATTCAAAAATATCTTTTGCGTAAGGAATTTTAGCATTTGATATTATAGATAGAAATAAAGTTTTGTCTCCTACCATAGGAATAAAGTTTTCTGCACCTTTTAGTAATTTAGAATCACATTCTATATCGCTTTTTGATCTTTCAAATAAAGTAATGTATTTATGTTTGCTATTGTCTTTTTTAAAATAAAGCCATTCTTCAATAATTTTCTTGTTATCTAATGAAAAACCATATTGATATTCGTTATTATTAAATTTAAAGAATACTTCAAATTCAGCTGGTTCTTTCAAAGCTTCACTATCAAAAGCAAATCGTTTAATTGGAATATCTTTATTTTCTGCTGATTTTTTAAAAGAAAGAATCACCCAAGTTTGCATGAATTTAAAAGCTTGAATTACAGAACTTTTACCACTTGCATTTGCTCCATAAATAGCAGCAGTTTTAATATATTTTTCATCACCAGAACAAATTAAATTGTATGAGTGTTCTGTAATTGAAGTTGCAGTCATATCTAAACTAGAGTCATCCTTAAATGATTTAAAATTTTTAAAATTAAATTGTATAAGCATTTTTCTCACATCCTTAATGCTATAGTACTATATTTATTCGAAAATGTGAACAAATATGAGAATTTATCTCATAAATTATTCTTTCCACATTTGTACAATATATTCATATTAGATACATCTTTGGTCTGTTTTTTCATTTCACTTTAATTTAAGGCAAATGAAAATAAAGGTAATGGAAGCTTTGATGGTGTGGATTTAGATTATGTATCAAGCTATTCTAAAGATGTTAAATGCTATGTTAGAGGTAACTCTAAAGGCGTTTGGATTGAAACTCAAGTACTACCAATAGTTAAGTGCTATGAATTGAAAAATGTACTTGATAGTTGGTTTTATAGTATAGAGTAATAATAAATATAGGTGCAGAAATCTGAAAATTTCTACACCTATATTTATTGTTTAATTTGTTTGAAAAGAAGGATTTGAATTTTCTGTTTAGTTAATCACTATATAATTTGTTTACTAAGCTTATTTTAAAGAATATCTGTTTTCTAGTTTTTCATACCAGATATTCTTTAAGCCTATTGTTACCTTCTCATAACTATTGCGAAAAATATTATAAATGTAAGTAAGACTAAGCTTAAACTCACAATAGAAATGAGAAAATTATCACGATTATTACTAAACAAAAAATTGTTCCTCCTTTTTCAATTGCTATATGTATATTTATTAATTATTATATGAGTTGGTATAAAAAATTAGAATTTAATAGTTTTTTATATTTCAACATTTAAGAAAATAAGAATTTTAGTATAATTTATCTAATGTGTAATTAATACTATTTATAATTTATTTATATTTGGTCAAAATATAAATGATAGAGCTTTCATATTTCTTGATTTATCAAGTGAAATTATATAGCCTTAAATGTGATTAAGCATATAACACAATCTAATAAATATAATAGCAATTATAATTTCTATCATAGATTTGAAACTTAAATTTATAATTTATTTTAATAATATAATTACTTTTAATGGTATTGGAGTTAATCTTGTACCCTTTATTTTTTTGCCTAAAAATAATTATAGTAACAATATTAATTCAATAGATAGTAACATACCAATTCAGCCACCAAATAGAATTAAAACGCTATGCAATTACAAACTATTTACCGCCAGATTCAGCGAATTATGACGGTATTAATATTAATTATATTAGAGTATTTTAAGTGGATTACGTGCTACGTGAGGGACAACAGTAAAGGGGGATGAGTTGAAACTCAATACTTACTTATGAACAAATGCAATGAATTGAAGGAAAGTTTAGGAAACTATAGTAGGTGCAGAAATTCTGAAATAATTTGTATTACATTTATAATTTATTCATAGCTCTATTATATAAAATATATTTCAATAAATGTAATACAAACTACTATATATATTGTTTATATCATGAATATAGCAAAAAATACAAAATAATAGATGGCAATTTAAATAGATTAACAAATAGAATAGGCATTATAATATACAATCTGTTATTATAATGCCTATTTTCTAATTTTATAATTTGTTTAAGAAGTCTTTAGCAAGTTAATTTAAATTTATCTGACACCAGGAATGGAGATTTTAGATCCCAATTCCTGATATATTAGTTTTAATTACATAACTTTAAGTGCAATTAAGCATAAAGTCACTATTACTATATACAAGATATAATCTTTTAAATTACCCTTCATTAAAACTTCTCCTTTTCTTTAAGTATGTAATAAGTACCTTAAGAATTTTCAAATTTATGATTTAAAAACCTCCTTTTTACGAGTATACTAAACAATAAAGGCTAAATCAAATGTAATTTTCACCATATATTAGGAACTTTTGATTTATAATTTATTGAATAACAACCATTACCCCAGAGGTCCTAATTGGGGAAGTTTTACGTGCAAAATTTGATGAGAAATAAATTCATCAAGCTAATTTTCTCATAGGTTATTTAACCATTAGCTCATAATTAATTGGTATATGTTGAACATTATGTAAGTTTCATATACACTATAAATAATACCTCTCATATTTGTGCTCCAAAATGAGAGGTATTTTAACTTTAAATTTATTATAGTTGTTATAAGGAGATAATGAGATGGAATGGTATGAAAATTTAAATGAAGCATTAAAATATATTGAAGAAAACCTTGATGGTGAAATTGAATATGAAAAGGCAGCACAAATTGCCTGCTGCTCTACATTTCATTTTCAAAGGATGTTCTCATACTTAGCTGGGACGCCCCTTTCTGAATATATAAGACATAGAAGATTAACTAGAGCTGCTTTTGATTTACAAAGTGGTTATAAAGTTATAGATGTGGCCTTGCGTTATGGTTATGAGTCACCTACCGCCTTTAATCGAGCTTTTCAAAATATACATAAGGTATCGCCCTCAGTTGCACAAAAGGAGGGAACTTCATTAAAAGCCTATCCACCTATTAGCTTCAAAATAACAATAAAAGGAGCATCAGAAATGGATTATCGTATTGTAAAAAAAGACGCATTTAGAATTGTGGGGATCAAAGGTCTAATTGGAAAAAATGTTGAGGAAAGTTTTAAAATAGTACCTCAGCTTTGGAATCAGGCCACGCAGGAGGGTAAAATCCCTCAAATTGTATCTCTTATGAATAATGAACCTATGGGACTTTTAGGGGTTAGTGCCTGCATGGATGATTTAGATCAATGGGAATATTATATTGCAGCAGCATCAGACAAACAAATCCCTGATGGTATGACTGAGTATATTGTACCTGCTTCTACTTGGGCTGTTTTTTCTGGACAAGGTTCTATGCCAGATTCAATTCAAGAACTGGAAAAAAGAACTGTTACAGAGTGGCTGCCAACCTCTGGCTATGAATATGCCAATGCACCAGATATTGAGGTATATTTAGATGCTAATCCTGCTGATTGTAAATTTGAAGTGTGGCTTCCAATTACAAAAAAGCAATAACTTATCAATAAATTTAAAATAAAAAACACAGCACTAAGCATATATTTAGTGTTGTGTTTATTGCATAAATTGCACAAGTGGTTATGACCATTTGTTATTTTCTATCAAGTAAACATGAAAATTTGTCAACTGAACTTTAGCAAGTCGTTCGTAAACTCCAGACCATTATCCCAGAGGTCCTAATTTTTAGGAATAATTTTTTTTCTATAAAAATTATTAAATGTATAAAATAAAATTTACTATTCCGTGCCAATAGTAACTGAAAAATATATCTTCTTCAAAAGTTATTAGAAATTACTATATAAAATTGAACTATCTTTAATAAAAGTCTTTTCTTAAAATTATTTTTACTTGTTGCTGACCTTTAACACCGCCTAACATCTTTAGCCTGTGCGGGAGCGTGAACTACTTTCCACGCTCCCGTATTTTTTTGTTTTATACTTCAGCTTGTATATTTCCGTCAAAAGAAATACCATAGAGCTATGGAGGTGTTATGCGTGGATTATATAACGACAAAAGAAGCAGCGAAAAATTGGGGAATCACAGACAGAATGGTAGTGTACCATTGCTCTGCCGGGCGGATTAAGGGAGCTAAAAAAATGGGAAATACATGGCTTGTTCCGGTTGACGCTGAAAAACCGGCTGACGGACGATATAGGAGCAGTAACGTAAAGGATGGTGAAAATAAATGAAAAAGATATTTTTGGTTGAGGACGATAAGGCAATCGCTAAAAACCTTATACTTTTGCTCCGCTCGGAGGGATTTACAGTAACTCACACCCCTACGCGGAGTGAAGCCCTTGCCGCACTTGCCGGGAATAAATTTGACTTGGCGCTTATAGATATTTCTTTGCCTGACGGAAATGGCTTTACGGTTTGCACGGAAATCAAAGGAACGCAAGATATTCCCGTCATCTTTTTGACAGCTTCCGGCGATGAAGCAAGTGTTGTTACCGGGCTGAACATGGGCGCGGACGACTATATCACCAAGCCTTTTCGTCCGCGTGAACTGATCGCACGAATCAGAACCGCCCTGCGAAAAAGCGGACGTTCTTCATCGGCTTTTGAAATCTGCGGGCTTCATGTCGATATGGCAAGCGGCGTCGTGAAAAAGGACGGCAGCGAGGTTTTTCTTTCAGCCTTAGAATACCGCTTGTTGTTGGTGTTTATTAACAACCCAAAAAGTATTATCACGAGGGGCAGGCTGCTTGACGAATTGTGGGACGCGGCGGGCGAGTTTGTTAATGACAATACATTGACCGTGTACATCAAACGCTTGCGAGAGAAGATAGAGAACGACCCAGCAAGCCCGCAAATAATTCTGACCGTTCGCGGGACGGGGTATAGATTGGGGGGCGAGTATGCTTCGGAATAGAGAGTTTCGGCAGTTTGCCATTTTGTTCTCCTTAATAGCTGCTGCCACTGTAACGCTGGGATTTGCAATAAATACGGCGGCTGGAATCCTTGCCATTGCTTCTGCCGCCGCCTTTGGAACAGCGTTTTTTGCGTTTACCAAAGCCCGATATAAAAGCATTGCACAGATTTCAGATCAAATCGATCTTGTGCTTCATAACGCTGACCATCTGTATATTGGTGAATCGGACGAGGGCGAACTTTCCATTCTGCAAAGCGAGATAACAAAAATGACGCTGCGTATTAGGGAGCAAAACGACGCACTAAAAAAAGAAAAAGAACATCTTGCCGATTCGCTGGCTGACATAGCCCACCAACTCCGCACCCCTCTCACATCCGTAAACCTTATTCTATCATTGTTAGAGAATAACCCTGACGAAAATGAACGGAAAGCATTGATATGGGAAACAAAGGAATTGTTTGTACAGATGGATTGGCTGCTTACTTCCCTATTGAAATTATCCCGCCTAGACGCGGGCATTGTGGTTTTCCAAGGCGAGCAGATAGATGTGAACACTTTGATAAGCGCTGCGCTTCACCAGTTTTTGATTCCAATGGAGCTGCACGATATTGTTTTGCAAATAGACGTGCCGAAAGGGATAATCATTCAGGGCGATTCTGGTTGGCTTTCGGAAGCAATTCAAAACATCCTCAAAAATTGCATGGAAAGCGCAGGCGATAACGGGAAGATTGAGATTGTCTGCACGGACAACCCACTGTTTACTGAGATTGCCATCCACGACAACGGCGCGGGTTTTGAAAAAGAAGATTTACCATGCCTGTTTGATAGGTTCTATCGTGGGAAAAACGCAGGTGCGACAGGATATGGGATAGGACTTGCTCTTTGCAAGATGATTATAACACGGCAGGGAGGGACGATTACCGCCAAAAATTACCCGCAGGGCGGCGCGATATTTTCCATTCGTTTCCCAAAGTGACGAATCTCTCACCTGAAAGTCACAGAGATGTAAGTTGAAGGTGCTATTATATGGGTAAACCATGAGAAAGGAGACTCACATAATGGAATTTTTAAAAGTTGAAAATTTATGCAAGGTCTACGGCAAGGGCGAAAACCAAGTTACCGCGCTTGACCATGTTTCACTTACAATTGAAAAGGGGGAGTTTACCGCAATCATCGGTTCCTCCGGCTCCGGCAAATCCACATTGCTTCACAGCATCGGTGGTGTGGACGTGCCGACAAGCGGAAAGGTGTATTTGGACGGGCAGGATGTATATGCCCAAAGCAATGAAAAACTCGCCATCTTCCGCAGGAGGCAGGTTGGGCTGATTTACCAGTTTCACAACCTCATTCCCACTCTGAATGTGGTGGAAAACATCACCTTGCCTATACTGATGGATAAACGGAAGGTCAACAAGGAGAGGCTGAATGACTTGTTAGACCTGCTTGGCTTAAAAGAACGAAAAACACATTTGCCAAATCAGCTTTCGGGCGGCCAGCAGCAACGTGTTGCAATCGGCCGTGCATTGATGAACGCACCAGCGGTCATGCTCGCCGACGAACCCACCGGCAGTTTGGACAGACGCAATGGACATGAGATTATCCAGCTACTGAAAGAAAGTCATAACAAATATCACCAGACTCTTATTATCGTTACACATGACGAAAACATCGCCCTGCAGGCAGACCGCATTATCTGCATATCAGACGGCAAAGTAGTACGGGATGAGAGACAGGTGACACGGTCATGAACATTTTTAACAAAGTTGCCTTGCAAGGAATGAAAAAGAGTCGCACACGAACGCTTGTAACGATTATCGGAGTTATCCTGTCTGCCGCCATGATTACGGCAGTCGCTACCTTTGGCACTTCCCTGTTAAATTTTCTAGTAAACGGTGCGACCCAGAAATACGGTGGTTGGCACGTTGAGTTTTTGGATGTTGATTCCTCTTTTATGCAGGAACGAACCCACGACAATGGAGTTTCAAACACCGCAGCGTTTGAAAATATCGGCTATGCAACGCTTGACGGCGTGAAAAGCCCTGAAAAGCCTTATTCTTTTATTGCCGGATTCAGCAAGGAAGCCTTTGATACCTTGCCAATAACTCTGATTTCAGGCAGACTGCCAGAAAACAGCAGGGAGATTCTTGTCCCATCCCACGTCGCGGCCAAAGGCGGCGTTAGATTCAAGGTGGGCGACACGCTTTCACTTGCTGTTGGAAACCGCATGGACGGAAACAAAAATCTCGGTCAACACGACCCTTACATTTCCGGAGGAGAGCCTGGGAATGTCAAAGAAACTCTTGTGCCAAAAGCCGAGAGAACCTACACGGTTGTCGGTATCTGCGAAAGACCTGGTTTTGAGGAACATTCCGCACCGGGATACACCTTGATAACGAAGGCAGATACTCAAGACAAAGCGGACAGTTTCAGCATATTTGTCACGCTTAAAAACCCGCACGGAGTTCAGACTTACGCAAGCAACACAGCTGGAAGCCAAGCTTACGTCTTTAACGATAATGTGTTGCGCTTCATGGGTGTTTCGGACAATAAACTGTTCAACGCGTTTCTGTACACGGTTGGCGGAATTTTGGTTGCCATAATAATGGTAGGCTCGATTTTTCTGATTTATAACTCGTTCAACATCTCGCTGAACGAACGCACACGCCAATTTGGGATTCTCTCGTCAGTGGGCGCCACAACAAAGCAACTGCGAAATTCGGTGCTGTTTGAGGGACTTTGCATCGGCGCAATCGGCATACCCATTGGCGTCATGGTCGGCATAGGAAGTATCTGGCTTGTAATTCCTATTGTTACAGAGAATTTCGGGAACATTATCCCAAGCACCGTGCCTTTAACTTTATCTGTGTCTATCCCCACAATTGTCGCGGCAGCTGTGATCAGTTTGGTTACCATTTTGATTTCAGCCTATATCCCGGCCAGGAAAGCCGCAAAGACTCCCGTGATGGAGAGTATTCGCCAGACCAACGAGGTCAAAACCGAATCGAAAGCTGTGAAAACATCAAAACTTGCACAGCATATTTACGGTTTGGAGGGAACTCTTGCACTAAAGAATTTTAAGAGAAACAAAAAACGCTATCGCAGCATTGTTCTATCCCTTGTTTTAAGTATTGTACTGTTTGTATCGGGAAGTGCTTTTGGAACAACTTTAAAACGGCTTGCAGAACGATCAATAATGGACTTTGACTATGACATCGTATTTACCACTCAGGACATGAACGACAGCGAAATGTTCCCGCTTTACAACAAACTAAAAACCGCAAACGGGGTTTACGAAAGCTCGTACCAAGCGATTTTCGCGTATTCATGCGCAGTTAAGGCAAGCGATTTTTCAGACCGTTACCAGGAATACGCGGGTTATACTGCACCGGACGAAACGGTTAATCTTCCAATGGACATCCAGTTTATTGAGGATAGCGAATATCTGCGTTTTATCAAAAAATTGGACTTGTCCGAAGAAGAATATACGGGGAAAGACGCGAAAATGATTGCCGTTGCCAAAAAGCCGGTTGCCAAGAAAGACGGGCCGAGCGAACTGTTTGATATGTTTGCCAGTCCTTCCATGACTTTCAGTGTCGCTCCCCAAATAAATGACAAGCCGAAGATGGAACAGGGGCAAAGCATAAACATTACGTTTGTCGATACGTACCCGGTGGACCCCCTTAAGACCCTAAAGCAATCTTCCGAGAAGAATCCATACGTTTTTATGGTGGTGGCCCCATATTCGCTCAAAGAGAAGTTTGAAACACCGGATACCCATGCGGATATAGGCCTGAGCTTTCTGTCAAAAAAGCCTTCGCAATCGGTGGCTAAAATGGAAACGATGATTCAGGACGCAGGAATTACGTCTGCGTATACCCTACAAAATGTGTACACGATGGTTGAACAATATCGCAGTCTAACATTTGTTATTGATGTTTTTACCTATGTTTTTGTCATCATGATTTCGCTTATTGCGGTTGCTAATGTGTTCAACACCATTTCCACGAATATCAGGCTACGCAGGCGGGAGCTTGCCATGCTCCGCTCTGTGGGGATGTCCGACCGCGATTTCCAAAAGATGATGAATTTCGAGTGTGTCTTTTATGGCATGAGGACGTTGCTATTTGGGATTCCAATAGCGACAATCTCTTCGTGGCTGATTTATAAAGGGTTGGTGACCATAGAAAGGATGGACAACTTCGATTTTGTATTCCCGTGGTCAAGTATGACAATCAGCGTGTTCAGCGTGCTCTTTATCGTGTTCATCACAATGCTGTATGCCACTCGCAAGATAAAAAAAGAAAATATCATTGACGCGCTTCGGGATGACATGACTTGATTCAAAATCTATATTAACTTGATAGAAAATCAAAAAACATTTGCATGATTCACAATCGTCCTATAGAACTTAAATCGCTAAAAGCGACGGCTTGGTTTGGTGATTAAATAAAAGTTTATATGGAAAAAATAAGAAGTGAAGTTCTTTCTCAAGGAACTTCACTTCTCACATTTTACACACCTTTTAAAAGGAGTGATAAAATGTATCAAAAAATACAAAAAATGATTAAAGATCTAGAATTACGTGGTCGTAGTAATGACACGATTAAAAACCGTGTGTATAAACTCCAGCCCATTACCCCAGAGGTCCTAATTTCGGAAGTTTTAATTACAAAATTTTATATTGTAAGTTATGGCGATTAACAATCACTAGAAAATCGAAATGCTTTTTCATCACAGTAAAAAATATTATGTAAATGTATTAGCCTTTATTAAACACCTATTATTATAATGTAACCTTTTGATTATTTTTTGAGTTTCCTGCATAATCAAATAATGGAGATGCTAACTCAAATTCAAAAGACTCTCGACTGATTCTTCCAACAACCTCATTGCTATCATATAATTGAAGTAAAAAATTAGCCATTTGTTTACTAGTATGATAATTTCCAAAAGACTTATCATAATCGTACTTATCTATATTATTAGCTACATTTCCAAAATTTGTTTTTGTAGCCGCAGGTGCTAATACTTTTGCTTGTAGCTTAGAATTAGATTCTTGCAATTCCCTTGCTAATCCCTCAGTAAATGTACTTACAAAAAATTTACTTGCACAATACGTAATAGCAGATGGCACAATAGTATAGCCACCAGCAGATGAAATATTTATAAGCTTTGAACCCTCAATATTTTGATAATCATGTACAAACAGGGAAGATAGAATCACCAACGCTTCTACATTTAATCGAAGCATAGTTTCTATCTTTTCTAAATTTTGATGTGCTACTCTCTCATAATTACCAAAACCTGCATTATTTATCCACGTTTCAATCTCATATGGCTTTAGCTCTTGATACAACTGATGGACATTTGACATAATAGATAAATCAACAACTTTAATTATGACATCTAATGATGTATTATCATGTAAAATCTCCACTTTTAATTTTTCTAGATTTTCTTTACTACGAGCAACAATAACTAAATTTTTACCTCGTTTTGCAAATGCCTTTGCAGTTTCATATCCTATACCAGAACTTGCCCCTGTAATAACTGTATATTTATCATTTCTGTTCATTTGAACCACTCCCTTTTTTATGTTAGGCACATGAAAGAAAATAACAAGTCAAAGATGCGATGTATATTTTGTGTTAGACAAGCTGACTTCCTTGTTATTTTTTTGAATGTGCGTTATATTGGAAGTGTACAATCTAGAGTTAACTCTATGTCAAGAACTAATTAAATATTTGCTCTGTTTTAAAACCGTGTTGATATTAAAATAGAGCTTAAATTTTAAAGGAAGAATTACAAGATGAATTATTCAATAGGAGAATTTTCAAGTCTTACTAATATAAGCATATACACATTACGCTACTATGAAAAAGAAAATTTAATTATTCCAAATCGTAAAGAAAATGGTAGACGTTGTTATAGTGAAAAGGACGTAATTTGGATAGAATTTATAAAACGATTAAAGGATACTAAAATGCCTATCAAGGAAATTCAAGAATATGCTAAGCTACGTGCTGATGGTGATTCTACTATGAATGAAAGGATGGAAATGCTGATAAAGCATAGAACTGCTCTCAAAGAAGAAATCGCTAAATCCAATGAGCATCTAAAAAAATTAAATGATAAAATTAATTATTATAAGACGGAGATGGATAAACAAAGGTAATTTTACAGTTTCATATTTATGATATCCTATAAATAAAACAAAAAGAAGTACCTTATTTTAGATACTTCTTAAGTTCCTACATACTAATAGAATGTTGCAAACTAAAAATTTTATTTTGTAAGTCGTTCATAAACTATCGACCAGTACCCTAGAGGTTCTAATTTTCTTAGAATATGATAAGGAAAAATAGATTTTCTTATGAAAAAATATACATCTAAAAAGGATGGTGATATGATGCTAATTAATGAAAATGATTATTTCAAAACTATACAAGTCATAAAGGAACAAATACAGTCTTCACAATATAGAGCTATAAAATCTGTAAACACAGAACTTATATTGTTATATTGGAATATAGGAAATGTAATTCTTAAGAACAGTGAATGGGGTAATAAATTTATTGATACACTTGCAAAGGACATTAAAATGGAGTTTCCTACATTGAAAGGTTTTTCAGTGCGAAATTTAAAGTATATGCGTAAGTTTGCAGAGATATATACAGATTTTGAATTTGTGCAGACAGTGTCTGCACAAATAACATGGTCACATAATATTGAGATTATAAATAAGGTTAAATCACATAATGAGAGAAAATGGTATATTCAAAAGACTGTAGAAAATGGATGGTCTTTAAATATATTGGCTCATCAGATTCAAACTAATTTATATAAAAGGCAAGTCCTAGTAGACAAAACTACAAACTACGAAAAAAATTTACCCAAAATACAAAGTACACTTGCAAAGGGAATTTTAAAGGACCCCTATATTTTTGATTTTATTACTTTTAGGGATGATATGTTAGAAGTTGAATTAGAGAAGGAACTTGTAAAACAGGTTACTAAGTTACTTTTAGAACTTGGATCAGGATTTGCATTTGTAGGAAATCAGTATCACCTAGAAGTTGCTGGAGAAGATTTCTATATTGATTTATTATTTTATCACTTGAAATTAAAATGTTATGTGGTAATTGAATTAAAGACTGGAAAATTCGTACCTGAATATGCTGGAAAATTAAATTTTTACCTTTCTGCTGTTGATGATATTTTAAAAACAGAACAAGATAATCCAACCATAGGACTTCTACTATGCAGAGAGAAAAACAAGCTGATTGCAGAATATGCTCTTAAGGACATGACCAAACCAATTGGAGTAAGTGAATGCAAGTTATTTGAGGAACTACCTGAAGAGTTTGAGGACACTTTACCTACTATTGAAGATTTAGAAAATCGTATTAGCTGTTTTGATGGGGAAATACTTATGGATGAAGATGAAGATGAGTAAAACTTATTTTCTTAAATAAAAATAGTATCAAGTCGTTCGTAAACTCCAGACCATTACCCCAGAGGTCTTAATTTAGGAAGCTTTACTTACAAAATTTGATAAAAACTGGTATCCAATGGATTTAATTTCCATAAAGTTACCGGTTTTTACACGTATCTCGGAGTCCCCACTATAGGTTTTAAATAAAGAACTGATGGGAGAAATTGAAGAGTACCATTTATATGTGGAAGCAGATAGAATATAAATAAAATTAATTTCTGCTTTTCTTAATCTTTAAATAAAATTTATGAAATCCTATTATGGTAGGTGTAAATATATAAGATAATAATAATAATGCTATAGCTGGTATTAACACATCTGACTGTGTTGTTTTTGCAATTACTATACCTAAAGCTGCACACAAAGAAGTAAATGATGATATTAATCCTTTATTTAGTTTTATTTTTCTAAATCCATTTCTCATTTTATTTTTAATATTTCTTGCTATAGCAATAATTAAACATATATATACCATTATGCTTATAACAATCACTATAAAAGTTTCTAATATATCTAATTCCTGTACAAAAATTATCATAGAAAGACAGAAATATAAAATTGAGCTGACAATGAAAGCTACAGCTGTATACAAATCTATTAAAAATTCTAATCTTTCTGGAAAAATATATAGAATTAAAGAAATTAAATTGTACACACTCATAATAATAAAAAAATTAATTACCCCAGACCAAGACATTGATTTATTATATATAGCTAGATTATAAATATCCACAGAAAGAAAATTCATTATATTGCAAATAAGCACCACTGAACGTATCAATGATCTCATTTCTTTTTTTTCTTTTTTAGCTGAATAAATTTCCATAAATTCTTTATTTCGTTTCATTTTTTCCCCTATATTTACAACAATTTTTTAATATTACTTGTATACCTATGATTTTACCATAAAACGGATAATTATTGGATGTAATTCAATATGTATATTGAATTATTTATTATATTTTATGTAAAATATACAAATAAAACCTTTATATAAAAGAGCAGTGAATGGGGTAATAAATTTATTGATACACTTGCAAAAGTAATAATATATTTATAAATATATCACAATAAAAATATGAACTACTTATTTATTCCGAGTGGTTCAGCGCACTAAAATAATTAGAAATAGTTGACAAGAAAGCCTTAATGGATGGTGACATCCATCTATGTTTGTTGAAGATTACCTGTGTATATAAAACAATATTACAATCATTTACTAAGATTTCATTGATAGTATGATTTTCTAGACTTTCTTTCAAGTTGAATTCTGGCAGTAGTGAAATACCAAGTCCATTTTTTACATAATCAATGATTATATTTGTGTTACCAATATCTAGACAACAGTTTACTTTTAGCCTCTGCTTTGCAAGAAGTTCTTCAAACACATGACGATAATTGCAACCTTTTTCTGTCAATAATAACGTTTCTCTGGATAAAGCTTCTAATAAAATGTGTTTATTTGACATAGGATGTTCTTGTGAGCAGAAAAAAAGAATTCTCTCTTCTTTTTCAAAAGGAACTTCCCAATTAGAATTAAACACTTTCTGATCCAGTAGAATAATAATATCTAACAACCCTTTTTCCAACATTTTCATCAATTCCAAAGTCGTAGCGATTTTTACAATGAGACTAACCTCAGGATAGGTTTCCATATATTCCTTGATACTATTTATGTATTCTGAAACACTCAGTGATTCCAAAATGCCAATTCGTAGCTCCCCACTAGCTTTGTCCATATGCTTGATAGATTGTATTGCTTCCGCTTCATATTTCACCAATTTATTTGCATAAACAAGAAATTCATGTCCTTTTTGTGACAAACTAATTTTTTTCCCTTTTCGTTCAAAAAGAGGCACTCCAAGCTCTTCTTCCAACTGTTTCACTTGAAGAGTTACAGTAGATTGTGCATATCCTAAGATTTCACCGGCTTTTGAGAAACTGTTCATCTCAGCAACCTTAATAAAGGTTTTCACATTTCTAAGTTCCATATCATCACTTCCATATCAGTTTTTTTAATATAAACATTCATATATTCCAATTTTACTAATAATAAACCTTATGATAATATGAAATCGTAATGAATGCAAGTGGCAATTCTATATTTTTTTATGAAAACTAATCTACTTTTAGTACATAGAATTCACAGTCTTTAAACTACTTAAAATGGAGTTGATCTAATTTATGAATCAAAAATTAAAAATGAATATAATGGCGGTATTTACCGTATTTTTTTGGGCATCTTCTTTTCCAGTAACCAAAGTAGCTATGACACATTATACCCCCAACTCAATAAGTTTTATTCGTTGCACTGTAGCGTCAATTCTCCTGCTCATCATCGGCATACCTAATCACATCCGGAAACCACAAAAGAAGGACATACTATGGTTCTTATTATCCGGTGGCTTAGGATTTGCAATATACATGATTTTTCTTAACAACGGTATCCAAACGCTGACCTCTGCGACCTCTAGCATCATTATCACCACCACTCCAATTATGACTACAGTTGTCGCATCAAAATGTTATGGAGAAAAGATTAAAAAAGTTGGTTGGTTAACCATCGCACTGGCCTTTGTAGGCGTTTTGATTCTTATGTTATGGGATGGCGTGGTATCTATTAATATCGGCTTAATCTGGACCATAGGTGCTGCCATTGTTTTCTGTTGTTACAATATTTTAAACAGAAAACTTTACTCCATAGGTTATACAGCCTTAGAAATCGTTACATACAGCATGATCTGTGGTTCCATCTTACTTACATCTTTCTCTTTACAAGGAGTTGTTCAGATAATAACTTCTCAGCCAAAACATATTCTGTCTGTCATATATCTCGGTGCAATGCCTAGTGCAATTGCTTACCTTCTTTGGGGAAAGGCTATGTCTTTGGCAGATAAAACAAGTGAAGTAACTAATTTCATGTTTGTTACTCCATTGTTTTCAACTGTGTTAGGATTTATTCTACTGAAAGAAATTCCTAATATGGGTACCTTCATTGGTGGAACTATTATAATTTTAAGTATCTTTATATTTAATCTAAAAGGTAAATAAAAAATATATTTGTATAATAAAAAGAGGAGACTAATTATTATGAAACGACAAAAGCATAAAAGCAACAAAAATAAGAAAAGTATGATTATTTGCTTTTCTATTTTTATGTCAATATATTTAGGGGGATCAGCATATTTTATTAATCATTTTCATTTTGGTACTAAGATTAATGGTATCAATGTTACCGGAAAGACTGTAAAGCAAGCAGATGAATTAATATCATCATCTATATCTATATATGTGTTAGAATTACAGGGAAGAGATGGCAAAAACGAAGAAATTAAGGGAACTAACATTGCTTTAACATATAACCCAAAAGATAAAATTACTAATTTAAAAGACAGCCAAAATCCTTTATCATGGATTACTTCAATTTTTAGTAATAGTCATACTAAATTTGATGAATTAGTTAAATTTGATGAAACTTTATTAAAAGAACAAATAAATAAATTATCATATTTTGATAGTAAAAATATAGTTAAACCTAAAAATGCAGGCTTTAATTATATAGATGACGCTTATGAAATTGAAAAAGAGGTAATGGGAAATAAAATTATTAAAAAAAATTTATATGAAAATATAAAGAGTTCTTTTCTTAAAGGTGATACACTATTAAATTTAGGTGATACAAATTCGTATGAAAATCCTAAGTATATTACAAATTCTAATGAAGTACTTGAAGCTAAAAAGTTACTTGATAAATATACAAGTATGAAAATCACATATACTTTTGGAAGTAAACAAGAAACTGCAGATGGTTCTATAATAAATAAGTGGCTTGAAACTGATGAAAATATGAATGTTGTATTTAATGAAAAAAAGATGATAAGTTATATAACTTCACTAGCACGTGAATATAATACATTTGGCAATGCAATAGATTTTCTTTCATCATCAGGAAAAACAATACAAGTTAATGGTGGTAACTATGGTTGGTTAATTGATAAAACTAAAGAAGTAAAAGATCTTATTGAAATTATTAAAAATGGACAAGATGTAACTAAAGAACCTGCATATTCACAAACTGCAGTTTCACATGATAAAAATGATATTGGAAATACATATTTAGAAATTGATATGACAAAACAACATGTATGGTTTTATAAAAATGGAGCTCTTGTTACTGAAGGCGATGTTGTTACTGGTAATTTAAATAACAATTGTGAAACTCCAGTAGGTGTATGTAGATTAAACTATAAGGAAAGAAAGGCAACATTAAAAGGTAAAAACTATAGTGCACCAGTTAATTTTTGGTTACCTTTTAATGGAAATATAGGACTTCATGATGCATCTTGGAGAGATAAGTTTGGAGGAGAAATCTATAAAACAAGTGGTTCTCACGGATGTGTGAATGCACCATATGAATTGGCAAATAAAATATTTGATAACATTGAGTCTGGTACTCCTGTTGTTTGTTATTATGAAAAGTAATTAATTACACAAAAACATGTATAATAAAGGGGACTCCTTATTCTTTAATGTTAAGAAATATTGTAGCACCGTTTGAAATACCAGATGAATTTTTAATGGCAATATCTATTTCTAATGATGCTATTTTAAATGTTGAAGGAATCATTCAATACTCAAAGAAATTTTTTGAAAAATAACAATTAAAATATTAAGAATAAAAACTATATTAGAGATTTCAAATGTGACTCAAGTTTAGAGATTGATAATATTTGAAATCTTTTATCTTTAAAATCAATAAAACCATCAGATTTACATTCTACAATAGCTCTATTTAAACTTCTTAAGGGAATACAAGTTTCAGAACATATTAATTCTTTTATTAGTATTGATAAATCATTAGCTAAATAATGTGAGTAAATATTATTTAATAATCGGTCTTTAATACTTAAAAGAGATACATTAATAAATGCATTAGAATTTTTAATTAATTTTTCTGTAAGCTGCTCTATTAAATATTTAGTAAACTCAAAATCTAATTTCATCCATTCAAAGACAGTATTCTTAGGAATAGAAATAGTCTCACAATTTGTTTGACTTTTGATATAAAAAGTCTTGGTATTTTTATTAAAGAGCTCTAATTCACCAAAACAACTATATGCTTGATATGTGAAAAATGTTAATACAGTTCCTGAAAAGCTGTACATTATAACATTGGCACTTCCACTTATTAATATAAAGAGATAATCATTTCCTTCTCCAGGTGATATTATAGAGCTGTCTTTGCAATGTTTTCTATAAATAAATGATTTTTTTACGTTATCGGGTGCATTTTCAACTAATTTCTTAAGATTCATTTCTTTCTCCTTTTGGTCATTTGACCTTTTTGAAGTATACTCTTAAGAATATAATATAGTCAACAAAAAGATTTGTTTATTATTTATTTAGGGAGGATTAACATGAGAAAAATTATTATTGATACAGATTGTGGTAGTGATGATGCAGTTGCAATTATTATGGCTTTAAAATCTAGTGAAGTTAATGTGGAGGCTATAACAACAGTATGTGGTAATGTTCCACTTAATCTTGCAACACTAAATGCATTGATGACAATAGAGGTTGGAAATGGACAAAAGCCACCTTTATATGTTGGATCAAATAAACCCTTAATGTGCGATTTAGTTACAGCGGTAAATGTGCATGGAAATGATGGTATGGGGGATTGTGATTTAATTCATCCTTCATTACAGCCAGAAGAAGAGCATGCTGTTGATGCTATTTTAAGAATTGTTAGCACATATCCATATGAAGTTGAACTTGTAGCAATAGGTCCTGCTACAAACATTGCTTTGGCTATTATGAAGGATCCTATTACTATGAAAAAAGTTAAACATATTTATACCATGGGAACTTCAGGGTTTGGTCGTGGTAATACTACACCAGTTGCTGAATTTAATGTTTATGTTGATGCTGAAGCTTATAGTGTTATGTTAAACTCTAATATTCCAATGACAATAATTGGTTTTGATGTTTGTCTTGGTGATGCAGCTTTAAATAAAGAAGATATGGAAATGTTAATGGCTAGTGGTAAAAAAGAAGCTGAGTTTTCTGTTAAGTGTAATAAAGCATTACTTGATTATAATTTAAATAGATGTGGAGAATACATTATTGATTTGCCCGATGCTGTAGCAATGGGGGTAGTGCTTTGGGATAGCATTGTTTTAGAATCTTTAAATTGTTATTGCTATGTCTGCACTAAAGAAGCTGCTACTTATGGACAAGTGATTATAGATGATGGAAGTTTCCCAGCTGTATCTAATGGGTTTACAAATAATAAACCAAATGCATTGGTGTGTAAAACCTTAGATAATAAAACTTTTAAAAGGAAAATGTTTGAGCTATTAATAAAGTGATACTTAGAGGTGAGGTTATGAAAATGCTAAATTTCGGTTCTTTAAACATTGACAAAGTATATTCAGTTTCTCACCTTGTAAAAGAAGGTGATACTTTTTTAGGGTTCTTTATAAGTCAATTAATAAAGTCACAAAATGTAAAACATTCTTTAGAAATTGTATCAAAAGCAGCGTCAATTACTGTTTCTAGAAATGGTGCTTCAGATTCCATACCAAGCCTTAGATGAAGTTATTAATTATTATGATAGGAGTAGTGATATAGTTGTATGAGATATCTAATCAAATTGTTGGATTAATTAAATTTTTTAAAGAAACTGAATTAATCAAAATACAATTAAGGAATGCGTGGTTAAGTAATGAAAAACAAGAAAGTGTTGCAGAACATTCTTGGAGAATGGGTATGATTGCTTTATGCTTACTTAATTTTGAAATAGAAGTTGATGTAGCTAAGATATTAAAAATGTGTATTATCCATGATTTAGGTGAAGCATATGAAGGTGATATACCAGCCATAACGAAAGAAGATAAGAACGTAAAAATGCAGCGAGAAACTCATTGCATGAACAAACTATTGGGAGAACTTGAAGATTCATTAAAAGATGAATTATTGCAGCTTTGGAATGAATACAATGATGGAATTAGTAAGGAATCGAAGTTTGTTCATGGTATAGATAAAATTGAGACACTTATTCAACATATTCAAGGATCTAATCCAGCTAATTTTGATTATAATTTTAACTTAGAGTATGGAAAAGTGTGGACAAGTCAAAATGAAATTTTTGATATGATAAGAAAAGTATTAGATTTGGAAACAAAAAGTAAGATTTCTTTTAACAAATAGAAAAAAATTTTAAAATGTTATTGGCTTTAACACAAAGGAATATTTCATCTGCCCTGTCACTGATTGGACAACAAATTACTATGATCCTATGCAGGAAAATCTGGATGATATAAAGAAAAAGTATTTAAGAAACGAAGCTACTTTAGAGGCCATAAATACACTACAGTCAGAAATAGACATTTACACTTATCACAATGATAATTTTAGTTATGTGTTCTATACAATGAAACGAATTTAAATATAAAATTGGAGGTATAAAATATGTTAATAAGACAAGAAGATAGTAAAGACTTTAATGAAGTATATTCCGTTGTGAAAACTGCTTTTGCAACCGCAGAACACAAGGATGGAAACGAACAAGATTTAGTTGTTGCGTTAAGAAATAGCGACGCATTTGTACCTGAATTATCATTAGTTGCAGAAATTGATGATAAAATTGTGGGGCATATCATGTTTACAGATGCTAAAGTTGGAATGAGTACAGTGCTTGTTGTGGCACCTTTATCTGTATTGCCAGAATATCAAAAGCAAGGTGTGGGAAGTGCTTTAATCAAGGAAGGACACAGAATTGCAAAAAAGTTAGGTTATAAGTATTCTAATCTTTTAGGAAGTGAAAAATATTATCCACGTTTTGGTTATATTCCAGCTGAACAGTTAGGAATTGAGACACCTGATGGTATTCCCCCTGTAAATTTCATGGCCATTAAATTACAGGAAAATGCAGAGCCTATAAATGGAACAATAAAGTATGCAAAAGAGTTTGGACTTTAAACAAATTTACTTATCAAAAAAATGATTAACTGAATAGCACAGTTAATCATTTTTTCCGCATCATGTTCATCTGGGCTTCTTAAAATGCATGTTGTTCCGTCTTTTAATTCTATTTCATTTTCTCCAAATTTCATTATGATTCCCTCCCAATATTACTAGTTATTTCTTGGGAAATTATAACATATCTACTGAATATTATGTTTACTTAGTTTTTATCATGTATCTTAAAACTGTTTTTAACTTGTCTTTCTCAGTTTTTCTGGCATCAGACAAATATATCTCTCTATGAACCATGGATTTCCTTTCATAGCCGTTTTCATTTATAAAATTCAACATTTTTTCAAAAGATGCTGGTTCATCATCATACGAACCTTTGTGCATAATTTGAACAGATAAGCCATCTTCTATTTCATCAAAATATACTTCTTTCAATAATGGATGTGGTTTCTTTTTATTTACAATTTCAAACGCTTTTATAACTGCTTCATTTGTAACAAAATCAGGTTGTCTTATCATAATTGTATAAAGCAGTTCGTCTTTGTTTAAAATATCACTATTTTTGCCTTCTTCAGTTAAGTCCCAAACTCCTTCTAATGGGTACACGGTATATTCAAAATATCCATCTGGAGTAAAACCATTTTTAGGCATCATTCTTACTGCATAGGCTAATGAGTATAAAACACCAATTCTCTCAGAAAAATCTGCATTATTAGGATTACCCTTACCCTTAATTGCAAAAAACTTTTGTTTAGGTATAGTTAATAACTGTGGTTTATCCTTTGGAACATATAATTCTTTTTCATGTTTTCTCCATTCATGCTTCATTGTTTACTCCTTTTAGAATACATCTATATGCTTCTTCTCCTGATTTTCTTTCATATAAATCTTCAATGCCATTTTACATACAAGTATAGTCACACACTTTATGTTTTAATTTAATAATCGTCTTTGACATATATATCCTCCTTTTATAAAGTTAATCATGTAGATAACTTACTTTAAAAAGAGTATATACCCTTACATAATGATAGAGTCAATATATTATCTTATAATTCTCTTAATTGCATTTCCTAATTTTCGAAAAAGGTTTCGAAAAAATTCAAAAATATCATGAAAAAATTCAAAGATTATTCCTAAATGTTTAAATATTTCTGAACCTATTAATTTTGATAATCTTGAAATAATAATACCAGCTATTAGAAATATTAGAACAACAACTATACTTTCCGTTTAAACACCTCTTTTAGTAATTTCTATTTTTATATTCTCATAATATGAATAATTTTAATTTATTGGTTATTTAATCAATTTGCCATAATTAATGCTTATTTTACTCGTTGAGCACTTGGATGATTTTCATTAAAATGAACTAAATCCCACAAGTTACCGTATAAATCTTTAAATACTGCAACTGTACCATATGATTGCTCTTTAGGGGGCCTAACAAACTCTATACCTTTTTCAATCATTTCATTGTAATCTCTCCAAAAATCATCTGTTCCAAGAAATAGAAAAACTCTTCCTCCTGTTTGATTTCCAATAAACGATATTTGTTCTGGTTTAGAAGCTCTTGCAAGTAATATTGTTGTTCCTGATGAACCTGGTGGAGACACGACCACCCAACGTTTATTTTGTTCTGGTTGATACGTATCTTCTATTAATGTAAAATTAAGTTTTTTTGTATAAAAGTCAATTGCTTCATCATAATCCTTGACTACTAATGCAATGTGTACAACAGATTGTAACATTTTATTTTCCTCACTTTCTCTATAAAATATAAATAATCTTCAATTCTCGCTAAATTATATTTCAACAAACCTTGAAAAATAATTTCTTTATCCTGTTCTTTGCTTAAGAGTGTTATTCTTTATTAGCAAATAAGCTTATATTACGTTTATTAAAAACAGTTTACAACGAAAAAAAGTACTGCAAATTCATTTGAATAATACGGTAACTCGTATTTGCGTAATTTCTTGTATTAAACTTAATCCTTTTTGTATAAGTGGAGAAATAAATTTTTTAAATTCTTCATTTCTTGTTTCATTAAGGTTTTCACCTGTTTTTAGTGAGATGATGACATTAATTAGCCATCTTGAAGTTGAAAATACTTTAAAATATTCAAAATTATCAATGTTCTCAGTTTTTAGCTCTGTATATTTTTTGAAGACCTTTTGACTAAATTCTTCGAATCCACTTCTTTCCATTAGGGTACATGTCCATGCTAAATCAAATCTATAGTCTCCAATTCCCCATAGCAAATCAATTACATACAGTTTTTCATTGTTATCCACTATCACGTTCCATGGATGATAATCTCTATGAATTATAGATAATTTATGACTTACAATATTCATTTTTTCTGTATCTAACCAATCTATTATTTGAGTAAAACCGTCTAAATTATTTTCCTTTACTAATTCTTTAATTTCATTAATTTCTTTTTTAATAAAAGAGGTTGTAGAATCTTTTACAAGTTCCTTGTTTACTATTGATATATCTAATTCATGAAGTTCAAAAAATACCTTTATAAATTTATCTAATAATTGCTCCTTGTCTTCTTTAGATAAATTCTCATAACATGTCCATAAATTTTCTCCTTCAATTTCTTCCATAACTATATACGGTTTTTCATTAGAAAAGTCACAATTTATGGGTTTTGGAACTGGATAATTTGCTTTATAAAGAAAGTTTAACCCTGCCCATTCTTGTTTTATATTTTCAAGTGCATTTTTACTACTATTATAGGTTTTAATTACATATCTTTGATCATTATCTTTTGATTTTAGGGAGATAATTTCTCCTGCCCACCCTGATTTTAAAATCTTAACATCTTCTATTTTCGTTCCTAATCTATTTTCAATATCTTTATACATAGCTTTACCCCCGCTTTAACTAAGTAGGAAAAATAATAGCTGAAATGAAATACGTTCTGCATCTTCACTAAATTTTATAGTACAAAATCATTTAATTATATATAACTTAACTTTATATGTTCTCAGATCCACATATCTAGAATTACTTAATTGCTATTTTTTATTTACGAATATTGAGTAGTAAATTTATCTAAAACTATTGCTCACTTATACAATTAATTTCGCTTGTCATGATAAAAATAACTACCTACTTCAGCAATTACCATAATTGTAGGAACAATTCCTATACCAATAAAAAAGCCCCCTAACATAATATTCTTTGTTACTGACAATGCAATTATAGATAGAATTGTAATAGCAATACAAATTAAAAATGTAATATTAAACGCACTGCTTTTTGATTTCATATTAATCAAATTTTCTCGTTCATCATCATTTTGCACATCTTCTTTTGTACACTTATTGCTTAAACTTCTATATACTTCTGTTACCCCAAATAAAACACAAAAAGTATCTAATATAATATATTTTATAATTCTTAAGATATCTAAGTTATTAAATCTGATAATTGTATCTGGAATGCTAATTGCCGCTAAGAATAGAAATACTATACCACTCCAAAATTTCTTTTTATTATATATTTTTTTCTTCATTTTCTAAATTCTCCTTTAAGCAATATAAACATATCTGGATTATAAATTATAGATTACTTTATAAATATTAATCCTTTCGTAACCTAATAATAAGTGCAGAAGGTATTTCATTCCACTCTGTTTTATCTGTTTTGAACACAGGTTCTTTAACAGCAGTAACTACAAAACCAGCTCTAAAACTTTGTTCAAGTAATTCTGATAGAGATCTATGATAATATAGTTGTGGAACTGGTTGTCCTACTATTGCAATACCTTCATAGCATTGAGGAGTTATATATTTAAATATCTGGACAGCATTTCTAGTTTCTACCTTTCCAGGTAATTCCTCTGTTTCAACAATTTTTCTCATTTTAGGGGATTGAAAACATGGATGCATAATAGAAAACACAAATATTCCATTTGGCTTTAATAATTTATAAACTGCATTAAGCAATGGATTAATATCCGCAATATCCATTAAAGCCATGTTAGCTACAGCTTTATCAAAACATTCACACCCTAGTTCAATAAGTTGATTATAGTTTGTTGCATCTATTACTTTAAATTTAATATTATCTAAATATGAAGCACACCTTTTTTTAGCATTTTCTATTAAATTAACACTGTAATCAAATGCAGTTACTTCAGCTCCTAAATCAACCAATCTCTTTGAAAAGTTCCCATTACCACAAGCAATATCTAATATTTCTTCTCCTTCATTAACTTCTAATAACACCTCAGTTGATGGTCTAATAATTTCTGTATGAAATGTATTACTATGCTCACCCATTCTCTCATCCCAAAAGTCAGCATTTTTTTCCCATCTTTTTTTACTTTCATCCGTTGTTGTAGTCCAGTTGCTCATATTATATACACCTCCACATTCATATTATTACTTACGTCATAATTTACTATGACGTAGCAAAAAATATTACATTCTCAATAATGACATCATTGGAATGAACTTAATACGTTTAAATAATTTTAAAAAGTATTTTTTCTTTTTATAATCTCGAACAAATAAATTTTTAACTACTTTATTAAGTATGTTTCTACTAATATTTTATATATATTCAGTAACAAAATCAGTAAAAAGAAGACCTTCTAAATGGTCAATTTCGTGGCAAAAACATTTTGCTAAATCTCCTTTACCTGTTAATGTTATTTCTTCACCATTTTCATTAAGTGCTTCTACTGTTACTTTTTCTGGCCTTAATACTTTTCCAAATACATTCGGATTACTTAAGCATCCCTCTATAACTTCTTGACTTCCTTCTTGCTTAATTATCCTCGGATTAACTAATTTTATAAGTCCCTGTCCCATATCTATAACAACTAATCTTTTTAGTATACCTATTTGTGGTGCTGCTAATCCTCCCCCATTTTCTGTATTATACATAGTCTCCGCCATATCATCTAATATCTGTCTTATTTTTTCATTTACAACCTCAACTTCTCTACTTTTCTTTCTTAATATTTCATCACCAAAAAGTCTGATTTTCCTTAATGCCATTTAAATTACCCCTCTACTTAATTGTGCTCTTGATTTTCTTTCACTTTCTTCAAAAAGAAAAACCTCTTCTATCGGACAGTGAAATATTTGTGAAATATCATAAGCTAACCATATAGATGGTTCATATTTTTCTGTTTCAATGGAATTTATCGCTTGTCTTGATACGCCTACAAGCGCTCCCAATTGTTCCTGTGTTAATCCAATAACTTCACGAAATTCTTTTAGTTTGTTTTTCATTAACAATCACTCCTGTCATGTTTACCTTACATAAAGTATATTCTTATCCTAATTTCATGTCAAGTTAACATTACATCATATCTTGTGTTATTTTTAAACTTACAACTTTTCGAATACCATACATAGAACTTATTATTTTCTTTCATAATTTTAATATTTAATAATCACATTTAACGC
Organism: Clostridium uliginosum; assembly: GCF_900112485.1. Taxonomy (GTDB): domain Bacteria; phylum Bacillota; class Clostridia; order Clostridiales; family Clostridiaceae; genus Clostridium; species Clostridium uliginosum. Next base: position 47,713 of record NZ_FOMG01000027.1, read on the forward strand.
TTCATCAACTTTACTTGCTATTTCAATTGCAGATATTAAGTTTTCCCATTCAAATTCATGAGTTATAATGGATTCAATATCATATTTACCACTTTCCATAATAGTAATTACATCCATTACATCTTCTGGTTTATAACCTCCAGATCCAATCAAACTATGCTGTGAAAATGTCATTGCTAATATATCTACATTTCGTACCGCATGATGAACTCCGACGATAACTAATCGGCTTTCTATCTTCCCCATTGCCTGATATGTATCAAGAATTTCAGATGCTCCTGCTGCATCAATAAAAATATCGACATCTGCTGTCATACCCGATATATTATACGCCTGCCCAAATATCTTGCTTGCTTTTAATCTCAAATCCTCTTTACTTGAATTACAAGTTTCAAATCCTAAAGCCTTAGCTTTTTCCAAACGAAAATCAGTAATATCAACCAACATAATTGTCTTGCAACCAAAAAACTTCAATGCTATAGCTGCCGCTATGCCAATTGTACCTGCTCCAAATACAATTGCATTTTCATCTTGTTTTGGATTAGACCTTCTTGCAGCACGTGTTCCCACAGTAAATGGTTCAATCAAACAAGCTACTTTGGATGAAATTTTATCACTAACTTTATAAACCTGCTTATTTAATTCACAATTTGGAATCAATATATATTCTGAAAATCCACCTAGACTTCCAGCACGCTTTGGGTCACCTCTAGCAAGTAGTGGATATGGATAAACTCTATCACCCACCTTGATATCTTTCACATTCTTTCCGACAGTCACCACTTTCGAAACCATTTCATGCCCAAATTCCTGTCCCTTAATTATTCTATGTCCATGTTCTCCATGAAAATAAACAGCAATGTCAGAACCACAGATGCTGGCGTAAATATTTTTTACTAAAATATCATTATCGTTGCAAACTGGTGTTTCTTTATTAGTTAATATAATGTTTTTCTCACCATTATAAATTGCAGCCTTCATAATAATTCATCTCCTCCTGTATTAATATACATTTAACAAATTGATACTTGTATTATTTATTATCATTTATTATGATATTATAATCAACCATCATTATCAGAACATATGTTGGAATAATAAATAGGAGAATAAATATGAACAGAAAAAATAATCAGAGATTTCAAAATACAGAGACAAAAATACAACAAGCTTTATTAGAAATGTTAGAATATAAAGACTTCAGTAAAATTACCGTTCAAGAAATATGCAAAATAGCTAATATAAACCGTTCAACATTTTATGCACATTATCTGGATGTCTATGATTTAATAGAAAAAATAGAGTGTAATATTCATCAGAAGCTTCTGTCTCTATATGTAGGTACAGGAGCTACTAAAACTAATTTCCTTAATCCTAAATACCTTACCATATTTTTAAGTTTTATATATCAGTATAGAAACTTTTATCGTGTATGCTTGCAAACCCGTAAAAAGTTTCCTATTGAACAAGGCTTTGAACCATTATGGAACAACATTATTAAACCATATTGTCAAAAAATAGGATTTAAATCTGAAGATGAAATGATGTACTACTTTGTCTATTTTCAAGCAGGATTTACAATGATGCTAAAACGTTGGGTAGATAATGATTTCAATGAATCACCTGAAGAACTTTCAGAAATCTTTTTAAAGTGCATTTCCAATGGGTTCAATACATATATTTCGTTATAATACTACTTTACAAAATCATTAACTTTTTGTTTTAATTCTTCTTTTGTACCTTCAGCAATAATTTTTTCCTGGTTCATAATAAGAATAGTCTTCTTGTTTTATACTCTAAAATATATCAGAAAAAAATATAGATAATGTATATAGAAATAGAGGTCAAAAGCTTGACCTCTATTTTGGTGAGTTTATCTTACAACTTAAATTTGTGATGTAAGTGTAAATATATTATTAATTATCATAGATTACATATTAGTATATTAAGACCAATCATACTCTTGTTAATAAATAATATAAGATTTGTATATTATCTTTTAATATACAAATCTTATATACCAATAAATCAACATAATTACTATAATTAGGTTCCATAATATTAATTGGATTAAATCTTTCTTTATAAGTGGCTTATTAGTTATTCTATATTCAATATCTAATAACATAGTAAATAAAGAAAAAAAAATAACAGTTAAAAATTTAATATATTTATTAGCATTAAAAATATCAGAAATCATCCAATATATTATTGGGAAAAAGCACATAAGAAACGTATAACGCTTAAAGAACTTATCTGAAATTTTCATTTAAATAATTCTCCTAAATTTTTTAAACTAGAACTTATTAATAAAATTATTTTACATTCATCATTAATTACTATTATGATGAGTTAATTATAACATATTTTGTAAATAAAAAACTGTTCAATTTCCGAAGAACTTTTTATATCTTGCTACGTCAAATTTACATATTGTAAAAAAATGTGTTTCCAAATATCAATATAAAATATGATAACATATTTTTCCTATCATATGCTTTATATCGATAAATAAAGCATAAAAAACTCTTAAATTAGAAAGTAATTCAAAACATTGCACAAAATAACTATTTAGTGCAATGTTTTTTGTATTTCTTTCTAATTTTAATATGCGCGTATAATTTTTTTTGAAATTGAATGCAACTTTAATGTAGCTTATATACTACTGAAATATATATAAATTTATATAATTGTCACAAATGATATGAATAAAAGTAACTTTAAAGTTTACATTTTAATCATTTTCATAAATAATATATTGGTTTACGTTCTGTATATTACACTCTTAAATTTCCTTTCGTATATCGCTAGCATTATCGTATTTAAAACAACAAAATTAGTAATTCTAATATGTACAGATATAAAACTTATAAACCTAAAATAATGCGGAGCTATAATAAATATACTATTTATTAAAACATCTTAACTTTGATGCATTTCCTTGTATTTCTACCATAGAATATGTTCCATGTTGAAAATAAAAAGAATGAATATTCTCTAATGATAAACCTAATAATTTAACAATAATTATAGATAATATTACACTGTGTGAGACTATTAGAGCATCTTTTTCTTTTGGTATAATATCAACACTATTCTAAAATAATGTAACAATTTTTGTTACAAATTAAGTTACTATCTAGGTTACAAGTTAGGTTACAGATATAGTAACCTAACTTGTAACGCATTATGTAGTAAAAATTATTCTTTTTTTATATTTATAATAAGAACTTATTAATAATACCTCCAAAGTAACTATATTGTTTCTATCTTTATTTTTTGGCTTTGAAAAAAGACGAAACGAGATAATTACTTTAAGCAAAATAAAAAAGGATTGCATTTTTCGCAATCCCTTTACATTTTGTCTTTTCTTTAGAAAATTATACTAAGGCATGTGTAAAAAATCTAATACTCATCAAGGTATAAAAAGACGTTATTACACTACATTAAGCAGTAATATTTTTTTTATTAGCGCTACACACACTTCTATTAAATCTTCTCTATCAAGATCTGATTTCTCATTATAAATAATTTCATGGCAGGTATCTTCAATTAAAGAATATAATAAAAAATATTCTTCCTTGCTATTTTTAAAATTTAAATTTTTAAATTTTTCTATATATTTATTGAGTAAAAGTTTTTGTTGCTCACGAACTTGGTATTTAACTTCATTATCTATATAGCATAATGTCATCATTTCTTGATGAAATTTTGAGTATATTTTGTGGCTTTCAAGTATTATATTTATAGTGGTTTTTATCATTAAATCCAAATCATTTGTATCTTCTATTTTACTTAGTTCCTTAACACTATGATTGTAAATAGTGTGCCCATATAAATTTGATACCTCCAAAAATATATCCTTTTTATCTTTAAAGTATGAATATAAACTACCCGTAGCTAACTCTGCTCTTTTAGCAATTTCAGCTGTATTAGTGTTGAAATATCCTTTCTCATTGAATATTTGCAATGCAGCATCAATTATCTTATTTCTCTTTTCAATTGACCTTTTTTGAACTGGTATTCTTATTTCTCTTTTCATAATATACTCCATTCATATACTCCATTTAGCATAAAAACATTAATTCAAGACACCTTAATCACTTGAAATTTTAATATAAATAATATTTTTTGTCAATAATATGAACTTGGTTTCATGTTATTGACAATTTTAGATATAAAAACTATAATGCGAATATGAATTATATTTCATATTAGGAGGTTTTTATGAAAAGAAGTAAAGTTATTTTAGGTTTTACAGCATTAATTATAGGCTGTTTTTTAGGTGTGCTGGATAGCACTATAGTAAATATAGCATTGCCAGATATGGCAATTTATTTAGGTAAAAGTATTAATGATGTGAGCTGGGTTACAACTTCATATTTGTTATCATTTTTGGTTTTTCTAATTATAGGTTCTAAAATTGCAGATCAATTTGGAAGGAAGAAAATATTAATAATAGGGTTATTTATATTTGGACTATCATCACTACTTTGTGGAGTAGGAAATTCATTTGTATTTTTAATTATTATGAGATTCTTTCAAGGGATAGGGGCTTCAATTATAACACCAGTTGTTTTGCCTCTAGGACTTGAGATTTTCGGAAAAGAAAGAAAAGGCTTCGTAATAGCTGTATCCGGTGGAATTACAGCTATTGCAGCTGCTGTTGGTCCACCTATAGGCGGCATAATTCTCCAGTATTTAAACTGGAAATATATTTTCTATGTTAATGTTCCAATCTCTATTGTAGCTATAGTTTTTGCAGCTATATCTTTAAATGAATCTTATGATACTACTGTTTCAAAAAAAGTAGATATTCTAGGTGCAATTTTACTTATGATAAGTATATTTTGCTTAGTTTTCCCACTTCTTAAAGGAAACGATTATGGATGGCAATCAAAAACAATAGTATCGCTTTTTTGCATTTGTATTTTATCAATTATTGCATTTTTATTTGTTGAAATTAAAACTAAAGAACCAATGCTACCACTTAATTTATTCAAGGAAAGTACCTTTACGGCCTCTTGCATTTTATATATGTCAGCAGGCTTTGCAACAGCTTCGCCACTTTTATTATTAAATTTTTATCTGGAAAAGATATTTAACTATTCTCCTCTTAAATCTGGGCTCATACTTATGACTCTTTCAATAACTTCAGTATTAGGTATTCCCCTAGGTAGTATTTTGGTTAAAAAGATTGGAGCAAGACTTGTTAATTTCTCAGGAATACTTATTGTTGGAATAGGTACAGTATTGTTATCACAGATAAATATAAACACTTCAGTAACAAACATGAGAATAGCGCTTATTATTATGGGAATTGGATTTGGATTTTCAGTACAATCAATCGCTTCATCAATAAAATACCTACCTGTAGAAAAAAGTGGTATGGCATCAGGAATTATTAATGCAGCAAGGCAAATTGGGATGTGTGTAGGAATTGCAGTTCTTGTGAGTATATTAAACAGTAATATCACAAGTGCAACTAATAATATTAAACAGGATGTTACGACTGAGATAAATTCACAAGCAAATCTAGATCCAAGTATTAAAGAAAAAATGTTAAGTAAAATTAATAATTTAAATCAAGATTCAATATCAAGTTCAAATGAAGATGTTATTAAGGATATTGATAATCAAGGTGAGATAATGCTATCTAAGGTATCTACTGATAAAAAAGAAAAAGTTTTAACTACCCTAAATGAACAAAAGGCCAAAGTGAAATACATAATAAACTTTGGTAAAGATATTAAAAATAAAGAACTAACCAAGGCTTTTGATAATACCTTTGTAGTTTCCTATGCTATAGTTTTTATATTATCTATATGTGGCTTATTTACGGATAGAAAGCCAACCGATGATGAAAAAATGATGGTTTATACAAAATATTAAAAATTTTATTTTCCATATGTGATTATATCTGGTAAAATATTTATGCTAATTAAAATTTTTAGGGGGATTTACTAATGAAAAAACTACAATTTATGGCGCTATTTATCTTATGCATTCTTTTATGCGGCTGTGGATCTAAAGCACCTGTTAAAGCACCTGTTAAAGAAAATGAAGCTAAGTCAATTGACTATTCTGCGCTTTCTGATGATCTTTTTAGCTATGACATATTATTAGATGGAAAAAAATACACACTTCCAGTGAACTTTTCAGAACTTGAAGCAGATGGCTGGTCAATAGATCCTGCAAGTGCTAATAAAACTATTGGGACAAATTTCTATGTAATAAATATAGAAGTTATCAAAAACAAAGAACATATAACTGTAAGTTTTATAAATAATAGTTCTGAAGCTCGCAAATTAAATAAATGTGACGTAGGATCAATAATGACTTTTGGCGGAGCAGGTGATAGCAAAGTTTCTGCTGTTCTACCTAAGGGAATAAGTTTCTATGCAACTGAAGAAGAAATAACTGCAGCTTATGGAAAGCCATCAAATATTGATACTTCACGTGAACACTGTGATACATATACATTTTTAGATCCTAATGTTATTGATAAAAATTTTCAGGAAGTTGAAATACTTCTAGATAAAGAAAAACATACATTTTACGGGGTTGAATTAAAAAACATGTATCCAAAAAAAGAAACAAAATAATAATACATCTAAAAATGAGCCACATACTGGATCTTAATTCCAGTATGTGGCTTTAGCTTTTGAGTTCTTAAACAATAAAAGAACATTGTAAAAAAATAAGGTATTGTCTCAGAATTATCAAGTAAAGTAATAACAAAGAAATAGAAATAACATTTATTAAAGAAGACTAGAAAAATTTCGCTAAGAATTTCTAACATTTAAAGTTGTACCCATAAAAGATTGCTCCTAATGTGCATTAGGACAATCATTTATGGAACAACTTCAAATGAAGAAACTCTAAGCTTATTTTTCAATGCTTCTTACACAAATGTTATTTCTATTTTTTTTGAATATACATCATATCATTAAATGATTTGTATTATGATACAGCCCTTCTTTAATTAAAGTATATTAAAAATTAATGTTTGCAGTGGAATATAAAACTGCTTTACCACTCAGTTTTACTCTTTCTCCCTGATATTCACAATATAACGTGCCGCCTCTTGGAGAAGCTTGATAGGCAACTAAATCCGTTTTTCCTAATCTGTTAGCCCAAAACGGAATGATATGGCAATGCCCTGATCCACATACTGGATCTTCTAGTACATTTAATTTAGGTGCAAATGATCTTGACACACAGTCAAATTCTTTACCTTTGGCTGTAACCTGCAAAAGCAGTCCATCCAGTGTGCTTATCTTTTCCTGATTTGGATTTAGATTCCTAACTTCTTCCTCTGATTCAAGAATACAGAGTAAATCTCTTCCCATATATGCTTCTAAAGGCCTAACTCCAATAGCTTCCACCATTACATCAGTCACATCTACCTTTTTTAATTTATAAGATGGAAAGTCCATTTCAAGAAGGTCGCCTTTTTTCACAACTACTAGCAGTCCACTAAGTGTATGGAAACAAACTTCTGTTATTTCGGGCTCAATAAAATTAGTTATAATATATGCTGTTGCAAGAGTGGCATGACCGCATAAATCAATCTCACCACCTGGAGTAAACCACCTTAATTTATAATCTAACCCTTCTTTTACTGCAAAAGCTGTCTCAGATAGATTGTTTTCCCTTGTTATCTTCATCATAGTATTCTCGGGAAGCCACTCATCCATAACACATACTGCGGCAGGATTTCCTCCAAATACCTTGTCTGTAAAAGCATCTACTACATATTGTCTCATTTTAATTTCCTCCTTTATTCTCCTAAAAAAACAACAGCTTCAACCTCGCACAAAATACCAAGTGGGAGTGTTTTTACCGCAATACAGTTTCTGGCTGGCTTTTCCGTAAAGTACTTTGCATAAACCGTATTAAATGCTGTAAAGTCATAATATAAAATGCCTCTTTATCAAGCAGATGGTAATTTTCTTTACTGGCTGATGCGTAAAGGGTAATCATATCGTTTTCCTTTAGTAAAGTATTCAATTCTATAAGAATAGATTATATCATTTAATACCATAAAATTGAACTAAGTGTGTTAATTAATAGGATATATTTCAAAAGGGTATACCCCCTAGTGGGGTACAGCCGACATACATGTAAAAAAGAGCCACATACTGTATCTTAATTCCAGTATGTGGCTTTAGCTTTTGAGTTCTTGAACAATATAAGAAAATTGAGAACTAAAAGAATCTTAAACTTGCCTTGATTTAATATTATTAAACCATTCAATCGTTGCTTTGCTATGTTCTTCAGGAATCTTATTCTTTACTTGCTCATGC
>NZ_FOMG01000044.1 GCF_900112485.1 Clostridium uliginosum
TGTATAGTAAGACAAAAAAGTCACCTAAGAATATTTTCAATATCCTTAGATGATCTTGACAAGGATAAATCCTTATCTAAATGACATTGGTCAGTATGCTAGTCTATTTTGAGTGATACTACGTAAGTAACATTAGCTAATAGCTTACTATTGGCTAATGTTACTTACTTGTCTAACTCAAAATATACATCACATCTTTGACTTGTTATTTTGTTTCATATGCCTTAGCGAAATTTTTCTAGTCTTCTTTAATAAATGTTATTTCTATTTCTTTGTTATTACTTCACTTAGTAATTCTGAGACAGCCCCTTTTTTGAAGGTTCTTTATTATATAATTTCATATTTAACTTTAATCTTTTTTATTGCACGAGATTCATCATAAGAATATTTTAATCCAGATTTAAAAATATGATTTTTTCTTTTAAGTGTAGGAATTTTATCAAGAGGAAAACAACCAAAATCTCTAATTATAAATTTAACCATACGACCTATCATTTGTTTAAACATATCTTCTGGCATACCTGTTTCAAAGAATTTCTCGATTTCAGGAATAACACCTTCAAGTGCAGGCCTATTTAATTTAGCTGTTTCAATCATGTTATATATATTTACTGGTTCACATAAAAAGTAAAACACTTTTGGAGTAAGATAAGAGGACTCATATTTAATATACATTCTATTTTCTTGTTGATTAAAAAAATCATCTAAATTATACATAAAATCACTCCTAATTAATAACTTTAATATTAAAACGTTAGTGTAACGTACCTCTATTATATTAACATAACAATAAAATTTTAGCAATAATTAAAGGAATATATATCATAAAACACTAAGGCAGATTCAAAAAAATAATAGACCAGTATGCTCGTCTATTTTATATATTTGGTCTGTTATTTTATTTTATGTGCCTAAAATCTAAAAATTTAATTTAAAAATAGCAAAAGAGAGTAATATTTATATGATTTTTATTATAAATAACTATATAAAGAAAAAACAGAGGTTAAAGATAAAACTCCGTATAGATCTATTTTATTAATAAAAATTGTACATTATGTAAGGAAGAAAGGGGATATGTTTTATGGTAAGCAAAATTGATATATTTTCTGGCTTTTTAGGAGCAGGAAAAACAAAGCTCATCAAGAAGTTATTAAAAGAAAAAGTTTATGGTAAAAATACAGTTATAATAGAAAATGAATTTGGAGAAGTAGGAATAGATGGTTCTATATTAAAAGATACAGATATCATAATAAAAGAAATTAATTCTGGATGCATTTGTTGTCAGGTAACAGGAAATTTTAGTGATGCTATAGTAGAAGTTATAGAAAAATATACTCCTGAAAATATCATTATTGAACCTTCAGGAGTAGCAAAGCTTAGTGAAATTTTAAACATTCTTAAAGATGATAAATTTAAAGATAAATTCGTAATTAATAATATAATTACATTAATTGATATACAAAGATATGATATGTATTTAAAGAACTTTAATGAATTTTATAGAGATCAGATAAAAAAAGCAAATATATTAGTATTAAGTAGAACTCAATTGGTAAGTAAAGATAGAGTAGAAATTACAATAAATTCACTTGGCAAAATTAATCCTTATGCTGAAATAGTATATAAACCATGGGATGATATAAAAGGTGATGAATTTAAAAAGATATGTTCAGTAAAGAATGAAGAATTAAACAGTCAAAATAAATTTATAATTAATAAGATATCAAATTACTCTACATTAAGAAAGAAGCATAACCATGTAGCTAAGGATGTTTTTGAGAGTTATCCTATAGATTTGAAAAGTAAAATGAGTGAAGAAGAGCTTGCAACAAAGTTTAAGATTATTGAGAACAATAAAGAGTATGGAAATATTATAAGAGCAAAAGGAATTGTCGAGGTTATAAATGGAGGGTACTGTCAATTTGATTATGTACCAAATGAATTTCAAGCTAGAAAAATAAAATGGGCAAATAAGAGGGTAGTTTCAATAATTGGAAGTGGCTTAAATAAGAAAGAATTAATACGTTTATTTAATTAAGGTGGGTATAAAGGATGAAAATTGAAGTAGAGATTGTAACTGGGTTTTTAGGAGCAGGAAAAACTAGTTTTATAAATTCATTAATAAAAGAAAGCATGGTTAATGGAGAAAAGATTATAGTAGTGCAATTAGAAAAGGGTGAAGGAAAAATAAGTTCAAAGTTATTAGAGAACAAATCAGTCAGACTAATTGTGATCAATGAATTAAAAGAAGTAAATGATAAAATGATATATTTAATAAAGAAATATGTACCTAATCGTATAATTATTGAATTTAATGGAACTTGGGACTTACAAGAATTAATTAATATATTGGACGAAAAAAATTATAGAGAATACATCAATATAGAAACAATATTTTTTATTGGAGATGCTAAGAATTTGATGTTGTATATTGAAAATATGGGCAACTTTTTACTCCCATTTATACAGTATTCAAATGTATTAGTGCTAAATAATACAGATGATTGTGATAATATAAAAATAAAATCAACCTTAGATATATTAAGAAATTTAAATCCAACAGCATATATTTTGGAGGTTAAAAATAAGTACTTATTTAATGCTTCTCTAAAAGAAAGTAAAATACTTGATAATGGTATTTTAAAGAAAATTAAAATTAAAATAGGAAACTCGAGTAATGTTTTAAGGAGAAAAAAAGAGTGAAAAATAAGAAGAGAAGCTTTTTAGTATTAATACTTATCATTTTTACAATGAGTGTTATATTATATAAATTAGGTATAAATAATAAATATAAAGTAGAAAATTTTTGTAATACCTTTATGGGAATAATAATTGAAGCTACTCCATTTATTCTTTTAGGATCTATAGTGTCAGCTGTTATGCAGATATATGTGTCAAATGAAGCTATAAGTAGAATAATACCTAAAAATAGTGTAATTGGATATTTTGGGGCTGCTTTAATAGGAATTATATTTCCTGTATGTGAATGTGCAATAATTCCTATAACAAGGACACTTATAAAAAAGGGAGTTCCTTTAGGATTTGCTATAACTTTTATGCTGGCAGTACCAATAATAAATCCAGTTGTAATAATGTCAACTTATACTGCTTTTTATGATAAGCCAGCAATGATGATTCTTAGAATAGTTGGTGGAATAGTTGGATCTATTTCAATAGGAATGATTATGAGTTTAGTTCAAGGAAAAAGAGATTATTTGTTATTGGATAGGTTAATAGAAAATAAATCTTATTGTAATTGTGGCTGTAATGATAATTCTTGCTTTAAGAAAGATTCAAATAGATTTAAATTAGTGTTAGAACATGCAATTAAAGAATTCTTTGACATTATTAGATATCTTTTAGTAGGTACTTTTATAGCAACAGGTTTTCAAGTGATAATATCTACTGATAAATTTAATACTATAGGAAATGGAAAAATATTATCTATAGTATTTATGATGTTTCTTGCTTTTATACTTTCTATATGTTCAGAAGCAGATGCTTTTATAGGAAAGAGCTTATTAAATCAGTATTCTTTTAGTAGTGTAGCAATCTTTTTAATTATGGGACCAATGCTTGATATTAAGAATCTTATCATATTAGGTGGGATATTTAAAAAGAGTTTTGTTATAAAATTGGTTATAACTGTGGTTGGAGTTGTAGGTACACTTGGATATATATTTGTAGCAGCAGGTCTTTAATAAGTACTCATTAATTTTAGGCACATTCAAAAAAAGAAGAGCGCTCAAAAGTGATAACTTTTAATCTAAAAACTTTTGAGTTGCTTCATTTTTAAATTTTATCAATTAATTTATAGAATCTAATTTTCTTCTTTAACAAGATTTTTCAGTTTGAAATCCTTTGATTTAATATGATTAAAAATTAAATCGTATGATAAGTTTAATAGTGTTTTTAATTCATTATAATTTTCATTGTAAAAATTATTTATATTTACATCTACAATGTGTTTTTTAAATTCTTCATGTTCTAGCTTATGACTAGCCAAATCGGGATAGTCTAATAAGTGAAAGTACATTTCTTCATAATAAAAATGAAAAGTTATGTAAGTTCTAAAACAACATACTAGTTCAAGCGCATCTTTTACTTTATAAACTCCCGTAGGAATTTCTAGGAATATTTCGAGTTTCCTACATAATTCAAATAAATATTTGTGTTGATCATCTATGGTTTCAATACCAATCATAAAACTATCATCCCATTTAATCATAGACTATCGCCTCCTTTTTTTCTACAATATATTCACATACATATATTCATTATACAATATATTTTTAATAAATATAAACAAAATTATAAAAAAACTACATATAAATCCAAAAACAATATATAACAAATTGAGTTCATCAATATAATATAAGGTATCTAAAAAAAATAATAGTCTAATATATATTTCATATGGACTAGTTATTTTAAAAAAGATGCCTAAATACTTATATATATTGTGTAGTAAAACAAAAAATACCTATAGACTTAAACAGTTTTTTTAACGTGTCTAGTCTATAGGTATTAGTATAATTTTATAGGTATTTTTTGTTTATTATTATAATACATAATAAATATATAGAAAATATCTATAAGATTAAATAATAATATTATTGATTGTATTTTTCATCTAAAATAATTTGAACATAACTAAGTTTGTTTTCAACTTTATCATCTGAAGCTACTATTATTTTGTAAGTATCAAACTTATTATTCCAAATAAGACCAATAGGAGCAGTTACATCTGGAGTTTCAGCATTAATACCTAATACATGTAATATATTTATTCCATCATTAGGATATTTCATGTCCACTGAAGGGGTAATTTTAACTATTCCAGACTTTGAATCAATATAAGTAATCTCAAAGTTATAATTATCTTTTTCATAAATAGATTTATTATTATCAGTACTCTTAGGTTCTCCTAAAAGTGTTTTTATTGCTTCTTCATTTTTTTCCTTTAAATCTGCAATAGTAACCACTTGTTTAACTTCTACTGTAGGAGTATTAGAAGCATCGGTTGTTGCAGGTGTTTCAGTTGTTGTTTGAGATTGTTCAGTTGTTGTATTTGTAACATCTTTTTTAGTACCTCCACAAGATATTAAAGCTGTAGCAGATACTACAACAACTAATAATAGTGTAATAAGTTTCTTTTTCATTTTTTTCCTCCCGAATTATAAAATTCACAAGTAGCAAATTTTTAATAATGCATCTAAAAAAAATAGCAGTCCAATATGAAACATATATTTTATGCAAAACCAGGCGATAGAGTTCATTAATAGTGGGAGCTATAAGTGAACTTCGCTTTATCAAGTATGGCACAAAATAGAATAGCATATTGACTAGTTGTTTTTAAAGATGTCTAACAAAATTGTATTATTTAACTTAAAATCATTATAACACCATTTAATTATTATAAAATGAATGTAAGAAAATCTTAATAATATATATGTTCTAATTAAGTTAATACATTTATAATCTTTTATATAATTTTTATAGAAAATTATATCTTTAAGGCACATGAAAGAAAATAACAGACCAAAGATGCGTCGTATATTTGGTGCCATGCAAGGAGGGAAATTGGGTTAATAGTGGGCTATTAGCTAAATTTGTTGACACAGTATGACGCAAAATAGACAAGCATACTGGTCTATTATTTTTTTGAATGTGCCTAATTAACAATATCTAGTTAGAAGCATATATATCATAAATTTTCTATATAAGTTCCTCACTATAGTAGTTAAATCATAGTATTTATAAATATTCTAAGATTTATATTAATGAACAAACTTTATTGGAACTTATATAATTAAATTTTTGTAGAATTTTGATTAGTTAATGAAAAAGAAAATTTAATACCATGTTCTGAAGTATAAACTCCTAATAATATTAAAAATGCCCCTATAATCGAAAATGTTGTAACTTTCTCATGGAGTATTAGTATAGAACTAATTAATGTAATGATAGGAATTAAGTATATATAATTATTAGTTTTAATTACTCCTAATTTATTAATAGTATAGCTCCAAGTCACATAACATACGCCAGAAGCTATTACGCCTAAGAATAATAGATTAAACATTAATTTAAAGGTAAATAAATTAGAGATATTTAATTTAGTACTTGAAAAAAATAAAAATGGACTAATAGTAATTAATGCATAAAAAAATATTTTTCTAGTTATATAAATAGTGTTATATTTATTACTAATTTTTTTTAAAGATACAGAATAAATAGCCCAACATAAGGCTGCGGCCAAAGCTAATATATCACCAATAGGGTTTAGTTTTAGTATAAAGTTACCATTAAAGATAACTAAAAATACACCGGAAATTGCAACAATAAAACCTATAAAAAGATTTTTATTTAATTGTTCCCCTTTTGTAAAAAAATGAGCTAATAGAGCTGTGATAATAGGAGCAGTAGCAAGTATTAAGCCAACATTTGAAGTAAGAGTATAAATTAATGCTGTATTTTCTGTAATAAAATACAGCGATCCACCAGTAATACCAGCTATTAAAAATATACACTCTTCTTTAAAGGAAGTTATTTTATGAAACTTAGGATAAATTATAATTAACATTATGTACGCTATTAAGAATCTAAAAAACATAATTTCAGCTGGGGTTAAAACATTAAGTAATATTTTAGTTGATGCAAAAGTAGTACCCCAAACAGCTACAGTTAAAAATGCTAATAAGTTCAAAAATGCTTTTTGATTTTTCATTAAGTCAGCCCCTTTGTATAGAATATTTCATGGTAAATTATACAATAGACTTTGAATACTGTAAATGTGCCTAAAATACATAGTTGATTGGCTTGAAAATAAAATAATTATGGAGGTAGCAAGAGTATCTTGCTACCTCCATTTATATAAGGATTTTATACATTTATAATTATTTATAATAAATATAATCAGTATATACTGTACATTGTTTATTGATAAAAGTTAGTATTAATTTAGACACATTTTTGAACTGTTAGTTTATTTCATGCACCTTAAAACATATACAAAGTTTAAATATCTACTCTTGATATCTTCTTACTGGTTCTAATACACCTCTATATACTCTTTTTTCTTGGAATTTTATATCAAATTCCTTTTCATATTTTTTTATTATATTAAGTTGCTTATCTGTAGCTAAACATATACAAGTACCACTTGCAGTTCCTCTTGCAGTTCTACCTGATCTATGTAAATATTCATTAAGCTTTAATGGTAAATCAAGGTTAAATACATGAGTGATATCTGGAATATCAAGTCCTCTAGCAGATATATCAGATGAAACTAATACTTTAATTTTACCATTTCTAAAGCTATCCATAGCTATTTTTCTTTCTTCTTTAGATATGTTTCCACTTATAGCATAACAATTTTTATTGTGATAATTAAGCTTTAATGTAGTTAATTCAATATCTTCATTATCATTAACAAATACTAATGCTTTTTCTGGATTTTCAGCTGCAATAATTTTTCTAAGTACTTCAAATTTATCTCTTCTATCACATGTTACATATACATGTGAAATATTAGGATTAATAGAAGTTTTAGCTTCAGATTTTAATATTAAAGGTTCTTTCATTAATTCTTTAGCTACTTCAAGAGTTTCTGGCTTGATAGAAGCAGAAAATACCATAAGTTGTCTATCTCTCATAGTTGTTTTTATTATATCTTTAACAACTTGAACTCTTTTAGGATCTAATAAGTTATCTCCTTCATCTATAACAATTGTTTTTATAGTATGAGCAGATATTTTTTTCTTTCCTATAAGGTCAAATACTCTTCCAGTTGAACCTACTATTATATGTGGCTTAATTTCTTTGAGCTTTTTAATTTGATTGTTAATATTAACATCACCAATGATTCCCATTGAAGTTACAGGTACTCCAGAATTATTTGCAAGTAATTTAATTTGGGCATCTATTTGCATAACTAATTCATGAGTAGGCGCTAAAACAATAGCTTGCATTTCTCTTTTTTCAGTATTTATTTTTTCAAAGATAGGAAGAAGATAAGCTAAAGTTTTACCACTTCCAGTAAATGCTTCACCTATAATGTCCTTATTTTCTAATGCTGGTGTAATTACTACACTTTGTATGTCAGTAGGAACTAATATTCCTTGTTTTTCTAATCCTTTTATTATATCTAAATTTAAATTTAAGTCATTAAATGAGTTACTCATATTATTATGTTCTCCTTTGTTTCTAATTATTTTGAATGTGCGTAATACGCTTAATTATATACTTAATAAGGGGAATTTGCTAGTTAAACTTGTGTTTCTGGTATATAATCATATAGTTAATATAAAATTAAATAGTAATATATATTAAGTACTAATTAAAATTTTACAGTTAGCTTATCATACGGTAATGAAAGGTAAGTAGTATTTCTACATATAACATATATATTATAAATTAACAAAGCATTAAGTATTAATAAAGATAGTTATGTATATAAAAAAATAACAGTCCAATATGTTATGTATATTTTGTACTAGATTAATTAAAATAATAATACTTTTGTTGTAGTAAAAAGTAAAAGCATAAACAATACTTATAATTAAGATGAGATTATTGATGCTTTTGTTATTATAAAGGAGAAATTTAAAAAATGAGCAAAGAGTTTAACAAATTTGGAATAAGTGATGAAATATTAAAAGCCATAGAGAGCTTAGGATATGAAAAGCCATCTGAAGTTCAAGAAAAAGTAATACCAGAAATACTTATGAATAAGGATTTAGTAGTTAAATCTCAAACAGGAAGCGGTAAAACAGCTGCATTTGGGATACCATTATGTGAAAAGATAGATTGGGAAGAAAACAAACCTCAAGTATTGGTTTTAACACCAACCAGAGAGCTTGCAGTGCAAGTTAGTGAAGATATTTCTAATATAGGAAGATTTAAAAGAATAAATGCTGTTGCTGTATTTGGTAAGCAACCAATAACACAACAAGAAAGAAAGTTAAAACAAAAAACTCATATAGTTGTTGGAACTCCAGGGAGGATATTAGACCATTTAGATAGAGGAAGTTTGGATGTGTCAAAACTTAATTATTTGGTTATAGATGAAGCAGATGAAATGCTTAATATGGGATTTATAAAGGAAGTAGAGGGTATAATAAGAAAACTACCTAAAAGAAAAATCACGTTGTTATTTTCAGCTACAATGCCTGATGAGATAAAATCATTGTGTAATAAGCATATGAATAATCCAACAAGTATATCAATCGAATCACAAAAATTAATAACAGATAAGATAGATCAGTATATTTATCATGTAGAATATGATAAAAAATTAGATGTATTAAATAACTTATTAATCTGTGAAATGCCTGAAACAGGAATGATATTCTGTAGAACACAAGAGAATGTTGATATGATATTTGATTATTTAGAAAATAAGGGATACTCAACTAATAAAATACATGGTGGAATGTTACAAAAAGATAGACTTAGAACTATGGAAGATTTTAGACGAGGTGACTTTAGAATTTTAGTTGCAACTGATGTAGCGTCAAGAGGAATTGATATTGAAGGAATTACTCATGTAATAAACTTCGACCTTCCAGTTGAAAAGGAAGCTTATGTACATAGAATAGGAAGAACAGGAAGAGCTGGAGCTAAAGGGAAAGCATTAACTTTATGTAAAAATGGAGGAGATAAGTTTTTAAATGATATTCAAGAACTTATAGGATTTAAGATACAAGTTAAGGCAGTTCCAAATAAAGATGAAGTGTCTAATAATTTAGACCAAGGATTGCAACTTCTTAAAACTAAACCTAAGAGGAAAACAGAAAAAGCAAAAATTATAAATAAGGACATAACAAAGATATATCTAAATGGAGGAAAAAAGAAAAAAATCCGTCCAGGAGATATAGTTGGAGCGGTTACTAAAATAGAAGGAGTAACTGGAGATGATATTGGAATAATAGATGTTCAGGATACGGTTTCTTATATTGATATATTAAATGGAAAAGGAAATGCTGTTATAGAAGCATTAAAAACTGCTACTATTAAAGGAAAGCAACTTAAGTGTTCTAAAGCATATTCAAAAAAATAATAGACAAAATATATGATGCACTTTGGTATATTATTTTCTTTCATGTGCCTAAAGCAAGAGGTTAATAAGGCATTTACAGTTGATTTAAATATACCGAATATATATAATAGAAATATATGTGAAATATAGTAAAGAGGTGTAATTTAAAAATGTTTTCAAATAGAAACGCAAAATGTTGGTGTGGCAGTGGATTAAAATATAAAAGATGCCACTTAGAATTTGATGAAAAATTAGAAAGCTTAAGACTAAAAAATGAGATAGTTCCAGAAAGAGAAATAATTAAAAGCCCTGAAGATATAGAGGGGATAAGAAAGAGTTCAAAGATTAATAATGGAGTTTTAGACTTAGTTGCAAGTAAGATTAAAGCTGGTATGTCTACGTTAGAAATAGATAAATTAGTTTATGATTATACAGTAGAACATGGTGCTATTCCTGCTCCATTAAATTTTGAAGGATTTCCAAAGAGTGTTTGTACATCTATTAATAATGAAGTATGCCATGGTATACCAGATGAAAAAATAATCCTTAAAGATGGAGATATAGTAAATGTAGATGTTTCAACAATTCTTAATGGATATTATTCAGATGCTTCTAGAATGTTTATGATAGGAAATGTTAGCGAAGAAGCTAAGAAATTAGTAACTGTAGCCAAAGAGTGTATGGAAGCTGGAGTTAAAGCTATAAAACCTTGGGGACACCTAGGAGATGTTGGAGCTGCTTGTCAAGAAGTTGCACATAAAAATGGATATACAATAGTTAGAGCGTTAGGTGGACACGGTGTTGGGAATCAATTTCATGAAGATCCTTTTGTACCTCATATTGGGAAAAAAGGCACAGACATGGTATTAGTACCAGGAATGGTTTTAACAGTAGAGCCTATGGTAAATGCAGGACACTATGAAGTGTATGTAGATGCAGAAAATGATTGGACTATTTATACAGAAGATGATTCATTATCAGCTCAATGGGAACATACAGTTTTAATAACTGAAACTGGAGTTGAAATTTTAGCAAAATAATTGCAAAGTGTTTAATTTAGTACTATCCTATGTTTTTGTTTAAATATAGGATAGTATTTTTTATATTTACCCTTTAAAGCAGAGTTGATATTGTGCTAAGAATAATATTAGAATATTTTTTTGAAATAAGTATAGATATATTATATGAGTGCTTATTTTAAACACAAAGGCAGGATTAGGGGTAGCTCCTATTTCACTATTCATTTACATTTAAACGTTTATTTGGTATGTTATTAGTATATTTTATTTAGAAATAAAATATCAAGTACGCACATTTTTGTGCCTTTAAGGGGAAAAAAGTTATGGAAAATTTAGAAAGCATAATATCAATTAAGGATCTCAGAATGAGCTATGGAGACAAGTATGTGCTTAATGGAATAAATTTAGAGATTCCAAGAGGACAAATAATAGGATATATAGGAACTAATGGTGCTGGTAAAAGTACAACTATAAAAATAATGCTTGGCATAATAGAAGGTTATGAAGGAAAGATAGAAATATTAGGACAAGATATAAGTAATGGAAGTGTAGAGTACAAGAAGAAAATAGGATATGTTCCAGAGCTTGCAGATATCTATGAAAATTTAACTGCGTTTGAATATATAAGCTTTTTAGGCGGAATATATGAGCTAGAACAAGAAAAACTTATTGAAAGAGCAGAGAAGCTTATGAATTTATTTGCAATCCAAAACGCTATGTATTCTAGGATATCCTCATATTCAAAAGGAATGAAGCAAAAGTTTCTTATAATATGTAGTTTAATTCATAATCCAGATATACTATTTTTTGATGAGCCTTTAAGTGGACTAGATGCTAATAGTGTAATGATATTTAAAGAAGTCATGAGCAACCTTGCTAAAGAAGGAAAAACTATATTTTATTCTTCACACATAATGGATGTTGTCGAAAAGGTAAGTGATAGGATTGTACTTATTAATAATGGAAAAATAGCTGCAGATGGAAGTTTTGAGGAACTTAAAAATAGTAAGAAGGAAAGTTCGTTAGAGGAAATATTCAATCAATTAACAGGTTTTAATGAACATGGAAATATTGCTAAGGAATTTGTTTCTTTAGTTGAAGAGGTATAGCTATGAAGGAATTTAGAATATTAAAGCTATTAGATAAATTTCAAGGATTATATAAAAAATCAGGTGTTAATTATGATATTATGCGAATGATTTTACAAATAAAATTAACTATGGATGGACGCAGGGTAAGTACTGTTTTAACAAATAATAAAAAATCTGTTAAAAATGAGGATAAGAATAATTATGTGCGTCTGCTTATTTTTAATGGATTTTTAAGCATTTTCATTGGATTAATAATGATAAGTGATATGTCAGCCTTGAAAAATATAAATATTGTTGTAGGTGTGAATCTATTTATGATGGTGTCGCTTATGATATCAGATTTTTCAGCAGTTTTATTAGATGTAAAGGAAAAAAATATATTATTGCCAAAGCCTATAGATAGTAAAACTTTTAATGCTGCAAAGCTTACGCATATATGTATATATCTAATGGGTATATCTCTGTCTTTAAATTTCATTCCTTTAATTATTGGAACAATAAAATACGGAGTGATATTTTCTCCAATCTTTATTATAGAAAATATACTATTAGCTCTAATAGTTATAGTAATAACAGCATTTTTATATACTTTAGTTTTAAAGTTTTTTGATGGAGAAAAACTAAAGGATATAATAAATTATTTTCAAATATTTTTAGCATTTGTATTTGCTTTTGGCTATCAGTTATTTGGTAGAATTTTTAGAATTGAGGGTATTAAAACAGACTATGTGCCTAAATTTTGGCATGGTTTAGTTCCATCTATGTGGTTTGCATCTCCCTTTGGAATATTAATAGATGGAGATAAAAATTATTTTTTAATATTTTTATCTGCAATGGCTATATTAGGTCCAGTTATATTAATTACGTTTTATGTTAAAAAAGTAGTGCCTTATTTTGAAAAGAATCTTCAAAAGTTAAATGATAATGGAGGAGCTATAAGCCGTGGAAGTGAAAAAAGAAAAGAGTTTATAGCAGGATTAATTTGCAGAGATAAAATTGAAAAAAGCATGTTTATATTTACTAAAAATATGATAGCTACAGAGAGAAACTTTAAGCTTAAGGTATATCCATCTCTTGCAATGGCTGTATTTATGCCAGTTCTATTTATTTTTACTAATAGAAGAAAATCATTCATTGAAAATATTCAAACAAGCTGTGGGGGGAAAGTACATTTATTAATGTATATAACTATATTAATGTTATGTTTCTGCACTGCTTATATAAATAATAGCGATAGTTATAAAGGCGCATTTATATACAAGGTATTACCAATAAAAGATCCAGGGGTAATAATAAAAGGAGCAATAAAAGGAACTTTATTTAAATTAGTTATACCAATTTATTTATTAGTAGCTACAGTGTTTTTAATATTAAAAGGACCATCAATAATTATAGATTTAATTGTAATGTTTTTAGTTCTTTTAATATCATCCTTAGAGTACTTTAAAATATCAAATAAGAGAATGCCTTTTAGTGTGAAATTTGCTACTGTTGATAGTGGCAAGCTCATAGGTCCAGGGATACTGACCTTGATGCTTGTTGGAATATTTGCTGCAATACACATAATAATTAGAAATAATATTATATTTGTTGGAATATTTGCATTAGTACTTTTTATGGTTAATATAATTCTTTGGAAAATAAGCTTTAACATAAGTTGGGAAGATGTAGAAATGTAAGAATCCATATGCCCAACCTATCATATTATTTAATAGATGAATATGATGTTTTAATTCAAGCAGCATATATAAATAATTATTTCTATGGTGGCGATGGCACATGATATATGTGAATGTTTTAAAGGAATATATTCTATATATAATGATTTCAAATATGTAGGTAAACTAACGACTGATTAAGTATTTACAGAAGTGGATAGATATATTTATAGAAATGCAGAAACTTTGCTACAATATATATTATAATTAAAAAAACAAAAGGTGCCTTAGAAATATACGTTTATATATGTTTCTAAGGCATCTTTGTCTTATTCAATAGTATATGTTTCTTATATATTTTGCCAACACTTTTTGAAAATAAAATAAATCAACTTAGATTTTATTAATTATTTACCACTGTTACCGTAATTTGATAATACTCTGGCACTAGGATCATTTACGTTACAGCCTTCCCATTCTTTGTTTGGCATCCAATAGTCTACTATCATTTCTGATTGACCTGGATAGTATTTTTCAAAAATTTCTCTATATAATAATGATTCTTTTGTGAATGGTTTAGCATGATATGCATACTTTTCACATAGTTTTTCAAATTCTTCGTTAGAATAGCATTTTTCTGCATATTCCTTTAAATAGTCTACCATAGAATGTCCTACAGCATCGCTAAATGCTGCTTTATCACGATATAAAATACTATTTGGTAGATAATCGCCTTCAAATGCATGTCTTAAAAGGTATTTACCCATGCTATATTTATTTAATTTCTTTTCAGGATCTATTGCCATAACATATTTTACAAAATCTAAATCTCCAAATGGTACTCTTGCTTCTAAAGAATTTGAGCTGATACAACGGTCTGCACGGAGTACATCATACATATAAAGTTCTCTTACTCTCTTTTGTGATTCTTTTTGAAATTCCTCGGCATTTGGAGCAAAATCAGTATATTTATAGCCGAATAATTCATCAGAAATTTCACCTGTTAGAAGAACTTTTACATCAGAAATCTCATGTATTTTCTTGCAAAGTAAGTACATTCCCATACTTGCTCTTATTGTTGTAATATCATAAGTTCCAAGAAGCTTAATAACCTCATCAAGTGATTCAAGAACGTCTTCTTTTGTCATATAAACAGCAGTATGATCACTACCAATGTAATCTGCAACTTCCTTTGCGTATTTTAAGTCAATAGCATCTTCAGTCATACCTATGCAGAATGTTTTAATTTGTTTTCCAGGATATAATTTTTGAGCAACTGAGCATACTAATGAGCTATCTAAGCCACCACTTAATAAGAAACCTACAGGAGCATCAGCATCCATACGTTTTTCTATAGCAGCTACTAATTTATCATGAATATTTTTACAAATAACTTCTAAATCATCTTTGAAATATTCACCTTCTGTTGCTGCTATATCACAATAGCATGTAAATTTACCATCAGCATAGTAGTGGCCAGATGGAAATGGCATTATCTTATCTGTAAGACCAACTAAATTTTTTGCCTCACTTGCAAACATGATTTTACCACATTCAGAATAGCCATAGAATAGAGGACGAATTCCAAATGGATCTCTTGCTGCAATAAAACTATCTTTTTCCCCATCGTAGATAACAGTTGCGAATTCTGCATCTAATTTTGCAAACATATCTAATCCATATTCATAATACATAGGAATTAATACTTCACAATCACTATCAGAAATAAAGTTATGTCCTTTTTCTATTAGTTCCTTTTTTAGTTCACGGAAGCCGTAAATTTCACCGTTACAGATAGATGCATCCATTTTTCTTGTGAATGGTTGCATTCCACTATAACTTAAATCCATAATAGCAAGTCTTTGAAATCCTAAAATACCAGATGGTAAAGTAAGAATCTCCGTCATATCTGGTCCTCTTGACTCAGTTCTTTGTAATGCTTCTGCAAATTTTTCATGTTTCATGTCTGTTCCTGTATAACACATAATTGTACACATATTAATAATAACCCCCTTAGATATAAAAATAGCGTTAATTCTGTCTTAATAATAGGACGAATTGACGCTTATCCGCGGTGCCACCTAATTTACCATATTGGTCTCTCTTTCCAGCTACTACTGGTATCCAAATAACGAATGGAATACGGCGCTCCTACTTCATTTCAGCCTGCATCAAACCTTGGGTTCAAATTACAGTATGCAAATATTTCAGTTTGCAGCTCCGGAGTGTTATTCAAAAAAACTCTGCCACTGGGTTCACACTATCCCCAGTTCACTGTTGGTGAATATTTTTTTTACTTGTCTCCATCATAGCTTTTTTTTTTGATGATTTTAATTCTAAACTGTGTATAGTCCTTTGTCAATACCTTTTTGCGTTAAATTATGAGGAAACTTAGATTATTAAGTCACATTATGGAAACAATTACTAATATTTAATTTTAGACAATGTTAGTAAGACTAGATGATGTAGTAATAATACGGGATTTAGAGGATTTTCTTTTATTCTCTAGGCTTTTGATTTTTATATAAATTGCGCTTAAAGCACGTGTATAAAGTTTTAAGGGATATCTTAAAGGAAAAAGATGCAATTATTATAGTTGTCTATTTAGAATTTTAAAACATAGGGATAAATATTTTTATTTATGTTATACTATACGCTGCGAATTGATTTTTATATGGAATTTTGTCGAATATGTTTCATTATAGTAAATTTAAGGAAGAAAAACTGAAAATTATAGACTATTGAAAGGGGCTATCAAATGAAAAAATTAGGACTAGCAATTCAAATTCTTATTGGACTTACACTAGGTATTATAGTAGGAGGTGTTTTCTATGGTAATCCGGTTGTTGAGTCATATTTACAACCATTTGGGGATATTTTTATCAGATTAATCAAAATGATAGTTGTTCCTATTGTCTTTTCATCACTTGTTGTTGGTGTTGCTGGGGTAGGCGATATTAAGCAAGTAGGTAAAATTGGTGGAAAAACAATACTTTATTTTGAAGTAGTAACCACATTTGCTATTATATTAGGTCTATTAGTAGCAAATTTAGTTCATCCAGGAACTGGTGTAAATATTCAGGAACTTTCAACAGTTAGTATTGATAAATATATGAGTACAGCGGAAGCTGCATCTAATCATGGCTTTATGGATACATTTATAAATATTGTTCCAACTAATATTTTTGCTTCACTTGCTAAAGGTGATTTACTTCCTGTTATATTTTTTTCAGTTATGTTTGGTTTAGGAGTTGCTGCAATTGGTGATAAAGGAAAGCCAGTTATTGCCATTTGCCAAGGTGTGGCTGATGCAATGTTTTGGGTAACAAATCAAATTATGAAACTTGCTCCACTAGGGGTATTTGGTTTAATAGGTGTAACAGTTTCTAAATTTGGACTAGCTTCCTTGATTCCATTGGGAAAATTAGTTATTACTGTTTATGGCGCTATGATTTTATTTGTACTTGTTGTACTTGGTTTTGTGGGGAAAATAGCAGGAAAAATGTGTACTTTTATAGAATATTATAATATTAGGGTAATAATATTTTATGGGGGGAATTTTATATGAATAACAAAGAAATAACAAAAGAATTATTTGCTATAAAAGATAATGAGGGAAACTTAACAAATGAAGTTGTATGCGATATTTGTAACAATAAATTTAGGTGGATTGATGGGGTAAATTCTCAAGCTGTTGTGAAATCGATTTCTATAATTAGTTATTATACTAAAGAGGAAAAACAATTTAATCTAAATGTTACAGCTAAATGTCCATATTGCAATTTTAGAGCAGAATATAATCAATATTATAAAGATAAAAAATGAATAATTAAAATATTAAGAATTTTAGGGTGTAGGTTTATAAATGAAGACAATATATAACCCACGACTAATTTTTGAAAACGATTGTTTTGGCAATGCTGTAAAGCGATGTATTATGTATATAGGAGAAGAGGGAGAGGAAGTGAACCTGGTGGATAATATGCAAAACAAGAATTGAGTGTGGAAGTGGCAAGACTTTATTATCAGTCAGATTATAGCCAACAACAGATTGCATCACAGCTTGGGATATCAAGACCAACTATATCAAGGCTTCTTAAATATGCCAAAGAAAAAGGTTATGTTACAATTAATATAATTGATTCGTTTGCTGATTTAGATAAGTTAGCATATCAATTAAAAGAAAAATATGGACTAAGTGATGCACGTGTTGCTTTTTCACCAAAGGATGATTATGATTCTATCATAGAATATATTAGTCAACAAGCGGCAGAATACTTAGAAGAAACTGTGAAAAACGGAGATGTTATTGGAGTAAGTGTAGGAACAACAATGCATGAAGTTGCAAAAAAACTTACCCCTCAAAATGTTAAAGGAGTAGAAGTGGTTCAGCTACAAGGGTGGATTACTTATTCAGAAGTAAATATATATATATGCATCAGAAACGGTTTCTATTCTTGATAAAACTTTTCAGGCAGTTCTAAGATATTTGCTGTTACCGGTGATTTTTAACAATTCTAATATAAAACAAATGGTAGAAAAAGACCATCATATTAAGAATATCTTGGAAATGGGTATACAAGCAATATAGCCATTTTTACAGTTGGTATTGTTGAAGATGGGGCATTACTTTTTCGTTTAGGTTATTTAAGCGAAACATAGAAAATGATTTTAAAGCAAAAAAGTATCGGGAACATTTGTTCACATTTTTTGATGATAATGGCGAGATTTGTAATGAAAAAATTTATAATCGTACTATAGCTATATCATTGGATACTCTTAAAGAAAAAGAAAAATCCATTTTAGTTGCAGGTGGGGAACATAAAGTAAAAGCAATTAAAGGGGCCTTAAAAGGAAAAATTGCCAATGTTTTGATTACTGATCAATATACTGCAAAACGGCTTTTAGAATAACATAGGAACAAAATTTCATCTATAATTAACTATACTTAGATTTTTAGGGAAAAATGAAAATAAATATTTTTTAAATAGAGCTTTAATATACAAGCGCTTTTTTTGTAATTGTTTTATTATAAATAATTACAAAAGAGCGTTTTTTAGTATTTAAAAAGCTATTTGTGTAACTTTTTTATTAAAATGGTAATTTATAACCATTTAACAAGTAATATTCAAATTGTAAGTGAACAAAATCTCGATCAATTCTTTACAAACGTTCAAAAGGAATATATAATAAAAAATTGTAAAATTAAGTTACTACATTTAAATG
This sequence comes from Clostridium uliginosum, assembly GCF_900112485.1. Classification (GTDB taxonomy): domain Bacteria; phylum Bacillota; class Clostridia; order Clostridiales; family Clostridiaceae; genus Clostridium; species Clostridium uliginosum. The sequence goes on from NZ_FOMG01000044.1 coordinate 19,037, forward strand.
AAACCGAATACAAATATTTTCAAATTATGGTGAAAAATACTTGTCTGAATTTGTATTATTTTTTTGAATATGCCTTATAAAGTATAATTACAAATTTGGATTAAAGGTTATTAAAAACAAATAAAACAATCTACCCAAAAATAAAGTGTTTTTATTGTAACAGATGTATAACATCATAATATTAAACTTATCGTATTCAAGAAGGAGCATAAAAATGAAATATATTATTGGAATCATCGGATTAATTGTTGTTTTAGGACTTGCGTGGGTTGGGAGTAGTGATAAGAAAAATGTAAAGTATAAGCCTATCATTACAATGCTTATATTACAATTCATACTTGGTTTTATCTTACTAAATACTGGAGCAGGAAATTATTTAGTAGGTGGTATAGCAAAGGGGTTTGAAGAATTGCTTAAATGCGCCGGAGAAGGAGTAAATTTTGCATTTGGTGGATTAGTTAATGATAATCAGTTTTCATTTTTTATTAGTGTTCTTCTACCAATAGTTTTTATTTCTGCTTTAATTGGTATTTTACAGTATTTAAAAATACTTCCTTTTGTAGTGAAGTATATAGGATTAGTTTTAAGCAAAGTTAATGGCATGGGTAAATTAGAATCTTATAATGCAGTAGCATCAGCTATTCTTGGTCAATCTGAAGTATTTATTTCAGTAAAAAAACAACTTGGCTTATTACCTAAACATAGATTATATACTCTTTGTGCATCAGCTATGTCAACAGTATCTATGTCTATAGTTGGTTCTTATATGGTTCTGTTACAACCTAGATATGTTGTAACAGCAATTGTTTTAAATTTATTTGGTGGATTCATTATATCGTCAGTTATAAATCCATATACTGTAACAGAAGAAGACGATATTTTAGTAGTTCAGGAAGAAAAGAAACAAACATTTTTTGAAGTTCTTGGGGAATATATTATGGATGGATTCAAAGTAGCTGTTATAGTTGGTGCTATGTTAGTTGGATTTGTAGCAATAATTGCTATGATTAATACATTGTTTAAGACAGTTTTTGGAGTTGACTTCCAAGACATGATTGGATATGTATTTTCTCCATTTGCATTTTTAATGGGTGTAACTTTAAATGAATCAATACAAGCTGCAAGTGTAATGGCAACTAAATTAGTATCAAATGAATTTGTTGCAATGAATTTATTATCAAGCGGAAGTGTACATTTATCAGCAAGATCAACTGCTATTGTTTCTACATTCTTAGTTTCTTTTGCAAATTTCTCGTCAATTGGAATTCTTTCAGGAGCAGTAAAAGGACTTCATGAAGAACAAGGAAATGTGGTTGCACGTTTTGGACTAAAACTACTATATGGTGCAACATTAGTAAGTGTGTTAACAGCAACTATTGTTGGATTAATTATGTAAAATAAGCAAAAATATTAAAAAATCAACGACTTTAATTTAGTGGTGCAAAACAGCAATAATATTAGAAAGTATTCTTGCTTATACTACAGCAAGTTCTGAAGCAGTTTTACCAAAACTTATGGAAAAAATGAAGAAGTTCGGCTGTCAAAAAGTAATTACATTATTAATAGTGGATTTCAAAGGTTATGCATAGCCTCCGCCATAAAACCCACGAAAATGAACTGCCCCCTGTCAAGTAGACAGATGAAAAAACAAAAAAATTATGAAGCCAAGGTCTGATTTCGATATTCAATTGGAGTCAGACCTTTTAAATTTTTCTGT
>NZ_FOMG01000078.1 GCF_900112485.1 Clostridium uliginosum
TAGGTTGTTGAGTAAACAAAAATTGTAAAAAATAAATAAGCCATTCCTTTGTGATATAATGATTTCGCTAAAAACAACAAATACATCACATAAGGAATGACTCGAATATGATTATACCATCAAATATTAAAAGCGAAAACATCTATTATAAAATTTTTGAAGCTGTTAAAATTGCATTTGCTAAATTAAACTCAAGTAATACAAAGCCTAAAGGTCGACCACGTAAGTACTCAGATGAACAAATAGTTTCATGTATGTTATATGGAGTTAAAAATAGTATCTTTAGTTTAAGAGAACTTGAATATCGTATAAAACAAGATTTTATATTTCAATCTATAATAAATCTTGAACAAGTACCAGATTACTCTACATTTTCTTTAAGAGCTACTGCCTTAGAAAAACATATATATTATGGCATTTATGCTATGTTTGTTGAACTTGTTGATCCAAAAACTAGACTATGTGCAATAGATGGAACTGCATTAAGAAGTTCAAAATACGATAGCGAAGCTAAATCGGGTAAGGGTACTCGCCTTGGCTATTACAAAGGTTACAAATTACATTGTATTGCAGCTGTTACTGATATTATAATACCGTTGGTTTTCGATTTAACAACTGCTAATGTCTATGATAATCAAGTTTCACATTTACTTTATGAAGCTAAAATATATAATCCATTTGTAATACTTGCAGATGCAGCATACGATGATGAATCATGGTTTGATATTTCTAACAATTTAGAATTCAATTTATTAACAGATGTAAATATGCGTAATTCTAAGAGTATTGATTCATTCAGCCGTGTTAGATATAAAAATGCTTTATTTATTAAGTCTCCTATTGGATTAAAATTATATAAAAACAGATTAAAGATAGAGCAACTATTTTCTGTGTTAAAAGGTTTATATAATTTAGAAAATCCAAGACTCTATGGGCAGGCCCGATACGAACGTCATATAAAATGGGTTCTATTAGCATATTTAGTGGATGAATTTAATAAAAAACAGCAAGGAATCAAAACGAGAAAATATCCTTGGAATTTATGATTCCTAAGAATATTTTTTAAATAAATATTTGTAAAAATTAGTTATTCAACAACCTA
>NZ_FOMG01000004.1:0-144688 GCF_900112485.1 Clostridium uliginosum
TATACTTAATAAAACATCACAAGAAAAAGAACTTTAAATTAGGATATTCCTAAAATTAAAGTTCCTTAAAAGTTATTTTGCCTAGGTATATTATTACCACTAATTGGAGATAATATACGTAAAGGATAAATAATTCAATCACTATATATATACATTATTAGACAAAATTAAAGATTAGTTTAAATACTTAAGTTATACATTATTTCTAAGAAGAAAATCAGAATACACAAAAATATTTACACCCTCTCTTTAGCAAAAGTTCTTCTTCTAATTTATTATTATGTCTTTTTATATTATGATTATAATTACTAATCACTTTATATTAAAATATCAACATTGACTTAAAACATAACCATATATCTAAATAATTGTTAATATATTTTTTAATGAATATATATTTTAAATTTCAGGTTCAATTGATTTTTTAGGATATAATGTTGTACCCCATACTGAAAAAGTTCTCTCTTTTACTAGTGGTATATTTTTAGCATCTACAACAGTTCTCCACCATTCCCATGCAAGTCCTGTGCATTCTTTTATTTTCACACAAATATTTTTCGAATTTCCTTTTAAATATATCTCAGTATTAAAATGAGCCGTTCTATCACTATCGTTTCCTGACCAAGATTTATGTTCGACTATTTCATTTCCCTCTTTATCATAACTAACTTCATCCCATGTCACTTCAAATTGAGCAACATATGCTCCACTATGATCAAGTACTATTTTACCATTAGTATATTCTGTTGCAGTTGTTTCTATATATTCTGTTTTATTGTTTATACATGCTATACTATTATCTTTTAAAAATGTACTCGTATATGAAATGGGATATCCTGGATTTTGTGGACTATATACTGAATTATTTGTAATAACATTTCTTATTTGATCAAAATCTTTAGTAATTACTTTATTATGTTCTTGTGCTCCTCCGCCTAGAACAGTAGCGGTAAATGAACTTTGATCTAGTATATCTTGATATTCTGCATTACTACTTATGTCTTGGTTATCTATTAATGCCTTAAATGCTGCTTTAACATTTGCACTCTTAGAGTTTGTTTCAAGTTTCACATAAATTGTTCTACCATATGCAACATTAGAAACATACGCAGGAGGATTATCATTATTTACCCCTTTTAAAGCTAATTTATCAAAAGTTACGCTATCACCAAATAAATCTGATGGACGATCAGGTGCATCTACATTTACTGTATAAAAAATTTGTTTGTATGCAACAATCATAACCTTTTTTTCACCTTTAAATATAGAATCAAAATCTATATTTAATGACTTACTTAAAACTTTAAAATTGCATCCAAACATTGTAGATACTTGTGATTTACTATACACCATAGTGTCAGAATAATTCATTCTTGTAGGGATAGTATATCTAGATGAATATTTTGAATTCCATGTTTCCAGTAAAGAATTTATTGAAGAATTAACTGAAGAATATGTAGGTGAATTAACAACTTTTTTACCATCATCACTCATACCAGGTAAATCAACACTTATAGTAATTGGTTTTCTTTCGCATGCAATTATGTCAGGTTTATTTTCTATAAGATTTTTGTTTGCAAGTTGTACCGCACCAGGATAAGTTCTGTCATTTATTGAATCCATAATTGAAATATCTGCAGTCGAATCCGAAATTTTTTTCTTTTCTCGTTTTACTACAATATATTTATTGGGATTTTCAAAACCTTCAGCTGGTATAAAATTTTCAATTTCTTCTCCATTATATGATAATATTTTATTTGAATTATAAGATAGTCCATAAATATTTTCATCTATATCATCACTATTATTTTTAATTGGATTGCTTTTTATAAGTTCGTTATTATTTGTTGTTATTATTGAGTTATTATCTTTGCTTGTTACAATAGGTTGATTCTCTATACTTGGTTTTATAGATTGTCCACTATTGCTAGTTAATAAGTCTTCTTCTATATTATTGGCTTTTACTAATCCACTATCTTCTTTTTTAGATAAATCTTCTACTACACTTCCTTTAGTAGCTATACCTTCACTTGTGGATTCGTCTGTCAAGTTCTTATTTTCATTTTTTACACTTGCCAGCACAACTTTATTTTCAGAACTATTATTTTTTGCATTATAGTTATAATTGTATGTTAAACCATTTATAAGCATAACAGCTAATAATCCTCGTGCTAATGATATTAAAACCTTCTTAGTAGTTTTCATTTGTATTACCCCCCTTAAATTTTAAGACATTCAAGTAACTTTATTTTTACAAATCAAAAATTGTATATTTTAAAATAGGCTATATTTTAGTTAAATGTTGATATATCTTATGGACTGTAGAATGTGATTTAGAAACTTTAAAAATAAATCTTAATCCTTATTACAATATCAACATTATTTTAAAATATAGCCTTAAAACAATAAAATTCTTGAATAATCTACTAATTTAAGCAAATTATACACTATGAGATAACGATTTTCAATATTAAGCAATATTACAAGTAGAATAGACACATAGATAAATCAAAAAACAGTAGATAGTTTTGTGATTTACACAAAACTATCTACTGTCCTATATCTAAATCATTTAGATTCTTTAAAAACTTTTCTAATCTAATATTTTATTTTTTATGTACCTTATTATGTATCTTATATTAAGAATTTCAATAAGAATACTATTCCTACTATTACTGTAGGAATAGTAATATCTTTTGTTTTTCCTGAGAATAGCTTTAATATTATATATGAAATAACTCCAAATACAATACCATCTGATATACTATAAGCTAAAGGCATCATAATTATAGTTAAGAATGCTGGTATAGCCTCTGTAAAATCTGAAATATCTATTTCCTTTATTGGCTCAATCATAAACAGTCCAACTAATACTAGTGCTGAGCAAGTAACTGCTGGAGTAATTGATGCAAATATAGGTGCAAAGAATAATGATAATCCAAACATTATTGCAGTAAATACTGCTGTTAGCCCTGTTCTACCACCTTCTGCAACTCCTGATGCACTTTCAACAAATGTACTTACTGTACTAGTACCAACACATGCTCCAAATGTAGTTCCTATAGCATCTGCAAAAAGAGCTTTCTTTATGTTTGGAACCTTACCATCTTTATCTAACATTTTTGCCTTAGTAGTTACTCCAACTAAGGTTCCTATAGTATCAAACATGTCCATAAATAATAGTGTAAATAAAGCTACTGCCATGTCTACAGATAATATATTATGCCACTCAAATTTAAATAAAACTGAACTAATTGATGGCGGTGTACTCATAATACTAGTAGGCATTGGTGTGATTCCTAAAGGAATTCCTATTATAGCAGTAACAATCATCCCTAGAAATAATGCACCTTTAATGTTTTTAGCTAAAAGAATACCCGTGATAAAAATTCCAATTATTGCAAGTAGCGCTGTTCCATGTGTTATATTTCCAAGTGCAAGGATTGTTGAATTATCTTCAGGGTGAACTACAATACCAGCCCCTTCAAGTCCTATTAATGAAATAAGCAAACCAATACCTACTGAAATTGCTTTTTTAATATTTTTTGGTATTGAATCAACAATAGCTTCACGAACATCAAATAAAGTCAATAAAATAAATATAATACCTTCTAAAAATACTGCTGTTAAAGCAAATTGATATGAATATCCCATTCTAATAACTATTGTAAATGCAAAGAATGCATTTAATCCCATACCAGGTGCTTGAGCAAATGGCAATTTAGCATATAAACCCATAACTAAAGTTGCAACTAATGCTGATAAAGCTGTAGCTGTAAATACCGCTGCTGGATCCATACCTGCTGCTGCTAATATAGATGGATTTACTATTAATATGTACGCCATAGTCATAAACGTAGTAATCCCCGCAACACTTTCTGTTTTAATATTTGTGTTGTTTTTTGTAAGTCCGAAATAATTATCTAACTTTCCGTCCTTTTTAAATAAATTTTTCATTAAACCACTCTTTCGTAAATCGATTTTTCCACCTGAACTATAATACGGTATTTTCCGACATATTGCAATACTTTATGGATATTTTGGGCGTATATGGGCTTTATCTTTTAGTTTTTGTAGTATTAACACGAACTTTAATAAGATTTTTGTACAGTTAAAGTTCGTGCTAATTGTAACTAAATCTTAAACTTTTAAATTATTCAAATAAACAGAATTCTTGGTTTCAGATGGGGTTTTGACACACTACGAAGCTTAAAAATCTACCTATTTATCATATAATCTTATTAATTTTTTTATTATAGATTATTTTTTATAACACCTAGGTAATATTATTGATGAATTTTTCTTCCTTCCCATCTTTTAAACCATAGTACTCCAATAACAGATATTACTACAAAAGATATAAGTGCAATTGGCATTCCTTTATACATTTCTGTTATATATAAATTTTTTACAAAATTGTCATCCATGTTGTGAAACTTTGTAAATCCTGACAACATAGCAATTGGTAATGTTCCAAGCCTTCCTGACCAAGCCCAAGGTACAAACTGCCACATACGATCGCCCATACCTGTTTGAAATAATACTGCCCATAAAGTTCCCCCTGTTCCTATTACCATTGTTGGTCCTATTCCAAAATTTATACTTATAATTAAATATAAACCATATAAAAATAATGCTCCTATTGTTGTAAACAATGTTCCTTCTAAGAACATTCCATATTGAATATTTGCTCCGTGATAACTAAATTTCATACCTAATAACAATATTCCTATTGCTACAAACATATCAATTACAGTTATCAAAATTAACATAAGCAATTTACTTAAATATATAGTTGTTCTTGATATTGGACTAGTTCTTAATCCTCTAAATTCCCCTGCACTTTCTTCCCCCATAATATTAATTCCTGTTAAAATTGCTGCAATCATTGTTATTGCTATACCAACTGTCTCAAAATAAAGACTATATACTCTTATTTGAAATGTATAATCTAACTTATAATTTGATATATATGTTAGTACTAATAATGGAAATAATATTGGAACTAAGATTACTATATACCTAAATGCAGTTTTTTTAGTTTTTATCCAATCTGATCTCATAGCTCTTATTAAATACATACTCTAACTAGCCTCCCTTTTAGCAAACCATAAACTTGTTAATACTGATAGTATTATTAAGCCTACAATTGACACAATAATACCAATTGATATTACTGAAGAATCTAATAATGGATCTCCACTTTCCAATAACATTCCATTAGGATTTAAATTTAAAATAGGGCACATAAGTCTATTGCTAATATTCCATGGACATAAATACCATTTTTTCCCTGTTACAATAAATAATCCTACTACACTGCCTATACAATTTACTAATATTGCCAAAAAAGTTCCAAACTTTTCTGCTACAAATAAACATATTGGAATTAATATAAGTGTTGTAAGCCAAATAATAAAAACTGCAATAATAAGTTTGTTAATATAAATTGAATCAGTAACCTTATTATTAAAAATTAGTTTTACTATTAAAAAATTTATTAGAATCATTAACGATGCTATAAATGTATAATAGCCTATAACTATAATTTTACTAATCCACATTTTTTTCAAATTTACATCTTTAGATTTTAGAGTTCTATAGTTTCCCGATTTCTTTTCCCTAATTGCTGAAAGTGCACATATAAGACATATTATAAATGGCATAAATGATACTTCCCACCAATTAATTGTATTTGTGAAAAAATACACACTCATAAAAAGTGAACATACTAATACATACATTGGTGCAATGAAAGCAAGCATTTTAGCAAAAGTTCTTTTATACTTTAAATTTTCTGATCGCAACATATTAAGCATTGCAAATTTTCCCCCTCTTATTTAGATATAACTTCCATAAATAATTTTTCCAAGTCTTGATCTTTATTAATTTTATTTTGATACCTTAGCTGTCCCTTATATATAATTCCTATATCTTCAGCTATTTGCTCAACTTCATGTAAAATATGACTTGATAAAATAATTGTCATTCCTTGATTTTTCAATGATTTAATTAAATCTCTCAATTCCTGTATTCCAAGTGGATCAAGACCATTAGTTGGTTCATCTAATATAAGAAATTTAGGATTATTTAAAAGTGCTATTGCAATTCCAAGTCTTTGTTTCATTCCTAATGAAAACTCCGCTGATTTTTTCTTTCCTGTATCTTTCAAATCTACGACATTTAGAACTTCTTCTATTCTACTATCTGGTAAACTTAATAGTGATGTATGAACCTTTAAATTTTCTCTTGCTGCCAAGTTACCATAAAATGCTGGTGATTCTATAAGTACACCTATATCTTTAAGATCTCTTCTGCTCCACTTATGTCCATCAATAAGTATCTCTCCATCAGTTGGATATAAAAGTCCCGTAATCATCTTTAATGTAGTTGACTTACCGGCTCCATTGGGTCCTAAAAATCCATAAATACTTCCTCTTCTAACCCTTAAATTAATAGAATTTACTGCCACTTGTTTTCTAAATTTCTTTGTTAAATTTCTTGTTTCTAAAAAATATTCACTCATTATTTCTCTCCTCCATCTCTTTATGTAAACATAGTAACAAACCAATCTAATGTTTTTATAATTAAAAGAAAAATAATATATCGTTCAAAAAACATTGATAATATTGAATACAAATTCTTAATAAGCATCAAATAACCCCCATCTTTAAATAAAGGTGGGGGTTATTTGATGCTTACATAGTTTTTTGCGAAACACTACTAATTAGCGACTTATTATCAAACCGCAGAATAAAGGAGACCTAGAAAGCAATTCTAAGTCTTTAATACTTTTTATCTCCAAAAAAATTGCCAATTTCTATGTGCTTGTCTTTGTATTCTTTGAGCTTGTTCATAAAGTTTCTTATTATATTTGTCTAAATAACAGTCTGCATTATTAATATTATCAATTGGTACCATTACAGCTGCACTCGTAGTACTTGTAGGATTAATATTATCAATCGGAACCACTACCGCTGCACTTGTTGTACTTATAGTGTTTAAATCATTAATTGTCCACGTACCATCTGAACTTAGTTTATAACCATCAATGATTATATCATGTGCCATATCTCCGTTTTGATTTAAGAAATACCACTTGTCTCCATCTTTAATCCAACCAGTTTTCATGTATCCATCTTGATTTAAGAAATACCACTTGTCCCCATCTTTAACCCAACCAGTTTTCATATCTCCATCTTGATTTAGGAAATACCACTTGTCTCTATCTTTAATCCAACCAGTTTTCATATATCCATCTTGGTTAAAATAAAACCAATTATTTGCAATTCGTTCCCAACCAACTGAGTAACCATTTCCTTTTAAATTCCACCAACCATTATTATTTTGTCTCCAGTTTGCTGAAGCACCTATTGTTGGCATCCCTATAACCGTGATTGTTGTAATTGCTAAAGCCATTATTCTTTTGATTAATTTAGTTGTCATTTTTCCACGCTCCCATTATTATTATATTTTATTGTGTATTACATTTATCGTATGTTGTCGAAAAATCTTTAATTACAAACTATTTATTTAATCAAATTATAAAATAACCTATGTATTAAGGCATATTTAAAAAAATAAAGAGTCAGTATACTAGTATATTTAAGGCAAATTCAAAAAAATAACAAGTCAGCATTCAAGTATATTTCCATCAGACTTCGTCGGCATGTTCACCTCGTAGCCAACTATGAGTCAAACATACCTCCTTGTCTAACGAAAAACATACGTTACATCATTGACTTGTTATTTTCTTTCACGTGCCTAACTCGTTATTTTATTTCATATGCCTAAGATATAAAATATTCTTCTAACTCTTTTATATAAAATTCAATTGTAGCTCCACCAAATTGATTATCATATGCCTCTATTTTTCCATTATAATTATTAATAATTTTTTGTGATATATAAAGACCTAATCCAAAGTGATTTTTATAATCTTCATCTTGATAAAATGCTTTAAATAATTTAGATGTATCTTTTTGCTTAAATCCAGTTCCCGTATCACTGCATTTAAAATTGATTTTGTTCATGTCATAAACGTCATCATATGCTTCCAGAGTTATCTTTCCTTTTTGTGTGAATCTCAAACTATTATATAGTACATTATCTAATACTCTGAATAACATATTCTCATCCAAAACATATTTTTGTTTCTTTAAATTTATTTTAAATTCAATTTCTACATTCTTTTTTTCAGCCATGCTTCTTATTTCTATTTGTTTATCTTTAAGTAGCTTTTCTAAATCCACTTTTTCATTTTTCAATAAAAAATTTTCTCCCTCTACTTTATAAAATAAAGATAAATTATCAGTTAAAGTCGTCATTCTATCACAATTTTTATTTATTATCTTCATATTATCATCCATTTTATAATTAGGCTTATCTTTTAAATCATCTATTATCTCAATTTGTCCTTTAATAACTGTTATTGGAGTTCTTATATCATGTGCAATAGACGAAACCATCATTCTGCGTTCTTCATCCAATGTGGATAAATCTTCAATATTACCTCTAAGTACTTTTACCATAGTATTAAATGATTCTTGAATTTTATTAAACTCTCTTCCTTCAACCCCATCAATATAAAAATCATAATCTCCATCTGATATTTTTTGAACTCCACCTAATAATATATTTATATTTTTTGACATAGACTTATATAATTTAGAGGTAAATATAAATAAATATAATAGAAAATATATTATAGGTAAAATCATAAATAATATGTATATAAGTGTTGCTCCCATGTTTGTTTTATAATTATTAATTATATAGTCAAATGGGGCTTTGATTACATATATAGCTTTTATTGAATTATTTTGTGTTATCCCTATATATCTATAAATATAATTATTATCATATTTCTCTTGATTTATAGAAATTAATATATCAAACTTATCATTTTTTACTCCATTTTCACCATATAAATGATTTCCAGATAAATCTATAACTTCCCCCTGAAGCTCTTCATTATATTTTTTAATATTTATCAAATTCCCATTTAAAATACTATCTCCATTTTTTTTAACTTCTTCAGCTATTTGATTAATATATTTTACATAATAATCTGTTGGTTTACTATTCCTTAATGACATAGTCATTATTAAAATTCCATATGTGACTATAGTTGAAATAACTGTATATACAAATATTTTTATAACTAAATTATAAAAATCTCTTTTTATAGTTTTACTCTTCCTCATCTTTCACTTCCCACTTATATCCTAGTCCATAAACTGTACTTATATAAGATTTATATTTATCTATAGTTCTAATTTTTTTTCTAATATTTTTAATACTTTCTGTAACAGTTTCTAAATAACTCTCTGAATCTAGTCCCCATACACTATTAAGAATCTTTTCCTTTGAAAATACTATATTTTTATTAATCATTAAAAACTTTATAAGCTTGTACTCTTTTTTAGTTAATTTAAGTTTTTCTCCTTTACACAATACCTCATTTGCTAAAACATCAATTACTATATTTTCAGAACTTAATATATAAACTTTTTTGTTTTTTATCCTTTCTTCTCTTCTTAAATGAGATTCTATTCTTGCTTTTAATTCTTTTAAACTAAAAGGTTTAGTTATATAATCATCTCCGCCTACTGAAAGCGCTTCAACTTTATCTTCCTCTAAAGTTTTAGCACTAACAAAAATTATAGGACATGATATTTTATCTCTAATAATGCCACAAAATTTTATGCCGTCCATATCTGGCATCATTATATCTAATAAAATTAAATCAAATCCTTCATTTATAATATTTAATGCTTTTTGTTGATTTTCAGCTGTATCAACATCATAATTATAATTTTCCAAATAACTTTTGATTGTTATACAAATATCTTCATTATCGTCAATAATCAAAAGTCTCTTATTTTTTTGCACAATCATCGCCCCTATAAAATTTTTATATTTATTTTTATTATAATACAATTTACATATTATATATCTTTGCATTGCTTTTTCTGTTCACTAAGCACATGAAAAAATTTTATAAATAAAAAAAGTTGTCTTGATTATAATAACTATTAATCAATCTAAAACAACTCTTTTATTAATGTTACATTTATTATTTTACAAGTGAATTCTAATTTTTTTATAATGTTTTTATTATTTTTAGATTAAAGATTATCAACAATACTTATTTTATTATTATCTATATGTTCTATTAAATATACTACATATATTTCATTACCGTATTATAAATTAATTGTAGAATCTTAATTAGAACTTATATCAATAAAATCTTGTATATAATTATATCTTAATCTATATATTAAATTACACATAAAAAAAGATATATTATAACACTATAATATATCTTCTTAAGCTTAGTAGTGGAAGAAATAGTCTTCCACTATATATACTTTTATTCTTTGCGAAGCCACCCAGCTGGCTCTCTTTTTCCACCAATATAATATTTACCATTTTTACATTCTAAATCAAATATATCTCGTGATGATTCCCCCATATTTTGTTGAATTACTTCTATATAATTATCGCCTACTTCTGAAATTATCACTACATGTCCATATGTAGTATCTGTAAATACTAAAAGGTCATCTACTTTAGGCTTTTCATCTTCTCCATTTTTATATTGAACTAATCCTCTTTTTTCATTTAAATGACCATTCTCAATATCTTCATCAAAGAAATCTTTAGCATTACCGTAAACATTAGGCATTTTATGCCCCTTAACTTCATAATAAAATCTTTTTATATATTCAACGCACTGCCATTTATAACCATAATAATAACCATCTTTACTATAACTTTTTCCATGATTCTTACCATAGTTCTCACCATTATAATAAACATCTACACCTTTGTAACTATCTAGTACTTTACCTATACCATTTCTTTCATCAACAATTCTTTCATGGACATTGTATGAAACAAAAGCTACTCCAGCTATAAATAACATAATGATAAAAACACAAATTAATTTCTTATATAACTTTTTCAAATATTAGCACCTCAATATTTCAATATATAATCTTATTACCATAATAAGATTGACCATATATAATTATACAGTTTATTTTAAATATAACAATTCTTGTTTTAATTTTAATTTAGGCTGTGTTTTAAGTGAGTGCTGATATTGTAGTATAAAGCTCGTGGACAGGGATTTAAGTTAAGTGCCTATCTAGAAATTCAATTTGTGTGCTTCTAACATTTAATAACTTCTCTATTATCAAATTAAATAATATCATAGCTATGCTTGTTAATTTAAAGAAATTAATAAGCATATATAAACTTCCCATTTGTGTAAACAAGAGTACTATTCTGGATTTTGTTAATGAATACATAAATCTATTGATGATAGTATAACAATCTTGAATTACAAAGAATAACATTATATATTTTATTGAATTAAGTAGTATATCAATGTATAAATATGAAGTTAAAAAATCTTTCATTTCAATTATACTTATTATAATTATATAAGCTATTCCTATATTCATAGTTTTTTTAGAACAAGACATATATGCACCATAATTTTTAAATCTAGTTATAACAAGATATTTCTTCTTTGCTGAATCATTTAATAATTTAAATCTCTTTCCTAATAGTATACTAAGAAAATATGTTATAAACATTGTTCCAATAGGCAATGACCCAATTAGCAAATAATATAAACCTTGTTTTCCAGAGTCACTTAGAAATGAAACATATGATAAGTATCCTTGACACTCGCTAATAAAACTATATCCTATTAATGTTGAGAAATTTATATCTACAATAACCATTACAAAGCATGCAAAAATTGATCCGTAAAATAAATCATCGTAAATAGTTTGTTTTCTAGGAATAAGAATTCCACATGCAATACCTAATATCATACCTTGACTCATGCAAATGGCTGAAGCCATGTCTCCTACGGTAATAACTACTAATAAAAGAGATGTTAATCCCGAAAGAAGTGTATATTTAAATCCACATCTTAAGTATATCAATACAATAATTACAGGAACTCCAACATCTAAATATCCTGCATAGCCGAGTCCCGTCCCTATTGCAAGAATGCTTATTACCACAAAAGCGGCTGAAAGCATTGCTGCTTCTGTCATTTTCTTAATTTCCAAATATATCACCACATTCTTTCTTATCTTCTAAAAGAGTAATAGTGTCATTTTACCCTTAACCTATATTTAAATCAACTTTATATTATATCTTAAATAATATTATAATTAAAATAAACTCATAAATAAATATTCTACTTATACACCTTTATTATATAAAAAAGCCAATCAAGATATCCTCTAAATATCTTGATTGGCTTATTAACTTAACTTTCACATTCTATTTCTTATTACTTTTTCATTCTTATTTAGGCATCTTCAAATAAATAACTAGTCATTCTTCTTATCTTTTATTTATTACATTTTCTAATAAGATTAATATTTACTCTTTTAGGAGATTCTCCTGCATCTTTACCCCTCACTGTAACTTCTTCTATAGGAATATTCATCTCCCTTGATATTATCTCTTTTACTCTTGGTCTGCAGAAATTACCTTGGCAAAATCCCATACCTGCCCTTGTACGTCTTTTTATGGCATCTGTAGATTTTATAGGGATTCCCCTGTGCATTGCATCTATTATTTCTGATTCTGTTACACTTTCGCATCTACATATTATGTTTTTATTTGGATCTTCATCATCTATCTTTCCATTAAAAGACTTTTCCTTTTTAATAATTATAGGTTTTCTATAAGGATTAAATTTTTCATTTTTAATTAATTTTAATCCTACTTCTTTAATAATTTCAACTATTTTCTCTGCTATAGCTGGTGAAGATGTAACACCTGGTGAATCTATACCTGCTGCATTTATAAATCCCTTAACCTTACTTTCTTCTATTACAAAATCTCCTGTACTACTAACTGCTCTTATACCTGCAAAAGTAGTTAAAGCTTTTCTTACATCAAAATCTGGTATTGATTTTCTAGCTGTCTCTATTATATATTCAATACTTTCCTTATCTGTTCCTATATCTTCTTTATTATCTATCTCTTCAGCATCAGGTCCTATCATAAAATTTCCGTGATAAGTAGTAGTAACTAATATCCCCTTGCCTTTTTCTGTAGGAACTTGAAATATAACTCTATTTACAAGATAACCCTGATCTTTTGTAGATAGTACATATTGTCCTCTTTTGGGTAATATATTAAAATTATCTACTCCTACCATATTAGCTATTTTATCACTATATAGTCCAGCAGCATTTACAATATACTTGCTATCTATTTGTCCATTATTAGTATTTATTTTAAAAGTTTCATCTTTTTTCTCTATACCTAATACCTTTGTCTCTAATTTTAAATCTACTCCATTTTCTATTGCATTTTCAGTAAGTGCTATAGTCATCTCATAAGGAGAAACTACTCCAACACTTTTAGCATATAATGCAACTTTAACATCTTTATTTATATGAGGTTCTAATTCCTTTATTTTATCTCCATATATTATCTCTAAATCATTACACCCTACTTTAGAACCATTTTCATATAATCCTTTTATTCTTTTTTCATCTTCTTCATCAAACCCTATTACTAATGCACCTGGATTTCTATATCCAAAGTTAAGCTCTTTTTCAAGTTGACTGTACATGCTGTTTCCTTTTATACATAACTCGCCCTTTAAGCTTCCATATTTAGCTACATATCCACCATGAACAATACCACTATTTGCCTTTGAGGCTCCTGTTGCAACATCTTCCTCCTTTTCTATAAGACATATTTTCAAATTATATTTTGATAATTCTCTAGCAATGGCGGCTCCAACTACTCCAGCTCCTATAATACTAACATCATACATAATTTCACCCTCTTAATTTCAATATTTTAAATTTGGTTATGTTTTAAATTTAAACTAGATATAATTAATAATTAATATCTTTTAATATTATTTATTAGTTGTTTGATATCATTTTACAACTTTAAGCAAGAAAATAAAAGCATAATTTATAATATTTTGAAAATAAAAAAACTACCAATTATATAAATACATAACTAATAGGTTTCTTTCTTTTATGAAATGAAATTTTAAACTATGATTTCTAGAGTGTTAATTTCAAAATATATATATTTAGGCATATTCAAATAAATAGCAAGCCAGTATACTAGTCTATTTTGCGTCATACTGTGTCAGCAAAATAGACTAGCATATTTAACTTGCTATTTTCTTTAATATGCCTTATTAATTATTTTTCTTAGCTTTTAGAAAATATTTTGTATGAAGTAATTCATGAGCCTTATGGCTTAGTGGATGATCTAAATACTTTTCATAAATAGCAAGTACCTCTGGATTTTCATTTGATCTTCTAAGTACTTTAGATCTATCTATGTCATTTAAACCCTCGGCTCTTTTTTCTAGAACTTGTTGTTTATTTTTTCTTATTTTAGGTTGACCGCCACCGCCAACGCATCCACCTACACAAGCCATAATTTCAATTGCATGAAAGAATTCTTCACCTGACCTTATTTTATCTAACATCTTTGCAGCTTCTTTAAGACCATGTGCAACTCCTATTCTAAGCTTAACATCTCCAGCTTCAAGCTCACAAATCCTAAAGCCATCCCATCCTCTAAGCCCTTCAAATTCTATATTATCAATTCTCTTTCCAGTCATATTTTCAAGTGCTGTTCTTGTAGCAGCTTCTATAACTCCACCTGTTCTACCAAAAATAATTCCAGCACCAGTATATTCACCCATAACTGTATCTATTTCTTCATCTTCAATCTCTTTTAAATCTATTCCTGAATTTTCAAATATTTTTATAAGCTCTTTTGTTGTAATTACATAATCAACATCGTAGTTCATATCTACTGAAAATTCTACTCTTGATGCTTCATATATTTTAGCAACACATGGCATAATTGCAACTGAAGTCACTTCATCTCTTGAAAGACCTTTTTCCTTTGCCCATATTTCCTTTGCTACAGTGGCAAACATTTGCATTGGTGATTTTGCAGAAGAAGGAACATCTAACATGTCAGCATAATTTTGTTCTATAAACTTAATCCATGAGGGGCAACATGAAGTAAGAATTGGAAGCTTAACACTACTATCTCCATCTAAATATTTTTCAAGTCTTTCTTGAAGCTCTGCTGCTTCTTCCATTATAGTTAAATCAGCTCCCCAAGTAGTATCAAACACATAATCCACACCTAATTTTCTAAGACCAGCCGCTAGTTTCTTTTCTACATTTTCTCCTGGTTCAAATCCAAAAGCCTCACCTATTGCAACTCTTATAGCTGGTGCCATTTGAGTAATTACAACCTTATTAGGTGTAGCTAAATCTCTAAGAAATTTAATTGTATTATCTCCTGCTGTTATAGCATCAACCGGGCAAGCTGATATACATGCTCCACAATGAGTACATCTATTATAATCTATATTATGTTGTTTTTTTAATTCCCCATCTATGCAGTCTACAGGACATGCTCTTTTACAACTTCCACATCCAATACATTTTTTTGTAATTGTTAATTTTATAAGATGATTACATTGTGATGTGTAACATTTCTTTTCTTCTATATGTTCTTCTATTTCCTTATAAAATAGTCCAATTATTTCTTCCATTATATTATGCTTTTGATGCATTTTATCTTTTACAATCTCTGCAAGATTTCTCAAAAGATAAACATCACGCATATTAGATACACCTTTACTTATTGTATCTAAAACCTTAAGCATTTTAGTTATTTCATCTTTAACTATTTCATAATTTTTATAAGTACCATCTTTAATTTTTGCGAGTAAATACTCTATGTAAAACTTTCCATACTGAACTATGCAGTCTTCTTCTGATAAAATAATAATAGCTCTACTAATATTTTCATAAAATACTCCAAAATCTAATTCTTTATCTAAGCTATCTTCATTTAAAAAACCTCCAAAAGGAATTCCAATCTGAGCCGCCTTGAAATCACTCTTATTTATAAGTCCTCCACAAAGTCCTAATACATCTCTAAGTGTCGCACCTTCTGGGACATCTATTATTCCAGGATCATTAATTTTCCCACAAATGGCTATACTTCTTTTTTCGTTTCCTGTTATTTCTTTTAATTCTTCTTCACTAAAAGTTGAAAATACAGAACCTAATGAACTTTGTATAAACGTCGTCTTTTTATCTGGCATAATATCCACTCCTTAAATTGATAATCTTATGTAGTATCATTTAACATATTATCTTTAACTATGTATTATCAATAAAAATTATATCATAAAAATAATCAAGTTCAAATTTAACCTAATTATAGTTTGATTCAATTAAAAACTAGGAATATTATAGCTACTATTTAGGATGTTTTTGAAGTAGGTTGGTATATATGGTAATATTATTTTAGAGGTGATTATACATAAAAAGAATGGTAAAAGTTGTTGGTGCAGTAATATAAAATGAAAATAAAGAAATTTTATGTGCCTTACATTCAAAAGATATATCCCTAGCTAAGTTTTTGGAATTTACTTTTTCATTTTATATGTTGACCACAATTTGGGCAATATTTAAAGCTTTTATCTAAAGATAAACCACATGTAGGACATATATCTTTTGAAGAATAATCATCATTATAAAAATCATTCTCCATTTCTTGCAAATCCCAATATGTTATATTAACATCTTCTCCTTTTTCAATAGCTTTGCCTTTTTCCTTTGAAATATTATATAACATATTACAACTTTCACATGTTATGTAATATGTTTCATTCCATTTAAAAAGAGGTATAAAAAAGAAATGAAAAAAATCAAAATTCTTTATTAATTTTCCATCAATTGCTTTATTACACCTTTTACAACTTAAATTATTTAGAGTTACTATTTCTTCATTTTTATTCTCTATGCCAAATACTCCTATAAAAAACATACTCTCACCAACCTTATATTAATTTATTACTTTCTTCGCAATTGATTTAAACTATCATATACATTCAACTTGTTTGTATAAGTTTTTCTTGATAATATTTTAAAATGCATAACATAAATATAACATCATTTGTCATAGTACCTTCTACTATATCTTAATTATAAGGATATTCTTTAATTGAATGTTTATATTACAATATAAGGCATATTAAAGGAAATAACAAGTCAAAGATGCGACGTATATTTGGCGTCAGACAAGAAGATAAAATTAACGCATAGCAAGGCTATGGGTTGATTTTATCGACGCAGTATGACGCAAAATAGACTAACATACTGACTTGTTATTTATTTTAATATGCCTAAGCACTATTTCAAGACATAGCCAATTATAAAAATTATATCACAAAAATAACTAACATATATAAATTAAGCCTTAATAATACAGTTTAAAAAATCTATATTATTAAGGCTTAAAGATTTTTATAAGGCGAGTTAAAGTATTTTGCATTTCTTCTTTAAGGTTATATTCTCCATCATGCAAACACCAATCATATACAACTCCCCTCATTAATACAAAGATATATCTAGTAATATCTTGAGGACTCATTTCTTTTTTTATTTCATTTTTTTCTTGACCTTCATTTATTATTTCATCCAATATAGTTTGCATGTGTCTTCCTTCAGTAACAAACATTTTATTGTTTGAATTATATAATTGTTTCATCATATCAATGCCTGTTTTTTCATTATATTCTGCATAATGATCAAAATATTCTATAATCTTATCAATCGTATCTGTACTAGAAAGCTTACTTTTAACATTATCATAGAAAAAATCATCTGCCTTTTTATATAATTCTATTAAAATGTCATTTTTCGATTCAAAGTAATGATAAAAAGTGCCTACAGAAACTCCTGCTTTTTCACATATATTTTGTATAGTAATATTGTCGTACCCCTTTTTTTGCATAAGTTCTGTTGCTATATTATATATTTTACCTTTTGTGTTAATAGCTTGAATTTGCCTTTTTGTGAGTTGTGCCATTTTCATTCTCCTAGTTACAAATTTCCAAAAATTCTATCATAATATTAATTATACTTAACATTTATTCATTGTCAAATTTCACAAAATTTACTAATTTTATGTTGACGTTTTCATAACAATATATTATACTGAACGTGTTCGGTGAATTAGTTTTATGAATTGATTCATTGAACACATTCAGTATATATTTTAATAACAGGAGGTTTTTTTATGGAAACTAAATATTCAAATTTATTTGAACCAATAAAAATTGGTAATCTTGAAATTAAAAACAGATTTGTAATGGCTCCTATGGGCCCTGCTGGATTGTGCTCAGAAGATGGTAGTTTTAACGAACAAGGAATAGAATACTATGTTGAAAGAGCAAAAGGTGGTACTGGTTTAATAATCACTGGTGTTACTTATGTTGAAAATGAAATTGAAAAATGTACTATGCCTTCTATGCCTTGCCCAACTATTAATCCTGGAAACTTTATAAAAATGGCAAAAATACTTACAGAAAGAGTTCATGCATACAACTCAAAAATATTTTTACAATTAACTATGGGTTTTGGTCGTGTTAGCATTCCTAACATGGTTGGAGGTGTTCAACCAATAGCTCCATCTGCTATACCTCATAAGTGGGTACCTGAAATAAAATGTAGAGAGCTTACAATAAAAGAAATTGAAACTTATATAAAAAAATTTGGTGAATCAGCTGCTATAGCAAAAGAAGCTGGATTTGATGGAATAGAAGTACATGCCGTTCATGAAGGATATCTTCTTGACCAATTTACTATTGAATTATTTAATAAAAGAACAGATAAATATGGTGGTAGCTTACAAAACAGATTAAGATTACCTATAGAAATTCTTAAATCAATCAAAAGTACTTGTGGAGAAGATTTTCCAGTATCTCTTCGTTACAGTGTTAAAAGTTACGTAAAGGGACTAAATGATGGTGCTTTACCTGGAGAAGACTTTAAAGAAAAAGGTCGTGATCTTGAAGAAGGTCTTGAAGTTGCTAAAATATTAGAAGAAGCTGGCTATGATGCATTTAATTCTGATGCTGGTACTTATGATTCATGGTATTGGAACCACCCTCCTATGTATTTTAAAAAAGGAATGTATCTTTCATTAAACGAAAAGTTAAAACAAGTTCTTAAAGTTCCTGTAATTACTGCTGGAAGAATGGACAACCCTGATCTTGCAAGTGATGCTATCGCCACTGGCAAAACAGATATGGTCGCTTTAGGAAGACCACTTTTAGCAGATGCATATATTCCAAGAAAAATTAAAGAAGAAAAAATTAAAAATATTCGTCCATGCCTATCTTGTCATGATGGATGCATGGGAAGATTAGCTACTGGTGGTGGACTTTCTTGTGCTGTAAACCCATCTACAGGTAGAGAAAAAGACTTTGAATTAAAACCAGCTAAAGAAATTAAAAATGTAATGATTATAGGTGGCGGTGTTGCTGGATGTGAAGTTGGAAGAGTTTGTGCTGTCAGAGGTCATAAAGTTTCCTTATATGAAAAAACAGATAAATTAGGTGGAAATATTATACCTGGAGGAATTCCTGATTTTAAAGAAGATGATAGAGCTCTTGTGAAATGGTATGAAAATGAATTAAAAGAAAATAACATTGATGTTCATTTTAATACTGAAGTTACAAAAGATTTAGTTGATAAATTAAACCCTGATGTAATTATTGTAGCTACAGGTTCAACACCTAGAATATTAAACTTAGAAGGTAATATGAACAAAGTTTATACTGCTCAAGATGTACTTTTAGGGAATAAAAATTCAGGAGATTCAACAGTTATTGTTGGTGGTGGTTTAGTAGGCTGTGAAACAGCTCTTTGGCTTGTAAAACAAGGTAAGAAAGTTACTATTGTTGAAGCTCTTGATGATATATTAGCTTCTGGTCCTGCAATATGTCATGCAAATAGCCAAATGCTAAAAGATCTTCTAGCTTTTTATAAAGTTGATATTAAGACTAAATCCATAATCTCTAAAGTAACTGATGAAGGTGCTATAATAAAGGGAAATGGTAAAGAAACAACAATTCCTGCTGCTTCTGTAATTTTATCTGTTGGATATAATTCTGAAAAATCACTATATAATGAATTAAAATTTAATGATAAAGAATTGTACCTATTAGGAGACGCAAGAGAAGTTAGAAATATCATGACTGCTATTTGGGATGCTTTTGAAGTAGGTAGACATATATAAAATCTCCCACTTAAAATTCTAATAATACTTTAAATAATGGCTTTGTTTTAAAACCGTGTTGATATTAAAACAGAGCGTAAATAATAATTTATCTGTATCTACTTTCAGATAAAATACAATAAATAACTTATAAGGACAGTAACTGATTTTGTATAAAAACAAAATTATCTACTGTCCTTTCCACGTTTTCTAGAAAATTCATTTTTTGTGTTTATCATATTTACATGGCTCCATTAGTACTATTAGCTCATTTTTTTCACTTAAGCACATGAAAGAAAATAATAGACCAAAGATGCGTAGTATATTGGATAAGAAAGCATTGATAATCCTACCCATTTAGGATTTAAATATAGAAATAAAACCAAAGATAGCTACTAAACAAAAAAATGAATATATACAAAAGTGTACAAGAGTTTATATTCCATTCCGGTACTAATCTCCTCCTCCAACTCTTTCAAATAAGCCATATTTCTCATCTTCTAAAGATACATAACCTATAAAAAGAGTAGCTCCCTTATTTAATAAACAATTATTACCTATTATATTACCTTCATTAGATACAATAGATAAATCAGGTACTCTACCTTCACCCTTAAAAACTACTGCGTTATATCCCTTTTGCTCTGCATTAGCTGTATCATACACAAAAGTTTGTCCATCCTTTACATAAATAAATTTACCATTTTCAACATTTAAAGTATTATTAGGATTTTCTTTATCTGCCCATATTCCTGTTATACTAGCTGTCACATAACTATATCTAATAGGATTTTCAAAATTAAAAGTATATACATGCTGTTTAATATCTCCATCTTTATCACATAAATAATTAACTGTAGCTATATTGTCCTTAATCCAATTTACTTTATAAGTACCTGATGAAAAAGATCTATATAAATTTTCGGTAGGATATTCATCCATTTGCTTTCCAAATAAATAAAACTTTCTCTTAAGATCTAAAGCTTTAACTACATTATCTGCCCCGTCTTGCTTCTTAATAACTTCCTTTATTATTATTTCATTTTTTAAATTAGATGACTTGAAAATAAGTACCTTATCTTTACTAACATCTAATAAACCTTTAGTATTAAGTATAAAAATTATAAGTATAGCTGAATACACTGTCCACTTTAAATACTTATTTTTACTACATAGCAAAATAGATAAAAATAAAATCGCATAAATTATAATAAAATACATCCAATCATAAATTAAATAATATCCCTTTACCTTTACTAGTTCTATAGCTAATACCATTAGTATCAACATTATAAAAATAGTAATTACTAATGCCCTTATCTTCTTGTAATTCTTTAACATCTATCCCTCACCCTTTTGTATTATTCTTTTAACTCACCAAACACAATCATTTTGTTATTTATATTGTGTTTGCTAATCAATCCTTACCTACAGTACTAGTCATAGTTATTCTCCTATAACAACACCATCAAACTTCCATGTTAGTCCATAATCCTCTGTTATAAATTTTCCCATTTTTCCTTTTCCTAAGTCCCCATTTTTTCCTTGATCAACAAGTATTACACCATTTTTTCCTTCAAACTTTGGAAGTTGTGCTTCTGTAAATTTATCTTCATATTCAGTAGGTAATGGAAGTTTTAATTGAGTCCAATTATTTCCCTCATTAGTTGTATATTTTATATTAGGATATTCGTTATATGATCTATAGCATATGAATCCTATTTTATCTGTTGAAAAGGCTACTCCATTTACCAAGGTATGAGTTATTTCATTTGTATCCCCTATTTTATTCCACGTAGTATTACCATCATTTGTTTCATAAGCATAAGTCATTTCTGATGACATTGCTCTATCCCCTGTAGCAATAACATGTCCATTTTTATCTGATGTAAAATCTAAAAATAATTGTCTACTTCCCTGTGTTTCATTACTAACTACTGATTTACTCCAAGTTACTCCCTTATCCTTTGATACTAAAACACTAATTGGATACTTATTGGTTCCACCATATACAAAACTTATATTTTCAGGTGTAATAATAAAACTTCCGTTTTGAAGTTCATTAGTATTTGGTAATGGTTCTCCTCTATCAAAAAGTGCCTTTACATCAACAGGTACATTAATCCAACTATCGCCTCCATCATATGTTACTTTTATATTATGTCCATCTAAATAATAGTTCTTATTGCTTTTTCCAAAACTTCTTTCCCTTTTCTTAGCTTCTCTTACAATTTTAGATTTATCATTAGATCCTCTTGATTTTTCTTTATCTATCATTTTATAAATATAATCATCTGATATTTTTATTTTTAATATCCAACTTGCTTGAAGTTTTCCATCTTTAATTTCCCCCCAACTTTCATGGGTTTTATTATTTTGAGGAGTAAGATTAAAGTCTACCTTTACAACTAGTTCATCATTATTAAAATCCAGTATTTCTTCTTTTTGAACATTGAGATTTCTTATACTTTCTTTATCCTCATCTGACTTATTGAAAAACGGTTTCATATAAACCTCAATTAATTGTTCACCTATACTTAGCAAGTCTCCATTATTATTTATTGTTGAAATTACTTTTCCAGAATTCTCTTTATCATCAATGTTTTGCTCTCTAAAATATGAGAAAACTGTTACTGAAAGAATTAATATAATACATATACTTAATCCAATTGCCCATTTTTTCTTTTCCATAATTTATCATATTTTCCTTTTCACTTTTATTGTAATTGTATCATATAACATTAAATTAAATACTATATTATTTAGCTATATTTCTAACTTTTTGTATGAACATATAAAAGATTATCATTTTTACTTATGCTGTAGTCTTTTTACTATCAAAACTACTCTTAAGTTAGTAAAACAAAAAAACACGACATTTCTATCGTGGTTTTGATTTAGAAAAATATATTCCCTAATTTTTAAAACTTATATGACATACAGTAACTTTACAATATTATACTAAAATTTTATTTGAAATATTGTTCACCATATCCATAGTGTTCAACAACATAATCAATATCCTTATCACCACGTCCACTTAAGCATACCAAAATAGAACCTTTTTTCATCTCTTTAGCTTTCTTCATTGAATATGCAACAGCATGTGAACTTTCAATTGCTGGAATAATTCCTTCATATCTTGATAATTTAAAGAAAGCGTCCATAGCTTCTTCATCACTTATTCCTGTATACTTTACTCTTCCTAAATCTCTTAGAAAGGCATGTTCAGGACCAACTGATGGATAATCAAGACCACTAGCAATAGAATATACTGGTGCTGGCTGACCATTTTTACTTTTTAGCATTATACTTTCAAATCCATGCATGATACCCTTTTCCCCATATTTCATTGAAGCAGCATGATCTCCTAATTTTTCACCTCTACCTAAAGGTTCAACTCCAACTATGTCAACTGGTTCATCAAGGAATGGTATAAACATTCCAGCTGCATTACTTCCTCCACCTACACAAGCTGTAACTAAATCTGGTAAAAATCCTGTCATTTCCTTAAATTGATCTTTTGCTTCATATCCAACAACAGATTGAAAATCTCTTACCATAAGTGGAAATGGATGTGGTCCTAAAGCTGAACCTATACAATATATTGAATCTTTATAATTTTTAGCGTATGATTCAAAAGCTGAATCTACTGCTTCTTTTAAAGTCTTTAAACCATGAGATACTGGAACGACTTTAGCTCCTAATATTTTCATTCTAGTTACGTTAGGTGCTTGCTTTGCAATATCAACTTCTCCCATGTGAATTTCACATTCTAGCCCAAAGAATGCTGCTGCTGTGGCTAAAGCTACTCCATGTTGTCCAGCTCCTGTTTCTGCAATAAGACGCTTTTTACCCATGAATTTAGCAAGTAATCCCTCACCCATACAATGATTTAATTTATGTGCACCTGTATGATTTAAATCTTCTCTTTTTAAGTAAATTTGGCAGTTACCAAATTTTCTAGATAACCTTTCACAATGATAAACTGGAGTAGGTCTTCCTTGAAACTCTTTACGAATTCTTCTAAGTTCATTAATAAATTGTGAAGAATGACAAATTGTTTGATACGCATCTGCAATTTCTTCAAATGCTGGAATTAATTCCTCAGTTAAATATGCCCCACCATATTGACCAAAACGTCCGTCTTTATCTGGATAATTCTTTAAGTATGTTCGAAAATCCATTATAATCCCCCTTTTACGCTATGACTTATAACTTGCTTATACATAAACATTTACATAATAAAATTATACTATATAATTGGTTTATTTACAATTTTTATCAAATTTTATATTATTAGCTTTTAGAAAGTAGTTCAAATATTTTGCAAATTTAGTTTATCCTTGTAATATATTATTTTATATTGACTTATTTATAATTTTACTCCATAATTATGTATGAATTAACAAGTAGATAACTTAGATAGAGGTGCGAAATTTAATAGTAGTATTATGGAGGTAAGCTCAATGAAGTAATACGAAAGGAACTTTCGCCGAAGTAAATAGTTGATTGCTTTGATGCTATTTACTGGTCTTATGTAAAATATACATATGACTGTCACAAATTATTTTGTGGAGAGCTATTTTCAATGGAAATGTACGATATTTCTCATATTTATTTAAATATGCAGCTTTCGTATTTATGTCATGAGTATGCTCTCATGGCATTTTTTTTATTGTTTAAGGTACATTTTAAAAAATACTAAACCAGTATGCTTGTATATTAGGTCTATTATTTTCTTTCATGTACTTAAATCTTTATATTATCTTAGTTACTTACTTATGGAAATTTAAAACCATAAGGGGGATAAAAATAAAATGAGTGAAGAGAATAACGAATTAAAAAGAAGTTTAACAGCAAGACACTTAAACATGATAGCTATAGGAGGTTCTATTGGTACTGGTATATTCCTTGCAATGGGTGATACCTTACACGAGGCTGGACCTGGAGGTGCATTAGTAGCTTATGGATTAGTTGGAATTATGGTGTACTTTTTAATAACTAGCTTGGGAGAAATGGCAACTTATATGCCAATAGCTGGTTCTTTCAGTTCCTATGCTAATAAATTTATTGATCCAGCACTTGGATTTGCCCTAGGCTGGAATTATTGGTATAACTGGGCTATAACAATAGCAGCAGAAATGGTTGCCGGTTCTTTAATTATGAAGTATTGGTTTCCAAATGTAAATGCATTATTCTGGAGTATATTATTTTTAGCAATAATAGTAGGTTTAAACGTTTTATCATCAAAAGCATATGGTGAATCAGAATTCTGGTTTGCTGGAATTAAAGTAGTTACTGTTCTTATATTTTTAGTAATAGGTATTTTAATGATTTTAGGTATAATGGGTGGAAATAAAATTGGATTTCATAACTATGCCATAGCTGATGGACCATTTCATGGAGGTATTAAGTCTATATTTTCTATATTCTTAATTGCTGGCTTTTCTTTTCAAGGAACGGAGCTTATAGGAGTTGCTGCTGGCGAAAGTGAAAATCCTGAAAAAACTATACCAAAGGCTATACATTCAATCTTTTGGAGAATATTAATATTTTATTTAGGAACAATAATTGTCTTAGGTGCTATAATACCCTTTACTAGTGCAGGCCTTGAAAAAAGTCCATTTACAATGGTATTTGAAAGGGCTGGTATAGCAGGAGCTGCTTCCTTAATGAATGCAGTTATATTAACTTCTGTATTATCTGCTGGTAACTCCGGTATGTATGCATCAAGTAGAATGCTTTTTGCAATGGCTAAAGAAGGTATGGCTCCTAAGATCTTCTCTAAAACTAATAAAAGAGGAGTACCTATAAATGCTTTACTTTTAACTACATTAGTTGCTTCTGCTTGTTTTTTAACTGGTATATTTGCTGAAAGTACAGTTTATGTTTGGCTAGTTGCTGCATCTGGTCTTGCTGGATTTATAGCTTGGGTAGGTATAGCAATATGTCACTATAGATTTAGAAAAGCATTTATTCATCAAGGTAAAGATTTAAAAGATTTAAAATACAAAGCTATATTATATCCATTTGGACCTATACTAGCTTTAATAATGTGTGTAATTATAATGCTAGGACAAGGCTACTCATGTATAAAACCTGATGGAATTGATTGGCAAGGTTTAATTGCATCTTACATAGGAATTCCATTATTCTTTGGATTATATATATTTTATAAAATTAAACATAAAACTAAAGTTATTTCTTTAGATGATGTAGATTTAAGTTTCTCTGAAAACATTAATAATAATAATTTAGAGGAAGTTAAATTCGAAAAATTGGAATCAGCGGAATTGAATTAATAAAAAAGAGTAGAATTAATATTTTAGGCACATGAAAAAAATAATAGACAGAAATTCTAGTCTATTATTTTTTCATGTGCCTTAGTGTTGCATTAATTAAATGAAACGATATTGAGTTCTAAAACATAGCATAAAAATAATATCTCAGTAGCCAACACAACTGCCTAAAAATTAATTTTATTTCTTCTCATCCCTACATTTAAGACTAATCCTAAATAAATAAAATTAGTAATGATAGAGCTTCCTCCGTAGCTCATAAATGGTAATGTTATTCCTGCTATAGGCATAATTCCAATTGTCATGCCTATATTTTGTAAAATAGAGAATAAAAATGAAGCAACTGTACCTACACAAATTAAACGACCTGTAATACTTTCTGATGATTTAGCCAATTTAATTATTCTATATAAGAGTATCCCATATAATGCTAATAATGCTATAGCTCCAATGAATCCCCATTCTTCCGCAACCACAGAAAATATAAAGTCAGTATGAGCTTCAGGAACAAATCCACTTACTGATTGATTTCCATTAAGAAATCCAGTTCCAAATATACCACCAGAACCAATTCCAATTATAGACTGCGTCAACTGAAATCCAATATCCTGTTGATAAGTTCCAGGATCTAAGAAGGCGATAATTCTATTCTTTTGATAAACTTTTAGAAGCCCACTAAACCATATTAAAAGGCTAAAAGGAATCATGACAATTGCTCCTCCAAAGATAATCTTTAGATCTAAGCCTGATATATACAACATACCAAGAGCAATAAAAAAACATATTAATGCCATCCCTAAATTAGGTTGCTTTATAAGTAGAGCCATTGGAATTAAAGCATATAAACATAGAATAAAGAAATTCTTAGGATTATTCACATCTCCTTCCATATCATCTATTTTTTTTGCAAGAATAATAATTAATCCAATTTTTGCAAATTCGCCTGGTTGAAAACTGAAACCTCCAATCTTTATCCATGAATTAGCTCCTTTTACAGCTTTAGTTGCGAAATCAGTATATAATACCAATACAGCTCCAACCCAATAAATCAAATATGAATGATTCATGATTCTTTTATAGTCAATAAATATAATGATAAATACTAAAATCAACCCTATTAGTAGCCATATTATTTGTGACATACAATAATAAAATCCATAATTTGCATATGTAGCACTGTAAATATTAGCACTTCCAAAAAGGACAATAATGACTGCAGTGATAAGTGTTATATAGTCCAATTGTTTAAACAATTTTTTAGTTATTAAATTATTTATCATCTAATCCTCCTTAAAAAACATCATGCACAAATTATGCTACATTTTATTTAACAAATCAATTACTTTATAATTACTTTTATGTTATTAATAAATAAATTGGTAAATTAATATAATTTTATTAACAATTAAGCACATTAAAAAAATACAAAAAGTTACTACTCACTTTATACCTTTAAAATTCTTTCTTCACTGAATAAATCTCTTCAAACAAACTTATTGTACTTCCTATATTATCATCTATATAAAGTTTTACTGATTTTAATTTTAATTCAAATGAATTTTCTCTTTGTTTCCTTGGCATAAAAATCACCCCGTTAAGTAACTAATACTACAGCCTTTTTAACTGTGTCTACTTAACGGGGCTCACTTCACAATACAGAAATCATCTCTTATGTGCTTAACACTCTTTTTCAATTGTCCTTGACATAGGTATCAGATTAAAATGTTATCTATATTTCTTTTTGTTATAGCTTTACCTAATAATTATGATACATCTAGTTCTTTAATATTATAAGATTTTTTTAGCAAACTCCATATTATCAAGTTTATTTTTCTTTATGTAATACAAGACATCAACTAAATATGTTTTATGATGTTCTATAGTCTTAGAAAAAACTTGAATAAATCTAGCAATACTATCTGGAGAATAAGTATCCTTATTAAATAAAAATATACCTATTAAATAGAATCTAATGAATGAATATCTTGTTAAAAGCATAATATATCCGTCAAATACTGATTCTGTTTCTGAAAAAGGAAATAGATTTTTATACATAAAATTAACTAAGTAATTTTCAAAAATATAGCTATTATTATTTATAAACTTTTTAAAATAAAGATCAAATCCGTTTTTATAAACTTCTGAATACTTATTCATATCTTTTATTTCATTAAAATTAAATCCTGCGATAAGCTCTTTAGTATATTCTTGAAAAGAAATACTATCAACCTCTTTAAAGACATTTAAATCATCTATCATTTTCTTAAAAAAAGATACTTCAAAAGTGTAATTTAATTTATCTTTTTTATAAGAACTATTAATTGAATTGATTTTATATTCATTAATAAATTTACTTACTCCATTATAATTATAATCAAGTTCTCCTTCTAATTCCTTCAAAAAGTCACCTAATATAAAAATTCTTTCACTTAAATCAAATTTTCGATTTTTTATTATTTTAATGCTAAAATCTCTAATTTCTTTTAAATACTTTATAGGTGAATTCTTAAATTCTTTAGATTTAGTATCAAGATTACTTGATAGAATATGTTTACCTAAAGTTTCTTCACTTTCTTTGAATTCAATTCCATCTTTTTTTAATAGAAGAATTCTTGCAGCTTCTGGGCAAGCTACATCAAGTGACATTTCATAATATCCATCAATTTTATTAGTAATTCTAGGGAAAGATGTACAAACATTTGAAAGATATTCTTCTCCTACCTTAGAATAGATTATACAATAATTATTTTCATCTAAAAAAGGACATCTTTTCCCATTCTTTAACTTAACTTTCCCATAATCTACTTCATCACTATAATAGTTATTATTATTATGAACATTTTTTTGAAACATTTTCTTCATATCTTTGTCTTGAACTTTATAATACTGTTTGAATGTGCTTTTATCAATGTCTACATCCCAACCAACGCAACATGTATCTTCACATTCTCCCCCTATACACTTAAATTCTTTAAGATACAGTGGGTATCTCATTTTTATCTTTTTTGCCATTGTTTCATTCCTTATCTAATTTATTTTTTTGAATGTGCCTAAAATTGATTCTCTTTCAAGTTAATTTTAACATGACTTCTAGTTACTTTTAAGTAATCTATAAGCTTCTTTAACTCATAAAATATATATATACTAATAATTCCAACAATACAATAAATTTATAATTTTTTATATTTAGTTTTCCCAAATAAACTTTATAAACTATTAGTTAAACTCATTTTATTCTTGCAACTCAATTCTAATAAATATATCTTTATTATAACATATTTGGTAAATAACTCATCATTCAATTTTAAAAGAGTATTTTACTTCATTAAAATTTACAATATTGAGATTAAAATATATTTAATTACAAAAAAATAAGTACTAATTAAATGCTTATAAATCAAATAGATCATTTATATCTTTATGTCCCATTAATCACTCAACTATTTTTATTAAAAGCTGTTGTTTTGAATTTTCATTTTTGTACTAATTAGTATTATTTAAAATGATATGATATACTATATATAGGGATTTTTGTTTAATATTACTATATAAAAAAGGGGGTATTATTATGAATTCTTATCATTTTTTATTTGATTTAGCATTAATATTATTAACTACAAAAGTTTTAGGATTAGCAAACAAGCGTTTCCAGCTTCCACAAGTTGTTGGTGCTTTAATGGCCGGAGTATTATTTGGACCTACTGTTTTTAACCTTTTAAATGAAACAGAGTTTATAACTCAACTCTCTCAAATTGGAGTAATTGTTTTAATGTTTTGTGCTGGTCTTGAAACTAATGTAGATGAATTAAAGAAATCTAGCAAATCATCTTTTATCATTGCTTTAATAGGTGTTCTTTTACCTCTTATAGGTGGGTTTATAATATGCTGTTTCTTTAATAATGACCCTTCTATTTCAGATGCATCTGCAAGTGTAATTCTACAAAATATATTTATTGGAGTTATATTGACAGCTACTTCTGTTAGTATAACTGTTGAGAGTTTAAAAGAAATGGGCAAGCTTAATACAAATGTTGGAAGTGCAATTTTAGGTGCAGCAATTATAGATGATATCTTAGGTATAATTGCTCTTACTATAGTTACCAGTTTTGCTGATTCAAATATCAATATTTGGGTAGTATTATTTAAAATTTTTGCATTCTTTATTTTTGCAGCCATTTGTTGTGTCATATTTTACAAATTCTTTTCAAATGTTCAATTAAGACATGATAAGGGTATGCGTAGATTTGTAATACTTTC
This sequence comes from Clostridium uliginosum, assembly GCF_900112485.1. Taxonomy (GTDB): domain Bacteria; phylum Bacillota; class Clostridia; order Clostridiales; family Clostridiaceae; genus Clostridium; species Clostridium uliginosum. The sequence goes on from NZ_FOMG01000004.1 coordinate 30,681, forward strand.
TTTTGTATATTGCTTAATACTTTCTTATTGTGCAGAAGTATTTTTTGGAGTAGCTGATATAACGGGTGCATTTATAGCTGGGCTTATAATTTCAAAAACTAAATATTCCAAATATATAGCATCACGTTTTGAAACACTTTCATATATGCTACTTTCTCCAGTTTTCTTTGCTAGTATCGGAATAAAATTTAAATTACCAGCAATGACTTTATCAATGGTTATATTTTCTATAGTACTTGTGCTAGTTGCTATCTTAACTAAAATTATAGGTTGTGGATTTGCTGCAAAATTATGTAAGTTCTCTTCTCTAGAATCTCTTCAAATAGGAACTGGAATGGTATCTAGAGGAGAAGTTGCTTTGATAGTTGCAAATAAAGGTGCAGCCTTAGGTCTTATGTCTTCTATATTTTTTGGCCCTGTTATAATTATGATAATCGCAACAACTGTGGTTACGCCACTACTATTAAAAATAGTATTTTCAGATCGTAATAATAAAAATATTAAACTCAGCACCTAAATTCAGGTGGAGTATAAGAACTCCACCTGAAAATTTTCACTTTATTAAAATTGGAGTTCCTACTACTATTTCATAAAATGTTGGAATTGCTCGTACATTTTCTACTTTTGTTTCTGATCAATTTTCTTCTATATAAATTTCATCTATTTAATAAGAATGTTTAATGAATTTATCCTGTTAAATCTTAAAAAATTTCACTGAATTAACCATATCATCTGTCATTTCTGATAAATTTTGTGAAGAACTTGAAAGTTCTTCTGTAGAAGCATTCATTTCTTCTACAGATGCCATAATCTCTTCTGCTGAAGCTGAAACTTCCTCCGATATTGCTGCAGCACCTTCTGTTTTTTCAAATATACTATCTTTCTTAGCCTCTATACTTTTTGCATACTCTGAAGTACTAGTTATTTTGGGATTCATTTTTTTTATATACTCAGATATTTCTTTAAAAGAATTTATTGCAACATCAATTTGTTTCTTTTGGTTTTCTATTTCAACTTTCATAAGGTCTGTAGTATTTACTACATTTTTAGTATCTTCAGTTACTCCACATATTATTTTTGCTATATTTTCTGCTGAATCTTTACTTTGTTCTGCTAGTTTTCTTATTTCATCTGCAACTACTGAAAATCCTTTTCCTGCTTCACCTGCTCTTGCAGCTTCTATCGCAGCATTTAATGCTAATAAATTTGTTTGTTGCGCTATATTATTTATCAATTCTGTTATTGCATTTACACTATTAATCTTGTTTTCTACATTGTTTATTTTATTTATCACATCATTAAAAGCGTTTGTAACATTTTTTACTGATATAACAACATTTTGCATATCTTTATTGCTACTTAATGCCATATCATCAATTTCATTGGACATTAAATCAATAGAAGATATATCTAATAATAAATTGTCAAGCTCAGCACTAAACTCGTTTAGCATTGTAACTATGTCATTTAGATTTTGTGACTGCTCTATAGTTCCAGAAGAGACACATTGTATAGATGATGAAATATTAGAAGAAGATGCTGTTAGTTCTTCTGACATAGCTGCTAAGTTACTTGATTGATTATTTATAATACTAGAGCCATTTTTTATTGAATTAATAATCTTACCAATATTTCCTTGTGTATTTTTTAACGCACGTGCCATATTCCCTATCTCATTTTTATAATTCATAAATTTATCATCTATATCTATATTCAAATCTCCATTTGAAATTAAATTAAGGTGGGCTTCCATGCTTTTTATTAACTTAGAAATTTTATCCGAAACCAAACAAATAATAAGGATTACAATTACTATTGATAAAATTGATATTCCAATTATAGTTTTATTTAATATTGGCATACTGCTCAAAACATCATCTTTATTAACATATACACCAATAGACCATCCATTTACATTTACAGGAGAATAAGTCATATATTTTCTAGTACCTTCATAAGTATATTCTCCTATACCATCTTCTCCATCGATCATTTTTTTTTCTATTTCTACAAGCTCTTTTAACTGTGGATTATTATTTAATTCCTTAATATTGTTTGATTTCTTATATACTAAGTTCATATCAGTATTGGCTATAACATCTGCATTACTATTAATCATGTATGCTTTTCCAGTTTTTAAAATTTGTATTTTATTTATATCATTAATTATTTCATCTGCATTTGAATACACAGTCATAACACCTATAATATCATTTTCATTTTTTATAGGTATAGAATACGCTATAACCATTGTTTTGTTATCTTTATTATTTAAAAAAGGGTCTGACACAACTATTTTCCCTTCTAAACTGTCTTTAAAATATTTTTCATTACCTATTTTAACTACTTTATTATCTAAAGTTATCATATCACCATTTTTATCTGAAATTCCAATATCTATAAGATTATATTTCTTTTTATAAACATTCATAATTTTTATCTTTTCATTTATATTCGTACTATCATCTTTAAATCTACTATCATCTGCAATTTCTTCAACTAAATTAACATTTCCTTTAATAATGTTCTGTACATTTTGAGCCGCAACACTGCTTGTACTGTTAAGTATATTTACAGACGTTTCTTCAATAAGTTTTTCAGATATTTTATAGGATGTAAAAGATACAGCTGACAAAGCTATTATTATTACTATCCCAAATTTAATTATAAGTTCAAATTTAATTTTTTTTAATTTCATTTATTTAACTCCTCGTCCTTTTTAATATTTATTTTTTTAAATTTAATTAATATAGATTATAAGTTCATTAAATTTTAATGTTGAGCCTTTATTTTATTTAATTAAAATGGAAAAAAATTATATATATTTTAACAAACTTTTTTCATTATATCACTTCAATACATATTTTTACTAAAATATTTAATATTTTGAATTTTTAAATATTTATACTTATATACTGCTTCCTCATTAATAACTGAAATGATCACATTGAAGATAGCTTCAATGCAGTCTTTATATACTATAATTTCATCTAAAAGTTTAGAATCTGCTCAAATAATACAATTATTTGTATTGCATTATGTAACTATATAAAGTTTTAGGTAGTTATAATTAATAGAGTTAGAAAAAGGCAGTAAATTTATTTTTAATAAATTTACTGCCTAGAAATTAATGAACTATTTTACTTAAATAAGTGCCTTTAATTTTTTTATTCTTTGTTCAAAATATTTTTAATATTTTACAATGCCTTATATCTTTTTAACAAATTCAGATTTTAAACTCATAGCTCCAAAACCATCAATTTTACAATCAATGTCATGATCTCCATCAACCAAACGTATGTTTTTTACTTTTGTACCTTTTTTTATAGATGATGAACTTCCCTTTACCTTAAGATCTTTGATTACTGTTACAGAATCACCATCACTTAATATATTTCCATTTGAATCTTTTACAACCTTTTCATCATCATTATTTTCATTTTCTGATTTTAGAGTCCACTCATGAGCACATTCTGGGCAAATAAAAAGACTTCCATCTTCGTAAGTATATTCTGAATTACATTTTGGGCAATTTGGTAAATTAACCATAAATTCATTTCCTCCATTCGTTAGTGTTAATTCTAATACATAAGTATTATTTTAAATTTCCTTTTTAAGATTCGTAAGAATAATAATTACTAACCTAAAATTCACAAAAAAATATATAAGGAGTTCCTTATAGGCTTATATAATATCATAGTCTTCTCATATTGACAAACCTTCCTCCATATACAAAACTTATATTTTCAGGTGTAATAATAAATCTTCCTTTAACCTAATTTGCTTTGTTATTCTTCTTTTAATTTGTTTTATAACCATATTATGCTAACATAAGTAATATAAGTATAATTTTAATACAAAGGGGTAAAGTAAAATGATAAAAAAATTAATAACTAGTTTACTTATTGCTGCAACTGTAATATCCATAAATCCAATATGTGCAAACGCAGCATGGAAAGAAGATAATAATGGATGGTGGTATTCAGAATCAAGTAGTTACTCTACTGGTTGGAAACAAATTGATGGTTATTGGTACTATTTTGATTCAAATGGATATATGAAAACAGGATGGCTACAAGATAATGGAAAATGGTATTATTTAATTCCAAGTGGAGTCATGAAAACTGGTTGGCTTAAAGATGGATTAACATGGTATTATCTATATGACAATGGAAGTATGGTTACTGGAAAGGTAACAGTAGAAGGAAAAACATATGAATTGGATAGCAAAGGGAAATTACTAGAAAATCCTCAGAATAAATCTGAAGAAAATATTGCTGTTAGTACAAAGCCTTCTGAAGAAAAATTAAAAGCTACTCCTAATTATAGCTGGTTTGAAGAAAATGGTAATAAATATTTTAAATTAAATGATGATTGTATTACAGGTGTATGGAATATAGACGGAGATACATATATATTTGATAATAATGATGCATTGCAAAAGGGAGAATATACTGCAGAAAATGGAGTAAAATATCTTTTTGATAATGATGGAAAGTATGTGAAATGTCTTAATAAAGATAATACTAGATTGTATACAGGTTTTGGAATAACTACTAAATCAAGTACAAATAATCCAAAGGTAAGATTAGATGATGACTATATGATGAATATATCTGATGTTTTTTCAAGTGATCCTGAAAAAAATGGAATAAAAATACAAGACAAAATAGGTAGTCATTTAGATGTAACACAACCTAAAGCAACAATTAAAGGTAAAACATTAAATTGTAGAACTAATCAAACAGTTAGTTTAAGTGTTGTTGAAGCCTGCAGTACAGATAGTAATCATTTATTATTGCCTAACTTATTAGTAACATCTAAATCAACAAACCAAGATGTAGCCTTTTTAGGAATTGATTTTAATTGGGCAGATGGTTATTTAAGCATGATATGTCCAAATGTTATTGCAAGAAAACCTGGAAAGACAACTATTACAATAAATGTTAATGGCTCTACTACTTCATTTGATGTAGTTGTAACTGAATAAAAATTGACCTAAAATATAATTTGCTCGCAAAGCATATATCAAAAATATTCTTCATAAAATACTTTCCTGATTAACAACTTTAATATATACAAAAGTTTACATCACTATATAATTATAATTTAACAAAATAGAAGGCTGGAAGCTAGATTTAATCTAGTTTTCAGCCTTTTAAAATTTCATCTCCTATCTAGCATTCGTAACACTTCTACTGCTGCAAGTTTGAGACTAGGTACTCCTTGAGTGTATAACGGATGCGCACTCCTGGATAACGATTTCTTAGTTTATAACTTGATCTATCAAATAAAAAGAAATTACAAGTTTTTTAAATTCACTTTATAAGTGTGTTTGTCTTTAAAATTCATTATATTATGCCTTCTATAGAGGTATCTTTAAGCAATTTTTTAATGATTGTTTCTGCTGGTAATGGTCGTCCACTATTTAATGCTTTTACTGCATTAGCTATAACTCTTATATCATATTGTGATGGATGAATTTCAGGTACTTTTTTATTAAGGTTAAGTACTTTATAGGTAGCCATAATTGCAGAACGTATAGAATATTCAACAGTAAAAACGCAGTCACCAGGAATTTCTGCAAACTGACCTAAAAATGCTAAGTTTTGTGATCCTTCCGGAACAACATCTGGACGATCGCCTTTGACTCTTGGCATAAATTGTGCAGTTATATATGGCATCATAGCAGAAATGACTTTATCTGTTTTCAAAATTTCAGGTATATCTTTTTCAAGTCCTAAATGATATAGAAGCTCTTTAAGAAGTTCTTCACTTGTACATTCTGTCATTTTCTTTTTAATATAGTTTCCTTCCTTATCTAAAAGTAAGCCATATGCCCATAGAACAATAACGTCATCTGGTTGATCTGGAAAGTGTGGTTGACGATTACCTGTAATACTTAACAACCAATTAGAGTCTGTAATGGTGATGACACCACCTGTAACAGTTTTTCCTGAGTGAGGCTCATTTCCACTTAATTCACGAATCTTATCTACAAGTTTAGAATCTTTACATGTTATTGTGAATGATTCCCACTTCGAACGTTCTACATCACCACAAAAAACTTCAGGTTTCCCGAATGCTGGATCTTTTTCTGATATATTTTTCCAAAGGTTCCAAACTCCACCCAAATCTTTTCTCAATTTAGGAACTGTTTTGTTATCAGCATACTCAGAGCATTCTGTCATAGATCCATTTGTGACCATAACAATATCTGTAGGCTCGACATTAATTATTTCTTTTTTATTATCATGTATAATATGGATACCTGTAACAGTTTTTTCTTTATCTTTAATATCAATATCTAAATCAACTACTTGTGTACCATAAGCAAATTGAACATTATTATCTTTTAAATATTTGCAAAGTGGTAAAATAAATGAATCATATTGATTGTATTTAGGGAAAATAAGTCCTTTCATTTTATTAAAACCTGGAAGTAAATGAATAAAACGATGCATATAACGTTTCATTTCTACAACACCATGCCAAGTCTCGAAAGCAAACATAGATCTCCAAAAAGACCAGAAATTTGTTTCAAAAAAACTTTGATCAAAAAATTGCTCTACAGTAGTATTTCCAAGTGCATCTTCTGTTGCAAGAAACAACTCTGTTATTCTTTTCACATTTGTTGGGCTAAGTTCCATAGAATCAGAATTCTTTTTTTCACCACAGTTGTGAATCAATCTACATTTTGATATATTTGGATCATTATCATTAAGTTCTTTAAATTCATCCAAAATTGAATAACCCGGATTTTCTAATGATGGAATGTCTGCGAACAGATCCCATGTACATTCATAATGTTCTTCCATTTCTCTACCACCACGAATGATGTAACCTGTTTCTGCATTTCCAGCACCATCCATTGCGCCACCTTCTATATTTAATTCCTCAAAAATCGTAATGTTTTTTCCATCCATATGCCCATCACGAAGTAAATAAAAAGCAGCTGACAATGAGGCAATTCCCCCTCCTACCAAATATGCTTTTCGCTCTTTGATATTTTTTTGAGGTATAGTATTATTTCTTTGATAATTTCCCATAATTCATCATCCTTTCTTCTGTCTTGCGACTTCTTATTTACATTATATGTGTGGAATGCTATTATTATAATATCCAAGAATTCCCTTTTGAGACATACTGTCTCACCTAATGTATTTTGTGTCTTATTAAGTGATTCTTAGGTTGTGGTGGAAGTTTGCTTATGATGAATATTCTTGTTCACCTGAGCCTTAGAAAAATTTATCCAGGAGCCTGCAACCGTTATCCCCAACTTGTAAAAATAGGAGTGTTACGGATGCTAGCTATCATATAAAATAAGAAGGGAGAAATTATGTCAAGTCCAGCAATTTCAAAAATGACCAAAGAACTTTTTGCAACGTCTCTAAAAAAATATATGAAAAGAAAGCCTCTTAATAAAATTACTATTCAAGAAATTGCACAAGATTGTGGACTTAATCGTCGTACTTTTTATAGGCACTTCAAAGATATTTATGATTTAGTAGAGTGGATTTATCAAACTGAAATTGAAAATCAAATTAGTCAATATATAGATTTTCCTCATTGGAGAGATGCTCTTTTGGATCTTTTCAATTATTTTCTTTCCAATAAAGAAATCAGTCATTTTATCGTTAAAGTTTCAGACCATAAATATCTTGAACAATTTCTTTATGGTGCCATGATTAAATTCATACAACCTGTTATTGAAAAAGAATCGTACACTTTAACATTATCCCAACATAAAAAGGATTTTTTATCTAATTTTTATGCACTTAGTTTTATCTCTATCCTCATCCAATGGATTGATCTAGGAATGGAAGATACTCCTGATGAAATCGTTAAGAATATTTCATTGATTTTAAAAGGTAGTATTAGTCGTATTTTAGAGCCTTATTAAAGCTTATAACATAGTTTTATTAGTCTTTCAAACTTTAAAAACTCTATAGTTTAATATGTAAAAAAATAGACTAGGAAGTCCTAGACTATTTAGTTATTTATATTCAATATTATTGTATTTAGTAATTTTTGTTTTCCTTAATATTCAACCACATTTTATTAATCTAGATTTATCCATATTATTTGTTATTTTCTCATCTTCATCATTTATGGCTTAATAGTTAGAGAAGTTTAAATAATCTTCAATTCCATAAGATAGTCCATTTTGTACGCTTACATATATTATTGCCTTTTCTATCGATTTTGTTTTCTATATAATATTATTAATTTTATATATGAGACTTGTTCGATTGTTAACTTGCATCTTTTTAAATATATTCTCCATATGTGTTTTTACAGTATGGCAACTTATAAATAACCTTTGTGAGATTTCTTTGTTGCTCAAACCTTTGAAAACAAGATTTATAACTTCCATTTCTCTATTAGTTAAATTATAATTAAAAACAATTCTATCAAAGGTTTTATCATCATTTGATACTTCTTTAGTTATATAAACATACATAAGTGATTCTAAGCCAGTAAAAGCATCTGACACTATGGATGAAACTATCTTAAAGCTGTAACTATTCATAGTAGTATATAGAAAAGATGAAGAATCCTCTTTTTTAAATTGACATTCCAAAAATACTTTATCTATTACATGTTGAATGGGGTTTAAACATGTTTTATCGCTTAGTATATCTAAACAAAAATCTGTAGCAATATTATTAGAATAAATTATAGAATAGCTATTATTTAAAACAGCTATTCCTATAGGAGCCTCTAATGTCATATCTTTTAAAAATTCTTGTTCATATGATACTTTATTTAGTTGAATATAATTATTAAAAGCATTAGAAATAAATCCACTAAGTTTTTCTAAAATCAAAATATCCTTTGATGTAAAATTTCCTAAATCCTTAGGATTAAAAACACCTATTCCTCCTAGCAAATCCTTTCCTCTCCTTAAAGGCATTGCAATTTCATAATACAAATTATCCAAACACAAAAAATCTCTATAATACTCAGTATTCTAAAATTGGTTGTATGGCATTATGTCTGTTATTGATATAACATTTTTTTGAAATATTAGGTTAGGTTCTTTTACTGGATGAAAAATATCTGTACTGTGGTAATAGTTTAGATAGTTTTTAGTTAAGGTAGGATTTATGTTAGTAGATACTGGATTTGTAAAACTTCCCTTTTCATCGGCTAAAAAGAATGTTAGATGATTATACCCAAAAAAATCAGAAAGATTCATAAGTATTGTACTTCTAAAATTAGTTCGTATGTTTTGAACTTGAGTTGCAAATTCAAATATTTTTTCATAGTCTTCTTTGTTAAGCTGCGACTTAATCATGAAACTATCATTCCCTTCATTTTGTTCTAATGCTATGTATATTTAAAAGTTACTTAAGTATATGAAATACACTAACAAGTCAGTATGACACAAAATAGACTAGCTGACTTACTTGTTATTTTTTTTGAATATCCCTTATTATTATATATCAAATTATATTTATACGATAGAAAATAGGTAAAAAGTATTAGATGTTTTAATAAACTTCACCCATTTTACCCATAGATATTAATTATAGAATTTGCAATAATTTAATTAGAGACTGAAGAAAGGATGTGCAATAATGTATAAAAATATGGAAGGTCAAATTGCAGTTATAACAGGCGGGGGTTCAGGTATAGGACGTGATATCTGTATAGAATTTGCTAAATGTGGTGTTAAAGTTATGGTTACTGGAAGAAGAGAATCTAACATCAACGAAACAAAAAAGTTAATTGAGGATTTAAATGGATATGCCGAAACCTATAAAATGGATGTTTCTAATAAAGAAAATGTAGAGAGTGTATTTGAAGAAATATATAATAAACATGGTAAAATTGATATTCTTATAAATAATGCAGGACTTTCAACACCTCCTACATTTTGCACTAACATGTCAGACAGTGATTGGGATGGGCTTATAAAGACTCATCTATATGGAGCTTTTTATTGTTCAAGAGCATGTTCTAAATTTATGAAAAATAATAACTATGGAAGAATTGTAAATATGTCATCCATTGCAGGTGTATTTGGTTTTGTAGGAAATATTAATTATTCTACTGCTAAAACAGCACTAGTTGGTTTTACTTATTCATTAGCTAAGGAGCTAGGACAATATGGAATAACAGTGAATGCAATCCAACCTGGAATTATAAGAACTTCTATGACTGAAAGAGCATTGGATGCTTTGGAAGTAAAATTTGCTAATGAAACACCTTTAAAAAGAATTGGCGAGCCAAAAGATATTGCTTCAGCAGCTTCATTCTTCTGTAGTCCTAATTCAGGATTTATTACAGGTGTGATAATGAGAGTTGATGGAGGATATATTCTAAATTCAGGAATGGATCTTCTTATGATGCAAACGTGCTCTGGTGAACAAGAATAAGACAAAGAGTCTCGTCATTTGACCTGATTCCAGTTTCTATTATTATTTTCCAGCCTACACAAAAGCACGACCAACAATAATATTGATTTGATATATCAAATCAACTCATAATAAAATAAGCTAGAGTGTCTAAAACTCTAGCTTATTTTATTTGTAATGGGACTAAAATTCGTATCCATATTCCTTAAGTTTATCCCTACATACATTCATATCTTCCTCAGTAAATAGTTCTTTATATTTATCATTTAGCACTAGTGCTTCTACTGACAAATCTAACCTATGACATTCCCATAACCTAACAAAACCATCTGTTCCTCCATTCTTACTTATAAGCTTCTTTGCAGTCTTTAATCCACCTTGATTAAGTAACATTTCTCTAAGTCTTGTTGGCTTATAATTACATTGAATCTCTGCTTCTTTATATATTCTAAGCATATCATTGTATAAATCTAATTCTAATTGACTCATAAATCCCCATCCCTTATAAACTTATTTATAACATCTCATGAACTATTGATATTATATGTGAACTATTATTTAAGTCTTATGCCTTTTTCCTTATTTATATATCTAATAGCTTTATATTAATAGCTTTATATTAATAGCATGAGAATATTCTTCTATTTTTAGTGGTTATTATATCAATTTTACCATATTATGTAATTATATGTAAAGTTTTAAACACTTATTGTTGAATACATAAAAAAATAGACTAAGAATTCTAACCTATTTAGTTATAGCTTCATCTAGCAGCATAAGAATTGTAATATTCGCCCATTATACTTACAGATTTAATTGCCATTCCATTATCTAAAACTAAAATAAATATTTCTTCAAATGATTCACACTCATTGTCCTTAAACTCATACGCCTTATATATATTAATCAATTTATTAATTCCTTGTTCTGTCTTACAAAACTCATCAAATTCACTGCTCTTTTCATATAAAGTTAATGCTGTCTGAATAATATTCATATATTTTTCTTCAATAAAAACTACTTTTTTTACATCTTTATTTTCCTCTTTAAATTTCTTCAGCCTCTCATCACTTATATTTTTTAACAATACTTTTTTGTTCTTTGTATGGCTCTCCTTTACTAGTTTAGGTCTCTCATGATACTTTTTGTACCACTCCTTTGAACTAACTATACCATTCTTATTGTATAAGTCTTTAAGTAATTCTAGTTCATTCTTATTTACCTCAATAAACCTATATCCTGGAACATTTATTCCAAACTCCTTTAAAATATGATACTTACCATCTATATACTTTGCTAATATCCAATTACTTTGTATTACTTCTTCTGTGTGAGCTAAAAGACAATGCTTACTTCCGTGAGTTACAAAATTCCAATGATCTGATATCCTTAAGCTTCCTTCTGGTTTATAGTCCCAAGTAATTCCAGGTACATTATAATAAGTTGAGCTATATGGGCTTTTATTAATATACCCAAACTTATTAATTTCCTCTAATACTTCCTTTGGTGTTATCTTCGCTCTTTGTGGTAATAATATTTTCTTCATAGCTATTCTCCTAACTACTTTAAGCATATTAAGACAAAATATACGTTGCATCTTTGACTTGTTATTTTCTTTAATATGCCTTATGTGAATAGTATGTGTATTTAAAACATAAAATTACTCTATTAAATTTTTTCTAGTTTTATATAATACAAAAGAGACTTGTGATATCAAGCCTCTTTAACTATTTTTTATATTTTTACTTTTTAATATTACCTTACTGTATATCTAATAACTTAATTGTATTCTTTCTTTAATCACTCTTATATCTGCTTTTTCTTCTTCACTTAAATTTGAAATAACTTTATTAAGTTGATTATGCCAGTCTTTTTCCTCTTCTTTTTCTAAACTTAAATCAGATAGATATTTTGATAAAAGAATAATCTCCATTTTGGATAAGTTTCTAAAGTACTTATTATATTCATCTTCAAATAAACATTCAGCATCTAACATATCCCTCAAATCTTCTAAACTATTAATATTATTTTGAATTAATATTATTTTCTCTTCAATTGTAGAACATTCTCTAATTTTCTCAGTTAATTTTCTAAATACAGAGTTACTTAATTTCTCTTTGTCTATATATTCAATTATTTCATTATTCTTATTCTCATTAAAAGATAAAAAGACAGTTTCTAATTTATTTAGTTTAATGCTTTCATATATTAAAGAAGTTATTTTCATTGTAGCCTTATTAATATAATCTACTAATGTTTTATTTTTAACCTCTAAAATTTCACAGCAGATTTTTGAATAGTTTAATAATTCTCCTTGTAATTCCTCTAACGATAATTTTCTAAGATTATTTTTTATCTGTTGTCTATCAATACTATTAATATTAAGATTTGTAGAAGATTTACCACAAATCATTGAACCTAATGAATTAATCAATACTAGCTCAAATATATTAATTAGTAATACTTCATTTTCCTTATCATAACCATTTAATAATTCCTTTATTTCAGTAGCATAGAAGTTCTGACAAAACTTATTTTCTATGGTCAATATCTCTAAGTAATTGTATATATACTCAACACCTGTATAGTTCATATTATCAATACAAAGTTGATAATCTATTGATCCTGGTGTTTCGTGAGCTGAAAAAAAATCATCATATTCCTTAAAGAATAATAAAATTCCATAATCTATAGTATCGTTGTATGAATAATTATTAACATTAAGCTTATTTTCTTGAATTCCTTCTAATAGTTTTTTACTATCTAATATTTTTTTCTTTATTAAATCATGACCATCTTTAAACATATCAAATAAACTTCTAGTTTTTAAACCTTCAATTATCATATCTATGTTTTCTAAAGATTTCAAATAAATTCCTATTGTATAATCAATACTTTGTAAAATGTTTTCAGCTAATTCTACCATAACTGAACTACTTTCATCTTTTGTATAATATTTCAATTGTGTCCTTAATACTTCCACTCTTTCATATGATAGTTTTTTTAAAAACTTATCATCTAAAAGTTTTTCTTCATAGGAATATTCCAAAATATCTTTTAAAAACCTATCCTCACTAAAGTTTACTTTTGAAATAGATTTATATTTTTCAATAGATTTATCATCACTCATATACTATCAATCCTTTTCATTATCAAGATTCATATAATCTTTAACGCCATTTCTTATATTATCAGCAATTTTATATAACACTTTTCCTTCTAGTAGCTCCAATGATCCCTGGCAATAGTTATCGAAGAACTCCTTCATTATTTCTATTAATTCATCATCACTTATATAGTCTAATGTCTCATTTTTATAATTATAAAAAATCTCTACAAGTTCGTTTACTGTATCACTGTAATTGTATTGTGATATAAATGGTGAATCACAAAAGCTCATTATAATTTTATTTATTATTTCACCATTAAACTCTATTCTTCCACTTTTGTTTAGTGCTACTTTTCTTGTATTGATAAGTTCTTTTATGTCTTCTTCACATAACTTTAATCCATATTCACTTGCATATTCATTACACTTTAATACATCATTAAATATTTGCTTTTCTGGTAGATTATCTTCAAATAACATTATAGAATTTTTCATTTTTAAACTTCCCTTCAAAAAAGTATTGACTTTTAGTTTTCAATGTGTTATACTTAAATTATACATGTTAATATAAGTATATTGTATCATTGGCAAGTACTATTGTCAATGTGTTTTACTTTTGGAAGTATCTTGTTTTTTGAAGATACTTTTTTATTTGGAAAATAAAAAATCCACAATTTAATGTGAATTTATTAATAGAGGCCAAGATTGACCTTTAAAATAGAAAAAGGAATACTTAAAGCTTTTATATTGCTTTAAATATTCCTTTTCTTTATTTCACAGGTTCTATCTTTATATTTTTGTTCCTTTTGTAATACCATATGAGATAAAGTAATATAAAAATCCTGTTCTTTTTTTGTTTTTTAATACTTTTTTAAATAACTTTTAAATCGTAATATGAGTATTTTAGAAATATTCTTCTTTTATTTTTATATCTGTAAATAATACTTTATAGCCGTTATTAATAGGACTACAACAATATATCCCACATTTAACCGTTTTTTCTTCATTATGAAGATGGCAAATTCTTAGCTGCCTCCATCCTCTATTTAAAACATTAACCTCTACTTTATAGTCTTTCCCTTCTCTACTAATTCTAAATTCAGCCTCATTTACTTGTGTATTTAATTCTTCAGTAGACCAGTCTGAATATCCTAAATTTGTCACAACAGCACCTAACTTTGGGGCATTACCTAATTCATATTCAATAGAAGTTTTTAGCCAATTATCCTCATCTATTCTTACTACTAATCCACATTGGTCAAATTGATGAACTGGATCAAACTTAATCTTTGTTGTCATTATAAAATCTTTTTCTGTTTCCATGTATAACATATGGGCATTATCATTTCTAAAACCATAATGAGTTCTTTGCCAAAAATCCGTTATTTTATCAGTTTCTACATAAACTCCATTTTTTCTAAGTTCCCATATTGATGGTTCATATAGCCATTTCATCTTTTTTACTGATGCAGTGTCATTTAATAAGTCAACAAAAACTTCTGGCTGATTTTCTAATACTTTATCATTTTTGATTATCATATCTGCCTTACTTTTGGGATTATCTATTGAAAAATGTTGTCTTTGAAGCCACATAAAATAATCTTCATATAATTCCTTTTTGTCTTCACTACTTCTTTGTATTGATGATGTAAAAGTACAATCTAACCATATCTTTATATCAAAATTAATTTTTACAGTATTCTTAAATATTAATAACCCTTCAACTATAATTATATCATTGCATTTACAAGCTTCTTCAATTTCACTTTTTACATTACAAAAATCATAGGCATTTTCATAATAAAACTTAGATGGATTCTTATCCTTAAAAGACTCTTTAAATACATCTTTATTTTCATCTAACGATATTAAATAAACATTATAACTAGATTCATAGAATTCCTTTAGCCTATTAGCAAAAGTAGTTTTACCACTTAAACTTATTCCACTTATTCCAATTATTACTTTACCATTTTCTTTTATATTCTTATTTATCAAAGAATATAAATCTTCGTTTAAGATCTTCTCTTTTTCATTAATCATAATATCTCCTCAATTTTGTACTTTTATTTATATAAAAATTTCTATTTATATTATATTTAATAAACTATATATAAACTTACACTAATTTGATAATAAATAACACAAAATTGACTTTACTCTATAACTAATATAACAGTTTTTGTTTATATAATATAGAGTAAATCATCTTAGTTAATATTTCTAAGTATTTTTTTGAAATTATCTTTACCTATTTTTTCTATGCTTCTTCCTTCATCTCTAAATTGTCTGTTTAAACAACAAGATGATAGCTTAATTATAGATGTGCATATTGGAGTATTTATATCTAACATTTCTCCTAATGATTCCATTAAAACTAATCCTTCAGGAACATCTTCTGTTATATATCTTGAATCTGATTTTTCTGGTCCTGAAGCAGAATGATTATTAGCATAATCAAAAAATACTTCTTCTGCACCTCTATCATCATTTGAATTTCTATATTTGCAAGCTTCTGGATAAGAAACTGGGTCACAACCTAATGCTTTCATTATTTTGATTTTTTCTTTATCTAAGCCGTTAACTAAATTCCATACAGATGGAGTAAACACCTCTTTATACATCCAGTAATTTTTTCCATGAGTATACTCAATTCTCGGTATACTCATAAATGCACCTATAGTATGCACTATTAAATTTGGATTGTGTAAAGCTGCTTCAACTATGTTCTTATTCTTTACAAAATTATATCCTAATAAGCCTAAAACTTTAAATGCTCTATCTTCTCTTTCTTTTGGGTATATACCTATTGGATTTCTTACATTTTCAAATAATACTTTTACTTTTCCAGGTTCAATAATACGACAATCAAGTGGTGAACTCTGAGCTTCTGCAAACGTTAACTTTTGGCAATTGCAATATTTTAGAAAATATAACGTTGCCAAATATCCTGGCTCTATAAGTATTATCTGATTACTTAAATATGGAGCCATTTTTTTAATTACTTCTTCTTGAAAATTAGTCTGCACATATAAAATTATTAGTTCTGCATCTTGTAATGCAGCCTTAAAATCTGTTGTAACCAGTGATAGCTTAGCCTTCTGGACATTATTATTTCTATCAATAGCTACCTCATAATTATTTTTTATAATAAAATCATAATTTTTGTTATGAATTTTATTTGATGTTTTTAGCAGTGTAACTTCATGTCCTTTCAATGCTAAATCCGCTCCTACAGTAGTTCCTCCATTACCAGCTCCTACTATGGAAATTCTCATATTTACTCCCCCTTGTATTAGGTAATTATAAAAGATTATTACATAATCTTTCACTTTAAACCTTTACTTTTTATATAAAAACTCATTTCTTTCAAAATGTTGTGAATTTAAAGTTACAAACCCAAACTATAAACCAAACATCTAAGAAAAGAATGAATACTTACCATGATTAATTTTAAACTGTAACATTTAAGTAATTTTTCTACTGAAATATTATCTTCTTTTTTAGTGACTTTAATTATGACGCCTTAAATATATAATATATAATACCGTTTTATATATATATATATTATACCATATAATATATATTTTTGACCTAAATATACATATAATTCCAATAAATTTAGAAATAACCTTAACTTTATAATAAAAAATCAAAGCATCAGTTACCAAAATAGTATTTAATGCTTTGATTTTAATTTTTAATTTTTAATTATTTATATCGTTAATATGAAATATTGATTATTTAAAGAATAAAAGATGTTTAATGGGACAGTAGATAGTTTTATATAAACAAACTATCTACTGTCCCACTTATTATTATTATATAACTTTTTTATTGGACAATTTTTACTACTCAGTATATATAAATATAGCTTCAATATCTGCAGTTATTTTATTTTCTCCAGCTTCAATAGGTGTAGATTCACTTACTGATTTAAGAGTCATTACCGTTAATGGAGTTATGGTACCCTTATCCATCTCATGTATTTGTATTGGTATAATATTTAATTTCACTTTAAGTTTATTAGCTATAATACTAGCCTTATCTTGAGCATCTTCAACAGCCAACCTTAATGCTTCGTAATAATACTTTGTTTGATCTGAAACAATAAAACTAATACCACTTACAGTATTAGCACCATTTTTTACTGCAATGTCAATTATTTCATCTGCAGAATTAATATTTTTAATAAGAACTTTTAAATAATTACTTACTTCATAATCTCTAAAAACTTGTTTTCCATCAATATAATCATAATTAGGTCTAATATTATAATTTTGAGTTTGTATATATTTAGGCAATACTCCCATTCCCATTATACTATTTATAACTTGCTGAGTTACCTTAGCATTTTCTTCTTGTGCTACTTTTAATTGTGTATTTTCTGTTATAACACCAATTACCACCTCTGCTGCATCTGGTGTTACACTTACTGTACCTTTTCCAAAAACTTTAAGTCTATTACCACATTTAGTGCTGGCATAATCATCTAAGCTATAATTATTACTATCTACTAATCGATACATGATTTTCATCCTTTCAAAATAATTAGGCATATGAAAGAAAATATGCCTCACTACTCCATAATATGATTACTTTTGCTAAATGTCTCCAAGTTATAATATAATCTATCCATCCCTATTTAATCTTGAGTAACTTTATAAAATTTGAGTTAAGTAAAAATATCACGCCAGTTATATTAGATCTTGGAGGTAAAAGTCCTTGCATTATTGATAAAAATATTAATTTAGCCTCAAACATAACATTTCCTTATCAACCCTATAAAGAAAAAAATTAAGATTTTTAAAGAAATTTATGAAATAGATTATACAAATAAGAAGAACTTCCTCTATTATTTAGATACATTATTATTCACTTATAAAATAAAATTTCTTGAATAATTCTATAATTTCAACTCAAACTAATCTATATAAGTTAGGCACATTCAAAAAAATGATAGACTAGTATGCGTATCTATTTTGTGTCATACTACGTATCTTTTGTATATTATTTTCTTTCATGTGCCTTAAGGGAGAGTAGATAATATGTTTATAGATAGAGAAGATGCAGGAGAAAAGCTTTCTATAGAACTTGAGAAATTTAAAGATGAAAATCCTATTGTTCTTGCTATCCCTAGAGGTGGAATAGTAACAGCTTATGAAACTATTAAAAAATTTAGATTCGAGTGGGATTTAATTATTCCAAGAAAAATTGGTTCACCTCATAATAAAGAAATTGCCATTGGTGCAGTATCTTTAGATGGAACATATCTTTTAAATGAAGAATTTATAGATATGCTAAATATATCGGAGGAATATATAAAAAAAGAAGTATTTGAACAAACAGAGGAAATTAAAAGAAGATTAAATAAATATAAAGGAAATGAAAATTTTCCACATGTAAAGAATAAAACAGTAATAATTATTGATGATGGAATTGCAACTGGTTTTACGATACAAGCTGCTATAAAGTCAATTAAAAAACATGATGCAAAAAAAATCATCTTAGCCGTACCAGTAGCACCACAGGATACAATTTCTCTATTAGAAAAAATTGTAGATGAAGTTATATGTCTATTTATACCTAATGAATTTTATGCTGTTGGTTCATATTACAAAAGTTTTGAACAAACTACTGATGAGGAAGTCTTTAATATAGTACGTGAATTAAAGAAGACATAGGCTTATCTATCGTATCTATATAAATTAATAAATCTAAATTTCCAAAAAGAAATGTATGCTAAAAACTAAGCATACATTTCTTTTATTTATTACATATTAACTTTTTATATTCTTATTGTGTTGAAGCTGCATATGGAATATAGTCTTCATTTTCAATGTTACTTGGCTCTACCCCTAAAACATTTCTTATATTATAATCATTTAATTCATACATTTCTGTATAAGTTAAGTTATTATTAACGCTACTTATGTAATCATTATATTTTTCTTTTGATACAGATTTATCATTTATAAGATACTGTACTTGTGATAAATCTTCCTCTGCATGTCTTCCTAAATCATCATCTGAATTAAATGATTTTACATATTCATCACCTTGAATCTTCCAGCCAATAAGCATTGAATGTCCCATGTGAGAAAAGCTTGTTACAATGGTATTATCACTATCAAGATAACCTCTATATCCTCCATGACTTGTATTTATATCTCTTTTTCTTATTTTATTACTGTCTGAATCATAAGAAATTACTGATAATGTTATACCTGCTAATCCAGCATTTCCTTCATGATATAACAACATTTCAGAAATACCATCCTTATTTACATCTAAAATTAAAAATCTAATGTAATCTGGTGATTTATCATACTCTGCATTTTTAATAAGCCAATTTCTATTCTTAAGTAACTTTGCATATACTTCTTTTTCACCATGATATACGGGTGTTTTTTTAGACTCTGTGCTTTTAGATGTTATCTCTTCACTAGTATTATCTTGTAATGTTTCATTTTTATTATTTTCTACAACATTAGTTGAAGTTACGATTTTAGAATGTTTTACATATGCAAAACCACCTCCGCCTAATGCAATGATCAATACAGCAACTATTACAATAGCTAGTACATTTTTATTCTTTTTAGATTTGTATACTTCTATATTTTTATCCTGATTAATTGAACTATTAGCATCGTTATTATCTATTTTTATTCCACAATTTTCACAATAAGATACCCCTTCTTTAATTTCTTTACCACACTGTGTACAATACATTATTATTCCTCCTAATAAACTATAATCATATTTTACATAATTATTGTTTATATGGCAACAATTGTGTTAATGTAATACTAAATAGACTTAAACTGATTTGATTTACAACCTCTTATTGCATTTAACACTGCTAGTCTATAACTATTATTTTATCTAAATATTCTCCATAGCCTTCCTCTTCCATTTTATCCTTTGGAATAAACCTTAACGAAGCAGAATTTATACAATATCTAAGACCACCAAGCTCTTTGGGTCCATCATTAAATACATGACCAAGATGTGAATTACTATTTTTACTTCTTACCTCTGTTCTTATCATGCCATGACTGTAATCTTGAATTTCTTTTACATAACCATTATTTATTGGTTTTGAAAAAGCTGGCCATCCACATCCTGAGTTAAATTTATCCTTAGAAGAAAAAATAGGCTTCCCACTTACAATATCTACATATATTCCATCTTCATAATTATCATTATACTCATTTCTAAAAGGCGATTCTGTGGCATTTTCTTGAGTAACAGCATACTGAATATCAGTTAACCTCTCTTTTAATTTTCTTTTTTCATCTTCACTTTTCCTTAAATTATTTTCAACATAAGTTTCTCTCCCTGAACCTCTATAATAAAGCTTATATCTTAAAGGTTTTTTCTTATAATAGTCTTGATGATACTCCTCTGCTGGATAAAAAATTTCAGCTTTTATTACCTTAGTAGCAATAGCTTTATCATAAACACCACTATCTTCTAATGTTTTTATATATTCTTCAGCAATTTTTTTCTGCTCATCATCATGATAAAATACTGCTGTCTTGTAGCTATGTCCTCTATCATTAAACTGACCACCTTCATCAGTAGGATCAATGCTCATGAAGAAAGCTTCCACAAGTTCTATATAATTTATTATATCTTCATCATAAGTTATTTCTACCGACTCATAATGGCCTGTATCCATGCTACATACTTGTTCATATGTTGGATTTATTATATTTCCACCAGTATATCCTACAACTACTTTTAATACACCAGCATATTTATTAAAAGGTTTAACCATACACCAAAAGCATCCACCTGCAAATGTTGCTACTTTAATTGAACTCATTTTATTGCCTCCTCTTGCTATAATGATAATATCTATTATTTTCTTTCATGTGTCTTAGTTATAATAACTTATTATACACAATTCTCTATTATAATAACCTCATATCTGTTATATCAATTAAACTTTAAAATCTCTATCATCCACTATTTTACTTCTTAATCTTTTACCTCTATATTGCCTAAAATCTAAATGTTTCATGTATTAATAGACCTGTTTTTTTCATGAATATTAGAAATTTCATCCTATAAATTTAATGTTAGCTATAAAGAAATTAATAATCCTAAAATAACTTCTATAGACTAAGTAAGTTCTTCCCTATTATCTATTTTTAAATAATGTTTTTAATTAACTGTATTAACAATTCATATAAATTAATATTTTTACTATGTATACCTAAAAAGATCGACTCACAAATTTTGTTCATGAGTCGATCTCAAATTTATTTCTTTCTAAAATTACTTCATTGATTCGATAATGCTGTTAGTAAGATCATCCATTGAATTCGCCTCATCTTCTTTCATGACTGAGTTCAATGATATCTCATTATCTAAAATAGTCATTTCTTTCATCTCATCCAAAAGTTTATGCATCAATTTGCCAGATTGAGGAGCCCATGATCCATTTTCTATGAGAGCAAAAGTACGTTTTTGAAGATTTAATGCCTTCATATCCATTATATAACTCAACATTGGAGGATAAATATTTAAATTGTATGTTACACAAGCAAGAACTACATGACTATATTTGAATGTCTCAGAAATCAAATGTGAAACATGAGTTTTTGAAACGTCATACATGACTACATTTGTCATTCCCTTTTCCACTAGTCTTGTTGCTAAATCATTAGCAGCAGCCTCCGTATTACCATACATTGTTCCATAAACAATCATTACCCCTTTTTCTTCTGGCTCATAACGACTCCACTTATCATACTTGTCTAGTAAGTACGCTAAATCATTACGCCATACTGGACCATGCAACGGACAAATAAGCTTTATATCCAAACCGCCAGCTTTTTTCAATAGTGACTGAACATGAGTACCATACTTTCCTACAATGTTTGTATAGTATCTTCTAGCTTCATCAATCCAATCTCGTTCAAAGTTAACCTCGTCATTAAACAGCTTACCATCCAAAGCGCCAAAAGTTCCAAAAGCGTCAGCAGAAAATAGTGCCCCATTAGTAGCATCATATGTTACCATAGCTTCTGGCCAATGTACCATTGGAGCAGCCACAAACATGACATTATGTTTTCCAAATGACATTTTATTTCCTTCTTTGACTTCTATTACTTTACCATCAATATTAAAACCAAACTGACGCATAAACATAGATGCTTTTTCTGTACATACAATCTTTACCTTTGGATAACGAAGAATAATTTCTTCAATGCACGCTGCATGATCTGGCTCCACATGATTGATCACCATATAATCTAAAGATTTCTCGCCCAAAACCGCTTTAATATTCTCGAGGAACTGACGACAAATTGACCAATCCACAGTATCAAAGAGTACAGTTTTCTCATCTAAAAGTAGATAAGAATTATAGGAAACGCCTCGTGAAATGGGATGAATATTTTCAAAAAGAGCAAGGCGACGATCATTTCCACCAACCCAATAAAGATCTTCTGTTATTTTTCTAACACAATACATTAATTTAATTCTCCTTTACACTAAATACATTTTATACTATTTACTTAATTGTATATATTATACTTCTATAAACATATTTTTTTCTTCACCACAAGCAGGGCAAGTCCACTCTTCTGGTACATTTTCAAAAAGTGTTCCTGGAAGTACTTCGCCTTCAGGGTCACCAATGCTAGGATTATAATCGTACCCACATCCGTTACAGACATAATGTTTCCAAGTTGGAACAGACTTCTTTGGAATTGATCTCTTCATCTTTTTCATTGGAGGCGCCTCCTTCTTAGGTTCTCCATTATCTAAAGCTGCAGTAAGTAATGGCAAGATTTCCTTTAAATCTCCAACAATCCCGTAATCTGCATTCTTGAAAATTTTTGCATTAGGATTAATATTTATAGCAACAATTGTAGCAGCATCTTTTATGCCTTTTAAATGTTGACCGGCACCTGAAATACCACAAGCAATATACAGATTTCCCTTGAATTTTTGACCAGACATACCAACATAACGATTTAGTGGTAAATACTTAAGTGTTTCAGCTACTGGACGTGAAGAACCTATAGCTGCACCTACTTGTGCTGACAGATCTTCTATAAGTTTCATATTTTCTTTTTCCCCTATGCCTAAGCCTACGCTGACTACTCTTTCAGCCTTACTGATAGAAGTATCTATAGGGATTCCAACTGTAAAATCATAACCTTCTGCTTTAAGAGCTTCCACAAGATCATTAACTCTCTCTTTTGGAGTTCCTTTCTTGAAAATCATTTTTTTACGATAACCTGTCTCAGGTTCATGTTGATAAACTTTACCTGGACGTTCTGCCTTTGGCATTTTACCTATTATTTGAGAAGAAATAACAAGACGCTGAATCTCATTTGTTCCTTCATATATTGTACAAATCTTAGCATCTCTGTAAGCACGCTCAACTTCCATACCTTTAAGATAGCCGCTTCCTCCAAATATTTGAAGTGCATCATTTACAATTTCAAGGCAAACGTCAGAAGCGTATTGTTTTGCCATTGCTGCTTCCATGATGTATCTCTCATGATTTCCTTTCAATTCTGCTGCACTGTAAACAAGTAATCTGGCTGCCCTAAGCTTTGTGGCCATATCAGCCAATTTAAAAGCAATAATCTGTTGCTGACAGATAGGTTTGCCAAATTGTACTCTTTCTTTTGAATACTCCAGCGCATGCTCATAAGCTCCTTGTGCAATACCAAGTGCCTGAGCTGCAATACCAATACGTCCACCATCCAATGTAGACATAGCAATCTTAAAACCTTCACCATCTTTACCAAGCAAATTTTCTTTAGGAACTTTTACATCGTTGAAAATCAGCTCTGCAGTAGCAGAAGAGCGAATACCCATCTTGTCGTAATGTTTGCCAAAGCTAAAGCCTTCCCAACCCTTCTCTACAATAAATGCACTTATACCGCGAATGCCTATATTAGGTGTAGTAACTGCAAAAACCACATAAATATCAGCCTTGCCTGCATTAGTTATGAATATCTTTTCTCCATTTAAAATATAATAATCGCCTTCTAAGACAGCAGTAGTTTCTGTACCTCCCGCATCACTACCAGCGTTTTCCTCTGTAAGACCGAAAGCACCAATTTTTTCTCCTTTAGCTAAAGGAATTAAATATTTCTTTTTTTGTTCTTCTGTACCATAGGCAGCAATTGGATATGAACCCAAAGATGTATGAGCGGAAAGAATTACGCCTGTACCACCATCCACTCTTGATAATTCCTCAACGGCAATTGCATAACTGATTATATCTAGACCTGCTCCTCCATACTTTTTCGAATATGGGATCCCCATCATTCCCATATCAGCTAATTTATGAATTGCTTCTGATGGGAATTTATTTTCCTGATCTAGCATAAATGCAATAGGTTTAACTTCTTCTTCAGCAAATTCTCTGATTTTCATCCTCAAATTTTCATGTTGTACCATAGTCTTAAAAAACATATATTTCCCTCCTTTTAATTAATACATTATAATAAATCCGCTTCCGTAAAATCTGTAAAACCACAACCTGAACTGTTCTAAGCAAAATTTCTTAAACTCAGATGATTCATTTGCTTGCCTTTTTTACCTTTGGAAGCCATGTAATAAATATATACTTATATATATTTACATATATTAAAATTTATTTATTAAATGTATATATTAACCTTATGAATATATTATATTACTTAAAAGTTTTTATTACAACCTCATTCTTTATTTAATAATAATTATTATTAAATATTTTTTTATTCTCTTTAATTTTTTACCTAATCGTATTTAATATATTTTAAATATATTAATTAGAATTTCACATAAAAAATGGGCTGTCTCAGAATTATCAAGTGAAGTAATAACAAAGAAATACATCATATCATTAAATCATTTGTATTATGAGACAACCCTTCATGGTGGTGGCGAAGCATGACCTTTAAAATCCAACAGTTTTTAATTCTCCACCTATTCCACTACCCAAGCTTTAGTTTCTATTAGTATATATGTACCTTTAACTTTAGGATATCTTATTTTTTACAAGTTCCTTTAATTCATCTCTACTAACTATCATTAATTTTTCTAAGGCACAGACCCCTTTGTGAGTCTTACGAACTTCCTAATTATGATATATGCTTTATAAATTAGTTTTTGATTAAAATTTATAATTTTTTTAAAGCAAAAAGCACTTACCTAAATAAGTGCTCCCATATTATCATATTTACTATATATTTCTATTCCATATTTATCTATTTGTTTTTTTATCTCTAAATTCAGAGAATCCATAAATAAAATATCTGAAGAGTATATTCCAATAATTTCATTTATATGATCCACTATTTTACTTCTTGATCTTTTAGTACAATCTATACATAAAGCAATATCTGAATTTATTTTAGCATTACCTTTAGCTCTTGATCCAAATAAAATAATTCTGTTTATATCTTTATTTTCATTAAAATACTTCAAAAGATTCTCGTATACTTTTTCATTTATTCCATACATATTTATCACATCACTTCTTTGGATATATTTAACAATAGCTTTTCTATAGCATCAATGTACTCTTTAATAATTTTATTTTTGATTTCTTCATATTCTTCCTCATTATATATGTGAGTTGTAGTATTTCTTGATAATAAAATATCATTCCAAGTATCAATATTATCTATCCATCCCTCTTTAAATGCTTGTTTATAACACCCTTTTGGATTATTTATTTCAAGACCCGAATCCTTAAATATTTTAGATAATAATTTCCAAGTTAAATCTTCTAAAGTTTCATACTTTTTTATTATTGAATCTCTGTATACTTCCTTTGTAATATCATCTGGATTTTCAATTGTATTAAAATTATCTCTAATATTCTTTAAATGCATTAACATTCTATAAACATAATTATATGTTAAGTTAATTGACTCTCCATACTTGTTTAATATTCCACTCATACTACCTCTCCTTGTCCTAATTGTTTATTCTTATATTAATTGTACCTATTATTTGATATTAATTCAATCTTTAACCTTATTTAATGATTCTATTATACTGTTACATTGATTATTTAATATATAAGTTAATTTACCATATAACAAATCTTCATTTACAGATATTAATTTAATTTTTTCTAAAACTGATTTTATAAAGCTTATCATCCATTTTGATTTTTTTCCATTCATAATCTAATCTTAAACATTTATACAAGTTATTATGAATTTTAGGTCTAAATTACCACTGATATATCCCTTGCATCGAAAATTTAAATATGTTATTATAATCTCACAACAAAGAACAACTGTTTTACAAATAGTTTTCTTTATACTTTCTGGAATATTCGCTGGCTCTTATTTTGAACCTACATTTAAATTTTGGGAGTTCAATATTTAGATAAGGAAATGTACTTTCAAGTGAGTCCTTTTACGGCATTGAAGGCGATTGAAATATCTGTGAGAGCACCCACCTATCGAGGGATAGGTGTCAAAATCAGAGTATCGGTATTTTGGATATCATAATTAGAAATTTCAAGCCAATGCTTAGTATTATTAAGCATTGGCTTTTAAACTTAAGTAAAATAAAGAAATTTATATAATCTTATTTATATTCTTCTAATGTCTGTAATATAATCTCAGTATCGAATGGTTTCTTAATGTAGCTCTTAGCTCCCAGTTCTATACATTCATCTTTAAAATTTTCGTATCCCGATGCTGATACAATAATTACAACTGCTTTAGGATTAATATTCATTATATCAGTTAATGTATCAATACCATCACTGCTAACCTCGGAAATATTTAAATCTAAAGTTACAATATCTGGCTTTTCAGTCTTAAACTTTTCTATTGCATCCTCTTTAGTTGATGCCTCAAATATCATATACGAACCTCCTTTTTCAATAATCTTTCTTAAAAACATTCGCATATATGATGAATCATCAACTATTAATACCTTTTTCATATTTAAAACTCCTTTATATCTTTGGTTTTTCAAAATTTAATTACTGATTTTTAAAGTCCCTAATGAAACAATTTTTTTTATTTGAATGAAAATTCTAGCACATTCATCTATTTCTTTTTTCGTAGCTTTTTCTTCAAGCTTTATTGCTAATTCATAAATAGAAGTTATTCTTAAAGTTCCAGCGGAA
Organism: Clostridium uliginosum; assembly: GCF_900112485.1. GTDB lineage: Bacteria > Bacillota > Clostridia > Clostridiales > Clostridiaceae > Clostridium > Clostridium uliginosum. Next base: position 58,273 of record NZ_FOMG01000004.1, read on the forward strand.
CCTTTTAACTCGTGAATCAACTTTGCCATTTTCTCAAAATCATTGTTCTCAATAGCATCGTTAATACCTGTCAATAAATCAGGTAGATATTTTATATAGTCTTCAAATATTTCTTTTGCATCATCTTTTTCAAGTCCTGTTATTTTAATAAAGTGATCAATATTATTATCTATTATACTACTATGCTCAGCCACAAGCTCTCTCTTTTTAGTATTCGCTTCTATCATGCTAAACATAATATCAAAATTAATAGGCTTACTAATATAATCATCCATTCCAGCTTCAATACACTTTGTGCTGTCACCCTGCATCGCATTAGCAGTCACTGCAATAATTGTAGTATGCTTTTTATCTCCTTCAAGCAACCTTATTTTAGATGTACTTTCATAACCATCCATTACTGGCATCTGGCAATCCATAAAAACAATATCATAATCTTTTTCTGACACTGCTTTTAATGCTTCACCACCATCTAACGCCACATCACAAGTCATATCACGGAATTTAAGCATACTTATAACAATTTTACGATTGATTTCATTGTCTTCAACCAATAAAATCCTCGGTTTTAATCCATTCTTAACTTCTTTAACCATATGTTTCGTTACAACTTGATGTTCTTCTTCATCTTCTTTTTTCAAACCCAATACCATAGCAATACAACTGAGTAAATCATCTTTTCTGACAGGCTTAGACAAATACCCTGAAAAGCCATATTCTTTTGCAACCTTAGCATCTCCCTTTTGAATTACTGAAGTTAGAAGTATTAGTTTAATATCCTTTGCAAGAGGTATTGTTTTTAATGCAGTTGCAAGTTCATAACCACTCATGCCCGGCATTTGATAGTCTATGACAGCAATATTTATTTTGTTTTTTGTACTTGAATTTGAAATAATTGTGGTAATCGCATTGCCAGCATCCTTGGCTTCAAATACCTTCACTCCGGTTCCTTGAAAATACGAACTAACAATTTCCCTATTATTCGTATTATCATCAACAATCAGAATATTCACATCATCAAACTTTTCAAATGCAAATTTCTGTTCTGATACTCTTTTTGCTATCTGCAATCTCACATCAAATTTGAATGTCGAACCTTCCCCAAGTATACTTTCAACACAAATTTCACCGCCCATCATTTTCACCAATTCATTAGATATCGCAAGTCCAAGCCCTGTTCCTCCATACTTTCTAGTTGTAGAGGCATCTGCCTGATTAAAAGATTGAAAAAGCTTATGAATATCCTCTGTACGAATTCCAATTCCAGTATCCTTTACTTCAAAGTTAAGCACGGCTATTTCATTCTCTTCCTCTAAATAATCAACTGTAACAGAAATCTCACCACTTTCGGTAAATTTCACTGCATTACTTATAAGATTGTTTAATATCTGCCTTAGCCTTGATGGATCACCAATAACCTCTTCAGGAACTCCTGCTTTAATTATGACATAAAGTTCAAGTCCTTTTTCTGAAGCCTTAGGGGCAAGGAGTGAAACAGCATCTTCAATAGTATTTCTTAAGTTAAACCTAATCTTTTCCATGGTTAGCTTTCTAGCTTCAATCTTTGAAAAGTCCAATATATCATTAATAATATGTAGTAATACCTCTGAAGCAGATTTTGCTTCACGTATAAATTCTTTTTGTTCTAAAGACAGATTAGATGATTGTAACAACTCAAGAAATCCAAATATTCCATTCATTGGTGTTCTTATTTCATGAGACATATTTGCAAGGAACTGACTTTTTGCGATATTTGCTGCTTCTGCTTGCTCTTTCGCCTTGTACAGCTCAGTTTCCGCAAGCCGCTGCTCTGTAATATCCTCAGCAGTGCAAATAATAAACTTAATATTACCTAATTCATCCCTCTGAGGCTTACTTTTAATTTGAAGTAGCCTATTTTCACCTCTCCAATTCTTAATCTCAAGTTCTTTTTCTGCAGGCTCATTCCTTTGAAATAAATCCCAATTATTTTCAGACAACTTATTTGCAGTGTCTATATCAAATATATCATATAAATCCTGATATTCTAGATCTTTTTTCTTCTTTCCGAAAAACTTTGCATGAGCTTCATTAACAGTTGCATAAGAAGTAACATTCCTTAAAGCCCAAATCTGTGATTCAGAATTATTAAGTAAAATTGCTTGCCCATTAAGCGCTCTTTCATATGCTTTTTCCTTTGTAATCCTTGCTCTTATATATGAAAAAGCCCTTGAAATGTCTCTTAATATTTTGATTTGATCATCTTCCCATGTCATAGGCTTTGACAAACTTTCATAGCCAATGAACCCAATTGAATTATTTTCATTTTTTAATGGAATTGTAAGAGAAGCTTTTATTCCTTCTGTGCAAAAAACTTCTGCTTCAAATATTGCTTCAGCAGGAAGTTCCTCCATATTATTTATTGCCACAAAATCATTATTCTTAATCTCACGTATGAGCCATGGAAGAGCATAAACTACCTCTTCCTGCTGTATTTCTCTTTTGGGTCTTATATCTTTCTTATTCCATTGACATTCTATTTGCATAAAAGTAGGATCTTCAGAAAAATAATAGATATAAATTCTATCCAAATCAAAAAATAAACCAATTTCTTTCAATGATTTTTTTAACTCAATCTGATAATTAATACTATCTACATCTAAAAATTTCTGAAAAGTATTATTAATTAGTTTCAGACAATCATTTGAATACCTAGTGCTTGTACACTTGTCTCCATCACTCATAAAATCCCTCCAAAAATCTAAATTTCACAGGTTTTTGTAATAAAAAGAGTTAATTCTTTTAATAAATCAATTTCATAAGGTTCTAAAAGTACATTTCCAACTTTATCATATATGACTTTTACCACAGGTCGCATTGGCATTGAGTTATTTTGATTTACCACTAAACCCTTTTCATTTGAGCTTAGAATAACTGCACTCCCTGTTGGAAAAGCAGCTATGTTCATTGTAAATTTTCTGACCATTTCTGCGTCAAAATAAATGTTACTCATCCCCACAAGATATTCAATAGCCTCATTTACAGTTTTACACTCCTTTGTACTTCTACCAGATACCAAATTATCAAATACATCACATATAGACACTATCTTTGCAATTTGGCTTATCTCATTACCTTTTAGTTTTAAAGGATAGCCACTGCCATCACTTCTTTCATGATGCATTAATGCAGCTACTTTGACATGTGCATTCCAAACATACTGCTCTCCTAAAAAATCATAACCGACCTTTGGATGCATGAGTTTAATATATTTATCTAATTCTTCCTTAGTCTTAAACTCAGCTAAAATTTTCTTATCATTTAAGATTTTTATCTTACCTATATCATGTAACATTGCACCTGTAGCTATATCTTTAAGCTTTAACATACTGTATCCCATATGAGTTCCTATTATTGTAGACAATACGCAGACATTCACAGAATGTGAATATATATTGTTATCACTTGCACTTATTTCTGCAATATTTATCAAAACATCTTTATTGGAGAGTACATCCTCAATCACTGAGTTCACTGAATTCATAACACTGCTATTATCAGCTTTTCCTTCACGACAATATCCTTCAATCATTTGCTTAACCGCATGTTTGCTCATTTGCCTTGTCTTTTCAGAAATACTTTCTTCAATAATTACATTTTTTGATATGTCATCATCAATGTATACTGAATTAATCCCAAGTTCCTTAATTCTTTCAATGTAATAAGGTTTTAATTTTACTTGAGCACTAAGTAAAACTCTACCTAATTCATCAAAAATCTGCCTTCCAAGAATTTCATCTCCCTTCAGGTTGGAGACATTAACAACTCTCATATACACCTCCAAATGAAATAATTAATTGTCTACTGAACAGTCAAAAATTCTTTATCAAAAATAAATAAGGTATGAAAGAAAATAACACCATTAGTAGCTATTCTTATTTAAATATATTAGCATACTCTTACACTTTTGACTACAGAAAAAGCAGATGATTTTAGTTTATCATCTGCCATCTTTATTTCTATATTTGCTTTAAACTTGTACCTTATAATTGTTGTTTTCTTTAATATACCTTACCTAAAAATATCTTGTGTAAATTCGTCTAAATCTACATAAGAATTAATTCCATTAATAGTACCTTGATCTGTATATTGATGCCCTGCTCTAAGACTCCATACATTATTAGATGGTAAATTAGATGAGCTTTTATACCAATTAGCTTCCCATAATGTATATTTAGCTAGCCTGTTATCTAAATTACTTATAAAATCTGAATATGTATATATACATATATCCATATTACTTATCTTTTTAAATTCTTCTATAAATCTTAATGTATAATCCATAACATCAAATCCAGTTGTTTCTACATCTAAAACTGGTTTTAAGTCACTTTGCTTATCTTTTATATTGTTATAAAAATTGTCTGCTTGTGTTTCTGGAGAGCTTGTCCCAACTAAAAAATGATAAAAACCAGTTTTTAATCCTGCACTTTTCGCACCATTATAATTAATTCCTAAGTAATTATCTACATAGGTTGTCCCTTCAGTAGCTTTTATGTATACTAAATCAATTCCAGAAGCTTTTACTTTTTTAAAATCTATGTCTCCATTATAATGACTAATATCTATACCTTTAAATTTACTACTTGTTGTGGGACTAGAATTACTATTTGCCACAGAACTATTAACACTAGAATTACTACTATTACCATTTGAATCTACTGATGCTAATTTCTTGCCATCAGAACCAATTTTATATCCATCTATTGTTGTGTTTGTAAGCAATTTTCCTGTAGATGGATCTAAGTAATAAGAATCACTTCCTGAATTTACTAAGCCTGTTGACATGGCTCCACTCTCTTTTAAGTAGTACCAAGTCCCACTAAGATTAATCCATCCCTTAGCCATAGCACCAGTATCATATAAATAATAACTAACTCCATTATCTACAATCCACCCTGTTGTCATACTACCGTTACTATTAAAGTAATACCAGTGATTACTTAATTGCATCCAACCATTTGCCATAGCACCACTATTATAAAACATATACGTCTTATTATCTATTTGATTAAGACCAGTTATCATAGCCCCTGAATCATTTAAAAAGTACCAAATATTATTTAATTGCTTCCAGCCTTTAATCATACTACCTGACTTATCTAAATAATACCATGTACCCTTATAGCTTAACCAACCAGTTGCCATTTTTCCATCATCTTTTAAGTAATACCAATTACTATCTGGTTTAATCCAACCACTTGCCCTTGTATTATCTGATTTATAGTAATACCAATCTCCATTCTTATTTTTCCATCCAATAGTTGATGTTATGTTGACTTTGCTATTTTCAATATTATTACCACTTTGTGTCTTATATTGTGAAATAACATTTAATACATTTGGTTTATTTTCAGGTATCCCTGGATTTGGGGCTGAATTTGCTGATGTAGTAACACTGTTTAAATCACTAGTTGCAGCTTGTACACTTAATGGTTGACCAAAACTTAATACAATTGCAAAAGTTAAAACAAATGAAGTAAATTTCTTCTTAATATTCACATAAATCATTCCCCTTTTAATTTTCACTAGCGATGCATGCTGACTTGTTGTTTTTTCAACAATCCTCAGTAAATGCAATTCATTTAAAATGATATAATTATCTCCATATGTAGTCAATAATTATACTATGGATATTAAGGAAAATAATAGAGAGAATACGCAAACCTTCTCCATTTGTTAACCTGTTCTTCTCCATATTTTTTAGATGTTTCTTTCTTATTTAAACCTTGAAGCACGCCATAATATCTTTCATTTAATTTCCAGCATTTATGAACAGGAATCCACATTAATTCCATCTCATGAAGAACAATCTATAGTGTTCTAATAGTTATTCTTAATACTGAAGTAAAGGCGACATCAAATATAAAACCATTTTCCGTTAAAATTTTACCAGCTTTTCTTGCTTCTAGTAATCCATTTTCTGTTAAATCTACATCCGTCAATTCTGTGAATCTATTTTCTTTATTCCATATACTTTGACCGACTCTTTTAAAAGCAATAGCCTCATAAGTGTCCATTATGATATAATACGTACATTACTGCTTTTCATAGGAGGACATATATGATAGGGACATTACTTTTAAACAGATATGAGTTATTAGAAAAAATTGGTGAAGGTGGCATGGGAATTGTTTATAAAGCAAAGTGCACTTTATTAAATAGATTTGTAGCTGTAAAAATATTGAAAGCAGAGTTAAGTGATTCTGAAGACTTTATAACTAGATTTAAAAGGGAAGCAAATTCAATTGCAACCTTGTCACATCCAAACATAGTTAATGTTTATGATGTTGGTTCAGAAAACAATATTAATTTTATAGTTATGGAATATATTAATGGAAAAACATTAAAGCAAATAATAAAGGAGAATGTTAGACTTAGTTCTTTGAATACTTTAGATATAGCTTTTCAAATAGCTAATGTACTACAGTATACTCATAAAAATAATATAATTCATCGTGATATAAAACCAGATAATATTTTAATCACTGAAAATAATATAGTTAAGCTAACTGATTTTGGAATCGCTAAAGTAGCAGATTCAGTAACCGTAACAAATTCCAATATGATTATAGGTTCTGTACATTATTTTTCTCCAGAGCAAGCTAAAGGAAAGTTTGTGGATTGTAGAACAGACATATATTCCTTAGGTATTGTGATGTATGAAATGGTGACTGGAAGAGTACCTTTTAATGGAGAAACTTCTATTTCCGTAGCTATGATGCATATTCAAGAGCCTATTATTCCACCCAAAGAAGTTATTGCCGATATACCTGCAAATATAAATGCCGTAATTTTAAAGGCCTTGGAGAAAGAACCTATTAATAGATTTCAAACTGTTAAGGAGCTTACTGATATTTTAAATGCAATCAATGACAATTTTAATTTAGAAGTGAACTTTAAGAATCGGTCAATAGATGCTACAACAGTTATGATGCCAGAGCCAGATGTAATATTATCTGATACAATAAATCATTCTACAGTTGTTATGAATCAAGAAACATTTCCAGAAACGTTAATAATTAAAAACCATAGAGAAAAACTAGACAAAACTAATGCTACAAATAAAAATAAAAAAATAATGCTAACTATTGGATTTATTATTTTAGCTATGATTATTTGTATTTCGTGGAAATATTTTTCTAAAGTACCTTCTACAGAAACAAATACAGCTACTGCAGAAACTACAGTTCCAAAAGAGAGTGTAACATTACCAGCAGATGAAAAGAAACTTGTACCTTCACTTATTGGAAAGACTCAAGACGTTGCTGAGAACACTATAATTAGCAATGGATTTTTGCTTGGCAATATCACAATTGAATATAGCAATACTATCCCTAATGGCTTAATTATTGCTCAATCACCTGCAGCAGATAGCTACTATGCAAAAAACGGAAAAATTGATTTAGTTATAAGCCAAGGACAAAAGGTTACTCAGGTTGCACCACAAACAAGGGGAAACGGAAATGGAAAGGATAAAAAAGTGAAAAATAATAAATGATTGTACTAGAGTTTTATAATAAGAAGATTGAGTTCTCACTTAAGTTAATTCCACCTTTTTCATAATTATCATTTTTATAAATTACTTTTGTCATTTCATTGATCCAATGAGACAAACTTTCTTTTTAATAATATGCAGCTATTTTGTAGTAAATAAATCACTTGAAAATTCACCTATTGAACTTATGAGAGGTGGAAAGGAAAAGAATAAGGTTGGCTTTATAGAAAGAAATCATAAAAATATCTTACATTTTCTAACTCATTCCATCTACAAACATCAAAATCTTTCGAATCTAGATTATATATTTTTGTATCCAATGTTCCAAGCATAAATGGTGAATGCGTTGCAATAATATATTGATTATTCAAAAATTCGTAAGCTCATTTCACCATTTGAATATTTTTCTTGAGCAAATTTAATTCTTTCTATCTGTTGATCCGTCTTTGGCGAATACTTTAGTATTTCTAGTTGCTTCTTATTATATCCTTTTTTAGCATGGTCATAAATATATCCTTCTCGTAGTAGCGATAATATTTAACAATGAGGCTTTTCCACAAGCGTTATTCCCATAGAATATTGTGATTTTGTCAAAAACAAGATATTTCTTATTTTTTATTAGTAAATATATTATCTTATTATCAATCTAATATATTCATAAAAAAAATCACAGCACTAAACATGTATTTAGTACTGTGATTTTTTATAAATTTACACAAAGCTATGACCTTTTGTTATTTTTACACTCTAGGAAGGCCTTTTATGGGCTTATGCATCTTCCTATTTTTCACTGGATTTTGTGTATTTGATGTATTTGATGACTTATTATCATCATCATTTGTAATAAATTTATAATCTGCCATTTTTCTCACCTCTATTTTAGTTTTTACTTCTTATAAAATTTATATTCATAATCTAAAATGGATTGTGTGAAAATTCTTCATTTGTAATGCATAATCACTAATTTGGTATTAATATAGTTATAAAGGAATAAATTACAATAAAGGGAGATTAAAATTAATATGAGAAAAATGACTATACAAAAATTAATTCTATCAACTTTAGGAATAGTATTAACTACTACTTTAATTTTAGGAACTGTACACACTGTAAATGCAGCTAGTATTAATGATACTAATTTTAAAATACAAGTAGTAGAAAATAGTTCAAATACTTCTTCAGAATACTTCAAAGAAAACATTAAATCACTAGAATTTAAAAATGGTAATAATGAACAAAAAATTAATCTTTTAAATCAAAAGATTAATGAAGACATTACTCCACTTATAAATCAAATAAAAACTATAAGCAAAGAAGACTTTGATATGTATGGACAAGAGCATCCAACATTTCCATATGAAATAAACTCAGATTACAAAATAACTAATAATTCAAATTCTTTATTAAGCCTATATAGAGATTTTTATAGCTATACTGGTGGTGCTCATGGAAATACTTTAAGAAGTGCTTATACAATTGATAAAGAAAAAGAAGAATTACTTTATTTAAATGATTTATTCGCTAAAGGATATGACTATAAAACAATAATCAATGGTGAAATATCAAAACAAATTAGTATTACCCCTGAAAACTACTCTGAAGGTGGAAAAGAATTCAAAGGCATTAGTGATAAACAGAACTTCTATATTGAAGAAGTTACCCCTATTAAAGAAGAAAATGTTAATAAAAAAGACAACCTAACTAAAGAATATAATCTTGTAATATATTTTCAACAATATGAAATAGCTCCATATTGTTTTGGAATTCCAGAATTTAAAATTCCATTGAACTTATTTGGAGATAATTTCTTATATAATCAATCTTTAAATAATAAATAATCCTATATCGTATTTATATATTGAGGATACAATAAATTAAATAAGCATATTATCACCATTAATAGAGGTAATATGCTTATTTAACATCTATTAACTCACCTATAGTCCCCTAATTTTGCCTGTTACAAAATAAATTAAATTATCTAATTAAAATTCTACTAATATTCTTGCTGGAAGATTAGTAAAAAAAATTTCAAATAATTCTCGTACTAAATTGAAATTCTACTTCTCGCTTAATATGTCTTCAATTATGTTTTTTAAATTTTTACTCTCTTCAAAATCTGGATCTAAAACCAAGGATTTTTCTGTATACTCAAGTGCTCTATCAATTTGTTGTAAATTGTAATAGCAAAGTGCAATTTCATAATTAGTTTCAGGGCACTCACCATAAAATTCTAATGAAGATTCAAAAAATCTTAGAGCGTCCTTATCGTGACCAAGATAACCTAATATTGAACCAAAATAATATCCTAAATCCCCCTCTTCACCAATAGGAAAATAATGTTCCCAAACTTTATGGATTGCATCAATCAGTTCATCTTTTGGGAAGTTTTCTTCAGTTGGTATTCTTTCAAGTAATATGTTATATAATTCAAGTAAGGTTCTTGCATCCCAAACTGTAAACCTTAGGAAGGTTAACAGTTCTTTCGTAGTTAAAGACTTACTTAAAGGCATAATTGCTTTTTTCATAATATAGAAGTCATCTGGTCCTATACTTTCAATAATCTCGTTATAAGCCATTGAAGTCTCTATAAAATCATGATTACTCTTACTTAATAAAAATAGAGACACATTTACATTTTCGTGTTCATATATGCTATGTATGGCTTTTCCACCAAGTCCTTTAAAATATAGCTCCAGAGCATGGAAGTTGACTGTCATAGAAATACATCCATGTTTTGATAAAAACGGATGATAGTTTTTAAACATAGCTTCTTCATTTTTATAACCCTTGTCAGCGGATATTAGGATTATGTCATCATTAAATAACTTTCTTAATTTGGAAATACACCTTAAGCCAATTATAGGCATGTAAAACGCTGTATCCTCTAAACAATTTTTATAGTATAGAAGCACATCATTAAAATTCTTATCTTCATAATAATCATTGCCCTCAATTTTTTTATCTGTATAATAATAATCCAAACCTGCCAGAATTGATTTATCCTCAGGATCACCCTTCTCCTCTGGAGAAGTTACTGTAATTAAGCCTTCAAAAAGTTCTCCTTTGTTAACATAAAAAGTATCTTGAGGAAGACTGTCAAAGGTATAATTAGCGATTAAAATTAAAGGATTTTTCAGTTTACCACTTGATAGAACTTCACCACTATTTCTAAGCCTAATCTCTTCATCTTTAGCTATGTCAAAAGTTGCACAGTCAAGTACTCCAGATTCAAAATAAGGCTTTAAAAAGCTGTGGTTTTGCCAATATTCAATATTCCTCTCAGCAAAATCCGTTACTATGTATTTAAACTTTAGACCTTTTAGTGAAGAATTTTCAATCATATGCAAAAATCTTTTTAGAAAAGTATAGGTAAATCGTCCCACTCCTGCTGCAAGTTCCATTATGTAGATGACGGTATTTTTATCTATATCTTCCCTTGCAACATAATCTCTGCAATACCCAAAAATAGTTTTAGCATATTGGTTTGCAATATAGGGATTTGTTGTTATATATTGAGGTACAATTCCTTTAATCCATGCCTCTGGACCTTGATTTGCAAAGAAATTCGTCTGTAATTCCCACAACATTGACTGTGATAATGGCTTTTCAGCCTCAACTATAACTCCAGGATTCTCCTTATCTTTTAAGTTAAGAGCCCTAGTAATATTATATTTCTTGTTTTTTTCTAACAAAACAATTCCTCCCTAAATCTAAAGTGAAACTTTTCAGGTGGAGTTTTATCCCCAGCTGAATTTAGTTGAACTTATCCATGAGTGTGCAGCCGTTATCTCCCATGTAAAGAATAGGGAGTGTTACTAATGCCAGCTATCGGATAAAAATCAATTTTAGCAAAAATATTCTTAACAAAATGATTATACTATTAGCATTTAATTATGCATAGGTTGCTATTAGGTACCACAAAAGGTTCGGTAAGGACAGGTAGACTTCTCAGGTAGTGCAACATAACCAGCCTGTTCATTTGAGTGAGCGTAAGGGTTAGAAAGCACATCAAGAAGCTTTTCCATCACGCTGTAGTCTCCTTTTTTCTCTGCTGCTTCTAATGCTTCTTCTACCCGGTGGTTACGAGGGATTATCTCAGGATTTGAGCTTTTCATTAGCTCATGGTAAGAATCTTTAGATTCCTCCTGCCTGCCCAGTCTCTCCTGCCACTTTTCATGCCACTCAGCAAATGACTCAGTGTCAAACAAGGCCATATCTGTGAAATCATCAAAAGTTAATGCACGGAAGGTATTGGTATAGTCCGCACCATACTTATGCATAATACTAAGAAGGTTTTCAATAAGGATTTTGTCCTCTGCCTCTTCGTTAAATATCCCTAGTTTTGTTCTCATTCCTGATAACCAATTACTGTGATACAACTGCATAAACTCTCCAATTGCACTCTCAGCCAGCTGTGCAGCCTTCTCTTTATTATCATCTATCAGCGGTAATAGGGTTTCAGCAAATCGTACGAGATTCCATCCAGCAATATACGGCTGATTTCCATAGGCATAGCGGCCTTTCATATCAATTGAGCTGAATACCGTTGCTGGGTCATAGGTATCCATGAAGGCGCAAGGCCCATAATCAATGGTTTCTCCACTAATTGTCACGTTGTCAGTGTTCATCACCCCATGGATAAAACCAACCTGCTGCCATTTAGCAATAAGCGCTGCCTGACGCTTAATCACTTCTTGAAGTAGGAAAAGATAGCGATTTTCAGTACCGTCACCATCTAAAAAATGTCGTTTAAGTGCATAATCAGCCAGAGCCCGAAGTTCTTCAACTGTTCCCCACTCTGCAGCATATTGAAATGTACCAACGCGCAAATGACTGGCAGCCACACGTGTTAGAACTGCACCTGGAAGTTCAGCTTCTCGAAATACTGACTCACCAGTTGTCACCACCGCTAGACTGCGGGTTGTTGGAATGCCAAGTGCATACATTGCTTCGCTAATTATATATTCACGTAGCATTGGTCCAAGTGCCGCTTTACCATCACCACCTCGGGAGTAAGGCGTTCTACCTGAACCCTTTAGTTGAATATCAACACGATCACCTCGAGGCGTAATTTGCTCTCCAAGCAGCAAAGCCCGGCCGTCTCCTAACATAGTAAAATGTCCAAATTGATGCCCTGCGTAAGCTTGAGCAATAGGCAAAGCGCCTTTTGGTATCTGATTGCCAGCAAGCACTGCTACCCCATCACTCTTTTGCAGTGACTGGACGTTCAACCCAAGATATGCGGCAAGATGATCATTGAGTATGATCAACTTTGGTGAGTCTACAGGTGTTGGGACCTGTTTTGAAAAAAATAATTTCGGCAGATTAGCATAACTGTTATCTAAGTTCCATCCTGTTTCTATTATTACTTTTCTATCTTCCATGGTATATCCTTTCTTCTTCTATTTTTTTATATCTTAATCTTTTCTTTTACATAAAACAAAAATGATAGCATTGTAAGATATATTTTAGTTATACACTTATCATATCAACACAATGAAATCATTTTTATTATCTACTTCAGCCTTTTTTTTATACCCATTTCATACAAAGATATTAATGGTTTATTTTCAAGCAATGTTTTATATAATGATTTCGGAATTAAAGAATTGTTTATGAGCTTCATTTACCCAAATGGTCAGAGTAAAGAATTCTCCATTAAATCTTCTTTTAGTATCTTAGCCAACCTATCTTTTATAGATATAAAACTATTCTTTTCTTCTATAGAATATTTAACAGAATACTTTGAAGGATCTCTTATTATATGCTCAATAAAGTAATCATAAGTTTCTGATATATTAGATTCTGTAACATTAAATTTTGTTTTTATTTCAATTTCTGCTTCTATTTGAATTAGGAATTAATTCAGGGCTTCAAATTACCAAGCTTCTTCAACTTCGTGTGTCTGATTTATCTGAATATAAATCAAACACAGAGATAAATGTTTGTATAGGAAATGGTCATTATAATTTTGTTTTAAATGATAATATTATTAATGCTTTTGTTCGTTATCTTGATGAAATTCAGCCTATTCCGGATGACTATATCCTTTAAATCTAGAAATGGAGACCATCCACTAGACCTATCTTCGGTTTCCAATATGGTTAAGTCATGGTTCAAAGAGGGAGGCGTGTGTTGTGTAGAATAATAAAATCATAGGAGGAGTTTTTTATGGCAAGGAAACGTATAATCACACACAAAAAAGAGAGCCTTATCTCCCCTTCATATCTTTAGTACTATGTATATTGCATAAATTCACACAAGGCTATGACCCATTGTTATTTTTACACTCTAGGAAGACCTTTTATAATTCAGTATATTTTTTGCTGTTACCTTTAGCTTTTTCTACTGGATACTTCTTTTCATTCTTATCCATTTTAGAATTAATTATTTCTTCTAAATCCACATCTAAAGAATCAGCCATATGTATACAATAAACCATAACATCTGCAAGTTCTTCTAATACATGCTCTTTATTATAATTTTTATCATCCCATAAAAATTCCTCTAAAAGTTCTCCTGCCTCAATTGATATTGCTTTAGATAAATTTGCTGGTGTATGAAATTGGCTCCAATCTCTATCATTTCTAAATTTTCTAATTCTATTTATTGTATCTTTCATTAATATCACTCTTTCTATGTTTTTCCAGTATTTTATGTTTATTATATCATAAAGAGTTATGTAACCAAATTAGAATCATTTTGTAACATATAATCACTAGTTTTGTATTAATATAATTATAAAGAAATAAATTACAATAAAGGTATATTCAATTAAATAATGCAGATATAACAAAAGCCCTTGAAATCAAGGACTTTCTATTGTATCAATATTTGAGTTTATATATGATAGAGGCGAGGGTGACCTTTAAAATCCACTATTTTATATCATTATTCTCTAGCTTCATTTTTAGCTTAAAAAATTTTTTCAAACTTGAACTTTTATATGAGAAAATGTTTTAAATTCAAACAATCCCGTATCTGTTAACTTAATTTCTGGAATAACTGGAAGGGTTAAAAATGATAAAGTTAAAAAAGGATTAAACTCTGCATCAAATCCTATTATACTTAGAGCTTGATTTAAAATTTTAAGTTGTTCTTGAACCTCTAAATAGCCATTCTCAGAAATTAATCCTCCTATAGCAAGAGGTAATGATGCTATAACTTCTTTACCTGAAGCAATTGCAATTCCTCCATTCATCTTTTTAAGATGATTAACTGCTAAAAACATTTCTTCATCAGAAGTTCCAACAACTACAATGTTATGCGAATCATGAGCTACCGTTGTTGCAATTGCTCCACTTTTTATACCAAAGCCTTTAACAATTCCTAATCCAATATTTCCTGTTGCGTGATGTCTTTCTATTACAGCCATCTTTAATTGATCCTTAGAAATGGATACACTAAAATTCCCCTTATCTATATCAACTTTTTCAACTCTATGATGTGTTATTAAACTATTAGGAACTATTTCTATTACATTACATAAATCAGAAGATAAAGATATTTTAAAATCGTTTTTTTCTAACTCTTTCATATTTATCTTCGGTAACTTCAAAGCTAATTCTTTACTATTATCATTTATTTTAAATGCTTCTTTCTTTATTTCCCCATTCTCTACAACACATTTTCCCTTTTTTAAAACCTTATCAATTGAAATACTCTGTAATTCATTTAATATTAATAAATCAGCCTGATACCCTGGTGCGATTGCTCCAAAACTACGAAGGCCAAAAAATTCTGCTGCATTAATTGTTACCATTTGAATCGCTGTAACTGGATCAAGTCCTTCTTTTATTGCAAGTCTAACATTATGATCTACGCTACCTTCAAAAATCAAATCATCAGGTAACTTATCATCTGTAACCAACATACATCTTCTTGAATTTATTGGAGTAATAACACTCAGTAGTTTTTTTAATTCTTTAGCTGCTGTTCCTTCCCTAATCATTAAATACATACCTAATTCTAAACGTTCCTTTGCTTCTTTCACATTTGCGCATTCATGATCTGCATAAATTCCTGTTGATACATATACATTTAGTTCTTCTTTACTAAGTCCTGTAGCGTGTCCATCTATAATACTTCCATTTAAATGAGCATTGATAATTTTCTTTAACATTTCCTCATTTAAGTTCACTATAGATGAAAAATCCATAAATTCTGCAAGTCCTAATACCCTTGGATGTGTGTAAAAAGGTTGTAAATCTTCTGCATCAAGTTTTGCTCCGCTATTTTCAAATGAAGTTGCTGGAACACATGAAGGAAGCATAATAAACACATCTATCGGCAATTCTTCTGACGCATTTAACATAAAATTAATACCCTCTGTACCTGCAACATTTGCAATTTCATGAGGATCCGCCATTATTGTAGTAACACCATGTTGAATGAGCACTTTTGATAATTCATGTGGTGTCAACATTGTACTTTCTATATGCATATGGCCATCAATAAATCCAGGGACTATAACTTTTTCCCGCGCATCTATAATTTTTTCTCCCTCATACTGACCAATACCTGCTATAATTCCATCTACAATAGCTATATCACCTTCAGTTATCTCTCCAGTAAAAACATTTAGTATTTTCCCATTTTTCACAACAGTATCTGCCTTTACCTGCTTATTAGCCACCTTAATTCTTTTCTTTAATAAAGTCGTATCAATTTTCATTAAACAATCCCCTTCCTAAAATTAACAATTTAATTTTGCTTAAAATAAAAAATCCTGATTACAAAGAAAATAGACTCATCAATTTTCTTTGTAATCAGGATTTTACGGTTCCTGGTAGAGACCCTCAAACCATATTCTTGAGGTTATACAAGTAATTTTTTCATTAATTTTTAAACTATTATAGCTCATTATAAATACATTGTCAATAGTCTTTCAATTTCTGTAAGAGCCTGTTGCCTTACAAAAATCAGAACAGTTTTTGTTGATATATTGATTATATTAATAGCAAAAAAAGTCACCTTAATATAGACTTTCTTTTACACTTTATTTTGTTTCATTTAATTTATACTATTTATATATATTCCACAAATTCTATTATTTAACTTTTATTACACAGTCTTTTCTATAAAATGAAATACCATACTTTATTATATTTTCATATCCTTCTTCTTTAAGTTCTTCTTCGTAATTTTTTGCATCAATTTGTGCTAATGCTTCATCACATTTCTTAAAAATATCTTTAGGTTTATCGCATACTTTAAGTTCCAATATCACACATGGCTCAAATATTGAAAGTGATTTTATAAAAATATCACTCCTGCCATCTCCAGCTTCTCTGTTAGACTTTACTAAAAAGTCATGCATATTAGCTAATACTCCAAGAGTAAACCCATGATAGAAATTTTCATAAGCATCATTAAAACTTATAGTTTGTCTAAGCATTACATTTAATTCTTTTTGGAAGGTTTCAACATCTTTATTGAAAATAGCTGTATACAATTTAGATAAATCTTTTACTTTAACTTTATCATGAAACCACTTTAATATTTTGTTTTTAAAAATATATTTAACTTCTTTATTAGGTATTTTAAGAGTTATATAATGATTGTCTTCTTCATCCATTCTTTCTCCAACTTTTTTGAAATATCCAGTAAAGAACATAAAGTTCCAAAGATTTTCCATACTATCATATACCTCATCATAAGTTATATCTTCATGAACTCTTTTTTCTATAGTCTTTCCTTCAATCAAAAGCTCAATTTCCTTTTTTGTTACACTATCTGCTTTTTCAATTAAACTCTTAACAATACTATTTGAACTTGTATTTGCCCAATACGATGTAGGAAATGCATTTATATTTGGCAGCAAATCATAAACATATTTTACTACACTCCATGGATTATAAACATTAGTTGACCCAAAAATATAGCCATTGTACCACTCTTTTATAACGTCATATTTTTCTTCTAATTTGTAATCTTTAAGTATTTTTTTAACCTCACCATCTGTAAATCCAAAATGTTCTGTATATCTATCATTTAATATTGAAACAATATTTAAATTGTTAAGTCCTGTAAATATACTTTCTCTACTAATTCTTAAACAGCCTGTTATTACAGAAAACTCTAAAGAAGAATTTGTTTTTAAAGCTGATTCAAAAAGCGATCTTATAAATGCTATCATTTTATCATAAAAGTCCTCAAAAAACGCATTTTCAAGAGGTACATCATATTCATCAATAAGGATTATTACTTTTTTGTTATGATACTTTTCTAAGCATTGAGATAAAAATTTCAATGAAGTTATATAAAGTCCATCTTCGTCATCACCTTTTACAATTCTCAAATATTGTTCCTTTTCATTATTTAATTTATCACTTTTTAAGATATACTCATGTCTTCTAAATTCGTTAGTTATTTCTTCTTTCATGCATTTAAATGCAAGTTCAAAATTAGGTTGTTTTGCGGATTTTAAAGAAAGATTAATTACAGGATACTGTCCCATATGAGAAATGTACTCTTCTCCTGCCTTCATTATATTTAGATTTTCAAAAAGATAAGCGTTATTTTCTTCTCTCTTTTCAAAATAATACTGAAGCATACTCATATTTAAAGTTTTTCCGAATCTTCTTGGTCTTGTAAATAAATTCACGTCTGCTTTATTGTCTAGTAAGTCTTTTATTAATAATGTTTTATCTATATAATAATAATCTCTCGTTATTAATTTTTCAAAATTATCTACTCCTATTGGTAGTGGCTTTAAATTCATAACAAACCTCCATATTTTAACTGATTCATTACAGTAATCAATTATATTACCTCTATTATATCCAAAAACATCTTATTGTTAAACCTAAAAGCATATAATGCCTATGTCCCCATACTTTTCACATTTAACTTTTCCAAATCCAGGTATTATCTTAATGTCATCTAAAGTTTTAGGTTTTGCCTTAATTATTTCTTTAATTCCTTCATTACTGTATATAAGATAAGGCTTAACATTTTCTTCTTTGCTTTTATTTAAACGATATTCTTTCAATTCTTTATAAATTTTGCTATTTTCATCTATATTTTCACTTGCTTGATTTTTCTCATTCTTTTCTTTGTCTATTAAATTATTTTCTTTAGAACTTAATTCAACAATTTTAGCTCGATTATTAGTTGTATTACATTTTTTATTTTTAATATTTTCATTTATATTATCTATATGCTTTGATTTTTCCTCTATATTCTTTCTTCATTTTGTAATTAACAATTCTCGGAATCAAGAGTAGTAGTATAATTAATCCTATAAATTCCATATAATTTTCCCCTTTCAATTTAAACCCAATAACTATATTTTACCATAAACAAAAACTAGAAATCTTACTGAATGAATCAAATACTTGCTTTTATGCATAACTTTAATATACCTTTTGATAATAATCTTGCAGAACGAGATCTACATATGGCTAAGGTTAAACAAAAAATCTCAGGAACATTTAGAAGTATTAATGGTGCAAATGCATTTACTAGAATTCGTGGATATGTATCCACGGTTCGAAAAAAGGGGTTAAACACATTGGATTGTTTAAATTCAATTTTCACTTTGAATCCATTTGATCCGACCTTAGTGTAAGATACAACAAATAGAGGTACTTAAAATTTCAGTACCTCTATTTGTTGTATCTAATATTATATTAGAAATAAATTAATTTGTTATGGCTGAATAATTACAATAATTTATTTTGAGATAGCTATTTTTTTATTATATAAGTAAAACTTTTTATTTAGCTTAAGAATTAATTAGATTCAGACTTTAATATATGAAATTAAAAAGCATATGTTACTAATTAGTCGATTAATAATAAGTTAGTTGCCTAATTAATTTTAAGTACATTTAGGCATTTGTGTTAAAAATAATAATAATTAAGTAGCTATTATTAACAAATGATCGTAATTAGAACAAAAAAATGTAATGAAATTTTACTTTTTTTCAAAATATGCGAAAAAATCAATGAAAAATTCTATTTAATGGTAGGGGGCGGAGGCATAGCTTAATGAAAACAGCACAAATCATAGAGCTTTTTTGAGAACTTTGATGTTGATTTAAAATAGCGCAATTTAGGCAAGATAAAAAAAGATTGAACATTGTCAAAAGTATGTTAGTATTATGGCATGGACACGACATAACAAACTTGAAAACATAAAAGTAAATTTAAAAAGTATTTAAATTTATTAAAATGTGTCTAAATAAAAAGATGAAAAGAGGAAAAACTAATGAAAAAAACTTTTTTAAAAAAGACAATAAGTGCGGTAGTTGTAGCAGCAACAATGTTCACTTTAATTCCATTAGGAGTATCTGCAGAATGGAAGAAAGCAAGTAATAATACTTCGAGCTATATAGACGGAAATCAAAAAGTTAATGGATGGAAGAAAATTTCAGATAAATGGTACCACTTTGACTGTAATGGAACTATGAATATAGGCTGGATTAAAGATAATGGAAAATGGTATTATGCAGACAGCACAGGGGCAATACAAGTTGGACTTATTAAAATCAATGGAAAAACATATTATTTTAATAAGTCAGGAGAAATGCAAACAGGAACTGTAACAATCGGAGGTAAAACTTATACTTTTGATAAAAATGGGCAAGCCGTTGGAACTACAACGACATCTAAACCTATAAATAATCAAGATACTACTGTACAACAAACTCCTAATAATAATCAATCAGTTGCAACAACACCAAGCAATAACCAAGGTTCAAATAAAAGTGGGATAACAACACAAAGTAATGCTACTTCTACCAATGGTAATTCAGTAGATGTAAATGGCTTAGCAAAGTTACCACAAAAATATCCTATAAATGTACAAGCTAGTGCTGAAAATAAAATTCTTGAATTAATGAATCAAAAGAGAACAGAAGCAGGGTTAAAACCATTAATTATGGACAATACGTTATTACAAGTAGCTAGATACAAAAGTGATCATATGATACAGTTAAATTATTTTGATCACACTACTCCAGATGGAACTAAATGGGTTGATTGGTTACAAACAATAGGATATAAATATACTACAACTGGAGAAAATATAGCATATAATACTACTGATCCAGTTGAATTATTTACTCAATGGTGGAATTCACCAGGACACAGAGCAAATATGATGAATCCTGATTTTGGTAAGGTTGGTATAGGTGTTATTCAAGGGGATAATAAATTCATGGGAACACAAACATTCTCAAATTAATATAAGATTAAACATATTCAATAAATAGTGGATATTAAACAAAAGGGCTATCGCAAAATAAAATTCATGGTAGCTATATAAGGGGAAAAAGTGGATTCAATATGAATCCACTTTTTTGTGCATACTTTTATAATTTGTACGATAACACACATTAAGTAGTATTACCAAGAAAATCAGAAAGTTTACTATTTTTATACAATCATAATAGCAAAACAAATTGTGTTCACAATTTGTTAATGACCACTGGGGTATTTGGAGAAAACTGTAAGTTTTCTCCTTGCTAAAAGTCTACATTACATAGACTCTCATTCATATTTCTTAAAATAAAATTATTAGCATACTGATTTATTAAATTCCAAATAAAATAAAATATGATATATTAGACTCTCTTAACATCCAGGAAGAATTACTTTAAAACTATGCTCACTTATTGAATTTACAAACTCAACTTTTCTTCTATTTTTAAATGCATTTATTATTCGTTTAAAACCTTGTCCATTATTTAAAAATCTCTTTTCGTCATCTAAAGTTGTGAGCTTTTCATAAAGCCATATATTTCTTTTATTATAATGAGTTCTTTCACTATTAATGTTTTCATCTATAAGTTCTCCAGGACTTGAAACAATAACATTATCCTCTTCTATAGAAACTTCAATGATCCTATTTAAATCAAAATATTCTCTATAAAGAACAGCGTTTTTTATGGCTTCTGTTATAGCTGAACATGGATAATCACTTTTAATTATTTCTGATATTTTCTTTTCTGCCTTATCTATCATATCTAAAAGATTCCCTTGAATAATATGAACATCACCATAAACGTTGTTTAAGTTGTCCACAATTTTTATCATATTATTAGGAATACAAAGATAATTATCATCTGAAAAAACAAGAAGTCCTCCATATGTGCATCTAAGCTCAGTACCGTCTCTTTCTTGTGACGCTATGCCTGATGAAAGAAGCAAAAATTCTTTGTTTTCATCATTAATTTCAATTCCTTTATGGCTAAAATATTTTTTTACAAGCTCCATATTAAGCATGTCTATTCTACTATTAACAAGAGGACACGTTTCAATTGTTAAACTCAAATTCTGCTCTAGAAGTGTTATTATTTCCTGTTTCCTCATAACATCAGTTGTTGAACCTCTTCTTATATAAAAAGCTCCATTTTCCCTAATCTGATAAGGCTTCTGTCCAACATCATAAATCGTTATTACTCCAACCTTTTTATTATCTATATAAATAAAATCAACCTTTAAAGGTATAGGTGGCTCACACCTTGAAGTTATAATTTGCTGAATCTGTTCTTCTGTGAACAAATCCACTTTTTTAATACCGATTACCTTCTTTGTCTTATCCTGTATTCCAACTATAATATATCCACGCCCATATCCAGTATTAGCAATTGCACATATATCCTTTGACAATTCTTTCTTTCCACTTTCAGTAACAAAATCGAGTTTTAATTTATAATCTAATTTTATTCCTTCCTCTCTCTTTAACAATGACATAAGTTTTCTTTTATCCATAAATCCTCCACATAAATATTAAAATCCCCATTAATACAATATATTTATTCAAGTATAAATCCTTATATGACTTGTCATGTACGTTATTCATGGTCTTATTATGACCCATTCTACTACCTCAATTATAGCATAAATTTAGTTTTGAGTACTCATATGTCTATACTATATAGATTTAATGAAATGCTTGTACTTAGAAATTTTTGTTGTCTCCAGAACTACTTCTGAGACACGAAGTGTTGAAGTTGCTATGAAATGATTGAAATTAATCATAAAAAATGTTATGCTTTAAGCGGTAAACCAAAACAAAATATTGGTACTACATAATCTCCCCAATTGCAAAATTGCGATTGGGGAGATTATATGAAGATTATATATTGAAGAGCTTATTTTTATAGGCTCTTTTCAAATGATAAAAAGAGGTGATACTATGATAAAAGTTGATAACTTGTCCTACTCATTTCCGCAAAAAGATTTATATAATAAGATTTCATTTACGCTTCAAGATGATCAGCATTGCGCTTTTATAGGAACAAGTGGTAGTGGAAAAAGTACACTGATAGATATAATTATGGATCCTGAAAAATATATGTTCGATGGTAAGCTCGAGATGGACCCAAATTGTAGAATTGGATATGTAAGTCAGTTCTCACAACTAGACAAAACAAAAGAAACTACAGTTTTCGAATATATAGGGGAAGATTTTATTAAGCTACAAAATGAAATAACATCTATTTGTACTGAAATGGAAACATCTTCAGATATTGATACTTTATTAATAAAGTACCAACAAGCTTTAGACTCACTTGATGCAATTGGTGGGGATGATTTCGAAAGCAACCTTATTAAGAAACTAAATCTTGCAAACCTAAACAAGTATAAAGATCTAATGGTATCTGAACTTAGTGGTGGTGAGTTCAAACTTATTCAAGTGATTAAGGAAATGCTTAATAGTCCAGACTTAATTATTATGGACGAACCAGATGTGTTTTTAGACTTTGAAAACCTTAATTCTCTTAAAAATCTAATTAATTCTCACAAGGGAATAATGTTAGTTATTACGCACAACAGATATCTATTGAATCATTGTTTTAATAAAATTATTCACCTTGAAAATATGGAGCTTCAAGAGTTTGATGGAAGATATATTGATTATAACTTCACATTACTTCAAACTAAAATTGAGTTGCAGGAACTAGCTATTGCTGATGATGAAGAAATTAAGAGAAACGAGCACATAATCAATAAACTAAGAGATAGAGCAGAAATTACAGGTGAAACTTCTGCTGGAAAATATCTAAAAGCTAGAATGAAATTTCAAGAAAGATTAGAAAATCGTAGAATTAAAACACCATTTGTAGATATTAAGCAACCAAATATTCGTTTAGCTACTTATAATGAAATCGAAGAAATCATTGCTTTAAAAGTTAATAATTACAGTGCTAGCTTTGATGAGATGCTTTTAGAAAATGTTAACTTTGAGATTAAATCTACTGATAAAGTAGCTCTTATTGGGTCAAACGGTACTGGAAAAACGACTCTACTAAGAGATATCTTTAAAAATAATAATGCTGCTATTGAAATAAATTCTGACGTTGAAGTAGCTTATTTATCTCAGCTTCAAGGAGAAATACTAAATGAATCTAATACAATACTTGAAGAATTCTTAGATTCAGGATTTAAAACTTATAAAGAGGTTAAATCATATATTTCAAACTATGGTTTTGACGAACAAATCATTGACCAAAAGATAGGATCTTTATCTGGTGGAGAAAAAAATATACTTCAATTAGCTAAAGTTTCTGCTGGTAAATCAAACATGTTGCTTCTAGATGAACCGACAAGTCATTTAGATACCTATTCGCAAATAGCACTTGAAAAAGCCATAAAAAATTATGACGGTGCGATTCTCATGATTTCTCATGATTACTACTCTATAATAAACTGTGTGGATTATGTTTTAATTATTGAAGATAAGACAATTAGAAAAATGAGTATGCGAAAATTTAGAAAGATGATTTATGCGAAGTATTTTGATAAAGACTATTTAGAAATTGAACAAAAGAAAAGATCAGTTGAAACGAAAATAGAATTAGCTTTACAAAATACTGATTTTGAGCTTGCAAAAAATTTATCTGAAGAGTTAGAATCGCTGATTAAGTTACTTTAAATCTTATATTTTTTTACTTAGGACGTTAGCAAAGGGGTTTAGCTATATCTAGGCGTTAATTCTTTGACGCTTACCTCTTATCAAACAAAAGCAGATAAAATTATTCTTAATAAAATCACAATTTTTATTAAAAAATCACATAAATCTAAGAGCCTAAATTAGAAAATTCTTTGAAAGATTTTCTAATTTAGGCTCATTATTTTTTATATTTATAATAAACTAAACAACTTGTACTTTGAACTCTTTCTTTTCTTGAGATGGAGTTTTTATGAAACACTAAGCATTAAATTTCTGGTAATATTTTCAATCTTCAGAGGGCTTATCAGAACCGAAGGGACTAATTGCTAACCTTTATCATACAGGAATCCTACCTGTTATATATCTACTTTACTTACGGTACGAAGTCTGCCTTTGATAGGTGTTTTTTGTAACTCCTGAAACACCCATTCCCCTTTATTATTTAATATTTCTACAAAGGTAGATATATCAACTATATTGATGATTCCTATATCTTCCTTTGTCATGCCCTCAATATTGCAAAGTGTGCCTACAATATCTACAGCCCTCATCTTTGTTTTCTTACCTGCATTAATATGTAATTTCATAATCTCTTTAGTAAGCTCAGCACCTTTTATTTCTTTAATTTCAGGTCTTGTATTCATTTTCAAAGCAAATTCTTGTTTGAAATTATTTACAGTTTCCATTGAAGGTCTTCCCTTCAAAAGAATCTCTTTACCGATATATTCATGTATATCATTTAAAAACTTACTTTCATTTTGTGTTACAAACGTAATTGCTCTACCCATCTTGCCTATGCGTCCAGTTCTTCCTATCCTATGAACATAGCTTTCCTTGTCTTCTGGTATATCATAATTAATTACATGCGTGATATTATCTATATCTATACCTCTAGCTGCAACATCTGTAGCTATCAGATATCTAAAATAACCTTGTTTAAAATTATTCATTACTCTTAATCTATCACTTTGTTCCATTCCACCATGTATTTTTCTACAAGTATACTGGAGATTTGCCAGCTCATTATAAACTTCATCTACCTTTTGTTTTGTATTGCAGAATATTATACAACTATCTGGATTTTCTATTATAGTTATATCTCTTAAAAGTTCTATTTTATCCAATTCATTTACGTTATATCTTTCTTGACATATATTATCTGCTGCTTTATTTTGCGCCTCTATTTCAATATGTATAGGATCTTTCATATATTTGTTGCATAAAGTCTCTATGTCTTTTGGCATTGTGGCTGAGAATAACATCGTCACACGTTCTTTTGATAAGCTTTTTATTATTGTTTCTATCTGCTCTACAAATCCCATATTAAGCATTTCATCAGCTTCATCTATTATAAGATACTTTATCTTTGATGTATCAAATGTACCTTTTTCTATATGATCTATAATACGACCAGGTGTACCAACTACTATATGTGTTTTTTGTTTAAGTTCCTTTTCTTGATCATATAGAGAGGACTTTCCATAAATTGCAGATACTTTAAGTCTTTTAAATCTACCTATATTAAAAATATCTTCTTTGACTTGGATAGCAAGTTCTCTTGTTGGTGTAATCACTAATGCTTGAGGTTTATTTTCTTCCCAGTCCACTAATTGACAAATAGGAATAGAATATGCTGCAGTCTTCCCGCTTCCAGTTTGAGACTTTACTACTATATCCTTTTCCGTTAACGCAATCGGTATAACCTGTTTTTGGACTTTTGTAAGTTCCTTGAAATTTAACATACTAATTGCTTTTAATAACTCACTGCTTAACTTATAATCATTAAAATTTGCTTTTATCATTTAATCATCTCTTTTCCTATATTTTTTTACTATTATTTTTACAAATATACTTTTTTACCTATAGCTAGAATCCGTAAAACTTCACCTGAAAAGTTTCACTTTATGTTTCACACATAAGGGTTATCCATTTATTCATCATAGTATTATGTATATTATTAATGGCCTTTATGACCCATTCATAACCTCTAGTATAACATAAATCAAACCTTGAGTAGTCATCTGTCTGCTGCAAAGCTAATTTCAATATTAAAATCATCCTCTGTTATATGAAAACTCGTATTAATCAAACAAAAATAGTTAAAAGCAAATAAAAAAATCGCAGGCGACTATGGAGCCGTAGATTTTTTTTACGCATCTGTCTTTTCGAACGCATGTGAGAAAAATCTGGCAGGCGAATATATTTGTTTTTTATTCTTTAGGTTTTTGTCAAATGTATTTTGTTAGCTTATTATATAAGTTATCCACAGATTTAAATGTATTATAAATTCCTAAAGAATAAAAAAGCACTCCATCTGATTAAAGACATAAAAAATAACAAGTTCCCTATAATATATAGTTGAACTTGTTATTTTCATAGTTTATTTAAATAGGTTTAATGCACAATCAAAAAATGCTAGTTCAATATAATTGATATTTAATCTATTATTTTTTGATTGTGTTTAACTAGAGAGCAAATTTATTAGATTTTAAAATATGGCTTATCTAAGCATCCATCCTGAAATCACCATCATTTGAACTTCTGATGTTCCTTCATAGATTTCTGTTATCTTAGCATCACGCATCATTCTTTCAATTGGATAATCACTTGAATATCCATAGCCACCAAATAATTGCAGGCAACGATTTGTTACATCAGTAGCATTTCTAGAAGCAACCAATTTTGCCATAGCAGCTAAATGTGTATATTTTTCATGATCATCTTTTGCACATGCTGCTTGATATACTAAAAGTTTTGCAGCTTCTGTACTTGCACGCATTTGTGCAAGTTCAAATTGAGTATTTTGGAATTGTGAAATTGATTTTCCAAATTGAACACGCTCTTTAACATATTTTACTGTTTCTTCTATTGCACCTTCTGCAATACCAAGAGCTTGTGCTGCAATACCAATACGTCCTCCATCAAGAGTCGCCATTGCAATTCCAAATCCTTTACCTTCTTCTCCTAAAAGATTTTCCTTTGGAACTATGCAGTTATCAAAGAATAATTCACATGTAGAAGATGCACGAATTCCCATCTTTAATTCATGAGTTCCAACAGAAAAACCTGGGAAATCTTTTTCAACGATAAATGCTGAAATACCCTTTGTTCCCTTGCTCTTATCTGTCATAGCAAAAACAATATATATCTCTGCATATCCTGCATTTGTAATGAAAATCTTGCTTCCATTTAATACATAATGGTCTCCTTCAAGTACCGCTGTTGTCTTTTGCATAGAGGCATCAGTTCCAGCAACAGGTTCTGTTAATCCAAATGCACCTAATTTTTCACCTGAAGCAAGTGGTTTTAAATATTTTGCTTTTTGCTCTTCTGTACCAAAAGCATGAATTGGAGTTGCACAAAGACTTGTATGTGCTGAAACAATAACACCTGTTGTCGCGCAACATTTAGATAATTCTTCTACACATTGTACATAACTTAATGTGTCCATTCCTGCTCCGCCGTATTCTTCAGAAAATGGAATTCCAAGTAAGCCCATTTCAGCCATTTTTGCTACATTCTCTTCTGGAAAACGCATGCTTTCATCAATTTCTTTTGCGATTGGTTTTACCTCATTTTCTGCAAACTCGCGATACATTTCTTGTAATTGTTCATGGTTTTCATCTTGTCTAAAATTCATATTAATCTCCTGCCTTCCTTTTTTCCTTTTTTTAATTTGTGGGATATCAATTGTTTTTTCTTAATTCCTTTTCTTGTTTTGTGGGACATCTTTTCATTTTTCTTTCATTTTTACTTTTTGTGGGATACGCTTATTTTAATTTTTCCTTATTTACTTTTATGGGATATTTATATATATAAACTTTTTTATTATGAGCTTAAACCTTCTATTTGGCTACATACTTTACCTGGATTCATAATGGAATTTGGATCAAAGACTTTTTTAATGCCTTTCATTAATTCCATATTTATTTCTCCAATGCTATCTCTTAAATAGCTAACCTTTCCACTACCAATTCCATGTTCTCCTGAAACAAGGCCTCCACATTTTATTGCTTCCTCGTAAATAATCTTAAAGAATTTATCAACTCTTGTTTTAAACTCTTCTTCTTCTAAATCATTACTGCATTGGTATATGTGAAGATTTCCATCTCCTGCATGTCCAAAGCTTTTAATAGTTATTCCACACTCTTCACCAGTTTTATTTACAAATGCAAGATAAGGAGCAATTTTATTTACTGGAACTACAACATCACATTCATCTAATAATTTTGTTTCTGCCATAATGGCTTCAAGGAAACTAGAACGTGCAGCCCACGCATCCTTAATTTTTGCTGGTGTATCAGCTACAAGCACATCAATTGCTCCTGATTCTAATACTATTTCACTAGCTTGTTCTATAAGATTATTTAACTCATCTTCATTACCCGCATCAATAGTTACAAGTAAATAAGCATTTGCAGTTACTCCATCAATTACTTGTGGGAAGACGCTTTTTCCAATATATCTTTCACTAGATAAAACGATTTCTCTTTCCATAAATTCTATAGCTTGCGGATTCATGTGTTCCATTTTAAATTTAGGAACAGTAGAAATACAATCATCTAAATTTTCAAAAGGTATAATTAAACTTGCAACTACCTTTGGTGCTGGCATGATTTTAAGTGTAAGTTCAGTAATAACTCCAAGGGTACCTTCTGAACCAATCATTAAATTCAAAAGACTATAACCTGAACTTGTTTTCGATACTGTAGCTCCAAAGTCTGTTACTTCACCTGTTGGAAGTACAACCTTCATTGCACGTACATAATCACGTGTTGCACCGTATTTTACAGCTCTCATTCCACCAGCATTAGTTGCAACATTTCCACCTAGGCAAGCGAATTTTTCACCTGGGTCTGGAGCATATAATAATCCTTGTTTTAAACAGTCCTCTGCAAGATCGTTTAATAAAACACCAGCCTCTACACGTACAATAAAATTCTCTAAGTCATAAGAAAGTATTTTATTCATCTTTGTAATATCAATTAAAACTCCTCCGAGTAGTGGAACTGCTCCACCTACAAGCCCCGTTCCTGCTCCTCTTGGAGTTACTGGTATTTTATTTTCATCACATATTTTTACTACCTTTGAAACTTCTTCAGTAGAATGTGCCATAAATACAACTTGTGGAGCTGCTTTCCCATAGATAGGCATTTCATCGTGACTGTAATCTTCATTTATATCTTCACCTGTTAAAATATGCCCTGGAGCTGCCTCCTGTAATTTCGTGATTAATTCTTCTGTCAATTGATTATACTCAGCCATAATAATCATTTCCTTTCTAATTTATTTAGTGCCAAATTTAAATTTTTTCCTAAACTTTTACCTGATATCTTTCATCCCTTATCTTTTTATACTACTTACTACTTACTACTTATCTCTAATCTCTTATCTTTTACCCTATTTCCTATACTACTTTTCTTTTTTCACCTTATCTTTTATCTCTCAATACTACTTATCTCTTACTTATTATCTCTTAACTAAATAAACGTGTGCCTATAAAACATAGGATTCCAGCAATAGTTACATAGCATATATAATATTTAAATACACTTCTTAAAATTTTACTTTCCGAACCAGATTTGCCTATTGCACTTGCGCCAATTGCAATACTTTGAGGACAAATCATCTTTCCTATACCTGCTCCAAGTGTATTTGCTGCACCCATCCATGCTGCTGAAAGTCCGAGGTTTTGTGCTGTTTGTACTTGTAATCCTCCAAATAAAACACTGGTGGATGTACCTGAGCCTGTGACAAAGCCTCCAATAGATCCGATTAATGGTGAAATTAATGGATATGCTCCTCCTGTAACTACAACTAAAAGACTTGCAATATCTGAAATCATTCCACTATAGCTCATTACTTTTGCGGTTGACATAACTGCACAAATTGTTACAATCGTTTTCCAGTTTGCTTTTAATGTACCTTTTAATACATCAAACATCATTGGCGCTTTTGCACCTTGTGTAAACCCTCCAATAATGGCCGCAATAAAGATAATTACACCCGGTGTATTAATCCAACTAAAGGTTAAAGTGTTTCCTCCTTTACCTGCATATACAATTGCACTAGTTTTAAATCCTGCGATTGCATCATGAATTGGTGGGCATAATGTTGAAGTAAACATTAACATTAAAAATATTAAAATAAATGGGCACCAAGCTTTTACTGCATTACTAAATGATAAAGTTGTTTCTTCTTGTTTTTCATTAACTTGAATACAATATTCTTCTTGAGGATTTTTATTAAATATTTTTGCTGAAGCAATTGTACATATCATGCAACAAATAGATCCTACTATATTTGGTAATTCTGGTCCAAGTACTGTTGCTGTAATATAAGCAGGTATTGTAAATGATAATGAAGCAACCAAGGTAACAACAAATACCCCTTTAAGTGCCTTTATTCCCCCACCTACAATGGATGCCATAATAAATGGAGTTATAAAAAGGATAAACGCTTCAATTATCGCTGTGTTTGCTGCTAGTGAGTTAGCTCCAACTTTCGTTACTGCAGAAAGTGTTACTAAAGGTATTCCAACTGATCCAAAAGCAGTTGGTGCTGTATTGGCAACTAAACATGCTAGAACTGCTGAAATTGGATTTAATCCAAGACCAGCAAGCATTGATGCTGGAATAGCAACTGCTGTACCGAATCCCGCCATTCCTTCCATGAAAATACCAAAGCCCCATCCAATAATTAATATTAATACTCTTTTATCTCTAGAAACTCCAGCCAACATTTTTTTAATGGAATTCATTGCGCCTGTACGTAAAATCAAATTATACGTAAACAAAGCTGCAACAATAACTAGACAAATTGGCCACAATGCGTTTAGTATTCCTTCTAATACTCCTGTCATAGTATAAATGACATTCAAATTCCAGAAGAAAATAGCTAAAATCATTGTAAGAACAAGTGCAGTTAAACAGGCTTTAAAACCTGGCATTTTTAATCCGCTAAGTGCAATTATAAGCCAAATAATTGGTAATATGGCCATTAAGAATTTTAAAAACAGCATTTTCATATCCTCCTTATTTAATTTTTAAGTGGTATAATCTTTCACAAATTGGTATGACCATGGTATTATAATTATCCATCTCTCCACTTGCTAATTAATACTGTTTTAAAAATATACGAATACAATTATTTTTTATATGCTGCGTTTCTTATTAATTTATTTTTAATAATTCTCTAAGTGTACAAGTGTGAAATTTTATATTTAATTTCATATTCTTGTGAATTGAGATTTATTTTTAAGTTATTGCAATAGCTTTTAGTGAAATAACCCTTTATCTTAGAAAAAACTTTACTGTGCTTTTGCTTTTTTCATTTCTTCAATCATAACTGGAAGAATTTCTGCAACATTACCAACAATACTTAAGTTGGCAACTTCAAATATTGGAGCCTCTTCATCTTTATTAATTGCAACGATATAACCTGAACCTGTCATTCCAGATGTATGTTGTGTTGCTCCAGAAATACCACATGCAATATATAGTTTTGGTGCTACAATCTTTCCTGATTGTCCAACTTGATGTGCACGAGAAATCCATCCATCCTCAATTGCGGGTCTTGTTGCACCAACTACACCACCAAGTACACGTGCTAATTCTTCAACAAGTTTAAAATTTTCTGCATTTCCCATTCCACGTCCACCAGAAACAATAACTTCAGCTTCTTCTAAATTAACAGATTCAGAAATTTCTTTTACTACATCAACAATTTTTGTCTTAATAACATTAGCTGGAATTTCAACCTTCTTTTCTGTAACGCTTGCATTTGAAGCAGCTTCTGGCTTTGGAAAGCTTCCATTTCTAACTGTAACTATAGCAGTGCCTTCTACTTCAATATGTTCCAAAATTGTGCCGCCATAAGCTGGTCTGGTATATATAACTTTATCATGGCTTTTACTAATTCCTGTTACATCACTTACACATCCTAAACTCATTCGTCCAGCAATACGTGGTGCAATATTTTTAGCGAGTGCTGTATTAGCTAATAGAATAATATCTGGATTTTGTTCCTTAACAGTTTCTGCTAATACTTCTGTCAAAGTATCACAGCCATCCGCATTATCTGCAAAAATAACTGGAATTCCAAACGCTGCTACTGTATCTGCTAAAGCCCTGTTACCTACTACAAGAGCTGTTCCTTCTGCCTCTAATGCTTTTACTGCACTAATAAGTTCTAGGCTTCCTCCCAATACTTTTTCTCCATCTGTCTCAATAAACAATAATGCTTTCATACTTTCCTTTTCCCCCTTAATTTAGATTGCCTTATCCTTTTTCATTTGTTCCATAACAGCACTTACTGCAAGCACAGCATCTTTCTCTTTAATCTTGATACCAGCTTCTTTCTTAGGAGGTTCAACATATTGAATGCAACATACTTTTGCTTGTTTTACCTCTCCAATTTCTGCTGCTGAGTAAGTTGGAATTACTGCCTTACGACTTGCCATCTTAGTTTTAATAGTAGGGTAACGTGGATCATAATTTGGTTTACTTACTGTTACTACTGCTGGTGATTTTAAAGAAACTAAATTATATCCTTCATCAGTTTCTTGATGAACTTCCAAATCATTATCTTTTAGACCTATTTCAATTGCACTACTTACAAAACCCATTTTAAGTTTTTCAGCAAGCATTGCTCCAACCTCACCAGTAATTTCATCTGTAGATTCCTTTCCACAAAGAATTAAATCAAATTTTTTACCCTTGTCCTTTTCAATTTTATTAATAGCATCTGCCAAAACATGAGCTGTTCCAAGGGAGTCTAAATCTGCATATAAATCATCTTTTACAAAAAATGCTTCTTTAGCTCCTACAGAAAGACAATTTTTCAAGGTGTTTAAAGAATCTTCTGCTCCAACTGTTAATACACTTACTTGCCCTCCATGTGCTTCAGTCAAGCGGACTGCTAGCTCTAATGCATATGTATCAAATGCATTTGCTACCAAACTCACTCCACTTAACTTGGGTTTTTTAGCTTCCTTATCCAAATGAATTTCAACAGAGTCATCTGGAACTTGTTTTACACATAACATAATTTCCATGTTTTTTCTCCCCTTTACCCTTTACATTAATTTAATGATATTAGCGATTTTATTAACATTATTTTCCTAGATTTAATATATTCCTAGGATCAAAGATAATTTTCCTCCTATAAATTCATACATACTTATCGTACCAATCATAAATAGGTCTGACCAATTTGTGATTTCATTATATCTCCTCAAATACTGCTTGTAAACAATTGTTAATAATTTAACAGTAAATGTTTACATTAGTAATTTTCTCTATTATAAAAAGTTATATATATAAGTACTTAAATCAATTTTTACATCATTGATTTAAAGTAATTTTTTTTCTTAATACCCTTATTTTTATATTTATTGTTAAATTAATAACATACTCATATCAAAAAAATATTTAGATTATTAACATGACATGACTTGCATTAATAATCTAAATTTAATTAATTAATCTTATCTGCTATCTATTTTTTTTTGTAAAACATGCCATTAAAAAATATTTTATCCTTTAGAATTATTATCTTAGTTCCATACTCATTGGTGATTTTTTTAGATCTTCCGCCACTAGCTGGAATTTTATAAAGATTTTCATTGTCTGAATAATTTACATAATACACATATTCTTTGCTTACATTTATAAATGTAGCTTTGTTATTAGATTAGCAAGTTCAGTCATTCTTCCTTCACAAATACCCCCGGGGGTCTTTGGCTTTAAAAGATAGGATCTTTATCTGGTGGAGAAAAAAATATACTTCAATTAGCTAAAGTTTCTGCTGGTAAATCAAACATTTTGCTTCTAGATGAACCGACAAGTCATTTAGATACCTATTCGCAAATAGCACTTGAAAAAGCCATAGTTGCATAAGGCACTAGCAAAAAATAACAAGTCAGTATTCTAGTATACTTCACTTGTTATTTTCTTTCTAGTGCCTAACTGAAATTTATTCTTTTAGCAAAACAACAGCAGGACTATTCTCATATCCTGCTGTTGCCTTCTTTACATTGCATAAGTTCTTTTGTTGCACTCTTATTGTCATCTATAACCTTTATTACTGACACATCATCTATAATCTTGGTATTATTATCTAATTTAATTCTTTTTTAATGTTCTCAACCTCTTCAATACTTAGTCCAGTTCCTTTAACAATCATATCAACATCTAATCCCATTATCAAAAAATTCTTAGCATTTTTTATTGTTGCTTCTTTTATTCCTTCTTTTATTCCTTCTTCCTTTGCACTTTTTAATCTTGTCATTTGATCATGAAGTTCTGCTTCTCTTGATTCATAGGCTGCTCTTGCCTTATCATCTTTACTTATAACTTCAAGAATATTATAGGCTTTTCTTATTTTCTCATTTTTTTCTGCTAACATTTTAAACGCCTCCTTATTTCTTGCTTGTAAGTAGAGAACCCGAATCTATGATTTGTTGTGAATCACTTACTCAGCGAACGAATGTGAGTCGAGTTTCCTATAGAACAATAGGTTCATCTTCATCTTTAGGAACGTTATCGTCAAATAACTTTGGTAGTTCTAGATAATGAATCTCTAACACATCAGTTAATTTTTGATTGGTTTCATCCTCTGTTATATGAAAACTTGTATGAAGTTTGTTTATTTCTATGCAGTTAAAATCAACTATATTTATAGTGATACATTTTTCGAGTTTATCATATGTATCTCCTGATTTTATTTGACCATTATACATCTTGCTCCAATAAAATAAGGTTCTTTCATTTCCAAATTTAACCACCACACCTTAAATATATTTATACTTTTATTATATACCATACAGTGCTTTTCTTAAACAAAAACTAAGATATGGAGCTTTAGATAATAATTCCATTAGTTTTTGCTAAATCTCAATCTTATAACAATATCATTTCTATAAATATTCATCTTTTATATTAAATTATCACACCTATAGCAATGCTTTTTGGGGGAAATAAATGTACCTCAGAGGTCATTCCGAGGTCCTAGGGACTGAGGTTTCTAACTTAAATTAGTATAAATTTAAGTTTAGCTATATTTCTATTAAACATATTATATATATGCTTAATTATCTACTTCTAATATTAATTCTTTAAGGTTTATGCTCACGCCTAATTTTAGTAATACATCAAGTCCTAATAAACCATTTATAGAACCCTCTTCATCTATCATTCCAAAATCTATACTAACATCTTCAAGTTTATTATTTCCAATACTTATGGTATCAATATTCTTTCTGTATGCATAATGTTCTCCACCTATACCATACATAGTAATAAAATTATCATTTGCTTCCGCCTTAACGCCTATATCTGCAACAACATCGGGGCTTAGTATTGTATGTGCTGCTCCAGTATCCAACACTACATCCTTAACCAATAACTTTTTTCCTCTATATTGAATATTTATATTAGTGAATAACAATCCATGTTCATATCTCAATTTCATCTTACAATACCTCTTAATATCGGCATTTGTACTATATCCATTTCCAGCTTTTCCTTAGATGTATGATAAACAAAGTCCTTGCCTTTGCATTTAACTAAAACTTCAGTTGCTTCATCATCATCTAATACTTTTACAACAGCAACATCATCAATACATTTCTTATTGTCCTCAATATGCTCTTTTAAACTTTTAAGAAGAATAAACTTATCTGGATATGTACTTCTAACATCATTCCAGTTCATAACATCAATACCTCCCTCTAAACTATGTTACACTTATTATATCATAGTTGCTTAAAGTTCAGCTCCTGTTATACCATCATTATACGAAATAAAATTCCATAAGTTATCCATTGAATCATAAATTTCATCATAAATTATATCTTCATGAACTATCTTTTCTATTGTTTTTCCTTCAATTAATAATTCTATTTCCTGTTTAGTTTTAGTATCTGCTTTTTCTATAAGACTTTTAACTATGCTGTTTGAACTTGTATTTGCCCAGTACGATGATGGAAATATACTTTTATCCACTACTAAATCTTTTATAAATCTTACTGCACTCCATGGATTATAGACTTCAGCATCTCCAAAAATATATCCATTATACCATTCTTTTATCAAAGTTTCTCTTTCATTCAAGTCATAATCTCCAAGCATTTTACTTACTTCTTCTTGAGTGAATCCAAAATATTCATCATAAGATTTATTTAATATTGAGATAATTTCTAAATTATTTAACCCTGTAAAAATCCTTTCCTATTAATTATAGCCGTACTTCTCCTTACTACGAAAGTAAATAGTATGTTGTATAATATAAAACACTAGCCTGATATTAATATATTAAGCTAGTGTTATTTTAAAATTGAACTACTCCATTTAGAAATTATATCTCTTCTCCATATAACCATTCCATTACATATATAAGCTATATGTTTAAATTTATTTGTGTTATCATATATATTAATTTCATCACATACATCTAATACTTCTTTTAAATTATCCAGCGATTCATAATATCTTCTTTCTATAACATCTTCTGGTATTCCATGACCACCTTTTAAAACTCTAAGTTTAACTCTTTCTTTAGCAATGTCAGGATTGTCTACTCCTATATAATTCATAACTACATAAAAACCTTTTTCTTTTACTTTTTTTATATTTCTAACAATGCTTTTACCTGAAAGAGTCGTTTCTTGATTAAATGATATATCATTCTTTATATAGTCGTTTATAAGTTTTATTGCTTCTCTTGCACATTTAATTTGAAGATTATTATCTTCCCACGAACCTATTCTTGCTACCATTTCATCTGTATTTATTCTTTTTTCATTTTTATTTCTTTCATAATAAATAGACTTATATATTGAAGTTTTTCCAGCACCATTAACACCTGCAAATACAGTATACGTAGCCACTATTTTTCACCTATTACTCTTTCTTGTTCCTTTTGTAATACCATATCTGATAAAGTAATATAAAAATCCTGTTCCTCTTTTGTTTTTGCCTCTTTAAATAAATTTTTTAAATCATAATATGAGCATCTTAGAAATTGATCATACAAATTATTTTGTTCATTTATCTTTTCCATATACCTCATCCTTTCTTACTTATATTATATCTCAAATAGATATTATTTTTAACTATATTTGTATCCTTCGATAACTTTTTTATCTCAAACCTCACATATTTCTTATAAAATGATGTACTATCTATTTAATATAAACATTTCAGAACATCCATTTTTATATTAAATATTTTCTGAATTACAGCCCTAGGTTTTCTATTAAATTCTTCCATAGAAAAATCATATAAACTCCCATTATATTCTACATTAATTTTATCATCTTTTATACGAATCTTCATTCCTTCTATAGAAAAGCCCTCAATGCTACTGTTTTTATTTAAAATTTACTATATTCTCTCCAAACAATTCACTCTTATTTACTATATATTTAAAATATCTTGGAGCATTCCATTTCCTAGTATCATTATATAAAACATAGTAACTATTGCTGAAACATTAAAACCCTTTTTATTTTTCTTGTCTTTCTTATTTAAGTTTCTAACTTGATACTTAGATATTGTTATTTTATTTTCAAACCTACCCCATTTTTCAATCTCAAACCTATAGTATAAACTTTCATCATCCTTTGGCAGCTCATGTATTTCATTTTTTTTAGTAAATTAACTTGTTGTGCTAGTTAAAAATATACTTACAATATTTTTAATATTGCATATTCTAATATGGCTTACCATAAATATTCTGAAGAATATTAGAATATCTATTCTAAACCATATTACCATATATATTCTTCAGAATATGTGCTAAAAATGCGGGTTTAAAAACTTATGTTACAAAACTGAACATATTTAATTAGCACAATGCGTTAATATTACTTTTAAATAAATTTTTAAACACTTTAGGTTGCTTGTACTTGGAAATATTTAGACCTGAGAGGTCTTTGCATGACTTAGGCGTGCTTGCTAATTATGAACATAAATTTAAAGAGATAGCTTGACTACTTTTTAGAAAGTATCAACTGTCTCTTTAATTCTTACGACTAGTTTTAAATTTTAAATATTATATTTTATTTGTCAGTAATATTATCCTAATTTGCTCATGGCACAGACGCCTTTGTGAATGTTAACCCACTTGCTAAAGATGACTTATCGACTCTAATTATTTCTATATTAATTCAAAACTTGTACCTGGAGTTCTTTGTACTCCCCCAAGGTATTTGTTCCTTGTACCTGTAAAATATTGGACCTCAGAGGTAGTGGTCGGGAGTTTACGAGCGACTTGCTTAGAATGCCAAGTCTCTTTAACTATTTATCTGTTATTTAGTTTTATCTATTCCTTGTTCTTGATATTTTATCTAATTCTTAATAAGCCCAATAGCCACCCCAATAATGCTAAACTGATCTTCCTCTAACATAATTGGCTCATAATTATCATTTTCTGGCATTAATAGAATCTTTCCTCCCATTGATTTATAGGTTTTTAATGTAGAATTACCTTCAATATCTACTGCAACTATATCTCCAATGTTTGCAGCATTTTGTTTATTTATTACTACATAATCTCTATCATCTATATTTTTGTTTATCATTGAATCCCCTTTAATTTTAAGTATGAATACATCATTTGAATTTCCAACCCATTCTGTTGGTAAATAGTATTTACCTTGGAGGGAATCATTTATTAAAATTGGAGTTCCTGCAGCAATTTCATTAAATACTGGAACAGCTCGCACATTTTCTACTTTTGTTTCTGCTCCATTTTCCTCTATATAAATTTCACCTATTGAAGAAGAATCTTTAATGAACTTATGTGAGACATTTCTTTTAAAATCTATATATTCAATAGTTTCTAAGGTTAATGGAATCATTGAGGAATCATATTTAGGTATATCATCTATTTCTTCTAAATCTCTATTTATGATAACAAGTTCATTTCCATCAGTAGCTATTCCATATTGAGTACTTGGAGTATTAGCCATATAACTTTTTAATTGTGATAATGCTCCACCTATTCCACTACCCCAAGCTTTAGTTTCTATTAATATATAAGGGCCTTTAACTTTATTTCTGAATATATCAATTGCAATATCTGCAAACTTAATTTGTGATCCTATATTTACTTTTTGTTCTATTGCAACTAAATTTAATGGATATTTATAAACTTCTTTTATTTCTCTAAGTATCCATTGTCTTATTTTTTCTTCCCCACAATATATATCAGTAATATCTTCTTTAAATAGATAATCTTCTATACTTATTGAAGAAATTCTTCTCATATCACAGTTTAACTTTATTCTTAAATATCTATAATCTATGTCTTTAATTAATTTAGAAGGTGTACCATTAGATGTTATAAATAACTTTTCAGTAGCTCTTGTCATTCCAACATAAAGTAACTTTCTTTCTCTAGACTCTAACATGTCCATATCTTCTTCTTCATTTTTAACTGGACATAAGGGCATTACTCTAGAATTTAATCCTGCAATTATAACAACTTTAAATTCAAGTCCTTTTATAGAATGCATAGTTACAAGCTTTACACATTCCTTAGCAAAATCAAATTCATTGGAATTATCAAATATTGAACAATGTATATTATGTTTTTCTAGACACTCCTTAAATTCTTTTAACTGATTTCTTAATCTTGCAATTATAACTATATCTTTAAGTTCATAACCTTTCATAAGATTTTTAGTTATTAAGTTTGCTATGTATGAACCTTCTTCCTTTGTATTTTTGAAGTTTATGTATATTGGATATTCGCCCTGCTTGTCTATTAAATTAGGTTTAACAAAATTATCATCTTGAATTAAATCTTCATCACTATTAATTAAACTAAAAGCAGCTTGAGCTATTTGCGTTGTTGTTCTATAGTTCTTACTTAATGAATTAGATTTACCTGTCATATCATACCCTAAGCTAGTAAAAGAACGTTTCTTAACAAGCCACGCTTGAGGATATATACTTTGAGCAACATCTGAAATAAATGTTATACTTGAATATGTTTTTTCATTATATAAAGCTTTTAAAAATTCTAGTTGAACTCTAGTTAGGTCTTGACTTTCATCTATCAAAATATGAGTATACTTTTTTATTGGATATTTTCTAGCTTGAACTAATGCAAGTAATGCCATATCCTGAAAATCCAATTTATTTATCTTCTTTAAATTGCTATCATATTTTATCAAAACCTCAAATATTGAATTTCTCTGTTCAGAATTTTTTCTAAGTTTTTGAGGTCCATCATTATTAACCTTACTAACTCTACCTATTCTATCAACACATTGATATTCTTGAATCTCCATATAGTTACAGGCCTTAATCCACATAATTTCTTCTTTAATAAATTGAAGATATTTAGAATTAATTATTTTAACGTTTTCATATCTATTACTAACAAAATTTATAGCATCTATTAATTCGTTTTGACACTCTTTTGATGATGCAAGTTCTACTTTTATATTATTTTGCTTTTTATATTGACTAAAATAACTAAACATTATTGAATCTATTGTTTTAATATATAGCTTATCACTATTATCCTCATCAAATAGATTTGTTTGAGTATTAATTTCATCTTTAACACTATCATATATAAATGATACATATTTTTGAAGTGATTTATTATAAGTTGCCATAAGTACTCTATCATCTTTAGATGTGCAATAATGTCTTAATAATAGTGGAATCTTATTTACAGCAACAGTAGTTTTACCTGAACCTGCTACACCCTTTATTAACGAATGACCATTTGGTTTACTCTCAATTATTCTTTTTTGCTCTACATTAAGTTGCATTTATACCCCTTCTTTACGCTTTAATATACTATTACATTAGTACTTAGGCATATTCAAAATATCTAATATAGCATCTCCATACTTTTCAACTTTCTTTGGTCCAAAACCCTTTATATTTAAAAGTTCATCTTTACTTTTTGGTTTGCTTTCTATAAGAAAATTCAATTCCTCATTAGTAAAAACCATATATGCCTTAAATCCCTCTTCTCTCGAAGCTTTTAGTCTATATTGTCTAAGTAATTCATATAATTTTTCACTATCATCGCAGCTTGTCTTATCATTGTTTATAAAGTTATTGTTAGTACTATTATCAATGTTTGAATGTAGATTACTTTCAAATATCTGTGCTTCCTTTGCTTCTATTTTATAATCTTCTTTTTTAAAATCTTTATCTATTAACAAATATTTAGATACATAATCAATTTTTTCTACTTTATTATTGTTTATTAAATAATTAGCAATTTCATGCATGGTATTTTCACTTAGTTCTCTACTGCTCTTATCATCTTCTAAAAGCTTCTTTATTAAACTTCCGATTTGATCATATTTATATAAATTCTCCTTAATATTTTGAGGACATTTAGATTTATTTACTATACTCTTAGGATTAGATATTACAACTATTGATTTTACTGAAATGTTTGATAATAATTTTTCCTTTTGTAATATTTCTTTAAGTACATTAGCATTTCTTTCATTTATTGATATTGGATTATACATACCTTGTTTTTTAATAAATTTTCCTTGTCTATTTTTTATTATTCTTACAAAATCTCCATCTTCAGTAATATCAATATCGCCATTAAGTTGCTTAGTTTTCAATATAAATACACACTTTGAAGTTATAAGTATAAAGTCATATTGGGCTATATAATCATTATGTTCTAATTTAATATCATGAAGAGCAAGCATTGGAATAAATGAATTTTTCAATTCATTATAGACATTCTTTTCCCCATATAATGTTTGCTTTAAGAAAAATATATCTCTATCAATTAAACGCTTTTTATTGCTTATAACTTTATTTGAAAGCTCTTGCAAGTCATTTAATGTATTATTACTATTTTCAAATTCTTTTAGAAATATTGGTTCTGTTATTGTTCTTTTTACATTAAATAATCTATCTAGAAAAGACATTAAGTACACACCCTTTGTAAGTTTGATTTTTCGTTATAATAGGTTACATAATTTGTTGTTATATTGATTATTTTACCATTTTATAAGTTTATTTACAATAACACTACATTTCGAGCTAAAATAGTAAATAACTATCTTTGTTTATAGAAAATTAAAAAATCCAGTTAATTTACTAAAAATAAATCAACTGTATTTTAAATTGTATTTATAAAATTATTTGAAGCAACTTCCTATATTTAAAACTTTTTCTACTTCTGAGCATATATACACTGCTAATTGTTCATTTGTATATTCTTTAAGTAATTTACTATTATAATTAAAATACTTTTTTATTATTTTAATAAGATAATCTCTATCTTTTTCCTTAAGTTCATTTGCCATACTATCTTTACTTAATTCATCATATAACTTAAATGGATTTATTATATCTTCATGCATATTACTTATATTGTTATCTTTTTTCTTTACTGAAATAGTTATTTCATATTTTTCTTCATTACTGATTAAATCCAAAGCTTTTCTTAACAATTTTTCAAGTTCTTTTTCATTGTCTTCTTTTAATTCATTACACATACTATCATCATCTTTTTTGAGTTTATTATAAACTCTTGTTACTGTAGCTTTGTTATATTTCTTATTTAGACTATCTCTACTTTCTCCATCTAATAATGCTTTTTCTATTTCTTTTAATACACCCTTTGATCCCATAAAATTAGCACCTCTCGACTATTTCTTTTACTAAATTATTTATTGTATTAAATTCTTGTCCATATTTTCCTCGTATAGTAGTTTTACTTTCAGAATAATCACAAACATTTGAAATTATTGATCTATTATAAATAACAGTTTCAAATAACCTTGGTATTTCTCCATTGTTACTTCTTATTTCTAATGATTCCCTTATAGTTGTATAAGGTTTATTATTTCTAAATCTATTTATTACAACGCCTAATGATTTAATTAAATAATTATCATCAATTCTCTTTATCTCTCTTGCCTTTTCATTAATTTTTCTTACTACTTGATTTAAACCATAAGTTGACAATGTATCTGCAATAACTGGAATAATATAATACTGACTCATATATATTCCACACATTGTTATAGCTCCTAAATTTGGTGGACAATCAACTAATATATAGTCATATTGACTATATAACATTTCTATTTGTTCTTTTAAAATTTTGATTGAATTATTGTTCTCATTTAGTCCTGAAACTTTATCATATATATCTATTAAATCAATACTCGATGGA
This sequence comes from Clostridium uliginosum, assembly GCF_900112485.1. GTDB lineage: Bacteria > Bacillota > Clostridia > Clostridiales > Clostridiaceae > Clostridium > Clostridium uliginosum. Next base: position 101,903 of record NZ_FOMG01000004.1, read on the forward strand.
AGTAAGTCTAAATTTTTAACCCCATTTCCAATATTACTTACCCCTCTAATTATTGATTTATTAATATTAAAAGCTGTTGTTCCCTCTACCTTATCTAGGAATAATTGATGTATAGTTCGGTTGTTTTCATTTGCTCTTTTCCATCTTTCTTGACTAATAAGTAATACTGTTGCATTCGTTTGTGGATCTAAATCTATAACTAACACCTTTTTATTATGTTCATCTGCTAATACCTCTGCTGTTGCTACTAATAAAGTTGTTTTTCCTACACCACCTTTAAGGTTAATAAAGCTTATCACCTTTGCCATTTTATTCTCCTAAAAATTAATATATTAAAATATTATTAATGTTTTTTAATTTATATTCTTATATTTTAAAAACAGAAAAAAGAAGCATATATTTTTAACACATAATGCTTCTTTTTTGACTATAACAATTTATATTTTAGGCTATGTTTTAATATAATGTTGAAATATAGCCACAAAAAATTATAGGTAGAATTACCTACCTATAATGCTTAATATTGATTTTGAAAATTAAATGAATTATAATTACTTTCTTTTAAACAATGTTTTACAAGATGGACAGTGAGCGTTAGACTCAACGTCAATAGGTGGATTTGATTTATCAACTGCCCATTTATAATTACAGTTGGAACAGCATAAGACGGTATGAGTTTTTATAAACTCCATTGATTCTTTCTGGTATCGTTCATAATCTGTAGGGAACATATCCGCTAATGTGCGAAATATAAAATTACCATCACACTCATGTCCATTCCAATATTCTTTACCATCTTTATATTCAATCATTTAATATCCTCCCAATTTTTAGTACATAAGTTATTATATTTTAGTTGTACATTGGTCTAATTATAACATGATTTACTAAACAGATAATGATTCTCTATTTTTCAAGTCTTTTAATTCTTCTAATAAATATCAATTTTCAACATTGTTTTAAAACATAGCCATATTTAAAATTATAATTATATGAATAATAGGAATTTGTATTCTATTTATGATAGTTCATTGTATCAATAGCAATTGATAACACTTATAACTTACTCTACAAATTGGAATTTATTCATTAGAAGAATTCTACATAATTTATTTTTTATATAACATATCTATATGTGGAATATTATCCTCTAGATATTCTTCTGAGACTGCTTTAAAGCCAAGACTACTATAAAAATTAAGTAAATATACTTGTGCTTGAATTTTAATAGTATCTTCTTTTAAATTGTTTTCTATAAATTCAATAGCTTTTAACATCATTTCTCTTGAAATTCCTTTACCACGATAATTTTTTTTGACGACTACTCTTCCTATTGATATTTCATTATAAGAAACTCCCCTTTCCAAAATTCTTAAGTATGCAACTACTTCTTCATTTTCGTTAGAAAATAAATGATATGAATTTAAATCTTTATCATCACAGTCAAGGTATGAACACTCCTGTTCTACAATAAATACTTTATTTCTTAATGCTAAAATTTTGTATATTTCTTCGCCCTTTAATTGGTTAAATTTTTTAATGTTCCAATTCATTAAATTACCTCCATCTACATCAAATATTAGATTTTAATATAATACTTAGCTCATAGTAAATACAAAAGCACCGAATCTTATTCCTCCTTAAAAAGGCCCTAATGGAATAAGATTCGGTGCTTTTAACATTCTTACCCGGGGATAAGAATAAGCATCATATTATTTAATTATTACATACAATATCATAGAATTAATTTTTAAGCAATAGTGGTTTTAAACTAGTTGATAAATTCTGATTTGTCGTTATCCCAATTATCCTCACAAATTACAATTTATCTTTCAGTTAATCCTAGCATATTTTACAAATATCGTACTGTTCAATTATTAAAGAACAATTTTTATTTGCCGTCCCCAATCCCAGCTTCGTATTATTAGCCTAATGGGTAGTTAATTAACTTCATCTAAAAATAGTTCAAATTTTAATTCTCCATTTTCCATCCATGCAATCCAGTTACAATCTCTACTATACCCAAAATTAGAGAACTTTTCCTTTGACTTAATTGATGGTTCTCTTAAAACTCGTATAATCCAAAACATTTGCATATTTTGAGAACCAATTTCTTGTTGTAAAATATTTTTATCTACGCAAAGAATTTGTTGATAATCACGATATTTTTCACCAGCTTCAAAACTTACACCGACTAACTTTTTATTTTTACTATAATACTGATACCCATTACCATCAACTATTTTCAACATATCTCTAATATATTTAGATGGGAGCTTATAATAAACTTCTCCATATTCATCCAGATTACATACTGTACCTTCAACAGCCTTTATAATTTCGTATTTTATCACATCTGAACTTGCCGAATCACATATTTCGACTGTTGAATACTTATCTTTTTTCCATGTCATCCAACAAATTTCTTTTGGTGTCAAATAACAACTTGATTCTGTTGATGATGTGAATCGCTCAGGTTCCATAAAATTATGAGCAATATCATTTTTATTATCTATTACATCGCATAAAAATGTGTCGAACTTTGCACATGGTATTAATCCTGATGTAATCCACATCATTGTTTCAACACCTGTTCTTTGCTCTGTCTGGGAATTGTAAGAATATAAAGTAATAAGATCATTTTCATAATCTAATATTTTAGTTAAACTCTTTTTATCAATATCAATCCATAATTGAAAATTAGGAATGGGAGCTATATTTATCCATTCAATAATATTTTCTGATGTATTTATTTGCAAACCATCAAGCATTGGAGATAACGCTTCAGGCGAATACCATTTTTTTTCACTTATCAATTTTTCATGGTTTGATTGATCAAATTCTTGGGCAGGGATTATAAAGTCTTCTAAAACTCCATAATCTTCAACCATATGTTGATTATCATCATCGCGAAAAGGTAATCTATCAGAAATGTACCCCAAAATTTCATTTTTTGCACACCATACATATTTTTCTGCAAAGGACATAACTGTGCTTTTAGATCCATGAGATGCAGAACGATATTGACGTCTAATTGCAATATCAACTCCTAAGACTTCTCTCTTTTGTCCACTAGGTATACCATAAAACTCGTTTTCATTCCATCCCATTTCTAATAAATATTCATAAGAAGCAGCTAATACAAATTGATGGCATTTCAAACTATCTATACTTAACTGTTGAGCATGTTCTAATAAAAAATCATCAGCTTCTTTATAATATTCATATTTGTTATCTCTATTATCATATCCATATGGTAATCTGAAGAATTGACGTTCTACTGGATCACAAAGAACATATCTAGATAAATCGTAATCAATAATGCTATATCCAGACATAACTGTTCCTTTAGTAGCATTAAAGTTCATTGCTATGTAATCATCACTAAATTTATAAGATGGTCTACAAATCAATACTTGTTCTATAGAAATAAATCCGCATGAATAAGCACGTTCTGCTATTGCACGAGCATAATACCTAATTGCTGCATCAAGATTGGTTTGTATTTTTCCATCTGCAAATATTTGATCTATTACCCATTTTCCAAAAATATCAATAATCAAATGTGTTGTAGGCATAGCAAATATAACCCCCATAGCAATTGATAGCAAATCTTCTTTCATTTGTGGATCATTTGTTGGATATGTAAGTTGAAATAAATTTAAAAATTCAAACGGACATAAAATACCCCACTTAAACAATTCCTTTCGATAATATGTGCGTTTCAGGTTATCAACAGAAGTTAGCGACCAAGCGTATATAAGTGGTAATCCAAAATGCTTATCCTCGAAAGTTAAAATATAAGCCTCATCTTGCAAATTTAACTCTACTTGATTACTCCATTTAGCTTTTGAAAATTTTAATATACTTGGAACAGACCAAAAAAGATCTCTTTGCCCTGCATTTTCAAACTCCATTAAAAATTCATGTAAAAACAGAGCAGACAATGGATGATTTTCAATTCTTGCTACATTTAGAATAACTTTATTTGTAATTTCTTTTACAGCAAAGGCTCCCTGAGTTAATAAGCTCCTAATAAACAAACGATGTTTTTCGGTAATAAGAGGAGAAACACTTGATAGAGCAAAAAAAATTAAGTCATATAAGTCACTATTGGCTAAATTATCAGTAAAAACAGAATACTTAACCAAAAGTGAATCATAATCATTTAACAGAATAATTGATGTCATCTGAAGTATACCATTATTGCTTTTCAAGTTATCTGGCAACTTATTAAACTCACTTGCCTCAATTCTTTCTATGATAATTAGAGCATAAAGATAATCAAAAATTGGCTGTATTCCAATCTCATAATATGTTTTTGGTTCTTCTAATACTGATTGTGAGTGGGTAATAACACAGTATAATAAACCATAGTCATTTAAATAGTTAATTAAATCCCTACATATCTGCTTGGAAGTACTTTGCAATGAATCAATTTCAGAAAACATTTTAATAAGTTCATATTTTTCAATAATATTATTTTTGTAAAAATATTTTGTTAACTTCAATAGAGCTTTTTTAACAACATGATCATTTGGATCAAATCCATTTGAATACAAACTCCTAAATTCTGAATCAAGCTTTTTAATTTTTTTTTCTAGTAAATTTGTTATAGTAACTGAAGATTTTTCTAATACATCTATTTCTTTATGATCATATAATTCACAGAACAGTTTTAACGCAAGTGGAGTTTTAATGCACCATTTTAACCATTCATTATCATTTAACTTGATTCCATATTCTTTTATATATGCATCAAACATTTTGTTAACGGGTGCATCACCATCTAAAACTAGTCTTAATACATTTGATAACACTTTATCATCAGATGAAAATCCACTAAAAACATGTGATCTACTTGTAAAGCAAAACTTCATTCTAGTATATTGTTTACAAATAGCTTCAGTTTCACCAATTAAATCAAACCATATATCAAAAGGTCTTAACTCATCTATTCCATCTACGCAAATTAAAACTTTAGGAGTAATATATATATCATCAATTGAATTAACATTTTCTAATGCAAGTCTGTGCTCGTTTCTAAAAGATAATGCAGATAAACCTTGCCAAATTTCTCCTTCGCTCCAGATATTTGACAAACCAAGCGTTCTACTCAAAATTTCATGCCATGTCGCATTTCTAGGTATAGATTTAGCCTGTATTAACAGCGTAACATGATTTCTCCTTGTGTTTAAACAATTTACAACATTTGCAATTCCGTGAGTTTTCCCAGTACCAGGTTCTCCTAAAACTAATAAGCTATTTTGCTTCATTTGATAAATAACTGTAATAATACTTCTATCATGAATATTTTCAATAATTTTAGTTTTGCTTTTCTTTAAATCTGAAAAATGAATTGAATTTTTATATTTAAAATTTTCGTCAAAATACTCAAATAAGTCATCCAAATCATATGTAGACAATAAATTTTCACCATCAGCGCACAACATTTTATCGCTATGCATTGATTCGATTACAGTATCTATCCAGCAAATAATGCTATTAACTTTGAATCTTACTTTATCTGCTAGTTTGCAAATTTCTTCACTATCTAATAATAATAAACATCCTTCAAGCTGATTCAGAAAATTACCACAATTACACCTAAATTCATTTAATTTTATATAAACTTCTTTTCTTTGTTTATAATCGCCTACAAAATAATTCACCATCTCATTGATATCGCCATTTACATGTAAATTGGGCAAATATCTTTGATTCATCCATCCGCTTTTTTGTTTTTCATATGATAAAACTACCATTTCATGTGATATTTCTGTTTTTTCAAACCAATATCTAAAAACCCCTGCACATTCTGCATATTGCAGCTCAGATGTTATTCTAGTGTCATTCCACAATTCAATTTCTAATGTTGGGAAAATCTTTAGAATATCAACTTTAAGACTTTCCCATTTTTGAGATTCAGTATTTTTAACTATTTTCTTTCCTTTTCCCATCTTATCAGAGGATAGATCTCGAGGGACACAAATAATATATTTTTTTATTAACGGTCTTATTTTCAAAGCTGTTTTAACTGAGTTTTTAATTTGCATAATTTGACTATCTTCAATACTATTTCTAAACCACTTAGATTGCACAGCAATAATACTGTTATCATTCATAACTGTATATGCTTCAACTCCACCATCTCCACCAGCACCATTAACCACAAAAAAAGCTTTTAAATCATTACTATAGTTTCTTCTGCACCACAATTCAAATAATTGATTACACATAGCTTCAAATGCATGAGTTGGCGCATCGTTATATGTTTGAAAATGTTCCCAATTCATATTGACACCTCATTAGATTATATATTTTACAACTTCCCATTTTAGACATAATATACATCTATAGCCTTTAAAATCTTACATTTTATCATACTACAAATTTTATCATTATATCTTTATTTTTCCTATTATTTTTCTTTACTAAATCTTCTCTCCGTATAATATTTCTCACATCTTATCAAAATAGCATCTTTCATATGTTCAACAAACTCAACATCAAGAATAATCTCTCTAATTTCTTCATGCAAAGCCATCAAAGCTCCATCCTTCCCCTTAAAGAAATCCCCCTCACTCTTAAGCAAAAACTTAACAGGATTATCTTTAGCCAATTTCACATATCTAGCTTTATCCCAACTTTCAAAATCAGCAGTCCCCTTATGTCTAAGCATGTCCACCTTATTAGATCCCTTATGATAAAACTCATAAAAGCTCCTATAAACATCCTGTTCATCAATTTCCATCTTAACATTTCCACCATTATAAAAAGCAAGTAAAATAGGAATCTTATAACTCTTGCTCATGCCAGTTGTTTCAATCATATTAATAAAGTCTTTGCCTCTGCTATTATAAAGAGCTTCTTCACTTTCAAGTAATTCTCCATTTTCCTTTAAAAAGTCCAAATAATTATTAAATGGATTTAATGCACTTTTACTTTTTACTCCTGCATAAATTTCATCATCTATATTATTAAAGAATTCTACCCTACTTGGTCTATGTCCTAATTCATCTTTAATTCTGTAAAATTCTTCTTTAACTTTATCTTTTATATTCATTTCCTTTGAAGCTAGTTTCTTAAATATATCTACTAATCTAAAATCAAAGTCTACTCTACAATCTTCTGGATATTCTTCTTCACTAGGGATTCCCCTTTTTGATTCAATTCTTGAATATTGTTTTCCACTTAATAAGAATGGTAGAAAATCTGCTTTCTTATAATTTCCTATGAAGTCTAAAACATTTAGATATTGCTTATCATTATATTTTCTAAGTCCTCTTCCTAATTGTTGCAAGAATACTGTTGGTGATTGTGTTGGTCTTAGGAACATAACCATATCTATTGAAGGTATATCTAATCCTTCATTAAACATATCAACAGAGAATATAACTTTAATTTCACCTTTATTTAATTTGTTTAAAGCATCACTTCTATTGTCAGCATACTCTCCATTTTCTCCACTATAAACTGCTACAGATTCTATTTTGTTTTCACAAAAATATTTTGACATATATTCTGCATGTTTTTTTGAAGAACAAAAACCTAATGCCTTTTGAGAATTATATTTTCTATAGTGATTTAATATGAGTTCTCCTCTTCTATTTAGCATTAAGGATTCTTCTAATTCTTTGTTATTGTATTTTCCATTTTTAAATTCTACATTATCATAATTTACAGTTTCATCATAAATTCCATAATATCTAAATGGAACAAGATATCCCTTATTTATTGCATCGTTAAGTCTAATTTCGTAAACAGTATTATAATCACAAAGTGAAAATACATCTTTTGAATCAAGTCTTTCAGGTGTTGCAGTTAATCCAAGTAAGAACTTTGGATTGAAATACTCTATAATCTTTCTGTAATTATTTGATACTGCATGATGGAATTCATCTATTATTATGTAGTCAAAATAATCTCTTTTAAAATAAGCTTCATTTAAATAGTCATCTTTTCCTAAAGTTTGTACTAATGCAAACATCATTGATTTATCAGTATCTTTAGTATTATTGTAGAAAAATCCAATATCATCACTATTTCTAACATTCTTAAAGCTTCTAGCTGCTTGTTTAATAATTTCTTCTCTATGGGCAACAAACAGAACTTTTTTAAAGTCTATAGAATCAAAAGCCCCTAAATACGTTTTTCCAATACCTGTTGCAGCAACAATTAAAGCTTTATCAAATCCTTCTTCTCTAGATTTATTAAGTAAATATAGTGCTTCAACTTGTGCTCCTCTAGGTTCAAATAATTGTGTTACATTATTTTCTTCAATATCTTTATGATTTAGTTCTTCACTATTTGCACTTTGAATAGAACTTTCCTTATTATTAATATTTACATTAGTATTATCTTGATCTTTAAGATTTTCTTCCTTAGCCCTATTTATATATTTATAAATCTGTGGTCTTCTCCAGCTCTCTGAATATTGTTTCATTACTTCATCATTAATAATTTCAGAATGATTATTAAACAAATCTTCAAATGTATTATAAAATTCCTCAAAGTCTTGTGGATTTTGAGAGCGTAAAAATCTATAGTTCCATTCAATAGAATCTGTCAAAGCTCCTTTTGAAATATTAGATGACCCTATATAAATTTCACTATCATTTTCATTATGAAAAATATACGACTTAGGATGAAAGGATTTATTATGTACATTATAAAATCTTAAATCAACTTTATCTTTAAGCTCACCCTTAAGCATATAAAGAGCTGTTGGAGATGTAATATTTAAATAGCTTCCTGTTAGAATTCTAATACTAACCCCTCTGTCTATTGCTTCCTTTAAATCATTTAAAATGAGCTTAACACCAGAGTCCATTAAAAATGAAACTATTATATCAATAGCCTTAGCCTTTTTCATACTTTCTCTAAGTTTTTCATATAGATGATTATTATTACCTGTACTAACATTTCTTCTAGCTTGTATAGTTGGATGTTGTGAATTAAAAGTAATTTCCTTTTCACTTATATTTAATTCTGCATCATTAAGCTTTTTAAGATTACTCATAAACTTCTCCTTTGTTTTACAATTACTGTTACTATATAGTAATATTTTACCACAATAGCCACGTTATTTTCAAAAGTATGTGTTATTTCCGCATATTCTTTAGAATATTACCATATCTATGGTTTAGAATATTTATTCTGTAGAATATATATGGTTCAGAATAAATGTTCATAAATTTCAATATATGAAAAATAGCCCCATTAAAAGTTAACAGAGCTATTACAATTCTCAATTAATTATGTCTAATATGCTATCCCCATACTTTTCAACTTTTTTAGGTCAAAATCCCCTCACTTTTAAAAGTTCTTCCTTGTTCCTTGGCTTATTTGTATAAATGAATTTTTAAGTTCATAATAGACGTTTTATACTCCTCCTATTTCCTAGCAACAACCTCAAAAGCCTTTTTCTCTGCTCCATATCTTATCAGACTACATAATTCTAAATGTTTAATTTGCCATTCTCCAAAGAAATACTTTATATCTTTCTTATCAAAAAATCTCTTATATCCAGCCTTTGTTGAATAATAATGTTTTTCTATTTCAATTCCTTCTTTTGATCCATAATTAACATCATCTAAAGAATTTAATCTACAAATAAGATATCCTTCTTTTTTTAAAACTCTTTTTATTTCTGTTAATATTTCTTTAGTAGTTGCTTCATTAAAATAATGTAAACTTAAGTCAGCTACTATAATTTCAATACTATCATCTTCAAAATGTAATTTTTTAGTTATATCTATATTTAATGTTTCAATGTCTGAAATATGTTTATTAACAATTTTTAATGCTTCATTTGAATAATCACAAGCAATAACCTTATATCCTTTTTCATGTAAATATAAAGAATTTCCTCCTGATCCACAGCCCAAATCAATTATTGTACTGGATTTATGTTTTTCTAATAAATCATTAAACTTTTTTAACCATAAATCGTAAATTGGTTTTTTATTTTGTATATTGCTATATATACTATTCCAATATTCTTTATTATTGTTCATAAGATTCTACCTCTTTTAAATTTAGATACTTAACACTTTTTAATACTATTCCTTCTTTAAATCCGCCTCTTTCATCTCTCTTCATAAAATTCACCATTTCATTTACTATGTTTACTTCAAATCCAAGATTAATTTAATTTTTGAATTAATTTACCTTACTGCTCAATCTTCTTTTTCATTTCATCCTTCAAGGCAGGTCTCCTACTATTTTGCTTTATGATATTAGTATAATAATCTAAAAATTCCTCTTCTTTATTTAAAAAGCAGAGAATATCTTTTACAATACTGCAGTAATAAGCTGCTCTTTCATATCTTGATCTTGTTGCTGCATCAATATGAAATCCAATCATTTCTTTAAGAATATCAGCTGCTGAATTTAAATAATAATCTTTATTACTTACATTTTCATTAAAGACTTCTATATCTACAATTCCTTCTATTTTACTACTATCTATATTATTAATATATTCATTTAGATTAACTAACTTTACTTCTTGACCATGAAATCCACGATAAATCAATGCTTTTGATATATATTTCAAGTAATTATGCCTTGAATATCCCTTATATATTTTTATAAAATCTAAGAGCTCTTCTATTAGACCTTCATGTGATAAAACTTTTATTAATATTGACTCTGAATCATATGTAGTTTTTAATCCTAATAAACTGATTGCTTCATTGATAAATGTATTTAATTGATTAATTTTTTCTGCAAAATATCTGGCCCTATTATAAAGCTTATAGGATGGATTCCCCTTAAACAAAGAATTTATTATATTAAAAGCTTTTTCAAAGCTATTCAATATTTCATAGCAATCTACAAGTCTAGTTTTCAAGTTAAATTTAATTCTAGGTTCTTCCACTTTTTCTAAAGCTTCATCAATCACCTTTACAGCATCTTCAAATTGCCCAAATTCAAAATATTCTTTAGCTATATCTATATAAAAATTTACATTGTAGGATAAAAAACTTTTAGCTAACTCAATTTTATTAAATTGAGGATTATATCTTTCATTAAATTTCTTAAAAAGTTCAAAATACAAGTGCTGCAAAGTCCAATCTCCATCAGTTTCTTCTACTTTCTGCCTTATAATTTTATCAATAAGATATATATCTTCTATATTATTTATAATAGCCTCCGTACATCTCTCACCATAATTCAACCATACCTCTAAAGCTTTCTCTACCATTTTTATTTTATCAGTTATAGAATTTTTCATGCACAAGTAATATTGTTCAAAAATATCTAACCAATTAATTTCTATATATGTATCTGGTTCCTCAGTTCCTAATATTTCTTCATCACTCTCAGCTTCATAAAGACAGTTAAAGAGTAATTCAAAAGCTTCAAAAGCAATATCATATTCCTTATTTCTAGAGTACATCATTGCAATATTAAAATATTCAGTGAATCTTTGAGACCATTCTGAGCTTTCAAAGCTATCTTCACAATAATTATCCCAATAATTGTCATGGCTACATTCAATATAATATTCACCATTAAGACAATCTTCGCAAAACTTTTTTACATCTTGTAAATGATCAAAACCATCACCATTTCTAATATTATCTAGTGCTAATTGGCTATCAATATTCTTTGATATAAATTCGTTTTTCTCAAATTCATGAAGTTTTCCTAATAATTCAATTATAATATCTACTAGCTTTTCTTTTTCAAAACTTAATAATATTTCTCTTTGTGAATTCATAATTTTCTCCTATTCGTTTTAGATTTATTATAGCCTCCATTAATTCTAAACAGATTTTAATTTAGAAATAGCGCCATTTATCATATAACGTACTTTTTTTACTTCAACTATCTCCCATTTTGTTAAAAATCTTATAAAGCCAATATTTTTGCTTTCCCCAATTTTAAACATGAGCAGCTTAACTACTTGCCTATTAGTTTGCTTCAACTGTTCTATAAGGTCATTGCATATAGTTCCATTCACGTTTAAAACAAGATTATATAACTCATCTACATAAAAAGGTTTATATGTTTCCCAGCCTTTATCTGAAAAAATTATCATAGGTAGGCGTCCATTATAGTCAATATCCAAATAGTTGTTTACAATCATCCAGTCTATGATTTTTGTTATTTCTTCAATTGATAACTGGTTATAATAACCATAACTCGGGCAATTATTAAGTTCTTTTTCTATTAATTTCTTATCTTTAGATCCTTTAAGTATTTTCGCTAGCATTGTTCTACCTGCTACAAAAATGATTTCATCTGCTGCTCGAAGTATATTATTAATCTCTTCTTCTGACGGGACTTTCTGTCCGCTCAAATCACTTAGTTCATATTGTAATTTCGGTTTTCTACTCATCGCCAGAGCACCCTTTCTCAATTATATTTTTCTACTATTCCTCTCATTTAATCTATGCTCTAAACTTTTTAATTTTTCATCCTGATCAGATTCGCTATACAATTCAAGAAGTCTATCTTCTGCACAATCTCTATCATCTAAATCTGGTACAGCGAGCGCTTTTAATAGTAGATCTTCAGCTTTAATATAATTTGCATTTTCTCTCTCACAAAGCCAGTATTGATCAGACCATCCAATCCAGCCCCAACCCCATTTAGGATCTTCAGATAAATATATTTCAAAAAGCTCTTCGCCCTTCTTAACATTCCCAAGTAAAAAATACGTCTCAGCTATTGCCCTTTTAGCATTTTCTGTAGTAAGTTTATCCTCTAAATGTGTGAAGTTTTGAATTTGTTCATTTAATTTAATTCGAATATTCCCATAAGCATCCAAAACTTCAATATCTTTTGAGTTTGACAGGATATTATACAAGCAATCCTCAAAATCGTTAACCCAGTTTGATACAAATTGACTTCCATTATAAATCTTATCAAACATTTTAAAAGTTTTTATATTATCTTTTTCCATATAATCCATCAGTTCATTCCAGATACTAATCCATATTTCAACAACTTTATTATATTCTTGATTGGATAGATATTTGTATCCTTTTTGCATTTTTAAATCAAAATCTGTAAATTGTTCAGAAATTGCCTCCTGTTTCATTCCAACATATTTACTTTTGAATATATCCTTAAACTTCATTAATCTAAGCCTCCTGTATGCTCTTCTTTGCAATGCTCAATTTCAATATCGCATTCTCTGTCATCTGCTTTTATGATTTCTAGAATTCTATCACGTACTAATTTTATAGATATATTTTAGCATAAAATAAGAGCTTATATTACATAAACTCTTATCATTGCTACTCTTTAAGAATATTTCTTTAAATTCTGAGCAGACTTCATTTTAAATATTTCTATACCTATTAATTCTATATTTTCCACAAATCACTTCATTATTATATAGCAATCTTTCTCACAAAAACTTATCCCATATCTTATAATATTCTTATATCCTTCACTTCTCAGCTCCATGTCATAACCTTTATCTTCAATTTGCTTTAATGCATCTTCTGCTCTTTTTTCCAAATGGTCAATTTTTTTAGCTATTTTAAATTCAATGACTATTGCCACGCCTCTTTTAGATACAGATTTTATAAACAGGTCACTACGTCCTTTTCCACCCTCTCGGTTAGATTTTACAATATAATCATGCATATTGGCTAAAGCTCCAACTACAAAGCCGTGATAGAAATTTTCATAGGAATCATTAAAGCTTATTGTTTCCATAAGTAGTCTTCCGAGTTCTTCTTCAAAAATTTCAGCTTCTCCATTTATTATTGAAGTGTATAGCTTACTTAAATCTTTTGCTTTTACCTTTTCTTCAAACCACTTTAAAATTTTCGTTCTAAAAATATATTTTACTTCTCGATTTGGTATACTTAATTCTAAATAATGATTATCTTCTTCATCCATTCTCTCGCTAACTTTTTTGAAATATCCTGTGAAAAACATAAAATTCCATAAGTTATCCATGGAATCATAAATTTCATCATAGGTTATATCCTCATGAACTAGTTTTTCTATTGTTTTTCCTTCAATTAATAATTCTATTTCCTGTTTAGTTTTAGTATCTGCTTTTTCTATGAGACTTTTAACTATGCTGTTTGAACTTGTATTTGCCCAGTAGGATGATGGAAATCTATTCTTATCCACTCCTAAATCTTTTACAAATCTTACTGCACTCCATGGATTATAAACTTCAGCATCTCCAAAAATATATCCATTATACCATTCTTTTATCAAGGTTTCTTTTTCATTCAAGTCATAATCTCCAAGCATTTTACTTACTTCTTCTTGAGTAAATCCAAAATATTCATCATAAGATTTATTTAATATTGAGATAATTTCTAAATTATTTAACCCTGTAAAAATACTTTCCTTCGAAATTCTAAGACATCCTGTTATTACAGAAAATTCCAAAGAAGAATTTGTTTTTAATGCTGATTCAAAAAGTGATCTAATAAAAGCAATCATTTCATCATAAAACCCTTCAAAAAATGCATTTTCAAGAGGCACATCATATTCATCTATAAGTATAATGACTTTTTTACCATGATATTTCTCTAAACATTGTGATAAAAATTTTAGTGCTGTTACATAAAGTTCTTGCCCCGATTCTTTACGTTCTATTCTTTCATATTCTTCTTTTTCTTTACTTAATTTATCACTTTTCAAAATATAATCATGACGCCTAAATTCATCTACAAGCTCATCTTTAATACACTTTAGTGCTAATTCAAAAGTTGGCTGCTTTGCTGATTTTAATGATAAATTTATTACAGGATATTTGCCCATATGAGATATGTATTTTTCCCCTGTCTTCATTATATTTAAATCTTCAAATAGGTATGAATTATCTTTTTCACTATTTTCAAAGAAGTGTTGCAACATGCTAATATTTAAGGTCTTTCCAAATCTCCTTGGTCTTGTAAATAAGTTAACGTCTGCTTTATTATCTAACAAATCTTTTATAAGCAATGTTTTATCAATATAATAATAATTTCTAGTTATTAACTTTTCAAAATCATCTACACCTATTGGTAATGGTTTAAATTTCACATCATCACTTCCATTTCTGGTCTATTTTAAGCATAATCAAAAATCAACTTTCCTTTTGACTATTCCTACTTTTATAGTATATCCTATAATTCAGTTACTTAAAATAAAAATATCTAATAGAAATTCTCCATATTCAGCTTTTTCCTCTC
Source organism: Clostridium uliginosum (assembly GCF_900112485.1). Taxonomy (GTDB): domain Bacteria; phylum Bacillota; class Clostridia; order Clostridiales; family Clostridiaceae; genus Clostridium; species Clostridium uliginosum. The sequence continues at coordinate 117,067 of NZ_FOMG01000004.1, forward strand.
CATCTTGTGCTTCAACAATTAATTTTCCAATGTTCCAATACGCTTCAACCATATAAAAGTTTATTGACGCATAGATTTTAGACCGTGCCTCATTTAATTATTACTAATATACTCCTTTGCCTTAATTACCCAAGTAAATATTATTCATATATGTTATAATTTTAAGTAAATTGCGAGGTTAAATAAATGTATACATAGCTTTATCATTTATTTAATAATAGAGAAAATTATAATTTTTTAAGGATGATTTGTATGAAAAATTCAACTGAAATAGATAATAAAAATACATTAGAATCTACCATAGATTATAAGCCAATAGATACAACTAACTACGCTATTAATCAATCTAACACTTCACATGATATTTTAAAAGCCACTGAAACAGGATTAATAAGCAATTTAGTAAATTCAAATTTAGCTCTTAGACCTAAGCTTCTTATAAATGATTATAGTAAAGGAAGCAAGGTTTTAAGTGATATTGTCTCCGAACTTTCAAAATGCAATGAATTTATGCTATCTGTAGCTTTTATTACAAGTAGTGGTGTAACTCCCCTTTTAGAAACCTTGAAAACTTTAAAAGCTAAGGGAGTTAAAGGAAAGATACTTACTACTGATTATTTAAATTTTAGCGAACCAAAAGCGCTTCAAAAGCTTTTAGAGTTTTCTAATATTAGCATAAAAGTATATTCTAAAAACAATTTTCATACCAAGGGTTATATTTTTAAACATAGTGACCATTACAGGCTCATTGTTGGCAGCTCCAATTTAACTCAAACAGCATTAACTAAAAATAAAGAATGGAGCATAAAATTATCTTCTTTAGAAGAAGGTTCCCTAACTGATGAGGTATTAAATGAATTTCAAGCTATGTGGTCAGATGCTGATGATTTAACCTTAGATTGGCTTGAAACTTATGAGGATATATATTTAAAACAAAGAGAAGCCTTAAGGAAAAGTACAGTACCTAGAATTTCTCAATATACACTAAAGCCAAATAAAATGCAGGTATCTGCAATTCAATCTTTAAACAACATAAGAGAAAATGGAGCTTTAAAAGCATTGTTAATTTCAGCTACTGGTACAGGTAAAACTTATTTGTCTGCTTTTGATGTTAGAAATTTTGATCCAGTTAAAGCATTATTTATTGTACATAGAGAACAAATTGCAAAACAAGCCATGAATAGTTTTAAAAATGTCTTTGGTGATACTAAAGATATGGGCATTCTTTCTGGTACTTCAAAGAATGTAAACCACGATTTTCTTTTTTCAACAATACAAACTTTATCAAAGGATGAAACGTTATTTAGCTTTTCTAAAACTGAATTTGACTACATTATTATAGATGAAGTTCATAGAGCTGGTGCTGCAACCTATCAAAAAATCGTGAATTACTTTGAGCCTAAATTTTTACTAGGGATGACAGCTACTCCTGAAAGAACTGATGATTTTGATATTTTCAAAATGTTTGATCATAATATAGCTTATGAAATTCGCCTTCAACAAGCTTTGGAAGAAGATTTACTTTGTCCATTCCATTACTTTGGAATTATGGACATATCTATAGATGGTAATCCCTTAGATGATAATACTGATTTTAACCATTTAGTAGCTGATGAAAGAGTTAATCATATCCTTGATAAAATTAAATTTTATGGCTACTGTGGTGATAAAGTAAAAGGCTTAATATTTTGCAGTGATAAAAAAGAAGCCAAGGAATTATCAACTAAATTTAATGAACATGGCTTAAGAACTTTAGCTTTAACAGGTGAAAATAGTCAAGAAGAACGTGATGATGCCATTTCACGGTTAGAAGAAGATGAAAATATCAATTGTTTAGATTATATTTTTACAGTTGATATTTTTAATGAAGGTGTAGATATACCAGCTATTAATCAAGTTGTTATGCTTAGACCTACAGCATCAGCTATAATTTTTATACAACAATTAGGACGTGGTCTTAGAAAATATACTCTTAAAGAATATGTAGTTATTATAGATTTTGTTGGAAATTATAATAACAATTTCTTAATTCCAATAGCACTTTCAGGTGATAGAACTTACAATAAAGATAACATTAGAAAATATGTCATGGAAGGTAATAGAATAATTCCTGGCTGCTCTACTGTAAACTTTGATGAAATTTCTAAGAAACGTATTTTTGAATCTATTGATAATGCTAATTTTAATGCTGTTAAGTTAATTAAAGAAAATTATAATAACTTAAAACAAAAATTGGGCAGAATTCCTAAATTAAAAGATTTTGATTTATATGACTCCATTGATCCATTAAGAATTTTTGATAATAATAGCTTAGGTTCATATCATAATTTTTTAACAAAATATGAAAAAGAATATGATATAAAACTTGACTCTATTCAAGAGTTATTTATAGAATTTATTTCTAAAAAACTTGTTGCTGGAAAAAGAGTTCATGAATTAGAACTTATTAAGTGTGCAATATATAATAAGCTTGATTTAATTTTTAAGTTAAAACAAATTCTAAAAGAGGAATATGGTATAGATTTTAAAAATAGTACAGAAACCTCTGTAGTTAATGTCCTTACAAATGAGTTTCCAAGTGGAACTGGTAAGGATACCTATAAAGATTGTATTTTCTTAGAAAAATATAATTCAGATTATAGAATTTCAGATGTATTTATGGAAAATTTAAAATGCCAAGAATTTAAAGATATTGTTTTAGAGTTAATTGAATTTGGCATAGATAGATATAAAAGATTCTTCAGTCACCGATATATGGATACAAGCTTTCAATTATATCAAAAGTACACATATGAGGATGTTTGCAGGCTTTTAGAATGGGAAAAAAATGAGGTTGCTACTAATATTGGAGGCTATAAATTTAATAAAGAAACAAAAACCTATCCAGTATTTATTAATTATAATAAAGCTGAAGATATTAGTGATACTATAAAATATGAAGATAGATTTTTATCAACTTCACAATTAATTGGAATATCTAAACAGCCAAGAAAAATAGATTCTCCTGATGTTATTCAAATGTACAATGCTGAAAAAGATGGTGTTTTCATGAGTTTATTTGTAAGAAAACACAAAGATGATAAAATATCAAATGAATTTTATTTCTTAGGTAAAATTAAAGCTATAGGAACTTCAAATGCTATTATAATGAAAGAAACTGATAAACCTGCTGTAGAAATTAAATATCAGTTACATACTCCTGTTAGAGAAGATCTTTTTGACTACTTTATTTCATAATTTAGGCACATGAAATAAAATAACAAGTCAAAGATGTGATGTCTATTTTTCGTCAAGCGAGGAAATATCTTCACCTAATAGTTTAAGCTGACGAAGCATGACACAAAATAGAATAGCATGCTGACTTGTTATTTTTTCGAATGTGCCTTATACTGACCAATATTACTTATTTTCTTTAAGAAACTCCTTATTTCCCATAGATATTTCAACTTCATCTTCAAAAACCATTGCAATTTTTCAGAAAACTTGCTTAAGGTTTTAGGATTATTTCTTTGTACAGTTCTTCTCTTTCATCAATATCAAGCCAACCTTCATCTTCTGCATAATCAAATATTTCTTCCAAAAGTATATTGTAATCTTTAGCGAAAACTGCTGAATTTCTTTTATACTTATTAATAGTTTTTTTTGTCAAATTGTTGTTTCTCATTTTATCTTCATGTATAAGTGCTTTTAAATATGTACTTCCTATCAGCTCTCTAATCACATTATATCTATAACTTTTTGGACTGCAGATATAAAGCCTACATATTATTGGCCTATCCCCATAGATAGTGCATAGGTTTGTTTCTGTTATAAAATTACAGTCTATTTTCTTATTTAATACATACTGATCAAAATCTCTATAATAATTTTTCTTTTTAACCAAATTTTTCTGTACAAACTCTAAAGCTACTTCATCGTTCCAATTACTTAATTTATTTACACAGACATTATCCATTTCTACTGACCAAGATTTTTTGCAGCAACTCTCCTCACATTCATTACAATCAAGAGGATTATTATTTAAAAATATATCAACTGCATCTAATACGTCTTTAACTGTTGTATTTTTATTAATTTTGTCATAATTCACTTTACCTTCGACATCAAATAGTAATTTCATCCTATAGTTCCTAAACTTCAAATTATTTTTTCCTATATATTCCTCATTTTCCCGCTTCTATTTTTTCGGATTTCGTCAATATTTCACCCTTTCCAAAAGAAAATAATAATATTATTATACTCTCCAAATCTTAAATGATAATACTTTTTATTTAAAACTATTTAGGCATGTCCATATAAAAACGGACATGCCTATCTGCGTATACAAAATAAAACATTCAATCTCTTTATTTGTTTATTTAGGCACATGAAAGAAAATAACAAGTCCAAAATGCCATGATTATTTTCCTTCATTTTCTTTAAGTTTTTCAACAACTAATATATCTGCTGGAACCCAATTAAGTTTATCTAAGTCCCCTAGTGTTGTCCACTTTGCATCATTATGAGCATTTAAATGTAATTCTCCCCCACTTATGGTACATATAAAACAATGCATTGTAAGGTGAAAATTTGAATAATCATAATCAACAGTTGTTAAATAGTTATTTATTTCAATATCTAACTCTAACTCTTCTTTAATCTCACGAATAAGTGCTTCTTCTCTTGTTTCTCCAGCTTCAATTTTTCCACCTGGGAACTCCCACATGTTTTCAAACTCACCATAACCACGACGAGTGGTGAATATTTCATTATCATGTTTTATTACTGCAGCAACTACTTCAATTGTCTTCATAGGTATCCCTCCAATGTCAATAATTATATACTATAACGTAGTAAAATTATATAGTTCTACTCTAATGATTTGATTAATTCCACATTAACATCAAAAATTCCCTTTGTTTTGTCTAATCTTACTATATATTAATATATTACCACATTAACCATGTAGCTTCCAAGAATTCATGTTATTTCTGCATATTCTTCAGAATATATGTTCTAAAGAATATTACCATATCTATTGCTATCTTCATTTTATCGTCATCGCCTAATAATTTTTGATATAATAAAAGACACATGCAGAAATTTCTGCAAATGCCTTTTATAACTTTCTAAATTAAATGATGTTTCACCATCATATTTTTTCTGATTCGAATGCTTTCCATGGAATATCAACTTTAGCACCAGAATTTATGATATCATCAACATGAATTATAAGTGGAAAATCACTTAGCTTAACAATCCCTCTTTTTGCTAGACCACGCACATACCTTGCTGTACGAGTAGCAATCACTATTGATTCTAGCGTAACTCCTTTTAACTTTTTCATAGTTTGCTCAAATGAAAATCCTTGTCCTAATAAAGTTCCTACTTTACGAGTACGTCCACCAAAAATAGTTACATAAAGGTCACCACCAGAATATATAATATTTTCTTCGCCACCACCGGCTAACTTAAGGAGATGTTTTATTTCCTTTAAGCTTTGTCCAAAAAGTGCAGCCTGAGAATTATAATGCTCTTTTCCAGAACCATCAAATCCAATAGCTAGTCCAATAGCTAGTGATACACCCAGAGCATAAGCATTCTTCAAGGCTACTGCACATTCAACACCTACAATATCTGTAGATAAGCTAATATGGTAGTATGATGTTTCAAATAAACTCTTAAACATTCTAAGTATGTTTATGTCATCTCCACAAAATACAACTTCAGAATTATCTTTATCAGCAAGCTCATAACTGGTACATGGACCACCTACAGCACTAATAGAAAGTTTCTTATTAGAAGGAACTTTACTTAAAAAATAGTGTGGATAATTAATCATTTTGTCGTCTTCTCCATTAACCATTCCCTTTGTTATTGAAAGAATAGGAGTGTTTTCAGGTATAATAGATAATATATTATCTGCAAACCAATCAACACCAAAACTACTAACTCCACAAATAACAACATCAGCGCCTTCTATTGCTTTATTTACATCCTCGATTTGATAGTACTCGATTCCTATTTTAGGTAATTGACGTTTTAATGTAGTATGAAAGCCTGTAGCCTTTGCCGTATCGATGATGTTTCTGTCTAATGGCGTACCAACAAGTCGCACCTTATTATTATTTTCTGTTGCAGGAAAAGATAGTGCAGATGCCATCTGCCCAGCTCCAATAATTGTTATAATACTCATAATATTACCCCCAATTTGAATATATTAATTTACATTAAGATAATTTAAAATTTCTTTTAATCTCTCAAAGTTTATAAGATTTCAGCTATTTCTTATGAATTTTTTCTACTTTTTTCCCAGCATGCAGCCATAAAATAAATCTCTTCTAAAATTGCTTCAGCTCTTCACCAATATATTTGATTGATGAAAATACATAATCTGCAGATATTTCAGACTGTTTGTACATCTCTTCTGATGTCTCACCACTTAATACAAGAATACTAGTTATCCCTGAATTTGCTCCAGTTTTGATGTCGGTGTAAAGTCTGTCTCCTACAATTGCCACATCATCCTTTTTAAGACCATACTTTTCAGAAATAGCCTCTACTATATATCTATGTGGCTTACCTATAACCACAGGAGATACACCCGTGGAAGCCTCAAACATTCTTATCATAGCGCCAGTATCTGGCATATATTTATTATGTTCAAGTGGACAATTAAGATCCGGATGAGTAGCTATAAATGGTACTCCATCCCTAATATAATCACACCCTATCATTATTTTTTCGTATGTTAATGTAGTGTCAAAACCAAGAACTACATAATCCGGATTGTCATTTTTGTCCTTAATAAGAGTAAATCCTGCATTTTCAAATTCTTTCATAAGTGGTTCTGTACCAATAAGATATATCCTGTTACCTGGACAGTTTTTCTTCATATACCATATGGTAGCTTCACCTGATGTATACACTTGTTCTTCATCAATGCAGCAACCAAATGCTGAAAGCTTTTGCTTGTAGATTGCCTTGTTTTTCGAAGAGTTATTTGTCAAAAATATAAATTTCTTTTTCTGACTTTTTAAAATATCTAAAAAATCTAGTGCACCATCAATAAGTGTATTTCCAAGGTAGAAAGTTCCATCCATATCTAATAAAAAACATTTGATATCTTTTAACTCATTCATTATTTACCTCCCGTAAATATCTCGTGTACAAGGTATTATAATTACATTATTTATTACTGCATATATAATTTGTCAGCAATTAAATTAGCAATTTCTTCTGTTAGTCCAAGGTCATCTATTAAATGCACAACACCATATCGTGTTCTTATGTCCTTTGCAGCAATGAAGGTTTTAATAAATAGATTCTTGTCAATTCCAAGCTCTATAGGATGCCATACACATCCCCCATCCTTTAATATTTTCTTAATACGCTCAGAACTTGGCACTATAGTATCAGCAATATGAAGAATCTCATTCCAACTTGCTGCTATCTTTTCTGCATTTTGTTGCCTCTTGTCAGGATTTAATTCAATTGCATGCTTTTTATAGTTAATTACATTGTCTGCAACCTTTCCAAATACACTTTCAATGTTTTTTGTCCATTTATTCATATCATAGTATCTGAAATTTCTTTCAGCCATGACACTTTCGATATCTATATCATTTAATGCCTCAAATACCATGGCCATAACCACTGTACCTACTCCAACAAAATTCCCGTGTACCCATTTTTCTTCACTGTTCCTTGTATGGAACATTATCTCCCAACCATGGGCAATATGATGTTCAGAACCTGATGCAGGTCTTGAAGCTCCAGCCATTCCTATAGTTATTCCAGACAAAACTAACGCATCTGTTATATTTTTTACAACTTCAACATTTCTTTCTGGTATCCTAGGTGCAGCTGCAACACACCTATCCACTGCTGCTTGAACCATATCTGTAATTGTCTTACAGTAATATTCTCCTGTTAATAGATTGGCAATTGACCAATCTGCCAAAGCAATATATTTACCTAATACATCACCAAGTCCTGAACAAAGTAAATACATTGGGGCATCCTTCATAATCTCAATGTCTGCATATATTCCATAAGGATATATAGCTTTATGTGACTCTTTAAATCCATCTGTGATTAAAGGAGATACTACAGATGCATAACCATCCATAGATGGTGCAGTACCTACTATGGCATAAGGTACTTGTACCTTGTAAGCCACATATCTACAGATATCATTTATAACACCTGAACCTATGCCAAGTATAAGTGCTGTATCCTCTTCTATTTCAATAAGAATTCTTCCAAGAGCATATACATCCGGTAAAAGGTGTTCCTGTGGAAACACATATTTCTTTAAAGAAAAATCATTCTTTAGTATTTCTTCTACCTTTTTTCCAGCTACAACATATGTGTGAACATCTTCCACAATTAATATTTTTTTATTTTTAAACTCTTTAAGGAACTCTGGAAGTTGTTCTAATATGTTGCTTCCTATCTTTACAGAATTGATTTCTACACTATGTCTTTTTCCACATTCGCACTCAAAATTCATTCCAATTAGTTCTTCTGCTTTTAAATTTGCTACATCCATCATAGCTATCACCCTTTCCTTATAGTATTAAATCAACATTCTTAATTTACTTTAGGCATATGAAATAAAATATGCCTAAAATCATTTAATTTTACAGATTTTATGATAGTAATTGAAATACTTTAATTATTATCCAGTTTAAGAAATTACCACCCATGTCTAAGCTTGAAATAGTTGATGCTCCGTCTGGCATTGTAAACTTAGCCATTATTGCCATATCAGTATGAAAACTAGCAATATTTGTTGCCATTAATAATACTAATGCCATAACTATTGTACCTGCTATAACTGAGTGAACTATATTACCTTTTGCTGCACCAACTATAAACGCTACATAGAAACATATTGTAGCTAAGTCTCCAAATGGTAAAACCTGATTTCCTGGTAATATTACTGCCAAGAATAGTGTAATCGGAACTAATACAAGTGCTGTTGCAATAACTGCTGGATGTCCAACTGCTACTGCTGCATCTAATCCAATTGTAAGATTTCTATCTTTACCGAAGTCTTTTTTCTGTAAGAATTTTCTAACTGATTCTGAAACAGGAATTAGACCTTCCATAAGTATTCTAACCATTCGAGGCATTAAGAACATAACTCCAGCCATAGAAACACCTATTTGTAGAATTTTATCTGGACCATAGCCAGCAAGAATTCCAAGTACAATACCAAGAACTAGTCCCATCATCATAGGCTCTCCAAAAATACCAAATCTTTTTTGAATTGTTTCAGGATCTGCCTTTAAGTTTTTAATACCAGGGATTTTTCTTATAACTTTAACAATAGGAATACCTATAAGACCACAAGCTGCAGCTGAACCAGTTGGTAATGATACTCCCTCAAGACCAAAAAATTCTTCAACCATCGGAGATGTTTTATCAGCAATCTTAAGAACAGCAATTTGATATAAAATACCACCTAAAATAGCAAATAACCAATTACCATTAGTTAATACAAACACAGTTGCACCAGCTGCAGTAAAGTGCCAATAATTCCATATATCAATATCAACTACATTTGTTGTCTTTGTAGCCAACATTACGAAATTTACCAACATACATATTGGAATCATTATTGCTGCTATAGGAGATGCCCAGGTAATTGCTGCTGCTGCTGGCCAACCTACATCTATTATATTAAGCTGTAATCCATATCTAGCTACCATTTGCTGTGCCGCTCCACCAAGGTTTGTTGTAAGCAATCCAATTACCAAATTTATACCAACAAAGCCGATACCAATTGTAAGACCTGACCTAAATGCTTTTTTAAATTTTTGTCCAAATATCATACCAATGATAGTAATTGTTATTGGCAATATAACTGTAGGTCCTAAATTTAAAATGTATTTTACTGCATTTAATAACATTATAAGCCCTCCTTATATTATGAATTTTTATTTATTTTCATAAACACATATTTTATGTATTATACATAGTTAATATTTTTATATAGGCCATTTAAGCTGGCCTATATTTTTTTATTTCAAAGCTTCAATAATTGCTAGGTCAACTTTATCTGTATTAATGTTAGTTAGATAATTCACAGCTTTAATTACAGGCATTTTATAGTCTCGTGATGAAATTGTAGTTGTTACTAAGAGATCAGCGTCATCTTCATAACCTACCACTTCTGCAATCTTGCATTGTATAATTCTAGCATTAATACCATTAGTTTTAATTAAGCTTTCTACCTTTTTACATACAACTGTTGAGGTTGCTATTCCTGTACCACAAGCTACTAATATTAATTTTTGTTTTTCCATTTTTTACTCCCCCTTAAATAAAATTTTATAGACTTGATTATAGTTCTGTTATTTCAAGACTCGCTCGAGCCCAAAAATCATTACCAATGAAATTTTTATTTATCCTTAGAAATACTTTAACTAATAATATACTTATTAGTTAAAACTAATTAATTTAAGTATTTTAAGAAAGACTTGAAGATGTACCAATAGCAAGAACTTTTAAATTTAATTAATTTATTTACTATTTAAAGTCTAATTGACTTTTATTTCAGCTTCTTTCATAATCTTGATAATTACTTACTATTTACTCACAATCATAATTAAAATTTGAAACGATATCATATACTTCATCGCTATCTTTTGCTTTAAGCATGTTTTCTAAAACACTTTCATTTTGAATTAAATACATTAATTGTTGCAACATTAGTATCTGGCTGTGAGGTTCATTTAAAGCCATAGTAAATACTATATTGACATCCACCTCTCCATTTCCATCCATACAATTAAATTTGACAGGATTTTTTAGTGTTGCAATAGCTATGGCTGGCTTTTTAACATGAATAGCATCTGTATGAGGTATTGCAACATTATATTTTCCTAATAATAAACCTGTAGGAAATTTATTTTCTCTATCTACCAGTCCATTAAAAAAGGAATCTTCTACAAATCCGGCTTCTAACAATATGGGAGATATCTTCTTAAAGACATCCTCAGTTGATTTAGCTTCAAGGTTATTTATCACTAAATCTCTTCTTAAAAATTCTTTAATACTTCTAGTCATTAAACTTCCTCCTTTTTTTTATAAAGCCCTTTATACGTTTTCATCCATGATTACATCTTCATAATAATTACAAAGCAATTATCATGCCAAAACTATGTTGAAAAAGTAATAAGGCACATTAAAGAAAATAACAAGTGCAACACTAATTAAGCATAAAAAAAACAAGCCAAGTGTTGCACTTAGCTTGACAATTCATTACTTAAAAATAGGCTATGCTTTAAAACCGTATTGATATTGTTACATTTTTAGCAATATATCTGAAATCTCTTTAGGCGAATTTGCTTGTTTTATTCTATTAACTACTTCTGCCATTGATATAGTGTCAAATAGTTTTTCAACTATTTTAATATCACTCTCTTTTAGTGCCAACATAATAATAATATCAACCTTACAATCATAGTCCCATAAAATAGGATTATTAAGTTTAAAAATAGCCAGGGATGATTTCTCTACAAACTCTGATAAACCATGAGGTATACCAAAAGTACCTTCAAAAAGTGTTCCACCCATCATTTCTCTCTTATACACACTTATTGTATAATTTTCTTTAACCTTGCCTTTTGTAATCAACAATTTACACATTTCTTCTATTAAATCACTTTTTGTAAATATATCATTTCTAATCTGTATTAGTTCCTCATCAATTACATTTATCAAAGGATTGATACTCTCTATTCCTAGTAAATCTTTTAATATTAATTTACCTGATTCTTTCAGAATATCTTTAAAAGATATAAATGGAATACTTTCTAGTTCAGGGTCAATCGTTCCAACAATTGCAGCTATATCATTGTCTTTGCTAATCTTAATTATTTTATCTTGAGCATTCTTTCTATTCATAATTCCAATTGGTATAATATTTAAATTTATATTTGCATTACCCAATACATCTTCAAGATATTTTTTTATTTTTAAAGCAGTACCTTCACCAGTTATACATATTGTAATTATGGTTTTAAGATATTTCTTTACGCCTTGTACTTTTCCAACATAGACTTTGTCCCCATCAAGAGCTTTAGCAATTTCGTGCAGATTACTATTTGTAATTAATGATCTTCTCACAGCCTCTAACACCATTACTGTATCAACCCTACCAATAACTTTTGTTGGAATTCCTGTTTCTTTAGTGATGATTTCTCCAAACGTAACCAAGGATCCCATATCTACTAATAATAAGCATCCTTTTCCTTCATGTACTTTCTTTACAATCTCTATAGTTCTTTCAAGCAAACTTTGAGGACTTTCATCAAGTGACATTTCTATTCCTACTGCAAGATTTGTACCTAACAGCTTATTTGCTACATCAGCCATACCACAAGCAACATGTCCATGGCTTAATACAATAACAGCCACTCTACTTACATTTTTATCCACTGTTGAAAACGTTTTTAAATACATGGCAATAAATCCTATTTCATCCTCCGGAAGTTCAATGTCTAAACTTTTATTTATTTCTTTAGTTAATATTTTTGCGATTCTATACTCATTATAATATTCCTTTTTAATATAGTCTGATTCAGGATTCTTTATTATCCTGCCCTGTTTTAATCTATCATAGGTTGAATTTAAGTGCATTGCTATACAATAATAAAAATTTTCCTGGATGTTTTCTATATATTGTTTGGCAATATTAATTACATTTTCAACCACATTTAATATCTTTTCATCTATTATATTTTTTAATTCTTCCTTAGGAAAAAATACATTTGATTCTATATTCTTTGCAAATTTATTTAAGTTAAACTCCATTTTACTCCATATTATTTTATTAATTTCATCTTTACTAAGTCCCTGCTTTTCAAGTTTATAATATTTCTCCTCTATATTGTTATATATTTCATCTGGTAGCGTATATCTATCATCTTTTAATTTTTGAGTAACAACATCATTAGGAGTAATAACCAAATCTTCATTAAAAATGTCTTCTGACACTAGTTCTCTATCCTCAACGCTTAATATCCCTAAGGGTACGTGCTTAGGTAAATCTTTTATGTCAATAACGACTTCATTTGAATTATTACTTAATGAATTAAAAAAACCTCTTGCACATGCAACTTGTATATCACTTCTTAATTGACCTATATTCCCTGGACAATTGTATAACAATAATGACCTAATAACATCATAACTCACGGTGAGTTCTTTTCCAACTCTAGCTGATTCTTGTGAAAAGAAACTTTTAATTAGTACATATCTTTCATTAATTGGTCTGTTATTAATAGAAGGAAGTTCAATTATCATTGGTATTCTTCTTCTAAATGTTAGCAATAATGATGATTCTGGCTCCTCTGTGGTTGCTGCTATTATCATTACATTGGCTGTTCTGCTATTTTCAGTTTCACCAAGTCTTCTATACTTTCCCTTATCCAACAGATAGAACAATATTTCTTGTCCTTCGCTTGGCAATCTATGTACTTCATCCAAGAATAGTATCCCATTATTTGCTTTCTCTACTAAACCAACTTTGTCTGTATTAGCACCGGTAAAAGCACCTTTACTATAACCAAATAGTTGAGAAAGAAGTAATTGTGGATTTTCTACATAATCAGCACAGTTAAATATTATAAATGGTGCATTTTTCCCAAAGTACGAAGAATTAATTGCAAAATTATACATAGATTCTGCGAAAAAACTTTTTCCAACACCTGATGGTCCTAGCAAAAGCGTATGAAGTCCATGCGGAGGATATAACACTGCAGCCTCAGCTTGACTAATTGCATTTTTTAATGACCCATGATATCCAATAATTTTTCTTAAATAATTATTTTTTTCCTTATTTTCTTGATTAATTGTATCTATACTTTCTTCATCACTTATTTCTTTCATGTTTACGTTTACCAAAGGTTTAACTTCTGTTAAGTTTTCCGCCACACTTTCTACTACATCCAAGTTCTGCGGAAACATTTCTGCAATTATATTTTTTTTTATCAGTGTCACAGAATATCTAGAAATATTATAGCCAAGAAGAGATAATTTTTTACATAATTGCCTGTCTGAAATATCTTTATCTTCAATTATTAGTTTCTTTATATCATCATGTAAAATTGATTCTTTTCTTTGGCGAGAATTATTTATATTTTTCTCTATTCTAAATTGAGTTATATATTCTCTAGTTGTATTTACCGACCTAGCAATTTCACTATCAGTTAATGGTTTTCTTTTGTCCTCATTCTTAATTAGTTCCAGTATTTTATTTCCAATCAAAATTCTTCCCCCTCGTATAATTTGATTATAGATATCTTTAATTAGTTTTAATTGATTCTTATTTATTTTACAATTATCGTTATTAGGCATACTGACTTGTTATTTTTTGAATATGCCTCATATAGTAATATATTACCACATTAGCCATGTAGCTTCCAAGAATTCATGTTATTTCTGCATATTCTTCAGAATATATATACTAAATTTAACTTTCATAAGTTCTTCTTTAGTATTTGTTTAATTAATTGCTTGTTACACTACCTTTCATTTTTAAATAACTCATACAGTCATTTGTTATTTTTTTACATTTATGTTATAATTTTAAAAAATATTGCATTAAATAGTATCAACGAAGGAGAGTGGATAAATGCTAAAAATAAAGAGGATAATATGCTTATTAAGTTTTATATTTTTATTTAGTACTTACAATATAAGCATAATAACACCATTTAAAGCTTTAACAACAGATGTTGTAGAAGATAAGAGCATAGAAATGATACATAAAGACAAAACAGATTTAAATGGAAATCCTACGGAAATGCAATATGAAAAAATGAAACAAAAAGAATTAGCAAAAGAAAAGGATGAGAAAACGAATGAGCCTGAATGGAAAGAGTTTATACTCACTTTTTATACATCTCTTGAATCTGAAAATAGTAGCGCAGGTGCAGTTACTTGTCAAAACAAACCACTATCACGAGGTGGTGTCGCTAATAACGTAATCCCTCAAAACACTAACATATATTTAGAAGGTTATGGACAAGTTATTGTTAATGATAAAGGCTCTAATAAATATTTTGGTGTAGACAACAGATTAGATGTCTTTATAGAAAGAGAACCTGGTGAAAGTAATAAACATTACTCACAAAGAATAAGCAGCTATGGAGTACAAAAAGTTCAAGGCTATATAGTTAAATAATATAAAAATAGTACAGATACCGTAAATTCATCAAAATAGTAATATGAACTTTGTGAATACTATTGTGGTCTAAATTCTTATAAAAATAAGATCCTACATTATGCGACCCTCATTTTTTTCTATAGTTCTATACTACTATATTTTAACCTCTAACTTTAGAAAATTTCTTGTTAATAAAATATTCCTCTGTAAGCAAATCATCTCTAACAGAATTAGTGAATCTAATATGATTTTTATAATTTTCACTTTTATCTTTTCTTATCCAAAATGTATCTAAAAAACACATTCCCTTTGCTGCTAAAAATACTTCCCATTCATCCCAATATTCTAAGTTATAATATTCTAAATAACAATCTAAATTCATTCTATTGTAAGGTATTATTCTATCAACTATGAATTCTCTTATAACATCACTTGAAACTTCCCTAATCTTTCTATTGAATAATCCATAGAATTCAGCAGGATATAAACTGAGATCATCAATTTCTTCATTTTTCTCAAAACTATATTCTTCACATACTAAATCATAAGATAAGTCCCCTAAATAATATTCTTCATTCATTAGTTCTACAGTCTCTAATTTTGACTTTGGAATGAGCATCTCTTGACCTCCTCAATTCTATGTTTAAGTAACTCCAATATAAATTCAACTCTTCTCTTACTAAGATAATGTGAGTACTTTTTTATTATTTCATTAAAATCAATATAGAATTTCACATTCTTTCTTTAAAACCATTATATATACTTACTATTATAACCTATAACTGCCCCCCTTTAAAACTTTTAAACTTTATCTATTTAGTACCTCTAACATTCCAGTATTTTTTATTATTTTGCATGAATATCTCCTTTGATAATAAACTTCCTCTTTTAAATCACTTATACTATAAAATTTAATCAATAACTTGTTTTATTATCAAATCTTTTTGAAAAAAATTAATCATAAAAAAGTAATTGCAATTATACATTTGATATTTTTTTATAAAACTACTATACATATAATTATAAAACAACTTTACCATTCTATTCTCTAAAGCCTAAATATTTCATGGATTAATAGACCTACTTTTTCAAACAATAATAACATAACTAAATTTAGTTTAGTTATGTTCTAGCCTAATATATAAATATTATAAATGAATCTTAAAACTATTACGTTAGGAGTGATTGCTATGAACAAAGAAAAAATTCCAGATAATCAAACCCAAAGAGATTATACACAAGAAGAAATGCCTGAAATGCATTCATCAGAAAATAGTACTTCTAATATTGGAAACTTTAAAGCACTTTATCCATCAACATTAAAAGCTGGTTATCGTCCAAGTGCGGAAAACGTTGAATGTGCAAATGGCTTAAATCCTTCTATATTAAAACCTGGTCCTTCTGATTTTAAAAAATTTAAGAGACTTTATCTGCCAAACTCAAAAGCTAATTATCAACCAACTGAGGAAAGGATTGAACAGGCAAATGGCTTAAAGTCTTCTAAACCTAATACATTATTCTAATTTATTTATATAATAAATATATAATATATGTATTTTTATTAAAAACCTCCTTAAAATAATGTTATAAAGTAATTTTTAGTTGAGTAGTTTTATAATACTTTTTAATAGAGTAATGATTTTTAAGGAGGATATTATTTATGAAAAAAAATTATAGAAAAATAATAATTGTAGCTCTTCTACTTATAAATTGTATTGGATTATCTAAAGTATGTAGTGCAGAAATCACTAATAATTTAACTTCAAACAATATAGAAAGTAAGGATAGGCTGGAAAAAATTAAAGAAAAAGGAGTATTGACGATTTTAACATCTGATCTTGCTCCATTTGCTTTTATAGATACTAAGACAAATCAACCCACTGGAATAGATATAGATATCATGAATGTAATTGCAAAAGAACTAGGCGTTAGTAAAGTGGAAATGAAAGTAGCTCCATTTCCAGATTTACTTGAGAAACTAAATACTGATGATAACATAGATGTAGCAGCTAGTGGAATTATTATTACAGAGAAACGTAAAGAATTAGTAGCTTTTACTGACCCATTGTATAAAGAGTCAGAAGCTATCATTGTGCCGAAAGTTTCACGAATCAATTTTAAAGAAGATTTAAAGAATGCAGTTGTTGGAGCACAAAGTGGATCAGTGTATATGGATTTAGCAGAAAAGTGGAAAAAAGAAGGCAAGGTAAAAGATGTAGTGATTTTTGAAAGTATACCTGAATTATTATCAGCAATAAGCGTAAAAAAAATAGATGCTGGTATAACGGATTCTATTATTGGAGAATACCTATTAGTTAAAGAAAATCTCTATTTAAAAATACTACAACCATATAGCCAAGAAGCCCCTGCAATCATAGGAATAGGAGTAAGGAAAAGTGATGTTAATTTACTAAATGCAATGAATAAAAAAATTGATGATATGAAAAAAGATAAAACCATCAATAAAATTCTCGAAAAATATGGATTAAGTGATAAGTATTTATACTGATAATATTATTTAATCTTTCTTATTCTAAATAATTTGGATATAAACTAGATTTAAACATAAATTTATATTCAATTTTAATATGTCGCTTACTTTAAAAATCACTTGGGTAATCAATACTAAGCTTATCAATACAGAAATAATAGTTGCTTTAAATAGAAATAATTAGGAAGGTCTTATGACTTTCCTAATTTTTTATTATTATATCCAAACTAAAGTTTTCACTTTAAGCTACTTTAGTTCCTATTATCTTTGATAAACTTCACTTTCCTTTAAATATCCACTATCTATAAGAACACTTTTTATATTATTCTTATCTATAGCTATTGGTGCAATAAGAATTGAAGGCAAGTCTATTTTACCATTGTTTACCATTTTAGTTATATCTATAGGCTCACCATTGGCTAATTTTATTGCAGCATCTATAGCAGTCTTGCCTAATTCTCTAGTATCCTTGAATACTGTCATTGATTGAGTTCCTTCAATTATTCTTCGAACAGCAGCTAAGTCTGCATCTTGTCCTGTTACTGCTACCTTACCGGCTAACCCCCGTTCTTTTAATACTTGAATTGTAACACCTGCTATAGGATCATTTGGTGCTAATATAGCATCAATTTTATTTTTATTCTCATCTAAAACATCTTTCACTATATTAAAAGCAAGCCTTGGATCCCAACCTTTAATTGCCTTATCTGCAACTATCCTTATATTTCCTACATCAGCCAAAGGTTGTATATATTTCATTGCTCCTTTCTTAAACCAAATATCAGGAGTTCCATACATAATAAAATAAATTCCCTTAGGAACTTTCTCAATAAGAAACCTTCCCTGAAGTTCTCCTACCCTTTCGTTATTAAAAGAAATATATAAATCTACATCACTATTTCTTATAAGTGCATCATAGGATATCACCTTAATTCCCGCTTCATGAGCCTTTTGAACCATATCTGCTGAATTTAAATTTGATTCATCTACTGGTAGCAAAATCAATACATCAATCCCCTGTGAAATTAAATAATCTACTTGTTCAACCTGTTTGGCAAAATCGTATTCAGCATTTTCCAGCTTTAATGTAACTCCTTTTTTATTGGCATATTCTTCCATTGCGATCTTCTCCCTAACCCACCTATCTTCTCTTTGTGAAATTAAAGCTACACCTATTACTATTTCCTTTCTCTGTGAATTTTTAACTGATTTTTTTATATTTAATACATCTTCTTCATAATAAGAAACTGGTACAAAAAAAACATCTGGTATAGATAGGTACATACTTACCTCCTATTTTAATTATTCACCTAATAATTAAAATATTCAGCTTATGGATATATTGTTAAATTTACTGAAGACTTTTCCCAGCCGTAATGGGGCAGATATCATGACTTCTCAAGCTATTATTATTAACTTGGTTGCTATCCATGAAACT
The DNA here is from genome assembly GCF_900112485.1 of Clostridium uliginosum. Taxonomy (GTDB): domain Bacteria; phylum Bacillota; class Clostridia; order Clostridiales; family Clostridiaceae; genus Clostridium; species Clostridium uliginosum. The sequence continues at coordinate 136,159 of NZ_FOMG01000004.1, forward strand.
ATATTTATAATCTGACATAATAATATTATTACTGGTACTTTATATGAGTCTTGTTTTGCAGTAATGCAAATTATCTATACTGATATATCTTACTTTTACATCTGCGTAAAGATTATTACTTTAAAATTAAAATATTATGCTGTTTTTCAAGTAAATATTTATACAAATACTATTCTGAATTCTAAATTTTTTCTAATATTAATCTGGTCTAATTACTAAGTTGAATTAATATCAGAAATACTTTATTTCAAAGGTGTATATGCTACATTTTTTTGACAATTTCAAGTAAACATAAACAATAATACTTAAATATTACAGAAATTAAGTCATAAAACACTATTCAAATACGTAGAATATATTAATTAATTATATAAAATTGGATTAAAAAATACTCTAATAATTGTATTTTTTACTAAGGGGGATTAATTATGTTTTTTTTTGAATCACAGCCTTTTTCAAACTGGCTTATGTTGCTATTCGTATTCTTAATGTTAATTGTACTTAATGAATTAGGCCGCAGATTTAAATGGGGTGGACTATTACTTTTCATTATCTTACCGTTATTTCTTACTTTTGTTGTATGGCCAAAAACTACTGAAGGGACAAGCGTAAATGATTGGTTCCATTATGCTAAAGTATATTCATCACTAGCAGGATGTATTGGTTTCTTTCTAATTAGACATATAAAAGGTGCTAGTGGCAAAAAGTGGGCTTTATGTTTCCCACCATTAATTTTAGCAATCAATATTTGTGAAGCAGTAGCACGTGATTTCCAAATTTACGGACTACATCTTAATAAAGAAGTATTTGAGGGAATGGTTACTTTAAGCGGTTCTTGGAATATTATGAATGGAATTGCTGGTATCTTAAATATCATTACAATTACAGGTTGGTTTGGAATCTGTATCAGTAAGGATAAGAGCAAAGATATGTTATGGCCTGATATGCTTTGGTTCTGGATTATAGCATATGATGTTTGGAACTTTGCATACACATATAATTGCTTACCTAACCATGCATGGTACTGTGGTATAGCATTACTTTTTGCTCCTACAATTGCCGCTTTCTTTATAAAGAAAGGTGCTTGGTTACAACATCGTGCACAAACACTTGCATTGTGGTGCATGTTTGCAATGACATGTCCTAGTTTCATTGATCAATCTCAATTTGCAGTTAGATCATCACATAACACAACTGCTTTATTTATCGTAAGCTTAGCAGCATTATTATCAAATATCGCAGTATTTGTATACTATATTTACAAGATTGTTAAGACAAAACGTAATCCTATAAAGAGCGAACTTTATACAGACCTTGAGAGCTACAAGGAAATTAAAACATTAGCTGAATAATATTATAATAGTAAAAGCCACCCGTAAAACAGGTGGCTTTTTCAATCCCTATAAAGACATAATACTGGCCGTGTCTATCTATTATTTTTTGAATGTGCCTTACATCGTGGACAATTTTGTACACTTAGTGGTATCTCAAGATTACATGTTTCCATAAGTTCTTCATCAACTAATATTTCTGAGGTAACCCCATCTGCCATTATTTTACCTTCTTTTAATATGATTGTTCTTTCGCACAGTTCAAATATCATATCAAGATCATGTGTAGCTATAATTTTTGTGTGATCAAAGCTTTTAAGAAGATTTATAATACGTCGTCTGGATTTAGGGTCTAGTGATGCTGTTGGCTCATCCATAATTAAAAGATCAATATGCATAGATAGTACTGAGGCAATAGTAGCAGCACGTTTTTCTCCACCAGAAAGCCGGTATGGAGCACGATTTTTTAAATGTGAAATTCCCACAGTCTGGAGTGCGTTTAGTACTCTTTTTGAAACTTCATCCTCGTCCAATTTATAATTACGAGGGCCAAAAGCTACATCATCATATACTGTTGGCATAAATAATTGGTCATCAGGATTTTGAAAAACCATACCTATTTTTTCCCTTACATGAGATAGGTTTTTTTTCGTTACTGGAATATTTGCAATATTAATATCTCCTGTGCAAGGAAATAAAATTCCAAGAAGAAGAAGTAGTAATGTTGATTTTCCAGCACCATTAGTGCCAACAATGCCTATAGATTCTCCCCTATTTACTGTGAAAGAAACTTCGTCAATAGCACATTGTCCATCAGGATAGGCAAAATGTAAATTTCTTGCTTCAACTATATGATCACTCATCTATAATCACTAAATATAACATTTAATCACTCCTGTCATAATTAAGCTTATTAGTTTAGGTATGTTAAAACATCTTATTATTATAAAAAATATTATCCAACTTACAGTATGTAAGTAATCATTAAGTTTCATTTTCAAATTATTGCCTATATTATAATCGCTTTCAAAACCCCTACAGCACATAGATATATATATACGTTCAGCTCTATCTATAGTTCGAATTAAAAGTTGACCAATAAGACAACCACAATCTTTAAACTTTATTCCTTTTTGTGAAGAGGAACGCACGGAATATGCTCGAGTTATTCGAGTGACTTCTTCAATTAATACAGTAATATAACGATAAGTAAGTAGAAGTTGCATAACAAATAATTTAGGGACTTTTAAGACTCTTAATACTAATGCAATTTTATTCATTCCAGTTGTGGCTATAAGGATTAGTGAGGCTGTAACTGTTAATATACATTTAATTAAGATAGAAACAAATGATATCCATCCACCTGAAATAGATATATTTCCTATAATTAGTATACGGGTATGATCTAATAAAGGATTAAAAATACCAACACCAATACCAAAGGGTAAAACTACTAAAATCCTTTTAATAATTAGCATAATTTTAATATCTGCTAGTATCATCAAAATCATAGGATATAAAATTAGAGGCAATAACCCGCTAATTTCATATTTGCTAAAAGAAACAACAATTATTAAATAAATAATTGTTGTTAATACTTTTGCAAGTGGATGTATATTATGAATAATAGTTTTTTTGTCACTAAGTTCATCTAAATATCTTATATTATATAATGACTTTTCCATATGCATATCAAATCCAATCGATAATGATTATTTAACCCGTTCTACCTTTGTTTTTTTCTTAAATATACTTAGCATAAAACCAATAATAGAAGCAAGTATTAGTGTTAATATACCTCCAACAAATCCTGAAATACTAGTTCCTGCACTTACAGAAGGCCAGGCCTCTTCTGATACATTTACATCAGTACTTTCAGCATTAACTGCCTCTGTCGCCTTAAAGTTATAATCTGGTAATATTGCTGTCTTATCTTGAATTTCTTCCATGGTTTTATGAATACTAGTTGTTGCTTGAAGTTCTTCTTTTCCAGAACTTTTAAACATAGCCCATTCAAGACCATCTGGATTTGCTGAAGCAAACCACGATAAAACACCACCAACAACTAAAGTCATTATAGCAAAACTTATAATTACCTTTTTAATTGAAATATTTCCTATGGGCTGTCCAAGATTTGTATTTTCTATTAGTTCAGGACGCATTTTCCAAACAAAACTTACAATTGAAGTTACTACAATACCCTCTACAACTCCAATAGCAAGATGAATAGGTTGCATTAAAAGTACAAAGGAGCTAAAAGGTAATTCAGTTTTACCTGACAATAAGGTTTCAATAACAACACTAAAGGCACCAAGTTGTAGTCCTATTATAGCTGATATCATCGCTGCCGAAAATATTCGTTTTTTAGAATAACCTTTATTAGTTATACGTTTATAAATCAAAGGATAAGCTAAAAAACAGGTGTAAAAACCTAAATTAAAAATATTACAACCAAGTGCTAAAAGTCCACCATCTGCAAAAAATAGACATTGTATTGTAAGAATAGATGCCATAGTAAGGAATCCTGCATAGGGTCCAAGTAGTATAGCTAATAATAATCCACCACCTAAATGACCACTAGAGCCTGTACCAGGAATAGAAAAGTTAATCATTTGAGCCGCAAAAACAAAGGCTCCCATGACTCCCATTAAAGGAACTTTCTTTTCGTCTATATCATTTTTAACTTTTTTAATTGAATAAGCTGCAACTCCAATCGTTGCAACCCACATGGTTCCACCAACAACAGGTGAAATTAAAGCATCTGCCATATGCATAAGTATACCCTCCTATATTTGAATTTTACTTGAATTTCATTAAAAATCTAACTTTTTATTTAGCGCTGTTTTAGCAGAGTGTTGATATAAGTATAAGTATAAGTAAAGTGGATGGAGTAATTAAACTACTTATTTACTTATTATTAATTTGATTTATTTAAAATTAGTTAAGTAGTCACAAAATTCAGCTACTCCATAACCTTTAGTCGCTGATACCTCAAATATTTTTACATTTGGATTTAAATCTTTAATATCCTTATAAAATTCATCCAAATCAAAATCAGTATAAGGTAATATATCAATTTTATTTAGTACAATTACATTAGTTGTTTGGAACATAAGAGGATATTTTAGTGGCTTATCATTACCTTCTGTAACACTCATAACAGCTACCCTCATATCTTCACCTAAGTCAAATTCAGCAGTACAAACTAAATTACCAATATTATCAATAATAATAGTTTCAGCTTCGCTTATATCAAGATTATTAATAGCTTCTGATATAGCTCCAGCTTCAAGATGACAAGCACCCTTAGTATTAAGCTGAACAGTTTTAACACCTAATTTTTCAATACGCTTAGCATCTTTGTCAGTGTATAAATCGCCTTCGATTACTGCAATTTTTTTAGGATTATCAATAGTTTTAATAATAGACTCTAGCAAAGTAGTTTTTCCTGACCCTGGTGAGCCTAAAAAATTAATTAATTTTTTATTCTTCTCATGAAGATTATCTTTTAGAATCCCCGCAAGAGCTTCATTTTTTTTATAGACACTTTCATTAATTTCAATTGTTTTCATTGTCATTCTCCTTCTATATTGTATACGTGTGTTTCGTAGCCAGATACAATTTCTTCGCTAAATTTATGACAAGTTGGACATTCTTTATGCGTAAAGGATATTGGGAAGGTTTTATTACAGTTATTGCAGTATGCCATTGCTTGAACCCATTCAATAACTAAATTTGAACCTTCTAGTATTGTATTTTGGGTGATTATATCATAACTAAACATTAATTGATCCTCTTGAATACAGGAAAACTCTCCTATACGAAGTACAACTTTTGTAATTTTCTCTATTTCATTATTTTTTGCTGCTGTTACAACAATATTTACAACTTCAGAAAGCACAGCTGTTTCATGCATATTATCTTGCCACCTTAAAGTTCATATTTTTTCTTAATCCTTACTTTATCTTTAGAAAGTGAAGGAACAAATACTTTACGTTCTTCATGTATCATTTCTCTTACATTTTCTGGACATTGGTATGCACATTGTCCACATCCAATACAGTGAGTATCATCTAAAAATAATTTTCCGTCTTTAATACCTGTGCAGTTAGCAGGACAGAAACTATTACATTTATTACATTTTATACACTTGCTTTCATCTTTAATGGTTGCTTTATAATGAGCTTTCAAAAACATAGGAGACAAACCTCCACGATTAAATACTCCATGTAAACAGCAACAGTCCCAGCAACAATTACAAATTGATATAACAGGATTTTCTGTATTTAGTCCATAATGATATATATTATGAAATGCACCTTTAGCTTCACATTCTTTTATGATTTCTCTTGCTTCATCTATTGTAATGTAGTGACCTACGTCATACTCAACCATTTGCTGTGCAAAGCTTCCAATTTGAATACAAGCTTCTTCTGGTAAATTAAAACGGCAAGTTTCACCAACTTGACGATGTAGGTAACGGCAGAAACAAGTAATTACAGCAATTGGATAATCCTTTGGTAGACGATCTAACATATCGTAAACTTCATTTGCAATACTAATTACATTTTCAGCACTTTCAACTTCTTTATCTAAAATAATACTTTTCTTTTCTCTATTTCCACCAGCAGTTGCAATACTAATTGGAGCAATTTCATTGTTCTTTTTGATCTCATATTTATAATTAAAATACTTTCTCAGTGGAAGAACATTTACTTTTCTTTTTAATTGTAATAGCGAAGCGAACTTTTTAGCTAATGCAACTTGTTTTTCAGTTTCTCCCCCATTTGATAATGAAATTTCAACCCAGCCAGGAAATATTGGTGAAAGTTCTGCATATACACCATCTTCTTTATACTTTAACCATATCATTCCTTTATTTAATATATTATGAATAAATTTTTCATAGTCTTCATCACTTAAGGGAGATAAAGATCTTAAATCTTCTCTTTTTACGACTTTTGAACCTAAACTTAATAAAAAGTCACATTCTTCTTCAGTCATCATAATTTCATAGCAATCAATTAAACCAGAAACAACTGAAACCTTCAGCTGAGATTTACCATTCATAAGACCAGCAAGAACCTTATATTTTTCTCTTAATTCCTTTGACATATATTATTAACCTCCAAATAAGGCACATAAAAATATACTAGCACAGTAATTTGTTACTTATTCCCATGTACCTAAATTTATATGTTGCTAGCTTTAGGCACATGAAAATAAATAAAAAGTCAGTATACTAGTCTATTTATTTGAATGTGCCTTAAGCTTTAAACATTTTCTTAAATGCAGCTTCTTTAAACTTTAGGTCTGTATTAAATTTATGAACCATTGTATTTGTAACGTTAGGATCATACATAGATTCTTGAACAAGTTTAATAGTTTTAATTCTATCATTATACATTTCATCAAATTTCATTGGATATCTTTCATATAAAAATTCATCAGAAAAATTATTTTCTTTTAAAGCCTCTATTGCAGCATCAGCGGCAAACTTACCACTATCAGCAGCAGCAGATATACCTTCATCAACAAGAGGAATAACTGTAGAACCTGCATCTCCAATTAGCATGAAACCATTACCACAATTTCTTAACCTTTGGTGTGCATCAGGTACTCTCCATCCCTTCCAAGGCGCAACTTGTTTAGCTCTTTTGAAACGTTCTCCATAAGGACTATTTTCAACCCAATCGTAGAACCTTTCTTCTAATGACCAGCCATCATAGCTATCTCTGTCTGCAACTCCCATACCAACATTGCAGAAACCATCTTTTATACCATCCTTACCACTTGGGAACACCCAAATATAAGCTGGTTTAACTCTTTCATCAAAATGAAGTTCAATATATCCTTTAGGAGCTAATTTGGGATCAAGTTCAACCCCTGTAAAATATGTTCTTAAAGCAGGAGCAATTGAACCTGAATATTCAGGGAACATTCCAACAGCTTTTGCAACAACAGAATGAGAACCATCAGCACCAATTACAAGCTTTGAACGAACTTCAATAAATTCACCTTGATATTTAGCTTTTACGCCAACAACATATCCATCTTCCTTAATTACATCATTTACCCAACAATCTTCTAAGCATTCTGCACCATGTCTAACTGCTGTGCGCTTCATTAAATCGTCAAATAGCCAACGTGGTGTAATATAAGCACCACTTGTTGGTGCAATTGTTTCTTCATAATTTGCAGATACAACTTTAAGATAGTTTGCAAGTATACCTAATTCTTTAATTTCTGTATCAGCACCAAGCTCAATAACGTGTTTCATTGTGTTTCCAGTTTGAGCATCAGCACAAGGTTTATCTCTTGGAAATACTTCTTTATCCATAAGTAATACATCTACTCCTGCTCTTGCAAGATATGATGCACATATTGATCCACCAGGGCCTGCACCAACAACAATTACATCTCTTTCAATAATTCTCATTTTATTTGCCCTCCTTTAGGTTAGGATTTACCATAGTAATAGCGTTTTGTGGACAATTAGCAGCACATACGCCACATCCTATACAACTATCTGAAGTAACTTTTTCATATCCACATTTCATACATCTACGAGCTTCGAGCTGTGCTTGCTTTTTAGTAAAGCTGATTTCAACTTCTTCAAATTCTTCAAACTCTTTAATTCTCTTAACTTTTTGAGGATATAATCTTTCAAATCTAACTGGATATAGCATTTCACTTATTGGAGCTTTATGCAATACATGTTCTACATTAAGATCTAATTCTCTGTCCCAAATCATATTATCAATGGCAAGAGCTGCTTTTCTTCCTGAAGCCATTGCATAAACTACACTACATTTGGAACCAAAAGCAGCATCACCACAGGCAAAAACTTTAGGTATATTAGTTTTCATATTTTCATCTATAGCTATTTTTCCGTTTGGTAATAAGGCTAAATTAGATTTTCGAGTCATAGTGGCAACGTCCACTTTTTGTCCTGTTGCAAATATTACAGTATCACAAGGAATTTCAAAATCTGAATCTTCTATAGTTTCAACTACGAATTTACCACTTTCATCAACTCCCATTTTACTAACTTTCTTAAATGTAACACCTGAAACATGAATCCAAGTTGCGTTAATTTCTTTTGGAGATGCACCAGTAATTATTTCAACGCCTTCCTCTAAAGCTTCTATAACTTCTGAAGCTGGAGCTGGAATAGTATCTTTATCTTCTAAACATAC
>NZ_FOMG01000004.1:145235-210919 GCF_900112485.1 Clostridium uliginosum
ATCCGGCTCCAACTATTGCAATTTTTTTATCATATTTTTCTTTAAAAACAGCTGGTTTTTTTTCAGCATTTTCCATTACATATCTTTTAAGTGCTCTAATAGCAATTGGCTTGTCTATCAATGTTCCTCGTTTACATGATTCTTCACAAGGATGACTACATATGCTTCCACAAATACTTGCTAATGGATTTAATTCATTTATTAATTCATAAGCACCTTGAATATCACCTTCTGAAATTAAATTTACATATCCTTCTGGAACAATTTCAAGTGGACAACCGATACTACAGGCAACTTGTTCTGCATAATCATGAGATTCAAGATGAAACTTAATGTTAGAACATGCATCTACACAATCAGGACATAGTCTACATATTAACCTTTGCATTTCATTTATTGAGTCAGTTGGGCAACTTCGTCTACATTTACCACAATTAATACACAATTTTGGGTCAATATAAGCAGAAGCTTTTTTATCAATGTTAAATGGTAATTTGGTCATTTTAAATACCCCCTTATTTCTTAAGCTTTTTGTTGCTTTAATGATTGTAGTAATGCGTTGTACTGATCTGATGGTAATACATCTTTAAGCATTCCTAGTGCAATTTGATTGTTTACAGTTGTAATGTTGTGACCTTTTAACCATTGTTCACATAAACGCATATAACCATATTTAAGAAGATCAGGCATTTTCATTAAAACTCCACCATAAATCATCTTACTAAATTCTTCCCATTTGATTTCTTCCTCTAGATATTTTTGTTCTGGATACATATAATCTCCCCCTAACATTTTCAAATCTTTATGGATATTTATTTGTTATTTTTTTAACTACATACTTTTAGCTTAATATTCAATTTAATCATTGTCAAATTTTAACAATCATTGATTTTACTAAGGGTTGACGTATCAATTTCAAATATTGTTTACACATATAATAATGAAATCAAACTATTTTAAGATATAGTTTTGTTGAAGTACTTAAAAACATCTTAAATATTCGGATAATTAAGTGTAAACAACTCTTGAATATAAAATTTTGTAATTTAAATACATTTCAGAAGTAAAGTCGCCTACTTCTCTAAATTGGTGATAAGTATTACAAAAAAAAACTTCAGTAAGGGGCTAAACTCCTTCTGAAGTCGTTAATATTACAGCACTTAAGGTGGTGATTAAAAAAATCTATCAACTAAGTCCTTAGCATATATTACGCAACTTTCTATATTAGAAAAATTCATTATCTCTCCGCTATAGTATATATTGTTTTTTCCTTGAAGTGCTTCTAATTTATCATAAAAACCTTCACTTAAAGTTTTTGCATCAACATGAGGGAAATGATCCCAACTAGACATCATATACAGACTAATATTTTTGCCACCCAGTTTTCTTAAATCATCTTCCACAATTTTTTTTGCTTCTCTATCGTCTATTCCATCTTTAGCATAACTGTAAACAGTAACTATATCGGCATTACATGTATCAAGCCATCTATAATACCATATGGTGATGTGACCGTTTCTGTCTTTTTTCAAGTTATCAGGGATATAACCACAAACCTTTGGAATTCCATTAACTTTATAGGCGTAAACTCTAAATTTTTCATATATTATTTTATTAAATAATTCTTTTTCTTCATTATAATTACTTACTAATTCTCCAAATTTTTTTAAAGATATTGTACATATAACTTTATCAAAAATATACTCTTCTTGATTTGTTTTAACAATAACCTTGTCATTTTCTAAAGGAGTAACACTTTCAACAGTTTGTGTTAATCTAACGTCATCAATAGTATCTGAAATTCTATAAATTAATTCTTGTATGCCTTCTGGACAAGTAATAATATGTGGTATTTCAATAAAAGACATAAGATTTTCGTAATTTAGAAGTTTTAAAACATATGCAGTGGCAACTTCTTCAATATCACCAAATCCAAAGGTCGTAAAACAATGAGAATATATTTTTTTTACCACTGTTAAGTCATTATTTTTACACCACTGACCAAAGGGCATACATAACTCCTTAGGTAAGTTTTTATATCCAGGTGCTTTTAAAAATTCATATTGTTTAAGCGTAGTTGATAATTTTTTAAACTGTTTGATAAAATCATATAACTGTTTTTTGGGAAGCTGTTGCACCTTTTTACCCTCTGCATTATAAAAACCTCTTGTAAGAAGTGGACATTTCTTTGATACACCAAACTTATCCATTAATTCATTAATATTAGAATACGAAGGTAATGCCATAAGTGCTCCCATCTCATAGGTTAGCCCTTTATATCTTATACTATTGCACTTCCCACCTATTCTATCGCTTTGCTCTAATAAAGTAATATTTTTATATCCATTTTCTTTAAGGTAATGTGAAATAAAAACGCCTGATATTCCACCACCAATTACACAAATATTATTATTAGTATTAATAGAATTCATCATAAAATCACCTACTCTAATCTCGTATATATCCAAAGTGGTAAGGTTTCATCATCTCCTATATAGTCTAATACAAGCTTTGCTGGAATGTTTCCTTTATGCATTCCTGTTGTTATTAACCTATTAAAATTATAATGTTTAAGGTAACTTTCTAGACATTTCTCAATATCAGCAAAAGAATATGCCTCATTTGATACTTTTATTGATTTATAAAACTCATCTGCTATAACTGTTAAAAATTCTTCCATAGGCATAAATACTGATTTATTACTTATGGGAAAAGTCCAATGTTTAATATCATTTTGATTTAAAAATTTATCGTATTTGTGCATTCCATTTTTCCAATTAGTAGTAAATTCTGTTCCGTTGTTTGTAACAATATTCTTCATAGGTAAATTCAAGGTTTTTGAGAGTGGCATAATTTTTGTTTCAATAAAATCTATTGCATTAATTGAATTTTTAGAATTATATAATTTTACTAAGCCCCATTTTGAATATACATCACATATAGTATATTGATATACTTCACCTAGATTTTTAAATTTACCTAAATAAGAAATGTTTTGTATTAGAAGATATCCAGGATATGCATTATTCTTATTAATTAAGTTGTAATCTAATTGCTTATTTTGTTTTTTAGAAGCTTTTTTTATGTTTTTATCTTTAGAATATAACTCACGGTCTGCTCTTTTATTTAGAGCATTTCGCTTTAAAACATTATAAATTCCAGTCTCTCCAACATCATATCCATTAGCTTTTAATTCATAATATATTCGTTTAGGTCCATCCTCGGGATATTTATTAACATGATTTAATATTGCATTTTCCGTATCTTTATTAACTTTATTAGGCATATTAGGTTTTTTATTAACCTTGTTAGCTAAACCGTCCATACCGTAAGTTTTATATTTATTATACCACCTATAATAAATAGTTCTTGAGATTCCAAAAAGCTGACAAGTTTTTGATACATTATTGGTTCTCAATGCATATTTAATAATGTTATATTTGTTTTTTGGATTTAAACCTTCAACATCCATATGGCAGTCCCCTTTAATTTATGTAATTATATTCATATTATAACATATTATGTATTATGATTATATAACAAATAAACGCTTAAGGATTTTTCCCTAGTTATTATTATTTTTCTTTACATTTTTTTAAGAATGCTTCTTCATTTAAAAACTTTATCTTTTGGCCTTTTTTCTTTAAATCTACCGCTTTATTAAGCTTATTACTCATTTCTTCTCTATGTAAATCTTTTATGTCTTTTGTATTAGTTACTATACATGTTGTTTTCTTGGTTACAGAACTTCCTACAGTTCCACTAAGTTTTCTAACTAATCTTATTGCTTCATCTCTCGTCATAGAAGCTAAACCACCTGTAAATACAACAACTTCATCTTCAAATGCAGTAAAATTAAAGCTTTCCATTACTTTTTCATTTTGTCTTGAAGGTTGTCTATTAGATTTTTCAAAAACTCTTCCTTTTAATCTAGATGGGTTGTACCCATTTTCATTTACACTGCCTAAAGTTACTCCAACTAATTTTGATATTTCATTAATATCCTTTGAGTTTAATTCTTCACATATGTTAAGTAAAATATTACCACATGCTATTGCATCTGCCAACGCATCATGATGCTTAAACTGATATCCTAAAAAATTATTTACTGTATTCAGCCTTGCATTGTCAAGGTTACTATAAAAATTTCTAGAAAGCTTCATTGTACATATATACTGAAAACTTGGCATTTCTATCTTATAAAGTTCCAATGTGTTTCTTAGCACAGATATATCAAAAGAAGCATTATGAGCTATTACTAAATTATTATTAAAATAATGTTTAATTTTTTCCCACACTTTATCAAACTCTAATTCATTCTGAACCATACGAGGCCTTATTCCATGAATTCCAATATTTATTGGCATAAATCTCATTTCCTTAGGCTTTATTAAGTGATGTACTTTTTCTATAATCTCGCCATTTTTTACAACAACAATTCCTATAGAACATGGACTATTTCTTTTTTCATTGGCAGTTTCAAAATCTATAGCTACAAAATTCATTCATTTTCTCCTACATTTTTTAGTTATAATAAATTATTATACACAATTATTAAGTAAAGTTGAAAGTTATTTATGGTGACTTCAAAAAATTCCATTTATTTTGATATCTTATAAATTTCTTAAAAAATGGCTCTGTTTTAAAAAATAAATGATTTAATCAATGTATCACCTTCAAGTTTTGGTTGATCACGCCACTCACAAACATCTATCATACATTCTTCATCATCTATTTTAATAATATCATTATTATACTTTTCCTTTTTCTTACCATTCTTACTTTTTCTTTTATTTATCTTCATATCTAACAGCAAGTTACTATCTAAATTTATATTATTATCCAATTTTTCTTTATCATATATATTCTTATTATTTAAAGAATTATTTTCACTTTGATTCTTTTTAAGTTCTATAATTTTTATTTCATTATCTAACTTTTCTTCACATTTAACCTCTTTTGCCTTAATATTTACATTAATTTTATTATGTTTTGTGCAATTATTCTTTAAATTATTTTCATTATTATCTTTAGATTCTTTTTCATTTTTTTCAAAATTTTGATTTTCTAACTCTTCATTTACTATACTTTCTTTATTATTAACCTCTACCTTATTACCTACATTTTCTGTTTTTTCTTTAACCTTAATATTTTGATGCTTTGTAAAATTTCTTACTTTATAAACATTATCTTCAGTAAATTCAACCATTTCTAAATCTTTTAATACATTTAAAGCTAATTCAACCTTTTCAACACTTCTATTGAATTCTATTGATAAAGTTTCTGCTGTATATGGAATATTTTTTGACATATATAAATCGCCTTCTAAATTAACCTTTCCAGCTAAAGTTACAATTCTAGTCCAAATATAATGAATAAGATCTCTTTCATCCATAGTGTCTATTATCTTAAACTTAGTATCCTCATACATATCAACTCTCAATTTAACATATTTTCTTTCTCTCATACTTAACACTCTCCCCTTAATATATACTTCACAGATATTTATGTAATTTTCTTACCTCTAATTAATATATATGCTTTAGGAATTAGTTTTTCATTAAAATTTATAATTTTTTTATTTATTTTAAAAATATTACTTGGAATTGCACATAAGAAAACATCAATACCTTTGTTTAGTATTGATGTTTCATTGTAAAGTATATATATTTACTATTATAATATAAAATTAAAATAATCTTATTTGTTCTTCTTCAATCTTAAGTCTTGATGATATCATAATTTCTTTTTCTTCTTCACCTTTGGCATGTTCACTTCTTAAATATTTAATTCCAGTTTTTATTTTTGATTGTACAAGATTAAGTACATATATATTATCAAACCTATTATATATAGAATCTCCTCCAAGTCCTGTTAAACATATAAGTTGGGTATTACTTTTCTTTGCAATATCTATAAGTGGTTTTAAAAGATGAGCAGAACTTGTTTGAGCAAATGGATTATCCATTATTAAAACTTTTCCTTCTTCTTTTCTATTAAACATGTCACTTTCATCTTTTCTCATATAAGATAATAAACTAGATAAGATTACAAAGGCTGAAAGGAATCCTTCTCCCCCTGAATTTGTTGATACTTCATTCCAGCTTATTTGTCTTTGCTTATCTTCTTCTATTTTGTAAAGCTTAATATTTATAGAGCTTATAGATACAACTTCGTCATAAAGTTTAGTTATATTTACTTTATTGCCTATTATTTCTTCTATGTTTTCATTTTTTTCTAATGTTAATATACATTGATTTCTTAGCTGCTCAACATAATCTTTTAATCTCATCTTATAAATTTCTTTGTTTTCTTCCCATTCTGATACACTTATATTAAGCATTTTCACTCTTTTATTGTCAATTGTTATAGTTGAATTATTATCAATTTTAGCTATATTTTCATGTATATCACTTATATATTCTAATAAACTTTCTAATATATTATCTTCTTCTTTTTCTATTAATTCTAAATCATAACCTATCTTTTCCATAAGCTTGTTATATGAATCTTCTAGCATTATTAATTGTTCTAGAAGCTCCTTAGGTTTAGATACAAGTGTTATAAGAGTATCTATTGGCTCTTTAAAGAAACTTTCTTCTTTAAATTCTTCTTTACCTGCAATAGTAAACATTATTCTGCCAAGTGCATTTTCTTTACTTCCTTCATCTTTCCTAAGGTTGTTTAAATCTCTTTTTAGTTTTCCTATAGTTTCATCTAAATTATTAAATTCTATTTTTACCTCTATTTCATCTTTAACTTTTAAATTATTATATTCACTTAAATTGCTTAGGCTGTTAGTTATCTTACTATTTAATTTTGTTAATTCTTCTTTTTCTTTTAAATTATCTTCAATTTTTATGTTTAATTTAGCTTCTTTCTCTTTATAATTCTTTTCAAATATTAAATTTTTATCCTTAGGTATGTCTTTGTTAAAGTCTTTTTTAAGCTTTTCATAATATCTGTTTAAATCATTATTTGTAACCTTTAAATCTGATTTTATTTCTCCTAATGAATCTTTCA
This sequence comes from Clostridium uliginosum, assembly GCF_900112485.1. Taxonomy (GTDB): domain Bacteria; phylum Bacillota; class Clostridia; order Clostridiales; family Clostridiaceae; genus Clostridium; species Clostridium uliginosum. The sequence continues at coordinate 152,259 of NZ_FOMG01000004.1, forward strand.
TGTTACTTAAGTTTTTTTCTTCTTTTGATAAATTTTCTTCTGTTTCACTTTCTTTATGCCTATCATAAGTTACAGTTGTGTATTCTTTTTCTTCTAGTTGATATTGGTTTACTTTGTAATTAAGATCCTCTTCAATTTCATTAAATTTTCCAGTCGAGATTTTTATTTTATTATTTAATTCCTCTTCTGAACTTTCTATATTTTTTCTTAAGACTTTGTACTCTGAAATCAAATCTTCTTTATCCTTTTGTATTAAAGAACCAGATTTATAAATTTCAAATTCTATTAAGTCTTCAGAAATCCTACTATTTTCATTTGTATAATATCTAATGCTTTCTTCGCATTCATTTAATTCGCTTTCAATATCCTTGTTTCTCTTATCCTCTTCTTCAATGGAATTCTTAGTTAACTTTATTCTTTCTTCTAATTTTTCAAGGCTACTTTTATTTTTCTTATATTTATCATACTCAAATTTTAAATTTAAGAAATCTTCTTCTTTTTTTATATTCTTTTCTATTTTCTTATCTAAATTTATAATTTCATTTTGAGTATTTTCTAAAGTTTCTTCTATTATATGAATATCTTTTTCTAACTTTATTTCTAAAGCTCTTAAATCTTCACTTTTCTTATTTAAGCCTTCAATTTCACTTTTTAGACCTTCATAAGATTCAAATGTTAAAGATGAATTTTGAATAAAGTTTTTCTTTTGTAAATAAAATTCTATATCCTCTTCTTTAGATTTAATCTCATTTATTACCTTGCTTAATTCTAATCTTTTTTCATTTATTAACTTTAATAATTCTTTTTCATTTAAAAGTTTATTGTTAAATGAGATAAGAAATTTCAGTTTTTTTAAGTTTAAAAGACCTTCATTTGTTTCACACAGTTTTTCTCCTAAATCTTCTCTCTTAATTATAGAAATTGGACTAGAAGTGAACACATCTAAAGATTCCTTTTCTAAAATCTCTATTTCTCTAGAATCCATTATTATTGAATATGGTATGAAAGGGTTATTTTCTATAAATTTCTCATTTTCTTTTACAGAATAACCATTTTTCTTAATCCATTCCATACCATAAACTATATTAATATCTTTCCTTTTAAGACATTCTTCAACTTCCTTTGGTAATTCTAATACCTTCCCTGTTTCAAGTTTTTCTAATTCAGAAGTTGTTTTATCACTTATTCTTCTTAGTCTTATCTCGTCTTGCTTTATCAAATTTATTTTTCTTTCAAACACTTCAATAATCTTGCTAGATTCAAAAAGTTTATCTTCTTCAAAATCAATGTATTTAATCACTTGAGTTCGTGTTTCTATTTCTTTATTAAACTTCTCTAAATCTGAATTCATATTTTCTAAATCATATTTTGTAATGCTTATTTCTTTAGAATTATTGGCTTTTTCTCTTTCTTTGCTCTTTAGCTCTTCTTTGCTCTTTAACAAGAGTTCTGCATTATTTTTTCTTTCTTTATCTAAATTGAAACTTTCTTCTTTTATATCCTTATCTAATTTAATTAACTTCTCTTCATCTAAAAAGCCTGAAATATTTCTAAATATATTTTCATCATATTCTTTATTAAATCTATTTTCTTCTTTATCAAAACTTTCAATAGCACCAAGTAAACTTCCTTCTTCTTTATTTAAGTTTACAATACTATTTCTATTGATTTTTAATGAATTTTCAATATTATTTTTTTCTTCTTTAAGAGATTTCCTTAAAGTAATTTTATTATTTTCTTCTTCCTTTGTTTTTGTAAGCTCTTTTCTTAATATTTCTTTTAATGTATAACCTAAGTCATTTATACGTGGGGTAAAATCTTGATTTTCTTTGTGTAATACTTCAAGTTCATTTTCAAAGCCTTGAAGTTCTTCTGATAAACTCTTATATTCTTTATGAAGCTTTGAACAGATTAGTATATTTTTTCTTCTTTTTAATTTATCAATACTATTCTTACTTTCTTCTATTAAAACTTCTTCTCTTTGTTTATTTTCATTTAGTTTATCTATCTCATTTTGCTTTTTATATATTTCAAGAGATTTTTTTTCATACTGTAACTCTTTAACTTGCTCTTTTAAATTATCTATTACCTCATCTAAATTCTTTTCTTCTAACTCCACATCATTTAAACTTTCTTTTAAATATACAATAACATTACTTATTTCATTTTCTAAAGCTTCTCTATTATCAATAGTTTTTATAAAATCATTGCTTGCAGAAAATATTTCTTTAGATAGTTCATTAAATAATTCTATTTTTTCTTTCTTATCTATATTGTTTTTATTTTCTTTATATTGTTTAATGTAGCTATCTAAAAGTTGTCTATAATTTTTAATTCTATCTTCATCTTTTCTAAGCTTATTTTCTATTGCTGGAAGAAACCACTCTTTAACTAGACCTTCACTATTTTTCGCATTTGCAAAAAGCTCTGAAAGTCCAGATTCCTTAAGATTTATCTTTTTGATTATAGTCTCCCATTCTTTATAGTTAATCTTATATTCAGCTAATTTACTAAAATATGCACTAGTAGTAGCTGAATTATTCATATCATAATAATTAAATTTAATATCCCTGTTTTTCTTTAAATCTTCAAAAAGTTTTTTGGAATTGGCAAAGCTTTTAATAGTTCTGCCGTTACTCTTTTCTTCAATAATAGGAATATTCTTTATGTCATTTTCATTTTTATCTTTATATTCATAAACGAAATTTATAATATCTAATTTTTCTTTAGAATCCTCATCTGAAATACTTTCTCTTTTTCTAACCATCATCCCAGTTAAAAGGTAGCCTGCACCATCTTCTAATTTCCATTCAATCAAAATATAAGTTGGAATTGAAGAAGTAAAATAGCTTTCAAATGTTCTGTCCTTTAAATTTCTATTTCTTCTATTTACAAAAGGTGCCATAATCATTTGAACAAGTACAGATTTTCCACCACCATTTCTAAGATTAAACATGGTATTTTCACCATCTAAATAAAAGCTCTCATCATCAATCTTCATGGTGTTATTATTATAATTTAAGTTTACTAATCTAATTTTATTTATTTTACTCATTTACTTCCTCTCCTAAAGCTCTCAAAACTCTATCATAGTTATTTTTATTTAATAAATTCCAATCCATAAAGTTATCTAATTTCTTTGTTGTTTTAATCATATCATCACTTTGTATGTAATAAATTAACCCTTGATCATCTAAAAATTTAAGAATTGTATTAACAAATCCTTCTTTTGTTGTCTTAGATATGCTTTTCTTATCACTACTTTTTAATGATTCAAATCTTTCAAGAATATTTTCAAAGGCTATCCCACCATTTTCCCCATTAGTTCTAGATACTCCATCATTTAATCTGTCACTTATTATATTAAGAAATTCTCCAATCTTTATATAGTCTCTTGATTTACTAGAAATTCCTTGTGAATTATAAAATGTTACAAGAAGAGTTAAAATTACAAATTGAGATAAATAATAATCTTTATCATTAGCACTAGATTTACAAAGTATTTTCCTTAGTTCCGCCTTAGAATATCCTAAAAAGTCATTTTCCTCTTTTGGTATAAGGTATACAACTCCCCCATACTTTTTAACAAATGATTCTGAAGCTTCACCTTGCTCCTTTACTAACTGTGTTATATTCTCATTTTCAGAGTAAGCCTTATATAATTCGCTTTCTCCTTCTTTTAATTCTCTATACTTTAATAGATAGTAAAATATCCTATTGCTCATTTTGATTTCATCTATTGAATAACCCATTATAATTTTAATCCTCCTTCTATAATCGTAAACGAAATATCTGAACATAGAAAATTTCTACTTACTCCATTATCATCCTTTAAACCTTCTAATTTAACATCACAATTATCTATGATTTTTCCCACTTTAATTTTTGATATTCTTTTAAGACTTCTATTTGTATCAAGTATTTCTAAAATGCTTTTGTTTAATTGAAATTCTATTTCTCCACTTTCAACAGTGTCTTTTCTTTCTTCTCTTATTTCTTCTATATCAATAATTCTATTTTTAAGCATTTCTATTATAACTTCCCTAAAGATCTGAATACTTGGGATCAAGCTATTCATTAGAACTTCACTTTCTTTAATTAAGGAATTTATTTCACCTAAAGAAATACTCCCTCTTTCACGTCCAAGCTCTAATATAATTTCTATTACCCCTTTATATTTTTCAAGCCTTTCAAGCTTTTTCTTATTTTCTTCTTCCAATAAATCACCTTCATCAAATGTAAGAAACTCATCATTTTCTAATGACTTTTCCTTTATACTCTTTTGATACTCTAATGATTTATTTATATTGTAAATTTTTTTTGGAGTCATTTTAAAAAGAGGTCTTAAAAATACTTCAATATTATCTAACTTCCCTGGATTATCTAAAATTTTATTATAAACCTCACTTTTAAAATTAAATCTTTCTATTAAAGCCATTTTTGATATATTTTCGAGCTCTCTTCCATAAATCTCTTTCAAATCAAAATGCTTTTTTAATATTCTTTGATCCTCGTCTATTGTTCTGCTTAAATAGTTTTCAATTATTTTTAAATTATTCAAGCTTTCCTTTTCTTCTTCATCTAGTTCTTTAAGGTGTATATCTTTTTCTATAAAATCATTTATTTTTTCTTGAATAAACTCTCTATGTGCTATATATTTTTTCTTACTGTCTTTTAAAAGTTCCAAATTTCCTTCCATCATATTCCTATAATCCTTAGTAGAATAACTTAATGGATTTTCTTTAATCTTTCTAATTGCTTCTTCCATACTTTGAACTCTAATTCTAAACTTGTTAAATATACTTTTAATATCATCGACTGCCTTATCATAAGATGCCTTGTCTAAATGCATTTTAAATACTATTTCATGAATTGTCATTTGTAAATTTTCTTCAATTTCCAAAGTAGATAAAAGGAGTGAATATCCATCATCAGTTAATGAATATGATACTCTTCTCACACCTTCTATATATTCCATTTTATTTTTAATAAAGCTTATGTTTAAACTTTCATATTCTCCTAATTTAAAATTGAAAGCTTTAAAATACATTGCTTTACCTTCATCACATAAAATCGTATTTACTATAAACTCTGAAAGTTCCTTGCAATCTTCATAAGTAATTTCTTTTTTAAAATGAAGAGAATTTACCTCATCAATAAAATTACCAATATAATCGATTGTACAGATTTCCTCTTTTAGTGATTGTTCCATTATGTAAAGTAATACTGAAAAAATCAAATTATCCTGTTCATAGCCTTCTTCAAATCCATACTTTTTCCATGTGCCTTTAGCTATACTATTTCTAAATAGCAAAGCATATGCTCCTATTTTTTTCATTCTTATATGCTGCACATCTAAAAAACTAAAATCCATTGCATCCTCCTGTATATTTACAATCTGCATAAATTTTATACTCTTAGGCCTATGAAAGAAAATAACAAGTCCCTTGTTAAAGTCTTCCAATGTCTATATATAATTTGCCTAAGGCACATGAAAGAAAATAACAAGTCCAAGATGCAATGTATATTTTGCGTCAGACAAGGAAGCAAAATTGTTTAATAACGAGCTATTAGGCCATTCTGATGACGCAGCATGACACGAAATAGACTAGCATATTGACTTGTTATTTTTTTGAATATGCCTAATATAAAATTCTTACAAACTTTTTCTATAAATCTGTAAGATTAAGTATTTCCTGTGGAATATATAAATCCTGTTCTAGGATTTCATTAATCTTTTTTCTATAGTTCATGTCAAATTCATTTAAGAATTTATCTTTTATATTTCTATTTTGGCCATCTTTAGTCTTAGATAATATTATTTTTTCTTTAATATATTTATCAATCATTTGTTCATATGCTTTTATAAAAGGTGCTATGTTATATTCATCATTAATTAAATTATATAGACCCTCATAAATAACTATTCCTTCATAATCTAAATCGCCAAAATACAAAATTTTATTTTCCTTATTTGAAACATATTCTTCAACTGAAATCTCAAAGTCCTTAAAAGCCTTGTTTATATTTTTACCACCGCCATATATCAATGTACTTATATTTTCTCCTAAAATTTCATTTCCTCCAGCTATCAAATATCTTCTCATAGTGTAGTATGTATCTTTATTTTCCAAAATTAATATATTCTGCGGAATTGTTTTAGATTTTGAATAATAAGCTAGTGGCTCTGATGTGTCATAATAATTTAAATACTCTAAATCTAATCCTAAATTCTTAAGTATTAATTTTCCTTCTTCTTTTTGGATAAACTTCTCTCTTCCCCATATCTGAAATGATCTTTCATTCATAGAAATGCTTGTTTTTAATAGTTCTTCCTTATTTATAATAAAATCATTTAATGCAAAAATATATTCTCTATGTTCCTTATATTTTTTTAAATGATTTTTATAATAAGATATTTCAAGTTTTGGCGAAATCTTAAAGCTTAGTTCATCTAAAAATTGACTATAATCTTCTTCCTCTTCTACAAGTCTATATTTCTTATATAACGTAGGAGTTTTTCCATTTCCTCCACTACTTTTAATCGGAATTATTTCTTTCTTATCCATAAGATTACTAATTAAATCATATAATTCTTCGTAAGATTTAACTTTGAAAATTCTTTCTATTTCTTCTATCTCTATAGTTTTTTTATTTAAATTTTTTAATTTAACCATTTCAAACTCCATAATTATTTTTTCAATACATATTTATTCAAATTAGAATAATTTTACTTTTAATTTATTAATATTATATCATATTTCTAATACTCTTATCTTCTATAAAAGATAGAGATAACAAATACCTAACAAATGACAAAAAGACTAGTTATTTAAGTTTGTAACTAGTCTTTAAATTTTGCACAAATACTTCAAACATTTGTTTATTATAGACTTTCATAAATTCATCTTATATTTTTAGCACCCAAATATATCTATTTGTTTTAATATATGTAGTACTCTTTATTGGTTTTATCGATATTTTTTACTATAAATTTACTTATTTATGCATTTTAATGTAAAAATTAAAGCTAGAAAATCATATTGAACTACTTAATCATTAAACTCTAACTTAATATCATCAATAGCTATCATTAAAGTGATATTCAACATACAAAAAATAAAATTTCATGTTGATTTACAATATTATAAACATAAAATTTTTTATTAATTCTCCAAAAATTACATTGGTAAAAACCATGAAAGAAAGTAGACTTCTAATTTTAAACCTGTATAATCAATATTAAGTTAGAGGCACATTCAAAAAAATAGCAGACCAGTATGCTTGTCTATTTTGTATCATACTGCGTCAGTAAGTTTCGCTGATAGCTCGCTATGACCCAAACTCACTTCCTTGCCTGACACAAAATATACGACGCATCTTTGGTCTATTATTTTCTTTCATGTGCCTTATCTTTTAAAATTTGGAGGTGCTTAATGAATAAAATTAAAAAATATTATATTATTATTCCTATAATAACTGCAATACTATCACTTATAGTTCTAGCAATGACATCTTTTAATACAACAATAGTCAATAAAAATTATTCTCTATTTACAGAGGATTTAAATTCTAATAATATATCTACAGTAATAATAGATACCTCTCCTAAAATGACCATATTACTAAATAATGGTGATAAATATTCTACAGATAATCCACATACAGATACTTTAAAAGAAAAATTATTACTAAATGGAATAGAAGTTAAAGATGAAACCACTCCCCCTCTTGCAAAAACTATTCCTTCTGTTATTTTGGGGTTATCACTTTTAACAATAGTGGCTATGTTTGCATATAAAGCTAAAGCTGGTGGTTCTTCTGTCGCATCTATGGACATGCAAGATTTTAGCAAAAATAAAAAAGCCGCTTTAGATTTTCACGCTGTAGCTGGTAATGAAGAAGCTAAAGAAAGTTTAATGGATATTGTTGATTTTCTTAAGAATCCTGAAAAATATCAAAAATATGGTGCAAGAATGCCTAAAGGGGTTATTCTTTATGGTGAACCTGGTACAGGTAAAACATTACTTGCAAAAGCAGTAGCTGGTGAAGCTGGCGTTCCATTTTACGCTCTTAGTGGTTCTGATTTCGTGCAAGTGTATGTTGGAGTTGGTGCCGCAAGAGTAAGAAATTTATTTAAAAAAGCAAAATCTCATGGAAAAGCTGTAATATTCATTGATGAGATTGATGCCATAGGTAAGGCAAGAGGTAATGGCAAAAATGGCTCTAGCAATGATGAGAAAGATCAAACATTAAATGCTCTTTTAACAGAAATGTCTGGTTTCGGACAAGATGAAGGTATAGTAGTAATTGCTGCTACAAATAGATTAGACATGCTAGATACAGCTCTTCTTAGACCAGGTAGATTTGATAGACATATAGAAGTATCATTGCCAGATGTTAATGCTAGAGAAAAGATTCTATCTCTACATTTAAAAAATAAACCTCATGAAAATCTTGATATAAAAGATATTGCAAAAAAAACTGTATTCTTTTCAGGCGCAAAATTAGAAAGTTTAATAAATGAAAGTGCTATTTTAGCTGCTAAAGATAATAGTAATTCTATTACTTCAGCTCATATAGAATATGCTTACTCCATAACTTTAGCTGGACATGAGAAAAAAGAAAGAAGTTATCTTAAAGAAGAAGACAAGCTTCTTACTTCATATCATGAGGCAGGACATGGATTGATTGGTATGTTACTACTTCCACAGGATAAGGTTTCTAAGATAACAATTATACCAACTACTAAAGGTGCTGGAGGTTATACATTAACTATTCCTGAGGATACTAGCTATCACAGAATTGATTATTTAAAGAATAAAATAAAAGTTTCACTTGGTGGTAGAGCTGCTGAAGAAATTATTTTTGGAAAAGATAAAATTTCTACTGGAGCACATGGAGATATCTCTCAAACTACTGATATTGCATTAAAAATGATTACTGAATATGGTATGGGAGAAACCTTGGGACTTATAAAACTTTCAAGTGTTGGGTCTCTATATAGTAGTTATGGAAATCCTGTTATTGAAGAATGTAAAGATCTTGTTAATAAACTATATGAGGAAACTCTAGAACTTTTAAGAGAAAATAGAGATTCTCTTGATAAAATAGCTTTAAGCTTGTTAGAAAAAGAAACTTTATATGAAGATGAACTAAAAAAAATAGCATATAATAAATAATAAAAGCTGTTTAAAGGGACAGTAGGTAATTTTGTGTAAAAAGAAAATTATTTACTGTCCCCTTGTTAAATACTATTAGAAAATTTCATATATTTAAAATTAATATAATTTTTTATTTTTCTATTTCTTTCTTCCTACTACAACAGTTTCCATGTTTCATGCCTTTAAACATCATAGGAATCATAAGTAACATCATCAAAGGACATATGAATGGTGCTATTCCAACTATTGTGGCTTTAAATCCTCCACCAATATTTATAAAAGGAAGCATCACTATAAGTATTAATGGTAATCCACAACAAAGTACCATCATTAGCATATGCTTTATTAGATTATGTTTTTTACATTCTTTATTTTTATTATTTCTGTGACAATTCATAATAATTTCCTCCCTATATCTTTATTATATTTAATGAGTAAGATCAATACCGCATCAACTTAATGGATATCGACTTTTAATTTCTCTAATACAACTTTATTAATTTATAATTTTTTTACGAACCTCTTCTAAGTTTACATTTTTTAATGAATCTGTAACTTCAATACCAGCTACAATTTCATTATCTTTTATAATAAGGTATGTTCCACTATTAGCTATATTAAATTCAACATTAACAACACTTTTTTTTCCATTAAAATTAGTTACGATATCATCATTATCACCATTTAATATCGTGAAATTTCCATCGGCATTATCAAATGAACTAAGATCTATAGAAAGATTTGTTTTTATTCCTTTTTCTAATACCACTACAAGTGGGTCAAACTCATAACCAGTTCCTTTTATATTTAGACTTTGAGTATCTCCTGAAATATTAGCTTTCTTAATTAATCTATCAGTAGAAACCTTACTTAAATCATTACCATATATACTTGGAGTTTGTGGTGCAGTACTTGCAGTCCCACCCCCACCACTACAGCAACTCATTCCACTACTTGGCTGTGGAAGCGATGAGTCTGCTTTTGATGTATCTACAGAATCAAGATTATCTGTGACTTTGATTACTCCTCTTATCATTCCCATTGAGCAGCTGAAATTTATATCTTTATCTTCTGGTGTAAATTCTATTATATTTTCACCAGACTTTAGGGTTTTCTGTATATTCAAGTATGGTACTACTATTGCATTATTGCAAGAAGTGATCTGACTTCCTGTAATTATCCACTTAACAGGCATTCCTTTTTGAACATAAAATACATTAGGTGTATAACCGTTGCTATCAGCAGTCATCTTTATTATTTGCACTCCATTTTCTATGGTTGGTTTAGATATATTGGATTGTGCAGCCTGAACTGCATTACCTGAAAGACTTTGAGTTAATGTATTAACACTAGGAACTCCAACCCCTGCAAGTGCAAGTCCTCTATTTCCCATTATTATTCCAAGCATTATTACTAAAAATCCACTAAACTTTAAAAGTTGCTTTGTATAGCCTTTGCTTAAAAAACCTGATATAGCTCCAAATCCTAACATTAAAGGAACTGTTCCCAAAGAAAATATGAACATTGATAATGCTCCATTTATTGCACTACCAGTACCTAATGCATAAAGCTGCATTGTTTGCAAAGGACCACAAGGCATTAATCCATTTAACATTCCGACTAAGAAAGGAATCTTAGGTTTCTTTTTTACTGAACATGAAGACCATGTCAATTTAATATTAAGCTTTCTAAAAATAGAGAACCCCGCCATGTTTAATCCCATTATTACCATAAATAATCCTGCAAATATCTGAAGCCCTGCTTTCACATTAAGTGATAATGATAGAACAGAACCTAAAGCTCCTACAACACCACCAATAATCGTATAAGAAGTCATTCTTCCCGCATTATATAAAATTGCAGGCATTAAAGTCTTAAATTTATTTTGCTTTTCCTTTAAAATATTGTTTTTAGATAAACTTTGTGTAAGCATTATTCCACCACACATACCAACGCAATGAATAGATGTAAGCATACCAACAACAAATAACACCATATAAGAAGCATTATTTAACTTAGCACTCATATCAAAACCTGATGTAGAATTACCTAGTAATAAAATAGCTGCAACTACAACAAAAAAGCCTGCTAATTTAATATTATTTGAACCTTTAGTACTGTAACCTGTTTTATTAATAGCTTCCGTTAACTGTTCTTTTGTACAAAGCCCACTATCATATTCAACAGTTACATTCTGAGCACTATAGCTAGCCATTGCATTTATAACTCCATTAACTTTCTTTAATGCTCTTTCTACTCTATTTTCACAAGAAGTACAAGTCATGTTATAAACTTTAATAATTTCTCTTTTAATACTCATAATACCCTCCACTAAATCACTGTGATTTATTTTATCAGCAATGTATTTTAATCGTAATTCATCATTTATATAAATGAGTATACTAAAAATTTATGAAGATTTTATGTATATATAACACGTATAAAAAAATAGCATAGAAATTTTTCCATGCCATTTTATTTGATAACATAATTTTCACTTATACATACAGTAAATTTAGTACTGATGTTTATAAATAGATTATTTTTTTATACTGCTACAATACAATTATTATTTATAAATAAAAAAAGTCTAAAGTAAAAATCTACATTCCTACTTTAGACTATATTTTGGTGGCTCACCCGGGAATCGAACCCGGGACACCATGATTAAAAGTCATGTGCTCTACCGACTGAGCTAGTGAACCAAATGGTGCGTTTTAAGGGATTCGAACCCCCGGCCCACGCCTTAGAAGGGCGTTGCTCTATCCAGCTGAGCTAAAAACGCATATTTATAATATACATTTCAATCAAATCAAAAACTTCATCACCTTGAAAATCTAGGTTATTATCAAATATAAAGTTTCTAAAACTTGACTGCTTTGCTATTGTAATATACATAATATATATTGTCAACACTATTTTTACAATTTAGTTATAAATATTCTGAAATAGTATAAATTTAGACATTAATAGCATCTTGAAGTACACGAAATTTAGCAAAAAGTAGGTTGTCTCAGAATTATCAAGTGAAGTAATAAGAAAGAAATAGAAATAACATTTATTAAAGAAGACTAGAAAAATTTCGCTAAGGCATATGAACAAAATAACAAGTCAAAGATGTGACGTATATTTTGAGTCAAACAAGGAAGTAACATTACTCAAAATAGACTAGCATACTGACTTGTTATTTTGTTGAATATGCCTAAAAGTTTCTAACATTTAAAGTTGTACCCATAAAAGATTGCTCCTAATATGCATTAGGACAATCATTTATAGAACAACTTCAAATGAAGAAACTCTAAGCTTATTTTTCAATGCTACTTCCACAAATGTTATTTCTATTTCTTTTTTTGAATATACATTAAAACATAAGTGATGAAAGATAAGGAAGCATAGCTAATATAAAACTAAAAATTAAAATCAAAATAATAATTATTGCATATCGCTTTTTATGCATAACTACTATAGCTATATATTCTCGAATCATAGCATTAGGTAAGAAATATAGAGCAGTTTTAGATCCTACACCTTGGCTTTTTATTCCTGCAAGCCTTGCATATATTCCTGCTCTAAACAAGTGATAATTATTTGTCACAAAAATACTTCTATAACTTTTAGTCATTAAATTATCTATTATATTTTTAGAGAACTTCATATTTTCTAAAGTACTAACTGATTTATCCTCTAAAATAGTATTTTTAATTGGTACCCCTTTATTTATAGCATATGACTGCATTGCCAAAGCTTCAGATACTTTTTCGTCTGGTCCTTGTCCACCAGAAAAGATTATTTTAGGTGGATTAGTAACTTTAGATTGTTTATTATAAAATTCAATTGCTTTATCTATACGGCTAGCAAGTAAAGGTGGCACTCTATCTCCTATTAATCCGCTGCCTAAAACAATAATAAAGTCTTGATTTAACTTTGGTCTATTAAGTTGATAAATAAATGATGACATTAAAAAATTAAACACATCAAATATATAGTACCCTCCTATAATATAAATACCACTTAAAAATGCATTAACATCTTGTGGTAAAAATCTATCAATATTAATCAAGTCTATTATTATATAGGCAATTAGTGCTATCCCTAAAAATAGAGTTAATAAATTAGACATAGATTTTTGTTCACGCCTCATAACAATTTTAGCATTTATAAATAATCCAATAATTAATACATAAAGTCCAAATGCTAATACACCAAAAATAATTAAATAAAAAATAAGACCAAAAAATTCTAGAAATAAATTGTTGGCAGTTACAGACATAAAACCAAGTGTTATTACTGTAAAAAACAAAAATAAATTAAACAAAAATCCTGTTGCAAGTCTTCTACGTTCATAAAAATAAGAAATAAGAAAAATAGCTAATGATATTATGCTTAATGATACGAGTATAACAATCTCGTATTTTCCTTGAAAATAAGTTAACATCTTTATGTTCTCCTCCTTTGTAAAAATCATCTTATAGTTATTATCTGTACATAAATATTTAGTTATTCATTTGAAAATTTGATACAAAGTATAACTCTAATATGTTTTAAAAATAAAAAAATATCAATATATATTTTCGTAAAATAAATGCTTAACTTTAATATATATTTAATTTTAACACTTAGTCGTATTAAATTAATAAAGTCAAATATATGTCTTATTCTAATTAATTGTAAATATATGTTATAATAAGTAAATATATCTATATACAATAGTAAAATTTCTCGAAGCATTCTTAATATAAACGTTCCTAACACAACTCTTTGGAATATCATAGTTGCTGATATTATCAATAAACAGGAGGAGAAAAATTTGAATCAAAAGACTGAAATAATAGAATTCTTAATTAAAGATGAGATTAATAACATTAATATTATTAACTTCATTGAAGATTATCCAATATACTATATAGAAAAAATAGATGATTCAGTTATAGTCAAAGGAACAAGTGATAAAAACTGGATTTATATAAGTTCTAAATCAGAAGAAGAACTTAAAATAATAAAAAGTAGATTAGACAATAATGATAAAAATTTTGCAGCAATTGAAGAATGGATGCTTCCTATTTTAACTAATAAGAATAAAATAAAATGGAGATTATCTACAATGAAATTGATATTATGCAATGATACATATATAGTTAAACCTAAACATAATGTGTCAGATTTAACAATTAATGATGCTGAGTTTATATATGAGAATTCAGATTATAAAGACTTTATATCTATTCAATATATAATTGATAGAATAACGAATGGAATAAGTTCATGTATACGTTATATGGATAAACCAATAGCATGGGCAATTACACAAGATGATGGAGCTATAGGATTTTTGCATGTTTTGCCTGAATATAGAAAGATGGGATATGCTCGAGATGTAACAATAGCTTTAATTAAGAAAGTTCGTGATAAAAATAAAATTCCATTCGTACATATTGAGGAAGAAAATGAAAAATCTATGAGGTTAGCAACTGGTTTAGGCTTTAAAAAAGATAAAGTAGTAAATTGGTTTGAAATAGAGTAATAATTAGCAAATTAAATATTAAAAAAAATGGCTATATTTTAAGACCGTGTTAATATTGTTACATATTGTTCAGCGTGCTAAAGAATTGGACTTAAGAACGTCTAAATGAGTATAGTCCCATTCCAGCTTGTTCCAAAAACAAGTTTTGGACAAGCAACTAATGTGACAATACTAAAGGAAACTCGACTCACATTCGTTCGCTGAGTAAGTTTGAGATACCAAATTAAAATTTGGACTCTCACTTAAGAGTTCTAAAAGTCGAATTCTAATGCAAACTTCACAAAAATGTAACAATATCAACACTATATTAAAACAGAGCGAAAAAAATAAATACTTTATAAGTATAATAAATTTATGGAGGTATATTGTGAAAAAAATAAAAATCTTTAAATTTATCTTTGCATTATTAATTGCTTATTTAAGTCTTGCAATAATTTCACTTATTGCAACATATTTTTTTAGTTTTACATTAAAAGATGCTTTTTTCATTATTGGATTAATGGCATTTATAATTGAATTGCTTTTAAATTTTTCTGGAAATTCAATGGGGTTATCTATCCAATCTTTTGGTAATCTTAACTCTCAATATGTAAGTCATGTTGATTTAAAAGCTAAGCAACATGAAAATGAAAATTATAAACCTGAGGTTAATATTAAGGCTATTCTTAATTCAACATTGTTCTTTTCAAGTATATTCATTTTAATTACATCATATTTTCTTTAAGGCATATGAGGGAATAAAAAAAAGGATGTTGCTTAAAATGATTTAAAAATCATTTTGCAACATCCTCTTCATGTTCTTTACAATATATATGTACACTTTAGTAGTCTAATATTCCTATTAACTTTACTAATTTGTAGTTTTTTTATTATCTATTATTATTCCAACAATTGAAACTATTAATCCTACAATCATTATATACATGCCAGATGCTGAAAGATTTACTGATGTTCCAAAAACATTAGTATTCTTACTTTTTATTAATGAAAACATAAAAATAATACCTACTGCTAATGAAGCAATTCCACCTTTAATGTTAAGAACCTTATTATTTAATATTATTATTACTGGATAAATGAATGCCAATAATACTATGTATCCTTGTTGTTGAAATCCATTTACACTTAGTATCCCAGCATCAACCCAAGGTAAAAATAATGAAACAATACTTATAATTCCTCCTATTAATATTAATTTCTGCCCTAATGATAATTTTGAAATATTCATTTTATCTACTCCTTCTAATTTATTTTGAAAATTAAGCTGTGTAAACTCATTTCACAACTTAATTTTGCTTTCTAATTGTATTATACAAAACTACTTGTCCGTTTTTAAGATATGTATATAACTTTTCGGTAAAACTTTTTATATTGTTACATTCATCTTTACTCACAAATTAAAAAGAAGTACCTATATTGTCATCAAATTTAATGTTTAGATTTTCATTTTCATCCTTACTTAACTCTTCTTTTTCACCATAATAAGTTATTTTTAATGTATTTAAAACACTATAATATACTAATGCTTCTCTATATTATCAAATTTCAATAAATATATCAAATTTTAATAAATATATGAAATTTAAAATATAATGGCTGATTAGTTTTTTCATTGAAAGTATCCTTGTCTAAACGCAAGAAAAGTTTAAGAATTTTCATATTAGGAATAATTGTTCTTCAGTTTGTTCTTCAGCAATTTTATCTGATATACTAAAATCTTTGCCATCTTCTTGTCCTTTATTATAAGCTTCTATATACCCTTTAAATTGAATTTTTGTATTTATAGATTTTGTGAATTTAATATTATTATGAGCTTCAACAACTTCTGAATCTTTAACAAGTACCATTCCCCATTCCTCATGAGCTTTTTTTTGCTTTTCAAACTTTTGTGTTAATCCATAAATAAATCCAAGTGCATAGTCATTTTCAAGTCCTTTAGTACTATATCCCTCCTTAGAATATTGGTATCTCAATTGCTTCACTCTACTATTTATACAATCTATTGCATACTCTAAAATTATGTTACATACAATTACATCTTCTTCTCTTCCAAAAAAAGTAATAGTATGAGTTCTCTTAGTTCTAAAATAATAATAACAGCCAAAATTATCTGATATTAATCTTGCTAACTCTGCCTTCCACTTTGCCTTGGTAAATGATACTGAACTAATTTTCTCTTTAATAGCACTATTATAAGCTCTAAATTCCTTTACTTCCTTTAACGATAATTTATGTTTTGCAAGTAACTCTTGAGCTTTTAATAAAGATAACTGAGCCTCATTTTCATTACTACTTTCACTTAGTGCTAATAACTTTTGAATTTTCTCAACTATTTTAGTATTCACTTCATACCTACTTTCTTCATCTCTTTTATTTAATTTATAATTTCATTTAATTTATAACTTTATTTGATCTTACATTTAATTGTTGAATAAAGTAAGACTTAATATGCCTTACAGGGTTCTAGCATTATATATCATATTATACTTTTCTTAAGCAAAAAAACAGTTGTTTTTTCAGTTGAATATAGATGTGTGACTTATTATAAAAAAGAGTTGATAAATTTATATATTTTATGTATATTAATATTAAATATTTAGATAATTGTCTAAATATCTAATAAACTAAAAGGAGTGAGTATTTATTGTTTAATGATGCTTTTAAAGCTCTTTCTGATAACACAAGAAGAAAAATTTTAGATTTACTAAAAGAAAAGGATATGACTGCTGGTGATATTGCAGATTATTTTCAAATCACTAAACCTAGTATATCTCATCATTTAAACATTCTTAAGCAAACTGGATTAGTGAGTGATGAAAGAAAAGGTCAGTTTATATACTATTCACTAAATACATCAGTTTTTGAGGATGTTGCAGGATGGTTCATATCATTTCTAAATAACACTAAAAAGGAGAATGATTACTAATGATGAAAAAGAAAAGTAATATTTATAATCTTACACTAATAATAATTGCGTTTTTAATAAGCATTTCTTTATATAATAAGTTACCGGATTTAATGCCTATGCATTGGAATATTTCTGGAGAAGTTAATAGATATGGTTCTAAGCTGTTTGCAGCATTTTTACCTCCTGTATTTATGATTGTAATATGGCTTGGTATGTTATATTCTCCAAAAATAGATCCAAAGAAAGCTAATTATTCTAAATTTAATGAAAGTTATACTATTATCTCAAATGCACTAGTAACGTTCTTTTTTGTTATACACATTGTTATTATAGCAACATCACTTAGTTACAATATTCCAATAAATAAAGTTATTCCATTTATGGTAGGCATCTTGTTTATTATAATAGGTAACTATCTTCCAAAATCTAAAAGTAACTTTTTCTATGGAATTAAAACTCCATGGACATTAACTAGTGAAGAAGTTTGGAAAAAAACTCATAGATTAGGCGGAAAACTATTTGTATTTTCAGGCTTAATTATAAGCGTAAGTTCATTATTGTTCAAAGGCAATATACAATTTATAATCTTACTAATTTCAGTATTTATTGTAGGAATCATTCCAATAATAGCAAGTTACTTTTATTCTAAAAATAATATCAAATAATGAATAAACCAAAGAGATGGTCTAAATTCAACTCAAAATTAGACCACCTCTTTTTACTTGCTCTATATCAAAAAAAACATAATTTTAATCAAACACTATACTTTTTATAAGTGCAAATGCTTCTCTAGTATACACTACTGGAATTAGATACCATACTGTATCACTTGAGTAGTTTTCAAAATTTTTATATCCATTTTTCTTTGCTAAAATACTACTTCTAATGGCATGAAAATCTGTAGTTACTATTTTAACATTAACTTCATCTATTGATTTAGCGCTATGGCCTTCGATTTTTTCTTTAGAATACCTAAAATTCTCATTAGTATTGCTAGATTGATCTTCAATTATTATTCTTTCCTTAGGAATACCTTTATTAATTAAATAAGTACTCATAGCCATGCCCTCTGAAATATATTCGTCCCCTCCTTGTCCACCTGAAACAACTATATATCCAGTATTGTTATACTCATTAATACACTTTAAAGCAGCATCTAATCTATCTTTGAGTATTAAACTTGGAGTTTTTCCATTAGTTAGTCCAGCACCTAATACAAGAATATAATCTGAATTTTCTTTTTTGTACTTGGGATAAGCTATTATAATTCCTTCAATTCCAATAAAGCATACTAATCCAATACACATTAATAATTTAAAAATTCTAGATAATTTATCATAGTTTCTAATTCTTTTTAGTTTCTCTTTTATGAAGTGATAAATTATAAATATTATTCCCACCATTGCAATTGGCATGCTAAACGCTATTTTAGTTGAACTTAGTATATTTATTGCAACTATATATATAAGCAATAATATTCCTAAAATTAAATCTATATTTTTCTTCAACACCTATTTCCCTCCTATTTCCTAATCATAACTTCAAAATTCTTCTTCTCATTCCATAAATCATAGTTTGGCTTATTCTCTTTTATATTTTAATATATACTATTCTAGTATTTTTCCTATAACCAATTCTAAAAAACACTAATGATTTTATGGTTAATTAACATCCTTTGTAGCATATAAATTTGAAGTTACGAAGTAAGATATTAAGGTAAGTGTAATAATTATTAATATTAGTAGTATTGTAGCCATAATAGGAGTAATACTAACATTTAATGTAGAAAACGATTTTGATATTGTTGAAGAAAAGCATATAGGACTTAATGCTATGAATATCATTATAAATCTTCCTTTTTCAAAACCAACAATAAGAGCAATAGGTAACACTATTATTGTAATTACTAATCCAATAAAAAATGTAGATAAAGTAAGTGATCCTAAAGTTAAATCTTTAAAATTTCCTATATTTAATGTTTTTAAAACAATAAATAGTGTGTTACTAAATAATATAGTTAACATTGTATTTATAACACCATAAATATATTTTGATAAAATAAACTCTTCAGGTTTTACAGGAAGAGAATAAATTAAATAACTAATCTTACTTTTATCTTCATAAACAGCTGTACTATAAATTAATCCCATTATTAACATTCCCGATGAGATAATTATCATAGTACTATCAAATATTGACATAACTATTGCAACTACTATAATTATAGATAAATATTTTTTCATCGAGTAAATAGAATAATATTGTAGTTTTATTAAATTAAACAAATTTTTCATAATTTAATTCCTCCCTCTTCTTGTATAAAAAAGTAGTATATCTTCTAAAGAGCACTTTTCATATACAGCCTCTTCTCCAAAAAGCTCATAAGCCTTTTTCTGATTATCCATAAGTCCTTCAAATCCGAAAGAATTTTCTCTAATTGAAATAAATTCTTTTTTAATACCTGGATCTAAGAATTCTTTTTTACTTTTAACTATTATATTGTTTTCCAACAAGATATCCTTCTCACCTTTTAAAATAATTTTTCCATCATTAATGATAACTATATAATCAGCTGATTTATCAAGATCTGATGTTATATGAGTAGAATAAAACACTGTAATTTCTTCTTTAACCATATTTTCTTGAAGAATTTCTATAAACTCATTTCTAATTAACGGATCTAAATTAGCAGTTGGTTCATCCATTATTAATATTTTAGGATGATGAGCAAATGCAAGAGTTAACTCAAATTGCTTTTGCTGACCTTTTGATAAATCCTTATATACTTTATTTTCATTTAATTTAAAATTCTCTATATATTTTTTATAAAGTTCTTCATCCCAATTAGAATAAAATGATGAAATAGATTTTTTAATATACTTTAGTTTATTTTCCTCTAGAAATCCGGAAACTTCGCCTATATAAGCCAAATCTTCTTTTGTTTTTTCATTCTTTAAATAATTTTCTCCCAAAACTTCAATTTCTCCACTATCAGGTTTAACTAATCCAAGTATTGATTTAATTGTAGTAGTTTTTCCTGCACCATTTTGACCTATAAATCCAGTTATATATCCATTTGGAATGTCCAATTCTTCTATATCTAAAATAAAATCTTTATAATTCTTTTTTAGGTTTCTAATTTTAATAGCAGTCATATATTAAACCTCCTCATAAATACTTTTAAAAATCTCAAGACATTCTTCTAACGTTAATCCTAGAGATTTAGCAGTACTTATTATATCTTCTAATTTACTCTCCATTTCTGCCATTGCAGCTTCTTTTAATCTTTCTGAACTAGCATCAGAAACAAAAGTTCCTTTTCCTACAACAGTTTTTATAAATCCTTCCTTTTCTAGTTCTTCATAAGCTCTTTTAGTTGTAATAATGCTTACTTTAATCTCTTTTGCCAGTGCCCTTATTGAGGGAAGAGGATCTTCTGGTTTTAAAGTACCATTAATTATTTGACTTTTAATTTGTGTTCCTATTTGTTCATATAAGGTTATAGGAGAAGAATTACTAATTAATATGTTCAAGTGTACACCTCCGTGTCTAAATGTGTATATATACTATATACACATAGTATCACTTTCTAAAAAAAGAGTCAAGATTAAAAATCCTATAATTTCTTATGCATTAAAAAAAGAGTCAAATAAATTGACTCTTTCAAATTCTAATTTAATTCTTTTCTTCTAACATCTTAGGCATATTTCTTACTTGAAACCTAACTAAAACTCCACAGGTTCAGATACAGCCCCCATATCTTTCAGTTCTTCAATCCCCTCTAGATATGCAGAATTTTCTGGTGCAACACGAGCTGCTTCTTCATAACAGTATAAAGCCTTATCACCATCTTCTAAGTGATAATAACAAGCTGCTAGTTTATTAAGTAACATATGATTATCTTTATTGATTCTTAGAGACATTTTATAATACTTTATAGCTAATTTGTAGTTAAGCTTAAACTTATCATCTTCATAAAATTCTAAGATATTTTCTTTATTCATATATATATTTCCTATACATTCATATACTGCACACATTAAAGAGCTATATTCATCCTTTTCTTCCTCTGAAAATTCTTTTTCACATTTTCTAAAATAATTTAATGCATTTTCAGTATCATTTAATTCTGCATAACAAAATCCTATATAAATAAAACTTAATTTATCATTGCTATGATTGTTATATTCTTTAAATGTTTCAATAGCTTCATTGTATTTTTTTATATCTCTATAAATAAGTCCTTTTACAAATAATGAATAGTAATTTTTAGAATTGAATTCCATTGCTTTATTTACAAAATATAATGCTTTATCCACTTTTCCTTTTTCTAAATCATCTATGGCAATGTTATTTAAAACTGATGATAATTCTTCTTCGCTTGATATTATTCCTCCTGTTATATTGATTTTGTTTTCTTTTAAAAAATTATTTATCTTATCTTGTATTTTTTCGTCTTTCTCCATTTTATTTACACCCACTTCTATCTTTTTATTTATTCATTCTTTATCAAATTTACACTTTTAATCTATTATATATATGTTCTAATTAAGTTAATACATTTATAAACTTTTATTTAATTTTTATAATAAATTACATCTTTAATTAACAATATCTACTTAGAATCATATATATCATAAATTTTCTGTATAAGTTCCTCACTATAGTAGTTAAATTATAGTATTTATAAGGCACATGAAAGAAAATAACAAGTCAAAGATGCGACGTATATTTTGTGCCAGACAAGGAGGTGAAATCATCTCATAGCAGGCTCTGGGATGGTTTCTCCGACACAGTATGACGCAAAATAGACTAGCATACTGACTTGTTATTTATTTTAATGTGCCTAAATGTTCTAAAATTTATATTAATAAACAAACTTTATTGGAACTTATATATAAACTTCATAATCAGATTCTAATATATCTTGTACATGTAGCAATTTCTTCATAGAATATGATATCCAATCTTTCTACATATTAATACTTCTTGTAGTTATTTCACATCATTTATTATATGTTTTTTATTTACTAATTAACAGATTTAAGCACAATTCCTTCTTTGAATCCGCCTCTTTCCTCTCTTTTCTTATCTCTAACCTTCAAAAGTTCTTCTTCACTGTATCCTAAAGCATCCGCTAATCCAAATAATACTTCCATAACATCTGCTAATTCTTCTAAATTCTTATCTTCTAAAAATTCATTAACTTCCTCATTTAACTTAACTTCTAAAAGTTTATACCTTTCTTCTTTTGGTGCAATTTCAATTTCACATTGCTTTCCATCTGCTTTTATAATATCTGGAATTTTATCTCTTACTAACTTGTCGTATGTCTTCATTAATTTTCACTCTTTTCCTTAAAGTTCTTAAATATAATATATAAATAGTTTACCATAATTTTCATATTTGAAAAAAATCTATTTATTTATTATTTCATATAATTTGTCCATAGCTTCAGAGCTTTTCACTTTATAATCTGGTATTTGTGCATTTTCATTATCTTTTGATATATCTGGTCTCATAAAATACTTATACGTTGTAGTGAAAAATAATTTTGTATTGGGAAGTTGATATTGTAATATATCGCCATATGAAGATGGTTTATTTCCACAAGGTTCTCCTATAACTTTACCTAAATTATTATCTTGGATAATAACTGAGAACATAGTAGCTGAACTAAAAGTTTTATTTGATGTTAATACATAGACATTTCCATCAAAAATTAAATCTTTATATTGATAATTCTTTTTTAGTTTATTTGAAAAAGTATAAACTTTATCTCCATATTTTACTTTTGTCCCAAAATCATTGTAACTTTCTACATTTAAATATCTTAAAAATTCATTCATAACATCTGAGTTTCCTCCTCCGTTATTTCTTAAATCAATTGCTACATTTTTTATATCTTTTTCTTTTATTTTCGTAAAAAACTCTTTAAGAGTATTTTTATATTCATCATTCATTTTACATGTATTTAGAGTAAGTATTACTAAATTCTTATCTTCATCAATTTCAAAGTCTACATCTTTAACATCACTTTTGTTTAATACTTCACTTATAATAAATTTTTCTTCTACTATTGTTTTATCTGTATATTCTATTTTAACTTCTTCATCACATGAGACACCAAGCCAGCCTAAAAATTCTGGATATTTTAAATAATTTGAAAAACAATGTCTTAAATAATACTCATTTTCATAAGAAAATTGATTTAAAAAACGATTATATAATTCATTAACATCAATTTCATTAATCTTTAAGACTTCTTTTTTTACTTTATTAACATCCTCACAATATAAATCTTTTTCTGTTTTTTTAAATTTAACATTGAGTTTTTTCTTGAAGTAATCTCCTTTTAATCCAATAGTCGTATGTGCATCTTGTAATTTACTTATTATTCTACTAGATGCAATCCAAACATCTAAAGTTATTGGATTTTGTGGAAGTTCATTCACTTCATATTCATATTGTTTTTTTACTCTTTCAATTAATTCTTTATTATCTGAAACATGCTTTTTCTCTATTTTTGTTAACATATACTTTAAATCGTCAACTGCTAATTTTCTATCTATCTTTTCATTCATCTTTAAAGTTAGCTTTATATTCTTTACATTATCAAAATGTGGATCTAAATAACATTTTGTAAAAATAATAAAAACTACAATTATACATCCAATTATGATTCATACTTTTCTTTTCATGTAATAACATCACCTCAAAACATATATTGAATTAACCTAACTTTTATTCCTGTTCTTATAATATATTAATCAAACACTATACTTTTTATAAGTGCAAATGCTTCTCTAGTATACATTACTGGAATTAGATACCATACTGTATCGCTTGAATAATTTTCAAAATTGGCATATCCATTTTTCTTGGCTAAAATACTACTTCTAAAAGCATGAAAATCTGAAGTTACTATTTTAACATTAACTTCATCTAGTGATTTACCACTATGCTCTTTAATTTTTTCTTTAGAATAGCTAAAATTCTCATTAGTATCTCTAGATTGATCTTCTATTATTACTTTTTCCTTAGGAACACCTTTATTAAGTAAATAAGTTCTCATAGCCATGGCTTCTGATATATATTCATCCTCTCCTTGTCCCCCTGAAACAACTATATATCCAGTATTATTATACTCATTAATACACTTTAAAGCAGCATCTAATCTTCCCTGTAATATTAAACTTGGAGTTTTTCCATTAGTTAGTCCAGCACCTAATACAAGAATATAATCTGAATTTTCTTTTTTATACTTAGGATACTCTATTATAATTCCTTCAATTCCAATAAAACATATTAATGCAATACATATTAATGATTTAAAAATTCTAGATAATTTATCATAGTTTCTAATTCTTTTTAGTCTTTCTTTTATAAAGTGATAAATTATAAATATTATTCCCACCATTGCAATTGGCAGGCTAAAAGATATTTTGGTTGAACTTAACATATCTATTATGACTATATGTATAAACAATAATATTCCTAAAATTAAATCTACATTTCTCTTCAATATCTATTTTCCTCCTATTTTCTAATCACAACCTCAAAAGCCTTCTTTTCATTACCACATCTATTGAATATTTTAACATATATTTAAAAACAAATACTTTAAAAAAGAGTTAATAAATTTATATACTATTCACTAAACACATCGGGTTTTGAGGATGTTGTAGGATAATTTATTCTTTAAATATTTCAATAGCTTCATTGTATTTATTACATTCAAAATTAATATAATAAATTTTATCATTTTGAATTACATAATTGGTTAAAAAATAATCAATGTTAGTATATTCTTTATTCTTTACTATTTTTTTATCCATTACTCATCATTCCCCTATCAATACTTATGAACTGTAATATTTGCGTACTAATTAACTATTATTATATTACTCTATTTCTAAAAAGACTCTTTTAATATAATTACTTTTTCTTCTTCAATAAAATTTCTTATAAATGAAATCATCTCTTCTTTATCTTCACCCTTAAGTCTATATTTGTAAGATGACTTTTCAGTTTGTACTTGTAAAGTAAATTTATTTTTGTCATATTCTAAAAAAGTTAGATTTTGAATCTTACTATATGGAACAATCTTGTTATAAGGAATAACTTTTTTAGGAAAGGAAAATGTACCAATAGAAATACCATTTTCATAAACATATAAATAATGATTTGCTATATAATCTAGTGGCAAATCAATTAATAATACAATAAGAACATAAATTTCTATAAAACTAAAATTTCCTTCAAGCGCTAGTGTTTGAAAAAGAAATATTATAAAAACAATAGAATTAATAGTTTCATTATGCTTTAATCTTATTGATTCACTTCTTAAATTGAAATATTTCTTTTTTACACATAAGGACATTGTATCTCTACTTAAAATAAATATCCCACACATAAAAAATAATACATAAGCCACATATTCAAAGATCTTAAATATTGATGCTAGATTACCAAATACTATAATTGCAATAATTAATAAAACACCTATAATACTATCCCTAAATTTAGTTTTACTTTTTTCTACTTCTGAACTTATCATTGTGGAAACAAATATGATTATAAGGAAACATAAAATTATAATAGGCATGTCATATTTAGAATCAGTGCACATTAATATCACCTCTCATTATACATCTTACCTTTAATGTATTAATTTTACAACTTGTACTACTGTAAAAAAATAAGGCTCTGTTTTAATGTAGCAATATCAACACGCTTTTAAACCAGAGCCAAAAAGAAAAATCTATTCAAAAAAGACTAGTTACTTAATTTTGTAACTAGCCATTCAAATTTT
Organism: Clostridium uliginosum; assembly: GCF_900112485.1. Classification (GTDB taxonomy): domain Bacteria; phylum Bacillota; class Clostridia; order Clostridiales; family Clostridiaceae; genus Clostridium; species Clostridium uliginosum. The sequence continues at coordinate 178,667 of NZ_FOMG01000004.1, forward strand.
ATATTTTTAGTCTAACTATTTAAAGCTTTAACAAAGTTCATCTATAATATTTTACTAAGCTAATGACTTTTTAATCTTGTCATTTAACCATGAGGTTCTGCTTCTCTTAATTAATAAGCAACCTTGACCTTATCATCTTTACTTATAATATCAAGAATATTATAAACTTTTCCTATCTTAAGGATACTTTTTCAAAACCTTTTGAAGACTCTTTAAGTCTAGTTAATTCTTGTACTACACACTTTTGATCTAATTCTTTATTATCTATGATACTTTCAATCATGAGGTCTTCAAAAATATCTTCTGATTTCTTTTTTTCATCAAAGCTAATGTCTTCCATATTAAAACTTTTATTTTCTTCTTTATCCCTTTGGTCATTCTCTTGAGTTTTTGCTATAAGATTCTCCATTTTTTCTATTAAACTAGATGTCATTTCTGAATCATTATCTGAAGCTTTATTTACTGATGACATTGGACTTTTATATGGAATTGCTTCAAATTTACAGTCAATATATGTTCCAACAAACCAGCATGTAATCTTATAAATATTCTTATGTATGTTTAATGCTGCTTCTAAATCTCCCTCAGCACTAGCATGAGTTGCCTTATTTCCAAGTATTCTAATTGTATTAAATGTTCTACTTATATCGTCATCAAAAATTCCATCATGTTTAAATTTTCTTAATCTTTCTGCCTGAGTCATCTTATTTAATAAACCGTAACCCTCTAACTTAGCAATTTCTTGAGTTAGATTTTCAACAAAAGTTCTTCCCTTAATTATTACACTATGCGGAGAAGTAAGTACTGAATGATTAATTTGTTTTATATAATTATTTAAATATCTATAGTTTTTGTCTAAATAGTCGAAAATATCTTTTTCCATTTACAAATCTTCCTTTCTGCTACTTTAACATTTATCTCGTGCAAAATAAGAATTGTAATTTTTCTTATTATTCCAAAATTCATATCATTACATTTATCTTATCATATATAGTTAATATTTGATAATGCATTGATTAGGTATTCAATGTTTTTATATATACTATTTCAGTATTCTTTATTATCAAATTTCAAGTATACCTCCTTTTAAAACCAGCATTATGCAAGCATATTTTGAAGAATATATATTCTAATATTCTTCAAAAAATATATGATTTATAATATAATTACTCTTTAAACTTAAACTCCCTATATAACTTCCAAGTTCCTTCATTCCAGTTATATATTGTAACATTATCAAAGGAACATTGAAATTCACAAGGATACTGATGAACATATTCCCACACCTTATGATACAAAAGTTTTATCCTTTTTGAAGCTAAAGTTACATGAAAAGTTTTATCTTTGCCATCTTTTTCTTCAAATTCAATATAAGGTACTATACTCATCCTATCTATTAGCCTATCATGAAGAGTTTTAGCTTCTTTAGACATGTTTATTTTCATATAAACTACCCTATCATCAAAATGATCATAGCCCTTTATCACAAAAGGTGCTACATTCTCATTTTTACTAAAATCTTCAAGAACATTATTTAATTCCGTAACTTCTCCATTATATTCAAACGGTGCTTTAATTGTAAAATGTGCTGGAAGCTTAGATGACCTTGCATTTAGATTTTCTATAAGCTCTCTTCTTAAATTATTATTAAAATCTCCAGCTTCCTCTTTTACTACACATACTACTACATATCTCATTGCTCTCATCCTTTATTTAATTTCGCTTTGTTTTAAAACATATCCTTTAATTTAAATAAATCTATTTTTACATTGTCTTCTGAATATATTTTTACCTTTATCTAAAAAATTATGTGAATACTTATTAATAATCTGAATTAAAGTAGTTTCTTTCAAATCATCTGTTACTTCTCTTGCAACTCAAAAACTATGGCACTTTTATATTTTAAATTTATATATCGGTTTATTAAATTCCATTAGATATCTCATTTATTTTTTCATCTTCATTAACTTTAATGTATTTTATATTAATATAAAGAAAAAGGATGCAAATTGCTTTTCCTGCATCCTTTAACTAAAATTCACTTTATCCACTTCAAACCAAAATGTTACTCCACCCTCAATGTTTTCAACACCATAACCATTATTATGAAGATCTTGAATAGCTTTCACTATAGAGAGCCCTAACCCATATCCGCCATAAGATCTTGTTCTGGCTTTGTCTACTTTATAAAAACTATTCCATATCTTTTCTAGTGATTCTTCGTTTATATGTTTTCCTGTATTAAATACATTTATTTTTATTTTGTCATTATTAACTATTTGGCTTATTTTAACAATTCTATTATTATCCACATGATTAATTGCATTATTAATATAATTTGTAAGTATCTGCTCAATTCTCACCATATCTCCAGATATTATACAGCTTTCACCAAGTTCAAATTTTATTTCAATGTTTTTTTCTGCAAAAATGGATTTATATTTATTAAGCACATATTCTATTAAAGAGGTTATATTAAATTCAGTTTTTTCAATATGAAAATAACCTGATTCAATTTGAGAAAGATTTAATAAATCCTTTACTAACTTATTCATCTTATCTGTTTCATTCATGATAACATCACAGTAAAACTTTCTATCCTCTTCATTTTCAGTAACATTACTAACAAGTCCTTCCGCATAGCCTTGTATTACTGCTAATGGAGTTCTTAATTCATGTGAAACACTAGATATAAACTCTTTCCTCATCTCATCTATTTTTCTTTCTTTTTCTATATCCTCCTCAAGCTTCTTGTTCTTTATATTTAATTCTGTAATTGCCCTATTAAGCTCACCAGATAAATAATTAACACTTTGACCAAGTTGCCCTACTTCATCTTTTCCTACTATTTTACATTTTTCATCGAAATTAAATTTAGCCATATTTCGAGCAATATTATTCACCTCTAATATTGGCTTAGTAAATTTTTTTGAAAACAAATAGGCCCATATGCTTCCTAATATTACAATTATAATTCCTGTGATAATAATAAATTTATCTGCAATATCCACACTTTCACTTATTGAAACTAAGGGAACTCTTATAGCAAGTATGTCTCCATTATTTAATTTTGTTACAAGAGTAAGAAAATCTATTTTTAACTGCACATCACTTCTAGTTTCAAAAGTATACTCACCCTCTGTATACTGGTTAAGCTTAATTTGATCTGGTGGTGGCTGCATATCAGGTTTAAATTTACTATTATCCATTACATTTTTTTCATTTGGTACTCTACGAAAAGATCTATAAAGTGGGTTTCCAGCCTTATCAATAATATCAATATTGCTTCCAGTTATATTAGCTGTTCTATCTAATTCATCTTGTATATCTTGTGCATTTCCTGTATATATATCTGTTAATTTTTTTGCATTTTGTATGAGTATGTTTTTCTTTTTATTTATATAATATTGCTCTAGGTATAAATTATTTAATATCCATAAAACAGAAATAAAGAATATTAGTAAAAAAGTTATGGAGACAAAAAGCTTTGATCTTATGGATTTGTTCATTTCTCTGCCTCAAATCTATATCCATAGCCACGTACAGTATGTATATAATCACTTTTTGAATCTAATTTTATTCTTAATCTGTTTATATGTGTATCCACTGTTCTTAAATCTCCATAATAATCATATCCCCACACTTTATCCAGTATTTGCTCTCTGCTTAATGCCTTGCCATAATTTTCAGCAAGATAAGTTAGTAACTCATATTCCTTAGGACTTAAATCAACGATGCAACCTTCCATAATAACTTGACGTGCATTATGATCTATTGTTAATCCAGCAAACTTCTTAAGTTCATTATCTGTGGGCATTGCTCTTCTTAGTACAGCATTTACCCTTGCTATTAATATATTGGGACTAAAAGGTTTTGAAATATACTCATCTGCTCCAATATCCAAGCCAAAAATTTCATCAAATTCTTCTCCTCTTGCAGTTAACATTATAATTGGAATCTTAGATTTTTTTCTTATTTCTCTACATACAGTGAAACCGTCATATTCTGGTAACATTACATCAAGAATTATTAGATCTATATCTTCTTCATCTGAAAACAAATCCATGGCTTTTCGTCCATCCTCTGCTTCAATAGTGCTATACCCTTCCCTTTTAAGAAAATCCGTTACAAGCTTTCTTATTAATGGTTCATCATCAACTACTAATATCTTTTTTCCATTCATGCTATCCCTCCGAAAAACTACTAATGCACCTATGTTAAATCATTATTTAGATTCTCCATTTACTTTAAATTCATTTCTGTCTTTAATATTTGACACTGTTTTAAAAGATAGTACATAAGATTTTCTTTTAAATCATCACGTTTTAAAACAATTCTTCTTTATTGCTGCTTTCAAGCTCATCTTCCAGCTCCACAGATTTGCCAAAATGATCTTCTATAGCTCTCTCATTTCTAGTTCCGCTACTGGGATCAGTGCTTTATTTACATTCAAAAAACATTTTTCCTTTTTATAAAGTTTGAATTTTTTTAAATGCATTGTCAAATAAAACTTTTACCAAATATCCAACCAATAATACATTTAACAACGAAGTTATCATAAGTAAGGTATTAAAGTTTGATGAATTTAAACTAAATAGGACAGCAGAAATATTAATATAACTAGTAATGCTAAATCCTATAGACAATATAAAAAATCTTCTATCCTTTAAGTATATAAAAGCTAAAATTGATAGTGCTACAGCAGGGAATAAATACCTTTCATGCATTCCAGCTGAAAAAGTAAATACTCCTGCAATTTGAAGCAATGCTATGGCAAAAGTAAATGCTTTATTCTTACCTTTTATGTAAATAAACCATGAAAATAATGTTGTTGCTACAATAAAAATCATTCCCCAAGTGTGATAATTAAATACGAATAAAGTATCTGTATTATTTTTATAGTTTGCTCCTATTAAACTATAAAAGTTAAATCCATTAACAGAAGCATATGGATACTCTGATATAGTATTTGCGTAAAGCTTAAAAATCCACAGTGGACTTTTTTGATTTAATGAAAATGGAAGTATAATAATAAGTGCAGTAATAACTCCTGAAACTACTGCCTTTATAAAAGCTTTTAAATTTCTTTCTCTTACGAGTTCAAAGAAAAGTATAGGAAGGAATATAATTCCTTGTGGCTTCATAAGTACAGCTACTGCAAACACTGAAGATGCAAAGGAAATTTTCTTTTCCGATAATAAAAATATTGCACTAACAATAAATAATGTAAATATTGAATCAACTTGTCCCCAAAAAGTAGAATCTATAAAAATAGCTGGATTGAAAATATAAAATGCAGCCATTAAAATACTAATTACCGAATTAAAATGTTTTCTTCCTAATTTGTATATAAAATAAGATGTAACAATATCAGCAATTATTGATGGTATCTTTAAAAGTAATGTAAAATATGAACTAAATGCAGATGTACTTGCAATCTTACCAATTAAAGCTAAAACGTATATATATAAAGGAGGGTAATCCGCTGACCTAGCGTTTGAATAAAATTGTGAAAGACTATTTGCAGCAATTGATGCCCAATTTTTGAACAAATTAACATCATTGTGTCCGTCCATAAGCGTTGATGCTGCAATCCTTAAAAGAAATCCTGCAACTAATAGTGTAAATATCAATATTTTTTCATCAGCAAAATTAATCTTTATATTTTTGCGTCTAAATAGGTAATAAATTCCAATACATAAAATTAAAAATATTGCTGAGTATGCGGTAAGTGCAGGAACATATTTAGTATTTGTATTTCCTCTTTGCATATTTCCATTTTGTCCTGATTGTTTATTTCCATTTTGTGAAGCCATACCTCCATTTTGTCCTTGTTGTCTATTCCCATCTTGTGGAGTCACACCTCCATTTTGATGTGCTTGCATATTTTGATTTGATTGAGCATTTCCATCTGAAGAAGGTATATTCTCAGGTGGCTTCTGATTATTTTGCATATTATTTGCATCATTATTAGAGCTATTTCCTTCTCCTCTAAATTTATTGTTTTGTGTATTAGTATTGTTACTCTTATAATTTGATACTGTATAAATACATAAAAATGCACATATCATTAATATAAAAATCAAACTTATTTTAAGTATATGTTTTTTAAAATCAATTTTCTGCATTTCTTACTCTCCCTTCACTAAAATTTAATGTATTAACATACTACAGTTAATTAAAAAATGGGTAAAATATTTAATTTGTTCAATGTAATATTTTACCCATTTTATATTTTTTTGTTTTTACTTTAAAGTATCAGCTGCATCTTTTAAATCATATAATTGTTCAGAATTTCTTCCTTCCTCTCCACCAAAATTTTGTCCTCTTGAACCTGAGTTTCTGTTACTACTTTTATCAGAATTTTGATTTTGTAGATTTGCAGTATTCTGCTTATCATCTTGTGGTTGATTATTTGATGTAGTAGTATCTTTCCATTCACTTTCTGGAACAGCTTTACCATTTTGAGTAGCCCAATTCATAATCTCACTATTAGCGCCGCCTCCCATACCTCCTGTTAGTACATATCTTACTTCTCCTTTTTTAACTAATTCCTTAAACTGATCTAAAGTAAGTATGTTATCAGAGCCTGAAAAACCTCCAATAGCCATTACAGATTCACCAGTTTGAATTATCATATCTTGAGAACTCCTAGCTGATGAAACAGCAAGTAAATATTTTTCATTTGTTTTATTACTTTTTAAAAATTCAATTAACTTTGTATTTCCACTACTAGTATTTGTCATATTTCCTCCACCAAAATCATCTTTCTGTGTATTAGAAAGGAGCTCTAATCCAGCGCAAGGAATAGTTTCATTTACCTTATGAGTTATCGCAGCACTTGCACCAATAAAAGGAGTTACTAGAATTCCTATTAAAGCAATTCCTACTAATGTTTTCTTTAGTTTTATATCTTTGATTTCTTTTAAACCATCATTGTTTTCAAAAGTACTCTTTTTACTTTTTATTGCACTTAGGATATTTAATATACCAAGTATAACTGAAGATACAAAACATAATATTAGAGCTGCTATAATTATATTTCTCATAATATTTGGCATGCTATAGTAGTAAGATAACATTAACATATGAGTTAAACCTTCTACCACAAAGGCTATCGGCAAAAGCCATGCTTTCCATCCACCTTCTTTATAAAACTGCCACATTGTTGAAATTCCTATTCCTGCTAATGCTGCAGCTGGAGGTGCCATCATTGTTAAATAATATGGATGAAACAATCCTGTTGTAAAACTAAAGTATACAAATTCAGGAACTAGCCATATAAACCATAATGATAGTGATAATTTTCTTTTATTGTCTAACTTGAATCTTAATTTTTCTTTTATTGCACCTGCTATAAATCCTAACAAAGCAAGTGGTAAAAACCAAATTATTTGATCTGATAAACTATTTTTAGAGAATAATCTTGTAACACCAGCTGGAGTTTGCCCTCCAAATGATCCCTGATTACCGCCGCCTGGACCTCCTTGTCCGCCTCCATTAGGTGGTTGCATGTTTCCACCACCTTGACCATTTTCACTAGGAGAACCTTGAGGCATTTGCTGCCCTTGATTATTGCTATTAGGAGCATTTTGAGTAATATCATCAATAGTATTTTGGGATTGTCTTTGTCCATCGCCTTGGTTATCATTGCCTAAACCTCTAGCGCCTTTATCTGATTTGTTACCAAGACCAAGTCTCTCCAAACCATTATGTCCAATTATAAGCTCCAAAACACTATTGTTTGTACTACTACCTACATAAGGTCTATTTTGTGCTGGCACTAAGTCTACAATTGCAGCCCAAGATAAGGACACCGCAAAAAGAACAACTGTACCTAAAACAAGATGTTTTATCTTCTTCTTAAAAGATATAGTTGAAGAAAGAAGATATGTTATATAGAAAGCAGGTCCAATCATATATGCCTCTAACATTTTTATATTAAATCCAATACCCACAAGTACTAAACTTATTATAAGATACTTAACTTTTCCTTTTTCTGCTGCTATAGAAAGAGCAACACAAGCAGAAAGTAGCGTAACAACAAGTAAGTTATCTATTGTATTATTTCTACTTGCAGCTACAAAAACTGGAGTTACTGCAAGGCATAATGCTGATATAAGCCCCGCTACAGTTCCAAATGATCTTTTAACAAGATAGTATATAAGCCAAACTGAAATTACTCCAGCAAGAGCTTCCGGTAAAAGTATACTCCATCCACTAAAACCAAATATTTTAGCAAATATAGCTTGTATCCAGAATCCTAATGGTGGTTTATCAATAGTTACAAACCCAGTAGGATCAAAAGATACAAAAAAGAAATTCTTAAGACTCATAGTCATACTTTTTACACCCGCAGCGTAATATCCATTTCCATATGCCTCTATACTTATATTTGCAAAATTTAGTATTGCAGATAATATTAAAACTAGTGATAATCCTAAAGTTTCTTTTGTAAATTTAAGTTTTTTCATTTTTGCCTCCCTATATAAAGTTCTTATCAATTGTTGTATTTAGGCACATAAACTAAAATAGCATTCCCAAAATGTGCCTTACGTTTCCCATAATCTCTTTTAAATCTGCCTTAACACCCATACCTAGTTGAAAACCCATAATTCGTTATTTAAATTAAAAATATAATTAGTTACCCTAATTACTAATTTCATATTTTTTATCAGCCCTATTATTATGCACATTCAAAAAAATAACAAATCAGTATGCTAGTCTATTTTGCGCCATACTGTGTCAGTAAAATCAGCTAATAGCCTGCTATAAGCTAATCTCACCTCCTTGTCTGACATAAAGTGAAACTTTTCATCTGGAGTTTTATACTCCAGATGAATTTAGTTGAACTTATCTTAAGACAAAATATACGTCGCATCTTTGACTTGTTATTTTCTTTCATATGCATAATTTGTTGTACTGTCAATTATATAAATAGGTCTTCCTTTACTTTCATCAAAAATTCTTCCAATATATTGACCCATTATACCCATACATCCTAGAGTTACACCAAACATCATCAAAGTAATGGATATAATCATTCCAAAGTTCATTAATTCAGTCTTATTTAACACGCCTTTTTCAATAGTAATACCCATCAAAATTATACCTATTAAAAAAGCTAAACCTCCAAAGTATCCAGCAATAACAAGTGGTTTATATGACAAAGATGTTATACCATCAAAAGCCAACTTAATCATTTTTTTAAGAGGATATTTAGTCTCGCCGGCAAATCTCTCTTCTCTTGAAAATTCTACACAGGTTTGTTTATATCCCACCCAACTTACAAGTCCTCTTACATACCTATTTTTTTCTGGAAGTGCTATTAGTGCATCACATACCTTTCTATCTATAAGTCTAAAATCTCCTGTATCTACTGGAACATCAACACTAGTTATACTCTTTAGCAATCTATAATACATCTTAGCAGTAAATTTTTTAAAGAAAGTCTCTCCCTCTCTTTTGGTTCTCTTCCTATAAACAACTTCATAACCTTCTTTCCATTTTTCAATCATCTTTAAAATAACTTCTGGAGGATCTTGAAGATCTGCATCTATTACAACCACCGCATCTCCCAATGATAAGTCCATTCCTGCTGTTATTGCTGCCTGATGACCAAAGTTTCGTGAAAAATTAATAAGTTTTATTTTTTCATCATTTTTGCATATTTTTTCAGCTTTTTCTTTTGTTTTATCCTTACTTCCATCATTTACGAATACAATTTCATAATTTTCATTAGTACAATCCATAACCTTTTTTAATATTTTATAGCTTTCTTCTATAACAATTTCTTCATTGTATAAAGGTACTATGACAGAATACACTACTTTATTAATCATTTTATTCACCTCAATTATCTATATCTTTTTAAAAATCTATAGAGTATTTTAATTCACTTATTAAATCTATATCTGTATTTTAATCTTGAATTGTCACAGTTTTGTTACAGTATAATCACAACTTACCTACAATTTAATTAACCTACCTATTGTCTAAATATTAGCAAACTAAAATAGACTAGTTACTTATTTGATTTATATTTTATTTAATTAGTTGCAAAAATTTGAGCTATATTATTGAATTTAACTTCAATAATATAGCTCACTCTTAGAATAATATGTAAAAGTTATTATATTAAACTTTCTATTAAAGAATTATCTATACTTATATTTTTTATGTTATCACTATTATTTCCCTTATGTTTTTTTATTATTATTTCTCCACTTTTACATTGGCTACAATATGAAAGCTCTACCTTAAAATATACATCACTATCGGATTTTTTCTTCTTAGTATTACCTAGTTCTTTTAAATCTAATGCATAATAATTTATATCTTCAAGCTTATTCATAACAGTATCATACTCTAATGGTGAAAAATTAAATAAGTGTTTTACAGTATGGTATCTTCTACATTTATCACAATATTTTAAATTAGATAAATTTATTACAAAATAAAATATTGCAAATATTATCATAAATATAATTTGTAAAAAATAAACTATATAATTTATTTGACCACTTGTTTTAACCTCTGCTGTTGTACCACTCTTAAATTTGATTGTAGAGTCTAAATTATCCAATAAGTACTTTTGATAATTTATAAAATTCATTTTAACTTCTGTACCATCATTATTAGTATAGATAAATTCACTAATAGGTGTTCCTTCAAACGTTCTACTAGTTGTATAATCATCTGATAAATATGTTGTACGATACTCCATATAATTTATTCCTAAAAATGTGATAATAGCTACTGATGCTACAATTAAGCAATGCCATTTCTTAAATTTTTTATTGCTTTTATTGAACGCTTTTGAACATGCCCACCCTAAAAACATACCTATTAATATTGATCCTGCAGGTATTACAACCCAAAAATTTAAATTTAAGATTGAAAAGTCTATAAAAGCAGTTGCAATATATTCTGTCGTTATAACAGACATTATGGATAAAATAATTAAAAATATATACATTATGATTCCCCCTTTTCGCAAGTAACATTATAGCATATTTAGAATAACATTTCTAAAAAGGGAAAATATATGTCTTTTAAGTTTATACTTTTTAAATTCTTCAAAATTAAAAACAACTGTTTTTAATTTTGGCTATGTTTTAAAACCGTGTTGATATTGTTACATATTGTTCAGTGGGCTAAAGAATTAAACTTAAGAACATCTAATGCCCACTTAACAAAAATGTAACAATATCAACACTATTCTAAAACATAGCCTTAAAATTTTATTTACATTTTTATTTAAATGCTTTTCATAAAAAATAAAGAATGTATAGTTTGTTTATTCAACTACACATTCTCTTGTAAACTTTCCATATATATTATTAAAAAATAGATGCTAACATCTGCACGCTCCAGGATAACGCTTTCTAAGTTTCAGATGAATACAAAAACTCTATTTATATTACAATATCAGAATTTACTTAAAAGTATTCTAATTATCTAGATACTTGTATTGCATCCCCTATTTTATATCTATCTATTTTACTTATCATGCTTTCAAAATCTATCTCTAATACTTTATCTTTTTCTACGTTATTTAATTCCACAACATATCCAAGATCGTCACTTGAATCTTTATAGAAGCTCATATGGCGACTACTATCATATATATTGTTATATCCTAACTTATCCTCACCGATATTATAATACGCAAACATATTACTTGCCATTAATAAACTTTCTTTTTCTGAATTTCCCTTGCAATATACTTTTACTGTATTATCATTTCTTTCTATATTGTATATTTCACCCTTACTTCCATCAGAAAATTTAAATACTTTTATATAATTTACGTTATTAGTTGTTTCCTTATTGACATTTCGTTTTTCATTATATCCATTTTTTTGATTATCTTCATATATTTTGTTTGCTTCATCAGAAGACATATCACAAACTACTGGTATAATACTTATATCTTTTGCATCTTTAATTCTTTCATAAGTTGCTGCTTCTGCTTCATAAATTCCGGTTATTAGTCTATCATTTCCTCCATTTCCTGAAGAATGGCTCCCAGCAGCTCTTGTTTTATACATTCTATCTCCAATTTTTAATATCATTGAAGAATATCGAGATTCTGCTGGATCATTCTCTCTTTCAGAATAATCTCTACGATATCCACTATATACAATTCTAGTTCCCCAAATATCAGACTGTAATTTATTTAATGTAAAATCAAACTCTGGTATTTTAGCAGATACTTCTTTTTCCATTGTATTTTTAAATGATTCTGAAAAATCTACATTTGCATCTATCCCTACATTAACTTTGTAAGTTGGAAATACTACATCTACTCTCAATTCCCCTTTTTCTGGGTATTCCTCTTCATCGCTATCTTCATCTATAGTTATTAATAGTGTATTGTCATTTATATACTCACTTGATTTACCTCCACCATTACAACAATTTTCTCCAAATGTTACTTGCACTATTGAATTTTCATATTTTTCTTTATCAAAAGGTTTTTCACTTTCAACTTTAACTATTACTTTTAATTTATGCTTTGTTGCTGTAACCTTATCTAGGGTTACTTTAAATCCATTTTGCACTACAGTTTTATTTATATTTATTGAATAATATTTACAATCAGTAAAATTTGCACCTTCACAATATACAGAATTAGCCTGTACATTATCATTAGCTGAAACTGGAATTTCTAGGACACCTATGGTTAACATAAAACCCATAATTCCAAGTACTGGACCTAACATTTTACTTATCTTTTTATTTACCATTAAACTCTCTCCCCCTTATAGATAGATAGTTAGTTAATTTATTTATCTTATCCCCATTATATATTTTACCATTTGCTATACATTATTACAAATAAATCCCAATTTATGTTTTTCTGCAGATTTAGGCCTATTTAAAAAAATAACGAGTGAATATGATAGTATCTTTGACTTGTTATTTTCTTTCATATGTCTTATAATTTATAAATTCTGCATCAATAATGGTGTACTTTCTTCCATAAACTATTAAAATTTTATGTTCTGTTTTAAAAGTACTTTTCTAAAATCTAAAATCTAAATAGCAAATTTTGCATTTTAACTTAGAACATATATAATAGTATAAGTGTACTAGCACCAATTGTATTTAGAAAGGATTACTTATTATGAGATACTTAAGTGATTACCACATACATTCAACTTATTCTTTTGATGGTAAACAAACCATTGAAGAAATTATAATTAAAGCTATTTCTATGAAGTTAAATGAAATATGCTTAACAGAACATATAAGCTTTAACCGTGAGGATAACATTTATAATTCTTTTGATTTTAAGGATTATGAAAATGAAATACAAATACTTTCTAAGAGGTATTCCGGACAAATCAATATAAAACAAGGTATAGAGATTGGAGAATATCATCTTTACAAAAATGATTTTGATAAGTATTTTAAAGAACATAATTTAGACTTTATCATAGGCTCAATACATAATCTTAATGGAAAAGGCTTAAGAAAAAATATTGCTGAAAACGGCATTACATATACATATGAAACTTACTTTAAGGAAATTTTGTATTTTGTACAAATGGGTGATTTTGATATACTTGGACATCTTGATATTGTTCAACGTTATGCTTTTAAAACTGGTGGAGTATATAATTTTGAGGATTATAAAGATTACATATATGATATTTTAAAAATTATAATTTCTAGAGGAAAAGGCATTGAAGTAAACACTTCTGGCTTATCAAATAATTTACTTTTTCCCAAATTAGAAATATTACATATGTATAAGGATTTAAATGGTGAAATTTTAACTGTAGGTTCTGATGCTCATACTACTAATAGAGTTGGTGAAAAAGTAAATTATGTATATGATATTTTAAAGGACATTGGCTTTAAACATATATTTACTTATAATAATAGGAAAATACAAGAACACTCTTTATAAAAAATATATATAAGAATATTTAGAAATAATAAGGCAACAAAATTTAAAAGATGTAAATAATTATAAAATGGTTTATTATAAATATAATCTATGTTATTGTATACTTTGATTTTATTATAATAAATGCTAAGGGAAGTGATTACTGTAAAAATACGAAATAAAATTCCTACACATAATGAAGAAAAAAATGCTCTGTTATTAAAGGATGGTTGGATTTTAATAAAGGAACCTAAAAATATCATCATGTCAATTATATTTTCAATTCCACTTATGATTATCTTAGGTTTAATATCTGTATGTATAATAAATTTGTTTTCTCCAATTACTTTAGAAAATTTTGGAATTAATCTTAACAATATTTCTATAACAATTAATATTGTAGATATAATCATTTTTATTATATTTATTTATATTCATGAACTTATTCATTTGATTTTTATACCAAACTTTTTAAATTCCGATAATACATTTTTAGGACTAACATGGTTTGGAGGTTATGCATATACAGAAGAAATCATAACAAAGAAGATATATATACTTATTGCAGTTATGCCTTTTCTATTAATTTCAGTAATAAGTATTTTAATTTTGGGACCAATGGGTTATTTAACTCCTATAATAAAGTTTATTTGTATATTTAATGCAGTTGGAAGTTCAGTTGATTTTTTTAATATTTTATTAGTTTCTATACAAGTACCTAATAAAAGTAAAATTGTTATGAATGGTCAGTTATCCTATTATAAAACCAATTGATATGTGTTCCAATGAATGATTAAACTTAAAAACAGATACATACATAATTATTATCAAAAAAATTAATAAAAAATAAAATTTTAGATGTAAGCCTAAAAGAAATGAAAACTTTAAATATGTTTCTTGAAATATCTAAGGAAAAAATAACTTTAATTTTAGAATAAAATATCCAAAAAAAATTCAGATGAAATTTCTTAATATTCTCATCTGAATTTTTTATGTTTTAATTGTATTTCATAATTGTTCTCTAAGTATCCCAACCTTAGGTAACTTACTAAGAATTTTATTCATCTCATGACAAGAGCGAAACTGCTTTGTTAAGTCTTTGCCGGCTTTAAGACCAAAGTGTGTTCCTCCACCCCAAATTGCTTTTTTACTTAAATCATAAACTATACCTTCTATTGCTACATAAGCAGGTTTTCCAGCACTTCCATCATACTGTGATAATTCTTTTAATGTAAACTCTTTGGGTTGCCTACAATAATTATCTCCTATAAGTTCTCTAATAGTTTTAACATCAAAATAAATAGACATATATTCCTCTCAAATATTTATATCCTTAAAGTTTATGAATTACATTGGTATAATATTATTTTTAAATTTAGTTATGTTTTAAAATACTGTGGATATTTTAGTATAAAAGCGAACTGGCATTGGAATTTGCTTTTGAACTTACTCGGCAAATTCATATGAGTCAAGTTTTCTATTTAATTTCTGTTCATGAACTTTATAGTAAAATATCAATATTTACTTAAAATTTAATTTTTATCTAAAATTCTTCCAATGTATTTCATATTTGAAGTTGAAAGTCGAGAAATTTTAACAACATCGCCAGTATGCGGTGCATGGATATACATATCATTTCCTATATACATTCCTACATGTGTTGAGTTAGAATCTTTGTTAAATACTAAATCTCCTGGTTTAATTTCTGCTATACTAATAGGCTTTGCAAAACTTTGTTGATCTTGTGATACTCTTGGTATATCTATATTTTGAGATTTAAACACATATTGCAAAAGTCCAGAGCAATCAAATCCATCTGGAGTCACTCCACCCCACAAATAATGAACGCCTAAGTATTTCTGTGTTTCTTTTATTAATGCCCTAGCTTCATCTGAAATATCAGTAGGTAATGTTATTGGAATAATACTGCTTGTACCATCACTTAATAATTCACTGTTTTCTTTTACATATTCTAATAATTGTTGTTTTTGATCTTCTAATTCCTTGATTTCTTTTTCAATTGATTCTTTATCTTTTTGTAATTCTTCATTTTCTTTTTCTATATTCTTTTTTATATCAGTAAGTTTTTCTTCTGATTGCTTTGCTTCTGAAACAAGCTTTTTATCGCTTTTACATATTTGAGAAATTAATTGAACCTTTTCTGCTGCTTCTACAAGATTGCCCGAAGAAAATAATGCATCTAAGTATTGCATTGGTGTTGTTTCAAATCCACCATCCATGTGTACTTTTCTTAATCTTTCTGCTAACAAGTTATCTTTTTCTTCTAAATTTGTTTGAGCTTTTGTCAATTCCTCTTCATTTTCTTTTATATCATTTTCTTTTTCAAGAATTTGTTCTTTGTACTTATTTAGCTTGTCCATATTGTATTCAATTTTACTATCATATTCTTGTACATTTTGTACAACTTGTTCAAGTGATAACTCATTAGGTGCTGCAAATGCTGGAAACGTATTACTTGTAATTATTAAAAATAATACAGTTGCTAACATGGTATATATAAATTTATTTTTCATTATATTCTCCTTTAGTCATTTATTGACTGTTCTAAACGTAATATCCATCATATTAAACATATAACTCAAAATAAACTAGAGTATACTAACTTGTAATCTTTTGAATATGTCTTATATGTATAATTACAAAGAGTATATTCATAATACTTATTTTATAATTATATTTTAGCTATCACCTCTCTAAATTTCTTATTAAAACTATTTATATTATAATACAAATCTATGTATTATTTTATACAACTTTATTAATAATTTATTAATAATGGAAAAAAAAATTCTTTGAAGTGTTTTTTATTACAAATATTTCCTATTTATAATCGGTTTCATGTACTAAAAGCAAATATAACTCTATATAAATAACACTCAAACAATAATTAAAATGGTGGACTGTGCTTATATGTGCCTAAGATTAATCATGGTTAAAGTAATTTGATAAATGTACGAGTATAAAAGGTATTGTTTACTCCTATTTTGTTATTATTAATGTTTTTACATAACGGATTAAAATATAAACACTAAATTAAAAAAGGTTATAAACATTAATGCACTCAAAATTTTGTGAACAAATAATAATATACTGTAAAAGAAAGGTGATATAAAAAATGAATTCAAAATGCAGTAAATGTGGATGTGAAGTAACTGGAAGTTTTTGCGAAAACTGTGGTGAACCCATTCCAACTTTTAGAAATGACTATACTCAAAAAATCACCCAAGCATTAGATAATCCGAAATATGGAAATATGTGGATTAGTGGATTGAAATTAATTGCTAAAGTAGAATTTGCAATAATTACTATTGCTAGTTTCATTTTAGGATTTATTGAAATGACACAAAGGGGGGGTAGTTTTTTAATAGGATTGCTTATAATTGCTTTAGGACTTGCCCTTGCTTTTATTTCCGTTGCTGTAATGATGGTATTCTTAAATATGGCCCAAGATATATCTGAAATAAATTCAAAATTGAAATAAATAGATATAAGAATTTAAAACATAAAGGTTCTGTTTTAATATCAACACGGTTTTAAAACAGAACAAATAAAAAATAACAGACCAGTATGCTTGTCTATTTTGCATCTTTGGGCTGTTATTTTCTTTCATGTGCCTTAATTTGTTTTTAAAGCCTCTAAGATTCCATTTGCTAAACCTTGAGCCAATTTGTTTTGATAATTATCATCATTTAATAGTTGATCTTCTGTTGAATTCGACATAAATCCCATTTCTGTAAGTACTACCGGAACTTTAGACCAATTAAAGCCTGTTAAGTCATTTCTTTCAACAACACCTCTATTAGTCATTCCTGTTGCATCTACCAAACAATTTAGTATAGTTTGTCCATATTGTTTACTTACATTGCTTATGTCTTTAGCATATCCTATTGGCGCTGGTGTTAGCATAGATGTTCCATGAGCACTTTGATTTTCTGCTGAATCACAATGTATTCTTATTTCTAAATCAGCATTATTCTTATTTCCAACTTCTGCTCTTTCTATATTTCCTGGACTTTCGATATCTTGTGTTTTTGTCATTATGACTGTAACATTATTTTGTTCTAATAAATTCTTTAATTTTACTGCTACATTCATAGCTACAACATATTCAGGAACATTTGTAGAAACCCCTTGTGCTCCACCTGGATCTTTTATTTTCATAATATTCGAGTCTGGAGATTGCTGTTCCTTTTCTCTATTTCCATTAGAAGAATGTCCTGGATCTATAACTACTATTTTTTTATTAACAGTAGTAGATATTTCCTCCTGTTTAGATGTAACATCTTGACTCTTACTTTCTTCAATTGTACTTTCTTCTACTTTTTGATTTTCATTAACTTCTTCTTGTGCATTATTTATTTCACTTTTCACTGATTCTTCTTTAATATTAGAAAAGCATCCTGATAAAGATATTAAAATCATTAAGGATAAAAACCATGGTAAAAATTTCTTCATTTATTTTTTCTCCAATTCTTGTATCATCGCATAATTGGCTTTCTCATATTGATTAAAACTAGAATCACTTCCATCATAACTAGAGTTAGGAACATACCAACTCTTTGCTGTAAAGTAATTTTTAAATTGTTCTTCATTAAATACATATCCATGACGAGCAAAGATTTCATTTCTAGCAAGTGCAAGATCATCTTTGCTTAAAGCTTTCAAATCATCTTTAGTAAGATATGCTTTATCACTATCTTTTAATATATAATCACCTGAATTTGTATTGGTAGTCTTACTACTATCGGTTTTTCCTTTAGTTACAGTTACCTCCGTTGGAGTTCTAGCATCTTCATAAACTTTGTACCATTTAGAAGTAGCTTTTTGGGATGAGGATACAAAACTTGTGCTTTTTGAAAGAATTTCATATATTCCATCATTATCTACATCCTCTGGCTTAGTGTAATTATTCCCCGATATTGTCCCCTTTAATCCTAACGTATTATTACCTACTCCAAATACGCAGGTAGCAAAACTATTTGTAGCACTTTCGTAATTTATAAATACTCCTTTTTTATCAGTATCATAATTATATACTCCCTGTATCTTTCCATTAAAAGCATTATTAACAGTTTTATTATCCACTAATTTATATTTACCATCTTTGACTTTATATAAATTTAATTTAATTTCTGAGTTGTAAGAATGTGAGTTTATACTTTTCAACTCTATTATTTCATCAAAAGAATCGTCATCAAAATTATCAAAGTATAATTTATCATTTTCCATAAGTAAATTTTTTGAGCTTCTTAAAGGATTACCTGTTATCTTTGAAATAACATTCAACATTACATCTTCGTAATGTTTATTAGATTTAAAATTTCCACCTAATTTATCTATTTCATTAAATTCTTTAAGTGCATCTTCATATTTTCCTTCACTACAAAGCTTATCTACTTTCCTATCTTTTATATCGCTTGCTATGCTTTGAAAATCTTTTTGAGATAACATGCTTGATATTTCCTGAAGCTTTTGTTCTGCTAAATTTACATCATTTCCCGATATTTCAATAAGTGTATTTTTAAGCAAATCTTTAGTCTCACTTGATTCTAAAGCTTTTACAGCCTTAGTTGCATATTCAAGTTTTTCTACTTCACTTACTGCGTTATTGCATTTTACAATATAGTATTGTCCCCTTATTTTATTAAAGAAAATACCTACTAGTATAAGTACAATTAAAACTACAACTATTAAAATCTTTGGTATAATTCCTGATAAAAATTTTTCACTACTTTTACTTTCGATATTTTTTTTATTTTTAGAAGTACTGTTAGGTACCTTACGCATCTTTGGCTCATAATATTCGTTGTTCTCTTTTTCACCTTTTATATCATTTTCTAATTTTGAAATATCTATAATTTGTGTTTTATCTATTTCGTCCTTTGAAATGTCTATAATTTGTGTTTTATCTATTTCATTCTTTGAAATATTTATAGATTGGGTTTCATTTTTCTTATCATTAATATCAGCATTTTGAATTGGATTCCCACATTTATTACAAAACTTTGTATCTTCTGAAATAGAATTACCACATTTAGTACAAAATTTCATTATTTATTTCCCCCCTTAATTCATGTTTTAAAGAAATTTAGGTACATGAAAGAAATTAATATCCCAAATATGCATCGTATATTTGGTTTATTATTTTTTTGAATCTGCCTTATTTACTTCCTAAATTATCTGTTTTCTTTATAGCATATACCTTAAATCCTGAGTTGGTTTTATTTAAAATGTATGTAGTTCTAAAATCAGTATATTTAGACTCATTTTTTTTACCATAAGATATATTAAATTTTTCATAAATAGTAACCTGATATTGAGTCTCACTTATCTTTTTTATCTCTTCAATTTCATGATTTATTAGACTTTCATTTATTTTTTGTTCTGAAAAGCTTTTTAACATATCATTAAATTCATTTATTAAACTTCCACTTAAATCTATTGCATCTTTAATATAATAAGTATCTTTTGTATTAACCATTCTTATATAGTCATTCTCATATCTATCCATTGCATTTTTAATATCTATTTCATTATTATCATAAGTATTAACTACATTATTAGAATTAGAATTAACTGTTTTAGTATCATTTTTAGCCTTTTCTGGTACTGAATAACTTTTTTCTGCAAGTGTTTCCTTACCATCTTCTAAATAAGCTATCTTTACATTTCTTTCTCCAGTAGTAGCTTTTCCTGAAGATTTATAGCTAATTTTATACTGATTTTCTTCTGCTCCTATATCAAGTTTTAAATCTTTTTGGAAAACATCTTCTTCTTTTAACGTAAAGTTTTTCATTTCAAGATCTTTTGAATAATTATTAGCTTGTATAGTTAATATTACATTAGGATAATTATCTGTATCTACATACAATACATCTATACTTGTCTGAGAATTCTCTTTTTTAATAGAACTTATTTTTATAAATGTTACTGCTCCAATTATTCCAATTATTAATATAGCTATTATTGCGAAAAATATTATTTTATGATTGTTATTCTTTGTTTTATCTTTAATAGTGTTCATTTCATTAGCTTTTTTATTATTAACTAAGTGATTTGGAGATCCACAACTGCTACAAAATTTAGCATTTTCCTTTATAATTTCACCACATTTTTTACAATAATTCATAAATTATTCCTCCATAGCTATTGTTGAATTCATCAAAAATACAGCGATAAATTTTATCACTGTTAAATTTTAAACTATAATAAATGTTCTATTGAGTTAAAATTATTTATTATTGATGCCATAGAGTGTTCAAGTTCGTTTACTATACATATTGATAATATAGCTGAAATTAATACAAATAATATAGCCATCAAAATAAACACCTTATCATTTTTTTCATCACTAAATTGTTTAATTCCATTATATAAAGTAATAAATGATAATATATATCCTGAAAATAATATAAGTAATCCAAAAATGATGTTTATAAGTGTAGCTATGCTTGCTAAAGTTATAGCTAATACTAATGGAATGTATGATACAGTTGATATAAATAATATATCTATAGGTTTTATCTTATTTTTTAATATTACTGCATTAAGTAATGCTAAAACTATTCCTGTTACAATGATTATTACTAATAGTTGACCTGCTCCACTTAAAAATACATCCTTATTGTCAATCATATTATCAAACTTGCTTTTAAACTCAAACATTTTATTAGACATAAGAAGTTCTTTTTTAGCACTTATTGCATCTTGACCAGATATTATCCCCGCCTTAACTAAAATATCAGGTAATTTCTTAACTGTATTAAAAATATAATTAATGACTGCAGAGTTATATAGCATATTTAATATCCCATATATTATAGGTAGTCCCAAAAATAAAGCAACTGATGTTTTTACTAAATCCTTATCTTTTATATCACTAAAAAAAGATACTGGTTTAACAAAATACATTTTTAGTAGTTTCATTAAAACAGAATCTTTTACTTTAGGTGGCGTAAATGATACTGAAGTTTCTTTATGTCCTGATGGTGTTCCACAATTACCACAAAATGCATCTCCCTCTATTATTTTGTTTCCACAATTTTTACAAAACATTGTTATTCCCCCTAGTTTAATTTGTTTTATATGGTATATAATTTAAAACAAATAAATTATATCATTAAATTCATTAATATTACAATTTTTATAATTTTCAATCATTTTTCTCAAATATTAATGTATATTAAAAGTTTTTTGTCACTTTTGGGGAATTTTCAGTATTAAATTTTAAGTACAAAATTAAGATAATATCTAGTTTTTATAGTTACTTCTTTAATAATATTATTTTAATTATTTGTGATTATTTTTTAAAAAAAAATATTATAAATTCTATAACTTTTATAAATTATTAAGTATCTTTTAATACTTTAATATTATATGTCTAATATTAAAGACATTTTTATAAATATATTCAAAAATATGTATATATTTTTGCTAAATGGTAATTATTATAAAGATGTAAATTTCACAAAAATGATTTATATTATTACTATAGTAGTGAGGTTAAAAGAAAAGTCACTACATTAAATTATAATAAATAGTTTACAAGTTGGAGGGATTATTATGAATTATAAAACTATTAACAAATCTCAATTTAATTTAAGATCTTATTCTATTAGTAAAAATATTCCTCATAACAGAATTTCAAAAAATTCATTGAATCTGTCAAAGTACTTTAGTAAAGTATGGAAATTTATTTCTAGTGCAATATTTAACAACACAGAATATGCATATGATAGAAATGCTTTTAATTCTAAGTCTTGTAATAATAATTATACTATTCAAGATCCTACAGAAATAACATTAATATCATCAAGGAGAACATTTTTATAAGTCATATGAAATAAAATAACAGATTAAAGATACCAATGATATTTAAATGTAACTAAGACATTTTGAACAAAATAATAGTCAAAAATGCTTAATATATTAATATAAATTAAAAAAGTCCCTCAGAAATTTTTTCGTAAATTTCCGAGGGACTTTTGACATTAAACATTTACAACAGTCTACTCTTTTCTTTTATGTGCCTTATAGATTTTATAGTTTAACCCTATTATATATGTTATAATTTATCTATCACATTAAATGGGAGGATGACTGTAATGAATGAACCTAAAATTGGACAAATAGCTAAACGTGAGCTTATAGTTACAAAAGATATGTTAGCCGTTAATGTTAGAAGTGGAAGTGTAGAAGTTTTTGCTACTCCAATGGTTGCAGCAATTATGGAAGGTGCAGCTTCAGATTTAGCTCAAAGTTTCTTAGAAGATATTTATACTACTGTTGGAACAAAGATTACTATAGAACATTTATGTGCAACAGCAGAAGGAGTTAAAGTATTTGCAGAAGCAGAACTTACTTCAGTAGATGGACGTAAATATAGTTTTTCATTAAAGGCATTTGATAACAAGGGATTAATAGCTACTGGAGAACATGAGCGTGTATGTGTGAAAAAAGAAAGTTTCTTAAACAAAGCTAATGAACGTAAAAATTTATAAAGCATTGTAAAATAAATAACTAGTCAAATATTCTTAGTATTTTTTGAACTAGACAAGCAGGTAAAGGTAGTTAACTAACAAATTTAAAAATATTTTGCTAGCTTAAGATACTAAAATTGTTTAAGATATATGAAAGAAAATAACAAGTCAAAGATGCAATCTATAATTTTGTGTGAATCACTTACTCAGTGAGTGTGTACGAGTCGAACTTCCTTATGACGCAAAATAAACTAGTATACTGACTTGTTATTTTTTTGAATATGATTAATCTAATCTGATTGAACAATTTTATTTGCAATTAATCCTTTCTTTGGGTCATATCCAACAACACAATAGGAATTATCTTCATTTATATTATCTAAAGAAAGTACCTTTGAATTATCAGAAAGTAACATAAAGTTTCCTTCTGGTTCAGGGATAAAGACATTTTGGACTTGAGTTAAAGTTAATTTTAAAGATATTATCATTTCAATATAGTAGTGAGAAGAACTATTACATACTGAATCTTTAAGTATTTCTATACAATCTAAACTACAATGAATAGGTGTTGATTTCTCATAGAAACAAGCCTCAGAGTTAGGAGTTTTGCAAATCGGAATCTGATCAAAATTAATAGTTACATTTGCAGCTACAGGTATATCTACATTCATACTTTGCTCAGTAATTTTATCTAAATTATAAATTGAGTATTTTAAAGATTTATGTATATACCCATTTACTAATAATTTACCATTTGAATTTAGTTTAGAATTTTTTAGATAAACCTTATTATGATTAGTTTTAATACCTCTGCAATTTTTATTTAAATCAATTTTTTTCTTAATAGGAATTGAAATTTTAAGATTTGACAGTACTATAGGTACTTTTATTATAAAAGCACCTGGCTTACCCATAGGAACATAATATTCACATTTTACTTCAGTTACGCTGTCGTCATTTGGCATTTTAATCCTCCTAGAAATAAATAATTATTATATTCTAATATATTCATATACTAGAATTAAAATAACAAAATATATTTAATTAGGCATAAAAAATAAACAGCCTTAAATTAATTTAAGGCTGTTTAAATCAAATCATAATTATAATTAACAAAGGTTTTCTACAGCAAGTGCAGTTATTGTTCCAGATACTGTTGTACCAGCTTGAAGTAAAGTAGCTGATGAAATTTCAACTGAATAAGTTGCACATCCACAACATTCAGTTGAGTCACAGAATTTAAAACTAAATGACTCACTTGATAAAGCTTCAACTGCATTTGAGAAAGTAAAACTTCCACCTACAGGTTGAGTGCATCCATTAACACATTTAACTACTCTAAATGTTAAATTAGATAATATAGCTATAGGAGTATTAATTTGAAAAGTAGCGCTTATAAGCACTGATGGATTACACATTCTTGTAGTATCTATAGATACACTACCTACAGAAATAGGGGTTGTAGGAATTAATCCAGCTGTTCCAAGTATAGGAAGTGGTCCAGCTAATCCACATGAACATCTTAATAGTGCTCTACCAGGTTCACATGCACAAGAATGGCGAGTTTCACATACTACACAAGAGTGACAATGTTTAGGTTCACAAGAATGACAATGTTTAGGTTCACAAGAGTGACAATGTTTAGGTTCACAAGAGTGACAATGTTCTTCATGATCCATATAATTCTCTAATGATTTTTCGTTTTCTGATATAATATTCATAAATTCCTCCTAAAGTTTAAATTTTAATAATCATTTGTTAAAGTAATTAAATTATTGATTACTTATAATAATATAATATTAAAATAATAGGAAAATGTGTTATCTAAAATGAGAAATTACAATATTAATTAAAAATTAAATTTAAAAGAAAAAAGTTTAGCTCATAGCTTATTTATTAACTAAACTTATTGACACAATATAACCCCAAATAGACTAGTATACTGACTTATTTTTTTAATATGCCTAAATAAAAAGTCCCTCAGAAATTTACCAAAAATTTCGAGGGACTTATACTATTCCTTTAATAAACTTTGTATTATTCTTGTTGCATCCATATATTTAGCAATAGATTTACCATGATTTAATCTATTGATAATTCTAGCTACAAATTCTGACATATCAACCCCATTAAACCATTTAGCATTATGTAAATCTGGTGATATATATGTTAAATTAGTAGAATATATTTTTGTTATTATTCCATCATTATAGTACTGATTAAATTTCTCAATTCCTTCTGTAAAGAAAGCAAAAGTTGCAGCTACATATACATTTCTAGCATTTCTTCCCTTTAATTCTTTAGCAATATCAAGAACTGATTCTCCAGATGCTATCATATCATCAACTATTAAAACATCTTTTCCAGCTACATCTCTTCCCATATACTCATGTTGAACAATAGGATTTTTTCCATTAACAACTCTAGAATGGTCTCTTCTTTTATAGAATAATCCAACATCTACACCTAAAACACTTGAATAATAAATAGCTCTATCCATAGCCCCAGTATCAGGACTAATTACTAATAATTTTTCTTTGTTTCTTTCTAATGATTTCTCATTAGATATAAGTGATTTTACTATGTCATAAGTCGGATAAATATTTTCAAAAGATAGTAAAGGAATAGCATTTTGAACATTAGGATCATGAACATCAAATGTAAGAATTTCATCAACACCTAATCTTTCAAGTTCTTGAAGTGCTAGTGCACAATCTAAAGACTCTCTACCCTTACGTCTGTGTTGTCTTGATTCATATAGAAGAGGCATAATTACAGTTATTCTCGCTGCCTTACCTCTAATAGCTGAAACTGTTCTCTTTATATCTTGAAAATGCTCATCAGGACCTTTATGATTTTTAATTCCAAACATTTTATATGTACAATTATAGTTTCCAACATCACATAAAATATAAATGTCTTTTCCTCTAATAGTTTCAGGAATTTTAATCTTTCCTTCACCATTAGAAAATCTTATTTCATTAAGTGGTATTAAGAATGACTCAGTACAGTTCCTTTTGTTTTGAATATACTTGTCTATAGCATTTCCTAATTTTCTACAACTTTCTAATGCTATTATTCCAAGTTCGTGGTTTAATTCGGTCATTTATTTCTCCCCTTTTTGAATTATTTAAATCATAGTACATATTATTTTTAGTATATACTCAAACAATAACAGTATATACTAAAAATGAAAATTTATAAATATGTTATTATAAATCTTGTAAAATTTCACAATCATACATATATATTATTCATTTATAATATGTATCTAAAGAATCATTGTAGAATATTCATAAAGTATTAATCATAAATTTTATTTGAATGTGCCTTATATCTAAGTTTAATAGTTTAGCAATAAAACACTGTTTTTATCTTCTTATTATAAGATAAACATTGCTTATATTATTTTTTACATAATAAACCATATTTATATTATCATTTCCTTATTGCCATGATTTGACTTTAAATAATATATTTACTATGCTTTAGCTATTAAATAAAAGGAGGCTGATGCATATGTGGAGCTTTAAAATTAAGCTCTAATGTAGTTAGTTATGCGTTACGTTGTATAAATTTACGCACCTTAACTCTTTATAGTGCTTAATAAATCAATATATTATATTATAAGTGAGGTATTTATTATGGCAAATGTAGCATTTAAGGTATCGGAAAGAAATACAAAAGAAAATAAAAATAAACTTAGAAAATCAGGGCTAGTTCCTGGAGTAATTTATGGAGAATTCTTAGAAGAACCAATTTCCATAAAAATGTGCAATGCAGAGCTTTGTAGAATGCTTAGAAGAAACAATAAAGGTTCTATTATATCTCTCGATTTAAATGATAAGAAATTAAACTGTGTAGTTAAAGAAGTGCAAAAAAATGATCCTAAAACAATTTCACATGTAAGTTTTCAATATGTAAAACCAAATGAAAACATAAAGATGAGAATACCCATTAAATATGTTGGACAGGAAAATTTAGAATCTAAGAGATTATTATTAGAAACTTTTAATCCATTTATAGATTTCCAAGGAGATGTTGAAAAAATCCCTGAATATCTTGAAGTTAATGTATCTAATATGGATTGTGAAGATAAATTATTTGTTGAAAACATTAATGTACCAAAAGATATAACTGTATTAACTGATTCTAAAACATTATTAGCAGTTGTAAATTCTCAATTAACAGTTGTGGATCCTAAACTTTAGTTTTCTTCTACACAAAACAAAATAATATATTAATTTTTTTAATAAATACATATTTCACTAGAGATATGTATATTATTTATTTTAAGATGGCTAAAGGAAAAGATGATAATCTAAATATCTGATTATCATCTTTTTGCTTTCTTATTGCTAACTTAATTTAGGCACATAAAAGAAAATAATAGACCAAAGATGCATCGTATATTTGCAGACACAGTATGACTCAAAATAGACAAGCATACTGGTCTATTATTTTTTTGAATGTGCCTTATACTATAAATAGTGATTTTTAAATTCTTAATAGTATCTCATTTATTGCTTCACTTATCTTTATTCTTTCATCATAAACCCATTTCACATCAAATTTTAGGTTAAATATTTTAGAGAATGAGTAATACATGTTTACCTTTTGATAGTAAATTTCCAAATCATCCAAGTTCCCATTAAAGCAATGTGGAATAAATAATTCATTCTGCTTATTTATAAATAACTCATCTACATATTCTAAAAATTTCTCCATTAATTCATCTCTTGAAGTATCAAATGGAACTTTTAATAAATCCCACTCTATATCTTCATTAAGTTTATATTTTTTTATTTTATCTAAAATCAAAATATATTCACTTATATCCATTTTAGTATAATAATCTAGCTTTTCTTCTCTAGTACTCCAAAGAGCAAGCTTCTCATTTAAAGGTAAGCTCTTAATATTTAATATAGCCTCTGATGGACCAATTACAGCTTTTCTTATAACTTTATCCTGTTCTTCAAGTTTAGCCTTAATAAAGTCCGCCGTGCCTCCAATACCTGCAATATAACCAACATCATAAATACCAATTCTACCTGCACGACCACCTACCTGCTTTATTTCCTGTGAAGTTAACTCTCTCACTTCTTCTCCATCAAACTTCCTTATACTCATAAAGATAATTCTTCTAATAGGTAAATTAACTCCCATTCCTATTGCATCTGTAGTTACAAGTATATTTGTTTCTTTATTTACAAATTGTGCATATTGCATTTTTCTAACTTCTGGTGGTAAATCTCCATATATAATGCTTGCTTTAATTCCATTGCTTGAATATTCCTGTGCTATCTCTAATACTCTTTTTTTAGAAAATACTACAAGTGCATCTCCTTCTCTAGCATTATTATAATTAAAGTTTTTATATTCAACTTCAAGTGGTATAGCCCTTTTATATTCTTTTATTTCATATTCATCATTGCAATCATTTATCATCTTTTCTAATATATATTTTGCATTAGCTGCTCCACATATATGTATTTCATCACATTGTAATCCAAGCACTGCTTTACTCCATGCCATTCCCCTTTGGGTATCACTTATCATTTGAATTTCGTCAATAACAGCTATATCATAACGCTCTTTCAAATTCACCTTCTCTATTGTACATGAAACATGGGTAGCTCCTAAATTTAAGATTTCTTCTTCACCAGTTGATAAATCACAAACTATTCCTTCTTTATTTAGCTTTTCAAAATTTTCTAAAGCAAGAATTCTAAGAGGAGATAGGTACACCCCTTTTTTTGCAGTTTTAAGCCGTTCTATAGCATTATATGTTTTACCAGTATTCGTATCACCTAAATGTATATAAAACCTTCTCTTCATGCTCCTAGCTGCAGGATATTCATCTTTATGATTGCTTGGGAATTTTTCTTCAAATTCTTTTGCAATTAATTTAGGTATATGCATTTTTGTAAGAACTGTCATTAGCCCTTGATTTAGAAAGTTATTATAATTTCCACGTATTACTTGGTAAAAATCAAAATCTGTATTGTTTTTCTTATTATATGCATCAAGCATTCTCTTTGAAGTATATTCAAGTAATTCTTCATATCTTTCACATACCATATTGAAATCTTTTAACCCTTGATTATCTAATTCCTTAAGATGCCTTAGTTTCTTTCTTATTGAACTCTCATGTTCTATAAGTGCTCCTGATTTTGAATGCTCTACTATTTCTTCTATTTGACTTATTTGACTTTTATACTTCTTAAACTCTCTTTGTGATGCATTCTTTTTCATCTATTCTTACACTCCTATCAATAAGGCATCTTAAAAAATAAATGCCTAATACTTTATTTCAACAACATTAAAACCATTATCTTTTATTTCCTGCTCTGTTATGTGTTTATCAAGATGCATACAATAAATATTGTTTCTAAATTCTGGTGAAACTATGTCACAAAGCTTTGTTAATGATAAGTGGTTATTATTTTCATATTCTAGTCCACACGTATCTTGATATATCCTATTGATTTCTCCATTTTTCATCTTTTCAATCACTTTATTACTTATAACATTTGCATCCCCACTATAATAAAATGACTGTCCATTTAATTTCATTATAAATCCATATGATGGTATTGTATCAACATGAGAAACAGGTAAAAATTCTATAGCAAACTGCCCAAGTTGTCTATCTCTAACATATACTATATCAAAACTATTAATATTATACATTTCAGAACTTACACCTATACTAGTTAAAAAACTTTTCATTAATTCTTTTTTTGGAAAAAATATATTTACTTTACGTTTTAAAATGTAATATGAATAAAATATTACCTCACCCAAACTCCCAACATGATCAGGATGCGTATGAGTAATTACAATATATAAACTTTCTAGTCCACTTAATATGTCAAGTTGTTGTAATCTATGAAAAACAGTTCCTCCACAATCAATAAGAAGTAAACTATTATCCTTCTTTATAAAAGCACTTGTATTACCTAAGTCAGTATTAAAAGCACTTCCTTTACCAATAAAATTAAGCATTTTACCCTCCTAATTAATATTTATAATATTATTGTTACTTATCTAATCTCACTATTCCTTATAACTTATAATAATTATAAAATAGAATAATTTAAAGGTACCTGAAGTATTATCAAGTACCTTTGTTAAATAATAATTGATCACTAATAGTGATTTTAATGTATTCCATTATATGTTGTAAATTTTTAAACCACACTATTTTGAATACCATCATTTTTTATTTTGCACAATCCTTAAATTCATTCACCAGCCACTGACTTACTTGTTATTTATTTTAATATGCCTTACTTAAAGTTTCAATGGTTGAATTACTTAATTCCCATAGTGCTAACTTATTTATTGGGGTAATAAAATTTCTTCAAAATTAAACCTTGGAAATAAAAATATAGGTATTGTATAAGTTCTGTTTGCAATTCCACCTTCTGTTAAACCTTTTAAATAAATAGCAAAGTTTATTTTCCCATTAGTTAATGATTTTGTTATAGTTTTTCCAGAATTTTTTCCAGCTTTCACTTTTACCCCGTAAATATTTCCATTCTGTCTATTTCGATAAACAAAATCCAACTCTCCATCTCCATAAATAGCAAACATAGGTACTGTTGGTATCTTATCTACTAAACAGTGATAAACAAATGTTTCATTTAGAACTCCATTAGATTCTGACATCAATATATTAGCTTTATTCATCACATAATTTGACATACCTATATCAGATAAAAAATATCTTTGACGTTTCTTTATATTCGTAAAATCAAAATCAATTAACTTATCACAATCCTTAACAAATTTTGATGTATAAAACCATTGTAATGCTCTATTACAATTTTCTTTTGTTATATTACTAGAATACTGTTTGGTTATAATCTTTTGTAATTCTTCAGTATAACTACTTTCTTTAAATCCTTTTTTATTACTTGTTAATACTTGCATTATTGCATTTATACAGTCTTCAAACATTCGAGCTGTTAATATATCTCCATCAAAATATCTTGAGGATTCTTCACAAAATACTCTTTGCAATTTTTCAAATATATTATTTAAATCTTTAATACCCGTTTTTAAATATTGACAAACTATTTCTGGATATCCACCGACTACACAATAGTCTTTATATTTATTATAAATAAATTCATAATCCTCTTTATTTGATTTTCCATATAAATCTAAAGATTCATATAACTCAGTCATATTAAGAGCATTTATAAATTCTGTAAATGATAGTGGCTTTATTTCTAAAAAATCCACATCACCCATAGGAGACCAAAATTCTTTTTGCATCACAACTCTGCCTAAATAACTTCCCGTCATTATAAAATGAGTATTAAATTCTCTTGCAAATTGTCGTATCATATTATATATTTTATAAGATTCTTGTATTTCATCTATTATAATTATACATTTACTGTCATCTTTAAAATCCTTTGAAAATCTTTTAAACATTTCTTTTAAAGAATTAGTATGCTCTCTATCTAATTTTCCACTTAATCTTTCTTCTTTTATTTCATCATAAATTGTAAGTAAATCTTCTCCACTTTCCTCTAATAAATTAATATAAATTACATAGTTGTAATTTTCTATAGCAAACTTTTTAACCAAATAAGTTTTCCCTACTTGTCTTGCACCTTCTACCAACAAAACTTTCTTATTGTGCATATTTTTCCAATCAATCAATTTACTATAAGCATCCCTTTTTAGATCTATAGTTTTCCCCTCCAAGTCATCACTTCCTCATCATAACTTTCTATGTTCTTATTATATCCTTGTATAATTAAGTTGTAAATTTAATAAAAAACTATTTATATTTCTAACGAACATTTCACTTCTTATATTTTTTAATATTCTTAT
>NZ_FOMG01000046.1 GCF_900112485.1 Clostridium uliginosum
CCCATTTCTTTAATAATATATGTTAGCTTGTATTTTACAATTTTTGAGTAATTAATCATTAGTGATGCCTCCTTAAATTTTTATATATTTAAGGGGCTACGCCGCATTTTTCTATATATTTGTCAAGTGTTAATTGAAAAAAAAGCAAGGTATATTTTTATACCTTACTTTTTTTGAACAATATCAATGTCATTTTGTTAACTAAATGACATTGGAAGACTTACTAGTTATTTATTTAGAGATGCCTAAATTACTCAATTTCTAAAACATCATATCCTTCATCTTCTATAGCATTCTTTAAAACATCATTATTTTCTGTAGTCTCTACTAAAGCATATTTTTCTTCTAGATTTACTTCTACTGAAGTTACCCCTTTTAATTCCTCTAAAGCATTTTTAACATGACCTACACAATGATTACATTTCATTCCTTCAATTAAAATCTTTTTTTTCATATTCATATCCTCCTTGTTATTATTTATTGTAATTTAGTTATATTAGAAACTGTTGCACTATGTTTTAAAATAGTGTTGATATTTTAATGTAAGAGCGAACTGGCATTGGAATTTGCTTTTTTAGAACACTTAATGAATATTTGTACTATTAATTGCTTGTCACAATCTTTGATTGGAGCATGCATTAATAGGACTAAGATTTATTTTAGTGTTCTCAAAGTAAATTCCACTGTCCAGTAGCTTTATATTACAATATCAACATTTATTTAAAACATAGCTAAACTTTAAATCTTCTAAGTCTTAATGCATTTAATAAAACTGATACTGAACTGAAGCTCATTGCTGCTGCTGCTATCATTGGATTTAATAATGGTCCTCCAAAAATATGAAGTATTCCCATAGCTACTGGTATTCCTAATATGTTATATCCAAAAGCCCAACCTAAATTTTGCTTTATATTTTTAATGGTTTCCTTGCTTAATTTAATAGCACTTATTACATCAATCAAATCACTTTTCATTAACACTATATCTGCTGATTCTATTGCAACATCTGTACCTGATCCTATAGCTATTCCTATATCTGCTTTAGCAAGTGCTGGTGCATCATTTATACCATCTCCTACCATACCAACTTTATCACCGTTTGCTTGAAGTTTACTTACTTCATTTGCCTTATCTTCTGGTAGTACTTCTGCTAAAATTATATCTATTCCTACTTGTTTAGCTATGGACTGTGCAGTGTTTTTATTATCACCTGTTATCATAGCAACCTTCATACCCATTTTATGTAAAGCTTCTATAGCTTTTTTACTACTTGGCTTAACAGTATCTGCTACCGCTATTATTCCTTCTAGCTTAGAATCAATCGCTATATACATTGGAGTTTTTCCTTCATTCGCTAAGATATTAGATTTTTCTTGTAATACTGATATATCTATATTTTTTTCTATCATTAGCTTTCTATTTCCCAGGAAAACATCTTTTTCGTCAATTCTCACTTCTATTCCATGTCCCGGTATAGCATTAAAACTATCAAGTGTTTTTAATGTTAATCCTCTCTCTTCTGCTTCTTTAACAATAGCTTCTCCTAATGGATGTTCAGAACCTTTTTCTGCACTTGCTGCTAAAATTAAAATTTCTTCTTCATTAAAGTTATTAACTAAAATATCTGTTACCTTTGGTTTTCCTTCTGTTATAGTTCCCGTTTTATCAAATATTATTGTATTTAGCTTATAAGTAGTTTCTAGTGCTTCTCCACCTTTAATTAATACTCCATTTTCAGCTCCCTTACCCGTTCCAACCATAATTGCTGTTGGTGTTGCCAATCCCAGAGCGCAAGGACAAGCTATAACTAATACTGAAATAAATATTGTTAATGCAAAAATAGGTGTTTCTCCTGCAATTAACCAAGCTAGTGATGAGATAATAGCTAGTCCAATTACTATTGGCACAAAATAAGCTGATATTACATCTGCAATCTTTGCTATTGGTGCTTTTGATCCTTGTGCATCTTCAACCAATTTAACTATTTGAGCTAGTGCTGTATCTTTCCCTATTTTTGTAGCTTTATATTTAATAAATCCTGTTTTATTTATACTTGCGCCTATTACGTTATCACCTATTCCCTTTTCAATTGGAATACTTTCTCCTGTTAGCATAGATTCATCAATAGCTGTATTTCCTTCTATAACTTCACCATCTACTGGAAGTTTTTCACCAGGTTTAACTAAAATAATATCTCCAATTATAACTTCTTCTACTGAAATAACTATTTCCTTTTCATTTCTTACAACAGTTGCAGTTTTAGGAGCCAATCCCATTAATGCCTTAATTGCTTGTGATGTTTTGCCTTTTGAAACTGCTTCTAAATATTTACCTAAGGTTATTAAAGTTAATATTACTGCTGCTGATTCAAAATATAAATGCATTGTATATTCATGATTGCCTTTATTAATTTTAAATATTGCAAACATACCATATAAAAATGCTGATAAAGTACCTATAGCTATTAAAGAATCCATATTAGGACTAAGCTTAAATAAATTTTTTAATCCAACTTTATAAAACTTATATCCTACTAGCATTACAGGCAAGGTTAATGCAACTTGAATTAAAGCAAAATTTAGTGGATTAAACATTGGATCTATTATACTAAGAAGATTCATTCCAATCATATGTCCCATAGTTATTATTAATAATGGTATGGTTAAAATTACAGATATTATAAATCTAATAAGTAATTGATGTGATGCATCTTGCTCTTTTATTTTTTTATTATTATCTTCTTTAATAAGTTTGTACCCAGCCTTATCCACTACTTGTTTTATCTGTCCATAAGCTATTTCATCTTCATTTATTGAAATAGTAAGTTTTTCAGTAGCAAAATTTACAGATGAATTTTCCACACCTTCTAATTTTTCAGTTACTCTCTCTACTCTATTAGCACAGGCTGAGCAAGTCATTCCCTCAACCTTAAATGTATAAGTCTTTAAGTTCTTCTTAACACCATATCCGGCTTTTATTACTGCCTCTTCTATATTTTGATTTGTTAATTTATTTTCATCAAATTCTACATTTAAAGTTTCAGTAGCAAAGTTAACATTAGCTCCTTCAACCCCGTCTAATTTTTTGATTGTTCTTTCAACTCTATTTGCACAAGCTGAACAAGTCATTCCTTCTATTCTAAAATTCTTTTTATTCATATCTCACCTTCAATCTACTTAGAGAGTATTTTCTCTAGTACTTTATTAACTTCTTCTATCTTTTCATCAGGATTCTTATTTAAACAAGCTTCCTTAACACAATGACGCAAATGACCTTGTAAAATCATTAAATCAGCCTTTTTTAATAATGATTGTGCTGCTAAAATCTGATTAGCAACATCTATACAATATCTATCATCCTCAATCATTTTTATTATTCCTTCAATTTGTCCTTTAGCCGTTTTTAAGGCTTGTAATGCCTTTTTTCTTTCTTCACTCATAAATATTTCACCTCCTCCCCCTAGGGGGGTGTTGTATAACTAAATTATATTCTCATTTTTAATTTTGTCAATATAGTACATAAAAAAAAGAAGCTGTTGCTTATAATGATTTAAAAAATCATTTTGTAACATCTCCTTTTTAAGACATATTCAAAAAAAAATAATATAGTAGTATGCTTATACTAATTTATTTAAATTACTATTTATTTTCTATTATTGTAATTTACTTAATTGTTCGCAACGATCAATATACCATTGAGTTACATTTCCGAAACGTCCAATTATATCTTCGTGATCCATATTAATAAGTGTAGGCATAGCATTCCATTGACCTTTTTCAGGTGTACCATTGTATTTTTGTATAATATCATTTGAACCTAATTTAGGACCATCTTGACTAATACAATTCACATAACCATCATTTGGCCACCAACTTTCATCAATAATAGGTTTGCCAGACTGATTACGAGTATATTTACCCATCATAAGTGAATTTGCATAGAAATTTTTATTCATTACTCCTGGTTGAGGAATATAATGTCCAGTAATTCGTGCTTCTTTTGTTGCACTAGTTGTCCAAGAGAAATAATAAACATCTGGTTGTGCTTTTACCCATTTATTTAATTCTTCTCCACCATATGTGCTTAAGTCATATGAACACATATCTTTAGTTCTTTTCCAAATATCACTCCTTAAAACACGTCCAATATAATGAGCTTGTAATTCATGTCTTTCCCTTTTTAATCCCCATTGATCTAATTTAAAATCAAAGTAATCGCTTACAACACTATTTGAACCTGTTGCTACACCTGCAACGCCACATAATGGAGTTATATAATCAACAAATGGTATTGAATCTGATAATGTTGTTCCATCATTAGGTGTAGAAATTGTTGTAACACTGTTAATCCAGTGTCTTCCACCTTCAAATAATGGTGACATATTATGTTGTCCATATGCTCTTTCTTCTTCGCTACCTTCACTTAATAATTGTGTGATTGTACGAACAGTTTGTCCACCCTGACTATGTCCAATAAGATGAATCTTATTATCATTACTTACCTTCTTATATAAGCCTGGATATGTTCTACCATATCTATCATGTCCAAACTTTTTAGCATGTGCTTCACCATAATCTACTCTTCCGCCTACTATAGAAGCATAAAGTTCACATGCCCTATCCCAATTACTTGAAATTGGTCCTACTGCTGCTGTATAAACTTCGTATCCTGCATTACGCATTTTTTCTTGAAGGTCTGTTGTACCTCCCCAATATTTAAATCCTAATTTTTCATTTCTGTCCCAACCCCCACATCCATGAACAAGTACAACTGGATACTTATTACCTTCAGATTGTGTGTTTTCTAATAAATTAATACCTTCATCTGATTGAGTTACTTCAGTTGCTTCTAAAGTTGAATCTTCTTTAGTTTTTTCAACTGCTGTTTCTGAATTATCTTCTGTGTTATCGTTTTCTTTTGCTGTTTCCGGTGCTACTTCTAACTCAGCATCTCCTTTTACTGTTTCTGGAGCCACCTCTAGCTTAGCATCTTCTTTAAATGTTTTTACTGTTTTTGGAACTACCTCTGCTTTAGCATCCTTTGTTTCTGATGCTTGAGTTACTATTGGTACTACATTTGCTATTTCTGCAGCTCTAACATTACTTGGAAAACTTGTTGCTGTCATAGCTACTGCTAATAAAGAAATACCTATTAGTTTAGTTAAAGACTTTTTCATTTTTTTCCCCCTCTACATTACTTTTAGTCTTTTTTTAATATACTTATACTTATTAGTTTATTAAAATAACCTTATATTTTTTTATTTTATTTTTTTAATTTATTAATTATGATAATAAATATATATATTTAAAAATAATATTTTTTAACCTCTTATAAAAAAACATAAAAAAATAAGGCAGATATTATCTTAAATCTAATATCTACCTTTATTAATAATTTAGACTATATTTTAAAATTAAGCAGATTCTAAAGCTTAAATTTAAAAATTTCTCCTTTTAGTTTTTGAACACTTTCTTTTGATTGTTTTTTAAGTTTTAACTCTTCACTCTAAATTCTCAACTTTAAACAATTATTCTTTATCAATTGTCAATTATACTGAAGATATTCCTTTATATTTGTATATCTATTGTGGTAATTTACTTAAAAAGTCTGCATAATCATTATACCAATCTTCAACATCACCAAATGATCCTACTATATCCATATGATCTGTGTTTATAAGTCTAGGCATTACATTCCATTGTCCTATTTTAGCTTCGCCATTATATTGTTTGATAATATCATTTGAGTCTAATATTGGTCCACTTTGACTATAAGTATTTACAACTCCATCATTTGGGAACCATTTCTTATCAATAACAGGAAGCCCTGCTCTGTTACGTGTATATCTACCCATTATATCTGCTGTTGGATATAATATTGGATTCATTGGTCCAATTTGTGCTATAGAATGATCAGTAATTAATGATTCTTTTGTTGCACAAGTTGACCAAGAAAAATAATAAACATCTGGTTGTGCTTTTACCCATCTGTTAAGTTCTCGTGCACCTTGTGTTGATAAATCATACGTTGATATATCCTTTGTTCTATCCCAAATATCACTTCCTAAAACTCTTCTTATATATTTGAATTGAGATTCACCATATTGTCTTTTTAATCCCCATTGATCTAACTTAAAATCATATAGTGAACTAGCTAAATTACTACGACCTGTTATTGTTCCTAAAATACCAAATGCAGAACTTAAGAACTCTCTTGCTGGAACTGCATCTGCTATAGTTGTTCCATTATTAGGTGTTGATATTGTTGTAATACTATAAACCCAATGTTTTCCACCCTCGAATAATGGTGAAAGATTTCCTTGTCCATAATTCATTTCATCTTTGCTACCTTCAGTTAATAATTGTGTAAGTGTACGAATAGTTTGTCCACCCATACTATGACCTATTAAATGAATTTTATTTTCATTACTTATATTTTTATATAAACCTGGATATGTCCTACCATATCTATTGTGTCCAAATTTTTTAGCATGGGCTTCACCATAGTCTACTTTTCCACCTACTATATAAGCATAAAGTTCACATGCTCTATCCCAGTTACTTGATACTGGTCCTACTGTTGCTGTATAAGTTTGATGACCTAAATCATTTAATTCTTCTTGAACGTCTACTACTCCACCCCAATACTTATATCCTAATAGTTCATCTCTTCCAAATCCTAAAAAACCATGAACTAAAACTATTGGATAGTTATTACCTTGTGTTATATTAGCAGTATTAAGTTCTGGTAACTCTATTGAAGGTACTTCGCTAACATCTTCTGTTTGTTTAACTTCTTCCTCATCTGGTTTTACGGAATTGTTTATTTCATCTATTTTCGGTAAATTTGTTACTTCTTGTTCTTCCTTTACCTTTTCACTTTCTTGTACAGCTGGTGCTTCCTGTACTTTTTGCATTTCTTGTAATTTAGTATTATCTGTCTTTTTTATTGTTTCAGTTATGTCTTTTGTTGATTCAATTGTTTTATGCGACCCTACTTCAGCCTCAACTGCTTGTACGCTTTGTTGTATCTGTGTTTTTTGTTCAACTGCTCCAGCAGTTACCGGAAAGTTTGTTAGTGATATAGAAAATGCTAATAAAGTAATACCTATTATTTTGGTTAAAGATTTTTTCATATTCATCCCCCTAAATTTATTTTTATTTGCAATAATCTTTCTAAACTTCACTTTATCATCTAAGCAATCGAGTATTTGAGTCTTGAAATACACCATGGATATTGTCTTAATATTTGTTTGTTATTTTTTTACAAAAGAAATTTAATTGTTAGTGTATAAGCTATACTTCTACATATATTTACAATAACATTTAGACATTAACTCATAATAACTAGCATGTATTCTTCTTACTAATTTGTTATTTATTTTAAAAAAGATGGCTTATACATAAGCCATCTTTTTAATGCCTAATTTATTCATAAGCTTATACCAACTTATTTAATTTCTATTGTGGCAATTCACTTAATTGTTCACAACGATCAATATACCATTGTTTTACATTTCCGAAACGTCCAATTATATCTTCATGATCCATATTCATAAGTGTAGGCATAGAATTCCATTGACCTTTTATAGGTGTACCATTGTATTTTTCTATAACATCATCTGAGCCTAACTTAGGACCATTTTCACTTATGCAATTTACATAACCATCATTTGGCCACCAGCTTTCATCGATTACAGGAAGACCAGCTTCGTCACGTGTATATCTACCCATTACAAGAGCATTTGGATAAAATGTCTTATTCATTACCCCTGGTTGAGGAATATAATGTCCAGTTAAAAATGCTTCTTTTGTTGCACAAACTGTCCAAGAGAAATAATAAACATTTGGTTGAGCTTTTACCCATTCATTAAGTTCTTCTGAACCATATGTTGTTAAATCATATGATGCAATATCCTTTGTATGTGTCCAAATATCACTATTTAAAACACGTGCTATATAACGTAAATGAGATTCGCCACTTTTCTTTGTTAAA
Organism: Clostridium uliginosum; assembly: GCF_900112485.1. Classification (GTDB taxonomy): domain Bacteria; phylum Bacillota; class Clostridia; order Clostridiales; family Clostridiaceae; genus Clostridium; species Clostridium uliginosum. The sequence goes on from NZ_FOMG01000046.1 coordinate 7,996, forward strand.
CCCCATTGGTCTAATTTAAAATCAAATAAAGAGCTTGTAAGAGAACTACCACCTGTTGCTGAACCTAAAAGTCCAAATGCAGAGCTTGCAAAATCAACCATTTTATTTCCATCAGCTGCAGTTGTTCCATCATTAGGTGTAGCTATTGTTGTAACACTGTGAATCCAATTATGTCCACCTTCAAATAATGGTGATAAATTTGATTGTCCATAATTTAATTCTTCTTCACTACCTTTACTTAATAATTGTGTAAGTGTACGAACAGTTTGTCCACCCATACTATGTCCAACAAGATGAATCTTGTTTTTATCACTTACATTTTTATATAATCCTGGAAATGTTCTTCCATATCTACTATGACCATATTTTTCAGCATGTGCTGCACCATAATCTACTCTTCCGCCTACTATAGAAGCATAAAGTTCACATGCTCTATCCCAGTTACTAGATACTGGTCCTACTGTTGCTGTATAAACTTCATATCCTGCATTACGCATTTTTTGTTGAAGATCTACAGTTCCTCCCCAATATTTAAATCCTGCTACTTCATCTCTTCCCCAGCCCATGAATCCATGAACAAATACAGCTGGATACTTATTACCTTGAGATGTTGATTCATCTAATAAATTAATATTTTCATCAAGTTGAGCTTCAGGTGCTTGTGGTGTTGTAACCTTATCAGGTACTTGTGGTATTTCAATTTTATCAGATGCTTGTGGTATTTCAACCTTAGGTGCTTGTGGTGTTTCAATTTTATCAGATGCTTGTGGTGTTTCAATTTTATCTGTTACTTCTGGTGTTTCATTCTTGTCGCTTACTTTTTCTGTTTGAGTTTTATCGCTTACTTTTTCTGCTTCAGTTTTATTAGATCCTTGGTTAACTGATTGGGTTATTTCTGGTATTTGTTTTCCTATCTCCGTTGCTTTAACATTTGATGGAAAACTTGTCAATGACATACTAACTGCTAATAAAGTAATCCCTATTACTTTTGTTATAGACTTTTTCATTTTTCATCCCCCTAATACTTAAAAATGTTTTTCTAAAAACTATCATTTTTTTACATTTAACAAGTATTTATATTCATTATTAACCCCCTTTCTGTTAAATTAATAACTATCTTTCCCGTACAAATGACCTATTTTGATAAAATTACAACTATTAAAGCATATTATTCACAACAGTTTATATGTTTAAGTCATTTATCTTTATCTCATGGTTATTTTTTACATTGTATACGTTTAATTATAATTGGTAAAATCTGAATTTTCAATATATTTATAACATTTAGTTTGTTAAAAATGTTAGTTTTTTATATTTATTGAATTAATTATATTTTATACATAGATTTTACACATAAATTTGCTTGTTAGATACATATTTTTACATAATGATATCATTTAGTACATTTTTTACTCTCTTTAGTAAATTCATATATAAGTTCTAATTAATAAAATTTATTATTTATAGCATTTATCTTATTTATGTTTGTTAGAGACATTCATTACATGAATATGAATAATTTTTTTCCTTTTCTCTTATATGCTTATCTTGAATCTAATAGTACTAATTTAGTTTCTAAAAAACTATTTTTTTGCAACACTATATTTAAACAAAGCTATAAAATAAAATATCTATGAGTTCATTATCTGTACTCATAGATATTAAAGTAATCTAATATATTATTTTATTAATTCACATGTTTCAATCAAAATATATAAAATATTAATTTATGTTGTATATTTTCTATGCATTATTACCCTGCATTTTTTATTACTCAACTACTTAAAAAATATAAAATTTACTAAATTATAATGTTCTTATTTCTTTTAATTAAATCTTAAATTTAGAAATTTCTCCTTTTAGTTTTTGAGCGTTTTCTTTTGATTTTAATGCCTGCTGTAGAACATCATTTGATTTATTGTTAACTTCTAATATACTACTTGCAATATCTGTAGTTCCTCCAGCTCCTTCACTAGAAGCTTGTGCTACTCCATCTATCGTTCTAAGTACATCCTGTAGGGATGCTAAAAGTTCCTCTGATGTTGAACTGAACTCCATTACAAGATTATCAACAAACTGAGCATCTTGACTATATTTATCTGCTACATTTATCATAGTTTTGTAATCACTGTCAACCTCTGTAGACATAAAAATTAATAACTTGTTTGAACTGTCAGAAAGATTTTTTACTGATTCTGTTACTTTACTTGTTATATTTTGTATTTCTATTACTGTATCCTTTGACTGTTCTGCAAGTTTTCTTATCTCCTCAGCTACAACTGAAAATCCTTTTCCTGCTTCTCCTGCTCTTGCAGCTTCAATAGCTGCATTCAATGCAAGGAGGTTTGTTTGTGATGTTATCTGCATTATAGCTTCTGAAAGTACATTTATCTGTTCTACAACCTTTGATGATTCTATAGCCTTTTTAAGATCTGTTTTCGTATTTGTAAATATTTCATTTGTTTTTTTCTGTGAAGCTTGTACATTTGCTTTTGTATCCTCTGCTCTTTTATTTATCTCTCCTGCCTCAACTGCTCCTTCTTGTGATTTTTGTGCAATAGAATGAACAGCTTTTTCTATCTCCTGTGATGTTGCTAACATCTCTTCAGCTGAAGCTGCAGTTTCTTGCATACTAGCAGAAAGTTCTTCTGTAGTTGCTGAAACTTGTTCTACATCCTTATTTAAATCTGTAACATTATTCTTTATATTATCTACAACAGTTTCAATATTATCTGAGCTTTCATTAACTGTTTTAATAATATCTTTTAAATTTTGTATAAATTTATTTAAACTTTTAGCTAAATCAGCTACCTCATCTTTAGAGTTAACTTTTATTTCTTGAGTTAAGTCTCCTCCCCTTTCAGATAAAGCATCTAATTCTTCCTTTAAAATATTTAATGGCCTTCTTATAGAATTAATAATAAATAATCCGAAAATCACACTTGCTATACCTAATAATATTATTATAGCCAAATTTATTTTCATGGTAATATTATATTGTTTGTCTCCCTCTACGCTAGCATTTTCAGTCATTTTTTTGTTAAACTGAGATAATTTTAATAAAGAAGAAGATGCTTTATCAAAAGCTTCTTTTGAGTCTTTATCCATTATATTCATTGCTTCTTCTGTTTTTAATTGTCTACTCAAATCAATTACTTTCTTATTCAATTGTAAGTATTTATTCCACTCTGTGTTAACAGCATTAAATAATTCTTCATCCTCTTTTGTATTCATATCACTTTTGTAAAGATTTAAATATTTTTGTATTTCTATATTTTTTCCTTCCATAGCTTTTTCTTTTTCTTTCATCGCCTCTTCATTTGTGGAAATAATATGATCATACTCAAATAATCTAAAATCTGATATCATAGTGTTCAATTCTTCTGAATATATAATTGACGGAACCCAAGATTTTGTAATAACTGTAGATTTCTCATTTACACTTTCTAAAGATTTTATGGAATACACACCCATAAATATAATAGTGCATATAAAAATAGTTACAAGAAAAATTAATTTGCTTTTTATCGTTTTTAACACATTCCTATCCCCTTACTATAAGTAAAAAATTTAATTTCACTGTCCTTCTTGTTTATTAATAATGTTAGTCTTGATTAAGTCTAAAATTTTTATCATTACTGATATGTAATTTCGTTTTTTATTACACCTAACTGTTAATATATTTTCCTCCTTATATTTAAATTAAATCTTATATTTTAAATATAAGATTTAATATTTTCATTCAATAATTAAATATATTTCAAAACATTAGTATTAATTTTACAAAAAGAGCTTTTTTATTTTATATTTCTAATTATATTATATATAACTTATTGGCTTATGAAAATAGTTTTTGTAAAATCAGTCGTTTTTTGTAGATATTTATTTAATTGGTTATAGTATGAATTGTTTTTTGTAAAATACTACTGAATACTTTAAATATTTCATAATCAGCACGCAATATAAAAATAGCTACTATATTGTTATTTAATTATTTTGATGCAAAAAAAGGGGCTGTATAATAATACAAATCATTTAATGATATGATGTATATTCAAAAAAATAGAAATAACATTTGTAGAAGAAGCATTGAAAAATAAGCTTAGAGTTTCTTCATTTGAAGTTGTTCCATAAATGATTGTCCTAATGCATATTAGGAGCAATCTTTTATGGGTACAACTTTATATGTTAGAAAGTCTTAGCGAAATTTTTCTAGTCTTCTTTAATAAATGTTATTTCTATTTCTTTGTTATTGCTTCACTTGATAATTCTGAGACAGTCCCCCTATTATCTTAATTTATTGTTTAAAAGAACAATATCATCAATATTTTTAATTTTTGTTATGTTTTAAAATAGTGTTTATATTGTAATTTGAAATATCAATCTGATACAGCCTAATTCAATTGAAACATAAACTTTTGCAAATATGTATAATATATATTCCCTAATTTTAAACTGTACATTTGAACTTTTTAAAATTAGGCATATTCAAAATTACTCATTACAAATATTATATAACTGTTCCTATGCTCCAAAATATATTTATACTACCTATAAAATAAAATATCTATGAGTTCATTATCTGTACTCATAGATATTAAAGTAATCTAATATATTATTTTATTAATTCACATGTTTCAATCAAAATATATAAAATATTAATTTATGTTATATATTTTATATGCATTATTACTATACATTCTTCATAAGTAAACTACTTAAAAAGTATAAAATTTACTGGATTATAATATTCTTGTTTCTTTTAATTAAAGATTGTCCTAAATCTTAAATTTAGAAATTTCCCCTTTTAGTTTTTGAGCATTTTCTTTTGATTTTAATGCCTGCTGTAAAACATCATTTGATTTATTATTAACTTCTAATATACTAGTTGCAATATCTGTAGTTCCTCCAGCTCCTTCACTAGCCGCTTGTGCTACTCCATCTATAGTTCTAAGTACATCCTGTAGAGATGCTAAAAGTTCCTCTGATGTTGAACTGAACTCCATTACGAGATTATCAACAAACTGAGCATCTTGACTATATTTATCTGCTACATTTATCATAGTCTTGTAATCACTATCAACCTCTGTAGACATAAAAATCAATAACTTGTTTGAACTGTCAGAAAGATTTTTTACTGATTCTGTTACTTTACTTGTTATATTTTGTATTTCTATTACTGTATCCTTTGACTGTTCTGCAAGTTTTCTTATCTCCTCAGCTACAACTGAAAATCCTTTTCCTGCTTCTCCTGCTCTTGCAGCTTCAATAGCTGCATTTAATGCAAGGAGGTTTGTTTGTGATGTTATCTGCATTATAGCTTCTGAAAGTACATTTATCTGTCCTACAACCTTTGATGATTCTATAGCATTTTCAAGCTCCATTTTTGTATTTATAAATATTTTATTTGTTTTTTCCTGTGAAGCTTGTACATTTGTTTTTGTATCTTCTGCTCTTTTATTTATCTCTCCCGCCTCAACTGCTCCTTCTTGTGATTTTTGTGCAATAGAATGAACAGCTTTTTCTATTTCCTGTGATGTTGCTAACATCTCTTCAGCTGAAGCTGCAGTTTCTTCCATATTTGCAGCAAGTTCTTCTGTAGTTGCTGAAACCTCTTCTACATCATTATTTAATTCTGTAACATTATCTTTTATAATATCTACAACACTTTCAATATTATCTGAGCTTTCATTAACTGTTTTAATAATATCTCTTAAATTGTGTATAAATTTATTTAAACTTTTAGCAAGGTCATTTATTTCGTCTTCAGAGTTGACTTTTATTTCTTGGGTTAAATCTCCTCCTCTTTCTGATAAAGCATTTAATTCTTCTTTTAAAATATTTAATGGTCGTCTTATAGAATTAATAATAAATAATCCAAAAATCACACTTGCTATACCCAATATTATTATTATAGCAATATTTATCTTCATAGCAGTGCTATATTCTTTATCTCCCTCTAAGCTAGCATTTTCAGTCATTTTCTTATTAAAATCAACTAATTTTAATAACGAAGAAGATGCTATATCAAAAGCTTCTTTTGATTCTTTATTCATTATGTTCATTGCTTCTTCTGTTTTTAATTGTCTACTAAAAGCAATTACTTGCTTATTTAATTCTAAGTATTTATTCCACTCTGAATTAACAGTATTAAATATTTCTTTATCCTCATCTATATCCATGTCGCTTTTGTAAAGATTTAAATATTTTTGTATTTCTGTATTTTTTTCTTCCATAGCTTTTTCTTTTTCTTTCATTGTCTCTGGACTTGTGGCAATAATATGATCATACTCAAGTAACCTAAAATCCGATGTCATGGTGTTCAATTCTTCTGAATATGTAATTGACGGAACCCAAGATTTTGTAATAACTGTAGATTTCTCATTTACACTTTGTAAAGTCTTTATTGAATAAAAACCCATAAACATAATAGTGCATACAAAAATAGTGACAAGAAAAATCAATTTGCTTTTTATCGTTTTTAACACTTGCCTATCCCCTTACTATAAGTAAAAATTTTAATTTCAATGTCCTTCTTGTTTATTAATAATATTAATCTTGATTAAGTCTAATTTTTTTGCCATTACTGACATATAATTTCGATTTTTTATTATACCTAACTGTTAACATATTCTCCTTATTATATTTAAATTAAAAATAGTTTAATATATTAGTGCTTATTTTCCAAATTAGTTTTTTATTTTATATTTTTAATTACATTATATATAATTTATTGGCTTATGAAAATAGTTTTTTGTGAAATTGGTCGTTTTTTGTAGAAATTTATTTAATTGGTTATTATACGCATTACTTTTTTTGTAAAATGCTACTAAATACTTTAAATATTTCATAATCAGCACGCAATATAAAAATAGCTACTATAGTGTTATTCAATTATTTTTATGCAAAAAAGAGCTCCCTTAGGAGCTCCTATTATCTTAATTCATTGTTTAAAAGAACAATATCATCAATATTTTTAATTTTTGTTATGTTTTAAAATAGTATTTATATTGTAATTTGAAATATCAACATTTAATTAAAACATAGTATAATTATTTATTTTAATGTGCCTTAGTTAAATATTCATCTATAGCTTGTGCAGCTTTTTTACCAGCACCCATAGCAAGTATTACTGTGGCTGCTCCTGTAACTGCATCTCCACCAGC